>NZ_FOZD01000001.1:0-1430725 GCF_900113185.1 Agromyces sp. CF514 | reverse complement strand
GGGACGGCATGACCAGCACGGCGATGCGGCTGCCCTCGACGGGGCGGCTCTCCGACGCGCGCGACCGCCCGCTGCGCGACCTGCGCATCTCGGTCACCGACCGCTGCAACTTCCGCTGCGTGTACTGCATGCCCAAGGCGGTCTTCGGGCGCGACTACGCGTTCCTCGACCGCGACGAACTGCTGAGCTTCGAGGAGATCACGCGCATCGCGCGCGTCGCCGCGGCCCACGGGGTCGAGAAGCTGCGGCTCACGGGCGGCGAGCCGCTGCTGCGACGCGGACTCGAGGAGCTCATCGCCCAGCTCGCCGAACTCCGCACCCCCGACGGTCGGCCGCTCGAGATCGCCCTGACGACGAACGGCTCCGCGCTCGCCATGAAGGCCGCGTCGCTGAAGGCGGCCGGCCTCACGCGCGTCACGGTGTCGCTCGACTCGCTCGACGACGAGCTGTTCCAGGCGATGAACGACGTGCGGTTCCCGGTGGGCCGCGTGCTCGATGGCATGCAGGCCGCGCACGACGCCGGGCTCGGCCCCGTCAAGGTGAACATGGTCGTCAAGCGCGGCCTCAACGACCACGAGATCCTGCCCATGGCCGAGTACTTCCGCGGCACGCCGTTCACGCTGCGCTTCATCGAGTACATGGACGTCGGCACGTCGAACGGCTGGGAACTCGGCGAGGTCGTGCCGTCGGCCGAGATCGTCGAGCGCATCGGCGAGCGGATGCCGCTGGCGGCCGTCGGGGCCATGGCCCCCGGCGAGACGGCGACCCGTTGGCGCTACCTCGACGGCGGCGGTGAGATCGGCGTGATCTCGAGCGTCACGCAGGCGTTCTGCGGAAGCTGCAACCGCGCGCGCATCTCGACCGAGGGGCGCCTGTACACCTGCCTGTTCGCGTCGGAGGGGCACGACCTGCGCGCGCTGCTGCGCGGCGGCATCGACGACGCGGGCCTCGCCGACGCCATGGGCGCGATCTGGGGAGCGCGCGACGACCGGTACTCCGAGGTGCGCGCGACGCTCACGCCCGAGCTGCGGGCCGCGCGGCCGAAGGTCGAGATGAGCTACATCGGCGGCTGAACCGTCGGATGCCGGCCTCCGTCAGGCGCCGCTCCGTCAGGCGGTCGGCTCGGCGGGGTGCGCGCGTCGCATCTCGTCGGCGAGGCCGGGGTTGCGCTCGTCGAGGTGCGCGATGACGTTCGCCGCGACATCCGGAGCCTTGTTCTGGCTGAGCTTCGCGCGCGCGTCGAACCGGTCGACCCGCATGCGCAGGCCGACGGTGCCCTTCGCGACCCGGCGCGTGCCGGCCTCGTCGTCGGCGAGGCTGCGGCCGCCCGGGTGGTGGCGCTCGAAGTGGTCGGTGAGCTTCGCGAGCATCTCGTAGTTCTCGTCGTCGTCGAGCAGCTCGGGCGTGCCGTACAGGTGGGCCGTGACGTGGTTCCACGTCGGGATCACGTCGCCGGCGGCGTACCAGCTGGGCGACACGTAGTCGTGCGGGCCCTGCACGATGACGAGGATCTCGTGCCGCCCGAGCTCGTGCGCGACCTCGTCGGGTCGGCCGAAATGGCTGACGATCGTGATGCCGTCGGCGTCCTCGTCGAGGATCGCCGGGTAGTGCGAGGCCACGAGCCCCGTGCTCGCGGGCGACACGAACGTCGCCCAGGCGTTGGCCCGGATGAGCCGCTTGACCTCTTCGGGATCGGTCATGAGGTAGCGGGGGGTGTGGCGCATGGGGTTCCTCGGCGTTCGATGATCAGCGTTCGATGAGATCGGCGGCGACCCCGGCGAAGCGGTCGATGCCGCCCACGAGGAACACCACGTCGTCGTGTCCGCGCTCGCGGAGCAGCCTGGCGGCGCGCCGCGAACGGAGGTCCTGCTCGCAGTAGACGACGAGCGTGCCGGTGCCGGGCGCGAGTTCGGCGCCCGCCGCCAGCTCGCCGAGCGGCACGAGCTCGCTGCCGTGGATGCGGCGCAGCGCCGCCTCGGCGGGCTCCCGCACGTCGAGCAGCCGCACGGCCTCGCCGCCGCGAACCAGGGCGAGCACGTCGGCGGCGGTGACCCCGCGCGGGGCCGCGGCCCCGGAGAGCGCGGTGGGCGCGGCATCCGTCGACCCGTGCGCCCCGGTCGCCGGAGCCGGCGCGAGCCCGCAGAAGACCTCGTAGTCGACGAGCGACGTGATCTCCGCGGCATCGGCGATGGCCTGGTAGGCCAGCTCGCGCGAGCGGCCGGAGAGGGCGTCGATCGTCGTGACGCGGCCGAGCAGGGGGTCGCCGATGCCGGTGACCAGCTTCACGACCTCGGTCGACATGAGCGCGCCGACCCACGCGCACACGCTCGGCAGCACGCCGCCCTGCGCGCACGAGAGCACCTCGTCGGGCGAGGGCGGCACGGGGAACAGGTCGCGGTAGGTGGGCCCGTGCTCGCGCCAGGCCACGCCGACCTGGCCGTGGTAGCGCAGGATCGACCCCCACACGAGCGGGATGCCGCGGATCACCGCAGCATCGTTCACGAGGTAACGGGTC
This sequence comes from Agromyces sp. CF514, assembly GCF_900113185.1. Taxonomy (NCBI): domain Bacteria; kingdom Bacillati; phylum Actinomycetota; class Actinomycetes; order Micrococcales; family Microbacteriaceae; genus Agromyces; species Agromyces sp. CF514. Next base: position 1,428,210 of record NZ_FOZD01000001.1, on the reverse strand, counting down.
GGGAAGTTGTCGCTGCCGTCGACGACGAGGTCGTAGCCGGCGAGCACGTCGAGCGCGTTCGCCGAGGTGAGGCGTTCGCGATGGCGGACGACGCGGCATTCGGGGTCGATCGCGGCGACCGTGTCGGCGAGCGAGTCGACCTTCTCGCGACCGAGGTCGGCGACGCCGTGGCTCACCTGGCGGTGCAGGTTCGAGAGCTCGACGGTGTCGTCGTCGACGATGCCGATCGTGCCGACGCCGCTGCCCGCGAGATACGGCACGAGCGCGCTGCCGAGCCCGCCGGCGCCCACGACGAGCACCCTGGACGCAGCGAGCCGACGCTGGGCGAGCTCTCCGAACCCCGGGAGCATGAGCTGCCGGCTGAACCGCGAGACCTGCCCGGCCGACAGCGGCGGGCCGGGCTCGACGAGCGGTGCGGGACTCATGCCGTCATCCTCGCACGGTCTCCGGGCGGCCCGGCCCCGACGCCGGACGACCGTGGGTAGCATCGAGGCATGCCCCTCGTGACCGTTCGCTACTTCGCGGCAGCCGCCGAGGCGTCCGGCGTCGAGGAGGAGCAGCTCGAGCTCGGCGACGGCGCCACGGTCGGCGCGCTGCGCGACACGCTGCTCGCGCGCTACGGCGCGGCGATGGAACGCGTGATGCGCTCGGGCTCGTTCCTCGTGGGCGGGCGCGTCGAACGCGATCCCGCTGCCGTGCTCGGCGAGCAGGTCGACATCCTGCCGCCGTTCGCGGGCGGCTAGGCGCGCGAGTAGCGGCGCGGGCGGATCAGAGCCCGATGCGCTCGAGCAGGCCGTTGCCGAACACCCGGTCCGGGTCGAGCCGCGCCGCGAGCGAACGGAAATCGTCCCATCGGGCGTAGCGCTGCGGCATCCGCTGCGCTGCGAACCCGACGTCGAACAGCTTGCCCCAGTGCGGTCGCGCGTCGAACGGGTCGAGCGCCGCCTGCAGCGTCGGCAGGAGCGCCTCGACCGCGGGCTGGTCGGGCAGCCAGGTGAAGTGGATGCCGACCGTGCCGCCCCCGTATGACGACGAGAGCCACAGTGCATCGGCCGCGACCGTGCGGATCTCGGTCACCTGCAGGAGCGGCGCGATCGAGTCCGCGAGACCGCGCACCGCGGCGATCGCATCGGCGGCCCGCTCGCGCGGCACCAGGAACTCCGACTGCAGCTCGTCGCCGTTCGACGGCGTGAAGCCGAGCTTGAAGTGCGGCAGCCGCTCGAACCACGCGCCGGGCACGCCGAGCTGGTCGGTGCAGTGCTCGGCCGAGACGCCGGGCAGCGGGTGGCGCTTCGCGGTCGCGGGCCGGACGCCCATCTGCGCGAGCACGTCGCGAGGAGGTGCGGATGTCGCGGCATCCGTTCGCTGCTTGAGCCAGAGCTGGTCGACGACATCGGGCTCTCGCCAGGTCGTGAACAGGCTCGTGGAGGTCGCGAGCCCCGTGACGGCGTCGAGATCGGCGAGCACGGCCTCGAGCGGGAGGCGCTCGAACACCGTCTGCGCGACCTCGTAGTTGGGCTCGATGTCGAGTTCGAGCGCGGTGACGATGCCGAGGGCGCCCAGCGCGACCACGGCGCCGTCGAAGTCGGGGTCGCCGCGGCGGAGCCGGAGCAGCGAGCCGTCGGCCGTGACGAGTTCGAGCGCGGCGACCTGGGTCGCGAGCGAGCCGATCGCGTCGCCCGAACCGTGCGTGCCCGTGGCGACCGCGCCGGCCACGGAGATGTGCGGCAGCGACGCGAGGTTGGCGAGCGCCCAGCCCTCGCGCTCCAGCGCCTCGGCGACCTCGCCGTAGCGCAGGCCCGCCGAGACGCGCGCAGTGCGCGCCTCGGCGTCGATCTCGACGTGCGTCGGCAGGCCCGACGTCTCGACGAGCAGGCCGTCGGTGTCGGCGATGCGGTTGAAGCTGTGCCGCGAGCCGAGCGCACGCACGCACGCGCTCCCCCGCCCCGCCGCCACGACCAGCTCCGCGAGCTCGTCGACCGAGGTCGGCCTCGCCAGGCGCGCGGCGCCGTACGCGAGGTTGCCGGCCCAGTTGCGACCGGCAGGGCCGAGGCCCGCGACCCCGAGGCCTGCAGGGTCGTGTTCGGCGGGGTTTCGCTCGGTCATCGTGCTCCTGTCGTGTCGGCGCCGGCTCGCGGCATCCGCTCGCCCGGGGGCGACGTTACCGGCCTGTGCCCGCTCAGCCGAGCGACACGGCCGTCCAAGACACGGGCGGCAGCGTGATCGTGAGCTCGCCGCCGTCGATCGCGATCGACTCGTTCGGGCTCGGGGCGACCCGCTCGGGCTGCTCGAGCGTGTTCTTCGCGTACACGTCGTCGTCGGTGAGCGTGTGGGACTCGAGCACCGAGACCTCGCCGAGGCCGCTGATGTCGACCGTGACGGTGAGCGCCTCGGTCTGCGAGCGGTTCACGAGGAACACGGCCGAACGGCCGGTCTTGGCGTCGTGCGTGGCGACGGCGTCGACGAGCGGCACCTCGCCGTAGGCCTTGGTCGAGTAGGTCGGGGCGTCGAGCTTGAGCTCGAGCGCCTCGCCCTGCGCGAGGCGCGAGGTGATCGAGAACGGGAAGAATGTCGTCTGGCGCCAGGCGATGCCGCCGGGCTCGGTCATGATCGGCGCGATGACGTTGACGAGCTGCGCGAGCGACGCGCTCGTGACCCGGTCGGCGTGCTTCAGCAGCGAGATCATGAGGTTGCCGAACACGACCGCGTCGGCCACCGAGTAGACGTCCTCGAGCAGGCGCGGCGCGACCGGCCAGTTGTCGAGCCCCTCGATCTTGTCGACGCCGTGGAAGCGCTCGATGTACCAGACGTTCCACTCGTCGAACGAGATGTTGATCGACTTCGAGCTGCCGTTCACGGCCTTCACGTGGTCGGCCGTCGCGACGACCGACTCGATGAAGTGGTCCATGTCGACCGCCGACGCGAGGAACGAGCCGAGGTCGCCGTCGCGCTCCTCGTAGTACGCGTGGCACGAGATGTAGTCGACGTCGTCGTAGGCGTGCGTGAGCACGACGCGCTCCCACTCGCCGAACGTCGGCATGTGCGCGCTCGACGAGCCGCAGACCACGAGTTCGACCGAGGGGTCGAGCTGGCGCATCGCCTTCGCGGTCTGGCTCGCGATCTTGCCGTAATCGTCGGCCGAGCGGTGCCCGAGCTGCCACGGGCCGTCCATCTCGTTGCCGAGGCACCACATCTTCACGCCGAACGCGTCGGTGCGGCCGTTGTCGATGCGGCGCTGCGAGAGCGCCGTGCCGCCCGCGATGTTCGTGTACTCGAGCAGGTCGAGCGCCTCGAGCGTGCCGCGCGTGCCGAGGTTGACGGCGAGCATCAGGTCGCTGCCGACCTTGTCGAGCCAGCCCTGGAACTCGTGCAGGCCGACCTCGTTCGTCTCGGTGGAGTGCCAGGCGAGGTCGAGGCGGCGGGGGCGCTCCTCGCGCGGGCCGACCGAGTCCTCCCAGCGGAAGCCCGAGACGAAGTTGCCGCCCGGGTAGCGGATCGTCGAGACGCCGAGCTCCTTCACGAGGTCGACGACGTCTGAGCGGAAGCCCTCGGCATCCGCGGTCTCGTGGCCGGGCTCGTAGATGCCGTCGTAGACGTGGCGGCCGAGGTGCTCGACGAACCCGCCGAAGACTCGGCGGTCGATGCGGCCGACGGCGAAGTGCGGGTCGACGGTCAGGCGTGCGGTGGTCATGATGCTCATTTCAGGATCGAAGTCGATGGTCGGTCGAGGTCGAGTGGTCGGTGGGTCGAGAGGTCAGTGGTTCGAGAGGTCAGCGGGTCGAGAGGTGGTTCGAAGGGCGAGCGGATGCCGCGGCATCCGTCACTTGATGGAGCCGATGGCCAGGCCGCCCTGCCAGTAGCGCTGCAGGAACAGGAACGACAGCACCAGCGGGATCACCGAGATGAACGAGCCCGAGGTGATGAGGTTCCAGACCTGCTCGCCGCCCGCGCCCGCGTTCGAGAGCGCGGTCCAGCGGTTGAGGCCGACGGTCACGGGCAGCAGCTGCGGGTCGGTGAGCACGGCGAGCGGCAGGAAGAAGTTGTTCCACGTGCCGACCACCGAGAGCAGCAGCACGGTCACGATCGCGGGCTTCAGCAGGGGCAGCGCCACCTGGAAGAACGTGCGGATCTCGCCGGCGCCGTCGATGCGGGCGGCCTCGAGCATCTCGTCGGGCACCGCGTCCTGCGTGTAGATGCGCATGAGGTAGACGCCGAACGGGCTGAGCAGGCTCGGCAGGATCACGGCCCAGGGCGTGTTGATGATGCCGTACTGGCTGAGCAGCATGAACGTCGGGATCACGAGCGCCGTGAGCGGCACCATGACCGAGCCGAGGATCACGCCGAAGACGCCGTTGCGCCCGCGGAAGCGGTACTTGGCGAACCCGTAGCCCGCGAGGATCGCGAGGATCGTGGCGCCGATGCCGCCCGCGAACGCGTAGAGGAACGAGTTGCCGAGCCAGCGCCAGTAGATGCCGCCCTGGTGGGTGAACAGCTCGCCGATGTTCGAGAACAGGGCGAACGTGTCGTCGAACCAGAAGGCCGGGCTGCTGAAGAGGCCCGCGGTGTCCTTCGTGGCGGCGACGAAGAGCCACCAGATCGGCACGATGAAGTAGATCGCGAGGATGATCAGGAAGACGTGGGAGCCGATGCGGCGCCCGCCCCGGCGACGGCCGTTCTCGCCGCGCGCGCCGCGCGGGCCGTGGTAGGCGTGGTCGGGCACGCCCGTGACGGTCGTGAGGGCGTCGGCGCCCGTGCCGCGCGACGAATCGGTGTTGAGGATGGCCATCACTTGAGTCCGCTCTGCTTGCGGGTGAGGAAGAGGAAGAGGTACGAGCCCGCGAACACGAGCGCGCCGAGCGAGAACGCGATCGCCGAGGCGTAGTTGAACTGGCTGTACGAGAACGCCAGCGAGTACGCGTACATGTTCGGCGTGTACGCCGCGTCGATGGCGCCCTGCGCGATGTTGCGCAGCACCACCGGCTCGGTGAAGAACTGGAGCGTGCCGATCAGCGCGAACGTGATCACCATGACCATCGACGACGAGATCATCGGGAGCTTGATGCGCAGCGCGGTCTGCAGGCCGTTGGCGCCGTCGATGCGGGCGGCCTCGTAGATCGACGGGTCGATCGAGCGCAGCGCCGCGTAGATGACGACCATGTAGTAGCCCGACCACTGCCACGTGACGATGTTCACGAGGCTGCCGAAGATCGTGCCCGACGCGAGGAAGTCGGGGGTCGGCAGGCCCACGGCCGTGAAGAGCGTCGCGCTCGGCCCGAACTTCGGGCTGTAGAGGAAGCTCCACATGAGGGCGCCGATGACCACGGGAATGGCGTACGGCACGAAGATCAGCAGGCGCGACAGCTTCGAGAGCCACGAGGTCAGCGAGTCGAGCACGAGCGCCGCGAGGAGCGCGACGATCAGCTGCGCCGGGATCATGACGATCGCGAACGCGGCGACCCGGAGCAGGCCCTCCATGAAGAGCGGGTCGGTGAACGCCTTCACGTAGTTGCCGATGCCCGTGAACTTCGTGCCCGTCGCGAGCGTCGACGTGAACAGGCTCATGCCGAACGCGTAGAACAGCGGGAACACCAGGAACAGGGCGAACACCGCGAGGAACGGGGAGACGAAGAGCCAGCCCCAGCGCTGGCGGCGCTGCTCGAGGCGTGATCCGTGGGGCCTGCGCGGGTCGCGACTGCTGCGCGTCGCGACGGGCGGCGGCCCGGCGGTGGTCTGGGTGGTCATGCTCGCTCTCCTCGTCGAGGCGGTGGGCGGTGGTCGGTGGGGCGTCGGCTTCCGTCGGATGCGGGGGCGGATGCCTCGGGGTCGCCCACGAGGCATCCGCCATGCACCGCTACTTCAACGTGAAGCCCTGCTCGCCCGCATAGGTCTCGAGGGAGGCCTGCAGGTCGTCGAGCGCCTGGTCGGAGCTCTTCTCGCCCTGGGTCATCGCGTAGAGCTGCTCGGTGAGCTGGTCGTACGCGTAGTTCTGGAACGGGCTGAAGGTGAAGCCGGTGTAGCCGGCCGCTGCGTCGAGGAAGACGTCCTTGTTGATCTGCTGACCGCCGAAGAACGGGTACTCGAGGTCGCGGAAGTAGTCGGACTCGAGGATCGGCTTCCAGAGCGGGAACAGTGCGGCCTGCTCGATGCCGATCTTCCACGCCTCTTCAGTGCCGAAGACCTCCTTGGCGACGACCGCGGCCGCCTCCTTGTCCTTCGCCTGGCTCGTCACGGCGAACGTCGAGCCGCCCCAGTTGATCTGCACGGGGTTCGCGGGGTCCCACTGAGGGACCGGCGCCGCACGCCACACGGCGTCGCTGTCGGCATCCGAGAGTCCGCTCAGGTAGCCGGGGCCCCAGGCCGCGGCGACGTAGATCGCGTAGCTGCCGTCGACGAGCTTGGTGTTGTAGTCGGCCGTGAAGGCGTCGTCGGTCGCGACGAGGCCCTTCGAGACGAGGTCGTTCCAGTACGCGTTGACCTTCTTCGAGCCCTCGTCGTTGACGTCGATGCCGATCTCGGTCGGGTTCGCGTTGTCGTACTCGAACGGCACCGAACCCGCCTGGGCGAACAGCGCCTGGTTGTACGCGCGGCCGTTCGTCGGGAAGTCGGCGAGCACGCCGGGGGCGCCCGCGTCCTTCAGGGTCTGCGCGGCTGCGGCGAACTCGTCCCACGTGGTGGGGGCCGTGATGCCGTACTGGTCGAGGATGTCCTGGCGGTAGAGCATGCCCATGGGACCGCCGTCGACCGGGATCGCGTAGACGGCGTCGCCGCTCGAGACGTCCTTCCACGCGCCTTCGGTGTAGTCGCCCTTGACGTCGTTCGCGCCGAACTCGGTGAGGTCGACCAGGCCGTCGCGGATCGAGAAGCTCGAGAGCACCTCGGACTCGAGCATGATGACGTCGGGGGCGCCCGAGCCGGCCTCGAGCGCGGTCGAGAACTTGGTGTACTCGTCGTTGCCCTGGCCCGCGTTCGTCCAGCAGATCTGGACGTCGTCGTGGTTCTCGTTGAACAGGTCGACGACGTCTTCGAAGGCCGGGTACCAGGCCCAGACGCTCACCTGCGTGGCGTCGGCGTTCACGATCTTGTTGGTGCAGTCGGTTGCGGAGGTGGATTCGCCTGCGCTGCAGCCGGTGAGGGCTGCGGCCGCGACGGCGACCGTGCCGCCGAGGGCGAGGAGCTTGCTCTTCATCGTGCGGTGCTCTTTCTGTGTGCGGTGGACGACTCTGTCAGGTGCGCCCGGGTTGCTTGCCCGGTTCTGGTTGTACAACGTTGTAAAGTAAACGTTGTAGAGACATGATGCCCAAGGCGTCCGAGCCTGTCAAGTGCAATCGGGACAGCGGATGCCGCCGGGCGGCGCGCTGGCACGGTGGTGCGGCGGGGCGCGGGGAGGCGAGGGGCGAGCGCCGTCAGGCGGCGGGCGCGGAGACCGCGGACTCGCGCTCGGCGATGCGGAAGTCGGCGAGCAGCAGGCGCGGCGGCCCGACCTCGGCGCCCGACGCGATGCGCTCGACGAGCGTGGCGACGGCGGTCTTCGCGATCCACTTCTGCCCGGGGTCGACGGTCGTGAGCGACGGGATCGAGTACCCCGCCTCGTCGAGGTCGTCGAACCCCATGACGGCCACGTCTTCGGGCACGCGACGACCGGAGGCCTGCAGCACGCGCATCGCACCGAGCGCGAGCGTGTCGTTCAGGCCGAAGACCGCGTCGAACTCGGCACCGCGGGCCAGCAGCTCGGTCATCGACCTCGCGCCGTTCGAGCGGTGCCAGAGCGTCGTGTAGCCGATGATCGAGTCGTCGAACGGGATGCCGTGGGCCTCGAGCGCCTCGAGGTACCCCTGCATGCGCAGGGCGGCCGAACCGACGATCTCGCCCTCGTGCGCGCCGACCACGGCGATGCGCCGTCGTCCGGAAGCGATGAGGTACTCGGTCGCTGCGCGCGCCGCCTCGACGTTGCGCATCGTCACGTGGTCGGTCGGGCCGCCGAAGATGCGTTCGCCGAGCAGCACGAGCGGGTAGTCGACCGCGAGGCTCGAGACATCCGCCTCGCTCATGCCCAGCGCGCTGAAGATGAGCCCGTCGGTCATCTTGAGCCGGGGGCTGCGCAGCAGGTCGAGCTCGCGCTCGCGATCGCCGCCCGTCTGCTCGACGAGCACCACGAGTCCGGCGGCCTCGGCCGCCTCGATGACGGCCGCCGCGAGCTCGGCGAAGTAGCTGAGGCCGAGCTCGGGCACCGCGAGCGCGATCGCGCCCGTGCGACCCGACTTGAGGCTGCGGGCCGTGAGGTTCGGCACGTACCCGAGTTCGGCGATCGCCGCCTCGACCCGCTCCTTGGTCGCGGGGCGGATGTGCGGATACGCGTTGATCACGTTCGACACCGTCTTGATCGACACGCCGGCCACGCGTGCCACGTCGTGCAGCGTCACAGCCATGTCGCCTCCTGGGATCCTGCGGGTACTCTACAACGTTGTACCCCAGTGTTGTCGGCGGAGTCGGCCGCGGCGTGGCTCACCGGCTCAACCAGCCGGCCGGTGCCCCGACGGCGGCGTCACGTGCGACTGCGCGAACGCGGCATTCCGCTCCGAGATGCGCGCCAGCCTCGCGAGACGCTCCCGCTCGAGCGGCACGGCGAGCGCCGCCCAGAGCACGAGTGCGACGCCGGCCCCGACGAGCGCCCCTCCGATCGTGTCGGTCAGCCAGTGCACGCCGAGGTACGTGCGGCTGATCGCCATCAGCACGGTGTAGATCGCGCCGGCGACCCACACCCACACGCGCGGCACGATCACGCCGAGCGCCACCGCGATCGTGGCCGCGTTCGCCACATGCCCCGACGGGAATGAACCGTAATCGCTCGTGACCATCATGTCCTCGGGTCGCGGCCTGCCGTAGAGCTCCTTCAGCACCTGCACGACGAGTGCGCTGGCCGCCGACGCGAGCGCGAAGTACAGCGCCGCCCACGGCCGCCCCAGCACGATCAGCGCGATCGTGATCGCGACCGGAACGACGACCACGCCGAGGATGCCACCGCCCAGCGCATTCATGAACAGCGCGAACGCGTCGGCCGCCGCCGAGTGCGTCTCGGCGAGCTCGAGCGACCACTCCTCGTCGATGCCTAGCGGCAGCCCGCCCGCTCGCACCGCGATCACCAGGCCGAGCAGCGCCCCGAGCACGACCGCCGTGGCGCCCGCGATCAGCGGCACCCGGCGGCCAATGCGCCGCACGCGGGCCGCGCGCTGCGGGGGCGAGAGCGCTCCGTCGGGGGCCGTGGCCTGGGCCTCGGCGTCATCGTGCGCAGTCATGGCCCCACGCTAGCGAGGCGACGGATGCCTCGGCGCACGGCACGCGGCATCTGTCGCCGTCCAGGCGGCGCGCCGCCGCAGTGCTCCGCGCGCCGCGCGCGACTTACGCCTGCGCAACTCCGGACGCAACACGCGACACGCCGCGCCGAGGGCCGCGACACGCGGGCACCGGCCGCCGGCATCCGGAGTTCGGCCGGCCACCGGCATCCGGAGTCCGGCCGGTCACCACCGGATCGTCAGCCGCGCGCGGCCGACCGATCAGTCGCTGAGCGGCGGAACCGTGCGCGGCCGCACGAGCAGCCAGAGCGCGGCGATCGCGACGAGGGCTGCGGCGATCTGCACGATCGCCATGGGCACCGCGCTGCCGACGCCCATGAGTCCGATGAGCGGCGAGATGAGCCCGGCGAGGCCGAAGTTCAGCGCACCGAGGAGCGACGCCGCGGTGCCGGCCTCGGCGCCGTGGTGCGCGAGCGCGAGCACCTGCACGGCGGGGAACGAGAATCCGCACGCGAGGATGTAGATCCAGAGCGGGATCGCGGTGCCCCAGAAGCCTGCGCCCGACGAGTCGAGCACCATGATGGCGGCGGCCATCGCGAGGTGCACGATCGTCGTGATCGCGAGGATCCACTGCGGCGCGACCGAGCCGCGCATGAGGCGCGAGCTCGTCTGCACGCCGATGATGACGCCGACCGAGTTGACCGCGAACAGGATGCCGTACTGCTGGGCCGTGAACGCGTAGACCTCCTGGAACAGGAACGACGAGGTCGACAGGTACCCGAACAGGCCCGTGAAGGTCATGCCGCCGATGATCGCGGCGCCGAGGTAGACGCGGTCGCGGAACAGCGCCTTGTAGCGATCGCCGAGCGTCGAGTGGCCGGCGACGTGGCGGCGCGACTCCGGCAGGGTCTCGACGATGAGGAAGGCGACCGCGAGCACGACGACCAGGCCGTAGACGCCGAGCACGACGAAGATGCCCCGCCAGTCCATGACGCCGAGCAGCTGCGACCCGATGACCGGCGCGAGCACCGGCGCGAGGCCGTTCACGAGCGCGAGGCGCGAGAGCATGCGCACCAGCGGCTTGCCGCCGAAGAGGTCGCGCACCATGGCCATGGCCACGACGCCGCCGGCCGCCGCGCCGAAGCCCTGCAGCAGGCGGAAGACGCTCAGCCACACGATGTCGGGCGCGAAGGCCGCGCCGACGGATGCCGCGATGTGCAGCATCGTCGCGAGGATCAACGGCAGGCGGCGACCGACCTTGTCGCTCCAGGGGCCGACGATGAGCTGGCCGAAGCCGAAGCCGATCATGGTGCCGGTGAGCGTCAGCTGCACGGCCGCGGCCGAGACGCCGAGCTCGCTCTGCAGCACGGGGAACGCGGGCAGGTAGAGGTCGACCGTGAACGGGCCGAGCGCGGTGAGCGCGCCGAGCACGAGCACGTAGACGAGTCGCTGGCGACGGCTCAGCAGGTCGCCCGGGTGGGCGGGGGCCTCGTAGTCGGAGGGTCGGAGGATGGGGATGGATGCGGTGGATGACATGGCGGTGTCCAGGCGTGCTCGAGTGCGGCGGCGCACGCCCTCGGACGCCGGGAGACGGGAGACGGCGCCCGGCAGGGCGCCGTCGTGGTTCGATCCGCAGCCCCACGATGGGCTCGAATCGATTCGACTGAGAGTCGAGTTTACCCGATGCCCCCTCCCCCACCGCAAGTGCGAATCGCATTCGGTTTTCGTCGGCGAGCGCCGCGACCCGCAGCCGCGCAAACGAGAACGGATGCCGCGACGCGCCGCCGCGGCATCCGCTCGTCTGGATGCAGGCTAGGCCGCCGGCACCTCGACCGGCTCGGCCCGGCCGGACGGCGCCTGCTCCGCCGCGGGCGCAGCGACCGGGGTCGCCGGCACCTCCGCCGGGGTGGGCGTCGCCGCCGGAACGGCCGTCGCCGCGTGCACCGCCGCCAGGTAGCCGAACACCGCGGCGGGCCCGATCGTCGAGCCCGGCCCCGGGTAGGTGCGGCCCATGACCGAGGCCGTCGTGTTGCCGGCCGCGTAGAGGCCCGCGATGACCTCGCCCGAGGCGTCGAGCACGCGGGCATGCTCGTCGGTCAGCAGCCCGCCCTTGGTGCCGAGGTCGCCGGGCACGAGCTGCACGGCCGTGAACGGGCCCTTCTCGAGCGCGGCGAGATTGGGGTTCGGCTTCACACGGGGGTCGCTGTAGTAGCGGTCGTAGGCGGTCGCGCCGCGTCCGAAGTCGAGGTCGACCCCGCCCCTGGCCAGTCCGTTGAAGCGCGCGATCGTCGCCGCGAACGTGGCCGCGTCGACGCCCATCTTGCGCCCGAGTTCCTCGAGCGTGTCGGCCTTCACCGCGACGCCCTCGCGGAACAGCAGCTTGCCGTCGCCGAGCAGTGCGCCGAACATGTACCGCTGGCGGTGCCGCTTCTCGACCACGAGCCACGACGGGTTCGCCGGCGAGACCTCGTTGCGCTCGAGCAGGTGGTGTCCGAAGTCGATGTAGCTCTCGGACTCGTTGAGGTACCGCGCGCCCGACTGGTCGACGACGAGGCTGAACGGGTCGGAGCGCTCGTTGAGCACGAACGCCGCCTGCTTGCCCGGGACGGGCACGGAGGCCCCCCACCAGGCGTCGTCCATGAGGGCGACGTCGGCGCCCGCCTCGACGCCGGCCTCGATCGCCGTGCCGAGGTCGCCCTCGGCGGCCGACGTGTACCCCCGGATGCCGTGGTACTTCTGCCGCCACTCGGTGTTCGCGGCGAACCCGCCCGCTCCGAGGATCACGCCGTGCCTCGCCCGGACGCGCAGCGCGCCGCCCGGCGCCGCGACGACCGCGCCGACGACCCGGCCGTCGTCGTCCTTCACGAGTTCGGTGAGCGGGGCATTCAACAGGATCTCGGTGCCCTGCTGCTTCGCGATGAACCCGAGCTGCAGCATGAGGCCGCCGCCGAACCCGTAGAGCTTCTTGCCCGTGACGAGCCCGCCGAGCGTGCGGAAGACGAACCGGGCGCCGCGGAAGAACCCGGACCACGACGACCAGGCGCGCATGAGCAGCCAGACGTCGTCGGTCTGCATGGGCGCGGGGATCGAGTCGCCCGTGCGCGAGGTCTCGCGCCAGTCGCCGAGCCGCTTCGCGTCGAACGGCTTGGACTCGATGCCGCGGCCGATCTTGCCGCCCGGTCGGTCGGGGTAGTAATCGGGGTAGTCCTTCGCGACGGCCCAGCGCACGCCGAGCTGCTCGAGCTTGCCCACGAGCTCGGGAATCGTGTCGACGAACGCCTCGCGCCTGGCCTGCGAGCTCGCGGGGCCGATCGCGTCGACCGGCCCGATGGCCGATTCGAGGTAGGTCAGCGCCTCCTCGCGCGAGTCGGCGATGCCGCGGCGCTTCATGACGGGGTTGTTCGGCATCCACAGCCCGCCGCCGCTGCGCATGGTCGTGCCGCCCCAGCGGTCGGTGCTCTCGACGAGGAGCGTCGAGAGCCCCCGATCGGCGGCGGTGATCGCGGCGGTCATGCCCGCGGCGCCGGTGCCCGCGACGAGCACGTCGACCTCGCGGTCCCAGGATCCGGTCATTGCTTCCTCCTTCAACCGGACATCGTTGTCCGGTAGTCGGTTGTACGCTAACACCCGTGCCCGATTCCCGGAAGAGCGAAGCACCGCCCGCGAAGGCCAACCGCGGCCCCGGCGCCGGCCCCGAGAACCGCCGCGCGATCCTCGCCGCCGCCCGCGAGATCTTCGCGGAATCCGGACTGCAGGTGCCCTACAGCGCCATCGCCAAACGGGCGGGCGTCGGTCAGGGCAGCCTCTACCGTCATTTCCCCGACAAGACGGCGCTCGCGCTCGCGGTGTTCGACGAGAACTTCGACGCGCTCGAGGCATCCGTCGCCCTCCCCGACACGACGCTCGACGCGCTCATCGACGACATCATCGACCTCGCCGCCGTCTCGACGGCGCTCATCGACCTCATCTGGCAGCGCCGGCACGAGGAGCGCGTCGCGCACCTGACGACCCGGCTGGCGGGCGTCGTCGGCACGGTCGTCGCCCGCGACCGTGCGGCCGGCCGCCTCGGCGACCACGTCGCCGACGACGACGTGCTGCTCGCGATCACGATGCTCGTCGACCTGCTCGCCAGGACGGATGCCGCGGAGCGCCGCCCGATGGCCGAGCAGGCGTGGGCGATCTTCCGCAGGTCGTTCGCACCGGAGCGGGGCTGACGCCCGCACCAGCCTCGACCGGCGCCGCGCGCGACGGCGACGCCCGCGCCCGCCTCAGCCGACCAGCGGAACGATCGCCGGGTCGACGAGCGGGTCGGCCAGCAAGCCCGCGAAGGCCAGCTCTGCGGCGCCGATCAGCAGGCGGTTCTCGCCGAGCTCGGCGACCCTGATGTCGAGCCCCTCGGATGCCACGGGCAGCGCGTGCGCCGCGACGGCCGCCTCGAGGGCCGCCGGGTTCCACTCGGCGAGCGTCGCGAGGAACCCGCCGAGCACGATGAGCGAGGGGTTCAGCACGTTGACGGCGTTGGCGAGCGCGGTCGCGAGGATGCGCTGCTGCCTGGCGAGCTCGTCGGCGACCGCCGGGTCGTCGGATGCCGCGAGCAGGCCCGCGAGCGTCGGCTCGTCGGCGCTCGCGCGGCCGACCGCCTCGAGCAGGCGCGAACGGCTGACCTCGTCTTCGAGCACGCCGTCGGGCGCGCGCCGGTCGTCGGCACGCGCGATGCCCGGACGGTTCTGGCCGAACTCCCCCGCGTAGCCGTGCGCGCCGCCGACGAGTCGCCCGTCGACGACGAGTCCGCCGCCGATGCCGCTCGCGCCGCCGTTGAGGTAGACGAGGTCGGCGACGCCGCGGCCGACGCCGAAGAGGTGCTCGGCCGTGGCGCCGAGGGTCGCGTCGTTGGCGACCTGCGTCGGCAGGCCGGTTGCGGCCTCGAACAGCGCGCGCACCGGGGCATCCGTCCATTCGAGGTGGGGCGCCCAGCGCACGAGGCCGTCGCTGTGCCGCACCTGGCCCGGAACCGCGAGACCCACGCCCATGAGCCGCGACTTGGCGAGTTCGTCGCCACGCCACCGCGCGATCGCGTCGGCGACGAGCGCGGCGGTCTCTTCGGGGGTCACGAGGTGGTCGACGTCGATGCGCTCGCGCACGACGATGCGGGCGTCGAGGGTCACGGCGGCGACGGTGACGGCGTCGACCTCGGGGTTGACCGCGATGACCTGCACGTCGGGATGCACGGCGACGACGGGCGACGGGCGGCCGACGCGGTTGGTCGGGTCTGGGGCGCGTTCCTCGACGAGCCCGAGGTCGACGAGCTCGGTCGCGAGCGAGGCCACGGTCGATCGGTTGAGCCCGGTCTCGGCCGTGAGCCGGGCGCGCGACATCGGCCCCTCGAGGTGCACGAGGCCGAGGAGCTTGGCGAGGTTGCGGCGATGCACGCCGTCGAACGTTCCCGCGCGATCTGACACGACACCGAGTCTAGAGCCGGGTGCCGAATATGTTGCCCTTGACCGCAAATCAATGTGCCCGTATATTCGAGGCGTCCAGATCACTTTCGACAAAAGTGTCGAAACTTTCGAGAGGTTCAATGATGAACAGACGCAGCATCGGCAGGCTCACCGCCATCGGCGCGGCAGCAGCACTGGCCGTCGGGGCATTGGCGGGATGCAGCGCCGGCGGCGACGACTCCGGCGACGGGAACGTCACCCTGAGCTTCTGGCACAACTCCACCACCGGCGACGGCAAGGCGTACTGGGAGGCGACGGCGGCGGACTTCGAGGCCGAGCACCCGAACGTGAAGATCGAGATCCAGGCGATCCAGAACGAGGACATGGACGGCAAGCTGCAGACCGCCCTGAACTCCGGCGACGCACCCGACATCTTCATGGCCCGAGGCGGCGGCAAGCTCGCCGCGGTCGTCGAGGCCGGCCAGGCGCAGGACCTCAGCTCCGCACTCTCCGACGAGACCAAGAGCGCACTCGGCGAGGGCGCCCTCTCGGCGTTCACGGTCGACGGCAAGCTCTACGGGGTTCCCTCCTCGGTGCTGCCGGGCGGCATCTACTACAGCAAGGACCTGTTCGAGCAGGCCGGCATCACCGAGACGCCGACGACCTTCGACGAGCTCGGCGACGCCGTCGACAAGCTCAAGGCCGCCGGCATCGACCCCATCGCGCTCGGCGCGAAGGACGCGTGGCCCGCCGCCCACTGGTTCTACTTCTTCGCCCTCCGCGAGTGCGGACAGGACGTCATCACGGGCCTGACGGACGACCCGAGCTTCTCCGACGAGTGCTGGCTCCGCGCGGGCGAGGACCTCGAGGACTTCGCCGGCATCGAGCCGTTCAACCAGGGCTTCCTCACCACCACGGCCCAGCAGGGCGCCGGTTCGTCGGCAGGCCTCGTCGCGAACCACAAGGCCGCCATGGAGCTCATGGGCGCCTGGGATCCCGGAGTGATCGCCTCGCTGACGCCCGACGAGAAGCCCCTCGCCGACCTCGGCTGGTTCCCGTTCCCGGCGGTCGACGGCGGAGACGGCCAGGCCGGCGCCATGATGGGCGGCGTCGACGGCTTCTCGTGCTACGTCGACGCCCCGAAGGAGTGCGGCGAGTTCCTCGAGTTCGCCTCGCAGAAGGAGTACCAGGAGGGCTACGCGAACGCCTTCGTCACCCTGCCCGCCAACAAGGACGCGCAGGGCGTCGTGACCGACCCGGCCCTGCAGGAGGTGCTCGCCGCCGTGAACGAGGCGCCGTACGTCTCGGTCTGGCTCGACACGCTGCTCGGGCAGAACGTCGGCAACGCGCTCAACGTCGGCGTCGTCGACCTGCTCGCCGGCAAGGGCTCCCCGCAGGGCATCGTCGACGCGGTCGACGACGCGATCAAGAAGGGCTAGAGGCCGCACCCATCATGAGCGTTCGCACCCACTCCCCCGCCGAGGGACGAGTCGACGCGAGCGACGTCACGGCCGGAGGCGGCTCGCCGTCTCCGGCCGCCGGCCGGGTCGTCACGACGTCGCCCCGCGCCCGACGTCGCCCCCGCGACCACCGCAAGACCGTCGAGATCGCCGTGCTCGTGGGCCCGGCGCTGCTCGTCTTCCTGGCCTTCGTGATCTTCCCGGTCGTCATGGCCGGCTACTACGGCTTCTTCCGCTGGAAGGGGTTCGGGCCGCCGACCGACTTCGTCGGCCTGCAGAACTACGTCACGATCTTCCAGGACCCGTCGTTCCACGAGGCCCTGACGCACAACGGGATCATCCTCGTGATGTCGCTCGTGCTGCAAGGGCCGGCGGCACTGCTGCTCGCGCTGCTGCTGAACCGCCAGATGCGCGGCCAGTCCGCGATCCGCGTGCTCATCTTCGTGCCCTACGTCATCGCCGAGGTCGTGGTCGGCACGGGCTGGAGCCTCATGCTCCAGAGCGAGGGCGCCCTGAACGGGCTCCTCGAGAAGCTCGGCCTCGGCGCGTTCGCGCAGGACTGGCTCGCCGACCCCGGCATCGCCATGTGGACCCTGCTCGGCATCATCACCTGGAAGTACATCGGATTCGCCGTGATCCTCTTCCTCGCCGGCCTCCAGGGCATCCCGCAGGAGCTCACCGAGGCAGCGCAGATCGACGGCGCCTCGTACTGGCAGATCCAGCGCCGCATCACGCTGCCGCTGCTCGGCCCGACGCTGCGCATCTGGGCGTTCCTGTCGATCATCGGCTCGCTGCAGCTGTTCGACCTCGTCTACATCATCTGGGGCCAGTACGTGGCCTCGACCGCCGGCACCTCGACCATGGCGACCTACATGGTCGCGAACGGCCGCAACGCCGGCAACTACGGCTACGGCAACGCCGTCGCCGTCGTGCTCTTCCTCATCTCGCTCGTCGTCGCGCTCGTCTACCAGCGATTCGTGCTCCGCCGCGACACGGCCGGAGCCCTCACCGAACGGACGGACCGATGACCGCATCGATCGCCCTGCCCAGGCCGCCGAAGGCCCGGCAGTCCGGAAGGCTGCCGTGGGGCAGCCCCGCCATCTACTTCGTCGCCTTCGTCGTGGTCGCGCTCATGCTCGCGCCGATCGCGTACATCATCGTCGGCGGCTTCCGCACGAACTCCCAGATCACGACGGACCCGTCGGCGCTGCCCGCGCCGTGGGTGTTCACCAACTACGCCGACGTGCTCGTGAGCACCACGTTCTGGGGCGAGGTGCTGAACTCGACGGTGGCCGCGGTGGTGACGACCGTCGGCGTCGTCGCGCTCGGACTCATGGCGAGCTACGTGCTCGCCCGCTACCGGTTCAAGGCGCGGGGCCTGCTCTACGCCGTGTTCGCGGCCGGGCTCATGTTCCCGATGACGGTCGCGATCACCCCGCTGTACCTCGTCGTGCGCAACCTCGGGCTGATGAACTCGCTCGGCGGCATCATCCTGCCGCAGATCGCGTTCGCCCTGCCGACGACGATCATCATCCTGGTGCCGTTCCTGCGGGCCATCCCCGACGAGATCGAGGAGGCCGCCTCGATCGACGGGTGCTCGCGCCTCGGCTTCTTCTGGCGGATGGTGCTGCCCCTGGCCCTGCCCGGCGTGATCACGGTCGGCATCCTCGCCTTCATCGCGAGCTGGAACAGCTACATCCTCCCGCTGTTCATCCTCAACGACGAGGCCTCGTTCACCCTGCCCCTCGGCGTGCAGGCGTTCGCGTCGCAGTACTCGGTCGACACGGCCAAGGTGCTCGCGTTCACCTCGTTGTCGATGATCCCGGCGCTCGTCTTCTTCAGCATCTTCGAGCGCCGCATCGTCGGCGGCCTCACCGGCGCGGTGAAGGGATGACCGGCACCATGCACCCCTGGCAGGACCCTTCGCTCTCGAACGCCGAGCGCGCGAGCGCCCTCATCGCCGAGCTCGACCTCGACGAGAAGATCGCCCAGCTCTACGGCATCTGGGTCGGCGCCTCGGCAGAGGGCACGGATGTCGCGCCCAACCAGCACGAGATGACGGGCGACATCGACCTCGACGAACTGCTGCCGCGGGGCCTCGGCCAGCTCACCCGCCCGTTCGGCACGGCGCCCGTCGACCCGGGGGTCGGCGCACTGTCGCTGGCCCGCGCGCAACGTCGCATCGTCGCCGAGAGCCGCCTCGGCATCCCGGCGCTCGCGCACGAGGAGTGCCTCGCTGGCTTCGCGGCCTGGGGCGCCACCGCCTACCCCGTGCCGCTGTCGTGGGCGGCGACCTTCGACCCCGAGCTCATCGAGCGGATGTCGCGGCGCATCGGCGACGACCTGCGATCGGTCGGCGTGCATCAGGGGCTCGCCCCGGTGCTCGACGTGGTGCGCGACGCGCGCTGGGGCCGGGTCGAGGAGACCATGGGCGAGGATCCCTACCTCGTCGGAACCGTCGGGGCCGCCTACGTGCGCGGCCTGGAGTCCGCCGGCATCGTGGCGACGCTGAAGCACTTCGTCGGGTACTCGGCGTCGAAGGCCGGGCGCAACCTCGCGCCCGTCTCGATCGGGGCGCGCGAGCTCGCCGACGTGCTGCTGCCGCCGTTCGAGATGGTGCTGCGCGAGGGCCGGCCGCGGTCGGTCATGAACGCGTACACCGACCTCGACGGCGTGCCGACGGCCGCCGACGCGGCACTGCTGACCGACCTGCTCCGGGGGGTCTGGGGCTTCACGGGCACGGTGGTCGCCGACTACTTCGCGGTCGCGTTCCTGCACACGCTGCACGGCACCGCGGGCTCGCTCGGCGACGCCGCGACAGCAGCGCTCGAGGCCGGCATCGACGTCGAGCTGCCCACCGTGCACGCGTTCGGCGCCCCGCTCGTCGAGGCCGTCGCCGACGGCCGGCTCGACGAGGCCGTGCTCGACCGCGCGCTCGGCCGAGTGCTCGCGCAGAAGGCCGAGCTCGGCCTGCTCGACGCGGACTGGGACGCCACTCCACCCGCACTGCGCCTGCTCGGCGACCGCTCCGACGACGCGGTCGCCGCGCGCGGCGCCGTCGACCTCGACCCGCCCGGCAACCGCGCGCTCGCGGCCGAGATCGCCGAGCGCGCCATCGTGCTCCTGCGCAACGACGGCACCCTGCCGCTCGGCGGCCCGAACGGCGCGGCCCCCGACCGCTCCGCCCCCGCGCGCATCGCCGTCATCGGCCCGACCGGCGACGACCGGTTCGCAGTGCTCGGGTGCTACGCGTTCCCGACCCACGTGGGCGTGCATCACCCCGAGTCCGGCGACGGCATCGAGCTGCCGACGCTCGTCGAGTCGGTCCGCGCGGAGTTCCCCGCCTCGACGGTGACGCACGTGCGTGGCACGGGCATCGACGACGGCGACACGTCGGGCTTCGTCGAGGCGGTGGCCGCGGCATCCGGTGCCGACCTCGTCGTGCTCGCCCTGGGCGACCGGGCGGGCCTGTTCGGCCGCGGGACGAGCGGCGAGGGCTGCGACGCCGAGTCGCTCGCCTTGCCGGGCGCCCAGGCGCCGTTGCTCGAGGCGGTGCTCGACACCGGAACGCCCGTCGTGGTGACGCTGCTGGCCGGACGCCCCTACACACTCGGCACCGCACCCGACCGGGCCGCCGGCATCCTCGAGGCGTTCTTCGCGGGCGAGGAGGGCACTCGTGCGATCGCTGGCATCCTCAGCGGACGGGTGTCGCCCTCGGGCCGGCTGCCCGTCTCGGTGCCCGCCTCGGCCGGGGTGCACCCGTCGACGTACCTCGCCTCGCCGCTGGCGCGTGCGAACGGCGTCTCGAGCATCGATCCGACCGCGCGCTACCCGTTCGGCCACGGGCTGACCTACACGTCGTTCGACTGGAGCGAATGGTCGGGCGACGAGTCGCGCACCGCGACCGATACCGCCGCCACCGTGCGGCTGCGCGTGCGCAACAGCGGCGAGCGCGACGGCGTCGAGGTCGTGCAGCTGTACCTGCACGACCCGGTCGCCTCGGTCGTGCGCCCGGTGCAGCGGCTCGTCGGATTCGCCCGGGTGCCGCTGGGTGCCGGCGAAGCCGCCGACATCCGCTTCACCGTGCCGGCCGACCTGGCCTCGTTCACCGGGCGCGACGGCGAACGCATCGTCGAACCCGGTCGACTCGTGCTCTCGGTCGGCAGGTCGAGCGGCGACCTCGTGTTCTCCCACGAGGTCGAGCTGACCGGTCCGGTGCGACGGGTCGACCACCTGAGGCGGTTGCATCCCGACGTGGGCATCGAACCGACCGAGCGGGTCGAGGCGACGGCGGGCGCGCGCGGGTCCGGCTCCGACGGACTCGCCCCGGCCGCGGCCGACGGCGGGGCCTGAGGGGCGTCGGATGGCCGCGATCGCCCGCAATCCGGTGCTGCCGGGGTGCCGGCCCGACCCCAGCATCTGCCGGGCGGGCGACGCCTTCTACCTGGTGACGTCGTCGTTCGAGTACTTCCCGGGTCTCCCGGTGCACCGGTCGACCGACCTCGTGCACTGGGAGCCCGTCGGGCACGCGATCCATCGCGAGCGCCAGCTCGACCTGTCGGGGGTCGCATCGTCGGGCGGACTGTTCGCTCCGACGATCCGATTCCACGACGGCACCTTCTTCGTCGTGTGCACGCTCGTCGGCGGCACCGGGCGCTCGGGCAGCTTCGTGGTGACGGCGACCGACCCGGCCGGACCCTGGTCGGATCCGGCGTGGATCGACGGCGCCGAGGGCATCGACCCGTCGCTGCTCTTCACGCGCGACGGCCGGGCGTGGTGGTGCGGCACCCGATTGGCCTCCCCCGGAGCCTGGCCGGAGCAGACCGAGGTCTGGGTGCGCGAGTTCGATCCGGTGCGCCTGCGGCTCGTCGGCGAGGAGCGCGTGGTCTGGCACGGCGCGCTCGAGGGCGCCGTCTGGGCCGAGGGACCGCACCTGTTCGAGCTCGACGCCGAGCGCGGCGGCGCCGTGCTGCTGCTCGCGAGCGAGGGCGGCACCGAGCGGCACCACGCCGTGAGCCTCGCGTACGGCCCGTCGCCGCTCGGGCCGTTCACCGGCGACCCCGGCAACCCGGTGCTCACGCATCGCCACCTCGGGCGCTCGGCCGCGGTCGCGAACGTCGGCCACGCCGACCTCGTCGACGACGGGCGCGGCGGATGGTGGGCGACCGTGCTCGCCAGTCGCCGCCTCGACGGCGTCGACGGCCTGCAAGGGCGTGAGACGTGGCTGGTGCCCGTCTCATGGGAGGACGGCCGGCCGGTGTTCGCGCCGGGTGAGGGACGCCTCGTCGAGCAGGTCGAGATCCCGTGGGCACCGACACCCGCTTCGGTCGGGGCGGATGCCGCGGCGGCCCGGTCGATCGTCGAGACCGGCTTCGACGGCCCGGCGCTGCATCCCGACCTGAGCCTCGTGCGCACCTCGCCCGGCGTCGACCGGGCGAGCCTCGGCGCGCGCCCCGGACACCTTCGCCTGCGCCCTGCGTCGCGCAGTCTCGCCGAGGTCGCGGCGCACTCGTTCGTCGGCTTCCGGCTCGAGCAGCCTGCGGCGATCGTCACCGCGGAGGTCGAGCGGTCGGGTGCACCTGGACTCGCCTGCGGGCTCGCACTTCGCCAGTCTGAGGCGCGCCACGTGCGCCTCGAGCTGGTCGGGGAGGCCGTCGTGCTCGTGCGGCACGTCTACGGAACCGAGGAGGTCGTCGGCTCGACCGAGGTCGCCGCAGGGCCGGTCGAGCTGGCGTTGTCGATCGACGGACTCACCGGCATCGCTCGCGTACGTCACGCGGGCGGGACCGCCGACGTCGGACACGTCGACCTCCGCCCGCTCAGCAGCACGCAGGCGGGCGGGTTCCTCGGCATCTGGGCGGGCGTCTACGCCGCCGGCGACGGCGGCCCCGGCGCCCACGTCGACGTGGATGCACTGCGCATCGAGTACCCGGACTCCTGAGCGGATCAGGCCGCGGGCGGTGCCGTGCTCTCGCGCACGACGAGGCTCGTGGCCAGGTCCATGCGCGGCGTGGTGGCCGATCGCGCTGCGGCCGCATCTGCCGACTGATCGACGTCGGCTTCTGCCGCGAGGCGGATGGCGAGGCGCGCCGCCTCCTCGCCCATGCGCCGCAGCGGCTGGTGCACGGTCGTGAGCGGCGGGGTCACCCAGCGGCTGATGGGCACGTCGTCGTAGCCGACGATCGACAGGTCGCCGGGGATGGCGAGACCCGCCGCCCGCGCGGCGTCCATGACGCCGAGCGCCTGCAGGTCGCTGCCGGCGAAGATCGCCGTGGGCCGCTCGCCGTGCGGTAGGGCCAGCAGCTCGCTCGCGTGGTTCCGCCCTCCCGTGACGTGGAAGTCGCCGAAGCGGATCCACGCAGGATCGATCGGCAGCCCGGCCGAGTTCATCGCCGATCGGTAGCCGTCGACGCGCGCGAGCGAGCACATCATGTCGTCGGGTCCGGTGATGGTGGCGATGCGACGATGCCCGAGCTCGATGAGGTGGCGGGTCGCCGCGAGTCCGCCCGACCAGTTCGCCGACCCGACGCTCGGCACCTCGGGGGTGGGGTCGCCCGCGGGGTCGACGATCACGAACGGGATGGCCCGTGCGCGAAGCCGTTCGCGGTGCTCCGGCGCGAGTTCGCTGAAGACGAGCACGACTCCCACGGGCCGGCGCCGGATCACGCCGTCGACCCAGTCGGGGTCGGGCGCGTGCCGGTCGCCCGAGACGGTGAGCACGACGCTGAGGCCGTGCTCCTTGGCGACCTGCTCGACGCCGCCGATGAGCTCCATCGACCAGATCTCGTCGAGTTCGTGGAAGACCAGCTCGATGAGGTCCGCCCGCGCCTCCGAGCGGCCCGCTCCTCGCCGCACGTAGCCGCGCTCCTGCAGCTCGTGCTCGACGCGCTCCCTCGTCGCGACCGAGACGTCGGCGCGCCCGTTCAGCACCTTCGAGATCGTGGACAGGCTCACCCCGAGGTCCTCGCTGATCGCGGCGAGGGTCACTCGACGGTCGGCGGTGTCTGCGGCATCCGGCTTCATGTTTCGAATCATAAGGTCGAAAGTTGCGATCGCGGAAGACTTGCGAACGAGCGTCGGACCGGTTTATGTTGTACGTGCCAACAAATCATCGAAGACGCTGAAAGGCGGATCACCAATGGCCAGCGCGCCCACCCGCGACGACAAGTTCTCCTTCGGCCTCTGGACCGTCGGCTACAACGGCACCGACCCGTTCGGCGGCCCCACCCGCAAGCCCCTCGACGTCGTGCACGCCGTCGAGAAGCTCGCCGAGCTGGGCGCCTACGGACTGACGTTCCACGACGACGACCTCTTCGCCTTCGGCTCCACCGACGCCGAGCGCCAGACGCAGATCGACCGCCTCAAGGGCGCGCTCGACGACACGGGCCTCATCATCCCGATGGTCACCACGAACCTCTTCAGCGCTCCCGTCTTCAAGGACGGCGGCTTCACGGCCAACGACCGCGACGTGCGTCGCTTCGCGCTGCGCAAGGTGTTCCGCCAGCTCGACCTCGGCGCCGAGCTCGGTGCGAAGACGTTCGTCATGTGGGGCGGCCGCGAGGGCGCCGAGTACGACTCGGCGAAGGACATCCGCCAGGCGCTCGAGCGCTACCGCGAGGCGGTCAACCTGCTCGGCGACTACGTGACCGACAAGGGCTACGACATCCGCTTCGCGATCGAGCCGAAGCCCAACGAGCCCCGTGGCGACATCCTGCTGCCGACCCTCGGCCACGCGATCGCGTTCATCGACTCGCTCGAGCGCCCCGAGCTCGTCGGCCTCAACCCCGAGGTCGGCCACGAGCAGATGGCGGGCCTCAACTTCGCCGCCGGCATCGCGCAGGCGCTGTACCACGGCAAGCTCTTCCACATCGACCTGAACGGCCAGCGCGGCATCAAGTACGACCAGGACCTCGTCTTCGGCCACGGCGACCTGCACAACGCGTTCGCGCTCGTCGACCTGCTCGAGAACGGCGGCCCCGGTGGCGTGCCCGCGTACGAGGGCCCGCGCCACTTCGACTACAAGCCCTCGCGCACCGAAGACGAGAAGGGCGTGTGGGAGTCGGCCGCGGCCAACATGCGCACCTACCTGCTGCTCAAGGAGCGCGCCGCGGCCTTCCGCGCCGACCCCGAGGTGCAGGAGGCGCTCGAGGCCGCGAAGGTCTACGAGCTCTCGACTCCGACGCTGAACCCGGGCGAGACCTACGACGAGTTCCTCGCCGACCGCTCGGCCTACGAGGACTTCGACGCCGACGCCTACCTCGGCGGCAAGGGCGGCGGCTTCGTCCGCCTCCAGCAGCTGGCCACCGAGCACCTGCTCGGAGCTCGCTGAGCGTCAGGCCTGAAGCCACCCCTGCGCCGGGTTCGACGACTCGGCGCAGGGGTTTTCCCGTACCAGCACCACCTCGAAGAAAGGGGCGGGCCTTGTCGCTCGTCGCAGGGGTCGACTCGTCGACCCAGTCATGCAAGATCGTGATCCGGGATGCCGCCACGGGAGCCCTCGTGCGCTCCGGGCGGGCGCCGCACCCCGAAGGCACCGAGGTCGATCCGGCCGCGTGGTGGGGCGCCCTGCTCTCCGCGATCGGCGACGCCGGCGGCCTCGAGGGCGTCGAGGCGATCTCGATCGGCGGCCAGCAGCACGGCATGGTCGTGCTCGACGACGAGGGCCGCGTCATCCGCCCGGCCCTGCTCTGGAACGACACGCGCTCGGCGCAGGCCGCGCTCGACCTCATCGCCGAGGTGGGCGCCGACGAGTACGCGCGCCGTACAGGCGTCGTGCCGGTCGCCTCGTTCACGGCGACGAAGCTCCGCTGGCTGCGCGATGCCGAGCCCGATGCCGCGGCGCGCGTCGCCGCGGTCGCCCTCCCCCACGACTGGCTCACCTGGCGCCTGCGCGGCTACGGCCCGGTCGGCGAGTCCCCGCTCGGCCCGGTGCTCGACGAGCTCACGACCGACCGGTCGGATGCGAGCGGCACGGCCTACTGGGGCGCCGACGGCTACGACCGCGACCTCTTCGTACGCGCCCTCGGGCACGACGCGATCCTCCCGCGCGTGCTCGGTCCCGCCGAGGCAGCCGGGCGCACGCCCGACGGCATCCTCGTCGGGGCCGGAGCCGGCGACAACGCCGCCGCAGCGCTCGGGCTCGACGCCGCCTCCGGTGACGTCGTCGTCTCGATCGGCACGAGCGGCACGGTGTTCGCGGTGACGGATGCCGCCGTCGCCGACGCCTCGGGCACGGTCGCCGGGTTCGCCGACGCGACGGGCCGATTCCTGCCGCTCGTCGCCACGCTCAACGCCGCCCGCGTGCTCGACGCGTTCGCCCGCGTGCTCGGCGTCGACCACGACGGACTCGGACGGCTCGCGCTCGAGGCCGAGCCCGCGGCATCCGGCGCCGTGCTCGTGCCGTACTTCGAGGGCGAGCGCACGCCGAACCTGCCGAACGCGACCGCGCACCTCGACGGCCTGAGCCTCGCGAGCATGACCCGCCCGAACCTCGCCCGCGCCGCGATCGAGGGCATGCTGTGCGGACTCGCCGACGGGCTCGAGGCCGTCGCGAGCCTCGGCGTCGCGGTCGACCGGGTGCTGCTCATCGGCGGGGCGGCGCAGAACCCGGCCGTGCGGGCGATCGCCGCGCAGGTGTTCGATGCGCCGGTCGTCGTGCCTGCACCGGGCGAGTACGTCGCCGACGGCGCCGCGCGTCAGGCAGCCTGGGCGCTCACGGGTGCGCGTCCGGAGTGGGAGATCGACGTCGCCGCGAGCCCTTCGCCAGACCATCGGCCCGCGATCCGGGAGCAGTACGCGCGCGTCGCCGGGCGCTGAATCGATTCGAGTCCGAAGAAAGTTCCACCGCCGTCGCGAGCCCCCTCGGGGCCCGCGACGGCGCTCTTCGGCGGTGTGTGACAGTCCCATGCGCCAACCCGCGCGGATCCGAGGATCGCGGTCGGATCCGGCGTCTCGATGTGACGTGTCACATCGGTTGATCGCGTTACTCGATCGTTATCAGCGGGGCGGTTCGGCCCGGCTTACAGGGTCGTAAGTTTCCTTCTGCCGAGGTCAGTGCAGACCCCGGCGGTAGTGATTGTCCTGCACACTCACCAGTCAGAAGGGGAGAACGATGAAGAAGGCTTCATTGATCTCGATCACAGCCCTCGCCGGAGCATCGATGCTGTTGCTCGCAGGGTGTTCCAGCAGCGGCGGAGACGGCGGCAGCACCGACTCCGCCACCGCGACCCGCGCCTGCGTCATCCTGCCCGATGCCGCGTCCTCGCCCCGTTGGGAGAACGGCGACCGCCCCGCGCTCGAGACCGCGATCACCGACGCCGGATTCGAAGCCGACATCCAGAACGCGCAGGGCGACACCAGCAAGTACGCCACGATCGCCGACCAGCAGCTCAGCAAGGGCTGCGGCGTCATGCTCCTCGTCGACTACAACGGTGCGGCCGTGGCCGTCGCCGCCAAGGCGAAGGACCAGGGCATCCCGGTCATCGCGTACGACCGCCCGATCGAGGGCGCCGACTACTACGTCTCGTTCGACAACGAGCAGGTCGGAGCGCTCGAGGGCCAGTCGATCCTCGACGGCCTCGCCACGGCCGGCAAGGACCCGAAGACCGCGGTCGTGGTCTACATGGGCGGCGACCCCGCCGACGGCAACGCGAAGATGTTCCACGACGGCGCCGTGAGCGTCATGGAGCCCGCCGGCATCAAGCCCGCGCAGGAGCCCCCGGGAGTCTGGGACGGCGACAAGTCGGCGACCAACTTCGAGCAGGCCCTGACCGCCCTCGGCGGCAAGGTCGACGCGGTCTGGGTCGCGAACGACACCAACGCCGCGGGCGTCATCACGATCCTCGACAAGAACGGCCTCACCGTTCCCGTCTCGGGTCAGGACGCCTCGGTCGCCGGTCTCCAGAACGTGCTCCTCGGCAAGCAGACCGCCACGGTCTACAAGCCGTTCGCACTCGAGGCCGACGCCGCTTCCGAACTCGCCATCCAGCTCCTGAACGGCGAGACCCCCTCGGTCGACAAGAAGCTCGACGACGGCACCCCCTACATCGCCGTCACGCCGATCCTCGTCGGACCCGACGACGTGCAGACCGTGGTCGACGACGGCAACGCCGACGCCGCCGAGATCTGCACGGCCGACGTGGCCGCAGCCTGCACCGAGCACGGAGTCGGATAGTCCCATCCGATCCGGCGGGAGGCTCCGGGGCGTTCAGTCGCCCCGGGGCCTCCCGCTCCCGCACGACCGCACCACGCGGCATCCGCCCGCTTCCCGCTCCCGCCCCGCGCCAGCGCACGCGTACGCACACCCCGAGCACTCGCACCGCAGCTTCCCGGAACAGCGCAGTTCCCCACAGAAAGGACCCGGCATGGACCAGCCGATCATCGAGCTGAGGGGGGTGGTGAAGAGCTTCGGCCCCGTCGATGTGCTGAAGGGCGTGAACTTCACGGCCTACCCCGGAAAGATCACCGCCCTCGTCGGCGACAACGGCGCCGGCAAGTCGACCCTCATCAAGGGACTCGCCGGCGTGCAGCCCTACGACGACGGAGAGGTGCTCTTCAACGGCGAGCCCGTGAACCTCCACACGCCGCGCGATGCCGCCCACCTCGGCATCGAGGTCGTCTACCAGGACCTCGCGCTCTGCGACAACCTCGACATCGTGCAGAACATGTTCCTCGGTCGCGAGGAGCTCTCGGCCGGCACGTTCGACGAGGGCGTCATGGAACGCGAAGCCGCCGAGACGCTGCGCCAGCTCTCGGTGCGAACGGTCAAGTCGGTGCGCCAGAAGGTCTCGTCGCTCTCGGGCGGCCAGCGCCAGACCGTGGCCATCGCCCGCTCGGTGCTGAAGAAGGCCAGGGTCGTCATCCTCGACGAGCCGACCGCGGCGCTCGGCGTCGCGCAGACCGCCCAGGTGCTCGCGCTCGTGAAGCGCCTGGCCGAGCAGGGCGTCTCGGTCGTCATCATCAGCCACAACCTGGTCGACGTCTTCGAGGTCGCCGACTACATCAGCGTGCTCTACCTGGGCCAGATGGTCGCCTCGGTCGAGACGTCGAAGACCACGAACGAAGACGTCATCGGCTACATCACCGGCGCGAAGACCTACGAAGGAGAGCACGCATGAGCGGCGAACAGGGCACCTCGGCTCCGACGTCGACGCCGCCCACCGATTCGACGACGGCCCTCTCGGCGCTCAGCACCGAGGCGCTCATCGGCAGCGGACAGGAGGGCGGCCTGATGGACCAGGTCCGCGCCTGGCTGCAGCGCGTGCGCGGCGGCGACATGGGCGCCCTGCCCGCGGTCGGCGGATTCGTCGTGCTCAGCATCCTCTTCACGATCCTCAGCCCCTTCTTCTTCACCGAGCGCAACTTCGCGAACCTGCTCACGCAGGCGGCCACGCTCGTCATGCTCGGCATGGCGCTCGTCTTCGTACTGCTGCTCGGCGAGATCGACCTGTCGGCCGGTGTCACGGCGGGCCTCACGATGGTGATCTTCGTGGTGCTCATCGCCGTGGTGAACCTCAACTGGGTGCTCGCGCTCGCGATCGCGTTCCTCACCGGCATCGCGATCGGCACGTTCATCGGCTTCTTCGTCGCGAAGGTCGGCATTCCGTCCTTCGTCGTGACGCTGGGCCTGTTCCTCGGCTTCCAGGGCCTCGAGCTCATCATCATCGGCGCCGGCGGCCTGTACCGCGTCGAGACGCCCGAGATCCTCGCGATCCAGAACGGCACGCTCCCGCCGTGGGCCGGATGGGTGATGCTCGCCGTGATGCTCGCGATCTCGGCCGGGACCTCGTTCCTCGACCGGTCTCGCCGCACGCGGGCCGGAGTGCCGAACCGAACGATCGCGCTCGTTTGGGCGAAACTCATCACGATCCTCGTGCTCGGCGGAATCGTCGTCGCGATCCTCAACCAGAACCGCGGCACGGGCTTCAAGGCCATCGAGGGCGTGCCGATCGTGGTGCCGATCACGCTCGCGATCCTGTGGCTCGGCACGTTCGTGCTCGACCGCACGAAGTTCGGTCGGTACATCTACGCGGTCGGCGGCAACGCCGAAGCGGCGCGCCGATCGGGCGTGAAGGTCGCGACGATCCGCTGGTGCGCGTTCATCGTGTGCTCGTCGCTCGCGGTCGTCGCGGGCCTGTTCAGCATCAGCAAGGTCGGATCGGTGGATGCCGCGGCGGGCCGCGACATCGTGCTGAGCGGTGTCGCGGCGGCCGTCGTCGGCGGCGTCAGCCTCTTCGGTGGGCGCGGGCGCCTGATCCACGCGGCGATCGGTGCGCTCGTGATCGCCGTGATCACGAACGGCCTCGGCCTGCTGAACCTCCCGGCCGGCGTCAACTACGCCGTGACCGGCGGCGTGCTGATCCTCGCGGCCACGGTCGACGCGATCTCGCGCAAGCGGGCCGGCGGCTCGGTCCTGCGAACCTGACGCAGGCTCCTCCAAAGCTGAACGGGCCCGTGCGCTGTCCCCGCACGGGCCCGTTCGCCGTTTCCGGCGGTCGATCCGCACGCCTCCGGCATCCGGAGGCCGAGGCGGATGCCGCGGCCGCCGTCGCCCGCGCTACCGGCCCGCCCGAGCGAGCGCGTTCAGCAGCGCCGCCCCCGTGCGGGCGTCGGCGACCGTCACGACGAGCGGCGGGGCATCCGCTCGCTCGACCTCGATGCCCTGGCCCGAGCGGATGATGATGCCGCGCCGCCCGTGCACGTCGAACCGGAAGCCCCAGCCGCCGAACTCGGCGGGCAGCACCTCGACGTCGGCGGCGGTCACGACGGCCTCGAGCGGCACGCGCGTGAGCCGGATGCCGACGAGGGATCGCACCGTGAGCCCCCGCCGGTCGACCGTGACGCGGATCCACGCGGTCGAGGCGAGCACGAGCACCAGCACGAACACGAGCGTCCAGAGCCACCACGACGAGGGCGAGAGCACGAACGGCACCGTCACCGCGACGAGCGCGAAGCCGATGAGCGCGATGACGGGCCACGGCGCCGACGCGGTCGCGGTCCACACGGCCCGCTCGCCGGGGGCGAGGTCGAGCGCGGGGGTCGCCGACGGGGCGTCGGCCGCGGTGCGGTCGGGAGCCGGCAGCGCGCGCCACGTGATCCACCAGACGAGCGCCCCGACCAGCAGCCCGACTCCGATGACGACGGGAGCGGCCCACTGCGGAGGCACCGAGCCGTCGAGCTGCAGGGCGCCGAGGCCGACCATGATGAGCGAGACCATCGCGATCGTCGCCGGCGCGAACGAGGCCGTCGGACGCACACGGCTGAGCAGGCGGGTGGGCCGGCCCGCATGCGGGCGCAGCGCACGTGCGCCCGCGAACGACGCGATCGCGAGCGCCAGGATGAGCGAGAGCGAGATGACCGCATAGGCGAGCACGGCCCGCTCGGGGGAGGTCCATCGGTCGGGTTCGCCGGCCGCATTCCAGTGCACGGCGACCTGCGCGGGCATGCGCGGGATCCAGATCACCTGGATCACCGTCGACACGAGCACGATCGCGAGCGGCACCCACACGACGACGGCCAGGAGCACGCGGCGGTCGCGGCGGTCGCGCTCGCGTTCGGCGACGGATGGGGCGGGGGTCGGGGCGGTCATCGGGCGAGTTCCTCTCTCACGAGCGCCAGGACGGCGTCTGGGGCGATACCGCGCTCACGGGCGGCGGTGACGAGTTCGGCGGCGAGGCGCCTGGTCTCCTCGAGTTTGGGGGCCGCATCGCGCACGACGGCGCCGCGCCCTCGACGCAGCTCGATGAGGCCCTCGTCACGCAGCGTCTGGTAGGCGTGCAGCACGGTGTGCGCGTTGACGTCGAGCGAGTCCGCGAGGTCGCGCGCGGCCGGCAGGCGCTCACCGGCCGCGACGCGGCCCGCGAGGATCTCGCCGCGCACGGCACGCGCGAGCTGTTCGAACAGCGGGGTGCTCGAGGCGGGGTCGATACGGATGATCACGCATTCATTGTTCTAGTTATCACTAGAACAAGTCAAATTTGAGCGACCGCGAACGGCCGCGCGAAGTCAGGCGCGGCCGCGCGCGAGCGCCGAGCCGGCCTCCTCGAGCCAGTGCACGGGTTCGGCCATCGCCGCCGCCCCCGACCCGGCCAGTTCGCTCAGCGAGGCGGAGGCCGTGAACGCGGAGGCATCCGCCGTGATGGCACCGGCGACGAGCGCGACCGGCACTCCCGCAGCGCGTGCGAGGGCCGCGACCTCGGTCGGCGCCTTGCCCGCCTCCGACTGGCCGTCGAATCGACCTTCGCCCGTGATCACGAGGTCGGCACCGGCGAGGGCGTCGGCGAGCCCGACGGCCTCGGCGACGAGCCGGGCACCGGCGCCCATGCTCGCTCCCCAGGCGAGCAGGCCGAAGCCCGTACCGCCCGCAGCGCCCGAGCCGGGCGCGTCGGCGAGCGCCTCGTCACCCCGGACCACGTCGGCGACGACGCCGGCGAACCGGGCGAGGCCAGCCTCAAGCGATGCGACGTCGGACGCGTCGGCACCCTTCTGCGGCCCGAACACGGCCGCGGCCCCCGACGGGCCGAGCAGCGGGTTCGTGACGTCGCCGAGGATCAGCACGCCGCCCGGCGGCAGCGCGCGCAGCCCCGAGAGGTCGACCGAGGCCGCGGCAGCCAGTCCGCGGCCGCCGAGCGGCACGGGTCGACCGTCGCCGTCGAGGATCCGCGCGCCGAGGGCCCCGAGCGCGCCCGATCCGCCGTCGGTCGAGGCGCTGCCGCCGAGTCCGAGCAGCAGACGCGTGGCCCCGGCGTCGAGCGCCGCGGCGATCGCCTCGCCGAACCCTCGCGTGTGGGCGTCGAGCGGCTGCTGCGGCTGCACCAGGACGATGCCGCACGTCGCGGCGAGCTCGACGACCGCGGTGCCGTCGGGCAGGCGCAGCCACGAGGTATCGACCGGAAGCGTCCCGGGTGCGGGCGGCGCGACCGTGATCGGCATTCGCTCGGCACCCGGAACCGCGGCGGCGAACGCGTCGAGCGTTCCCTCGCCGCCGTCGGCCATGGGCCGCAGCACGAGTTCGTCGCCGGGCCGCTCGCGGCGCCAGCCGCGTGCCAGCGCCGCGGCCGCGTCGGCGGCATCGACGGTGCCCTTGAACGAGTCGGGTGCGAAGACGATCCGGGTACTCATAGGCCCCAATCCTCGCGCACGATCGCCCGCTCGTTACGCCGCGAGCCCGATGCCGTCGACGGTCGCACCGCCCGCCGGGTCTGCTCCGGCCGTCGGCACGCGCACCGCGTCGCCGCCGACCCTCCCGGCGCGCACGCTCAGTCCGGCACACCGGCGCGCGGCAGCGCCAGGTACTGGTGCACGAACGCGATCGCCATGCCCCCCTCGCCCACGCCGGCCGCGACGCGCTTGACCGAGCCCGACCGCACGTCGCCCACCGCGAACACGCCCGGCGCGCTCGACTCGAGCGCGAACGGGCGGCGCTCCTCGGGCCAGGATCCGCTCGCCGCGGCATCCGGGCCCGTCAGGATGTAGCCGCGCCCGTCGCGCGCCACCTCGGGCGGCAGCCACCCGGTCACCGCATCGGCGCCGATCATCACGAAGACGACCGTGAACGGGCGCTCGACGGTCGTGCCCGCGGCCCGGTCGGCCACGTCGACCGAGGTCAGTCCGTCGGTGCCGTGCAGCCCGACGACCTCGCTGCCCGTCTCGACCCCGATGCCCCCGTGCGACTCGATCTGGTCGATCAGGTAGCGCGACATGCTCGCCTCGAGCGAGGGGCCGCGCACGAGCATCGTGACGGAGCGCGCGTGCCGCGAGAAGAACAGCGCGGCCTGTCCGGCCGAGTTGCCCGCGCCGATGATGCACACGTCGGCGCCCTTGGCCACGGCCGCGTCGCTGCGCGCGGCGCCGTAGTAGACGCCGTTGCCGAGGAACCGCTCCACTCCGGGCACCGGCAGGTCGCGCCACTCGACGCCCGTCGCGACGATCACGACCGAGGCGCGCAGCGTGTCGCCGCCGTCGAGCACGATCTCGTGGCCGGCACCGCGGCCGCCGTCGGGGCCCGGCCCGGGCCCGCCCGCCGGGCGGATCGTCTCGACCGTGCGCGTCACGACGATCTCGGCGCCGAGGCGCTTGGCCTGCTTCAGCGCCCGGCTCGCCAGATCGTCGCCCGAGATGCCGAACGGGAACCCCGTGTAGTTCTCGATCCGCGTCGACGTGCCGGCCTGGCCGCCGGGCGCGAGGGCCTCGATGACCACAGTGCGCAGGCCCTCCGCCGCGCCGTTCACGGCGGCCGTGAGACCGGCGGGGCCGGCACCGAGGATCACCACGTCGTACTCGGCCGCGGCCGGCTCGACGTCGAGTCCCACCGCGACGGCGACCTCGCGCATGCCCGGGTCGACGAGTCGCACCCCGCCCGAGGTCTCGAGCACCGGGAATCCGGATGCCGCGGCATCCGCCCCACCGTGCTCTGACCCACCGCGCCCCGTGCCGCCCGGCGTGGCGACCTCGGCGGGCGAGGGATCGAGCGGCATCTCGATCGTGACGCGTTCGAACGCGACCTGGTTGCGGGTCAGGAAGCGTGCGATGCGGTGCGTCCTCGCCTCGTTGCGCGGCCCCAGGAGTCGGATGTCGGTCTCGGGCACCTCGGCGGCGATGACCTGCAGCGAGTCGAGGTAGCGTCGCGCGAGCGAGGCGACTCGCGCCGGGACCGACGGCGCCATGGCGGCGAGCGTGTAGAACGCGCCGGTGTCGAGCTTGATGATGCGCGACGCCTGGCCGGCCCGCCCGCTCGCCGGGAAGGGCGTGCTCAGGGTCATCGGCACCTCGCCGAAGAACTGTCCGGGCCTTCGCGTGCCGATGACGCGTTCGTCGCCGTTCACGATCTTGGTGATCTCTGCGCCGCCCTCGACGACGACGAAGAGGGCACGCTCGTCGCCCTCGTGGGCGAAGTACTCCCCCGGCACGAGCCGGATGTCCTCGACGGCTCCGGCCAGGTAGCCGAGCGCCTCGGCCGGCAGCGGTGCGAAGATCGGGATCGCCCGCAGCACCTCGACCGTGATCACGCGGGCACCGCCGCCGCCGTCGTTCCGGGTCTCGTCATCGCCTCGCCGCTCGCTCGCACCATGCGAACGTATCGACGCCGCGACCGGACCGTCAATGATGGTCGGCACCCCTGAACGCGGGTCGCCGTGGGTACGCTGGGACGATGTTCGATCCCCGCAGCATCCCGGCAGATCAGTCCGCGATCGACGCCCTGCGAGGTCAGGGGCTCGACTACCGGCAGGTCGACCACGACGACGAGGCCGCCCTGCTTGCCTGGGTGCAGGCCGAGACCCGCGGGTTCCATCACGCGCGCCCCGAGGCGCCCGAGCTGCGTCGGTCGCTGCAGGTGGCCAGGCAGCGCAACGTGCGCGCGGTCTACGATCCGACCGCGCACGACGCCGCGGTGCCCGTCGCGACGGTCGACGGCTGGCCGTCGGGTCTCAGCGTGCCCGGTGGTCGCAGCGTCGACGCCTGGGCCGTGAGCGGCGTCACGGTCTCCCCGACGCACCGTCGGCGCGGCATCGCCCGCGCACTCCTCGAGGCGCAGCTGCGCTATGCGCGCGAGGCCGGCGCCGCGCTCGCGATGCTCACGTTGACCGAGGCCACGATCTACGGGCGCTACGGGTTCGGGCCGGCGGCATCCGCGGCCACCGTGGTCGTCGACCGCCGCCGCGTGCGGTGGATCGGACCCGAATCGCCGGGGCGCGTGCAGTTCGTCGAGCCGGCCGACCTCATCGCCAAGGCCCCGGCGATCGCCCGTCGCGCCGTCTCCCGCACGCCCGGCGAGATCGATCGGTGGCCCGGGTTCCTCGAGCGCCACCTCGGGCTCTTCGACCCCGAGAGCGCCGGGTCGCGCGCGATCCGCGTCGCGCGCTACGACGACGCGTCCGGCCAGCCGCAGGGCTTCGTCGCCTACACGATCAGCCGCGAGCCGAACGTGCCTGGCGTCGTCGAGTGCGACCTGCTCGTGGCCGCGAGCGACGATGCCGAACGCGCGCTGTGGCGGTTCCTCGTCGAGCAGGACTTCGTGACCGAGGTCCGCGCGCGCCTCCGCAGCGTCGACGAACCGCTGCCGTGGCTGCTCGAAGACCCGCGTGCGGCGTCGATGCACGACATCGTCGACCACCTCTGGCTGCGCGTGCTCGACCCGGTCGTGGCGCTCTCGGCTCGCGAGTACGGCGCATCGGGCACGCTGACGCTCGAGGTGACCGACCCGCTCGGGCACGCGTCGGGCGGCTTCGTGCTCGACGTGTCGGGCGACGGGCGCGCCGAAGTGCGCCGCACCGACGAGGCGCGCAGCGGCGAGGTCCCGGATGCCCCGGGCAGCGCGTCGCGTTCGGGCCGACGCTCCCGTGCGCAGGCCGCGCACGGGCTGCGGCTCGACGTGCGCGAGCTCGGCTCGGTGTACCTGGGCGGCGTGCGCCCCTCGGTGCTGGCCCGCGCCGGACGCATCGAGGAGCTCTCGCCGGGCTCGGTCGCGCTGGCCGACCGGCTCTTCGCGGCGCCCCGCACGCCGCACCTCAGCATCTGGTTCTAGGCGGGGCCTCGGGCATCAGTGGGAGCACTGATGAGCATTCCTCATCTCGGTCGTACGCTCGCCGTGTTCACCCCGTAGATGCCGTGATGGCGACGCGTGCCGTCGCAGCGCGCGGGCCCCACTCTGGAGGGCGAGAGCCATGCAACACGCGAACGCGCACTCGATCGTGCCGCTCAATGTCCCGCATTCCCGCAGTCACGACGGGCGCTTCGGTCGCCTGTTCGGCCGCGGGTACACCACCTGGTCCCCGCCCGGGGCCACCGACGCCGAGAAGGCCCAGGCGATCCGCACCTTCGCGATCGACGAGATGTTCACCGACGACGAGCCTGCCGACAGCCTGACCCCGGTCGGGTACACCTACCTCGGACAGTTCATCGATCACGACATCACGTTCGACCCGCAGTCCAGCCTGACCAGGCACAACGACCCCGACGGCCTGCAGAACTTCCGCTCGCCGAGGTTCGACCTCGACAGCCTCTACGGCCGGGGGCCCGACGACCAGCCCTATCTCTACGATCACACCCGCGTGCTGCACGACGGCTACGCGGGATTCCTCAAGATCGGCCGGGGCGAGTCCCCGAAGGAGCAGGACGTGCAGCGCAACGACGAGGGCATCGCGCTCATCGGCGATCCGCGCAACGACGAGAACCGCATCGTCTCGCAACTGCAGCTCGCGTTCGTCCTGGCCCACAACAGCACGCTGCAGAAGCTGGCGGATGCCGCGGACCCGACCGTGCAGTCCGGCCGCGACCTGTTCGTCGAGGCCCAGCGCATCACCGTGTGGTTCTACCAGTACGTCGTCTGGAACGACTTCGTCTCGCGCATCGTCGCACCCTCGGTGTTCGCGTCCGCGATCTCGTTCGACGAGGACGCCGGCGATGGCGACGGTCCGTTCTACACCGTGACCTACGGCCTGAAGGACGTCTACGACTGGAGCGAGAACCCGTTCATGCCGGTCGAGTTCTCGACGGCGGCGTACCGCTTCGGCCACTCGATGATCCGTGCCGAGTACCAGTTGAACTTCCCGTTGCAGGGCGGCGTCGGCAAGCAGTTCGGCAAGCCGATCTTCTCGACGCCCGGAGTCACCCAGCCGAGCGTGCCCGTGCCCGGTCCGCCCGACCTGCGCGGCGGCTCGCCGCTGCCCGACCGGCACTCGCTGCAGTGGGACTGGTTCTTCGACTTCCCGTCGTCGGGCGGTCCCTTCCCGCAGATGGCGCACAAGGTCGACACGCATCTCAGCAAGTCGGTCTTCACGATTCCGGGCGGGCCGACGCCGAACCCGCTCGCGGAGCTCAACATCCGGCGAGGCTGGCGCATGGAGCTCCCCCCGGCCACCGAGGTCGCCCACGCGCTGCACATCCGCCCGATCGAGGACCTCGACCCCATGGAGGAGTCGCTCTGGGTCTACATCCTGAAGGAGGCGGCCGAGCAGGCCGACGGCGAGCACCTCGGCGCGGTCGGTTCGACGATCGTCGCCGCGGTGTTCTCCGGCCTGCTGCGCGGCGACGCGTTCTCGTACCTGAACCGGGACCCGCACTGGACACCGGCGAAGGAGGTCGTCGGCGGCGTGCCGCTCTTCGAGAAGGTCTCGCCCGTCGACGGCAAGTGGGAGATCACCGACCTGATCAAGGCATCGGGCCTGCCGATCGACGGCGGCGCGGTCAACACGCTGTTCGCCTGACCCGGAGAGCGGATGCCGCGTCCCGCCGCGCATGCGACGGGACGCGGCGCCCTCACGGGCGATCCGGGTCGGCCCGCACCCAGGCGCGCGCCTCGTGCACGGCCTCGCGGACGCCCGCGCCGATCCACTCGGTTCCGCGCACGATGCCGTGGTCGCCGAGCTCGCTCGCGAGGCCGGTGAGCTCGAGCTGCTCCATCACCCGGTCGTTCGACACGACGAGCACGAGGCGTGATCCGGATGCCTCCAGGTCGCCGGCGTAGCGTCTCAGCACCTCGATCGCGGAGAATCCGAGCTGGTCGATGCCGCGCAGCCTCAGGACGACGACCGAGCGCACGCTGCGCCCGTCGACGGTCGGAAGCTGCGATTCGAAATGCGGCGCGCTCGCGAAGAAGAGGCTGCCGTAGGGCTGGAGCGCGAGGACCTGATGCGGCCCGACGTGGTCGACCGGGTCGAGCTCCCGGATGCGGCCGTCGTCGACGAGCTCGAGCTGGCGCACGCGGATCGAGTTCGACTGGTCTGCGACGTAGAGCACGATGCCGAGCGCGACGCCGACCAGCACCGCGAACTGCAACGGGATCAGGAGCGTCAGCACGAACGTGACGGCCATGATCGTGAGCGGGAAGATGCCCGACCGCGCGACGGAGTTCACACGCGCCGGCTTGATCGCGCCGAATCCGACCACGATGAGCAGGGCGGCGAGCGCGGGCATCGCGACGAGTCCGACGATCCCGGAGAAGAGCAGCAGGACGATCGCCATGACGGCGCCGGCGACGAAGAGCGCGAGCCGCGTCTTCGCCCCGCCCGCGACGATGAGCCCCGTGCCCGACATCGAGCCGCCGACCGGCATGCCCTGGAAGAACCCGGCGACGAGGTTGCCCGTGCCCTGCCCGAGGAAGTTGCGCGAGGCGGGAACCGGGCGGCCGTCGGGGTTCGGGAACGCCGCCGCGACCGCGGCACCCTGCACGAGCCCGACGAACGCCAGCGAGACCGCGGGCACGAGCAGGAAGAGCACGTCGTCGAGCCTCGGCAGGACGGGCGCCGGGAGCCCGACCGGCACCTGCACGAGCTGCTGCAGCGTCACGACGGACGCGCCGAACCAGGCGTCGAGCGCCGCGGCGAGCGCCGAGCCGAGCACGATGGCGACGAC
The DNA here is from genome assembly GCF_900113185.1 of Agromyces sp. CF514. Taxonomy (NCBI): domain Bacteria; kingdom Bacillati; phylum Actinomycetota; class Actinomycetes; order Micrococcales; family Microbacteriaceae; genus Agromyces; species Agromyces sp. CF514. The sequence continues at coordinate 1,389,672 of NZ_FOZD01000001.1, read as the reverse complement.
GAGGCCGAGCGCGCGCAGCCCCGTGCGCTGCAGCACGACGATGAGCGCCACGGTCACGAACCCGACCGCCGTCGTCGGCAGGTCGATGCGCCAGACGTGCAGGAGCAGGTCGAAGGTGCGCGTCACGCGATTCGCACCCTCGGCCGCGTAGCCGGTGAAGTTGGCGAGCTGGCCGAGGACGATGTTCACCCCGACCGCGGTGATGAAGCCGGTCATGACCGCCGTCGGCACGAATCGCAGCAGGCGACCGGCGTTCAGCAGGCCCGCGACGATCATCACGACCCCGGTCATCAGGGCGAGGGTCGACAGCGCCCGGTCGGGGTCGGTGCGCGTCTCGAGGCCGCTGTCGGCCACGATGAGCGACATCGCGCCCGTGGCCTGCACCGCCATGAACATGCTCCCGGTCGCGAACGCCGCTCCGACCATGCCGAACAGGTAGGCGTACAGGCCCGCGAGCGGGTTGACGCCCGCCAGCAGGCCCGCGGCGAGCCCGTCGGGAACGGCTTCGAGGCCCAGCACGAGCCCCGACGAGACATCCGACTTCAGGGTCCGTCGATCGAAGACCGCGCGCACCGGCCGCAGCACGCGCCCGAGTCGGCTGCCGTGGCCTGGGCCATCGGCACCGCCGCCGCCCGCCGGCCCGGGTGCTTCCGGGGGCGGGTGCTCAGTGGGCATCCTGCCTCGGGAAGATGACCTTCTCGACGATGATGATGAGCGATGCGGCGACCGGGATCGCGACGAGCGCGCCGAGCACGCCGCCGAGCGTTCCGCCGGCGACGGCCGCGATGACGACGAGCGCGCCGGGCACCGCGACCGCGCGGTTCATGATGCGCGGGCTCAGCACGTAGGCCTCGACCTGCATGTAGATCAGGTAGTAGATGATCGCGGCGAGCGCCGTCGCGGGCGACGCGGCGAAGCACACGAGCGAGATGATGATCGCGCCCGTGAGCGTGCCGACGAGCGGCACGAGCGAGAGCAGGAAGGCGATGAAGGCCAGCAGGATCGGCACGGGCGCGCCGATGATCGTCAGGTAGATGAGGCTGAGCACGCCGTTGACCGCGCCGAGCGAGAACTGTCCGATCACGTAGCGGCCGACCGACCCGGTGATCTCGTCCGTCACGTCGGTGAAGCTGCCACGCGAGCTCGCGGGCACGAACTTCACCGAGTAGCGCTTCATCGAGTCGAGCGAGGCGAGGAAGTACAGCGTGAGGATGAGCACGATGGTCGCGCCCGTGAACCCGCCGGCGATGCCCGCGCCGACCGCGAGGATCCCACCGCCGAGCGCGCCGAGGTTCGCGGGGTCGGCGATCCAGTCGCCGGCCGAGGCGATGGCGTCCTTGATGGCGTCACCGCTGCCGGTGATGGCGTTCAGCCAGGCCACGAAGTCGCTGCCCTTGAAGTTCGCCACGATGTCGTCCCAGTTCTGGACGAGGTTCGTGGTCTGCTCGACCACGATCGGCACGATGGTCGCGATGAGGCCGACGAAGATGCCGATGACTCCGACGAAGACGATCAGGATGGCACCCCATCGCGCCAGCCCGCGGCGCTGCAGCCAGCTGACGATGGGGTCGAGGCCGAGTGCGAGGAACAGCGCGAGGGCGACGTAGAGGATCACGGTGCCGAGCTGGGCGACGATGCCGCCGAGCACGAGCGCGAGCAGCACGCCGAGCGCGCCGACGAACCCGATCCGGAACGACCTGATCTTCACCTCGGGCGCGTTCACCGTGGCATCCGTCGTGATCTCGGCCGCCGGCGGGACAGGTCGCGGTCGCGGTCGTGCTCGTCTCCACATGGATGCGACGCTACGCGCTGACGCGCCCCGGCGACAGGGTGCCGCGCCGAAAGCAGCTTTGCTTACTTGGTTAGCAGATTGCTGGTATCATCCGGCCGCGCGACGGCACCGAGCTGCGGAGCACGACGCGCACCGGGAATGAATCGGGTACCGCGGCGCTTGTCCTTGGAGTGGGCGGCACCGTGCGCTCGCGGCGAGGAGGAGCATGGCCGAGACGAGTGCGGTCGGATTCCGATCCGAGCGGGGTCCGGTGCTCATCGCCGTGATGCTGGCCACCGGCCTCATCGCGATCGACTCGACGATCCTGGCGACCGCCGTCCCCTCGATCGTCGCCGACCTCGGCGGGTTCGCCCAGTTCCCCTGGCTGTTCTCGATCTACCTGCTGGCGCAGGCGGTCTCGGTGCCGGTGTACTCCAAGCTCGCCGACACCATCGGCCGCAAGCCGATCATGCTCGTCGGCATCGGGCTCTTCCTCGTCGGCTCGATCCTCTGCGGCTTCGCCTGGGACATGACCTCGCTCATCGTCTTCCGCGCCGTGCAGGGACTCGGCGCGGGCGCGGTGCTGCCCGTTTCGATCACCATCACGGGCGACATCTACACCGTGCGCGAGCGCGCCAAGGTGCAGGGCTACATCGCGAGCGTCTGGGCCGCATCGTCGGTCGTCGGCCCGACGCTCGGCGGCCTGTTCGCCGAGTTCGCCTCGTGGCGCTGGATCTTCTTCGTGAACATCCCGCTGTGCCTGCTCGCCGCGTGGATGCTCATCCGCTCGTACCACGAGTCGGTCGGCCGCGAGAAGCACCGCATCGACTTCGCGGGCGCGAGCGTGCTGACGGTCGCGTCGACGCTCCTGATCCTGGCCGTGCTCGAAGGCGGCCAGGCGTGGGCGTGGCTCTCCTGGCAGTCGATCGGCGCCTTCGCCGTCGGGGCGCTGCTGCTCGTCGTGTTCGTGCTGATCGAGCGCCGGGCCGCCGAACCCGTGCTCCCGCTCTGGGTGTTCTCGCGTCGGCTCATCGTCACGACCTCGCTCATCTCGCTCGGCGTCGGTGCCGTGCTCATCGGGCTGACGTCGTACGTGCCGACCTTCCTCGAGTCCACCGCCGGCGCGTCGCCGCTCGTGTCGGGCCTCGCCGTCGCCGCGCTCACGCTCGGCTGGCCGATCGCGGCGTCGAACGCGGGTCGCCTGTTCCTGCGCATCGGGTTCCGCGCGACCGCGCTCATCGGCCTCGCCGTCGCCGTGCTCGGCTCCGCCGCGCTCGTGGCCGCGTCGCTCACGCCGAACGTCTGGACCACCGCGATCGCCTGCTTCATCGTCGGCCTCGGTCTGGGCCTCGTCGCCTCGCCCACCCTGATCGCCGCCCAGTCGTCGGTGCCGTGGACCGAGCGCGGGGTCGTCACGGGCGCCAACATGTTCCTGCGCTCGATGGGCAGCGCGGTCGGCGTCGCGGTGTTCGGCGCCGTGGCCAACGGCGTGATCGCCCGCTCCGGACTCGGCGAGCACTCGCCCGTCGCGATCCACGGCGCCTCGACCGCCGTCTTCGTGGCCGTGCTCATCGCCGCGGTCGCCACGATCGCGGGCGGCCTCGCGATGCCGAAGGCGCACGTCGACGACATCGAGCACCGACCCGAAGCGGTCAGCGCAACCCCGTCGGAGGCATGACCTCGCCCTCGAGCGTGCGGATCCACCGCACCCGCCGTTCGCGGAACTCCGCGCGGGTCGCGAACCGGTAGCGGTAGGCCCGTACGCGCACGAGCGTCGGCGGCCGCCCGTCGAACGGGTCGTGCGCGAGCAGGCGCAGCGTCGCGGCATCCGCCTCGAGCAGGCGCAGCAGGAACACCTCGAACCACGGCTCCCACATGCGCCCGAGGGGCAGGAACCACATCAGCCAGTCGAGTCGCAGGTGATACGGCGCCCACTGGCGCGGCACGGCGCGCACGTCGCCGGGCTTGCCCTTGAACGCGTACTCGTGCCAAGCGTCGTCAGGGGCGTCGGCCGCGGTCGACTCCGTGCCCTCGACCACGATCTCGATGCGGCGCTTCGTGACGGTGCCGAACGCGCCGTAGGCGTTCACGAGCATCCACCGGTTGAAGCTCGCGTTCATGAGCTGGTGGCGCGACACGAGGTTGCGCAGCGGCCACCAGCTGAGCGCGAGCAGCAGGGCGGATGCCGCGAGCACGACCGCGATCCACCAGGGCGGGCTCGCCGCGACATCCGCCCCGCCCGCGCCGAGGTCGGCCGGGATCACGGGGATCACGGCGTGCCACACCCGGTCGGGGATCGCCGACGCCGCGAGCACGACCGTGATCCAGTTGAGCCACGCGAAGTTGCCGGTCACGATGAGCCAGAGCTGGGTGAGGATCACGACGAGCGCCGCGATCGCGCCCACCGGGGCCCCGCCGATCCAGGGCACGAAGAGCAGGAACGGCACGACGAGCTGCGCGAAGTGGTTGCCGAGCACTTCGCCGCGGTGGAACCAGGGCGGCAGCAGGTGCGCCTGCCGGCTCAGCGGGCCCGGCATCGGCTGCGTCTCGTGGTGGTACATGAGCGCGGTGAGGTCGCGCCACTCCCGCCCGCCGCGGATCTTGATCATGCCCGCCCCGAACTCGAGCCGGAACACGAGCCACCACGTGGCCACGACGATGGTGATCGGCGGCGGCACCTGCGACGAACCGAGGAACGCGACCGTGAACAGTGCCTCGCAGAGCAGCATCTCCCAGCCGAAGCCGTAGAACGTCTGCCCCACGTTCACGATCGACAGGTACAGCCCCCAGAGCACGAGGAACACGAGCAGCGGCACCCACGGCGGCCCGAGCTGCGGCAGGCCGACGACGACGGATGCCGCGAGCACCGCGCCCGCGACCGCCACGACCACGAGCCGGCGATCGCTGTAGCCCCAGCGGAACACGCTCGGCCCGCGCAGGCGCCCATGCGTGACCGCGAGGAGGCGGGGCACCGGCAGCAGGCCGTGCTCGCCGAGGAGCGGCCGGAACTGGTTCAGCGTCGAGACGAACGCGACGAGCGCGAGCGCGGCGACCCCGCGCTGCAGCACCTCGCGCGCGACCTCGTAGTCGCGCGCGTCGAACCAGCCGAACGGCTCCACGCCCTCACGCTACGCCCGGCACGTTCGACGGGCGTCGGATCGGCGCATCGGGTCGTCGGGTCGGCGCATCGGGTCAGCGGATGCCGAACCGGTCGCGCAGGGCGAGCCTGGCCGCCCACCACCCGTTCATGCCGTGCACGGCGGGCCCGGGCGGGGTCGCGCTCGAGCAGAGGTAGACGCCGGGCAGCGGCGTTCGCCACGGCGTGGGCGACACCACGGGCCGCTTCACGAGCTGCGCGAGCGTGAGCGCGCCGGCCGAGATGTCGCCGCCGACGTGGTTGGCGTTGCGCTCGGCCATCTCGGCCGCGCTGCTCGACGCCGAGGCGAGCACCAGGTCGCGGAATCCGGGCGCGAACCGCTCGACCTCGGCGGTGATGAGCTCGGTCGCGTCGAACGTCGACCCGGCAGGCACGTGCGTGTACGCCCATAGCGCGTGACGGCCCTCGGGCGCGCGCGTCGGGTCGAACAGGCTCGGCTGCGTCACGAGCACGTACGGATGCCGCGGCGCACCGCCGACCCCGGGCTGCCGGCCGCGGTGCACGGCGTTCTCGGCCGCCGCGATCTCGGCGCGCGTGCCACCGAGGTGCACGGTCGCGGATTCCGACACCTCCGGGTTCGCCCACGGCACGGGGCCGGCGAGTGCGAAGTCCACCTTGGCCACGCCCGATCCGTAGCGGTACCGCCGCAGCGCCCTGGCGTAACCGGCGGGCAGGTGCTCGCGCAGCAGCAGCTCGGGCGTCGTGTCGAGCAACACCACGCGCGAGTCGCGCACCTCGTCGAGGCTGCCGACCGCGGCATCCGCGACGATCTCGGCGCCGCGCTCGCGCAGCTCGGCGAGGAGCGCGTCGGCGATGGCCTGCGACCCGCCGCGGGGGAACCCCCATCCGACGCCGTGGCCGTGCATCGCGAGCAGCAGCCCGGCCCCGGCGGAGGCGAGCGAGGGCATCGGCCCAGCGGCGTGCGCGACGACTCCCGTCAACAGCGCCTCGGCGGTCTCGCCCGAGAACCGCGTGTTCCAGAGCTGCGGCACGCCCTGCTCGAGGGCGCGCAGCCCGAAGAGGGCCGCCGCGACGGGATCACGGGGCACCCGGAGCAGCTGCGACCCGGTGAATGCCGCGACGCCGCGCTCGCGGGCGAGCAACGGCGCGACGAGCCGCCGCCACGCCGGCCCGTCGGCGCCGAGGCCGTCGACCGTGCGGTCGAGGTCGCGCCAGGCGATGCCCGCCCGCCCGCCGTCGAGCGGGTGCGCGTACGAGGCCTCCGGCACGATCCACTCGACGCGGTCGAGCAGGCCGAGCCGACGGAACACGGGCGACGCGAGCGCGGCCGGATGCACGGCGGACCCCACGTCGTGCCGGAACCCCGGCAGCGTGAGCTCGGCCGTGCGCACGCCGCCGCCGAGCGTCGACGCCGCCTCGAGCACGCGCACCGAGAGGCCGGCGCGCGCCATGACGACCGCGGCGACGAGGCCGTTCGGGCCGCTGCCGACGACCGTGACGTCGGTCACGCGCTCAGAACCCGGCGCCGAGGGTGTTCGTGTAGATCCACGGCAGGCGGTCCATGATGAGGCGGTGCCTGGTGCCGTGCGCGTCGGGTCCCTCGTCGGGCACGGCGTGCGCGTCGGGGCGCTCCGCGTCGGAGTCGAACGCCTCGTCGTCCTGCCAGATCACGGCCGTGCGGTCGTCGCTGTAGCGCGAGACGTAGGGCGTGACCTCGCCGCTCGCGAGCTCGGCGAGCGCTTCGTCGACGGATGCCGCGCCGGTCAGCCCGTGCACCGTCACCCAGGTCGGCGGCCACAGCGTCATGCCGCCCAGCGCGTGGCGTTCGAGCACGTCGTCGGGGCGCAGCCACTCGGCCTGCACGACCTCGTCGGGAGCGAGCACGAGGTCGCCCTCGGGCACGCGCGCCGCGAAGAACCACGTCCGGCGCGGCGACGGCGCTCCGGGCGGCGGCGTCCAGTGCGCGAACGGCACAAGATCGTGGGTGGCGAGCACCAGCCCGACCTCCTCCTGCGTCTCGCGCACGGCCGCGCGCCGCGCGGCTCCCTCGTCGTCTGGCGAGCCGTCTGCGACGTCTTCGGGTTCGACCGCGCCACCCGGGAACACCCAGGCGCCGGGATACCTGCCACGGTGCGGGCGCTCGGCCAGCAGCACCTCGACCCCGCGCTCGCCGTCGCGAAGCAGCACGACCGTGGCCGCGTACCCCATGACCCCATCGTCCATCAGTGCGTCGAGCTCGCCGGACATGCTCCCCACCCTAGAACCGTCGGCCGGATTCCGCACCGTCCGACCTCGCCGCGCGCTCGGGCGGGAGCGACCCGCTCGCGCGTACACTTCGGGCATGGCCGACCTGCTGCCCCACCACGTTCGCCGCGGCATCCATCCGTCGTCCGTCTCGCGACTGGCGACCCGCCTGCTCGCACCGAACCCCGGCCCGATGACGCTCGACGGCACGAACTCGTACGTGCTGCGAGCGCCGGGCGCGCCGGGCGCCGTGGTCGTCGACCCCGGACCGCTCGACGAGGGGCACCTCGAGCGACTCGCCGCGTTCGGCCCGATCGAGCTCGTGCTGCTCACCCACCATCACGCCGATCATCGCGACGGCCTCGTGCGCTTCGCCGAGCTGACGGGTGCTCCGGTGCGCGCGATCGACGCGGCGTTCTGCATCGACGCGGAGCCGCTCGTCGACGGGGAGCGCATCACGGCGGCCGGGCTCGTGATCGACGTGCTCGCGACGCCGGGGCATACCGCGGACTCGGCGTGCTTCCTGCTCGCGGGCGACGCGCCGCACGGCTCGATGCTCACGGGCGACACGATCCTCGGCCACGGCACCACGATCATCGCCGACCCCGACGGCGCACTCGGTCCCTACCTCGAGTCCCTGCAGCGACTGCACGCGATCGGCCGCACGTCCGGCGGCCATGTCGCGGTGCTGCCCGGTCACGGACCCGTGCTGCAGGACCTCGGCGACATCTGCGACGAGTATCTCGCCCACCGCGCCGAACGCCTCGACCAGGTGCGCACGGTGCTCGCCGCGCTCGGCGCCGACCCGGCCGATCCATCGACCGTCGCGAAGGTCGTCGACTCGGTCTACGCCGAGACGGATGCCGCGGTCAGGCCGGCGGCGGAGGCCTCCGTGCGCGCGCAGCTGGCGTTCCTGCGCACGCACGGATGACGAGACGGGTCAGGCGGTCTCGTAGGTGAGGCAGTCGGCGTCGTCGGACGAACCGGCCCCGATGCGCACGGCGGCGGCCGTGCACTCGAGCGAGTCGTTGTGCACGCACTCCGAACGCTGGCAGGCGCCGACGTGCGTGATGACCTTGTCGAGCCCGCCCCGCGTGCCGAGCGGGATGAACGTCGCGCACTCGGCATCTCCGACGGAGCCGGCGATCGTGACCGCCGCGGCATGGCAGTGCGAGTGGTCGTTGTACGAACAGCCGCTCACCGAGCACTCGGCGACGGCGGGAAGTGCATCGAGGGTCATGCTCATGGTGGCCTCCACGTGGCTCGCTGGGTACCGAGATGGTACGCCCGGGCTCCGCGGATCCGCCACGCATTCGGGCCGCTTTTGCCCAGATCAACCGCGGTTTTCTTCTTAGGCGAGCCTCACCTATCCGCCTGCCGCGACGCGCGCGACCTGCCGGGGCGGGGCCTTTACCGACGCATCAGCGCGCGCCACAATGGAGGACACGACCTCGAAGGGATGCGCCATGACGATCGAATCCATGATCTGGTCAGTGCTCGGACTCATCGCCCTAGTCGGAGGCGTCGGGCTGGTCGCGGCGCTCCTCGCGCTCATCCGCGCTCCGCGCTGAGTCGGCGCGGCGGCGCGTCGGTCGAGCAGCGCGTCGGTGCGCCGGCGCGTCGGGGCGGCCGCGCAGCGGCTCAGCGCTTCGGCGGCGTGGTCGACCAGAGCGCCAGCACCACGAGCAGCGGCTGGAACCACAGGCGCACGAGACGCGCACGATCCGTCGTGAGCCCGAACGCATCGCGCCGCTCGCGCCACTGCGCGACGTTGCCCGGGAACACCGCGACGAAGAACGCCGCCACGATCCACCCGATGCGGCGACGCTCCTTCGGCAGCACGACGAGCGCCTTGCCGAGCGCGACCTCGACGACGCCCGAGGCGACCACCACGCCGTCGGCGTCCATCGGCACCCATGTCGGCACCTGCGCGCGGAACTCCTTGCGCGCCCAGAACAGGTGGCTCACCCCCGCGAAGACGAGGCCGCCGGCCAGGAGCCAACGGGTGATGCTGCGCGGAACCGTCGAGGTGCGAACGTCTGAGCCCATGCTCCGACGCTAGGCGGGTGCGCGTCGTCTGTCACCCCCTTGGCGGCGAGCCACGACGGCGGCTCGTCGTCTCGGACTCGGAGCCCGGGTTACGCTGGCGGAGCCGCGCACGTCGCTGCCGCGGCATCCCACCCCTGCGCTTTCCGGAGGCCACCGTGCACGAATCGACGACCGCGACGCCCGCACTCCACCGCGAGACGCGGCTCATCATCGCCGGCCGGCCGCCGCACGTGCCCGACCAGCCCATGAACGTGCCCGTGCACCTCACCTCGACCTACGTGGCCGGCGGAGACCTCGAGTACGCGCGGTACGGCAACCCCTCGTGGACGGCGTTCGAAGAGGCGCTCGGCGGGCTCGAGGGCGGCCGAGCCGTCGCCTTCGCCTCCGGCATGGCCGCCATCACCGCGGTGCTCGACCTGGTGCCCGTCGGCGGCGTCGTCGTCGCGCCCCGCCACTCGTACACCGGCACGGTCGCACAGCTCGACCAGCTCGCCGCGAACGGTCGGCTCGAGGTGGTCTACGTCGACATCAGCGACACGGCCGCCGTCGCCGCAGCGCTCGACGACGCATCCCTCGCCTGGATCGAGTCGCCGACGAACCCCGCTCTCGAACTCGCCGAGATCCCGGCGCTCGTGGCCGCGGCCCACGAGCGGGGTGCGCTCGTCGCCGTCGACAACACGTTCGCGACCCCGCTGCTGCAGCGTCCGCTCGAGTCGGGCGCCGACCTCGTCGTGCACTCGGCCACGAAGTACATCTCGGGCCACAGCGACGTGCTCATGGGCGCCGTGGTCGCGGCATCCGACGCGCTCGTCGAGAAGATCACCGCCTACCGCTCGCTGTTCGGCGCGATCCCCGGTCCGTTCGAGACCTACCTCGCGCTGCGCGGCCTGCGCACCCTGCCCGTGCGCCTCGAGCGTGCACAGGCGACCGCGACCGAGCTCAGCGCACGCCTGCACGGCCACCCGGCTCTCGACGAGGTGCGCTACCCCGGCTTCGGCGCGATCATCTCGATCGTCGTGCGCGGCGGCAAGGAGCCCGCCGACGCGCTCGTGCAGCGCACCGCGCTCTGGGTGCACGCCACGAGCCTCGGCGGCGTCGAGTCGACCTTCGAGCGACGCCGGCGGTGGCAGCTCGAGCAGCCCACGATCCCCGACGGGCTCGTGCGACTCTCGGTCGGCCTCGAGCACGTCGACGACCTGTACCGCGACCTCGTGCAGGCGCTCGACTCGCTCGACGCGTAGGCGCCGAACGCCCGCCCCGGCCGAGCCGAACGGCGGGGTCCCTGCCCGTCGACGACCCCGCCAGGCGGATGCCTCAGGCGGCGTCGACCGCCGCTGCCGCACGCGGCTTCTCGGAGATCGCGATCGCGGCGAGCGCGCCGACGACCACGACCGCGGGCAGCAGCCACAGCGCCGACTGGAAGTCGGCGAGCGTCGGCTCATCGGGCAGCAGAGCGCTCGGGATCGACGTGAGCAGACCGCCGATGATGAAGCAGACGCCGTTGACGATCGCCGAGGCGCTGCCGACGAGGCTGCCGGGAACCGATTCGCCCGCGATCGTGAAGCCGAGCATGTGCGCGCCGGCGAAGAACCCGATGGCGAACATCAGCACGAGCGCGAACCCCTTGCCCTCCACCGGCAGGTAGATCACGAGGGCGATGGCGAGCGCCTGCAGGAGCAGGCCCCAGAACGCCGGCCACTTGCGGCTGTGCCAGCGGTCTGAGACGACGTTCACGATCGGCGCGCCGATCGCGAGGCCGAGCCAGGCGAGCGCGGTGAGCAGCGTCGCGAACCCGGTCTCGGCGCCACGGGCCTCCATGATGCGGGGTCCCCAGAGCGTGCCGACCGCGAGCATCGCGCCGAACGACGCGCCGGCGAGCACGGCGGAGAGGTCGACCCGGATGTCGGCGAACGACTTTCCGAGGTCGCGGAAGATCTCGCCGAACACGTTGCCGTGGGCCGCTTCGACCGGTTCCCCGGGCTGCGGCGCCGGGTTGCGCACGAAGGCGAAGAACAGCACGACCAGCAGCACGCCGAAGCCGCCGAACGCGACCAGCAGCTCCTGCCAGGTCAGGTTGTCGAGCGCGGCCAGGATCACGGGCTGGCCGATCGCCGACCCGAGCGAGGCGAAGGTCTGCACGAGCCCGAACATGAGGCCGTACTTGGCCGCACCGAACCACTTGCCGCCGAGGTATCCGGCACCGACGAATCCGAACGACGAGCCGATCGCGAGCACCGTCTGCGCGATCGCGAGCGTCGCGAAGTTCGTCGTGCCCGCGTAGAGGAACGCGCCGACCGCGACGAACGCCACCGCGATCGCCATGAGCGGTCGCGAGCCGAATCGGTCGAGCAGCGCGCCCGAGAAGAACTGCACGAGCGCGAACACCCACGTGTAGATCGAGGCCGCGAGCCCGATCTGCGCGATGGTCAGGCTCGCCGTCTTCTGGATGTCGGGCGAGACGACCGCGTACCCCGTCTGGATCGCGAACAGCCACACGACGAACGTCGTCGCGAGCACCCAGATGAGCCAGGCCTCAGGACCTCCGATGACGCGGTGACCCGAGAACCAGCCCTTCGAGGCGTGGTGGTAGGCGGCGTGGCCAGTCGACATGTCGTTCCTTCCGATCGGTTGGTTCGTCAGTGCCCGTCGCGGGAGTACGCGACGTCGCCGGCGATGTACGTGGAGGCGACGACCCGGTCGTCGCCCATGACGGCGAGCACGAAGAGCTGCTCCTCGAGCGAGCCGACCTGCCCGCTGCGGAACTCCAGCAGCGGCGTGGCCTTCTTGTCGAGCACGACCAGGTCCGCCTCCTTGCCGACCTCGATCGAGCCGATGCGGTCGGCGAGCCCGAGCGCCTCGGCCCCGCCGAGCGTCGCGAGGTAGAGCATCTTGATCGAGTCGAGCGGGTACTGGGTCAGCTGCGCCACCTTGTACGCCTCGTTCATGGTCGACAGCAGCGAGAAGCTCGTGCCCGCGCCGATGTCGGTGCCGAGCCCGACCTTCACCGGGTGCGCGTGGTTCTTCGCCTGGTGCACGTGGAACAGGCCGCTGCCGAGGAAGAGGTTCGAGGTCGGGCAGTGCGACACCGCGGAGCCGGTCTCGTGCACGCGCAGCCGTTCATGGGCCGTCAGGTGCACGCCGTGCGCGAGCACCGCGCCCGGCCGCAGGAGCCCGGCTCGGTCGTAGACGTCGAGGTAGCCGTCGGCCTCGGGGAACAGCGAGCGCACCCACGCGATCTCGCCGAGGTTCTCGCTCACGTGCGTGTGCATGAGCGTGGTCGGATGCTCCGCGAGCAGGGTGCTCGCGGCGGCGAGCTGCTCGGGCGTCGACGTGGGCGCGAACCGCGGGGTGACGGCGTAGTGGTTGCGCCCCCTGCCGTGCCATTTCTCGATCAGCGCCTTCGAGTCGTCGTAGCTCGACTGGGCGGTGTCGAGCAGGTGCTCTGGGGCGTTGCGGTCCATCATGACCTTGCCGCCGGCCATGCGCATGTTGCGCCTCGTCGCCTCCTCGAAGAAGGCGTCGACCGACTGCGGGTAGACGGCGGCGAAGGTCAGCGCGGTCGTCGTGCCGTTGGCGAGCAGCTGGTCGAAGAACACCTTCGCCACGGCATCCGCATAGGCCTTGTCCTCGAACTTCTGCTCGGCGACGAACGTGTAGGTGTTCAACCAGTCGATGAGCTGCGCACCGAAGGCCGCGATGATGCCCGTCTGCACGTAGTGCACGTGCGTGTCGATGAACCCCGCGGTGATGAGGCCGTCGGGGTGGTGGTCGACGTGCGCGTCGGGGGCCAGCAGGTGCTTCGTCTGGTCGTAGGGCCCCACGGCGGTGATCACGCCGCCCTCGACGATGATGAGCCCGTCGACGTGCTCGACCAGCACGTCGGTCGCGAGGAACGGGTCCCCCGTGACCGTGACGACGTGCCCGCGGATCGCGTGGTCACCGGACGTGGAGCTCGGCAGGTAGTACGGCATGACATCCCCTCATGTATCCCGACTTCGCGTCGACCCTATCGGGGTGGCCTACTCGGGGACGGCGGCTCGCCGCGCGGGCCCTCGATCGCGGAGCAGCGCGGCGGCCACGGCCCCGACGACGAGCACGGCCGGCATCAGCCAGAGCGCGGCCTGGTAGTCGGCGAGCTCGGGGTCGGCGGGCATCAGGGTCGACGGGATCGAGGTGAGCAGCCCTCCGATGAGGAAGCAGACGCCGTTCACGATCGCCGAGGCGCTGCCGATGTAGGCGCCGTCGACCGACTCCCCCGCCACCGTGAAGCCGAGCATCTGCACGCCCGAGAAGAGGCCGACCGCGAACATGAGCGCGATCGCGACTCCTTGGGACTCGGTCGGCAGGTAGATCACGAGGGCGATCGCGGCGGCCTGGAGCAGCAGCCACACGACGGCGGGCACCTTTCGACTGTGCCAACGGTCGGAGACGATGTTCACGAGCGGCGCGCCGATGGCGAGCCCGAGCCACGCGAGCGCGGTGAGCACGGTGGCGAAGTCGGTCGAGGCGCCCCTGGCCTCCATGATGCGCGGACCCCAGAGCGTGCCGACGGCGAGCATCGTGCCGAAGGCCGCGCCGCCGAACACGGCCGAGAGCACGACGTCGCGCGTGCCGAAGCAGTGGCCGAGGTCGCGGAGGATGACGGCGATCACGTTGCCGCGGGGGCCGTTCGTCGGCGCGGCGTCGGCGACGACCGGGTCCCGGACGATCACGAGGAACAGGATCGTCAGCAGCACGCCGAACGATCCGAACGCGAGGAGCAGCTGCTGCCAGCTCAGCGCGTCGAGCAGCACGAGGATGACGGGCTGCCCGATCGCGGACCCGAGGCTCGCGGCCGCCTGCACGAGCCCGAACATGAGTCCGTAGCGCGCCGCGACGAACCACTTGCCGCCGATGTACCCGGCGCCGACGAAGCCGAACGAGGCGCCGACCGCGAGCACGGTCTGCGCCGTGGCGAGCGTCGCGAAGTCCGTGGTCCCCGCGTAGAGGAACGCCCCCACCGAGACCAGCGCGACGGCGATCGCGAGCAGCGGGCGGCTGCCGAAGCGATCGAGCAGCGAGCCGGAGAAGAACTGCACGAGCGCGAACACCCAGGTGTAGATCGAGGCCGCGAGCCCGATCTGCGCGAGCGTGAGGCCCGCGTCCTGCTGGATGTCGGGCGACACGACGGCGTACCCGGTCTGGATCGCGAACAGCCACACGACGAACGTCGTGGCGAGCACCCAGACGAGCCACGCCTCCGGGCCTCCGATGCGGCTGGAACGTCGGGGCGGGGTCGTGGCGGCCTGGTCGCTCATGGAGGTATCCAACACCCTGAGCCGGTGCGCCTGCGGGAGGCGCTGCGGGTCGGTGAGGGGCCGGTGACGGGCCCGCTCAGTGGGCGAGCAGCCAGTCGATCGCGTCTGGGACGACGTCGAGCACCGACACGTGCCCGTCGTCGAGGCGCATCCAGAGGGTCGCGTCGGGCAGGTGCGCGAGCATCCACGACGCATGCATGCGCGGCACGACGCGGTCGCCCTCGCCCTGCACGAGCAGCACGGGAACGGTCACGTCGGCGGGCTCGAAGCCCCATGGCTTCGCGAATGCGACGTCGTCGTCGATGAGCCCGTCGTCGCCCCACGACGCCGAGCGCGCGACATCCGCCCCGAGGTCGGCCCAGGCGCCCTCGAGCGCCGCGAAGTCCCCAGGCAGGAACTGCTCGGGGTCGAACTCGTCGGTCACGGCGAAGCGGGCCCGGGCGGCACGACCGTCGCGCGCGGCTCGCAGCCCGCCCGGCGCCTGCATGCCGCCGAACCAGTCGAAGCGGTCGGTGTACGGTGCGAGGCCCGCGAGGGTCGCGACCGAGATGACGCGATCCGGATGCCGCGCCGCGCCCGCGAGCGCATGCGGGCCGCCGCCGGACGCACCCATCGCGTGGAACCGGTCGACGCCGAGCGCGTCGGCCACCGCGACGGCGTCATCGCCCGCCGACGCCACGTCGCGACCGGGATGCGGCGTCGATCCGCCGTACGAGGGCCGCCCGTACGAGATCACGCGCACGCCCCGCGCCGCAGCGGCCGTCACCACCGGGGCGAGCGGCGCACCCGTCTGCGGCGAGCCGTGGTGCCACATGAGCACGGGGCCGCCCGCGGCATCCGGAACCTCGCCGGTGTCGTGTGCACGGAGCACGCGACCGTCGGGCAGCGGCACGTCGAGCGATCTCGTCATCGCCGCCTCCTCGGGTTGGCGTCGGGCACCGGTACGGCCCTCAGCCTAGGCTGGCCGACGATGATCGAACGGTTCCTGCTCGGTGTGCGCATGCTGCTGCGCGGCTTCGGCTTCTGGCGCCGGCAGCCGGGCGCGATGCTGCTCGGACTCGTGCCAGCGGCCATCGTCTGGGTCGTCGTGCTCATCGGGCTCGTCGCGCTCGGCATCAGCCTGCCGACCATCACCGTGTGGGCGACGCCGTTCGCAGCCGGCTGGGTCGAGCCCTGGGCGACGATCACGCGCACGGCCATCGGCGCGGTCGCGTTCGGCGGTGCGATCGTGCTCGCCGCCGTCACGTTCACGGGACTCACGCTGCTCGTCGGCGACCCGTTCTACGAGCGCATCTGGTTCGCCGTCGAGCGGGACCTCGGCGGGGAGCCGACCGGCGACGGCATCGGGTTCTGGCGCTCGGCGCGTGATGCCGTCGCCTTCATCGGACTCGGCCTGCTCGTCTCGCTCGGGGTCGCGCTGAGCGGACTCGTGCCCATCGTCGGAGGGGTGCTCGCGCCCGTGCTGGGCGTCGTGCTCTCGGGGCGACTGCTCGCGTGGGAGCTCACGGGGCGCGCGTTCGAGTCGCGTGGGATCCCGGCCGACGAGCGTCGCGCGCTGCTGCGCTCGCACCGGGCCCGCCTGCTCGGGTTCGGCGTGGCGACGCAGCTCTGCTTCATGGTGCCGCTCGGGGCGATCTTCACGATGCCGGCGGCCGTCGCGGGTGCGACGATGCTCGCCCGCACGGTGCTCGACGACCGATCGCCGGTCGAGTAGCGCAGCGTATCGAGACCAGCGCCGCGAACACAGGTCTCGATACGGCGCCGGCGCGCCTACTCGACCGGCGGGCCTCCGGGCGCGACGCCCTCGTAGAGCAGCACGGGCACCGGCCCGAACGGCATCGAGCGCACGCGCAGGCGTCGCACGTCGGCGCCTGAGAAGCCCGCGGCCTCCAGCTCGGGCTCGGGATCGCGGTTCCAGTGGCAGCCGTGGTCGAACCACGTCGCGAACGGCGTCGCGACGTTCTGCACGGCCCGCTTCAGCGTGCCTCGGGGCGCGGCGACGTGATCGACGAACACGACCCGGCCGCCCGGCACGAGCACGCGGCGCACCTCGGCGACGGCGGCCGCGACATCCGCCACCGAGCAGAGCACGAAGGTGCCGACGACCGCGTCGACCGAGGAATCCGCCAGCGGGATGTGCTCGGCCGTCGCATCGAGCGGCGTCGACGGGTGCCGCCACTCCCGCGCGCGCGTGGCGAGCTCGGCCCGTCGCCCGGCGTCGGGCTCGAGCCCGGTCCATGCGACGTCGGGATGGAACGCGCCGAAGTTCTCGCCGTCGCCCGCGCCGATCTCGAGCACGCGACCGCGCACGCGCCCGATGAACGCGCGTTCGAGGTCGTCGAGGTCGTCGTCCGAGATGAGCTGCACGCCCGGCACGATACCCCGGGCGTCCGACCGCGTCAGCCCCACGCCGTCGCCGCGCCGGTGCCGGTCAGCCGCGGACTGCGCCGCCGGTCGCCGCGATGCGCTTCAGCAGCGGCGGCTTCGCGAGCACCCAGGCGACGGCCATGACCGCGACGGAGACCGCGAACACGGCGAACCCGAGCCAGTCGTCGGCGTCGCGCGCGAGGTACATCTGGTTGAGCTTGCGGAGCACCCCCGTGGTGAACACGAGCACCACGTGCACGAACACGAAGCCGATGAAGAAGAGCATGACCGGGTAGTGCAGCCTGCGCGCGAGCTTCTCGGGGAACGCCCGCACGAGCGCACCCTCGGCGGGCCACACCGACGACAGGCGCAGACCCGTGAGCAGCGCGAGCGGCGAGGCGATGAACACGACCGCGAAGTACGCGATCTGCTGGAGCGAGTTGTAGACGACCCACGAGTTCTCGGTCGGCCAGTCGAGCGACGCGTACTGCAGGGCCGCGGAGATCGCGTTCGGCACGACCGCCCAGTCGGTGGGAACGATGCGCAGCCACTGACCCGTCGCGAAGAGCAGCACGACGTAGACCACGCCGTTGAGGATCCAGAACGCGTCGAGCCAGAGGTGGAACCAGAGGAAGATGCCGAGGCGGCGCGGTGCGCGCTTCGTGCGGGGCCACCGCGTGTTGTCGCGCGTGAAGAACCCGGGCGGGCGCTGCTTCGACCGCAGCTGGAACCCGGTGCGCACGATGAGCAGCAGGAAGAACGAGTTCAGGAAGTGCTGCCAGCCGAGCCAGGCCGGGATGCCGACCGGCGTGCCCGCGGGCGGCTCGACGATGCCCGGGTACGTCGCGATGAAGCTCTCGCCGCCCGGCGTGCCGCGCAACCAGCGCGCGACGAGCACGACGACGACGACCCCGACGACCGCGGCGAGCGCGGTCCAGCCGACGACGCGACGGCGTGCGCGAACCCAGTCCGCGAGACGGGAGGCCTTCGATGTGGTCTCGGTCATCGCGCGGTGGAGTCCTTCCGGAGGGTGGGGTGGCTGCAACGACGATAGCGCCGCGACCTGAGCGTCGCGAAGTCGGGGCGACACAGGCTGCCACAGAGGGCGGCGAGCGAGCGGATGCCGCGGGCGGGCGTCAGCCCTCGAGACCGGCCGCGCGGCGCGCGGCGCCGACGAACGCGGGCCGCACGCGCTCCCAGCCGTCGAGGTAGCCGCCGACCATGGCGGCGTCGCGGAGGAGCACGAGCTGCCCGGCCGCGAGGTCGGGGTCGCTCGCACCCGCGCCGGTGAGCAGCGCCTCGAGGGTGTCGCGGAACCAGGCGCGGTGCTCCGCCACGGCGACGCGCACGCCGCTGCCCGCCTCGGGGTACTCGGCCGCGGCATTGATGAACGGGCACCCCCGCGTGTGCAGGCGCGAGACGTCGTCTGCGAGCCCCTCGATGACGAGTTCGAGCAGCCGCTCGGGGTCGTCGGTCGCCTCGCCCGCACGCGCGAACGCCTCACGGATCGTGGCGTCCTCGACCCCGAGGTAGGCCTCGACGAGGTCCTCCTTGCCCGGGAAGTGCCGGTAGAACGTGGCACGCGTGACGCCGGCCTCGCCGATGATGCGGTCGACGCCGACGGCATGGATGCCCTCGCGATAGAAGAGCTCGGTCGCCGTGGCGAGCAGCTTCTCGCGCGCCACCGAGGTGCCTGAAGAGGTCGTTCGTGTTGCCATGAAGTAAATGATAGAACGATCTTTCTCTTTTTGCTTGACATCCGCATCGGAACGGGTCTACATTCGGGAATACCAGAAAGCAGACCGATCGTTCTACTTACGGAACGGTCACCGCGAACACCGGGACACCGGAACACACAAGGAGCAGGCATCATGACCACCACCGACAAGACCCCGATCGTCCTCGTCCACGGCCTCTGGATGACCCCCAAGAGCTGGGACACCTGGGCCGAGTACTTCGAGGCCCGCGGCCACCGCGTGATCCGCCCGGGATGGCCCGGCATCGACGACCGCGACGTCGCCGACATCCGCTCGAACCCCGAGGCGCTCAAGGGCGTCGGCCTCTTCGAGATCGCCGATCACTACGAGCGCATCATCCGCGAACTGCCCGTGAAGCCGATCATCATGGGCCACTCGTTCGGCGGCGTGCTCATCCAGATGCTCGCCGACCGCGACCTCGGCTCGGCCTACGTCGCCGTCACCCCCGGCCAGACCGCCGGCATCACGACCCTGCCGCCGTCGACCCTCCGCACCGGGTTCCCGATCCTCTCGAACCCGTTCGGTAAGAACGGCGCCAAGCCGATCTCGAAGGCCCACTTCCACTTCACGTTCGGCAACGACCTCAGCCGCGAGGCGTCCGACGCGCTCTGGGAGCAGTACGCGGTGAACTCGTACAACCGGGTGTTCTTCGAGGGCGTGGCCGCGGCGTTCAACGAGAAGGGCGGCGTGACGCACGTGAACTACGGCAAGACCGACCGCGCTCCCCTGCTCATCATCACGGGCGAGATCGACCACGTCGTGCCGCCGGCCATCGGCAAGGCGATCCTCAAGAAGTACCGGGCGTCGGGCAGCCCCTCGCTCGTCGAGTACAAGGAGTACGCGGGCCGCACGCACCGCATCGTCAGCCAGGACGGCTGGCAGGAGGTCGCCGCAGACGCCCTCGCCTGGGCCGAGGCGCACGACACCAACGCCGCGACCGTGTGAGCGGATGCCGCGTCGCACCGCTCGCACCGCACCACACGATGCCCGCACCGGCCGAGCCGGGGCGGGCATCGGCGCGTCGGGCGCCGAGGGTTCAGACCTCTTCAGTCGGCGCGTCGACCGGCTGCAGTCCGACCCGGTCGGGCACGGACATCGGCACGCGAGGCAGCCACGCATGGACATCTGGCCAGGCGCGTCCGGTCGGCAGCCGCCGCAGCAGGGCCGCGAGCGAGGCGTCGGCCGCTGGCCACGGGATGACGCGCGTCGGCGACTCCGCGGCGAGCACGCCGAGCCACCAGTGCTTCCACGTGACGGGCAGCACCTCGGGGTGCAGCACCACGTAGTAGTCGGGCACCGCGATCTCGCGGCGGCCCGCGGCATCCATCGCGCGTTCGATCTCGAGCTCGAGCACGCCGAACGTCGACTGGTCGTCGAAGAACTCGACCCAGGCCGCGGCCACATGGCCGAGCGGGTCGTGGTCGTGCACCACGTACGGCGCCGATGCGGCGGCCGACCAGCGCGCGACCTCGTCGTCGCTCGCGTCGGTCAGGCTGGCCGCCTGCACGTTCGCGAAGCGCTCGAGCGAGCGGATGGCCTGCGACGCCTCGTCGCCGACCACGACCAGGGTCGTGCTGCCGGGTGCCTCCATTTTCGGAGTCTACGTCTGCGTCGCGGGCGCGGCGCCTCGGCGCGCGATTCGACTCCCAACCGCAACACGAACGTCACGCACGAGTCGGCCGAACCCGGCGGACACCGGTCGAGCCCGCACCACGATCGGCGCGGCAGCGGCAGCGGCAGCGGCCGTCAGCAGCGGTTACGCGGCGCGCTCGGCCTCGGCCGCTCGACGCTCGATGGCGACGGCCGCCTCGAGGTAGGGCACGTCGCCGATCGAGCGGACGTGCCATGCCGCGTTCGCGAACTGCACGACCGACGACGACAGGTTGTCGAAGCGCGGATAGTGGCGCGGGTCGTGGCCGGAGATGGCCGCGAGCGTGTGCCGGATGAAGGCCCCGTGGGCGACGGCGAGCACGGGCCGGCCCTCGTGGTCGGCGGCGATGCGGTGCAGTCCGCGCACCCCGCGCGCAGCGACCTCGCGGTCGGCCTCCTTGCCCGGGATCACCCGGTCGGGCCAGCGCGCCGCGAGCTCGCTCGACGTGATGCCCTCTGCCTCGCCGTACTCCTGCTCGACGAGCTCGTCGTAGGTGCCGGTGAACGGCAGGTCGAGCGCATCGGCCAGGATCGACGCCGTCTCGCGGGCACGCCCGAGCGAGGAGCTCACGACGGCCTCCCAGTAGCCGCCGGCGAAATCGGCGGCGGCGGCCCGCGCCTGTGCGCGCCCCACCTCGTTGAGCGGGATGTCCGTTCGGCCCTGCAGTCGTCCGTCGAAGTTCCAGTCGGTCTGGCCGTGGCGGATGAGGGCGAGCATCGTTCCAGCATATGAGCGCACGGCTGAGCGGATCCTGCGCACGCGTGTGCACGAAGCAGGTCGTTGCAGGACCGTGATCCGGCGCGGCTCGAGCTCGCGGATGCCGCGGTCAGTCGGCGTCGGGTGCCATCGTGCTCGTGCCGTCGGAGAGGATCGGCGAGATGAGTCCGAACACGTTGTGGTCGGGGTCGAGCAGGTAACCGACCCGCCCGATGCCCTGCATGTCGTCGAGCGGCAGCGCCTCGATCGCGCCCAGCTCGAGGCCCCTCGCGAAGGTCGCGTCGATGTCCTCGACGCCGATCACGATGTCGGCCCCGGTCACGGGCGCGCCGATCTCGGGCTTCGGCCCCATGCGCTGCGTGAGCCCGCCGTTGATGCCGAGGCCCGGCTCGCCGGCGACGTTGCCGATCGCCCCCTCGCCCGTGTCGATCGACCAGTACGGCACGTCGCCGAACTGCGTGAACTGCCACCCGAGCAGTTCGGAGTAGAAGTCGATGAGCCGCTGCGGCTCCGACGCGTGGATCTCGAAGTGCACCACGAGGCTTGCCATGATCTCCCCCAAGGTTGGCCGGACACGCGCAGGGTTCGCCGGATACGCGCAGGCTACGCCGGACGCGCACCGGCCGCCACGGGCAGTCGAGGAGCACTGGCGGCGGCTAGCCGCGCAGCAGCCCGCGCAGCGTCTGGATCGTGTCGGCCTCGGCCGCCGGCTTGTCGTCGCGGTAGCGCTTCACCCTGGCGAAGCGCAGCGCGATGCCGCCCGGGTAGCGGCTCGAGCGCTGCACGCCGTCGATCGCGATCTCGACCACCGTGACGGGCTCGACGAAGACCGTGTTCGCGGTGCGCCGGGTCTCGATCTCGGGGAACCGCGCGGTCTGCCAGCGCAGCAGCTCGTCGGTGAGCCCCTTGAACGTCTTGCCGACCATGACGAAGGAGCCGGGCTCGCCGAACTCGCCGACCGCGTCGAGCGCCCCGAGGTGCAGGTTCGAGAGCAGCCCGGTGCGCCGCCCCGAGCCCCATTCGCAGGCCAGCACCACGAGGTCGTAGGTGTGCACGGGCTTGACCTTGATCCAGCTCGCGCCGCGGCGCCCGGCGGCGTACGGCGCTTCGATCGCCTTCACGACGACGCCCTCCTGGCCCGCGGCGAGCGCGTCGCGCGAGACCCGTTCGGCGACCTCTGGATCGGCCGTGACCTCGCCAGGGATGCGGTGGTCGGGGGCGATGCGCGCGAGTTCCGCGATGCGCGTCGACAGCGGCTCGTCGAGCAGGTCGCGTCCGTCGACGTGCAGCACGTCGAAGAACCACGGATGCAGCAGGGTCTCGCGCGCGGCATCGGCGCCGAAGCGCGACATCGTCTCTTGGAACGGACGGGGACCGCCGTCTTCGTCGAGTGCGAGCGTCTCGCCGTCGAGGATCACGTCGCGCACGGGGAGCGCCCGCACGACGTCGACGACCTCGGGCAGCCGGTGCGTCACGTCGGCGAGGTTGCGGGTGAACACGCGCACCTCGTCGCCGCGGCGATGCACCTGGATGCGCGCGCCGTCGAGCTTGTACTCGACTGAGGCCTCGCCGGTCGTCTCGACGGCCGCGGCGGCACTCGCAGCGGTCGCGGCGAGCATGGGCTGCACCGGGCGCCCGACCACGAGCCCGACGGCCTCGAGCTCGTCGGCCGTGCCCGTGAGCGCGAGCAGCGCCGTGGCGCCGAGGTCGCCCTGCAGCATGGCCGCTCGGCGCACGCTCGCGGCCTGCCGGTCGGCCGCCTTCGCTACCGCGTCGGCGAGCACGCCCTCGAGCGCGCCCGTGCGCATCTCGCCGAGCAGCGCCCGTGCGATGAACTCCTGCTCGTCGGCTGTCGCGGCCGTGAGCAGGTCGTGCAGCTCGCGCGTGCGGTCGAGGCTCGATCCGGTGCCGGATGCCGCGGCCAGCCGTTCGAACGCGGTATCGAGCCCGTCGATGGTGAGCGTGGCCTCGGCCGCGGGCTCAGTCGACGCCGTGGCCGACGCGACGCCGCGCCAACCGACGCCGAGGCGCCCCTGACGCGGCTTGCCCACGAGCAGGCCGACGGCTGGCACGACCTCGTCGGGCTCGAGCCGGCCCAGCAGGTCGGCGAGCGCCTCGATCTTCGCCAGGCGCGAGCGCGTGGCGGTGACGGTCTGGGCGGTGGTGACGAGCTCTGCGAGCAGCACCCGGCCAGTCTCGCACCGACGTCCGACACCGAGCGATGGCGCGTGCGGCGGCGGGTGCCGTGGCGAGGTCGGATCGCGCCGAGCAGCCGAAGCGGCCGTCGCCCGGCGTGACCCTGCGCGACACACCCCGCGGACGTGGGACTCGCCCGCCGCAGCACGCGCCACTACTCTGGGCGAACCCGTTCCTAGGAGTCGTATGTCCGAACTTCCCGTCTTCACCATCGCCGATCTCGAAGCCCAGCCGCAGCTCGACGTGCCCTCGTTCGTCAACGACGATGCGGTAGACCTCGGCGTCACGGCCATCGAGGTGATCCGCAAGCGGCACCTGAACCTCGCGGTGCGCATCGTGCTGCGCGGCGACGTCGTGTTCCAGGCGAAACTGCGCGAGACCGGGCGCGAGAACGACGAGTGGCTGGCCGGCAAGGCCGCGGTCGTCGAGCGCTTCGGCGAGCCGTCGCTGCTCGTGCGCCGCCGCCATGAGGAGGCCGGCACGCCGTTCGACGAGCGCGACGACGTCGACCACGACATCTACCGGGCGCACGGCGGCTCGCTGCCGATCCGGGTCGACGGCGAGCTCGTGGGCACGATCACCGTGTCGGGCGAGCCCGACGTGATCGACCACGAGGTCGCGACCGAGGCCGTTCGCCGGTTCCGCGCCCGCTGACCGCGCGGGCGGCCGCCACCGGCATCCGCTCGCCCGGCGAACGCGGCGCCGGTCACACCCCGATCGTGAGCGCGGCCGCGTACCCGGCCGAGGCCGATCCCGACATGTTCGCGATCTGGTGGATGCCGCCGTCGTCGCTGAACACGTTGTCGGTCGACAGGCTCACCTGCGACAGGTTGCGCACGCTCTGCTCGTAGCCGGCGGTCGCGTACACGGCGGCGTCGGTCTCCTGCGGCAGCGCGATCTGCGAGGTCTTCACGATGGGCCCGCTCGCGACGGCGGTCGCGACGTCGGAGTACACCTCGAAGTGGATGTGCGGCCAGCGGCCGGTGTAGCAGGCCGGGTAGATCGAGGTGAACGTCACCGTGCCGTTCGCGTCGGTCTCCTGCACGCCGCGCAGGTAGTTCTCGTTCTCGAGCCCGTTCGAGTACAGCGAGTAGCCGCCGTCGCGGTCGCAGTGCCAGAGGTACACGCCCGCGCCGACGAGCGCGCTGCCCGTCGCCGCATCGCGCACCGTGAGGGCGATCGTGAGCGGCACGCCCTGCGCGACCGTCGTCGACGATCCGAACGACGAGCGGATGTCGCTGCGCACGATGCCCGAGTCGTCGAGCACGTTGACGCCGTTCGAGCCGTCGCCGGGGTACGGCCCGCCGGTCTCGTCGGGCACCTCGTCGATCGGGCCGGACGCGGCGGCGGTCGCGCTCGGAGTGGGCGTCGGGGTGGCGGATGCCGAGGCCGACGCGCTCGGCGATGCGGTCGCCGTCGGCTCGGGGTCGGCCGCGCAGGCCGCGAGCAGCGCCGTGAGCCCGACCCCGCCGAAGATGCCGAGCGCGCGTCGGCGGTCGACGAGCGTGCGGATGTCGTAGACGAGTCCGCGGTGGTCCTCGTCGATCTCGTTGCCCTCTGCGTCGATCCAGCGGGGGTCGGTCGTCATGTCCTGCTCCTTCGGGCGGTGGCCTGCGTGCGACCAGTGTGGCCGCGGCATCCCGCAACCCCCTGTGGAACATCCATGGACTTCCTATGATGGTCGCGCCGGATCCCACCCGGGCGTTCGGTCGACGCGGAATGCGAGGGGGTACGCCATGGGGATCATCACGGTCGACCTGTTCATCACGCTCGACGGGGTCTACCAGGGGCCGGGCGGTCCCGACGAGGACGAGTCGGGCGCGTTCGCGCTCGGCGGCTGGCAGGGCCACTACCTCGACGACGAGAACGGCGCCGCGATCGGCGAGGGCATCGACCGCATGGACGCGCTGCTCCTCGGTCGCCGCACGTACGACATCTTCGCCGGGTTCTGGCCGTACCGCGGCGAGGAGCCCATCGCCGTGAAGCTCAACGCGATGCCGAAGTTCGTCGTGTCGCGCTCGCTCACGGATCCGAGCTGGGCCGGCACCACCGCGCTCGGCGACCTCGACGAGGTGGCGGCGCTCAAGGACCGCTTCGAGGACATCCACGTGATCGGCAGCGGCGACCTCGCGCGCTCGCTGCTCGAGGCCGGGCTCGTCGACCGGCTGAACCTGTTCGTCTACCCGGTGGCCCTCGGCTCCGGCAAGCGGCTGTTCGGCGGCGGGTTCGGGGTGCCCGCCGCGTTCGCCCTCGCGCAGCCGCCGCGCGCCTTTCCGAGCGGTGCCCTGCACCTCGTGTACGAACCTGCGGGTCCCGCGGTCACTGGCTTCGACATGTCGAAGTAGGCAGGCCCGCACCTGGCGGGTGCGGTCCCTGCCAGGAACCGGTCATGACCTGCCAATGGGCCCGCGATGCGTGCCGCGGGCCGTGCCGAGTGCCCGAAGATGGTGGGATGCACGCCGGATTCCGTTTCTCCGCAGACCCCGCCGACCTCGACCACGCGCTCGTGCACCGCTGGCTCTCGACCGACGCCTACTGGGCGCTCGGCCGCACGCGCGAGAAGCAGGAGGCCGCGATCGCGGGATCCCGCAACTACGGCGTGTACGACGAGACGACCGGCGCGCAGGTCGCCTACGCCCGCATTGTGACGGATGCCGCGACGTTCGCGTGGCTGTGCGACGTGTACGTCGACCCGTCGGTTCGGGGCAAGGGCGTCGGCGTCGGGCTCATCGAGGGCGTGTTCGCCGACCTCGAGCCGCTCGGGCTGCGCCGCTCGCTGCTGGCCACCGCCGACGCGCACGGCCTCTACGAGAAGTTCGGGTTCGAGCCCCTGGCCGAGCCCGAGCGGTGGATGGTGCGCTGGCACGACGTGCACGACCGGGGAATCGGGGGTGCAGCGTCCACGCCCGCCGAGGCCGACGCCGGCCTCGCGGACCCATCCCTTGCCGACCCGGCCGCGACGCCGTAGCTTCTGCCGCATGGACGATCGCGAACGCGGCCTCGAGCGCCTCGACCTCGTGACGGGCGAGGCGAGGGCCCGAGCGGATGTCGCGGTCGGCCGCATGTTCGGCTCCGAGGGCTACTCGGTGCGAGGCAAGCTGTTCGCGTTCGTCTCGACCGACGGGCGCCTCGTGGTGAAGCTGTCTGAGGCCCGCATCGAAGAGCTCGCGCTCGAGAACATGGTCATGCGCGGCCGGCCCATGCGCGAGTGGGCCGTGGTGCCGTACGAGGCCGGAGCCGATCGGTGGGCCGCGATCGCCGCCGACGCGCTGGCCTTCGTCGACGGGATCACGCCGTAGTCGCGCTGCGCTCAGCGCTGCTCGGCGAGCCAGGCGTCGAAGGTCTGCGTGCCGAGCACGGCATCCGGGCCGGGCAGTGTGTCGCCTCGGCGCATCGCCGCGAACTGCTTGCCGGGCAGCGCGACGGCGAGCACGGGGCCGCGCAGTCCCCGGGCCTTCGCGAGCCGCCGGATCATGCCGGACACGTCCTCGCGCTGCGGCCCGGCGAAGTCGGGACTGCGTCCGGCGGGGCCCTGCTCGGCGAGCTCGACGAGCCGCTGCCCGACCTCCCACGCGGCGACGGGCTGCGTCGCGATCTTCGGCGCGAGGTGCACGCCCGCGAACGAGAGCATGCCGAGCATCTGCTCGGCGAACTCGTGGAACTGCGACGCGCGCATGATCGTGAACGGCACCGCGCCGGCCTCGACCTCCCGCTCCTGCGCGAGCTTGCCCGCGTAGTAGCCGTAGGGCGCGCGGTCGATGCCGACGATCGAGAGCGTCACGTGGTGGCCGACGCCCGCGGCCTGCTCGGCCGCGAGCAGCGTGCGCGTCGTCGTCGTGAAGAACGCCGTCGCGGCATCGGCCGAGGTGGCGTTCGCGTTCGCCGTGTCGATCACGGCGTCGACGCCCTCGAGCGCGGCCGCGACGCCGGTGCCCGCGACCAGGTCGACGTCGTTCGAGCGGGTGAGCACGACGACCTCGTGCCCGCGCTCGCGCGCGGCTTCGACGACGTGGCGCCCCACGGTTCCGGTTCCTCCGGCGACGGCGATTCTCATGGATGCTCCCTTGGCACGAACGAACGTCAGCGGTCGAGGTCGTCGCGCTCGACGATGCGCTCCTCGTTCCACGGCACGGCCCAGCCGAGCTCGTCGAACATGCGCGAGAGCACGAGCGCGGTGAAACCCCAGACGACCCGGCCGCCGACGGTGAACGCCGGGCCGCGGTAGACGCGCCCCTCGTACGTCATCTGCGTGTTGCCGCGGTTCGCGGGATCGAGCAGGTCGGCCACCGGCACCCGGAACACCTCGACCGACTCGTCGTGGTCGACGGCGGCGACCTGCGAGGGACGCGTCCACCAGGCGGGCACCGGCGTCACGAGGTGGTTGCTCACCGGCACCGGCATCGGCGGCAGGGTTCCGAGCGGCTCGATGCCGTCGGGGTCGACGCCCGTCTCTTCAGCGGCCTCGCGCAGCGCACCCGCGATCGGTCCGTCGTCGGACGCCTCGATGCGCCCGCCCGGGAACGCGATCTGACCCGGGTGACTGCCGAGCGTCGCCGCCCGGCGCAGCAGCAGCACGTCGAGCTCGCGCGCGACGGCGGCCTCGCCGGAGCCGTCCAGGGCCGGACGATCGTCGCCGCCGGCCTGCGAGGGCAGTGCGTCGAGCACCCCGAAGAGCACGAGCACGGCCGCCGGGCGCGTGGCCGCGGCATCCGCTCGGAACCTCGGGAAGTCGGGGTGCCACGTGAGGCCGCGAGCGCAGAGCGCGGCGAGTTCGGCGCGCGCACCCGCGAGATCGCTCACGATCGGCGCCCGTCGTCGTCGTTGTCGAACCGCATGCCTGTCATCCTGCCACCGCGGGCGCCGGCCGTCGGCACGAGACGGCGAGCGCGTGGCGCGGGACCGCCCGCGACATCCGTCATTCGGCGATCACCCGGTGAACCCCCGGCGAACTCGCAGCGCAACCCCCAGCCGAATCACACCGCGGAGTCCTATTCTGAACGGATGCTGGTGATCAGCTACAACCTCCGCAAGCATCGCGCGATCTCCGAACTCGCGGCGCTCGATGAGCGCTACTCCCCCGACGTCGTGTGCCTGCAGGAATGCGACACCCTCGACCTCGCCGAGCACGAGGGCCGGCTGCGGCTCGCGCACTCGACCGTGGGCAGCCGGCTCGGACTCGCCGTGTACTACCGACCCGACCGCATCGAGATCCGAGACCTGCGCACGGTCGCGCTGAAGAAGTCGATGCACGACCGCGTGCTGCGGCCCGCGCACGAGCGTCTGCTCGGCGCGCGCCTCTACGACCGCGTGCACGAGCGCGAGGCCATCGTGGCCTCGTTCCACGCCGCACCGCTCACCGCGCTGAACTCGCTGCGCCGCCACCAGATCAAGGCCGCGCTCGGCGAGCTGCAACTGCTCGGGCCGAACCTGCCCACGCTCATGGTGGGCGACTACAACTACCCGATCTTCAAGGACAACCTGGCCGAGAAGGTGCGCGAGGCAGGCTACGACCTGACCCTCAGCGACAGCCGCACGTACACGCGCTACAAGTTCTTCCGCGGGCACTTCGACCTCGCGACCTCGGCCGGCTTCGACATCCGCAAGGTCGAGACCCTGCCGCGCGGCTCGAGCGACCACCTGCCGATCCTCGTCGACACCGAGTACGCGGATGCCACGGCGACCGTCGCCGACGCGGTCGGCCCTGCGGGCGAGGCCGACGTCGCCTGACCCCGGCGATGCCCGAAACCCCCTGAACCGGTGCTTGCCCCGGTGTCGGCGCCGCCCCTAGCCTGAGCACTACCGCCGCGCGAGCCTTCTCGTGCGGCGGGCGAAACGGCTGGCAGATGTCCTCCGCGTTGTACGCACTCGGTCGATGGGCCTTTCGAGCACGGGTGCGAATGCTCGTGCTCTGGCTCGGCGTGCTCGCCGTCTGCTTCACCGGCGCGGCGCTCATCGGCCAGGGCACCGACAACACCTACAGCATCCCGGGCACCGAGTCCCAAGACGCGCTCGACGCGCTCGCCCGCACCTTCCCCCAGGTGAGCGGCGCCACGGCCCAGCTCATCGCGGTCGCGCCCGACGGCGGCGACGTGACGGATGCCGCATTCGAGCAGGCCGTCGAGGCGGCCATCGCCGACATCGAGGCGATCCCGCAGGTCGAGGGGGCGAGCTCGCCGTACGCCACCCCCGGGTCGGCGAACCTCGCGCCCGACGGCTCGGCGGCCCTCGTGCCGATCCAGCTCTCGGTGTCGACGACGTCGGTCACGCCCGAGACGGCCGACGCGCTGCAGGCCGCGGGCGACGACCTCGAGCAGGCGCTGCCCGACGGGTCGCAGGTCGCCGTCGGCGGGCAGCTCTTCGCACAGACCTCGACGGGCATCAGCATCACCGAGCTGCTCGGCATCCTCGTCGCGTACCTCGTGCTGCTCGTGGCGTTCGCGTCGTTCACGGCCGCCGGCATCCCGCTCGTCACGGCGCTGCTCGGCGTGGGCGTGTCGCTCGCGATCGTGCTGACGGGCACCGGGTTCCTCACGATCACGTCGACGACGCCCCTGCTCGCCCTCATGCTCGGCCTCGCGGTCGGCATCGACTACGGCCTGTTCATCGTGTCGCGACATCGCGACCAGGTGCAGCAGGGCCTCGACGTCGAGGAGTCCGCCGCGCGCGCGGTCGCGACCTCCGGCTCGGCGGTCGTCTTCGCCGCCATGACCGTGATCATCGCGCTGCTCGGCCTCGCGGTCGCGGGCATCCCGTTCCTCACGACCATGGGCGTGGCCGCGGCCCTCGCGGTGGCGACGGCCGTCGCGGTCTCGCTCACGCTCACGCCGGCCCTGCTCGGGTTCGCCGGGTGGCACGTGGTCGCGAAGCGGTACCGACCCGGTGCCGATCCGGCGACGGATGCCACGCAGGTGACGGATGCCTCGGTGGCGACGGATGCCGGTGGTCGGCCGGATTCCGACGAGGGCGCAAGCTCCGACGAGAGCGCACGCTCCGACGAGGGCGCAGACCCCGACGAGGGCGCAGACCACGACCGTGCCTCCGACGGCAGCGACGCCTCTGCGGGATCGGAGTCGGACCCCGCGACGGAAGCCTCGGACGCCCGGCCCGAGACGGCCGAGCCGGCGCTCGATCGCGCGCCCGCGGCATCCGCCCCTCGTGGCTTCTTCGGCGGCTGGGTGCGCGGCGTGACGAGGTGGCCGATCGTGACGGTCGTGCTCGTCGTCGGGCTGCTCGCGCTCGCGACCGTGCCGGCCGCGCACCTGCGCCTGGCGTTGCCCGACGCGGGGTCCCTCGACGAGGGCGAACCCGGGCGCGTGACCTACGACCTCATCGCCGAGCACTTCGGCCCGGGCTTCAACGGCCCGCTCATCGTGACGGGCCTCATCATCGAGTCGACCGACCCGGTCGGGCTCATGGACGACCTGGGGGCGACCCTCGCCGCGGTGCCCGGCGTGGCATCCGTTCCCCTGACGACGCCGAACGAGACGGGCGACACGGGCATCGTGCAGGTGATCCCCGAGGGGTCGCCCGACTCGGAGCAGACGAAGGAGCTCGTGTCGACGCTGCGCGCCATGCACGACGACCTCGAGGCCGAGTTCGGCGTCGACCTCTCGGTGACGGGCTACACCGCAGCGGGCATCGACATCTCGGACCGTCTCGCCGGGGCGCTCGCGCCGTTCGGCCTGCTCGTGGTCGGACTCTCGCTGGTGCTGCTCGCGATGGTGTTCCGGTCGATCGTCGTGCCCGTGACGGCCGCGCTCGGGTACGTGCTCTCGATCGGCGCCGCGTTCGGACTCACGAGCCTCGTGTTCGTCGACGGGGTGGGCGCCGACCTGCTCGGCGTGGCCGACGTCGGCCAGGTGATCAGCTTCATGCCGATCATCCTGATGGGCGTGCTGTTCGGCCTCGCGATGGACTACGAGGTGTTCCTCGTCAGCCGCATGCGCGAGGACTACGTGCACCAGGACGCCGCCGGGCGCGATGCGACGGGTGCCGTGCATCGCGGCTTCGTCGCCTCCGCCCGGGTCGTCACGGCGGCCGCGATCATCATGTTCTCGGTGTTCGTCGCGTTCGTGCCGGGCGGCGA
Organism: Agromyces sp. CF514; assembly: GCF_900113185.1. Lineage (NCBI taxonomy): Bacteria > Bacillati > Actinomycetota > Actinomycetes > Micrococcales > Microbacteriaceae > Agromyces > Agromyces sp. CF514. The sequence continues at coordinate 1,358,419 of NZ_FOZD01000001.1, read as the reverse complement.
CGCGTCGATCCAGCCGATCGCGTTCGGACTGGCCGTCGGCGTCGCGATCGACGCGTTCCTCGTGCGCATGACCCTGATCCCGGCCGTGCTCGTGCTGTTCGGGCACCACGCCTGGTGGATTCCCGCGTGGCTCGACCGGGCCCTGCCCGGGTTCGACATCGAGGGAGAGGGCCTCACCGAGGAGTTCGCCCTGGCGGACTGGCCCGAGCCCGGCGACCGGTACGTGCTCGCGGCCGAGGGCGTGCGCGTCGCCGGACACGACGACGACCCGGGCGACGAGGTCGAGCAGGTCGAGATCGGCGACGAGGAGTCGGTCGGGCGCTCGGCCGGTCGGGCCGGGGCGGTCGGGGCAGCCGACGCCGGTGGGACGGATGCCGCGGGTCGGCCGCGCGGGTTCACCGCGCGCCTCGAGGCCGGCGACGCGCTCGTCGTGTTCGGGGGCACCGTCGGCGATCGCCGCGAACTGCTGCTCGCGCTCGGCGCCAGGCGCGGCATCGCCGCCGGACTCCTCAAGGTGTGCGGCCTGGTGCTTCCCTCGCGAGCCGCGACCGTGCGCACGCGCACCGCGTTCGCCGGCCTCGCCGGATCGCGCGGCGCCGAGCTGGTCGTGCGCACGGCGCTCTGGAACACGCGGGACCTCGTGCTCGTCGACGGACTCGACGAGGTCGGCGACCCCGACGTGCGGCGGCGCATCGCCGCCCTGCTCGCGGAGGCGCACGGGCACGCCGAACGACACGGCGAGCGCCCGCTCTCGATCGTCGTCTCGGCTCGCGAACCCGGTGGGGCGAGCGACGTGCTGCCCGCGGCATGCGCCGTGCGCGCGGCATCCGTCACCGGATCGAGCGCCGAGGCCGTGACCGTCGGCGTGGCGGGTGCCGCGGCGGCGGCCGGATCGGACGCGGGCTGATGCCCGGGCGGTTCTCGGCGACGGCCGGCACCGAGCGGCTCTCGCGGCTGGGCGTGATCGGCGTGCTCGTGGCGCCGCTGCTCATCGGCGGCGTGCTGACCTGGGCGCTCACCGAGCCGACGACCTCGCTCGACCGCGTCACGGCCGCGATCGTCAACGATGACGTGCCCGTCACGGTCGACGGTTCGACGGTGCCGCTCGGGCGCCAGTTCGCGGCGGGACTCCTCGCCGGCGGCGCGACCTCCACCCCGGCACCCACGGCCACTCCGTCGGCATCGGCGTCGCCCTCGGCCGCCGCATCGGCCTCGCCCTCTGCCTCCGCATCGACATCGCCCTCTGCGACGCCTTCGGCGCCGGCGACCCCCGCGACCGACGCGGCCACCGCCCCGGTCGACGACGACAGCGGCAACTTCACGTGGGTGCTCACCAACGACGACGACGCGGCGGCCGGGCTGCGCTCGGGCAGGTACGCCGCGGTCATCACGATCCCGGCGTCGTTCTCGGCCGCAGCGACCTCGATGGGCGGACCGGCGGCGCAGGCCAGGCAGGCCGTCATCGAGATCGCGACCACCCCGGCATCCGCGTACCTCGACCCGGCGCTCACCGAGGTCGTCACGCAGACCGCGGTCTCGTCGCTCAACCGCCAGCTCACGGCGCAGTACCTCGGAAACGTCTACGCCGGGTTCAACGAGATCAACGAGCAGATCGGCAACGCCGCAGACGGCGCCGACCAGGTGTCCGAGGGTGCCGCCTCGCTGAGCTCCGGAGCGGATCAGCTCGCGAGCGGCGCCTCGCAGCTCGCGACCGGGCTCCAGTCGCTCGACACCGGCGCGTCGGCCCTCGACGCGGGACTCGGCGAGCTCGACGCGGCATCCCAGTCACTCCCGGGCGACTCGGCGGCGATCGCCGCGGGCGCCGCCGGAGTCGCGGATGCCACGGCGCAGGCCTCGTCGGCCCTGGGCGACGCGACCGCCCGGCTCGCCGCCGTGGTCGCGGAGATCTGCCGGATCCCGCCTGGTCGCCTCTGCAGCCAGGCGCAGGACGCACTCACGCGTGCGCAGGCCGCCGACGCACTCGTCGGGCAGCTCGCCTCGGGCGCGGACCAGGTGGCCACGGGCTCGGCCGAGCTCGCCGACGGCCTCGTCTCGCTCGTCGACGGACTCGACCAGACCGCTGCGGGTGCGGACGAGGTCGCGGCGGGAGCCGCCCAGGCCGATGCGGGCGCCGCATCGCTGAGTGCCGGCGCGCAGTCGCTCGCCACCGGCGCGGACCAGCTCGACACGGGCGCCGCGCAACTGGCCGACGGGCTCGCGAGTGCGACCGAGCAGATCCCGACGTACTCCGCGAGCGACATCGCGACCCTCTCGTCGGTGGTGTCGCTGCCCGTGCTCGCGGATCACGACGCCGCCACGCGCGGAGTGACGTCGGCACCGCTGTTCGCCGTGATCGCGATGTGGTTCGGCGCGATGGTGCTCGCGTTCGCGCGGGCCGCCGTTCCCCGGAGTCGGCTGCTGACCGGCGCATCGTCGATGGACATCGCCCGTCGCAGCCTCGGGCCGACAGTGGGAGTCGGCGCGGCGCAGGGTCTGGTCGTGGCCGCCGTCGTGCTCGCCGCCGTGCCCCTCGGCCCCTCGGAGTGGATCTGGTTCACGGCCGCGAGCCTCGTCGTCGGGGCGGTGTTCGCCGTCGTCAACCAGGGCCTCGCCGCCGTGCTCGGCGGTGCGGGCCGACTCGTCGCGCTCGCGATCGGACTGGTCGCCCTCGTCGCAGGCCTCACGTCGACCGCACCGAGCGCGCTCACGAGCCTCGCGGATGCCGCACCCACCGCACCCGCACGCACGGTGCTGCTCGCGACGCTCACGGCCGACGCCGCTGGCGGCTGGCCCGCCCTGCTGCCGCTCGCGCTGTTCGGGCTGCTCGGCGCAGGGCTGGTGCTGGCCGGCGTCATGGCGCGCCGCGGCGCGCCGCGCGAACCCGCTGCCGACCGGGAGGACGCGGTCTGATGCCTCGGGAGGTGGCCGGGGCAGGACCGCTCCGGCAGAATCGTGCGATGACCGACCTCACCGCACGGCGCCCCGACGATGCCGCCGACCGGCTGCCCTCGCTCACCGCCGTCGAGACACCGTGGGGTGCGTTCGTCGCCGTCGAGGACGACGGCGTGCAGCGCATCCGCAACATCCGCTACGCCACGGCCGACCGGTTCGGCCGGCCGCAGGCGGTCGAGCCCGACCCGGCGTCGTCCGACGACCTGCAGCTCGCCACCATCGCCTGTCCGCAGCCGCCGAGCCCGAGCGCGGCCGTGCTCGGCGACCCCCTCGAGGGCGCGGTGTTCGACGAGGACTGCCTGCGCATCACCGTGACGCGCCCCGCTGACGCCGTCGGCCCGGTGCCGGTGCTCGTGTGGATCCACGGCGGTGCGCACGTCTCGAACGCGGGCGACCTGCCCGGATTCGACGCGTCGGCGCTCGCCCGCGAGCACGGCGTGCTGGTCGTCGCCCCGACGTTCCGGCTCGGCCTGCTCGGCTTCGCCGGCGACCGGCTCGGTGCCGACTCGCGGCGACCTGCGAACCTGGGGCTGCTCGACGTCGCGACCGCGCTGCGCTGGGTGCGCGAGCACGTCGCCGGGTTCGGCGGCGACCCCGAGCAGGTCACCGTCTTCGGGCAGTCCTCGGGCGCCGACGCGCTCGCCCACGTGCTCGCGGCCGACGGAGCCGAAGGCCTCGTCTCGCGCGTCGTGCTGCAGAGCGCGCCGTTCGGCATCCGCACCGATCGCGACGAGATGCAGGCGAAGATGCGCGAGGCGATCGGGGTGATCCCGACGGATGCCACGACCGACGAGATCGGCGCACTGCAGCTCGTCGCGAAGCAGGCGGGGTCGGGCTACGGCCTGCGTTCGGGCATGAGCTTCGGCCCCGAGGCGGGCCAGGCGCCGCTGCCTGCCGAGGCCGAGATCCCCGGGGTCTGGCGCCGCCGTGCGGCCGGGCTCGACGTGCTCGTGACGTGGACGACCGAGGAGACGATGTTCTTCCTCGGCACCGTGCCGAAGCTCGAACGCCTGTTCCGGGTGCCCCTCGTCGGGCGGCTCGCGCGCCGCGTGCTCGTGGGCGCGACCACGAAGCGCGTCTACGCGCGAGAAGGCCGTCGGTTCGCCGAGCTGCTCGCGGCGGGCGGCGCCTCCGTGCAGGTCGGCGTGTTCGACGCGCGCCCCGCGGGCGGTCCGCTCGGCGCCGCGCACGCGATCGAGCTGCCCCTGCTCTTCCCGAACGAGCCGGCCTGGTCGCGCGCGGCCCTGGTCGCGCCCGACGGCGCCGCGACCCTCGTGGCCGCCGGCGCGCCGCTTCGCGCGGCCTGGGTCGAGTTCGCCCGCAGCGGGCGCATCAGCGAGCAGCACATCCCCGTCGGCGCCGGGTGGCGCGGCGGGCTGACCCTGGAGGACGTCTCATGAACGACCGACCCGTCAAGCCGACCACGGTCGACGAGTACCTCGCCGGCTTCGAGGGCGAGCCGGCCGAGCGCCTCGCGGCGGTGCGCGCCGCGATCCACGAGGTGCTTCCGGGTGCCGAGGAGAAGCTGCGCTACGACATCCCGGCCATCGCCGTGCATGGCCGCTATTGGCTGCACTTCGCCGGCTGGAAGCAGCACATCGGCCTCTACCCGGTGCCGCACACCGAGGGCGAACTCGAGGCGCGCATCGCCCCGTGGCGCGCGGCGAAGGACACCGTGAACCTGCCTTACTCGAAGCCGCTGCCGCTCGATCTCGTGCGCGACATCGCCCGACTCGTGGTGGAGCTCCGCGGGGGCGAACGCGACACCTGATCACCGGGCGTCGGTCGAGGCGCCGCTTGTGGTGCGGCCGAGGAGCCCCTATCGTCGAATTTCCCTGAGGAAATCTCGATATGCAGACGTCGCAACGGAACCGTCGGTCACGTGCGCGGTGGTGGGCTGCCCTGGTCGCCGGCGCGCTCATCGTCGCGGGTGCGACGGCGGCGAGCGCAGCGGAACTCGACACGTGGGGCACCTTCGCCGTCTCGGCCGCGGCCCCGTTCACCGGGACCGTCGCGATGCCGGGCAACTTCCCGGCGACGACGTTCACGTCGACCTCGAGCACCGCGACGGTCGTGAGCGGCGCCTCGACCTGGCAGGCCGCGTCGACGCCGGTCGGCGCCGTGTTCGGGTCGAGCCGGGATCGCACGTACCTCAACCAGCGCCCCGCAGCGAACAACGCCGCCTCGCCCGGCGTCACGACCTACACGTTCGCCCGACCCACCCCCGCGTCGGGCTGGGCATTCGTGCTCGGCGACGTCGATGCCGACCAGGTGACGCTCTCGGCGACGGGCGCCGACGGCGAGCCCGTGCCCGTCGCGGCGCTGGGCTACCAGGAGTCCTACAACTCCTGCCATCGCACCGGCGGACCGTCCTGCGACGCGGCCGACCTGAACGATCGGCCGTCGTGGACCGACGGCGGCTCCACCGGCCTGCTCATCGGCAACGCGCGCGCCGCCGACACCGACGGCGCGACCGCGTGGTTCGCGCCGAGCGTGCCGATCACGTCGCTCACGATGTCGTTCAGGTGGCGCAGCGGGTTCCCCGTGTACCAGACCTGGTTCGTCGCGAAGACCTTCGCCGTCGGCGGCACCGTGACACTCGACGACGCGCCGTTGGCGGGGTCGACCGTGACCGTGCTCGACGAGAACGGCACCGTGGTCGGCACGGCCGTGTCGGGCGCCTCCGGCGCATGGAGTCTGCCCGCGCTGATCGCGACCGGGCCGTACCGCGCGGTGGTCGAGCCACCGCCCGGCATCGCGCCGCTGCCCGAGCGCGAGTTCTCGCTCACCGAGTCGGATGCCGAGGGCGTCGACTTCCCGTTCGTCACCCCGCCCCCGCCGATCGCCGAGGTCGACGCCGCGTCGACGCTCCAGGGCGTGCCGGTGAGCCATCCCCTGCTCGACAACGACCTTCCCGGGTCGGAGCCGTTCCCGCTCGTTCCGGACAGCGCTCGCTTCGCGCTCCCCCCGACCGCCCCGGCGGGAACCGAGCTCTCGGCGGACGGCCGGCTGCTGACCGTCCCGGGCGAGGGCGTCTGGTCGGTCACCGCAGACGGAGTGGCGACGTTCACGCCCGAGCCCGCGTTCACCGGCGCGACCACGACGATCCCCTACGCGGTCGACGACACCCGAGGCGGCACGGCGACCGCGAGCGTCACGGTCGAGGTCGCGCCGGTGACGCCTATGGCCACCGACGACCCGCGCGCGACGCCGATGGGTCAGCCCGAGCGGTTCGCGCCGCTCGCCAACGACCTCGCAGGCGATCCGGCGGTGCCGCTCGTGCTCGACTCGCTCGTCTTCGTGATGCCTCAGGGGGCACCAGCGGGGTCGACGCTGAGTCCCGATGGCAGGCAGCTCGTGATCCCCGGCGAGGGGTCGTACGCGATCGGCGACGACGCCTGGGTGACGTTCACGCCGGACGCCGCGTTCTCGGGCGTCGCGACGCCCGTGGCCTACACGGTGGCCGACGCCAACGGCACCGTCGCCACGGCGACGATCACGGTGACGGTGAGCGCCGCCGGCCAGCCGATCGGCACGGTCGACGAGATCTTCACGCTGCAGGGCACGCCGACCTCGGGCCCGCTCACGGCGAACGACTCGCCGTCCTCGGCGAGCGCCGTGTTCCTGCCGGAGTCGATCAGGTTCTCGCTGCCGCCGGGCGCTCCGCCCGGATCGAGCGTCTCGGCCGACGGCCGCACCCTCGTGATCGGCGGCGAGGGCACGTACACGCTGGATCCGGGGGTCGACTTCGCGGTCTTCACGCCGGAACCGGCCTTCGTGGGCACGACGACCCCGGCGCCGTACTCGGTGCTCGATTCCGAAGGGGCCACGGCGAACGCGACGATCATCGTGCACGTGACGCCCGTGACCCCGACCGCGGTCGCGGATTCCACGACCACGGCGCAGGGCACCGCGACGACCGTCGAGCCCCTCGCGAACGACGAGCCGGGCACGGCCGCCATCGCGCTCGTGCCCGCCACGCTCGCGCTCCAGCTGCCGCCGGGAGCGCCCGCCGGCTCCTCGTTCTCGCCCGAGGGCGTGCTCACCATCGCGGGCGAGGGTGTCTACGCGCTGGACGGGGCGGGCGGCGTCACGTTCACGCCGGTCCCGTCCTTCACCGGCGACACGACGCCCGTGCCGTACACGGTCGCCGACGCGAACGGCACGCTCGCGACATCCGTCATCTCGATCTCGGTCGCCCCCGTCGTGCCGGTGCCGTCACCGGATGCCGCGGCGACCCCGCAGGCGACCCCGATCACGGTCGACGTGCTCGGCAACGACCTGCCGGGGTCCGACGCGGTCGGGCTCGATCCGACGAGCGTGCGCCTGCGCGTGCCGGCCGGTGCCCCGATCGGCACCGCGCTCGGCGCCGACGGGAGGTCGCTCGTCGTGCCCGGCGAGGGCGAGTACACGGTCGACGCCGTCACGGGCGGCATCGGGTTCCGGCCCGTCGCGACCTTCGTCGGCGAGGCGACCCCGGTGCCGTACGGCGTCACCGACGCGAACGGCACGACGGCCACGGCGCTGCTCGTGATCTCGGTGACCCCGGTGACGCCGGTCGCCGGCGTCGACAACGTCGTGGCCGAGCCCGGCGAGTCGACGGTCATCGACGTGCTGGCGAACGACGTCAGCGGCAACGACGCGGGCGGCGGCGCTCCGGCGCCGCTCGTGCCCAGGTCGGTGCGCCTGGAGCTGCCGCTCGGCGCCGACCCCGAGGCGCTGTCGTCCGACGGCCGCACGCTCGCCCTCGACGGCGTCGGCACGCTCACGGTCGACCCGACGACCGGCGCAGTCACGTTCGCGCCGGCCGCGGGGTTCTCGGGAACGACGCCCGTCGTGCCCTACACCGTGCTCGATGCGAACGGCACGCTCGCCCGAGCGAGCCTCCAGGTGGACGTCGCAGCCGCCCCGACCGAGCCGCCGCCGACCGACCCGCCGGGCGAGCCGGTGATCCCGCCGAACCCCGGCACGAGCGGGCCAGGCGCACCTGCCGGATCCGGCGACGCGACGGGACTGCCCGCGACCGGCCCCCGAAGCCTCGAGGCGCTGCCACTCGCCGCCGCGCTCCTCGCTGCTGGCCTGGTCGTGCTCGCGTCGCGCCGGCGGCACGCGCCGACCACGCCGGCATCCCCCCGTCGCTGAGCGACGCGATCGGCCGATCGGCCGAGGCAGGTCGGACCCGCCGACCGATGCCGCCGCGGCATCCGCTCGCGAGCATCGGAGCATGGACGAGAACCCCCCAGCCCCGCCTATGCGCCGCCGCCCCGGATGGCTCGCGCCGTCCGGGCTCATCGCGCTGACGCTCGTGCCCATGGCCGCTGGCTCGAGCCGCCTCGTGCAGCTCGGCACCGGCGCCGAGGTCACGGCCGAGAACGCGCGCTTCTTCGACTCCCCCGTGCCGGTCATCGCGCACATCATCGGGTCCACGGTGTTCCTGCTGCTCGGCGCGCTGCAGTTCGCACCCTCGCTCAGGCGGCGCCGCTGGCACCGGCTCGCCGGGCGGGTGGTCGCGCCGGCCGGGCTCGTGTCGGCGGCATCCGGTCTCTGGATGGCCGTCGCCTACGACCTTCCGGCGAACAGCGGCCCTGCACTCATGCTCATCCGCATCGTGCTGGCGCCCGCCATGGCGGCGGCGATCGTCGTCGCGTTCCTCGCGATCCGGCGCGGCGACGTGCGCGTGCACAGCGCGTGGATGACGCGCGCCTACGCCATCGGGCTCGGTGCCGGCACGCAGGTGCTCACGATCATGCCGTGGGTGCTGCTGGTCGGCGAGCCCGACGAGTTCGCCTACACCGCGCTCATGGCGCTCGGGTGGGCGATCAACCTCGCGGTCGCGGAGGTCGTCATCCGGCGACGCGTGCGCATCGGCATGTTCGGCCCGCGCCGACGCCCGCGCTCGGTCGCGACGCCGCCCCCGACGCCCTCCTCGACGGATGCCGCGCACCTATCATGAGGGCATGACGAGCCCCGTGCGGTCGCTGTGGAACGCGCCTGCCGCGGTGCCGCCGCCGCCCCGCCGGGTGTGGCGCGACTGGGCGCTCGTCGGCGTGCTCGTGCCGCTCGTGGTCGTCGAGGCCGCGCTGCGGCCCGAGGTGCCGTGGCGGTGGGCGTGGGCCGCGGTGCTGGTGCTGCTCGTGCCGACCCTGCTCTGGCGGCGCTCGCGCCCGTTCACGATGCTCGCCGTCGCGTTCGGTGCGGGCACCCTGTTCGGCCTGGTCACGGGCGACGACCCGCAGCTCTACGCGACCGCGTACTTCCTGCTGCTCGTCTACGCCGTCATGCGCTGGGGGTCGGGCCGGGCGATGCTCGGCGGCGGCGCGCTCGTGCTCGTGGGCTGGGCCGCGTCGTTCCTGACCGGGCCGCAGGCGCTCGGCGACGTGATCGGCGGCATCGCGGTCGTGGTCACCGTCTGGTCGCTCGGGCTCGCGTTCCGCTGGCGCGCGGGGGCCAGGGCCCGTGAGCTCGACCGCATGCGCCTGCTCGAGCGCGAGCACCTCGCGCGCGACCTGCACGACACGGTCGCCCACCACGTCTCGGCGATCGCGATCCAGGCGCAGGCCGGCCTGGCCGTCGCCGACGCGCATCCGGATGCCGCGGCCGCCGTGCTGCGCACCATCGAGGCCGAGGCCTCGAAGACCCTCGACGAGATGCGGGCCATGGTGCGCGTGCTGCGACGCGACGACGAGCCGGGCGAGCGGATGCCGGCCCCGGCCGCCTCGGACCTGCGTCGGCTCGCGACCGCCGCACCGGGTTCGCCGGGTTCGCCGGGTCAGCCGGGTTCGCCGGGTCAGCCGGGCGAGCTCGAGGTGGCCGTCACGGTCGAGGGCGATCTCGACGGGCTGCCGTCGGCGGTCGGCGCGGCCGTGTTCCGGCTCGCGCAGGAGGCCGTCACGAATGCCCGCAGGCACGCACGGAGCGCGACGCGCGTCGACGTGCACGTGCTGGTGGACGGCTCTGGCGTGCACCTCGAGGTTCGCGACGACGGCCTGCCCGCGGCATCCGACTCCCCGGTGCGCCCCGGGTACGGCATCACGGGCATGGTCGAACGCGCGACGCTGCTCGGCGGAACGTGCGAGGTCGGGCCGATCGGCGGCGACGACCGCGGAGGGCCCGGCGGCTGGCGGGTCGCCGCGGTGCTGCCGCGTTCCGCATGGGCTGCGAGCAGCCGATCTGGAGGAACGACGTGACGATCCGCGTGCTCATCGCCGACGATCAGGAGCTGGTGCGCACGGGCCTGCGCATGATCCTCGACGCGCAACCCGACATCGAGGTCGTCGGCGAGGCGGTCGACGGCGGTGAGGCCGTCGCGATGGCCCGCGACCTGCGGCCCGACGTGTGCCTCTTCGACATCCGGATGCCGGTGGCCGACGGCATCGCCGCCACGCGCGAGCTCGCGGGCCCGGGCGTCGTCGACCCGATGCCCGTCGTCGTGATCACGACGTTCGACCTCGACGAGTACGTCTACGCGGCGCTGCGGGCCGGGGCGCGCGGGTTCCTGCTGAAGAACGCCGGAGCCGTGCTGCTGCGCGAGGCCGTGCACGCAGCGGCACGCGGCGACGCGCTCATTGACCCGAACGTGACCGTACGCCTCATCGAGGCGTTCGCCGGCAGCGAGCCCGAACCGCGGGCGACGCCGTCGACGCCCCTCACCGAACGCGAGCACGAGGTCGCCGCGGCGGTCGCGCGCGGCCTCGGCAACTCCGAGATCGGCAGGGAGTTGCACATCTCGCTCAGCACCGTCAAGACCCACATCGCGAGCGCGATGGCCAAGATCGGCGCACGCAACCGCGTCGAGCTCGCGATCTGGGCGACCGAGGCTCGGCGCGGCACGGTGGAGCGCTAGGCGATCCGCATCGCGCCGCCGTCGAGCGCGGCCCGCACCGCTTCGAGGGACTGCTCGGCGTCGAGCCCCGTCGTGTCGAGGGCGTGCGGTTCGAGCGCTCCGAGGTCGGCGAACTGGCCGTGCAGGTCGCGCACGACCGCCTCGTCGCGCAGGGCGCCGGCCGAGCGCGCCTTCGCCCGCTCGACGGTGGCGTCGACCGAGGGGCGGAGCACGACGTAGTGCAGCGGCGCTCCGACCTCGCGGGCCGCGTCGACGATCGGAGGCAGGAACCACGGCCCGACGACACCGTCGACGACCACGTCGTAGCCGCCGACGGACCAGCTCGCGGCCGCAGCCGCGATCGTCGCGACGACGACCTCGTTCTGCGCATGCGCCTCCGGGAGGTGGGGAGCGACCGCTCCCGACCGGATCGCCGAGTAGAACCGGTCGGTCTCGAGATGCACGGCGCGACGGCCGGACCGCTCGGCGAGCAGGGCTCCGACGGTCGACTTGCCCGAGCCCGACGGCCCGGTGACCACGATGATGTCACCGAGCGCGGCCCGCTCAGGCGCGGGATCCGGGACATCCGTCGCGTCCGACGCCTGGGGCGCGGGTGCGGGTGCCGGTGCCGGCGCCGGCGCCGGCGCCGGCGCCGATGCATCGAGCTCCTGGAACAGCGTGAGCTGCAGGTCCGCGGGCGCCCGAAGTCGCGAGTTCACCGAGCGCCACGGCGTCTCGCGGGGCTCGGCCTCGAGCTCGGCGCCCGCCGCGACGAGCTCGGCCGTCACCGCGGGCCCGTCGTCGACCTCGAGCGCGATCCTCAGCCGGTCGCTCGGCCGGCCCTCGGCTTCGACACGATCGATGTAGGCGACCTGCGCGGGATTCGACAGTTCGAGCGTCGCGCGGCCCGCGTCGAGGATCACGACCCTCGCGCCGCCCTCGCCGTCGTACGCCTCCTGCTCGGTCATGCCGAGCGCATCCCGGTAGAAGGCGAGCGCCCGCTCGAAGTCCTCGGCGTGCACGACGAGGCGCAGCTGTCGGACGCGTTGGGCAGCGGTTGCGGGTGCACCGATCTCTTCGCTGGTCATGCACTCATTCTGCGAGCCCCGCCCGCTCGGCGCGACCGGTCGTCGCGCGCCCGGGCCAGGATCACGCCGTCAGGCCACCGTCGCGCCGGCCAACGACGAGCCCGCAGCAGCGCGCTCGTCGGCGAGGCTTCGCGCAACCGCGGTGACGAACTCGCGCACGTGGGTGACCTCGTCGTCGGTCGGCACCCAGAAGACGGCCGCGGCGAGTTCCGCCACCAGCTCGCCCGGATCCTGATCGACGCGCACGAGCAGGCACGAGACGGAACACCCGGTGTCGACGAGGTGGCGCGCCGCGCGCAGCCGTTGATCGGGCGCGAGCCCGCCGACATCCGTCGTCTCGATGGCCCGCAGCAGACTCGACGCGTCCAGGAGCCGACCGAACTCGTCCCCGTGGAGTTCGGTCGCCTCGAGGAGTCCGTCGAGCCTCCCGGATGTCGCGGCCAGCCGATCGGGTTCGAGGATGCCCTGGGCGACGAGCGCGCTCCTCACCGTGGCGAACCGGCGGATCTCCCACGACGATCGGATCGGCCGCACCACGAGCGATCGCATGCACGATTCGGTGCCGAGGTGCTTGAGCTCGGGATCCCACTCGGCCATCGAGCGGTACTGGTCGACGAGCTGCGCCGCCTCGACGCGGCGCGCCGCCTCGTCGACGATGTGGGCGTGGGCGTCGCCCTGGGCGGTGCGGGACCGTCGCGCCAGGTAGCACGCGTACGAGTAGCGGATCTCGATCTCGCCCGACGCCTTCGTCTCGGCCAGCCACGGCGTGAGGATGTCGACCGGTTCGCGTGTGGGCCGCGGGCCGCGTGCCGGGCGCACCAGGCGCGGCATCGCAGCCGCCCTCGAGCCCGACGAGGGTGTCGGGTCGGCTGCCGCGACGAGCTGCTCGTGGTCGGGGCCGTCGTCGAAGATCACGTAGCTGAGCGCCGCCCGGGCGCGCATGCGCATGAGCACTCCGGCCGGATCGCGACGCGCGTGCTCGCGACGCTCCCAGGCGCGCCGTGCCGCCGCCGGATCGCGTCGGATCGACGTGCGCGCCGCGAGCCAGACCGACTCCCGGCGCGTGAGCGCGCATCGGGCCGCCGTCTCGACGTCGAGCAGGCGCACCAGCGCGTCGGCGGCCCTGCGGATCCGCTCACGGCGCCCGTCGTCGCCCACCGGATGCGAACCGGGCTCGAGGTCGACGAGCGCGGCCCAGTTGCGCGCAGTGGCGACGTAGAGCAGCAGGGTGCGCAGGAGCATGAGGTGCGGCTCGCCGCGCGGAGGGTCGTCGGGATCCGGCGCCGCGTCGGGGTCGGGCACGGGCGTCACCGCATCCTCGTCGCCCTCGGACGACGGGCTGCGTTCGGCTTCCGTCACGACCTCGAACGGCGGGCGGCCCTCGGCATCCGTCGCCCGTTCCCGAAGCGTGTACTCGTGCCAGTCCCGCGGCGGCGCCTGGAAGATCGTGTCCGTGTCGCACACCCACGCCGCCTGGTTCACGACCGGCTCGAGGCGGTCCATCAGCGCCTCCATGGTGTGCCGGTCGCGCGCGTCGACGAACTCGACCTGCACGCGCGTGTACTCCACGATGAGGCTGCGCGGTTCGATCTCGACCGCGCGGTCGAGGTAATGGTCGCGTTCGTCGTCATCGTCGGCCATCTGCGCGATCGCGAGGTAGCCGAGCGAGCGCCAGTTCGTCGCGCGGTAGAAGCCGCGGACGTCGGGGTAGCGGTCGGCCATCGTCATCGCCGTGAATGCGGCGGCCAGCGCGAGGAGCTTGCGATGCTGATCGGATGCCCCGGCATCCGTCGCCCTGGCGAAGCCGCGCGAGTCGAGCCGCAGATGCACCTCGCCGGCCAGGTGTCCGTTGCGGCGAAGGGTCGCGATCGCCGAGAGCGGATCGACCATGGTGACCTGGAGCATCCACGGAGCGGCGTTGAACAGCACCTGCACGACCCAGGCTGCAACCGAGGCGAGGCCGTTGCCGCTGCGGTCGGCGACCGTGATGAACTCGCCGAAATCTGGCGAGTCCTGTCGGTCGACCCGATGACCCGGGTCGTCGGCGTTGAGGTCGCGCATCTGCAGGAGCGCATCGATCGACCATGCGCTGTTCGTCGAGCCGTCGGGCGACATGACGTGCGCGTCGATGCGGGACCTCGTCGCGAGCCCGAACGCGAGCACCACGACCGAGCCGACCGCGAGTGCGCCGCCGACGAACATCCAGACGAACAGCGCGTCCCGTGCGAAGGCGGTCACGATCACCGTCGCGATCGGCGTCGCGGCGACGAGCGCCCAGCCGACGATGCGGAGGCGACGCCCGGCCGCCCTCGTGATGCGCGGATCGCGCACCCACGGCATGAGCGTCACCAGTCGGGCGGCGACGGCGAGCCCGACCAGCCACCCGGCGACCGCGATGCCGGTGTCGGTCAGCGGTGCGAGGTTGCCGTCGACGAACGCCTCCCACCGCGTGCCGACCTCCGCGAGCCAGGTGCTGATGCTGCCGACGCCGACGGAGGCGGACGCTCCCGCACCGCTCGAGCCGCTCGCGCCGCTCGCGCACGCGCTCAGCAACAGGCTGAGCGCACCGCCGATGACGATGGTCGTCGTCGACCGTCGGAGTCGAGCTGTGACTGGGGTGCGAGGTTCCATGATCCGATCCGCCTGCCCAGACCATCCCGCGGGGCCCGCCCGACCGCGTCAGGGCCTGCCCGGAACAGGGCCGGGGTCCGCACTGAGCACGGGCCGACTCAGCCGGCGCGCGACGCCCCCTGCGCGCGCAGCTCGGGGTACAGCTGCTCGAGCGGCGCCGAGAGCGCGGCCTTCAGCGCCCGGCTCGTCTGATCGGCGAGCACCTCGTGATCGCCCGCCTCGAGTCCGTCGTAGATCGCTGCGACGATGTCCGCCGGGCGCTCCTTGGGCACGTCGAGCCCCGCGGTCATGGGGGTGTCGGTGTAGCCGAGGTGCGCGCCGAGCACCTGCGTGCCCTGCCCCGCGAGCTCGAGCCGAAGCGAGTTGGTGAGCGACCAGAGGGCTGCCTTGGTCGCGCTGTAGACATTGCCGCCAGCGTGCCAGCTCAGTGCGGAATGGACGTCGATCACGGCTCCTCCGCCGTTCGCGGCGAGCACCGGGGCGAGCTGCTGCACGATCGCGAGGGGGCCGAACACGTTCGTCTCGAAGATGGCGCGCACGCCGTCCATCGGCGCGGCGAGCGTGGGCCCGGGCAGACTGATGCCCGCATTGTTCACGACGATGGAGACATCGGGCGCGAGGTCCGCCAGCGATGCGACGGCGGCGGCATCCGTCACGTCGAGCGCGAGCGGCACGACGCGGGCATCGGCCCAGTCCTTCGGCGTGCGGGCGGCGGCGTACACGCGCTGTGCGCCGCGATCGAGTGCCTGGCGTACGAACTCGGTGCCGAGTCCGCCGTTCGCACCGGTGATGAGCAGCGTGCTGCCGTCGATGAGGGTCATGATGGGGTTCCTTCCGGGGTGGGGCGGGTGAGCGGGAGCGGTGACGACGCAGCGGATGCCGCAGCCGCGACGGGAGCCGAGGGTGCGCCCGAATCCGCGCGCCGACGGCCCAGGTTCGCGACGGCGAACGAGGCGAGTCCGATCGCGAGGATGAGCGGCGCTCCGACCTCGAGCGCGGGTTGCAGTCCGTATGCCGTGGCGAGCGCGCCGAGGCCGAAGGCGGCGAGCGCCTGCACCAGGTATCCGACGACGTAGGCGGCGGAGATCACCGCGGCGCGTTCGTGCGCGGGGGCGGTGGTCGTGACGAGCCCGAGTCCGCCCGAGAACATGAGGCTGTACCCGCCGCCGGCGACGAGCGAGGCGGCGATGAACGCGGGCAGCGAGTGCGCGACGCCCGCGTACACGAGCAGGCCGAGGCCGGCGGCCGCGAGGGCGGGTCCGATGGTCACGGCGAGGCGCGGCGGCATCCGTCTGGCGAGGAGCGCGACGACCCCGATGCTGATCGCCGAGAGCGCGATGACGGCGCCGTCGACGAACGCATCGGTCGTACGCACGAGGTCGCGCGCGATCTGGGCGCCGAGCGCGAGGAAGATCGCGCCCATGGCGTAGGCGGCGGCGATGCCGAGGGTGCCAGCGACGAACGGTCGCCGCTCGGCCCGCGGCATGCGAGGGGGGCGCGGTCGCCACGATCCGTTCGCCGGGTCGCGGACAGGGCGGGGCAGCGCCCAGACGAAGGCCGCGACCACGGCGGTGACGCCCACGAGCACCCAGAAGCTCAGGTGCATCGGTGCGGGCGCGTACTGCACGAGGAACCCGCCGAGGATCGTCGACAGGGCGAGGCCCGACGCAGTCGACGCGGTCGTGGCCGAGGCGGCGCGACTCGCACCGTCGGCACCGCCGAACTCGACCATCGCCGCAGTCGCGGGGCTGAGCGAGAGGCCGACGCCGACGCCCATGAGCGCCCGCCCGACGAAGATCGAGGCGAGGTCGGGCGCGAGGGCGAACGCGATCGCTCCCGCCGCGACCGCGGCGAGCCCCATGAGCATGACGGCCCGGCGGCCGATCGTGTCGGACAGGTTGCCGAAGACGATGAGCACGGGCACGAGCACGAGCGGGTAGACCGCGAAGATCGCCGTGGTGACCGTGGGCGGCACGGACCACTCGGCGGCGTAGAGCGGATAGACCACCGTGGGCGCCCCGCTGGCCCAGAGTGCGAGGCCGGCGACGGATGCCGCGGTGAAGAAGCTCGCTCGTCTGCCCAGGCTCATCTCGGTCTCCTCTGGATTGGAAAACCCAAGTTAGCATGCTGACTCCGAATATCCTAGTCAGACTGGTAGACTCGCAGCATGTCCGCCGTCGCCCCCTCCCTGCAGCGCTGCTCCATCGCGCGCACCCTCGACGTGCTCGGCCAGAAGTGGTCGTTGCTCATCGTGCGCGAGGCGCTCTGGGGGCGCACGAGATTCGCGGAGTTCCGCGAGCGGCTCGGCATCGCACCCGACATCCTCACCGACCGCCTCGGGCGCCTGGTCGAGGCCGGCGTGCTCGAGCGACGCCCGTACCGCGACGCGGGCGAGCGCGAACGCGAGGAGTACGTGCTGACCGAGGCCGGACACGCCCTCGTGCCCGTGCTCGCCGCGATGGTCGACTGGGGCGACGAGTTCCGCCCGACCGGGTTCGGGCCCGCCGCCGTCTACGCCTCGCGCTCGACCGGCGAACCGCTGCAGCTCGCCTTCGTCGACGCCGAAGGCGTGCGGCACGACCTCGACGACGTCGTCCCGACGCGGGGGCCGGGCGCGCTCGCCTGAGGGCCACGGTTCACGGGCACGGCGCGGCGCCGACCGGGCGCTGAACCCGCCATCCGATCCGGGGGTTGACCCGATGTCCGCGATCGTCGGGCGCTCGTACCGTGCGACCCATGACCTCCACGAGCACATCCACGAGCACCGACGCGTCGCAGCCGCCCGCGACATCCGACCCCACGGGCTCCGCCGAGTCGGCCGACCCCACCGGCGCCGTCGCAGCCGCCGCCGATCTCACCGCGACGGGCCGACCCGCCCGACCCAGGCTCGGCACGCGCATCGCCTGGGTATGGGTGCTGCTCTCGTCGCTCGGCATCGCGGCGTTCGCGGTGGTGCCGTACCTCACGGCCTCGCTGCGAACGCTCGCCGAGCAGCCGTCGGGCGGACTCGCGGCGAACTACGCCGAACAGCCGTGGCCGATCCAGCTCGCGTTCTACGCACACATCGTCGCGGGCGGACTCGCCCTCGTGCTCGGGCCGCTGCAGTTCTGGCGGGGCCTGCGCACGCGGCATCCGCGGGTGCATCGCTGGACGGGCCGCACGTACCTCACCGCCGTCGGCATCGGCGGGCTCGCCGCACTCGTGATCGCGCCCGTGAACGACGCGGGCCTCGTGGGCCTCTTCGGCTTCGGCGGGCTCGGCGTCGTGTGGCTCGTCACCGGCACACTCGCCTACCGGGCGATCAGGCGAGGGGATGTCGCGGGCCACCGCGCGTGGATGATGCGCAACTTCGCCCTCACCTACGCCGCCGTGACCCTACGCATCTGGCTGCCGCTGCTCATCGTGGCGCAGCTGCCCTTCCTGAGCGGCGGGTTCGACTTCGACGCGGTGTTCGCGAACGCGTACGCCGCGGTGCCGTTCCTCTGCTGGCTGCCGAACCTCGTGGTGGCCGAGTGGCTCATCGCGAGGCGCGGACTGCCCGGGTTCCGGCCCGCCGGCGCGCCGAGCCTGCCGTCGCAGGCCTGACCCGCCGGTCGGGCGGCGGCGTCAGACCGTGGGCCACCACGAGGCATCGGTCCACATCGCGAGCTCGCGCTCGAGCGCCGCGCCGATGCGGAACACCGCGGCGTCGTCATAGGTCCGCCCGACGATCTGCACGCCCGTCGGCACGCCGTTCGGGGCGATGCCCGACGGCACGGCGAGCACGGGCACGCGGCCGATCACGTTGAACGGCAGCGTCATGAGCTTCGAGAAGATCGCCCTGCTGTCGGTGCAGGGCTCGTCGGCGGCGAGGCCCGTGGTCGCGATGGTCGGGCAGACGAGCGCGTCGTAACCGGTCATGAGCTCGGCGAACGGCCGGTAGAACTCCGACTCGGCGACGAGCCCCTCGACGTAGTCGCCGCCGTCCGCCGCCGACGCGGCGAACGCGCGCGTGTACGGCATGAGCTGCTCGGCACGGGCCGGGTCGCCCTCGGCGATCGACTCGATGAACGGGCCCATGACCGCGCCGAAGTGCGGCCACGCGGTCGCGAGCACCCGCTCGGGGCCCCACGGCAGCGTCACCTCGTCGACGTGCGCCCCCGCGGCGACCAGCGCGGCGGCGACCTGCCGCGTGTTCGCCTCGACGATCGGGTCGACGTCGTAGCCGCCGAGGTCGAGGCAGAGCGCGATGCGCGTGCCGCGGAGCGGCGCGACCTCGCCCGAGACGGCCGCGATCTCGCGGAGCGAGGCGGCATCGCCGACCCACGGGCCCGAGATGACGTTCTGCAGCAGCGCGACATCCGCGACGCTGCGCCCCATGGGCCCGTCGGCGCAGTACGTGTCGGAGTTGAACGGGGCCATGCCGGGCACGCGCCCGAACGGCGGCTTGAAGCCGACGACGCCGTTGAACGAGGCCGGGATGCGGATCGAGCCGCCGATGTCGGAGCCCGTGGCGAGCAGGGTCGACCCGGCCGCGAGCACGGCACCCGAGCCGCCGGATGAGCCGCCGGGCGTGTACTCGGGGTTCCACGGGTTGCGCGTGACGCCCCAGAGCTTCGAGTGCGTCACGGGCGCGCAGCAGTACTCGGGCGTGGTGGTGCGCGCGTGGATGACGGCGCCGGCCGCCTGGATGCGCTCGACGATGGGGTGCGTCTCGTCGGCGATGTGGCCCTGCTCGAGCAGACAGCCGTCTTCGAGGAGGCGACCGGCGACGGGCTGTTCGTCCTTCAGCATGAGCGGGATGCCCTCGAGCGCCCCGAGCGCCTCGCCCGCCGCGATCCGGGCTTCGGATGCCGCGGCGGCCGCCCGGGCCTCGTCGATCCACTGCTCGGTGACCGCGTTGATCACGGGCTCGGTCGCCGCCGTGCGCTCGAGCACGGACTCGAGCAGGTCGACCGGGGAGAGCTCGCGTCGTCGCATGAGATCGGCGGCCTCGGTGGCGGTGAGCCGGAACAGGTCCATTCGGTGTTGCCTTTCGGGTATCCGTACGCCGTACGGATCCGTACAGCGTACGGACGATACTGTTGCACGCATGGCGTCCCGTCAAGAGGCAACCCGCACCGCGCTCGAACAGCGTCAGACGCTCACCCGCGCCGACGTCACCTCGGCCGCGATCGCGCTCGTCGAACGCGACGGACTCGAGACGCTCACCATGCGACGGCTCGCCGCCGAGCTCGGCTGCGCGCCCATGAGCCTCTACACGCACGTGCGCAGCCGCGACGACCTCGTCGACGCGATCGTCGCCCAACTGATCGAGCGGCTCGCCCTGCGCGAGGTGCCGGGCGAGTCCTGGCAGGACGCCGTCCGACGGACGCTGCGCGCCTACCGCGAGCTCGCCGTCGATGTGCCCCACGCGTTCGAACTGCTCGCGCTCGCGCCGTACGACGCTGCGCCCGTCGCCCCGCACCTCGCGAACGTGGTCGGCAGCCTTGAGCGCGCAGGCCTCGACCGCGAGCAGGCACGCCAGATCCTCGGCATCGTCGACGGATACGCGACCGGGTTCCTCGTCGTGTGGGCGCGCGGTCGCGTAGCACGCAGCGGCGCATCATCCGCCGGCGAGTCGTCCGGCCCCGGTGCCGCGATCGCCCCCGATGTCGCGGGCATGCGCGACCTCGCGACCTTCGACCAGGGGCTCGAGGCGCTGATCGCCGGACTCGACGCGACCCTCGTGGAGCCGGCGACCGCGCCCCGGCATCCGTAGCCCTGCGTGCAGATCTCCGTGTGCTGCACGGATGCGGCGCCGTCGCGCCCGCACGACACTCGCTCCATCAGTCATCACCGGCGGGCCCAGGACCCGCCGAAACCGGATCGAGGAGCACCGCATGACGGACACCACGGCGATCACCGCAACCGAGGCGGATCGCGAACTCAAGGCCAAGCACCGCAGCATGTGGGCGTCTGGCGACTACCCGACGCTCGCCTCCGACCTCATCTGGGAGCTCGGACCGCGCGTCGTCGCCGCCACCGGGGTGCACCCGGGCGACCGCGTGCTCGACATCGCGGCGGGCAGCGGCAACGCGTCGATCCCGGCAGCGGTGGCGGGCGCCGCCGTCGTCGCGAGCGACCTCGCCCCCGAGCTCTTCGCCGTCGGGCGCCGCAAGGCCGCCGAGGCCGGCGTCGAGGTCGAGTGGCGCGAGGCCGACGCCGAAGACCTCCCGTTCGAGGACGCCTCGTTCGACGCGGCGGTCTCGACCGTGGGCATCATGTTCGCGCCGCACCACGAGGCGGCGGCGAGCGAGCTGCTGCGCGTCGTGCGGCCCGGCGGGCGCATCGGACTGCTGAACTGGACCCCCGAGGGCTTCATCGGCCGCATGTTCGGGGTCATGAAGCCCTATGCGCCGCCGCTGCCCGAGGGCGCGACGCCCGCACCGCGCTGGGGCGACGAGGCGCACGTGCGCTCGCTGCTCGTCGACGGCGCGACCGACGTGGTCGCGGTACGGCAGACGGTCGAGATCGGCCGGTTCGCCAGCGGCGCCGAGTTCCGCGACTACTTCAAGTCGCACTACGGGCCGACGATCGCGGTGTACCGCCGCATCGCCGACGACGCCGAGGCCGTACAGGCCCTCGACGACGCGCTCGCCGCGCACGGCGACGAGCAGCTGCGGGCCGACGGTTCCGGCGCGATGCGCTGGGAGTACCTGCTCGTGACCGCCACCAGGCGCTGACCGGGATCCGGCCCGCGATCCGGCGCGACACCGCGAAATGCAGCACACCCGACAGGAGAGGAGACCACCGTGAACCTCAGCGACCACTTCTGGGTCCACGAGCTCCGGATCGCCGACGAGGCGAGCTTCACCCGAGACCTCGAGCACCGACGCATCGCCCTCGAGCGCACGGCCGAGACGGCGAGCGCGGCCGCCCGACCTACCAGCAGGGCGGATGCCGCGGCCCGCGTCGCGACCGGCGCTGGCGTCCGCGCGCGGCTCGCGGGTCTCGTGCACCGGCTCGCCATGCGGCCGCCCGGCCCCGGGGGACCGCGGCCGGCGATCTGACCCGTGCGGCCGCAGCCACGCAGGCGGGCGGCATCGGTGCGTCGAATCGCACTGGTGCCGCCCGCCCGGCGCGGTCCTAGAATGACGCCGTGTCGAACCCGCGCCTGACACCGCGCGAACGCGCAGTACTCGCCGCCATCGAGCGGCGACTGAACAATCCCGAGATCGCCTCCGAGATGTTCATCTCGGTGCGCACGGTCGAGAGCCACGTCGCGAGCCTGCGCCGCAAGCTCGACGCCGAGACGCGCGCCGAACTCGTGACCGCGTCGATCGACCTGCGCTCGGCATCCGTCCGCGTGCCCGACAACGCGTTCATCGGGCGAGAGGCGGACCTCGGGCGCCTCGCCGCCGCGGTCCGAGCGCGGCACTGGGCCACCGTGACCGGGCCGGGCGGGGTCGGCAAGACGCGGCTCGCACTCGAGTTCGCGCGGGCCTCGACGGTCGAGGGCGCTCCCGTCGTCGTCGAACTCGAGCACGCCGAGCCCGCCGACGTCGTCGCACGCATCTCCCGGGCGCTCGACCTCGAGTCCGCGCCGGGCGTCGACGCGCTCGACGCCGTCGCGACCTCGCTCGGCAGCCGCCCCTACCTGCTCGTGCTCGACAACGTCGACCGCGTCGGCGCCGCGGTCGGCGAGGTCGTCGCACGCGCGACCGCGCACGCACCCGGGCTGCGCGTGCTCACGACATCCCGCACGCCGATCGGCGACCCTGCCGAGGCGGTCATCGCGCTCGCCCCGCTGCCCGCGGACGGCGCCGGCTCCCCCGCCGTCGCCGTGTTCCTCGAACGCCTCGGGCCCGGCGCCGTGGCATCGCCGCCGACCTCCGACGAGCGCGAGCAGGCGGCACGCATCTGCGCACGGCTCGACGGCCTGCCGCTGGCACTCGAGCTCGCGGCATCCGTCGCTCGGCACCTGTCGCTCGCCGAGCTCGCCGAACGACTCGAGCACGACTTCGCGACGCTCGACCGGGCGGCACCCGGCGGGCGGCACCGCACCCTCGAGACCGCCTTCGAGTGGAGCTGGGACCTGCTCGACGCCGACGAGCAGCACGTGCTCCGACGCCTCGCCGCCCTGCCGCGCACGTTCGACATGGACCTGGCGCTCGCCGTCACGCACCCGGGCGCCGGCGGCACGGTCATGCGACTGCTCGACCGGTCGCTCATCGTCTCGACCGGCGGCACGCCGCGGCGGTTCCGACTGCTCGAGGTGCTGCGCGACTTCGTACGGGCGCGCACCGACGACGACCTCACACGTGACGTGCTCGAGCGCCACGCGACGTTCATCGAGGCGATCGTCGTGCCGTTCGCCCGCCGCGCGCGACTCGACGACAGCCTCGAGGCGATGCATGCGTCGGAGATCCTCTGCCCCGAGGTGAACGCGGCCGTGCGCTGGGCACGCGCCGCGCGGCATCCGACCGCCCTGCCCCTGGCGTCCTCGCTCGGCGTCGGCGTCGATCAGTACGGCTCGGACGTCGACAGCGTGCGCACGCTCGCCGCGGTCGCGCGCGACGCCGAGGTGATCGCCGATGCCACGCCGCAGCAGCTGCTCGCGCTCGGCATCGCCCTCACGTTCCTCGACCTCGACGCGGTCGCCGAGCTCGCCGAGCGCGCATCGGCCGTCGCCGTCGAGGACCGCGACCGGCTCGCGGCGCTGCACCTGGCCGGCATGGCCGAGGCGTACCTCGAGCACGAGCAGGCCGCGCTCGAACGACTCGCCGAGGCCGAGACGCTCGCCGAGCAGCTCGGCGACCACTGGGAGCTCGCGGCGACCCGCCAGATGCGCGGCGTCGCACTGCGCCGAAGCTCGCCGGAACGCGCCATGGAGGACTTCGCCGCCGCCATGCGCGACTTCGGCCGCGCCGGCGACGCGATGCACGTCAACAACGCGCGCTACATGATCGCCCTCACGGCCGCCGAGGCGGGCATCGACCTCGACCGGGCGGCCGAGCTCGCCGCGGAGTGCGTCGACTACGCCCGCGCCTCGCACAACGAGCACGAACTCGCGCACGCCGCGATGGTGCAGCAGCTCATCGGACGGGCCGACCCCGAGCTCGAGCTCGACGAGCTGGTGCAGGAGTTCCGACGGTTCGGCGATGCGCGCTGCCGCATCCGCATCCTGCTGCTGCAGGCCGAGCGGGCGCCCGCCACGCCCACGCGCCGGGCGATCCTCCTCGAGGCGCTCGACCTCGCGCAGGCCGTGCACGACGAGCATCGGGAGTCCGAGGTGCTCGCGCTGCTCTCGGTCGCGGCGCCCGCGACCTGAAGACGGATGCCGCGGACACGCGTCCGGTGATTGTGCGCCGCCTCCGACCGGAGGATCCTGAACCCATGAGCGATCGTGAGGAATTCCTGGTGTGGCTGCAGAGCGCGTTCGTACCGGCCGAGCGCGCCATGTTCGACGGCGACGACGGCCCGCGCCGTGCGATCTGGTCGGAGTCGGACTCCGTGACCGTGCTCGGCGCGTGGCGCAACGCCGCAGATCGCGCCGAGCTCGTCGAGGCGTTCGAGGTGCTCTCGCGGAGCTTCTCGGACTGCACCGACTACGCCTTCGAGCTGATCTCGTTCGACGTGATCGGCGAGATGGCGTACACGGTCGGGTACGAGCGGGCCTCGGCGTCGATCGACGGCTCGCCCCGCAAGTTCACGCTCCGGGCGACGCAGGTCTATCGGCGCGAACCCGGCGGATGGCGCGTGGTGCACCGCCACGCCGACCAGGTCTGAGTCCGAGTGGGGGCCGCGCCCTCTTCCGACCTCGTCGCCGGTCCGTTCACGGGCGTGCCGGGCTCGTTCGGTCGGGAGCGCCCGGCTCGTACACCGCGAGGCGTTCGCGCAGCGACCCGGCGTGCAGCTCGAACAGATGGCCGTCCTCGTCGTAGAAGTAGATCGACTCGCCCTCGCCGTCGACCCGCGAGCGCGGTGGTCGGAGGTCGAGTCCGAGCTCGGCGATCCTCGACCGCAGTTCGGGCAGGTCGACGCGCTCGACCTGGAAGGCCACGTGGTTGTAACTGCGGGGCAGTCCGCCGTCGCCCTGCATGATCGCGATCCAGGTCGCCGTCGGCCCGTCGCCGACGAGGAAGAACCGCTCCGCCGAGAGCGAGAAGGTGCGCTCGCCGCTGTCGTAGACGCGCTTCGCCCCGAGCACGGTCAGGAGGATCTGCTCCATGCGATCGAGGTCGCGCACGATGAAGGTCACGTGGCTGAGTCCGCTGCTGGTCACCCACCCCACGCTAGTCAACGGTGCCGGTGCGCTCGATCATGACGACGGATGCCTCGCGCTCGGCGCGACCGACGGCCCGAGCTCGCGGCTCGTCAGCCCAGGATCGCCTGTCCCGGCACGCGTGCGTTGCGCTCGGCGGCGTCCGCCGCCAGTTCGAGCGCAGTGCTCAGAGGGTCGCCGCGGTCGAGCGCGGCGAGCAGGCCGCCGAGGAAGCTGTCGCCGCTGCCGGCGGGGAACCGGCCGATCGCCTGCGGCGCGGGCGCCGGGCCGTCGTGGTCGGGCGCGGACGCCCAGGCGCCGTTCACGCCGTCGGTCACGATCGCAGCTACGCCGTACCGTGCGCGAACCGCGGCGGCCGCGGTCTCGGCGTCGGGCAGGTCGGATCCGAGGAGCTCGGCGGCCTCCGACCGGTTCACCTTGACGAGGTCGGCACCGCCGACGGTGGCCCGCAGTCCCGCGCCCGAACCGTCGACGGCGACGTGGGCGCCGCCGGCACGCAGCGCGCCGAGCAGCTCGGCGAGCTCGTCGAGCGGAACGCCGGGCGGGATCGACCCCGAGAGCGCGAACCACGCGCCGGGCCGCGCGGCGGCGACGGCCCGCACGACCGAGACGTACGCGGACCACTCCGCCGCGGTCAGCGCCGTGGCCTGCTCGTAGACGTCGGTGCTCGTCGCGGAGGCCCGCGACTCGACGATCGCGAGGCACGTGCGGGTCGTCGCGGCGAGCTCGACGGGTTCGACCGCGAGGCCGTCCGCGGCGAGCAGGTCGCCGACCCACTCGCCGGTCGGGCCGCCGAGCGCCGCGACGGCGAGCACGTCGGCGCCGAGCGCCGCAGCCGATCGGGCGACGTTCAGCGCCTTGCCACCCGCGACGCGCGTGACGGCGGTCGGCCTGGTGATGTCGCCGACGGCGAGCGCATCCACCTCGTACGTCACGTCGAGGCTCGGCGAGAGGGCGAGCGCGACGATCACGGGCGGGCGCTCCAGGGCCGCACGACGCCGAGGATGCGCGGGCGGCCGTCGCCGAGCACGGCGAGGGCGAGCTCCGAGACCTCGACGGGCGTGTGCCAGCGCGTCGTGCCGTCGGGCTGCTCGTGCCAGCCGAGCTGCAGCACGTCGTCGGGCACGTCGAGGTCGCCGTTCGCGGGGTCGGCGCCGGCGCTCGTGCGCACGAACGCCACGCGGCTGGCCACGCGCTCGCGCAGCGCCCGCATCGAGGCATCCGTCACCGTGCGACCGTAGACGAGCGCCTCGTCGAAGCGGCGATCGCCGAGCGCGGTGCGCAGGGCCGCGGCATCCGTCGCGTCGACGAACAGCGCATGCACGCCCTCGGGCATGGCGCGACTGCGGCCGATGCCGGTCACGTCGGCGCCGCCGGCCACGAGCGAGGTCGCGGCGGGCGCGAGGATGCCTCCGGCGCCCACCACCAGAACCGTCTTCACGGGCGTCATCCTAGAAGGCCTGCGGGCCGACGGCAGCCCCCGAGCCGCCCTGCAGGAAGTCGAGGTCGAGACCCTCGTCGGCCTGCGTGACGTGCTCGATGTAGAGGCGCGTCCAGCCGCGCTCGCTGCCGGGGACCGTGCGAGGGGCCCACCCGGCGCGCCGGGCGTCGAGTTCCTCGTCGGAGACGTGCATGTGCAGCGAACGGTTCGCCACGTCGACCGTGACCGTGTCGCCCGTGCGCACGAACGCGAGCGGGCCTCCCGCCGCGGCCTCGGGCACCACGTGCAGTACGACGGTGCCATAGGAGGTGCCGCTCATCCGGGCGTCGGAGATGCGCACCATGTCGGTCACGCCCGCCTCGAGGATCTTGCGCGGCAGGGCGAGGTTGCCGACCTCGGGCATGCCCGGGTAGCCCTTCGGGCCGACGTTGCGCACGACGAGGATGTCGTCGGGCGTGACGTCGAGATCGGGGTCGTCGGCGTCGCGCAGGTAGTCCTGCAGCGAGTCCCACACGAGCGCGCGACCCGTGTGCTGCATGAGCTTCGGGTCGGCGGCCGACTGCTTGATCACCGCACCGCGCGGCGCGAGGTTGCCGCGCAGCACCGCGATGCCCGAGCCCACGGGCTTGACCGGGTTGTCGAGCGGGCGGATGACCTCGCGGTTGAACACCTCGGCGCCGGCGTAGTTCTCGCCGAGGCTGCCGCCGGTGACCGTGAGCGCGTCGCGGTGCAGCAGGTCGCCCAGCGTCTCGGCGAAGCCCGCGGTGCCGCCCGCGTACTCGAAGTCCTCCATGAGGAACCGGCCGCTCGGCATCAGGTCGGCCAGCACCGGGATGTCGCGCACGAGCGTGTCGAAGTCGTCGAGGGTCAGCTCGACGCCGACGCGGCGCGCCAGCGCGAGCAGGTGGATGACGGCGTTCGTCGATCCGCCGAGCGCCGCGTTCGCACGCACGCCGTTCTCGAAGGCCTCGCGCGTGAGGATCTTGGACGGGCGCAGGTCCTCCTCGACCATCTGCACGATCCGGCGGCCGGCGAGGTGGGCGGCGGTCGCGCGGCGCGAGTCGTTGGCCGGCAGCGACGCCGTGCCCGGCAGCTGCATGCCCATGAGCTCCGACACGCACGCCATGGTCGACGCGGTGCCCATGGTCTGGCAGTGGCCCTGGCTGCGGGCCATGCAGCCCTCGGCCTCGGTGATCGCGGTGTCGTCCATGAGCCCGGCCCGGTACGCCTCGGTGAACTTCCACACCGAGGTGCCCGAGCCGATGTCGGTGCCGCGGTGCTTGCCGTTCAGCATCGGCCCGCCCGTGATGAGCAGCGAGGGCAGGTCGACGGATGCCGCGCCCATCAGGTACGCCGGGGTGGTCTTGTCGCATCCGGCGAGCAGCACGACGCCGTCGAGCGGGTTCGAGCGCAGGGTCTCCTCGAGGTCCATGGCCATGAGGTTGCGCAGCAGCATCGCGGTCGGACGCACGATCGGCTCGCCGGCCGAGGTCGTCGGGAACTCGAACGGCACGCCGCCCGCCTGCCAGATGCCGCGCTTGACGTGCTCGGCGAGCGCGCGCAGGTGGATGTTGCAGCTCGTCAGCTCGCTCCAGGAGTTCGCGATGCCGATGATCGGCCGGCCGCGGAACGAGTCGTCCGGCAGCCCCTCGCTGCGCAGCCACGAGCGGTGCATGAAGCCCGTCTTGCCCTCGGCGCCGAACCACTGCTGGCTGCGCAGGCCTTCGCCCCACTCGTGCGTCGGCACGCCCGTGCGACCCGCGAACGCGGCGTCGTCGGCGAGGCCCGAGCCGGCGTTCGCTCCGGTTGCGGCCTCGCGCTCCTCCTTGCCGAGGTTGCGGGCGCTCATGCGAACCTCGGCAGGTGCTGCGCCTGGGCGGCGATCAGGTCGTCGGCGAGGGCTGCCGCGGCATCCGCGTCGAAGATCGCACCGTCGGCGATCATGGCCTCGACGACGAGTCCGCGGTCGCCCGTGAGCGCCGCCTCGACCGCGAGGTCGACCGAGGTGAGCCGACGCGCGAGGATCGCGGTGAGCGGCTTGCCGAGGTCGGGCACCGAGATCGGGCGGATGCCGCGGGCGGTCGCCACGCCCGGGATCTCGACGGCCGACCAGTCGGGCAGGCCGGGCACCATGCCGTTGTTCACGACGTTGCAGCTGAACATCTCGCGCGAGTCGAACGTGATCGAGCGGATGATGGCGATGAGCTGCTCCTGCTCGCCGCCCGAGCGCTCGAAGATCGACTGGTCGAGCGGCTCCTCGCCGAGCGCCTGGCGCTTCATGCCCTGGTAGCGGTCCTCGCCCCACTGCAGGATCTCGGGCAGGCTGAACGCGTCGATGCCGAGCTTCTTGCCGTAGTAGTCGCCGTTCGCGAACCGCTCCGGGAAGAACTCGACCACGTGCCGGTCGCCCGCGGCCGCGAACGCGCCGTAGCGCTCGAAGAGCTCCCACGCGAACGGGTTGTGCCACGCGGTGGGCGTCTCGTAGAAGATGTTGCCGATGTCGGCGGAGTCGGGCGCCTCGGCGAGCTCGCGGCGCACGCGCTCGCGGATGGCGGGCCAGGCGTCCTGCCCGTCGAGCCGGAAGTCGTAGATGAACGTGAGGTGGTTGATGCCCGCGTAGAGCGTCGACGTGCGCTCGAACGGGGCGTCGATGAGCTGCGCGAGCTCGCGCTGGATGTGGTGCATGCCGTGGCAGAGCCCGACGACGTCGAGGCCGGTCTGCTGGTGGATGGCCTGCACGTTCGCCGTCATCGGGTTGGAGTAGTTGAAGAAGAACGCGTCGGGCGCGAGCTCGGCGATGTCGTGCGCGATCTCGACGAGCACGGGCGTCGTGCGCAGCAGGCGCGAGATGCCGCCGGGCATGATCGAGTCGCCGACGGGCTGGAAGATGCCGTGCTTCTGCACGATCTCGTGGTCGAGCTGCCACGCGGGCCGCCCGCCCACGCCCACGCACGTGACGATGAAGTCGGCACCGGGCAGCACCGCGCGGCGGTCGGTCGAGCGCACGACGCGGATCTGCCCGCCGACGCCGCGTGCGGCGACCATCTGCTCGGCGAGGTCGGCCGCGACGTCGAGCGCGACGGGGTCGACGTCGACGAGCCGGATCTCCCAGCCGCCGAGGTCTTCGGCGCCGATGAGGTCGGCCAGCAGGCCGCGGGTGAACACGGCGGATCCGGCGCCGATGAGGACGAGAACGCGATCGTGGGCCATGGTGCTCCTTTGCGTGGGTTCCAGCGTGCTACGCGGCGAGGCGCGAGCGGTAGACGAAGCGGTTGCGGAGTTCGCCGATGCCCTCGACGCCGGCGGTCACGACCTGGTCGTGCTGCAGGTAGCGGGGCGGGGTGCGGAAGCCGCCGGCACCCGCGGGGGTTCCGGTGAGGATCAGGTCGCCGGGCTCGAGCGTGACGCCGTCGCTGATGAAGGCGAGCAGGGTCGGCACGTCGAAGATCATCTCGGCGGTGTCGTCCTCCTGGAGCAGCTCGCCGTCGACCTCGGCGTAGATGCGGTGGCCGCTGGGGTCGCCGAACTCGTCGGGCGTGACGAGCCACGGGCCGAGCGGCGTGAAGGTGTCGAACGACTTGCCGCGGGTCCACTGCACGTCGCCGAACTGCACGTCGCGGGCCGAAACGTCGTTCGCCACGGTGTAGGCGGCGACGTCGTCGAGGGTCGCGGGCGTGGCGCCGCCGCACCGGCGGCCGATGAGCAGCGTGAGCTCGGCCTCGAAGTCGACGCCCTGCGTGACGTGGTCGGGCACGACGACGTCGTCGGTCGGGCCGGTGATCGAGGTCGTGTACTTGGCGAAGGTCAGGGGCCGCTCGGGCTGCGCGATGCCCGTCTCGGCGGTGTGGTCGACGTAGTTGAGGCCCACGGCGATGATCTTGCCCGCGCCTGCGACCGGAGCGGTGAGCTGCAGGCGGGCCTCGTCGATCTCGGGCCAGGTCGCCGCGACGCCCGTGCGCGCGGACTCGATCGCGGCGAGCGCGTCGTCGGCGTGGTCGATCGGCGCCAGGCGAACGGTCGAG
This sequence comes from Agromyces sp. CF514, assembly GCF_900113185.1. Classification (NCBI taxonomy): domain Bacteria; kingdom Bacillati; phylum Actinomycetota; class Actinomycetes; order Micrococcales; family Microbacteriaceae; genus Agromyces; species Agromyces sp. CF514. Next base: position 1,328,217 of record NZ_FOZD01000001.1, on the reverse strand, counting down.
CCGTCCTTCACGACGATGCGGGCGTGGCCGTCGACGACGGTGCGGGCGATTCTCATGGCTCTCCTTCGGGGTGAATCACGAACATACTGTCACAAACAATCAGAAATGAGCAAGAATAAGCACATGCTTGCAAATTCATCTGCGCTGGTGGGCGCCGATCGGCCCACGGCGGGCCCCGTCAGCCTCGCCCAGGGCGTCTACGGCGCCCGTGGAAACCTCGAACTGCTCGCCTGCGACGCCGACGACGGACTCTGGGTGTTCTGGTTCAACGCCGACCTCGACAGCGACCCGCTCGAGACGCCCGACGTGCCGCCGGGCTCGTGGAGCGCCGGCCTGCACTTCGCGGCCGGACACCGCTACGTCGATGCGCTGATCGTGCAGTCCACGCTCGGCCCCGACCACCTCGAGGTGCTCGCGCTCGACGCCGACGGCGTGCTGCAGAGCTGGTACTGGTCGCCCGGCCCGGGCTTCCAACGCCGGGAGACGGATGCCGCGACGCACGTTGTGCGCTTCGCCGCCGTGCACGCGGTCGGCGTGCTGCGTCTCACCGTCGAGGGCGCCGAAGGCGACGCGCACCACCTCGTCTCCACCGCGGCGGGGTACCCCGAGCGGTCGTGGGCGCCGACGGCGACCGGAGCGCCGCTCGCCGACGAGGCATCCGCTCGCGCCTTGATCGAGGCGGCCGGCGCGGCATCCGTCGGCATCGCGCCGGGCACCGCCCGCACCGCAGCCTCGACGCGCGACGGCGGCACGACCGAGCTCACCTGGCGCGACGACGCGGGGCGGATCCGCCACCTGGGCGTGCCGACGCGCGCGTGATGGTGCTCGGGGCCGCCGTCAGGCGACGGCGGCCCCGAGGTCCGTTCCCGCGTGGAACGCGTCAGTTCACGCGGTGGATCATCGTGTTGGCGAACTGGTACCGGTAGCCGGCATCCTTCACCGCGGCGTCGTGGCGCGGGTTCTGCCCGTACGACGAGCCGTGCAGCCAGACGAACGCGGGCGCCTCCTGACCGGTGACGGCCTCGAGCGCGCGCTTGGACTCGACGACCTCGCGTTCGATGTCGGCATCGGACAGCACGGTGTCGAAGCCCTCGTGATGCGCCGTGTGCGGGAACACGACGTGGCGCTTCGAGAGGTCGGCCACCTCGTCCCAGTCCATGGCGATGCGGCCGCCCTTGGTGTCCTCCTCGACGAGCGAGATCCAGTGCGCCCTGGCGAACGCCTCCTGGTGCTCGACGTCGGCGTCGACGAACGACGTCGCGATCGGGAACCAGCCCGTGAGGCCGAGCTCGTCGCAGAGCGGCGCGGCGACGGTGGCCGAGTTGCGGTAGCCCTCGTAGAACACGGGGATCAGCCCGGGCTTGTCCTTGTGCCAGGTGCCGGTCTCGAAGAGCCGGTCGAGGTCGTCGAGCGTGACGGTCGCGTAGTCGCGGGCGAATCCGGCGAGCTCGCGCGCGAGCTCGTCGCGGGCGCCGTTCGGCGTCGAGTGGTAGTTCACGACGCGGATGAAGTGGCCGCGGCGCAGCTGCTCGCGCTGGGCGGTGAACGACGGCTGGGTCATGCGGAGGCCTCCTCGGAGATGGGCGCCGCTCCGGGCGCGAAGTGCGTGTAGGCGACGACCTGCATCGCGGTGATCACGGCGCCCTCGTCCTCGTCGCGCGCGAACGGCACGAGCGCGTCGGTGTAGCGGTCGAAGACGTCGGCGAAGGCGTTGCCCTCGGCGAGCTGCGCGGCATCCGTCGATGCGGGGATCTCGCGGCGCTCGTCGACGAAGCCGAGCACCATGGGGATGCCCTCGCGCTCGAGGCGGCGGTCGTGGCACGCGCGCATGAGGCCGACGATGTCGCCGGCTTCGAGGAGGGCTGCGGCGCTCGGCTCGCCCTCGTGCGAGCTCGGACCGGACACGGTTGCGGACATGGGTGGTTCCTTTCGTGGTGCTGCGCTCAGCGCGTGCGTTCGGGCACGGTCGCCGGCGCGGATGCGGTGGACGTCGCGGACTCCGGCAACGTCGCGGGCGACGAGATGACCTGCAACAGGTGCTCGACGGTCGCGGCGATCGCCTCGCGGGCCTGCTTCAGCGCGGCCCGCGGGTCGGGGCCGCCGCCGAGACGGGCGGTCAGCGCATCGGTGTACGCGGCCGACAGCTGCGTGCCGACGTTGACCTTGCGGATGCCGGCGGCGACCGTCGCGCGGATCGCGTCGTCGGCGACGCCCGACGACCCGTGCAGGACGAGCGGCACGGGTACGGCCGCAGCGATGCGGGCGATGAGCTCGGTGTCGGGCATGGCGGTGCGCGAGGTCATCGCGTGCGAGGTGCCGACGGCCACGGCGAGCCCGTCGACGCCGGTCGCCCGCACGAACTCGGACGCCTCGGCGGGGTCCGTGCGCACGCCGGGTGCGTGGGCGCCGTCCTTGCCGCCGATCTCGCCGAGCTCGGCCTCGATCCAGAGGCCGCGTGCACGGCCGAGCGCCGCGACCCGAGCGGTCTCGGCGACGTTCAGCTCGTACGGCAGGGTCGAGGCGTCGAACATGGCCGAGCCGAAGCCGAGGTCGGCCGACTCCAGCACGAGCGCGGCGTCCTCGCAGTGGTCGAGGTGCAGCCCGACGCCGACGGAGGCGCGCTCGGCGAGCGCCGTGCAGGCGGCCGCGATGGGCGCGAGGCCCCCGTGGAACCGCACGGCGTTGTGGCTGACCGAGAGCAGCACGGGCAGTCCGGCGCGCTCGGCGCCGGCGACGATGCCCTCGGCGTACTCGAGGGTGATGACGTTGAAGGCGGCGACGGCGGGCAGGCTCCCGCCCACCCCCGCCAACAGGCGAGCGGTGTCGGTCAGCATGTCTCGACGGTCACCCCCGCGTCGCGGAGTCGCTGGAGCACTGCGGCATCCGCCCCGTCGTCGACGATCAGGCGCGAGATGCCCGACGTCGGCACGAGCCGCGCGGGCCCGCGCTGCGCGAGCTTCGAGTGGTCGGCGAGCACCGTGAGGCGCATCGCCGAAGACGCCAGCGAGCGGTCGGTCTGCGTCTCGGAGAGGTTCGTTCCGGTGAGTCCCATCTCGGGGTCCACGCCGAACGCGCCCGTGAACGCCTGGTCGATGCCGAACTCGTCGAGACCCGCGATCGTCAGGTGCCCGAGCAGGCTCATCTCCTGCCGGCGCAGCAGGCCGCCGAGCACGATGATGTCGATGTCGGAGTACTGGGAGAGCCGGTTCACGACGGTGAGGCTGTTCGTCAGCACGGTGAGCCCGCGGATGGAGCCCAGGAACGGCAGCATCGCCTCGGTCGTCGTGCCGCCCGTGATGAGCACCGTCGAGTTCGGGCTGATGTGCGCCGCCGCGGCGCGCCCGATGCGTTGCTTCTCTTCGGCGAACGCGACCTCGCGGATCGGCCGCAGGGGCTCGACGTCGTCTTCGACCTGCGCCGCTCCGCCGTGCACGCGCTCGATGAGCCCGCGATCCTGCAGGTCGTTCAGGTCGCGACGCACGGTCGACGTGCTCACGCCGAGCAGGCGCGCCATCTCGGTGACCGAGCCTGCACCGTAGGTGCGGATGTAGTTGAGCAGCTCGCGCTGGCGCTTCGGGCCGAGCAGGGGTTCAGTAACCGGAGACACGATCAACCTCATTCACGATCGACCGGCCCTCAGCCAGTCGGGTCAGGTTCTCGACCACGAGGTCGAGCGTCTGTGCATGATACTGCGGGGCAAGTCCGGCAACGTGCGGCGTGATGAGCGCGCCGGGTTCCGACCACCAGACCGATTCGGCTCCGAGCGGCTCCTCGTCGAACACGTCGAGGGCGACGCCGCCGATGCGGCCGTCGCGCAGCCGCTCGAGCAGGGCCTGCTCGTCGACGATGCCGCCGCGCGCGATGTTCACGACGAGCGCGCCGTCGGGCAGCAGGTCGAGCTGCTCGGCCCCGATCATGCCGCGCGTGAGCTCGGTGAGGGGCACGACGACCACGAGGATGTCGCTTCGACGCATGACCTCCGGCAGGGCCTCCATCGGGAGGATCTCGGCGCGGTCCTCGCCCGGAGCCTGGCGCCCGGTGTCGAACTTCGCGTCGGCGGGCGCCGGAACGCCGGTGCGGCTGAGGCCGAGCACGTGCATGCCGAACGCGGTCGCGAGGCGCGAGATCTCGCGTCCGATGCGGCCGTATCCGATGATGCCGACCGTCGCGCCGGGCAGTTGCCGCGGCGTCAGCGACGAGAGCCGGTCGGCGTTCGTCGGCCAGGTGCGGTCGGCACGATGGCGTTCGATGAGCGGCATCCGATGTGCGAGTTCGAGGATCGACATCATCGCGTACTCGGCCATGGGCACGGGGGCGATGCCGCCGAGCGTGGCGATCGGCACGCCGGTCTGCCAGAGCGTCGTGCGGCGGACGTGGTCGACCCCCGAGGTGTCGAGCTGCACGCACCTGAGCGCGGGCACGGCGGATGCCTCGGGGAACCACTCGCTCGTGTGCAGCAGGTCGACCCGTTCGAGCAGGGCGGGGTCGGGCGTCTCGCCCGCGGCGAGGCGGTGCACCTCGACGTCGGGCAGGCGCTCGGAGAGCTCGGCGAACCAGGAGTCGGGCAGGGGCAGGGTGCTGAGGTACGTGAGGGTCATTTGATTCCCGCCCGGGCGAAGCCCTGGACGAAGTAGCGCTGGAAGAAGAGGAACAGGAGCACCATCGGCAGCACCGAGATGAGGGCGAGCGCCATGATCGAGTTGTAGTCGGGCGCCGTCTGCCCCTTGAGGTAGAGCAGGCCGATCGGCAACGTGAACAGGTCGTTGTCCTTCAGCGCGATGAGCGGCCAGGCGAAGTCGTTCCAGCTGCCCATGAGCGTCAGCAGCGTGAGCACCGCGATGAGCGGCTTGCAGAGCGGCAGCACCACCTGGATGAAGATGCGCAGGTGACCGGCGCCGTCGATCTTCGCGGCCTCGACGATCTCGTCGGGGATGCCGATGAAGAACTGCCGCGCCAGGAAGATGCCGAACGCCGCGGCCGCGCCGGGCAGGATCACGCCCCAGTAGGTGCCGTAGATGCCGATGCCCGAGACGAGCTTGAACTGGGCGACCATGATCGCCTGCACGGGGATCATCATCGTCGCGAGCGCCAGCAGGAACACGACGTTGCTGCCGCGGAACTTGAGCCGCGCGAACGCGTAGCCCGCGAGCAGGTTGACGACCACGGTGAAGGCCGTCACGAAGACGCCGATCACGACGGAGTTGCCGAACCAGGTCGCGACCGGGTACTGGGCGAAGACCTTGTCGAAGTTCTCGAAGGTCCACGTGCTGGGCCAGAAGCGCAGGCCCGGCTCGAACACCTCGCCGCGGGGCGAGAACGCCACGACGACCATCCAGTAGAGCGGGAAGAGCACGATGATCGCGACGAGCGTGGCGATGAGGGTGCGCCACACGATGCCGCGGCGGGCGCCGATGGTGCTGCCCTTGCGTTCGCGCCGACGCTGGAGCCTCGCCGCCTTGCGGTCGCCGAGCATCTCGGCCTCGGAGATCTCGAGCAGTGCTGTGGTCTGGGTCATGGGATGCTCCTACTCGACCAGGTCACGGGTGCGGCTCGTCTTCCACTGGATGAAGGTGAAGATGAGCGTGATGATGAGGATCACGATGCCGATCGCGGCGCCGTAGCCCTGCTCGCGGATCTGGAAGCCGTTGCGGTACGCGTAGGTCACGAGCACCGAGGTCGAGTTGCCCGGCCCGCCGCCCGTCATCACGAAGATGAGGTCGAAGACCTGGAACGACGCGATGACGTTCATGATCAGCAGGAAGAACGACGAGGGCCCGACGAGCGGCACCGTGATCGACCGGAACTGCTGCCAGCGCGAGGCGCCGTCGATGCGGGCGGCCTCGTAGACCTCGGGCGAGATGCCCTGCAGGCCGGCCAGGTAGATGATCATGTTGAAGCCGATGCGCAGCCAGATCGCCACGACGACGACCGAGATCATGGCCGGCACGCCCTGGGACTGCCAGGCGACCGGGCTCAGCCCGACCGCGGCGAGCACCTTGTTGATGAGGCCGTTCGACTCGTAGAACAGGATGACCGCGACCATCGCCGAGGCGACGCCCGAGATGACCATGGGCAGCACGATGGCCGTGCGGAACACGCCGCGGGCCGGCAGCACCGAGTTGAGCAGCACCGCGAGGCCGAGGCCGCCGATCATGACGACCGGCACGGTGAGGATCGTGAACACGATGGTGTTGCCGAAGCTCTGCCAGAACACCGGGTCGGTGACGAGCTTCACGTAGTTGTCGAGCCCGACCCACTCGGGGGTGCCGAAGCCCTTGGTCTCCTGGAACGACAGCTGCACCGCCCAGACGATCGGGAGGAACAGGAACACCGCCATGAGCAGCAGGTTCGGCGTGAGGAACCCCCAGCCGACGAGGGATTCCTTGATGCGGGCGGCGCGGCGCGCCGCCCGCGGGCGGGCGGGCGCCTGGACGCCCTCCCGGCCGCGGGCGGTGGTGGTGGTCATTACTCTGCAGCTTCCTTGATGGCGTCGTTGAGGTTGGACAGCGTGTCCTTCGTCGACTGGCCGCCGATGAAGGCCGCCTCGAGCTGGTCCTGCAGCGCGGTGTTGATCGCGGCCATGGCCGGCGAGGTGAGCTGCTTGACGTCGCTGGGCTCAATGGTCGCAGCCTGGTCGACGAATGCGGGCATCACGTCGGGGCGAACGGCGAAGTCGATCGCGTCGCCACCGAGGTCGGTGCGCGTCGGCAGTTCGTTCGTCGCGGCGCAGAACTCGCTCATCGCATCTGCCGAGACCATGAACTTCAGGAACTCGGCGGCCAGCTCGGGGTTCTTCGTGTCCTTCGTCGCGACGAGGGCGTTGCCGCCGAGGTCGGTCGCTCCGCGCTCGTCCTTCGGCATCGGGATCGCGGTCCACTGGAACTTCGCGAGGCTGTCGACGTCGGGCACGAGGAACGATCCGAGGAACGCCATGGCCGCGGTGCCCTCGGTGAAGAGCGAGTCGGCGTAGGTCGGCGACTTGGTCGACGAGGTCGGCGGCACCCAGTTCTCGGTGAAGAACGACTTGGTGAAGTCGAGGGCCTTCTCGCCGGCGGCCGAGTCGATCTCAGGGGTCTTGCCGTCTTCGCCGAGGAACGCGCCATCGGCCTGGAACAGCCAGCTCAGCCAGCGCGGTGCGCCGCCCAGCTGCCAGTTGTAGACGAAGGGGTACTTGTCGGCGGGGAGCTTCGTGCGGAGGTCGGCTGCGAAGTCGGCGAACTGGTCCCACGTCCACGCGTCGTCCTGCGAGGTGGGCAGGGTCGACACGTCGATGCCCGCCGCGGTCAGCATGTCGGTGTTGACGAGCAGCGCGGAGACATCCGTCTGGTGCGGCACGCCGTAGGGCTTGCCGTCGTACGAGACGGCCTCCCACATCGCGGGGGTGAACTCGGCGACCTCGTCGTCGGTGAACGACGAGCTGAGGTCGAGCAGCTGGTCCTGGCTGGAGTAGACGCCGAGGTTGCCGTAGTCGACTCGGAAGATGTCGGGCGCGTCGCCCGACGAGAGCTGAGCGTCGATGTTCGAGAACATCTGGTCGTACGGCACCACGTTGAGCTTGACCTTCGTGCCCTCGTGCTGGGCCTCGAACTGGCCGATGAGGTCCTTGAACGCGATCTCCTCGGCTTCGCTCCCCCATGTCGTGAAGGTGAGGTCGCCCGATGCGGAGTCGCCCTCGTCACTGCCCCCGCCGCCGAACCCGGCGCACCCGGCGAGTGCCACGGTGCTGGCCATCGCGATGGCGACGGTGGCGAGCATCTTCCTACTGAGTTTCACGCTGCGATCTCCTCTTGTGATCGGAACGGCGAGTCGCGGTGCTGCGCTGCGCCACTTGGATTCAGGTAGTTTGCAACATCCATCCCAATTCGTCAAGAACTTCCATAATCTGCTCATTTCTGATTGAATCTGCGTATATCACCGCCATCAGCGGTGCTGACATCAAGGAACTCGCAATGAATGACCGTGTTGACGGCCCGGGTGAGATCACCCGTGCCGAGCTGACCAGCCAGCCCGACATCTGGGCCCAGGCCCTCGACCTCCCCGCCGAGCAGCTCGCACTGCTGCCCGCGGCCGGCGAGAAGGTGCTCGTCGTCGGATGCGGCACCTCGTACTACGTGGGCGACGCCTACGCGTACCTCCGCAACGATGCGGGCCTCGGCCGGACGCGCGCCGCGATCCCCAGCGAGATGACCTGGGTCGACGACGACGAGCACATCGTCGTCATCTCGCGCTCGGGCACCACCGCCGACGTCGTCGAGGTCGTCGAGCGCTTCCGCGACACGCACCGCATCACCGCGCTGCTCGGCGACACCGACACCCCGCTCGGCCGCCTCTGCGCCGACCGCACCGTGCACCTCGGCTTCGCCGACGAGCAGTCGATCGTGCAGACCCGCTTCGCCACCACCGGCCTCACTGTGCTGCGCTCCTCGATCGGCGCCGCACCCGAGACGCTCGTGGCCGACGGCCGTGCAGCGCTCGCGCTCGACCTCCCGGCCGACCCCGCCACGCTGCGGCACGTCGTGTTCCTCGGCCACCGCTGGGGCGTCGGCGTCGCCTACGAGGCCGCCCTCAAGGTGCGCGAGTCCGCCGGCTTCTGGACCGAGTCGTACCCCGTCTGGGAGTACCAGCACGGCCCGATCTCGTGCGCCGGCGAGCACTCGCTCGTCTGGTTCCTCGACGACGTGCCCGAGTCGGTCGTCGCCGACGTTCGCGCCACCGGCGCCGCCGTGTACTCGAACGACCTCGACCCGCAGGCCAACCTCGTGCTCGTGCACCGCCTCGCGCTCGCGCTGGCCCTCGAAGCCGGGCGCAACCCCGACACCCCGCCGTTCCTGAACCGGTCCGTGCTGGCCACGAGCTGATGCCGCTCGTCACCGTCACGGCTCCGCCGCACCCCGAGAGCCAGCACCTGCTAGGCGCGGTGGCGGATGCCGTGGCGCAGGCGCTCGCGCTCGGCGACGGCGACGTGCTCGCGGCGTTCGTCGCGGCATCCGCCGTCGTCGCGAGCGGAGCGCCGTCGCACGGATCGGCACCGGACGCCGCGCCGACCAGCGCCTGGCCGATCGTCTCGATCCACGGCGGCGACCGCGGCGTCGAAGCGGTCGACGCCGCCTGCGCCGCGGCCGAGTCGGCTGTACGAGACTGGGGTCACCGCAACGCCATCGAATTCGAAGGAGTCTGGACCGAATGGCTCACGCCTCGTCCCCCTCGCTGACCCCGCTGCTCGTGGTCGGCGAGCTCTGCGTCGACCTCATCATCGAGCTCGACGGCGACCTGCGCTTCGGCCAGCACGAGCAGCTCGTGCCGTCGACGACGCTCACCATGGGCAGCTCCTCGGCGATCACCGCGTGCGGCGCCGCCGCCCTCGGCGTGCCGACCAGCCTGCTCAGCGTGCGCGGCGACGACACCTTCGGCAGCTTCCTCGACGCCGAGCTCGCGCGTCGCGGCGTGGGCACCGAGCTCGTGCGCATCGACGCCGAGCTGCCGACCGGGGCCTCCACGCACCTGACGAGGCCCGGCGGCGACCGGGCGATCCTGACCTCGATGGGGTCGATCGGTCGCATCGCGGCATCCGAGGTTCCGGATGCCGTGCTCAGCCGTTTCGGGCACCTGCACGTCGGCTCGTACTTCCTGCAGGAAGACCTCTGGGCGGATGCCGCCGGGCTGTTCGCCCGTGCTCGCGCGCTCGGGCTGACGACCTCGCTCGACGGCAACTTCGATCCGACCGAGCAGTGGGATCGCGGCGTGCTCGGCGTGCTCGCGTCGGTCGACGTGTTCTTCGGCAACGAGCAGGAGATCTGCGGCATCACGCGCATTCACGACCTCGACGCCGCGGTCGAAGCGCTGCTCGACGTCATGCCCGAGGGCGCGGTCGTCGTCTGCAAGCTCGGCGCCGAGGGTGCGGTCGCCGCACGCCTCTCAGGTGGCCAGACGCAGCGCACCCGCGCGGCGACGCCGACGGTCGAGGGCGAGCTCGTCGACACGGTCGGCGCGGGCGACACCCTCGCGGCCGGCTTCCTCGCCGCACGGCTCTCGGATGCCGGCATCGCCGACGCCCTGGCCCTCGCGGTCGCGTGCGGCACGGCGTCGACGCGCGGCGCCGGAGGCGTGGGCGCGCAGCCCGGCCTCGCGGCTGCGACGGCGCTGGCCGCCACGGTCGAGGTCACGGGAGAGGTCACGGCCGAGGTCGGAGACGCGGCGACCGTTCCGTCGCGCGACTCGCGCGACACCTCGCCCTGAGCCTGCCCACCGGCTGAGCTCCGCCGGACGGCGAGGCCGTCCGTCCGTTCAGCGGCCGTCCGCTCAGCGGGCGGCGGTCAGCGGTCGTCCGCTCAGCGGGCGGCGGTCACGCCGGCGGCGAGGGCGGTGCGAGCGCGGGTGAGCCGCTGGCGAACGGCCGCGTCGGTCAAGCCGAGCTGCTCGGCGATGCCCCGGGTCGAGAGGTCGCGCCCGTAACGCAGTTCGACCACTTCGCGCAGCGCGTCGGGCAGCGATTGCACGGCCCTCGCCGTCACGAGCACGCGGTCGCGCTGCTCCCACTCGGCCTCCGCACTGCGGGAGACGAGCCCGAGCGCCGCACCGAGCCCACCGTCGCGATCGTCGTTCACGGCGTCGAGGCCGATGTCGATGCCTCCGACGAACGCACGTTCACGGTCTCGGCGCCGATACTCGTCGGCGACGACACGGCGGGCGATGGTGTCGACCCACGCGCAGATCACGGGCTCCTCGGCCGATCGCACCTCGGCGACGTGCTCGAGCGCTGCCGTCGCCACCGATTGGGCGGCGTCCTCGGCGTCGTGGTGACGCAGTCCGAGGCTGACGGCACGGCGCCGCAGTCGATGCGGCTGCTCCTCGAACATCGCGCGCAGCGTCTCTGCGGGATCGCTGCGCTCCGGGTTCGCGTCGGCGGTCATGGGTGCTCCGCTCGGGTCGTCGGGTTCGACTTCGGGATGCGGTCGAACGGGTTCCGGAGAATCGTGTCACATTTCGGGGTTTGCTCCGTCACCCCTCTCGGAGGCCCCGTGTCGTTCGCGATCCGAGGCGGCCGTCGGCCGGTGCAACGCTGGATGGATCTGGGGGGATCGAGCGCGCCACCGGCCGGCGGCGCTGGGTCCGAGCCGCGGCACCCCGGCCTGGAACGGATGTCGCGTGTTGCCGAAACGGCACGCGCGCGTGCGCTCGGGGCAGCGGGTTCCTACGCTCGAGGGAGCGAGAGGACACGTCACCCATGAGCCACCACCAGCCCGAGCACTCCACGCACGAGCAGCCGGCGCACGAGCACCCGGCCCACGAGCACCACGAACACGTCGACGCGGGCGAGCACGAACCCGACGGCGCCGGTCGTCAGGGCTCGCCCGCGGCATCCGGCACCCGCGAGATGTTCGAGCCCGACGCGTGGGACGAGCGCTACGCGGGCGACGCGCAGGTCTGGAGCGGGCGGCCGAACCCGCAGCTCGTGGCCGAGGCATCCGCCCTGTCCCCCGGTACCGCGCTCGACGTCGGCTGCGGCGAAGGCGGCGACGTGATCTGGCTCGCGCAGCAGGGGTGGCGGGTGACGGGCGCGGACTTCTCGGCGAACGGCCTCGCCCGCGCCGCCAGGCACGCCGAGCAGGCGGGCGTCGCCGACCGCACGGACTGGTGGCGGGTCGACGCGCGTGCGTTCGACCCCGCGGGCCGCGAGTTCGACCTCGTGACGACGCACTTCCTGCACCCGCCCGAGGCGGGCATGGTCGACGTCACCCGCCGATTGGCGCAGGCCGTCGCCCCCGGCGGGCACCTGCTCGTGGTCGGGCACGCGCCGTCGCCCGTGTTCACCCACCTGTCGGCCAGCCACCACGACGCGATGTTCCTCGCCTCGGACCTGCTGCCCGCCCTGCCCGCCGACTTCGAGGTGCTCGTCGCCGAGCAGCGGCCCCGCTCGGCGGTGCGCGACGGCGTGACCGTCGACATCGAGGACGCCACGCTGCTCGCCCGTCGCTCGCGCTGACCTCGGATCGCCCGCCGCCGACCGCGTCGTCAGTCGATGCCGTTCGCTTCCAGGAGCGGCAGCACCCAGCGCTCGACGAGGGCGGGCGGGAGCTCGCCCCGCCGGCGACTGATCACGCGGAGTGCGGGATGGAAGTCCTCGTCGACGCTCACCCGGGCGAGGCCGCCGGTCGTCCGGGTGTGCCGCACGACGAAGAGCGCCGATTCGAGTCGCGTCCGGTCGGTGCCGTCGACCAGCCGATCGACGATCTCGACGACCTGCGGTGCGTGACGAGCGCTGCCGTAGGCGTGCCCGAGCGCCCGGTGCGCGGCGTTCCGCGTTGTGCGCTGGGCAGGTCGAAGGTCCCCGCGCGAACCGAACCAGCGCGCGGCGACGAGCGTCTCGTATCCGTCGACGACGTCGTCGCTCATCACCGAGGACGCGACGGCGTCGACCACCAGCAGCGCGAAGGCCGACTCGCGGGGTGCGGTCCGCGTCTCCCCCGGGGCGGCCCGATTCGGCTCTGCGCTCCCGCTCCTGTTGCCGCCCTGGTCGAGCAGCCGCAGCGCGGCGACCGCGAGGGTCTCGCCCTGCACCCAGGTCGCGGCCCGCATGAACACGCCGACGAACTCCCCGGCGAACCCGGTCGCGGACGCCGCACCGTCGAGCTGCACGAGCAGTCTCGTCACCGACTCGACATCCGAGAGCTCCAGCTCGTGCGCGTAGCGGTCGACCACCGAGACCAGGTACTGCGAGAGGCCGGATGCCGCGACCTGCGTCGCGACGGCGCACGCGATCCTGACCGCGACGCCGGGGTTCCAGACCCCGTCGGGGGCGACGAGCATCCAGCGGAGGAACAGGTAGACGTCGTGGCCCCCGGCGATCGCCGCGACCGACCGCTTCGCGCGGATCACGAGGCGGCGCTGCGTCTCGACGGAGAGTCGCGGCGCGGCGCCCCAGAGCACGGGGTTGCCGCCCTTGCGGTCCCACAACGCGTCGAGCACCTCGCCGAGGTCCCAGTCCACGGCGCCGTCGGAGTCCAGCCGCACGAGCCATTCGCGCAGCACGGCCTGCCGCAGTCGCGCCACGCTCCGGTCGCCGTCGGCGCGCCACGGTGCCATCGCCGCGATGACGCCCGCCGAAGACGAGACGTCGCCGTCCCAGCCGGCGCCGAGGAGTCGGGAGGCCCACAGCACGTCCCCTCCCGGCTGCAGTCGCTCGCCGTCGCGGCGCAGGATCCGGGCGCCGGTGAGCGCACCGATGATGCGGCTGAACACCCCGACCCGCTCCTCGGTCTCGGGTGCGCCGACGAACCGATGCTCGAGGTCCGCCGCCGGGATCGGCTCGCCGCAGGTCGCCGCGAACCGCTCGTCGAGGAGCGCGAGCACCTGCGCGGCCGACCGCACCATCCACGGCGTCGGGCCGAGGCGCTCGGTCACGAGGTCCCAGTACTCGGCGGCGAACTCCCCCTCGGTGAGCCCGAAGCCCAGCCCCCGGTGCCGGCTCATCTCGACCTGGATCCACGCGGGCAACGGCTGGCAGAGCAGCTCCCACCCGCCGTCGCGCTGTTCGCCGGGCAGGCCGAAGTACGCGTTGATCGACGGCCGGTCGCCGACGGGGGCCGCGGTCACGAGGATGTCGCGCCCGAGCTGCTGGGCCACGTTCGTGCGATCGAGGTCGAGCCAGGTGTCTGGCCGCCCCTCGGTGCCGTACTCGGCCCAGAACCTGGGATTGCGGCGATCGTGCACCGTGTCGAAGTGCTCGACGCTCGTCGAGACCACCCACCGCACGCGGTCGCCGACGGTCGACGCGCTGATCGCGTGCTGCAGGGCGGCGGCGAAGCCGGCCTCGACGCCCCACTCGTGGGCGTCGTCCACGACGACGACGGCATGCCGGTCGAGTTCGCCGAGTTCCGTCGCGAGCTGCGCGGCGGAGGTGATCGGGCGATCGAGCACGGCCGATGCGGCTCGTGCGAGCTCGTCCTCGAAGCCCGCCCGGGCCACCGGCGCGACCACGATCACGAAGCGGCCACGGGTGAACAGCTCGTCGGCCGTGCGTCGCGACACCGTCGTCTTGCCGGTTCCCCAGCCCCCGACGACGGGCAGCACGATGCGGTACTCGGGGGCCGCGCACTGCTCGACGAGCCAATGCAGCGACGTGAGCACGTCGGGATCGATGGCGTCGGCATCCGCACGCCGCGCTGCGGCGGCTCGTGAGAGCAGGTCGGGGAGCCTCGCGTCGATGAGCCGCGCCCGCAGGCTCTCGAACGGCATCGTGGCCTGCGCGAGGATCCGGCGCAGCGGCTCGACGTCGAAGACGCCGTTCGATCCCGCGATGATCGAGCGGAGAGCGCGGTCGACCTGCTCGGACCAGCGCCAGGTGTCGAGCGTGCGTGCCGGCTCCTCAGAGGCATCCCAGCCGACGAGCTCGTGGCGGCCGAACTGGGCGTTGGCCATGCGGTCGAGTCCTGCGCGCGACCGCGTGCGCAGCCGATCGAGTTCGAGCCCGCTCGGGGCGTCGCCGTCGAGCAGCAGGTCGATCTTCGCGCCCAGCGTCTCGACGGCGACGGCGGTGCCGACCTGCAGGTCGAATCCCAGTTCGGCTCGGGCGTCGGCGTCGGCGAGCACCGCGGCGATCACCCGCTCGACGATCTGCCGGCACACCGCCCGCTCGCCCTCCGACGGCTGCGCCCGCTCCGCCAGGGTCAGGATGTCGGCGGCGATCGCCGCGGGGTCGGATCGGAACCGGACGACCCGTTCGGCGGTGAGCGGCCCCCATTCGGCGAGCGCGTCGATCGCCAACTGCGCTCCGGTGTCGAGCGCGTCGTTCGGGATGCCCTCGACGGCGATCCATCGCCTGAGCTCGCGTCTGGCGCCCGCGATCGCCGTTCGTGCGACCGGGGGTTTGTGCCCGTCGACCGCGGCCTTGGCCACGACCTCGGCGATCTTCAGGATCGGTGCGGGCACGAGCCCGGAGAGCACGGTCGACGCGATGTCGATCAGCGGAACGGCGACGGCTTCCCTCGGCATTCGACCCCCTTCGATGCAGGCAGACTACCGAAGGCCCGTTGCGGAGGGCGGCGGCTCCGTCAACCCGGTGTCCGTGCCGGGTGATCGGCGTATCGTGACGCGCATGACGCACCCCACGCCGCTGCCGACCGTTCCGGGCCAGGAGTCCGTGTGGGACTACCCGCGCCCGCCTCGCGTCGAGGCCGTCGACGCACGGGTCTCGATCGCCCTCGGCGGGGCGCCGATCGTCGACACGCGTGACGTGCTGCGCGTGCTCGAGACGAGTCATCCGCCCGTGTACTACCTGCTGATCGACGACTTCGTGCCCGGCACGGTCGTGCCGGCGGCCGGCTCGTCGTTCTGCGAGTTCAAGGGGTCGGCCCGGTACTACGACCTCGTCGCCGGCCCGCATCGAGCGGTGCACGCCGCGTGGGAGTATCCGTCGCCGTCGCCCGGGTTCGAGGAGCTCTCCGGGCGCATCGCCGTCTACGCGGGCCTCGTCGAGGCCTGCACGGTCGACGGCGAGCCGGTCGAGCCGCAGCCCGGCGGCTTCTACGGCGGCTGGATCACGTCGAACGTCGTCGGCCCGTTCAAGGGCGGGCCCGGCTCGTTCGGCTGGTAGCGGATCGCCCGACCGGGCGGAGGTGCGGCCCGCAAGAGGCCTGCCGGCATCACCGACCTCCGCCGTACAGGTCGTCGAGCGTGCGCTGCACGAGGGCCTCGGGCAGCGAGAGCCGGAGGGCGATCTCGTCGGCGCCGAGGGCGTGCGCGGCATCCGCCTCGGAGAGCTCGACGACTGGCGCGACGGACTCGACGACGCTCTTGACGCGCTGCAGCACGCTCGCCGACACCGGTTCACGGGCGTTCGGCATCGACGGCCCGGTGCCGTGCAGGTCGAGGAGGTGCATCGCGTCGAGGCCGCCGACGGCCCCCTCCATGCGGCGCACAACTGCGCCCCCGGTGGCGGCGAGGATGTCGGCGCGCCTCGAGCCCGTGAGGCCGACCGACCGGCCGGCCGACCGACCGCCCGGTGAGCCCGAGCGCAGGAGGCGGCGGGCGGCGGCGCGGGCTTCGACGGCCTCGTCGATCGCGACCGGCCTCCAGAGCAGCCACGGCCGGGACTCGAACCGCTCGCCGACGATCGACTCGACGAGCGAGCCCGGCGGGATCACGTCGGGGTCCACCCGGTCGGCGGCGAGCAGCAGGTCCATGCTCGCACCCAGCATCGGCGGCTCCTCGATCAGCCCGGT
This sequence comes from Agromyces sp. CF514, assembly GCF_900113185.1. Lineage (NCBI taxonomy): Bacteria > Bacillati > Actinomycetota > Actinomycetes > Micrococcales > Microbacteriaceae > Agromyces > Agromyces sp. CF514. Next base: position 1,311,997 of record NZ_FOZD01000001.1, on the reverse strand, counting down.
CACGCCGGCCTCGGGGATGGTCCGGCCGATCGCGAGGAGGTCGGGCATGTCCCCGAACTCGTCGTGCAGTTGCCGAATCGCCGACGCCAGCTTGGTCGCGGTGCGCCGGCTGATCGGCACGTCGCGGTTCGCGGCGAAGGCGAGCGCGGCGAAGAGCCGGGCGGTCGGGGGCAGGCCCTTGTTCAGCATCGCGGACGCCTCGTCGAGCGAGGCCGGCCTCACCCCGCTGCGCAGGAGGGACAGGCCGAGCTCGACCAGCTCGGCCGGGTGGCCCGCGCTGTCGTAACTCGACCTGGCGCCGAGGAGATGCATCGACATCCGTCCCACCTCGGGGCCGGCGATGCCCTGCGGGACGAAGAACGCGATCTTGCGGTCGGCCGCCGCCCAGACGGCGTGCTCGACCGGGCGCCGCCCGTTCCTGGCCCACCGGAGGCGGTAGGCGCCGGGCTCGAGGTCGAGGCGCCACCCCACCGCCCTGAGCGGCTCGCCCTGCCCCACCGGTTTCGGCAGCTCGACGGTCCCGCCCGACCAGTCGCGTACCGAGGGCAACTGCGTGAAGGACGCCATCGACTCGCCGATGATGCCGCGCTGAACGATGACGAGCACGGACTTGCCCGGCAGCGGGGGCGCCTGCGTCAGCTCCCGTGCGATCAGGTCGTCGTGCTCGTCGGAGGTCGGCAGGCGCAGCACGGGCGCCGCAGACGTCAGCGGGATCTCCAGCGTCACCTCGAGGTCGCCGCCCGGCCGGACGAGTACGTCCCGCGAGACGCTGACCCCCTCGAGATCGCCGATCACGGTGTAGGCGCCGGCCGCGAGTTCGGAGGCGACCGAGCCCACACCGCGCACGCCGACAGGTCGAAGGTAGGCGTCGAGCACCTGCAGGTTCGCGCCGGGCGACGTGATGCGCAGGCGCCCGGAGCGGGCGGAGCCTGCCCCGGCACCCGCCGCGGCACCCGCCGCGGCGCCGGCGCCGGCCCCGGCGTCTGCCCCCGTTCCGATCTCAGAGCTGGACATCGCAGTCCTCCCCCGAGACGGTGAAGAGCCCGTCGGCGGCGAAGCCCTTCGTGTCCATGTCCGTGCCCTCGTGCTGCACGTACCAGGTGCCGTCGTAGAGCCACCTCGTCAGGGGGCCGTCGGCGGTGTCCCAGAGTTCGGTCGATGCGTCGGGTGCGACGAGTTCGACGCGACCGGTGAATCCGTCGGGGAAGACGATCCTGACCTTCCGCTTGGTGCGTCCGGGCGGCGGGGTCCGCTCTCCGTCTCGAGCGGCGCCCGCGGCCTTCCTGGTCGGGCCGAAGGTGAGCGTGCCGCTCGTGTGCGGCGGCGGCACTGATTGCTCGCGGCCGGGTCCGAGTGCCTTCGTCCGTTCGGCGACGATCCGCCGGGCGTAGGCGATGAGTCGATCGCCGGTGAGCTCCCCGGTGTCGGGATCCGTCGCCTCGCCGGCGAGCCCCTGCATCAGCGCACGGCTGAAGTGGCCGCGGTACTGCTCGGCGTCGGTCGCCTTGTCCTCGAAGGCGAGCTGGCCGGCGCTCGTCGAGAGCGCGAAGAGGTAGCTCACGTCGCCCGGCGCCCTGGCGGCCCGTGCGAAGCCGGGCGCACCCGGCTCGGCCAGCAGGTCGTAGCCGCGGCAGCAGTCGGCGAGGATGCAGACCTCGGCGAACTGCCCGTCGCGTCGGAACCAGTCGAGGTACTTGTCGAGGCCGAGGTTCGTCTGCCGGCCGGGTTCCGCCTCGGCATCGAGCAGGGCCGAGTCGCCGCCTTGCGGCATGACGCCATGGCCGGCGACGAAGAGGTAGATCCGCGACTGGTCGCGGAGCGCACTGCGCTGGTCCTCGGGCGCCGCGTCGAGTCGGGCGCGCAGGGACTTGTGGGCACTCCAGAGCGCGGAGTCGATCCGTCCCTTCAGCGGGCTCGCCTCGTCGAGCTTTCGCGGGTACGGGCGCGGCGTCAGCATGAGCGACACGTTCTCCCGGGGCAGGCCCCCCTTGTTCGAACCGGTCAGCCAGGTGGCGAACGCCCGGGCATCCGCCACCGGCCCGCGCAGCAACTTGTACCCGCCCGGGTACCGGTTGATGCCGACGACGACGGCGTAGTGGTAGAGGTTCACGGTCGCCGTTCCGGTTCGCCCGGATCCTCGGCGTAGTCGCGGATGAGGTGGACGACGCTCGCGACCACGAGCGGCTCGTTGTCGAACGAGCCGTGGCTCGTCGCGCCGGTGCGGAATCCGTCCTTCGCGCCGTCGGCGCTCGGCGAGAGCACGACGAAGTCCTGCTGCGCGAGGTATTCGCCGACCGCCTTCAGCTTGGCGGACGTGCCGAGCGGCGAGCCGACCAGTTTCTTCAGCCCTGCCGACTTCGAGTCGAAGTAGCGCGCCATGCCGAGCACGGGCACCATGGCCGAAGCTTCCTTCGAGTCGCGCTCGAGCGCACCCGACACGAGGTAGAGCAGCGATCGGGGATAGACCGCGCCGGCGACCCGATCGGCCCGTTCGTGCTCGTCATCCATCGTGAACACTCGGAAGCGATCGATGAGCGGACGCGCGATGGCGAGCGTCTCGGCGAAGTGCGTGGTCGTCGAGGCGGGCGCCAGGAGGAGCACCTGGAACCTCGTCTTCTCGGGCAGCGGCGAGTCGCCCTTCTCGCGGCGGCGCACGACCTCGCGCAGGAGGTTGTCGATGAACACGGCACCGGTGGAGTGGCCGATGAGCGTGATCTTGACGCTGCCGTCGGCCGGCAGCTCGCGCGAGAGCGCATCGAGGAGCAGCCGCCCGCCGCGGTTTCCATCGGCGGCGAACGTATCCGCGGTCTCCTGCTTCATCGCATCCCAGAGCGCTCCGCCCGCGTCGCCGATGTAGAACGCGCGAAGCAGCTCGTCGACGACGGTCGGGTACATGCCGCTGTCGGTGCCGTCGCGGAATCGCCCGACGACGGCGGTGAGCACCTGGAACGCCTTCTTCGCGAACGCGACGATGCTGAGTCCTCCGCGGGCTCCGTCGGGGCCGATGCCCTCGCCGATCTCGGCGAGCACCGCAGGGTCCATCCGGGTCGGCTCCGGCGGCACGTCGGGCACCCCACGCGACCCCTCCTGGTTCATCGCGACGTTGCTGGCGGCGAGGGCTCCCGCGAGCGCCCGGTTGAGATCCTGATCGGTCTGGATGTCGCGGACGAAGGCGTCCTCGTCCTCCGCGGTCAGCGGGGCGGCGTGCTCGGTGGGTTCGTCCGCGAACGGTTCGGCGCCCGCTTCGGGGTCGTCCTTGCGCTTGCGTCTCGCGAGCTCGTCCTGAACGGACTGCTCTGGCGGAAGGGCGACGCCGCGACCCCCGTCGGTCACGCGCGCCTTGCCGACGGCCCACGACACGACTCGCTTGAGCAGTCGGTCGAACAACTCCTCTTTCGCGATCTCGAAGAGGTTGTTGCGGATGACCTCGTACCACCCCGACTGCCAGACGATATGGATCGGATACGCGCCCGCGCCCGTGAACTCCTTTCCGAGGCGTTCGGCGATCTCGACGCCGGACTTCTCGGTCACGAGCCCGCCGTGGAAGTAGATCACGATGCTTCCGGCCGCCACGGCGTCCTGCACGATCTGGTCGACGCCCTCCACGGTCGGGCTCTTCAACTCACCGTCACCGGTGGTACGGATGACGTGCTCTCCCATCGGGAACCCCCAGCAGCGCCCACGGCCGGGCGCTACCCGACCTCATTGCCGGTCGCGGCGATTCGCACGGCCGACGGCGCGCCCGCGCCCCACATCGCGTGTGCGCGCTGTCCGAAGCGTAACGACGTGCTCATTTGCACCACATGTCCCCAGTCCGGGGGGGGTCTCCGCTCATGGAGCATGCGCCCAGACGAGCCCATCGTGCGACGGTCGGTCACGGCCTGACGTCAGGCAGCGTGCCGCCCGCGTGCGGCCCGAGCGGTGAGGGGCCGCAGCGAGACGGCGCGACGACGGTGGCCGGTCGCATGCCCGGCTCCGAGGGGCAGGTCCGCGGATGCCGCGGCGAGCCCGGCAGACCCCAGCCGCTGGTGATCGGCGACCCGCCCGCAGGCACACGGAAGCGCGGTGCGCTCTCCGAGCGCCCCGGTCACGTATTCCAGGTGGGTCGTCATGGCGTGGATCCTGTTCTCGGTCGTGGGCGGTGGCATCCGCCCTCACCCCTAGAGATGCAGCATGCCCCGGATCATGACGCGGGACATCCGGATCCACCCTGAGAAATCCCGCCCGATACAGTCGAATCGGGCGCATGCCCCTTCCGGAAGGAGCCCCATGACCACGACCGCCGCCCCCGCCCTGCGGGTCCGCCCCCGCATCTGGATCGGCCTGGCGATCTGGCTGGGCTACCTCGCACTGGTCTTCACGATCCAGTCGGCGAGCGGCATCCCGTACCAGGAGTGGGGCGACAGCGCGGGCAACCTCTTCTTCGGCGGCGGGCTGTCGCTCATCGTCGCGACCGTGCTGCTCGCGATCACCACGAGCCTGCTCGGCTGGTGGCGTCCGGCGCTCTTCGATCGACAGCGCAGCCGCCACCGGTGGCCGATCCTCGTGCCGATCCTCGTCGCGGTCGCGGCCGTGATGAACCTCGCCGGCACCGATTGGGCGAGCTACAGCGGGGCGTTCCTCGCGGCATCCGTCGTGCTGATGCTCGTCGGGTTCACCGAAGAGCTCGTGAACCGCGGCCTCATGCTCGTGGCGCTCCGCAGCCGCCTGCACGAGGGATGGGTCTGGTTCATCAGCTCGGCCCTGTTCGGGTTGTCGCACTACATCAACGTGCTGCTCGGCGCGCCCGCCGGCGACACGACCATCCAGGTCTTCGCGGCGTTCCTCGGCGGCACCGCGTTCTACATCCTGCGCCGCACGACCGGCTCGCTTGTCTGGGCGATGGTGCTGCACGGCGTCTGGGACTTCTCGGTGTTCGCGACCGGCGTCGGCCACGCGGGCGACATCGCGGCCATCGCGAACGTCGTGTACCTGTTCACCGGCTTCCTCGGCCTCGCGTTCGTCGCCTTCGTGATCCGCGGTTCGAACGAGCGAACGGATGTCGCGACGGCGCCGTCCGCAGGCGGTGCGAGCGTGCCCTCCGCCTGACCGACGAACGCCCGGCCTTCCAGGTGGAAGGCCGGGCGTTTCGCATCGCGCACGATGGCGCGGGTTCGGCGCGTGCGGACCGATGCGTCAGCCGGCCGCGGGCCGCGCCGCGTCGACCTCGGACGGCGCCGTCGCGGCATCCTCGCCCTTGCTCCGGAACGTCCAGAAGACGAACACGAGTGCGAGCACCTCGCCGATCGTGCCGAGGATGAGCCCGAAGGCCGCTCCGCTCGGCGCATGGCCCACGGCGAAGGTCGTGATGTCCCAGGCGCCGTGCAGCGCCATCGCCCAGATGAGGCTCCCCGAGACGCGGCGCACGATGTAGAAGGCGGTGCCGCCGAGGAATGCGAAGCCGATCTGCTGGAGCGTCGGCACCAGCTCCTGCCCGAAGAACAGGTTGGTGGCGTGCATGAGCCCGAAGAGCGCGCTCGTGGTGAACCACACCCACACCTCGCGCACGGTGCCGCGCAGGCTCGTGAGCAGGATGCCGCGGGTCACGAGCTCCTCGTTGAAGCCGACGAGCGCGCCGAGCAGCAGGAGTCCGGCGAGGTAGCCGCCGTCGATGCCCGACCAGTCGACCCCGACGGCCAGGGAGATCACGATCGAGAGCGCCATGAGCGCGGGCGCGATGATCGGCCAGGCGTGCCGGCTGCGACGCTCCTCGCGGAGCGCGGGCTTCCACCAGCCCAGCACGCTCGTCGCGATGACGAGCAGCACGGCCCCCGCGGCGAGGAACAGCACGGGCGCCCGGAAGAGCGTGTCGCCGCTGTCGCCGTACTGGTCGTACGGCACCCCCGAGAGCAGCCCGACGGTGAAGACGACGATCACGTAGGCGATCCAGACGAGGATGCCGATCCACCAGCGGGGTGCGACGCGCATGCGATTCCTTTCCTCCGAGAGCGTCGCCACGGCAGCGACAGCTCAGTATCGCAGCGCCCCCGTGCGGAGGCTCGGAACCGAGCCGGGAGCGCCGGTCGAGTCGGCCTGGTTCACCAGGCGGAGCCGGCGTCGACCGCCGCATCGACCGCTGCATACGCCGGGCCGAACCACGCCTCGCCGTGCCCGGGCAGCACGACGCGCGCTTCGGACGAGGCGATGCCGTCGAGCGACGTCGCCACCCGTGCAGCATCGCGATGGAACATCGAGGGCAGCAGCTGCGGCCCCTGCAACGGCGACGTGCGGTGCCCCGTGACGAACGCATCGCCGACGACGAGCACGCCTTCGCCCTCGAACTCGAACACGGCGTGCCCGCTCGTGTGCCCGTCGACGAGACGCATCCGGGGCCGCCCGGGCACGTCGATGCGGCCGTCGCGCACCGGGGGCTCCGTCGCGCTCGGCACCCCGAGGTCGGCCCGCCCGTCGAGCAACGGCACGATCGCCAAGGCCCAGGGGGCGACGCCCGGCCGCCAGCCGTTGCGCAGCACCTGGCCGGTTCCGACCTGCTCGAACACCTCCCGATGCACGTTCGCGAGCTCGCGCGGGTGAGCGTGCACCGTCGTGCCGAAGTGCTCGGCGAGCCAGGCGGCCCCACCGAGGTGGTCGGCGTGCCCGTGCGTGATGAGCACGACGTCGACATCGTCGGGCTTCACGCCGACCTGGGCGAGGGATGCTTCGAGCAGCCCCTGCTGGCCGACGTAGCCCGAGTCGACGAGCGTGACCCCGTCGGGCCCCGAGTAGACGACCCAGTTCACATGCTCGGTGTGCGCGAAGTGGACGTGCGCGCTCACGCGATCGACCCGCAGGCCGCTCAGCGCCGCGCCGGCACCAGTGTCACCGTCCATGGGCCCTCCCCGAGCATCACGGTACGCGGTCGGCTCGGCGCGCAGACGCTCCGACACTATCCGCCGAGGCAGTTGTCGCCGAGACAGCCCCCGCCACCGCCGGGGTCGACGGTCGCGGGCGGCGGTTTCGGGTCGAACCGATCCGCCGGAACCGGCATCGCGATGGCGATGACGAGGCCGAGGAGTCCGACGGCGCACGCGATGATGATGAGCGCAGGCCGACGGCTGACCACGGCGAAGACGAACCCGGCGATCAGGGTGCCGAACGTCGCCACGGCGGTCACGACGTACAGATTCTCCTGCTCCGGCGTCAGCGATCTGCTCGAACCCCACGTGGAGAGGCCGGCGGCGAGGGCCTCCCAGAGGAGCAGCATGGCGAGCAGCCAGCTCACCGCGATCAGTCCGCCGGAGATCCGCGCCGACGTGCGCCGTTCCCGTCCGAGGAGCGCCCCGGTGAAGGCGATGCCGAACGCGACGATGAGCGTCAGGATCCCGGCGTCGCTCCAGGAGTCGGCGTCGCCCAGCATGGCGGCGAGTCCGGCGTTCGCGAGGCTCGGGATGCCGCGCACGGCGTTCGCGAGCAGGACCGCGACGGGCGCGGCGACCACGATCAGCGTCCACCGCCCACCACGGCCCATCGACCGCAGCCCGAACTGCACGGCTGCGGTGAGCGCGATCCACACCAGCAGGTTCGGGTCGAACAACGTGACGACGAACGGGATCAGGATGTCGATCGAGCCCTCGACCTGCGACGAGGCGACGAGCAGCAGCACGCCGAGCGCGCGCAGGACGACGACGGATGTCACGAGCACGACGGTCTCGACAGCGCGGGTCCGCAGGTCGAATCCCGGGCGCTCCGAGCCGACCGGTTCGTTCGTCCCGGTGTCGTCGGCGTCGGACAGGGCTCCGCTCATCCGCTCAGCCTCCCCCGGCCGCGGCCCTCACGCCTCAGTGCTGCCCCGGAACCGCCGAGTGCGCCGAGGCCCTAGCGCGCCGCAGCCGCCCAGGCCGTGAGCTTCGGATGCCGCTCCTCCGACGTCTCCTCGTCGAACTGCTCGCCGGCGGGCTCGCCGTCGGTCTGCTCGACGTCGGCCACCGGGTCGACCTCGACTCCGCGCTCGTCGAGCACGTCGAGCGGCACGTACTCGATGAGTTCGTTCTCGAGCTCATCGGTGTCGAGGTACGGCACGAGGCGATCGGGGTCGGCCAGTGCGAGTTCGACGACCGCGGCGCCCTTGCCGATCAGCCACGACCGGAAGTAATGGAACCCGTCATCGCTCAGTCCGCCAGAGGCGGCGTACCCGGCGTCCCACACCGACCACCGGTTGAGCCGCACCAACTGCCGCCGGAACTCCCGGGCGAACGCCTCGACCTCACCGTCGGTACGTTCGCTCAGCAGTTCGAAGAGCGAGTCGGGATCGGCGCTGGGCGACTCGGGCGCGGTGCCATCTCGTGCAGCATCGATGAGGGCGTAGAACTCGACTTCGGTCATGGAGCGAACGTAGGGACACCCACCGTCATCGGGCGCACTCCGGCACTCCGGCACTCCGGCACCGCGAATCCTCAGCGCCCCCGCTGCGCGCGTCGGTCGAGCTTCGCGCGTTGGAGCCGCGCCTCGGCGGCGTGGGCGGCGATCGAGGCGAGGTCGGGGTCGCCCGGCGAGAGCGCGGCGCGCAGCGCGTTCCGTTCGCGCGCCGCGCGCGTGAGGTCGGCGGCGCCGACCGCCGTCGCCACTGCCGTCGCGGCGACGAGGATGGCGAGCGCAATCGAAGTCGCGACGCCCGGGATGCCCAGCTCGGGGTCCACCAGGGCTGCGGCAACCAGGAACACGGCGGGCGGAACGAGCGCGGCCATGACCACGCGCGACGCCCAGAGCCCCGCCCGCTGTCCGAGCAGAAGTTGCTCGGCCACCTCGTCCGGCACGCGCCGCGGCGTGCCGTCGGCCACCCACCGCACCGCCGCCCGCTCGGCACGCCGCGTCTGCACGAGCAGCACGACCGCGAGCACGGCGATGAGCGCCACGATGAGCGCGATCGCGATGCCGCCCCAGAGGCTCAGCCCGTCGATGAAGCGCTCGACCGGCTCGTCGAAATACCGTTCGTCGCAGCGCTTGCACGGCTGCCTGAGCCAGACCGAGACGAACCAGAGCACGAGGGCGACGCCGAGCGCGCACACCGCGATGAGGAGCGGGCGCGCGCTCCGGTTCTTCGCCGACGGGAGCAGCCCGGCAGGCGGTTCGACGGCATCGGATGCCTCGCGACGCCGCCACTCGGCGAGGTCCGCTGCCCCCAACGATCGTTTCCAGGTGAGCTCGAGCGCGAAGGAACGGCCCCCTTGCCGTTCCTCGAGGCGCTGCAGGGAGGGCCGCGCGACGAGCCAGGCGAGTACGACGACCACGCTCACGGCGACGACGGTCCAGACCTCGGGGATGCGCCCTTCCTCGTCGAGGAGCGCGAAGCAGAGGAGGAACCCGCCGACCGCCATCGCGATCACCGCGACCGCGAGCACGGAACGGCGTACGAATCGGGCCGGCGGCGTCGCGAGTCGGGCGCGGTGCGCCGCCGACGGCAGTTCGTTCGGCTTCGCAGCCGTATGGCGTTCGAGGAGGCGCAACGCCGCTGCTGCATCGGCGGCGGCGAGGAGGGAGATCGCAAGCGAGATCACCGCCGCGAGCACGAACAACGGCGGGATCGTCGCCCGGAGGAACGCGTCGAGCTCGAGCTCGCGCTCGCGCGAGAGGCTCCCCAGGGCTTCGTCGCCGACGATCGCGGCGATGAGCAGCAACGCCCAGGCCGCCCCGGCGCCGACGGCGAACGCGATCGACAGGTCGGCCGCGGTACGGGCGATCGCCGAAGCGGTCGTGTCGGGCACCTCGACGAACACGAGGTCGCGCAGCTCGTTCTCGGTGCGGATGCGCGCGGCACGCCGTCGCGCGGTTCGGGCCGCTCGCCCCGATTTGGCCTGCCGCCCGTCGGGCCCCGTCACCGTCGCTCCCCCACGCCCGGCGAACCGACGAGACGGGGACGGGGGCCGTCGACCCGATGGTCGGTGACGAGATCGATCGGGCCGGGCATGACGGTCAGGCTATCGCCTGCGCGGCGGCTCGTCGGCGCAGACCGCAGACGCAGGAATCCCGCCCGTGCGCCGGAATCCCCTGGGGGGAAGGGGATTCCAGCGCACGAACGGGATTCCGTTGTCGTGCAGGCCGCGCGGCAGACGGTGGTTAGGCCGCCAGCGGCACCTCGATCGAACCGCCGGTCACGGTCGCCCGGGGAACCGGCACGACCACGAACGAGTCGTCTGCGGCATCCGCTCGCACGCCCTCGCCGTCGCCCAGCGCACCGCTCACGAGCAGGTCGCTGATGCGGTCGTCGATCTCGCGCTGGATCACGCGGCGCAGCGGGCGGGCACCGTACTCGGGCTCGTAGCCGCGCTCCGCGAGGAGCGCCACCGCGGCATCCGTCACCTCGAAGGTGATCTCGCGCGCCGCGAGGCGAGCCGACGTGGCACCCAGCATGAGGCGCACGATCTGCGCCAGCTGCGGCTGGTCGAGCTTCTGGAACAGCACGATCTCGTCGATGCGGTTCAGGAACTCGGGCCGCATGGCCTCGCGCACCTTGCCCATGACGCGCTGACGCACGTCGTTCATCGACGAGAAGCCGTTGGCCGCGGCATCCGTCGACGCGACGAACCCGAGCGCACCCGAGCGCGACGCGAGGAACTCCGAACCGAGGTTCGAGGTCATCACGATCACCGTGTTGCGGAAGTCGACCGTGCGGCCCTGGCCGTCGGTGAGGCGTCCGTCGTCGAGGACCTGCAGCAGCAGGTTGAACACGTCGGGGTGCGCCTTCTCGATCTCGTCGAACAGCACGATCGAGTACGGGTTGCGCCGCACGCGCTCGGTGAGCTGCCCGGCCTCGTCGTAGCCGACGTATCCGGGAGGGGCGCCGACGAGGCGCGACACCGTGTGCCGCTCGCCGAACTCGCTCATGTCGAAGCGGATGACGGATGTCTCGTCGTCGAACAGGCTCGACGCGAGCGCCTTCGCCAGCTCGGTCTTGCCGACACCCGTCGGCCCGAGGAACAGGAACGAACCCACCGGGCGACGCGCGTCGCCCATGCCCGTGCGACTGCGGCGCACGGCCTTCGCGACCGCGGTGACCGCGTCGTCCTGGCCGATGACGCGCGCGTGCAGCTCGCCCTCGAGGTCGCCCAGGCGCTCGCGCTCGGTCTCGGTGAGGCGGTTCACCGGAATGCCGGTGGCCCGCGAGATCACCGCGGCGATCTCGGCCTCGTCGATGACGGTCGCGTTCGGATCCGCGGATGTCACGGCGCGCCCGGTCTCGGTCACCTCGTCGAGCTTGGCCTGCACCTTGGCGATCTCGTCGCGGATGCGCGAGGCCTCCTCGTAGTGCTCGGCGCCGACGGCGGCGTTCTTGTCGGCCTCGAGCTCGCCGAGTCGCGCGATGAGCGCGGAGACATCCGTCTTCACGCCGAGCCGAAGGCGCAGTCGCGCGCCGGCCTGGTCGATGAGGTCGATCGCCTTGTCGGGCAGCACGCGGTCGCTGAGGTACCGCGCGCTGAGCTCGACGGAGGCGCGAAGCGCGGCATCCGTGTACTCGACGCCGTGGTGCTGCTCGTAGGCGGGCTTCAGTCCGTGCAGGATCAGCACGGCGTCTTCGATGGAGGGCTCGCCGACGCGCACCGGCTGGAACCGGCGCTCGAGGGCGGGGTCCTTCTCGATGACGCGGTACTCCTTCAGCGTGGTGGCGCCCACGAGGTGCAGGTCGCCACGCGCGAGTCGCGGCTTCAGGATGTTGCCCGCGTCGGTGCCGCCATCGCCCGAGCCGCCCGCGCCGACGACCGTGTGGATCTCGTCGATGAAGATGATGAGCTCGCCCTTGTTGGCGGTGATCTCGTCCATCGTCTTGGTGAGGCGCTCCTCGAAGTCGCCGCGGTAGCGGGTGCCGGCGAGCATGCCGGGCAGGTCGAGCGAGATCACGCGCTTGCCGAGCAGCGCCTCGGGCACCTGCTCCTCGACGATCGCGCGGGCGAGGCCCTCGACGATCGCCGTCTTGCCGACGCCGGCCTCGCCGACGAGCACCGGGTTGTTCTTGGTGCGGCGGCTGAGGATCTCGATGGTCTGCTCGATCTCGTCGACGCGCCCGATCACGGGGTCGAGCTCGCCGTTCTCGGCCAGCTCGGTCAGGTCGGTGCCGAACTTGTCGAGCATGGGGGTGTCGGACTCGCCATCCGGCGATCGAGTAGGCGCGCCAGCGCCGTATCGAGATCCCTCGTCGTCATCGCCCTCAGTCGCGTACTCCTCGCGGATCTGCTGCGTCAGCGCCTCGGCGGTGACGCCGGCGCGCGCGAGCACCTGTCCGGCAGGAGCATCCTGCCCGAGCACGAGCGCGAAGAAGAGGTGCTCGGGGTCGATGTAGGTCGAGCCGGCCGAGCGCGCCACCTGGTAGCTGTGGAACAGCGCACGGCTCGCGCTCGGGGTGATCGTGGCGGCGTTGATGTCGGCGACGTCGGATGCCGCGGGCAGGCGCGCCTCGGTCGCGGTGATGAGCCGCTCGGGCGCGACGCCGATGCGGGCGATCGCCTGCTTGACGCTGTCGTCCTCCACGATGACGCGCAGGATGTGCAGGGCGTCGAGCTCGGTCTGGCCGCGCTCGAGCGCGAAGCGTCCGGCGCGCTGCAGGATGCCTTGCGTGCGGGCGGTCAGGAACCGGCTGAGGTCGATCGACCGAGCCTGGCGAGCCTGCTCACCCGCGAGGTACCGGCTCAGAAACTCGTCGAACGAGCTCGCACCGGCTTCGGGGTTGAAGTCTTCGGGCACCAATCCTCCTGGAACTTGAGTGGCGTACGCTCAAGTTCAACGTTCCGGCAGCCTTTCTATTCCCAACCCCACTTCACTCGAGCGCCGTGCGAAAACCGTCGAGGCTGCTTAGGTCGATAGCAGGACTCTGTCGTAGCTCATCCCGAAACAGCGTGCCGGTGAGCGCCTTCTTGAACCGTGCCTGTCCTGTCTGGCGAAGAATCCATCGCCCATCTTCGAGATCCAGGACGTGAAGCCCACGTTTCAATCTGACGTCGGTGTATTCACTCAAGTCGAGCAGATGCGCTTCATACCGCACGCCGCTCTGATGCTGGTCGGAGAGGGAAGCCTGAACCAGGTGCACAAATCGGAGATCAGTGAGCAGCGCCATCAGCTCGTACGCTCGTGAACCTCGCTCGGCACGGTTCACGCGGAAGTACACGTATCCACGCTGCTTGACAGCCGTGGAGAGGCTCTCGAGCGCCTGGAGGATGGCTGCTGAGTTCGACTCGTCGACGTCTTGTTCTAGATCTCGCTTCTTTCGCCGGGCGGAGCGTCCGGCTGCAACTGCCACATCCTCTCGCCCGATTTCTCGCGCACGTTCACGAGTTTGACGGGCGACGACGATTGATGAAGCAACCAGATTGAGGTAGTCGCGAGGAACGCCTCCTGACGCAAGCACGAGGCGCGCCAACGCCTCAGGCTTCGCCAAGCTGCCAAGCGAGCCAACCCCTGCCGCAGCGACATAGTTGATCAGCACAGACTCCAAGAAGCGTTGGGTCGGCCCCGGGTCTTCGAGAGTTACGTCGAGATCAACTTTCGTGGCATCGTGCGGAATCTCAAGGCCCATGTTGGTGGATTGCTCGTACACGCGGCTTAGGCGCTCAATGCTGGCGATCTTCATCCAGCCATCGCAGTCTCTCAGCGCACCAGCAAGGTAGTCGAGAAGGACGGGTTGAACAGCCATTGGAACTAGGTAGAAGTCGTCCAAGTAGAGGTAGGCCCGAATCAGACCGTCTCGCAGAACAGCGCGCAGAGCCGTGTTGAGCTCGGGAAGCCGTTGCTCCACAAACTCCTGCCCGCCATCCTCTGCGCTGAGCTCTACTGCGAGTTCGCCTTGCAGCAAACGCAACCGATCGAAGATTTGGCTTTGTGTGTCGCCACCCTGCCGAACAACGCTCTCCAGCAGCATAAGGATCACAGATGCTGCCGCGGCACCTGCTGTCAGGTGCCGCAGGACATGGGCATTTACCCAAGTCGTCGCGTGTCCGCGCCTTTCAGCATCCGCCTTTGCCTCCAGCAGCAAGGCAGTCTTTCCAACACCTCGCCGACCGAAGATCAGCTGATGCCGGGACGCGCTGATCGCCGAGAGGCCAGCTCGAGGGTCCTCCATGTACTTGAGACTTGGGAGAGCATCGGAGGTTCTCGAACGGGCTTCCAGCAGCTGTACAAGCTGGTCTACGTCGCCGCCAGCGAGGCGTCCCCTCGTCGGATCCGCGGTCGAGCCGGTCGGGATCTCGGTTGGCACGGGTCTGAACACAACCACAACCTGGCTTGCATCTTGGCCGACGGAGGCGTTGATCACCTTCTCAAACGCACCTGCAAGACCCTGTGCGGCAGTGAGACTGTCCGCCGGCAAGAGGACGATCAGCCAGTCCTCCCCGGGAAAGCTCCGTTGCTCAATTCGATCGAAACTCAGTCCAGCGTCAGCCAACAAGTCCCGAAGAGTGTCGGTAGTCTCCATCGTCAAACCAATCCGTTGTCGAGTGAAAAGTCTTCGCAAGCGTTCACAAACTCGGACGCGGTGACGTAGAGAGAGCGCGCGTCAGGCTCCCAATCGGGCGCCAGAGCAGGATAGGGATCGTAGTCAGCCTGATTCCTCAAGAGCCGGGCATCAGTGAGCTGGCTCTCGCGGAGCGCAAGCTGATCGAGACCCCCAGGGAGATTTCGTGGCAGAACACTGTGCTTCTCATAGTCATCGCCTCCATGAGACGCGTACGCAATCGCTCGAGCGGCGTGGTACATCGCGTAGTAGCTTCTGCTGATCGACGAGCGAAACTGGAGACCAGCAAGCAAGTTGTCCGCCGCGCTTAAGTGAACCCCTGCAAGGACGAGTCTGTCTGAGGTAATCTGCGCCAGAATCGTCGAAATCGGTAACGGGTAGCGCCCTCTTGGAATTGCGCTGATTTGATCCAGCTTGAGGGTCGATACGTAGAGCATCATCGAATCGCCAACACTAGGCGTAGGCACTAGATTCCTCCCTCAATATGACACTCCCGCACCCGCGACCAAGTCACTCCGTCGGACCTCATGCGCGAATCGACGCCAGGCCGTGTTTCGAGTGACTCAGCAGCCCAATGAACCTATCGATCCCCCACTGGTCACCTCGACGGAATGCCGCCCCCATTTCGAGGGCCAAAGCGCGACCTCTGGGGATAGTGACAGCAATCGATTCACGGCGTCTTGTCCAGCACGTTTCGACCGGGTGGATCGGCACCTGGGCGGGATACGGTGATCGCGGCGGCGCGCACGCTTCGGGCAAGCAGGGAAGCCATCTGCCCTGCTCTCAAAGTCCCGAGCTTGACTCGCGCGTCAGTGCCGAAGGCGTGTTCGCTATGCAGACCATCGATGAGAGCGGCCATAAAGGTGTCGCCGGCGCCGACGGTGTCGACAACGTCGACCTTCACCGCAGGGATCGCCAACTCAAAGCTCGGCGCAAGTGCGAGGCATCCGTCGGAACCGGTAGTCACTACCACGAGCGCAGAGCCCGACAGCGACCAGCGGCGTGCAACGTCGGCAAGATCTTCGCCGGGGTGGAGCCAGGCGATGTCCTCGTCGCTTGCCTTGACGACGTCGACTCGCTCGATGAGGGAGAGCACCCGGCTGCGCACCGCGTCGCGGTCGTCGATGAGGCTTGGGCGGATGTTCGGGTCGTAGGTGATGAGCGCGCGGCCTCGGTGGCGGTCCACGAGGTCAGAGACGGCGGTTGCGCCGGGATCAAGGGTGGCGGCGATGGATCCAATGTGGAGCGCGTCGGCCAGATCGACGCCGTCGGCCTGGATCTGCCAGGCGAGGTCGAACTCGTAAGTAGCGGCGCCTTCCCCGTCGAGGCGTGCCAATGCGGTCGAGGTTCGAGCGGCGGGTTGGTTCTGCACCCTGACATCCGAGGCAGCCAGCCACTCGCGCACGGCTTGGCCGTGAGGGTCATCACCGATCGAGGTGAGCAAGCGTGGGCTGCGGCCCAAGCGGCCGAGGGCCAGGGCGACGTTGGCCGGACTGCCGCCCGGCGACTCGTCGATCGAGCCGTCGGCGCGGTGCACGATGTCGACGAGGGCCTCGCCGACGACGAGCACGTTGGACTTCGATGCCGGGGCCGTCATCGTTTCACTCCATCCGACTCGAGCTCGCGGGACGCGGCTTCCGGTGCGGGCACGTCTGCAACGAGTGCGGAGACCGGGCCGGGCAACTCGGTGGTGAGTTTCGCAGCGATGGGGCCGGCGCCAAGGATGACGAGATTCGAGACCGTCGTCTCGCCGTCGTTGGCGAAGACCTCGAGCAGGGGGCCGTCAAGACTCACGAGCAGGCCCACGGGATCGTCAGCGGAGCCGGGCAGCGTGACGGTGCTCGTGGACGGGAAGTCGGGGTGCACGCCCTCCGTCGCGGCACCGCTCCGGGTGACGCTGAGCACGTGTGTCGACGGATCGTGCGAGACCTCGACGAGGGCGTCGGCGTCGCCTCGCAGCTGCAGTCGTGGGGCGCCCGTCGCGGCGGGATCCCACGCCAGCTCGAGCAGCGAGTGGCCGCTCAGCGTGAACTCGGCCGGCTCGCTCGCACCGAAAACGGTCGAGGGCGTCGCACCTGCGAGCAACTCCCCCACGAACCCCACCGGCTGCTGCACAAGGCGAACCGTGCCGGCAACGGTGCGCAGCGACATCCGCCGCGGCAGTGACATCGCCCCGCGCCAGGGCGAGGAGGGGATGGCGGCCGCGTAGCGCCAGTTGCTCATCCAGGCGAGCATGATGGCCTCGCCGCCGGGGGCGCTGTCGAAGGTGACGCCGGCGTAGAAGTCGCGGCCGTGGTCGAGGCGCGTGAGGTCGGCGGCATCTGACCGGAACACAGCACCGTCGAACGAGCCGATGACGTAGTGCATCGACGAGCCGTCGGGGTCGGGGTCGTCGCCGACGGGGTTCGTGCTGAGCAGCAGCACCCAGCGGATGTCGGCGGGATCGCCGTCGACCGCGAGGGGCACGAGGTCGGGGCACTCCCAGACGACGCCGGTCTCGCCGAGCGGGCCGAAGGTGCTGACGTGCTCCCACGAGCGCAGGTCGCGCGACGAGTAGAACAGCACCTGACGGTCGTCGGCCTCGACGGTGAGCATGACGTAGCGGGTGGTGCCGGCGGCATCCGTGAATCTGATGACCTTCGGGTCGCGGAACGCGCTCGTGCCGCGGTCGAGCACCGGGTTCTGCGGGTCGGGCTGCCACGTGTACCCGCCGTCGCGGCTCGTCGCCATCGACTGCGCCTGGTGGTCGTCGTCGTAGGCGCTCGTGTAGAACGCGGTGAGCAGGGCGCCGCCGTCGGCCGCACCAGAGCCGGCGCCAGAGCCAGCCGGTTCAGAGCCAGAAGCCGTCGCCACCACCGACCCCGAGAACACCTGCTCCCCCTCGCGGTACCGCAGCGCCACCTCGTGCTCGGTCCAGCGCCGCAGGTCGGGGCTCGTCGCGTGGCCCCAGCTCATGTTGCCCCAGTCGGCGCCCTCGGGGTTGTACTGGAAGTAGAGGTGCCAGAGGCCGCGGTCGTAGACGAGCCCGTTGGGGTCGTTCATCCAGTTGCGCTGCGGCGTGAAGTGGAATCGGGGTCGCGGCACGTGGCCGTTCGGGGCTTGCACGTCGTTGCTCCTAAAGCTCAGTCAGATCGAGTGCCGCAGCACCGGCGGGCACGCGATGAGCTTCGGGCCCGACTCGGGGGCGGGCTCGAGGCCGAGCAGCAGCCGCACGCCCGCGGCGCCGAGCTCGTAGTGCGGCAGCGCGACCGTCGACAGCGTCGGGCGCAGGTGCGCGGCGATGACGTCTTGGTTGTCGAAGCCCATCACCGCAATGTCTTCGGGAATGCGCAGGCCGTGCTCGCGCAGCCCGTCGTAGAGGCCCATCGCCACGCGGTCGTTGTGGCAGAACACGGCGGTCGCCTTCGATTCGAGAATCGCGGATGTCGCGGCGTAGCCGCCCTCCTGCTCGGGCGCCGCCGGGAACACGAGCGACTCGTCGAACTCGATGCCCGCCGCGGCAAGTGCCGAGCGATACCCCGCGAGACGCCCGGTCTGCGCGGGCGACGGCGTCGTCGTGTTGATGAACGCGATGCGGCGGTGGCCGGCGGCGAGCAGCTCTTCGGTCGCGGTGCGTCCGCCCTGCTCCTCGTCGGGCACGACCGCGGGCAGCACGTTGCCGGCGGCGAAGCAGTCGACGAGCACGGTGTCGGTCTGGTGCAGCGCCTCGGGCACCTGGATCTCGCGGTGGTACCAGGTCGAGTAGAGGATGCCGTGCACCTGGTGCTCGAGCATCATCGCGATGGCCTCGTTCTCGGCCGCCGCGTTGCCGTCGGTGTTGGCGACGAGCAGCACGTAGCCGTGCTTCCACGCCTCGTCTTGCGCACCGTGGATGATCTGGCCGGCGAACGGGGTCGTCGCGATCGCGTCGGCGACGAGGCCGATGAACCGCGAGGTGCCCTGCGAGAGCGTCTTCGCGAGCGCATTCGGCCGGTAGCCGAGCTCGGCCACCGCCTCGTGCACGCGCCGCCTCGCATCCTCGCCGATGCGCACACCCTGCTTGTCGTTCACGACGTGCGAGACCGTGGCCACCGAGACGCCGGCGACCTTTGCGACATCCCGCATCGTGACCGGCGACCCGTTTCGGCCGTGCTCCGAGGTGCTCATCCCTTGGTTGCTCCACTCTCGAGACCGTTGATCATCGCCTTGTTCAAGACGAGGAAGACCAGAAGCAACGGCGTCACCGTCACGCAGACGGCGGCGAACGTCGCGGTCCAGTCGGTGTTGCCCATCGCTCCGATGTAGTTTTGCAGGCCCAGCGGGATCGTCTTCAGTCCGTCTGAGAGCACGAACGTGTTCGCGAAGATGAAGTCGTTCCAGATGAAGATGCTGTTCACCAGCACGACCGTGATGATCGTATTGGCCGACAGCGGGAACGTGATCTGGCCGAAGATGCGGTACGGGCCGGCGCCGTCGATCGACGCGGCCTCGTACATCTCGCGCGGGATGTACTCGTAGAACGAAGAGAACAGGTAGATCGACATCGGCAGCGCGAACGCGGCCAGCGGAATGATCATCGACATGTGGGTGTCGAGCAGCCCGATCTGCGAGTAGTCGATGAAGAGCGGCACGAGTGCGATCTGCACCGGCACGATGATGCCGAGCAGGAACAGCGCCTTCACCAGCCCGCTGAAGCGGAAGCCCAGCACCTCGAGGGCGTACGCGGCCATCATGCCCGCGACCACGATGAGCACGCTCGCGCCGAGCGTGACGATGAGGCTGTTCAGGATGTTGAGCCCGAGGTTGCCCGTCGCGAACGCCCGCGCGTAGTTGTCGAGCGTCCACTCCGACGGCAGTGCGAAGGCGTTGCCGCCCGCGAAGTCCGATGCGGTGCGGAAGCTCGTGAGGAACAGCCACACGAGCGGGTACACCTGCACGATCACGATGAGCACGATCGTCACCGTCAAGATCGTGCGCTGCACCCGAAGACGAGGTGAGATCGAGCGGATGCGGCGCCGTTCCGGCCCACCGGTTCGGCGGGGCGGGGTCGGCTCGGGCGGGGCAGACGACACGGCCGGCGTGAGCACGGGGGCGGTCATGAGTCATCCCTTCGGCGAAGGATCAGGAAGATGAGGCCGACGGCGACGAGGCACTCGACCACGATGAACACCGAGATCGCGCTCGCGTAGCCGTAGTCGGTGTGCACGAAGGCGGTCTTGTACATGTAGGTCGTGAGCAGCTCGGAGGCCTGTCCGGGCCCGCCGTTGGTGAGCAGGTACGGGATGTCGAAGCCGCGCAGGGCGAACGTGGTCGCCATGATCGTGGTCGTGATCCATACCGGGCGGATGTACGGGAAGCGGATGCGCCAGAACACCTGCCACCACGAGGCGCCGTCGAGGCGGGCGGCCTCTTCGAGCTCCTTCGGCACGGCGATGAGCGCGGCGTAGATGATGAGCATGTAGAGCCCGGTGAAGCGCCAGCCCTCGGGAATGGACACCGCGGCGAGCACGGTGTCGACGTCGGAGAGCCACGCGTTCTGGAGGTTCTCGAGCCCGACCCACGCGAGGATCTGGTTCAGCAGGCCCACCGGCTCGAGCGAGTAGATGCGCTGGAACAGGATGGCGATCGCGACCGTCGAGATGATCGCCGGCAGCAGGTAGACCGTCTTCACGAGCTCGCGCGCCCGCGGCAGTGCCGTGAGCAGGCTGGCGACGATCAGCGCGCCGCCGAGCTGGAGCACGAGGCAGATCGCGAGGTAGCCGAGCGCGTTGCCGAACGCCGTCCAGAAGACATCGTCGCGCGTGAGCATCTTGACGTAGTTGTCGAACCCGACGAAGACCATGTCGGTGATGCCGTCCCAGCGGAACACGCTGAGGAACAGCGACTGGATGATCGGCAGCAGCACGGCCACGCCGTACAGGAGGAGCGGTGGAACGAGGAAGACCAGCACCGACAGCTTCGACCGACGCGGCAGCATCGACGTCGACATCGGGCGGGCCCGCCGGGGCGAGCGCGGCTTGGCCGCACCCACCCCGGCAGTGGTGACCGTGTCAGCCATTGACGTTCTCCGCGAGGGCGGCATCCATCGTCTCGATGAACTCGTCGGGCGTGATGTCGCCCTGCACCAGGAGGGTCAGCTCCTGCTGGAGGCGGGTGTTGGTCGCCGGGTCGAGCTGCGTGTCCCACGGCATCGCGATGCGCGGGCCGACCTCGTTCGCCTGACCGACCGCACGGGAGTACAGCTCGGTCGCGTTGTCGGGAATCGTGGTCTCGACGTTGGTGGTCGGCGAGAGCGCACCGGTCGCGGCGTAGACCTCGGGGTAGCGGTCGAGGGCGAACGCGAGGAAGTCGCGCACGAGCGGGTCGTACGTCTGCGCGTTCACGGCCATGCCGATGCCCGACGGGGTCACGAACTCATTGTCTTCGGTCACGGCGCCGTCGATGGTCGGCAGCGTGAAGTAGTCGACGTCGTCGCGCACGGCCGGGTCGAGCGCATCCGTCGCGAGGTTGCCGAGTTCCCACGTACCGATGTTGTAGACGGCGGCCTTGCCCGAGGTGAAGAGCGCCTGGGCGTCGGCGTAGCCCGTCGACGAGAAGCCCTGCTGGAAGCATCCGGCCTGTCCGAGGGAGTACAGCCAGTCGGCCGCGGCCTTGCCCGCCGGGTCGGCGAACGACGCGTCGCCGGTCTTCAGCTGCTGCACGTACTCGGGGCCCGCCAGGCGGAACGGGTAGTACGCCATGTAGCGCTCGAGCGGCCACTGGTCCTGCCCGTCGAGGGCGATCGGCGTGATGCCCTTCGCCCGCAGCGCCTCGCACATCGCCGGGAAGTCGTCGAGCGTGGCCGGCACCTCGACGCCCGCGTCGGCGAGCAGGGCCTTGTTGTACCAGAAGAACTCGAGCTGGAACTCGAACGGCACCATGTACAGCGAGCCGTCGTCGAAGCGCTGGTAGTTGAGGGCGGCCTCACGGTACTCGTCAGACAGGCCGAGGTCGTCGAGCAGCGCGTCGACATCCATCATCTGGCCCGACTTCGCGAGCTTCTGGGCGAAGGGCGTCGCATCGGTGTCGAACAGCTCGGGCAGCTTCTTCGCCGCCGCGAGCGTCTCGTACTTCTGGATGTACGACGGCCGGTCGGGCGTCGTGATGAGGTTGAGCGAGAACCCCGGGTGCTCGTCGGCGTACTCGTCGGCGATCTGCTGCATCGCCGTGATCACGCCGCCGTCAGCGGGCCGCGACAGCAGCCACGAGATCTCGCGGGGCACGATCTCGCCCTTCGGGTCGACGTCGGTCGGGTCGGCGCTGCTCGCCGCGCCCGCGCATCCGGTGAACAGGAGTGCTGCTGCGGCTGCGGTGGCGGCAGCGGCGAGGAACGCTCGCCTGCGCTTCGGGGTCGACATGATCGGAATCTCCTTTGATCGAACTGCAGGTGGGTGGGGGTGCTGGGTGGTGCTGCTGTGTTTGCTGTGGTGCTGTGTGGGTGATGCAGAGGTGAAGGTCAGGTGGTGGTTGCGACGAGGTCGGCGGTGTCGATTTCGATGACGGATGTCTCGTGCTGGGCGGACTCTGCCTGCTCGCGTGCGAACACCGAGAACTCCTCGACCGTGACGGTGCCCTCGCCGACGAAGAGGCCGACCCGGCCGCTCGCGTGGTCGTAGAGTCGCGTGCTCAGCACGGTCGCGTCGTCGACCGTCGCGACGCAGAGGTCGCCATCGACGATCACGTCGAGCACGTGCACCCCCGGGTCGAGCCGGCACGGGCGCTCGAGTTCGACCGCGAAGGGCACGTCGCCCGAGATCTGCCACTGCTCGGTGCCGGTCGACCGGCGCGGCCACCGGTCGAAGACCAGGCGCCCGCGCCTCGGCTCGAGCCGGAGCACGTAGCCCTCGTCGCCGTCGGCGCTCGCCCGGAGCAGCACGCCGGTCTCGGTGGTGCCCTCGACGATGTCGAGGCTGACTCGCAGGCGGAACGACGACGGGGCGTCTTCGCTCGTCAGGAGGTCGCGGTAGCCGTCGGGTGCGGCGAGCACGGTGCCGGGGGCGATGGTCTCGCCGACCTGCGCGCCAATCTGTGCGCCGGACTCCGAGCCGGGCTGCGCGAACGCGGGCTCCGAGAACGTCTCGCGCAGCTCCTCGGCCGGGTGGAACGCGAGCGCTCCGTCGGCGCGCTGCTCGGCCTCGAGCACCGACATCGTGCCGGCCCACTGCCAGGCGCCGTCGTCGGTCGCGCCCTCGCGGGAGGCGATCCAGCCGAAGAAGAAGCGCCGTCCGTCGCGCTCGGCCGACTTCGCCGCGTAGAAAGCGCGGCCGTCGATGGTGTCGTGCTCGGGCGTGAGCCATGGGCCGTGCAGGCTGCGCGACATCCGGTACCTGGTGGTGAAGGCGTCGCTGAACTCCGACGAGACGAGGTACCACCAGTCGCCCATCTTGAAGACCTCGGGGCACTCGTGCGCGATGTAGCGGCGCGGGTCCCAGAACGGCGCTGCGGGCTCCCAGGTCGTGAGGTCGGTCGAGGTGCACTGCGCGATGACGCCGCGGCGCCGGGCCGGGCCGTCGACGTGACGGGCGGTGATGAGCATGCGCCAGAGCTGCGCCTCGTCGTCCCAGAAGACGAACGGGTCGCGCCAATCGGCGGTCTCGTACCCGGCGGTCGCCCCGAAGGTGTGCGACGGATGCCGCTGCCACGAGTCCATGCCGTCGGTGCTCGTCGCGTGCATGACGAGCTGCAGCGCGAGGCCGTCGTCGCCGACCTTGGTCGGGTTCTGCCCGGTGTAGAAGGCGTGGTGCGTGCCGTCGGCCGCGAGCACGATGCTGCCCGTGTAGATGTTGAAGTCGTCGGCGTCGAGGCCGCCCGAGGCGATGGCCATGCCGGCATCCGTGAAGTCGACCAGGTTCTCAGTGGTGAGGCGACGCCAGGGCATGCCCTCCTTCGGAGTGCGGCGCGTCTCGTGCAGGTAGAAGAGGTGGAACACCCCGTCTTCCTGCCACGGGATGACGTCGCCGATCCAGGCGCCGTTCGGCTGGGAAAACCCTCGTTGGTTCATCGTCACTCTCGCTTGGTTAATCGGTTATCCAGAACCATAACCGGCGAATCAAGGTTGGTCAAGCGGTTAATCACGGAAAGTGAGTCATGTCGAGATGGAGCCGATGCGACCCCTGCCCGCGCTGGATTCCGTCTCGCGCAGCGCCAGCTCGCCTCATCGGCGAGGGGGAACCGGCATCGCGATACCGCGGAGTCCGCTCGCTCGGGCGGGAGCAGAGCGATTGGTCGTGCGGAGTCGAGCCACGTGGTCGTGGCGTCGGCTACGGCGCTGGCTGCATGCACACCGCGTGGTACGAGAGCTCGTGCACCCCGGTCTCGGGCGAATCACGCACCACCAGGATCTCCGTGTACGGGTCCTCGAGCGGGACGCCCGAGAGGTACGCCATCGATCCGTTGTCCGTGTTCGGGTCGTACCCCTCGGCCCTCCAGAACGAGAGGGCGACCCGAGGGAGGTCCTGCGCCGCAACGCCACCCGCGTGAGCTTCGATCGTGACGACGGGCGCCACCCCCCGACCGGAATCGGCGAGGACGCACGATTCCCGTCTCACCTCGGGCTCCCCGAGCACGGCGAGCTCGAGTCGCTCGGCCATCCACGCGAGGTGGGCGAGGCCCTCAGCTTCGACCGCGGCGGGATCAAGCGATTCCTGGAACGCGACGACGGCATCGTGATCGACCCGCCTGACGGCACTCGCGACGACGGCGACCGTCGTCGAGCCGATGACGAGGCAGACCAGGGCCGTCACGAGCGGAGCCCGGCGAAGCATCCTGCGCTGCTTGCCGAGCTGGCGATGACGGATCATCCAGGCGACGATCACGCTGAGCGGCACTCCCAACGCGATGCTCATCGCGACGATCGCATTCGTCAGGTTCGCCGACGAATCCATGCCCTGGAACGCGTACCGGCCTTCGCCGTTCACCACCAGCACGATGCTCACGACCAACGACCCCACGAGTCCGAGCGAAATCCAGACGGAGGCGGCGAGTCCGCGGGTGCGCGGCGGTGCGACGTCGATGTCGCCGTGTTCCTCAGTCGACTCGCCCGGCTCGACGCCCACGTCCTCCACGGCGTTTCCTCTCAACGCCGGGCTCGGCTCCCACGCGGTGGGTCGACGGTAGCAGGAGGGCGCGCCCACGGCGAGACATCCACCGGGTGCACACCGTGCCCGTGTTCGCGACGGTCGGGTTCCGCGAGAAGCCCATCCGCCCCATCCCGATCGACGACCTCACCGACATCCTCGAGGCAGCGGTCGACGGACGGATGCCGCGGGCCACCGTCTCGGTCGTGGGCGCCGAGCAACTGCTGCTGTCGAAGGCCGTGCGGCGCGTGGCATCCGTCACCGGACGTCGCGTGGTCGTGGTGCCGTGGCCGATCTGGGCGCAGTACGCGCTCGCGCAGGTCACCGAGTGGACCATGACGGTGCCGCTCGTCGCGAAGGCCCAGGTGCGCATGCTCGCCGAGGGCGTGACGGATGCCGCGCCGCCCGCCGACCCCGTGCCCGACGACCTGCTCCCCCGCCGCATGTTCACCGCCGAGCAGATCCGCGCGAGCCTGCCCGAGCCGGGCGGGTTCGGGTGGAAGGACCTGCGCGTCAGTCAGTCCGTTCGTTTGCCGGGAAACAGGCAAGACCGGCCCGCAAGACGCTGAGCGCGGCCCGCGGCGCTTGTTGGTCCGTCACCTCCAACCGCGCGTACGCACAGGGCTGGCGGAATCGGCCGCGCAGCCTCTACATGGGATCGCCCCATTCGATGAACGCATGGTCATCTCGATGCTCGGGCTCATCGCGCACTCGTGTCTTCCGATTGGTCCGCGTAGGTCTTGAATTCCGCGGGCAGGTTGTCACGTTGGATGCCGTCGATCGCTGGCAGCGCCAGTTGCCCTCGCGCCGCCGTTACCAAGTCTCCGACTGCTGCGTAGAGACGCGTCATCGGTGAACGACCGTCCGGTCTAGGGTCCACGCCGGTCGACTGAGCTCGGACGAGCTCGTACGCGCGACTCTGAACGCTGACGGCATGCCTTGCGACCGCTGGGCTCGCCAGAAGGAGCAACTGTCCACAACGCATTCGCAGGTCCATCAGCGCATCCCGCAATGAGTCGGAGTCGGAGTCCTCCCGCGCCGTATCACCGGCTAGATGCATGAGGCGCCGTGCTGCCCCGAGATATTCGGCGAGCAATGTGTACGTGTTCTTGTCCCAACGGTGGCGGAAGACACGTCGTTCACGCAGCCATTCCGAGAGGGTCGCGAACAGGAAGGCGACCAGTGCCGCGATCGCCGCGGTGATCATCGTCTCAAGCACGACGGCAGGTTATCGAAGTGCCATTGGCTGGGTCGAGCCAGGGCGTCGTCGACACGCCAATGGTGCCGAGCAGATCGACGCTCGCTCCAAGAACGACAACGCACGCAAGCCAGGTAAGGAGGTACAATATTTGATAGATCGAATATATAGAGGTGACGCATGAGCGCAGGAAGCCTGATCCGCTCGGCCCGCAAGAGCCGTCGACTGACCCAGCGCGCGCTCGGCCACCGCGCCGAGTTGTCGCAGTCGCACCTCTCCCTCATCGAGGGTGGCCGCCAGAACCCGTCGTTCGATGCGGTCGAGCGCGCGCTCCGCGCAGCCGGTCATCGACTCGTCGCCGTCCCGACGGTTCGCGACGACGCCGCGACCGTCGCCACCGACATCCGCTATGCCGTGCGCGATGATCGCGAGGACCGCGCGCTGCGCCGGTTCATCCAGCTCAACGACAACCTGGCCGCGGAGCATGGCGCCACGCGATTCGCGCTCACGATCTCCGAACCCGAGTCCACCGGCAGCAAGCAATGGGATGCCGCGATCGCCGCGCTCGTCGCACACCACCTGGTCGCCGAGAACCTGCCCGTTCCCGACTGGGCGAACAGCGAGACCCGCGCGCTGCGCCGGCAGTGGGCGATCGGTGAAGGCCCGTACACGCTGACGCCGCGGCCCGAACAGGTTCCGCCCGAATTCCTGCGGCGCGGAGTACTCGTCGATGCCGACACTCTGGTGAGCGCATGACGACGCGGTTCGAACGTGACGACCTCATCGACGGGCTTCGGCAGTTGGTCACGAAGCTCCAAGCAGCCGACGGCCCGATCGGTCTTCGAATCATCGGCGGTGCTGCCCTCTCGCTTCGCTACTTCGACCGCGAGTCGACGGTCGACATCGATGCGCGGCCTATCGGCGATGCCGAACAGGTGCTCGCTGCCGGCCAGGCGATCGCCATCGAGAACGGCTGGCCCGACGATTGGCTCAACGCGAAGGCGTCGGGCTTCATCCCCCGATATGGCGTCGAAGCCGAATGGCACACCATCTACGACGATGCGACGGTCGTCATCCAGGTCGCCTCGGCCGAGGCGATGCTGGTGATGAAACTGCGCGCGAACCGCCCTGGCCGAGATGAGCGCGACATCGCCGAGCTCATGGCGATCTGCGAAGTCGACTCGCTCGACGAGGCTGAGTCGCTCTACGAGTCGTACTACCCCGCAGATCTGCTCAGCGACCGCGCCGTGCGCATGGTCGAACGGATTCTGAGCGTCGGATTGCCGCCGAAGGCCGTTGCGCCACCGCAGCCCGACCTCGGGAGCTGAACGGTCCGTCGGTGAGGCGGAACTGGCATGTCGATTGATCACTCGGGGATGAGCGCGGCCTCCCGTCGCGCGCCTGCGAGGATCGACCCATGACCACTCCTGCGCCAGTACCCGTCGACCTCGAGACCTGGCCGCGACGGGAGACGTTCGAGTACTACCGGCACCAGGTTCCGTGCACGTACGCGATCACGGTCGAGCTCGACGTGACGGCGTTCGTCGCCGCACTGCGGCAATCGACGAAGAAGACGTACCCCGCGCAGATCTGGGCGATCGCGAACATCGTGAACCGGCATCCGGAGTTCCGCATGACGCTCACCGACGAGGGCGCGCCAGCGGTCTGGCCCGTCGTGCACCCGGCGTTCACGGTGTTCCAGCCCGAGCGCGAGACGTTCGCGGCCGTGTCGGTCGCGTACGACGCCGACTTCGCCGCCTTCCACGCCGCGGCGGTCGAGGCGCTCGCGAGCGCGTCGCACGCGACCGGGATGTTCCCGCAGGGCGAGCTGCGCGCCGACGCGTTCGACATCTCGAGCCTGCCGTGGACGAGCTTCACCGGGTTCACGCTGAACATCGACGGCGGCTCGAACCACTTCGCACCGATCTTCACCCTCGGACGCTACGTCGAGCGCGACGGGCGCACGCTGCTGCCGCTCGCGCTGCAGATCCACCACGCGTCGGCCGACGGATTCCACACGTCGCGTCTCCTTCGCGAGCTCGAGGAGTTGCTCGCCGAGCCGTCCTGGTTGGGGTGACGGCGAGCCCGCGGCATCCGCTCAGGTGAAATGTTCGGCGACGACCTCGACGAACGATTCCGCACCATGCCACGGACGCTGCGTCGCGAACAGCTGTCGGCGTCGCGAAAGGGCGCGTAGCGTCGGCGCGGAACCGCCGAACCGCGGAACCACCGAACCGCCACGCCGCACGAGGGGGCCATCATGGCGAACCTGCCGATCATCTACGAGACGACGCATCGGGTCGCGTTCTCGGAGCTCGACCCGTTCCAGCACCTGAGCACGGGCAACTATGCGAGGTACTTCACCGATCACCGCATGGAGGCGCTCGCGAAGAACGTCGGCTGGACGCTCGCCAACCTCGCCACGCTCGGCTTCATGACCTGGGTGCGGCGTCTCGAGATCGACTTCATCAGGCCGGTCGACGGCGATCAGACGGTGTCGATCACCTCGTTCGTGCGCGAGTTCCGCGAGCGCGACGCCCACATCGAGTGCACGATGACGGATGCCGCGGGCACGACGCTCGCGACGTGCGTCATGGTCGTGGCCTACGTCGACGGGGCCACTCGGCGGGCCGCCGACTGGCCCGATTCCCTGCAGGAGCTCTTCTTCGCGCCCGCGCCGTCGTGATCCGACCCCACTCTGGACTTATACGCACATAGGTGCGTATACTCCCGAACATGCCAAGACGACGCCCCGGAGTGCTCCTCCCGATCGAGCTCGCGATCCTCGACGCGGGCCTCACGATCCAGCCGCGAGAGGGCTCGTTCTTCGGCTTCGCCCTCGCGCGCACCCTCGCCGAGAGAGACGGGTCCGCATTGATCTCGCACGGCACGCTCTACCGCGCCCTGAACCGCATGGATGCCGCGGGGCTGCTCGAATCCGAGTGGGAGGCCCCCGAGCTGGCCGAGGCCGACGGCCGCCCGCGCCGCCGGCTGTACCGCGTGACCGGAGTCGGCGAGGCCGCCTTCCGTGCCGCCGCCCAGAGCGCCGCCGCCCAGAGCGCCGCCCGGGCTGGGCAGCTCGGCACCGCGACCGGCGAGGCCCTCGCATGACCGGCCGGGGCGAACGCGCGGTGGAACGCGCCTCGCGTGCCACGCTGCACTGGTCACTGCGATACACGGGCGGCCTCGATCCGGTCGTCGCGGCCGATCGGCAGCACGAGATCCTCTCCGACCTCCATGAGCATGCGGCGTGGGCCAACGAGGCCGGCATCAGCGAGCGGGCCGTCGCCCGATCGATCAGGGCGCGGATGCTCCGCGGCATCCCGGCCGACCTCAGCTGGCGTCGCACGCAGCTCACCGGTGAGGAGCGTGCCATGTGGAGCGCACCGCGCGTCGACGGGCTGCTGCTCGCGGCGGTCGCCCTCATCGGCATCGTGCAGGTCGCTGTCGGCGCGTTCGTGGCGGCCCGCCAGACGCGCGCGCTGCTGATCGACGACATCGACTTCATCCCGACATCCGCGGCCTTGACCATCGCACTCGGCTCCGTCGCGCTCGTCGCGACCGTGCTGCTCTGGAACAGGAACACCCGGCACTGGGGTGCAGCGCTGCTCGCCGTCACGGGCGTGCTGATCTTCGCGCAGAGCGTCGAGGCCCTGTACTACCTCAGTGCGACGGCGCTGCTCGTGATCAACGGCGTGACCTGGCTCGAACCGGCGGCCTACGCCATCGGCTTCGGCGTCGCGATCGTCTGCCTCGCAGCCGCCGGCCAGTGGGCGAAGCCCGTGTCCCTGATCTCGGCCGCGCCGGCCCGGAAGGAATCGTGATGGACCTCCAGCACCTGCTCGACGACGAACGCCGGCGCAAGGACCGGCGCACCGGACGACGGATGCCGCGGCATCGCGTCGCGCTCCTGCTGGGCGCGCTCGGGGCGGTCATCGTCCTCGGCACCGGCACGGCGCTGACCGCGGCCGCCGTCGGCTCGATCACCGAGTACGACGAGCTGAACGCGGCCGCGGAGGCGTCGACGCCCGTGTTCTCGCCGCCCGCGTCCGTGCCGCCCGCGGAGCTCGAGCCGGCACCGACGGAGCCGACTGCGACCGCGACTGAGGCACCGGCGGCCGCCGTGGTCGGGGAGACCACCATCGACGGGAACGTCGTCGAACCGGCTCCCGGTGGAATCGCCGTCATCCTCGGGCACACCGTGTACGACGAGAACACCGACCTCGCGCTCATCCCCAGGCCGTCGGCGGAGTACGTCGAGAGGTGGGGGGCGTTCGACGTCGAAGTGAGCCTGATGCAGGACCACCTCGACGCGGTCTGCATGGCCGAGAAGGGGTTCAAAGCCGCGTACGTCCCGCTCTGGGAGACGTGGGAGCTGGGCGACACGATGGAGGTGGTCGATGCGCTCGACGCGTTCAACGAGTCCCGGAATCCCGAATGGCAGGAGGCGTTCTGGGGCGCCGACGACCAACCGCTCGGTGACGCCTACGACTGGCAGCAGGCCGGATGCCACGGGGCATCCGTTCACTACACCGGAATGGACGACGCCAACTAGGGCCGAAGGAACGGTAACTAGGCCCGACGGAACGGTGCGGGGCTTGTCCGACCGCAGTGCGGCAACTAGCCTCGCCCCGATGACTGTTCCAGCCGGCACGATCCAGCCCTACGACATCCGCCACCTCACCGGCCCCGAAGAGATCGACTTCTTCTCCGGAATCCCGTACGCCCTCAACCACGAGCTCGCAGACGACCTCGACGGCGGCCGCCGACGACCCCCCTGGGCCTGGTTGGCGGTGCGCGACGACCACCTGCTCGGCCGACTCGCGCTGTGGGCCCCGGCCGGCGCCGCGACGCCGAGCCAGCTCGACCTGTTCGACGTCGAACCATCGCTGTCCGAGCACGAGCAGCGCGACATCGGCACCGCACTGCTCGAAGCGGCCCACGCCGAGGTGCTGGCGGCGCTCGACACCCCGCCCGAGGTAGCGCTGTACCTTCCGCCCGACTGGCGCGAGCATCCGGCCACCCGTCAGGCCACCGAACTGCGGCTCGAACTGCTCGAGCAGGCGGGCGCGCGCTTCATCGTCGAGCGCCTGCGGTTGCACTGGACTCCGGCCGATGGCATCCCCCAGCCCGACGAGCGCCTGTCGTTCCGGCCGTTCGACTCCGACGACGAGTTCCTCGACCTCACCGCTCGCGTGCTCCCGGGCACCCTCGACGCCCACAGTCGGGGCGAGCTCGTGGGTTCCACACCGCAGGCGGTCGCTCGCGAACAGTTCGACGACGAGTTCGTGCACTACACCAGCCCCCGCGAGTGGTGGCGGGTCGCGACGGATGCCGACGGCCACCCTCTGGGGTTCGTGGTCCCGGCGCGGAACGCCTACAACCACATCGTCGCCTACATCGGCGTGCTGCCCGAGCATCGCGGCAATGGGTACATCGACGGCATCCTCGCCGAGGGAACTCGGGTGCTCGCCGAGGCCGGCGCACCGCACATCCGGGCACAGACCGACGTCGGCAACATCCCGATGGCCGACGCCTTCGCCCGCGGCGGGTACGCGACCATCGAGCGGCTCGTCAACCTCGCCTGGGAGTGACCCGCACCGCCGGGCTCAGGCGGCGAGCCCGGCGACTGCCGCCGCAACGTCCTCGGCGACGAGGTCGGCGTTGAGCGCACCGGCGACGAGCGAGCCGAGCCCGAGCGACACCGAGACGTTCGCGCGCACGTTCACGACGTTGCCGACCGCCCAGACGCCCGCCACCGAGGTGCGCCCGTCGTCGTCGACGTCGACCCAGTCGCCGAGCTCGCTCGTCGTCGTGGCGGCGCCCAGCGATCGAAGCAGCGCGTCACGCGGGCGCATCGTCGGGCCGGTGAAGACCACGCCCACCGCGACGGGGCGTCCGTCGACCTCGACGCCGGTCATCGTCTCCCCCTCGGTCCGAAGGCCGGTGACGGCACCCGATTCGATCCGGATGCCGCGGCTCACGAGCCGGTCGAGGTCGGTTCCGGATGCCGCACCGACGACGTTCTCGAAGTACACGACCCGATCCGACCACTGCCGCAGCAGCTGCGCCTGCTCGACGCTGCGCGGTGAGGTCGCCACGATGCCGATGACGTCGTCACGGTGCTCCCACCCGTCGCAGTACGGGCAGACGACCACGCCGCGCCCCCACTGCTCGCGGAACCCGGGGATGTCGGGCAGCACGTCTTCGAGACCCGTCGCGACCAGGAGCCGACGCGTACGGGCGGCGCCCTCGACCGTGTCGATCTCGATGACGTCTCCAACGGCACGGGCCGCTCGCACCTCGCCGCGGATGAACCGCACGCCGTAACCGGCCGCCTCCGCGCGCCCGCGTTCGAGCAGCACGAGCGGCGAGAGGCCGTCGTGTCCGAGCACGCCGTGCATGTGCGCGGCGAAGCGGTTTCGCGGCGTTCCCGAGTCGATGACGACGACGCGACGGCGTGCCCGCCCGAGGGAGAGTGCGGCACTGAGGCCGGCCGGTCCACCGCCGACGATCACGACATCGGCATCTTCCAGTTCGCTGTGTTCCATGTGTCGATGCTCGCGTTCCGTCGCGGCATCGGCAATGCTCGTTGCTGGAACGGCAACAAGGAGGCGGCGATGGAACAACGCGACGAACTGGCCGGCATCGGCGAACGACTGCGCGCGATCCGCGAGTCCCGCGGCCTCACCCTGCGGGCTGTCAGCGAGGCCAGCGGCATCTCGACGAGCACGCTCTCGCGCCTCGAATCGGGCGCCCGACGCGCGCAGCTCGACCTGCTGCTGCCGCTCGCCCGGCTCTACCGCCTGCCCCTCGACGACCTCGTCGGTGCGCCGCCGCTCGGCGATCCGCGCATCCACCCGCGACCGAGGCTGAAGCACGGCGTCGTCACGGTGCCGCTCTCGGGCGGGTCCGGCCCATGGGAGGCGTTCAAGCAGGTGCATCCGCCGGCGCCCGACACTCCCATCCGCCAGTTCGTGCACCCCGGCTGGGACTGGATCTACGTGATCTCGGGCCGCATGCGCCTGCTGCTCGGCGACGACGACCTCGTCATCGAGGCGGGCGAGACCGCCGAGTTCGACACCCGCGTGCCGCACGGCTTCGCCAATCCCGGTCCCGACCTGCTCGAGGTGCTCTGCCTGTTCAACTCGCAGGGCGCGAAGGTGCACACGCGCGCGTCGGCGTGAGCCTCGGGCCGGCCTCGTGCGGGTGCGGGCTAGCTCTCGTCGCGCCGCGCCCGATGGAGGTCGGAGAGCGCACTCCAGCCCGCATGGTCGCGACGGTCGAGCATCTCCCAGAGCTGTTCCGCCGGGACATCCGGGATGCCGCCGAAGAAGTCGTAGATCGCGTACGCGCTGCGCGTGAGCTCGTCGCGCCGCCGCGTGTACCGCCGTTCGGCGATCCGGAGCGCGAGCAGCCAGCCTCGGAACGCGATGGCGAAGGCGAGGACGATCAGGACGACGGGCGGCCAGAGCATCCGCATCCAGGTCGGTACGGGACTCTCCACGGCGAGGATGACGGGGAGCACCGGCACTCCGGCCACCGCGCCGGCCGACAGCGCGACGACGACGCCGAGTGCGGTGCCGCCGATCTCGGTCAGGCGCCGCGCCCGCAGCGCAGCCCGCATCTCGGGTTCCTGCCCGGGCCGTACCAGGCGGTAGCCGTCGACGATCATGCGCATCCTCTCCCACCGATCCAGACCACGGTATACGCGTGTGGATGCATGGGCGACCGCGTCACTGCTCGACGTTCGGATGCCCCACGACCTCGGCGAGCGCGTTGCCGATGAAGACGGCCGGGTCGGCGCACGTGCCGGTCGTACGACCCCCGTCGACGGTTCCGGTGCCGTCGGGACACTCCCCCGACTTGATGTCGCTGTTGGCCATCACGATGAGCGTCGTGCCGGACTCGAGGTGGTGCTGCAGCACGGTGTTGAAGCCGGGCATCGTGCCGTCGTGGCCGTACCAGCCGAGCGCGAGGCCGAGGCCGAGGCCGTAGGCGCGAGCCTCGGTCTGCGGGGCGGTGGTGCCCTCGCCCGTGTACACGGGCAGCGAGAAGTCGAACGAGTCGATGCGCTGCTGCTGCCACTCCGGGGCGAGCAGTCCATCGCCGGTGACCAACGCCTCGCTCCAGGTGAGCAGGTCGTCGAGGTCGGAGATGACCGAGCCGGCCGTCCAGCCCCATGACGGGTTCCAGTCGGTGGTCTCGACGGGCACGCCGTCATCGACGCCCTGGAGCGTGTACCCGTGGGCGTGCGGTTCGGGGAACGAGGCATCCGTCGGGAAGATCGTCCGGTCGAGGCCCAGCGGCTCGAAGATCTGCTCCTGCAGCACGTCTTCGATCGGCTCGCCCGTGACCTGCTCGATGACCATGCCCAGCAGCACGGTGTTGGTGTTCGAGTAGAAGGTCATGGTGCCCGGTGCGAACATCGGCTCCTCGCCGCGCACGATGTCGACGAGTGCCTCGGGCGTCCAGACGAAGTTCGGGTCGGTGAACAGCTTCTGCTCGAACTCCGCGTCGAACGTGTACGACGGGATGCCGCTGCGCATGGCGCCGAGCTCGAAGAGGGTCGCGTCGCCGTTCGGCATGCCCGGCACGTACTGCTCGATCGGGTCGTCGAGCGAGAGCTCGCCCTGCTCGGCCAGCTGCATGAGCGCCGTGACGGTGAACGTCTTCGTGACGCTCCCCACGCGGTGGTTGACGTCGGCGGCCATCGGCACCGTCTCGTCCCAGTCCTCGAACCCGATCGTCGCGGCCCACGTGCCCTCGGGCGTGCGCACCCCGATGACGGCGCCCGGAGCGCTGATGCCGGCGAACGCCTCGGTCGCAGCGCTCGCGAGCTGCTCGCCGAGCTCTGCACCGAGACCGTCCTCGACGACCACGAGTCGACCATCGGATGCCTCGGCAGAAGCGGACTCCGAAGGTGGCGCGTCGCTCGCGGGACCCGAACAGCCGGCGGCGCCGACGACGAGCGCACCGAGCGCGAGGGTCAGCAGGGCTGTGCGGATGATGCTCGGCATGTCGTTCCCCATTCGATCAAGACCGGGCTGCGCCCTCACTCTATGGGAGGGCACGTCGCGATCGGCCGCCCACCCCCTGAAGTGGGGCCGTCCCGTTCGGCCGCGCCGCGCGACCGCGGCGTAGGGTCGCGAATGGGGGCACGGGCTCCCGAACTGCGTCTTGCGCGAGGCCCGAAGGGCTGGTCATGCGGAACTCCAGATGGGCGGGCGCAGCAGTCGCAGCCGCCACGGTCCTCCTCCTCGGCGGGTGCGCCGCCACGACGGCTTCGGATGCCGCCACGAGCCCGCCCGCGACATCCGCCCCGATCCTCGACACGGAGCTGCGCACGCAACTCGAGGCAGCGCTCGACGAGGGATTCGCGGCATCCGGGATGCCCGGGGTCATCGTCGGAGTGTGGGTGCCCGGTGAAGACGAATGGGTCTCGGAGCGCGGCGTGGCCGAGGTCGGCACCGACGAGCCGATGGGCCGCGACAACCAGCAGAAGATCGGCAGCATCACCAAGACGATCGTCGGAACGGTGATGCTGCAGGTCATCGGCGAGGGCGGGTTCGACGTGAGTCTCGACGACACGCTCGACCGGTGGTATCCCGACTTCCCCGAGGCGTCGAACATCACGGTGCGGATGCTGCTCAACCACT
The DNA here is from genome assembly GCF_900113185.1 of Agromyces sp. CF514. Classification (NCBI taxonomy): domain Bacteria; kingdom Bacillati; phylum Actinomycetota; class Actinomycetes; order Micrococcales; family Microbacteriaceae; genus Agromyces; species Agromyces sp. CF514. The sequence continues at coordinate 1,276,573 of NZ_FOZD01000001.1, read as the reverse complement.
CGAGCGGCATCGGCGAGGCCGGCCGGGCCCAGGTCGACCGCATCTGCGCCGCCCCGTACGCCGTTCCGACCCCCGATCAGCTCATCGCGGTCAGCGCGGAGACTCCGCGCGCCGACTTCGCGCCCGGCGAGGGATTCGAGTACGCCAACGGCAACTACTTCCTGCTCGGCGGCATCCTCGAACAGGTCACCGGCGAAGACCTCGCGACGCTCATCCACGACCGCATCACCGAGCCGTTCGGCATGGACCGCAGCCGGTTCGCGCCCGACGGCGAGGTCACCGCCCCGCTGACCCACGGCTACTCCGAGTTCTGCCCCGAGCTCGGCGAGACGGTCGACACCGTCGAGTGGTCGAACGGCGAGAGCTGGGCGGGCGGCGCCATGGTGTCGACCCTCGACGACCTTCACGCCTGGGGCGAGGCCATCGGTGCCGGCGCGGGCGTGACCCCCGAGCTTCAGGTCGCCCGGTATGCGGATCGCGCGATCATCTCCGAAGAGACCGGATCTGCGTACGGCCTCGGTGCGGGGGTCGTGTACGACGCCGCCACCGGCTGCGTCCTGATCGTCTCCCACGCCGGAGCCGAACCCGGCTACGGCACGAACATCGCGTACTACCCGATGACCGGTGCCGTCCTGGCGATGCTCGGGAACGGCGACGGCGGCGACGGCGACGCTGCGACGGAGGTCACGAAGGCGCTCGCGCCGGTGCTCGGTCCGGTGCTCTACCCGACGCCGACCGAGCCGTGCGCCGCGCCGTGGGGGTGAGGGGCAGCTCGCGACGCGAAACCCTGACGATTCGACGCCCGCGACCGTTCGGCTGACGGCTGTTCGGCTGCGACTGTTCGGCTGACGACTACGCGGCTGCCGCAGCGGCCCCGACGGCGGCGATCGCCTCGGCGGCGACGGCGTCGAACACGGCGAGGTCCCGCTCGGCGCGGGCCAGCACGACCGCGCCTTCGCTCGCCCCGAGGAGCATCGCCGCGAGGCCCGGCGAACGATCAGGTCCGACACCGCCTTCGGCCAGCAGCTCCGCGAGTCTGCCGCGCCACGCCCGGAACACCTCGCCCGCGCGTTCGAGCAGGGCGTCCGACTCGGCGTCGACGGTGACGGCCGCCACCGCGCATCCGACACCGAAGTCGGTCGCGGTGAGCAGGCTCCGCCACATGCCGAAGAACCGCGCCGCGACCTCGCCGGCGGCAAGGCCGTCGAAGTCGGCGAGCTGAGCCAGCGACCGGGTGCCTGCCGCTTCGAGCGCGGCGTGCACCAGCTGCTCCTTGCCCTGGGGGAAGTGGTGGTAGAGCGACCCACGCGGGGCTCCGGATGCCTCGAGCACCTCTGAGAACGAGGTGCCGCGCGATCCGTGGCGCGCCAGGAGCACGGCTGCGCTGTCGATCATGTTGCGACGGGTGTCCGTGGCCATCTGCCCTCCAGAGCCTTGACTATGATGCTCGTCCTAATCTACAGTTATGACGCTCATCATAATCTGAGACGAGGAGCCTGCTCATGCCGATGATCGATCTCTACGCCCCCCGCGGCACCTTCGCCGACACGCATGACGTCGCCGTCCGCGCCGCCGACATCGTGAAGAACGTCGAGCAGGTGCCCGACATCCCGATGTTCCGCGACAATACGGCCGCCTTCGTGCACGAGCTCGAGGCGACCGCGATGTCGGATGCCGCAGGAGCAGGTGACCACGCGCGCGTCCAGGTGCTCACGAACGCCGGAGCCCTCGACCGCGACAAGCAGCTCGCGGTGGTCTCCGAGCTGACCGCGCTCGTGGTCGATGCGTCTGCCGGCCGCATTCCGGCCGAACGCGTCTGGGTACTGCTCACCGAGGCGGTGCCCGGCGGGTGGGGCCTCTTCGGCCACGCCCACACGAACGACGAGATCGTCGAAGCCGCACGCGCCGAGATCGGTCGGTTGCAGTCCGGACGATGAGCTCGACGGAGGTCGGGTTCAGCGTCGAACCGGGCCCTCCTGCAGATCAGCGCGCGACGACGCGACGGCCCGCACCGCGTCGAGCACGGCCTGCAGCGCCGGCGAGTCCGCCTGGCTGCGCCGGTGCACGGCCGACACCCCGCGCGTCGAGGCCGGTCGCACGGTCGGCACGGCGACGAGATCGGGATGCAGCGGCGGACGCCCCATACGAGGCACGAGCGCGACGCCGAGGCCCGCGCGCACGAGCTCGAGGTGGTTCTCGAACTCCATCGACTCGTGCACGATGCGCGGCGCGTTCGAGACGCCGTCGAACAGTCGTCGCAGCCACTGGCGGCAGATGGTCGAGTCGAAGGTCGCGATCCACGGCTCGTCGGCGAGGTCGGCGGGGGTGAGCTCGGCGGTTCCGGCGAGCGCGAGCGGGTGATCGCGCCGCAGGATCACGTCGGCGACATCCGTGAACAGGGGGGTCTCGACGAGGTGATCGGGCATCGCGAGCGCCACGCCACCCCAGCGGTGCACGATGCCGAGATCTCGCTGGCCCGACGCGACGAGCGCGATCGTCTCCCACGGCTCGCTCTCTCGCAGGGGCACGCGCAGGTCGGGATGCTCGTTGCGCAGGCTCGGCAGCACGTCGACCAGCAGCCCGCGCACCGCGGTCGAGAACGCGCCGATGCGCACCTCACCGGTGATCGGGCGGCGAGCGGCGCCGTCGAGGCCGTCTGCTCCGGGCGCACCGCCGGTCAGTTGCAGGTCGGCCTCGATGCGCTCGAGATCGGCGAGCACCGTCGCCGACGACGTGACGAGATGGCGACCGGCATCCGTCAGCACGACGCCGCGGCCCGCGCGCTCGAGCAGCGCGACCCGGGTGCCGCGCTCGAGGCGCTTGATCTGCTGCGACACCGCCGACGGGGTGTACCCGAGCGCATCGGCCGCCGCCGCGACGCTGCCGTTGGTGGCCACGGCGCGCAGTGCGACCACGGCTTCGAGATCGATCATGCAGCAATGCTACCGATTCAGTGGCAGAAATGATTGCTGGTGTTTCCGGATGCCGCGGGCGAGCCTTGAGACATGACGAGACGCGACATGCTGCTGGCCGCCGCCGTGGCCACCCTGTGGGGCTTCAACTTCGTCGTGATCGACTGGGGCATGCGCGGCATTCCGCCGCTCTTCTTCGTCGCCGTGCGCTTCAGCGTCGTCGCCCTGGCCGCGGTCGTCGTGCCCAGGCCGCTCGCGAACTGGAAGACCGTCGTCGGGGTCGGCCTCTTCATGAGCCTCGGACAGTTCGGCCTGCTGTACACGTCGATCGCGCTGGGGCTGCAGCCGGGCATCGCCGCCCTGCTGCTGCAGGCGCAGGTGGTGCTGACGATCGTGGTCGCGGCCCTCGCCCTGCGCGAGCGACCCAACCGCATGCAGACGATCGGCGTGCTCGTCGGCACCGTCGGCCTGGGCGTCGTCGCGCTCGGCCGCGGCGGTGACGCGCCCGCACTCGCGGTCGTGCTGTGCCTGCTCGCCGCGCTCTCGTGGGCGATCGGCAACGTCATCTCGCGTCAGGCTGGCCCGGTCGCGCCTGCGAAGCGCCTCGGCGCGCTGTCGCTCACGGTGTGGTCGTCGCTCGTGGTGCCGCTGCCGGCGCTCGGGCTCTCGGCGCTCATCGAGGGGCCCGATGCGATCGCCGCCGGCATCGCGGCGTTCGGCTGGCGCCCGATCCTCTCGACGCTCTACACCGCGGGCCTCTGCACCCTCGTCGGCTATGCGATCTTCAACGCCCTGCTCGCACGCAACCGCTCGGCGTCGGTCGTGCCGTGGGTGCTGCTCGCACCCGTGGTGGCGATGGCATCCGCCGCGCTGCTGCTCGGCCAGGTGCCGAACGCGTGGGAGACGGCCGGCGGGCTCGTGCTCGTCGCCGGCGTGTTCGTCGCGAACGCGCCGGTGGGGCGACGAGCCGTGCGCGGCGGCCACCCCGGGCGCGACCTGCCTCGAGCAGCCGCCACGGAGTCGGCTCGTACCGCGAGATGACCTGGATGCCGGTCGCGGCCGCGGGCTTGTCGACGGAGCATCCGGCGTCGTACGCGGCCTGCCGTGCAGACGACGGATGCCGCGAAGCCCCCCGACCTCGCGGCATCCCGACGCCGCGGAGTCCCCCCGACCTCGCGGCATCCCTTCGCCTCCTCGAGCAGGTGCGGTCCTACCGCACGCTCTCGAGGAAGTTGCGGGTGCGCTGCCGCTGCGGCGCATCGATCACGGCCGACGCGGTGCCCGCCTCGACGACGACGCCTCCGTCCATGAACACGACCTGATCGGCGACGCCGCGTGCGAACCCGATCTCGTGGGTCACGACGATCATCGTCATGCCCTCGCGCGCGAGCTCGCGCATGACGTCGAGCACGTCGCCCACGAGTTCGGGGTCGAGCGCCGAGGTCGGCTCGTCGAAGAGCATGAGCTTGGGGTCCATCGCGAGCGCCCGGGCGATCGCGACGCGCTGCTGCTGGCCGCCGGACAGCTGCGACGGGTAGTGCCCGGCGAAGTCCGCCAGCCCCACCCGGTCGAGCAGCTCGTGCGCGCGCGCCTTCGCCTTCGCCGACGGGATGCGCGCGATCCCGACCGGCGCCTCGACGATGTTCTCGAGCGCGGTCATGTGCGGGAACAGGTTGAATCGCTGGAACACCATGCCGATGTCTCGACGCTGGCGGGCGATCTGACCGGGCGTCATCTCGTGGATGTTGTGCCCGGCCTGGCGATAGCCGATGAGCTCGCCGTCGACGATGATGCGCCCGCCGTCGATGGTCTCGAGGTGGTTGATGCAGCGCAGCAGCGTGGACTTGCCGGAGCCCGACGGCCCGAGCAGCACGGTCACGGAGCCCTGGGGCACCTCGAGCGAGATGTCGCGCAGCACCTCGTGCGCACCGAAGCTCTTGCGCACACGGCGGATCTCGACGAGCGGGCGAGCGGATGCCGCGGCGGGCACGCCTGCGGGAGCGGTGACGGTCATACGGCTCGGACCTCCTTGGTCACGGGGGCAGGTTCCGGCCCGGGGCGCCGCGAGGCGAGGGCCCGGCGGAGCCGCTGGAACGGCGTGGGCGGAAGGGCGCGGCTCGAGCCGCGCCCGTAGCGGCGCTCCAGGTAGTACTGCGGGATCGACAGCACGCTCGTGAGCAGCAGGTACCAGAGGCTCGCGACGATGAGCAGCTCGACCTGCTTGAGGTTCTGCGACGAGATCATGCTCGCCTGCGTGTAGAGCTCGAGCACCGCGATCACCGAGAGCAGCGACGTGTTCTTCAGCATCGAGATGGTCTCGTTGCCCATCGGCGGGATGATCACGCGCATCGCCTGCGGCAGCAGCACCCGACGGAACGTGTACAGCGGCGACATCCCGAGCGAGGCCGCGGCCTCGCGCTGGCCCTCGTCGACCGAGAGCATGCCTGCGCGCACGATCTCCGACGAGTACGCGGCCTGGTTGAGCGTGAGGGCGAGCAGGCCTGCCGTGAACGCGCTGATGAGGGCGTTCGTGTCGGCTTGCCAGAACACCACGTCGGTGAACGGGATGCCGATGCTCAGTTGCTCGTACAGCAGGCCGAGGTAGCCCCAGAGCACGATCTGCACGAGCAACGGCGTGCCGCGGAACGCCCACACGTAGAACCACGCGACCGATGAGAGCACCGGGTTCGTCGAGAGCCGCATGGCGGCGATCACGATCGCGAGGAACGTCGACACCAGCATCGAGATGAGCGTGATGAGCAGCGTCAGCCCGACGCCGTCGAGGATCCGGGGGTCGACGAGGAACGTTCCGATCGCGGCGAAGTCGAGGTTGGGGTTCGTGAACACCGACCAGGCGAACCAGGCGGCGAGGAGCAGCACGAGGGCCGCGCCGATCCACCGCCACGGTCGGCGCAGCGGGATCGCGACGACGTCGTCGTCGGTGGCGGCGACATCCGCCGCCCGCTCGTGCACGACCGTCACGAGCCCGCGCCCTGGTTGGTCTCGGCCGACTCGACCGCGTACGCGCCGATGTCGTTGCGCTCGAGCACGGCCTGGTAGGCGCCCTCGTCGATGAGCGCCTGCAGCGCCCGGCGGATCACCTCGACGAGCTCGGCGTCGTCCTTCAGGATGCCGATGCCGCTGTACACGGGCGCGAAGCCGGCCGGATTCTCGGGGTCGCGCACGACGTCGAACGTCTCGCCGTCGTCGGTCGTCGCGGCCGCGTACTCGGCGACCACGGCGTCGGCGACGTAGGCGTCGGACTTGCCGGCGCGGAGCGCGGTCTGCGCGTCGAGGTCGCTCGGCAGCTCCGTCACGACGACCGGGTCCGATCCGCAGTCCATGCCGCGGAGCAGGTCGCCCTGCACGGTCGCCTTCTGCACCGAGACGGTCTTGCCGCACAGGTCGGTCTGCGTGGCGATGGCGGTGTCGCCCGCGTTCACGAGGATCGCGAAGCCGCCATGCGTGTAGTCGACGAAGGTGACGGTCTCCTGGCGCTCGGGGGTGTCGTTCATTCCGCTCATGATGAGGTCGTTCTTGCCGGCCTGCAGCGACGGGATCACCGAGTCGAACGCCTGCTTGTTGATCGACACGTCGATGTCGAGCTTCTGCCCGATGAGGCGCGCGAGCTCCGGGTCGAAGCCGACGGCCCGATTCGTGTCGTCGTACATCGCCATGGGCGGGAACGGGATGTCGACGGCGATGTCGAGCCGCCCCTTCTCGACGATCGGGGCCGGCAGCAGCTTCGCGAGCTCCGGATCCGCGGTCGTCGAGACCTCGTCGCCGACGGGCAGGTCGGATCCACCAGCGGCCTGGGCTCCGGAGCCCGTGATGCCGGAGCATCCGGTGAGGGTGAGCGCGGCGACGGCGGCGAATGCGGCGGCGAGCGCGGCCGAGCGGGCTGCGACGGTTCTGGCGGCGTCGGTTCGGGTGGTGGTGCTGGTGATCATGCGGACTCCTTCGTCGGGGTGATCTGGTCGGTGGTCGGCGGAGCGTCTCAGACGAGTGCGTTCTCGAGCGCCGGTGCGTGGGTGGCGAGCAGGTCGTCGTAGGTCTCGCGGCGCGCGACGAGCCGTGCGACGCCGTCGGCGACGAAGACGATCGCGGGCTTCAACGCACCGTTGTAGTTGTTGGACATCGTGTAGGCGTACGCGCCGGTCGCGGCCATCGCCACGAGGTCGCCGACACGTGCGGGCGGCATGGCCGCGCCGTCGACGAGGAGGTCGCCCGACTCGCACTGACGGCCGACGAGCTGCACGGTCTCGGTCCACGGCTCGAGCAGGCGGTCGGCGAGCACGGCCTCGTAGCGCTGCCCCGTGAGCGCGATGTCCATCTGGTCGGCGAGGCCGCCGTCGACGGCGACGAAGGTGCGGCCGGTGCGCTTGACGGTGGTCGTGCGATAGAGCGTGACGCCCGAACGCCCGACGATCGACCGGCCCGGCTCGATCATCAGGCGTGCGCCGGCGGGAAGGTGCGCCTTCGCCGAGGCGACGACCGCGTCGAGGTAGTCGTCGACGCTCGGGGCGACCTCGTCGTACGTGTAGGCGATGCCGAGTCCGCCGCCGACGTCGTAGGTGCCGAACGTGCCGACCGTCGAGATCTTCTCGACCGCCTCGGCGAACTGGGTCTCGTCGAGGATCTGCGAGCCGATGTGCAGGTGCACGCCCTCGAATCGCATGAGCGGGTGCGCCTGCATGCGGCGGATCGCGCGCTCGGCCTGGTCGATGGGCAGCCCGAACTTGGAGTTCGCACCGCCGGTGGCCTGCGACGCGTGCGTCTTCGCCTCGACGCCCGGGATGACCCGGAGCAGCAGCTTCTGGGGGCGCTCGAGCAGCCGCTCGAGCCGGTCGAGTTCGTCGTCGTTGTCGACGATGATCGTGTCGATGCCCGCGTCGAGCGCCATGCGCAGCTCGGCATCCGTCTTCGCGTTGCCGTGGAAGTGCAGGCGTGCGGGGTCCACGCCCGCGGCGAGCGCGAGCCGGAGTTCGCCGCCGCCCGCGATGTCCACCGACAGCCCCTCCTCCTGCGCGATGCGGTACATGCCGACGGCGGGGAGCGACTTCGACGCGAAGAGCACCTCGGAGTCCGGCCACCTCGCCTGCAGGCCGTCGACGAACCTGCGGATCTGTCGCCGCAGGCCCTGCTCGTCGTAGACGTGCAGCGGGGTGCCGAAGCGCTCGGCGAGTTCGGTGACGGCGACGCCCCCGATCTCGAGCACGCCGTCGGCGGTGGCGGTCGCCTCTTCGGGCAGGATCCGCCACAGGTCGCCGAGGCGGGTGCCGCTCGGGTCCGGCCGGTTCGCAGTCATCGTTCCTCCTCTGCGGGCGTCTTCGCCGTCGCGTCGGCCAGCCTAGGAAGATCGGCCCGGCCGCTGGTTGGAGATCTGAGATAGATTCGCGGCATGGATGCAGCGAATCCTCCAACGTCGTGGCCGGCCCTCGTGCCGCGCGTCTCGCTCGCCGAGCTCGTCGACCAGCTCGGACCGAGCACGATCACGGTCATCGGCGGCGTCGCGGCATCCGTCGCCGTCACCGGAACCGAGTTCGTCGACATCGCGGACGAACTGCCGGATGCCGCGGGCATGCTCCTGCTCGCCCCGTCGACGAGTTCGCTGAGCACCGCCCGACTCGCGGCGCTCGCGGCGGCCGCCGTCGATCACGGTGCCGCCGGGCTCGCGGTCAAGTGCAGCGCCGATCGGATCGCCGCGATGGCCGCGATCGCCGAATCGACCGGTCTCACGGTGGTGCGCATCGCCGATCGCATCAGCTGGCGGCTCCTCGACGCGCAGCTCACGCGGCTGCTCGGCGAGTCCGACGCCTCCCTCGCACGCGCGCAGGATCGTGGGGCCGAACCGCTCTTCGCCATCGCGAACGAACTCGCCGAGCACTTCGGCGGCTCGGTCGCGATCGAGGACCTGAGTCGCAACATCCTCGCGTACTCGTCGGTGCCCGGGCAGCTCATCGACGAGTTGCGCACCCACGGCATCCTCGCGCGGCGCGTGCCCGCATCGCCGTACAACGACGACCAGTACCGCACCGTGCTGCGCTCTGACACACCGGTGAAGTACCCGCGTCTCGGCGACGAGGAGCCGCGCGTCGCGTTCGCCGTGCGCGCGGGCACCGTGCCCCTCGGCAGCATCTGGGCGATCGACGCGTCGGGCGATGCCGGGCTCACGCCCGAGCAGGACGGGCGGATGCGTCGCGCGAGCGCGCTCGCGGGTGCGCACCTGCTCGACGACCTGCGCACCCACGCCACGAACCAGCGCCCGCGCGAGGACCGCCTGCGCACCCTGCTCACCGGCATCGACCTGACCGGCACCGAGTTCGCCGAGCTCGGCATCCCCGAGGAGCGCGGTGCCGCGGTCGTCGCGTTCGAGGTGCCGAGCGCCGGACCCACGGCGATCGCGCAGTTGCGCTCGACGGTGATCAGGCACCTCGTGCTGCACCGGCCCGACACGGTCGCGGTCGCCCACCGAGGGCGCGTCTACGCCCTGTTCACCGCGGGCGACGTCGCCGAGGCCGTGCGCGCGTGCGAACCGCTGCTGCCGCTCGTCGACCGCCTCGTCGGCGAGGGCACGCGCATCGCCGTCGTCGACCCGGTGCATCGCTCGGGCGAGGTCGCGGCTGCGCGCGATCTCGCCGACCGGCTGCTCGACGTCACGGCGTCCGACCCGATGCCACCCACTCGGGTCCGCGCCGATCGGGCGGGCTCCGACCCCGGCCTCGACCTGACCCGCGTGATCACCGTGTCTGACGTGCGGCCGCGCCTGGTGATCGAGCGGGCCGCCGTGCTGCTCGCGGCATCCGACGAGCTGCGCGATCCCGCGATCGACGCACTGGTCACCGACCCTGCGACGACCGCGACCGCCGAGACCCTGCTCGCGTGGCTCGAGTGCTTCGGCAACGTCGCCCAGGCCGCCGACCGGCTCGGCGTGCACCAGAACACGGTGCGCCACCGCCTGCGCCGGGCCGAGCAGGCGCACGGCATCCGCATCGAGCGCGCCGACCAGCGACTCGCGGCCTGGCTGCAGCTGCGAGCTGCGGGCGTCGACGCGGGCTGAGCCGAACGTCCCCTGAAGTGGGCGGGGCAGCGGCCCGCCCCCGCGGGATAGGGTCGCGAGTGGAGCAGGCATGCGCAAACCGGGGTGGGCGGTTCTCAAGGGCGCGGTCGCCGCTGCGGTCGCCGTCGTCCTGCTGAGCGGATGCGCCTCCGCGACGCCGACCGTCGCCTCGGCCCCGCCGACCGCCTCCGTGACGCCCTTCGATACCGCGTTGCGCGTGCAGCTCGAGGCCGCGCTCGACGCGGGGTTCGCGGCATCCGGGATGCCCGGCGTCATCGTCGGGCTGTGGATACCCGGCCAGGCGGAATGGGTCGCCACCCGCGGCGTCTCGGATCTCGCCACGAACGAGCCGATGGACCGCGCCAACCAGTCCAAGATCGGCAGCATCACCAAGACTCTCGTGGGCCAGGTCGCGCTGCAGCTCATCGGCGACGGAACCGTCGGGCTCTCGCTCGACGACACGATCGACCGCTGGTACCCCAAGTTCCCCGATGCGGCCGAGATCACCCTGCGCATGCTCATGAACATGTCGAGCGGCATCGGCCCGCCCGGCCAGACGCAACTCGACCGGATCTGCGACGACCCGTACTCGACGATCACGCCCGACGAGATGATCGCCATCGGTGCGGCGACCCCTCGCGAGCCGTACGCACCGGGCGAGGGCAACACCTACTCGGGTTACAACACCTTCATCCTCGGGCGCATCCTCGAGCGCACGACCGGCAGCGACCTGGCCACGCTGATCGACGAGCACCTGCTCAGGCCTCTCGGCATGAGCCGAAGCCGCTTCGCACCCGACGCCGAACTGGCGGAGCCGTTCGACCGCGGCTACTCGGAGTTCTGCCCGCAGTACCCGCAGCCCACCGACACGACCGACTGGACCAACCACGAGGCCTGGGCGGCCGGCGCCATGCTCTCGACGATCGACGACCTGCACACGTGGGGAATCGCGCTGGGCGAGGGCTACGGGCTCACGCCCGAGATGCAGACCGCACGCCTCGAGGACCGCGCCCCCGGCCTCAGCGACACGGGCTACGGGTACGGGCTCGCCGTCAGCGTGCACGTCGATCCCGACTCGGGATGCGTCCTCGACGTGAACCACAGCGGCGCCGAGCCCGGCTACGGTGCGCACGTGCAGTACTTCGAGGGCTCGCGCGCCGTGCTCGCCCTCATCGGCAACGGCGACGGGGGCACGGGCGAGGCGTTCGCCGAGGTGCTGAGGGCACTGATCCCAGTGCTGCCCGAATCGGTCGCGGCGACCTCGAGCACGGCCTGCCTCGGCTGACGGGCGACACCGGCGAGCAGACCCGGCACCGGTCGCCCGCGGCATCCGGCCTTCGTGCCCTACGCCCAGCCGAGCTCGCGCAGCCTCGCGTCGTCGAGGCCGAAGTAGTGGCCGATCTCGTGCACGAGCGTGATGCGCACGCGGGTGCGCAGGGCGTCGAGATCGGCGCTGTGCTCCTGCATGTTGTTCTTGAACAGCGTGATGCGGTCGGGCAGCTCGCCGTAGCCGTAGACCCCGCGCGTCTTCAGCGGGCGTCCGCTGTAGAGGCCGAACAGGCGCGGGCGCTCCCCGATCGGCTGGTTCGCAGTGAGGATCGCGACGTTTTCGAGCCCCCTGACCATCTCGTCGGGCAGCGCATCGAACTCGTCGGCGACCATGCGCTCGAAGTCGTCGTCCGAGATCTCGACCATGCGTTCATTCTGCGCCGCGTGCCGGTGCAGCGGTCGGGTGTTCGCCGTGGGCATGTGCAGGACGGATGCCGCGGGCGGCCGCTCAGTACGTCTGCGCGACGATCGCCTGGGCGACCGCCTGGGCACCGTCGCCCTGGATCTCGTAGAGCGTGCCGCCGATGCTGAGATACGCAGGCGACGAGGGTCCGTCGTCGGTCACGGCGACGACGGCCGCCGCATCCGCCGGCGCATCGGCCAGATCGAACGGTGCGAAGCCGACGTCGCCGTCGGGAGCCCGCAGACGATCGAACAGCGGCGAGAAGCCGCGCGCCGTCGTGATCGTGACGAGCGGCAGCGCGTCGACCCACAGGTCGCAGGTGAACGTGCGCGCCGCGGCGCGCACGGCGTCGCTGAAGTAGGCGGGCGCCTCGGTGGTCGGGTCGAGGGTCTCGTACTCGACGGATGCGTCGGCCGGCACCTGCTCCGCGGCGAGGATGCCCTGCTCGTCGAGCCCGCCGTTGCACACCGCATCGGTCTGCCTGAGCTCGACGGCGGGCCAGGCGAGCTGCTCCGGCGACGCCTGCTGCACCGCGGTGAACGCCGGCCCTGCGACATCCGCGAGCCTGTCGATCATCACGTCGCCGCCGAGCCCCGAGAAGCGACTGCCCGCCCCGGTCAACCCCGCCGCGCTGATGCTCAACACGACCCAACTGTCGCCGACCGGCGCCGAGACGGACCAGCCGCGGTCGCCGCCCGAGACGGAGGCCTCGATGCCCTCGATCGTGCGAGTGTCGGTCGACGGCGCGTCGCCCGCCGACAGCGGCACCCATTGCCCGGCGGCCCCCGGCAGCACGTCGATGCGCAGGTACGCCCAGTCGCTCGGCGTGTTGTACTCGGGCATTCCTGAGCCGACCCGCCATGAGCACGGCAGCCCGCCCGCGCCCTCGAGCAGCACGCCGTCGAAGGCGTCGTAGTCGTTCACGGCGGGCACCGGCTGCGCCGCGACCCCGTCGGCTCCCTCGAGCGTCGTGGCCACGAGGTCGGCGGACGCGAGGTCGTCGCAGGTCAGGAGGGTCGGAGCCGGCGCGGATGTCTCGGGCGCGACCGTCGGCGTCGGGGTCGTGGCGGCATCGTCGGCGAGCCCCACGCATCCGGTCAGGGCGAGCAGCAGCAGCGAGGCGGTGGCGACGACGGCCGGTTTCGGATGCACGGTGCGAGCGTAGTGGCCCGGGCATCGCCGGGGAACAGGGTCTGCACCGTTGCGGCCGGCGAGCACGATGCCGGACCGCCGGCGCGTGACGGCGCCCGCTTCACGGGCGTAGCGTGTGCGGCGACCGGTGAGCGAAGGGGTTTCGATGGGCGGGTCGGGCGACGCGATGCGGGCCGTGGCGTGAGCACCGCGACCTCCGACCAGGAGAACCGGGCCGTGAGCGACCGCGACCCGTCGCGCGCGCACTGGATGGAGCTGTTCTTCGACCTCATCTTCGTCGCGCTCGTGGGGCAGCTCGCGCACGGGCTGCACGAGCATCCGTCGGTCGAGGGGCTGGTGCTCTTCACGGCGCTGTTCGCGTCGGTGTGGTGGTCGTGGGTCAACCTGACCTTCACCGTGAACATCATGCCGTCGCTCTCGAGGCGGCAGCTCGCGCTCGTGATGCTGGCCGCGATGTTCGCGGTCGGGGCGATCGCCGTCGCCGCCCCCGAGGCGACGGGCGAGCGGGCGTGGCTGTTCGCCGCGGGCAATGCGGCGCTGCGGCTCGTGCTGCTCGGCCTCTGGATCGCATCGTCCTGGGGCGTCGGCACGGCCTCGCGCGTGCGCCTGCTCGTCTACAACGGGGTGACCGCGGTGCTCTGGATCGTGTCGATCTGGCTGCCGAGCCCGTGGATCTTCGTGCTCTGGGGCCTCAGCATCGTCGTCGAGGTGACACTGCTCGTCGCGAGCAGCAGCGCGTGGGCGGCTCGCATGCTGCCGCGCATGAACACCGAGCACCTCGCCGAACGGTTCGGGCTGCTCGTGGTGATCGTGCTCGGCGAGTCGGTGCTCTCGACCGTCGGCGCGCTCAACGAGAGCTGGAACCTCGCCTCGGGGCTCGTCGGTGCGCTCGGCCTGGCCATGATCTCACTGCTCGCGTGGTCGTTCTTCATGTACGGCACCGATGCGATGCGGGTCGGGCTCGACGCGCTGCGCGAGGCGGGCGACTACCGGGCGATCCGCGACACCGTGGCGTTCCTGCCGTTCCTCATCGTCGTCGGCGTGACGGCGATCTCGGGAGCGCTCGACCGTGCGATCCAGCATCCGGCCGAACCGCTGCCCCAGGCTTCGGCGATCGCCCTCAGCGGCGGCATCGCCGTGTTCTACCTGACGAACGCCATCATCTCGCTGCGCTTCGGCCGCCCGCTGCGCGCAGTGCTCGGCTGGGCGATCCCGGCGCTGCTGCTGACGGTCGCGCTCGGGTTCGCCGCGGCGTTCTTCGACGCCGCGGTCGCGATCGCCTGTGCGGTGGTCGTGCTCGTCGTCATCGTCACGACCTCGGAGGTCACCAACCGACGGCGGATGCGGGCTGCAGGCTGACCTGCGCCGCCGCAGCCTGCCCGCGATACCACGCGATCTTCTCGTGCAGGTGCCGCTGCTGCTCGAGCAGCAGGTCGATCGAAGCCTGCACCTCGCGGTCGTGGCGCTCGAGCAGCTCGATGCGCTGCGCGAGGGTCGACTCGTCGTCGGCGAGCGCCGTGTAGCGCTTGAGGTCGGCGATGGGCATGCCCGTGTCGCGCAGGCACCTGACGAGCCCGAGCCAGTCGAGGTGCTCCTGCCGGTACGTTCGACGCCCGCCCGCGGTGCGGTCGATGGGCCCGATGAGCCCCTCGCGTTCGTAGTAGCGCAGGGTGTCGAGGCTGAATCCGGTGCGTTCGACGACCTGTGCCGGAGTGAATTCGGCCATTCTTCCTCCCGGGGCTTGAGCTGGAGTGCACTCCAGCATGCACCGTGGAGACATGAACACACCAGCACTCGCCCTCGGCGCCATGATGTTCGGCACCGAGATCGACGAAGACACCTCGTTCGCACTGCTCGACCGCTTCGTGGAGGCCGGCGGCGTATGGATCGACACCGCGGACTGCTACTCCTTCTGGGCGAGCGAGTCGGGCTACGGCGGCCAGAGCGAACTGCTGCTCGGCCGGTGGCTCGCCGCCAGGCCCGGCATGCGCGACCGCGTGCGCCTCTCGACCAAGGTCGGCGCGGAGCCGACGGATGCCGCGGACTGGCCGGCCTCGCGCGAAGGCCTCTCGACGGCGGCCGTGCGCACGGCGCTCGAGGGCAGCCTGCAGCGCCTCGGCACCGATCGCGTCGACCTGCTCTGGGCGCACATGGAGGACCGGAGCGTGCCGATCGAGGAGACGGCGGATGCCTTCGCCGACCTCGTGCGCGAGGGCAAGTCCGTGCGGCTCGGCACCTCGAACCACCCCGCCTGGCGCGTGGAGCGGGCGCGTGCCCGGGCGATCGCGACCGGCGGGCAGCCCGTCGATGCGATGCAGCTCAGCCGCAGTTACCTCGCGCCCCGACCCGGCGCCCAGCCCGAGGGCCAGAACCACCGCTTCGGCATGATGAGCGACGAGCAGGTCGACTTCGCGCACGAGAACGGCCTCGAGCTCTGGGCGTACACGCCGTTGCTGAGCGGTGCCTACGACAACCCGGCCAAGGCGATTCCGTCGGCGCACGAGCACGCGGGCACCGACCGGCGCCTCACCGCGCTGACCGAGGTCGCCGCCGAGCTCGGCATGCCGAGAGGGCAGGTCGTGCTCGCCTGGCTCGTGGGCGGCACGCCGTCGATCCTCCCGATCCTCGGCGGCAGCAAGCTGCACCAGCTCGAGAGCGCCCTGCAGGGCGTCGCACTCGAGCTGCCCGCCGAGCTGCGGGCGCGGCTCGACGCGGCCGAGGCGTAGAGGCGTCGATGCGTAGGCGGGGTCGGGCCGGGTCGGACCAGGCGGGCGCTCAGCCCTGGAGCGCCCGTTCGACCGCCGCGAGCCGCGTCGCCCGATCACCGCTGACCTCGATCACGCGCACGTGCTCGCCGACCAGGTCGGGGTCGTCGACGAGCTCGAGCAGCGCCTCGTCCATCGCCGCGCGCAGTTCGGGGTCCTCGTCATCGCCGACCGGCAGGTCGTCCCGGTGGTGCAGCGGCAGCACGACCAGCAGGTCGACGCGCTGCATCGCCGAGGCCGTCACCTCGAAACCGCGTGCGGACAGCGACGACGACCGTCCGCCACGGCGCAGCGCCTCGAGCGCGCCGAGATAGGCCAGGAAGTCGATCGGCCCGCGCTCGGCGACGACCGTTCGGCCCCCGGCATCCGTCATGAGGCGACGCGCACTCGACACGAGCTGCTCGAAGAACGTCGACGCGTCGGGCTCGTCGAGCGCGTCGTCGACCAGCTCGAACGGGTCGCCCCACCGCTCGAACTCGGGATGCGCGGCCACCAGGTCGTCGATCAGGGTGGTCTTGCCGCTCGCATGGGTGCCCGAGACGACGATGCGCATGCGGGCAGTCTAGGGCGGCCGATCCACGCGTGCCCGCGGCATCCGTCACCGCTGCTCGAAGAAATCCTCGCGACGGATGTCGGATCGGGGCAGGCTCGTTCGTAGCACTGGTGAGAGGCCGCCCACCCCGGGCCGGCCGAAGGAGGAAGCGGCGATGAAGCTCGTCACCAACACCCAGATCACCGTCGACGGCGTGATGCAGGCGAACGGGGGCAACAACCCCGAGCTCGATCCGGGGTTCGACCGAGGCGGCTGGGCGATCCCGCTCGGCGACGAGGAGTCGGTCGGCTTCATCGGCGACTGCTACCTGCGGGCCGACGCGTTCCTCTTCGGACGGCGCACCTACGACCTGTTCGCGAGCTACTGGGGCGTGCAGACCGACCTGGAGAGCCCGTTCGTGCGGTCGCTGAACACGCGGCCGAAGTTCGTCGCGTCCGACACGATCACCGACCCGCAGTGGGCGGACACGACGGTGCTGCCCGGTCGCGGAGCCGACGGCGAAGGTCGTGAGCTCGAGGCCGCGATCCGCGCGCTCAAGGCGCGACCCGGCGGCGAACTGCAGGTGCACGGCAGCGGGCAGCTCATCCGCTGGCTGCTCGAGCGCGAGCTCGTCGACGAGATGGTGCTCATCGTGTGCCCCGTGATCGTGGGCGCCGGAAAGCGACTGTTCCCCGAGGAGGGGCGCGACGTCGCCCTCGAGCTGCTGGAATCGCGCACCTTCCCGACGGGAATCGTCGCGCAGACCTACCGCCCCGGCGGCCGCCCGCAGTATGCATGAGGGAGGCGCCTCGCGTCGGCGCGACCGCACAACGGCGAGCGCCGGCATCCGTCACGACACGAATTCTGGAGGACTGAGATGCAGTACCTGGTATCGGTGATCGACGACAAGACCAATTCGGGCACCGAAGAAGAGGCGGTCGCGATCGACGCGTTCAACGACCGGCTCCGGTCGGGCGGGCATTGGGTGTTCGCGGGCGGGCTCGCCGCCCCCAGCACCTCGACCGTGATCGACGGCCGAGGCGAGCGGCCGGTGTTCACCGACGGCCCGTTCATCGAGTCGAAGGAGCACATGGCGGGCTTCTGGATCATCGAAGCCCCCGACCTCGACGTCGCGCTCGCGCTCATGGCCGACGGGTCGCGGGCCTGCAATCGTCGCCTCGAGGTGCGGCCGTTCCTGGAGCCGGGGTCCTGAGCGACACGCGGGCCGCGCTCGCCCGCGCCCACCGCGACGAGTGGGCACGGGTGGTCGCCTCGCTCGCCCGACGCTTCGGCAGCCTCGACCTCGCCGAGGAGTCGGCGGCCGAGGCGTTCGCCATCGCGGTCGAGCGTTGGCCGGCCGACGGCGTGCCGCCGAACCCGGGAGCCTGGCTCACGACGACCGCGAACCGCAAGGCGATCGACCGCATCCGCCGCGAGCGACGGCGGGACGACAAGCACCGGGAGGCGATCATGCTCGACGGCTCATCCGGCGGGCACGGGTTCGACGACCCGCTCGACGCGGTCGGGGCGGTCGACGCGGCCCTCGCCGTCGACGACGACCGGCTGCGGCTGATCTTCACGTGCTGCCACCCCGCGCTGTCGATGGAGTCGCGGATGTCGCTGACCCTCCGTCTCGTCGGCGGCCTCACCGTCGCCGAGATCGCGCGCGGGTTCCTCGCGCAGGAGAGCGCCGTGGGGCAGCGCATCACTCGCGCCAAGGCGAAGATCGCGGCCGCGCGCATCCCGTACCGGGTGCCGACCGCCGCCGACCTGCCCGGTCGCGTCACGGGCGTGCTCGCGGTGTTGTACCTCGTCTTCAACGAGGGCTACCTCGCGACCGGGCCCGACACCGATCCCGTGCGCGCCGAGCTGACGGGCGAGGCGATCCGGCTGACGCGCCTCGTGCACGCGCTGCTGCCCGACGACGGCGAGGTCGTCGGCCTGCTGGCGCTCATGCTGCTCACCGAGGCACGTCGCCCGGCTCGCGTCTCCCCCGAGGGAGCGCTCATCCCGCTCGGCGAGCAGCAACGCAGCGCGTGGGATGCCGAGCTCATCGCCGAGGGCCACGGACTCGTGCAGGCGCGGCTGGCGTCGGGCGTCACGCCCGGCCGCTATCAGCTGCTCGCCGCGATCAACGCCGTGCACACCGACGCGCCCGAGGCACGCGACACCGACTGGTCGCAGGTCGTCGCGCTCTACGACCAGCTCGCCGCTCTGGACCCGTCGCCCGTCGTCGCGCTCAATCGCGCGATCGCGGTGGGCGAGCTCGATGGGGCGGATGTCGCGTTGCCGGCCGTCGACGCGCTGGCCGATGCGCTCGACGGCTACCACGCCTTCCACGTCACGCGGGCCGAACTGCTCCGCCGGCTCGGGCGGACCGCCGAGGCGCGCGCGGCCTACGACCGGGCCATCGCCCTCGCGGGCAACACGGCCGAGACGGCGTACCTCGAGCGTCGGCGGAGCGAGCTCGACGAGCGACCGTCCTGACCCGGCCTCACGCGCGCTCACGCGCGATCGAGCACGATCGCCGCCGGGAACCGCTTCAGCACCGGACGGAACGGCGCCTTCGCCAGTCGCTGCGCCTCGGTCCCGTCGATGATCCGCGGACGCGAGAGCGCGACCTCCCGGCCCCTGAAACGCAGGGTCGTGCCGTCGGCCGCCACCACGTTGCGCGCCCAGTTCGTCTTCGCACCCCACGGAAGCCCGATCATCACGATCGAGGCCTCGGTCGTCGGCACGACCGCGATCGGGGTCTCGTACGCCGTGCCGCTCCGGCGCCCGCGGTGCCGCACGACGCCCCAGACGGGCATCCAGCGGCGGCCGGCGAGCGCTCGGGCGACCGGCGCCGTCGCGGTCACGAGCCGGCGGGGAGGTCCGCCGGGTGCGGTGCCGGCGGGGACGGCAGCGGCGGGGCGTTCGGGGTGACGGGAGGTCTCGTTCATACCCATGGGACGATCGGGCCGCCCCGAATGTGACATCGCGCGCGGAGCGCCCGACATCCGCTCGCCCCTGCCGTCCGGATCCGCCCTTGCCGTCACACCGGCCGTGGGTGGATCGTCATCTTGTCATGACCGATTTCGCCGACCTGTGGACCGAGCACCGACGCGTCGTGCGCGACGTCGCCTACCGAGTGCTCGGCTCCGTCGCCGACGCCGAGGACATCACCCAGGAGACGTACGTGCGATTGCTCGCCCGGCTCGCGGACCCCGACGCGGCGCCGCTCGACGAGCCGCGCGCCTGGCTGGTGACGGTCGCGTCGCGCCTCGCGATCGATCGGCTGCGCGCCCACGAGCACTCGCGCCGCGCCTACGTCGGCCCGTGGCTGCCCGAGCCCGTCGTCACCGACGAGCGCACCCTGCCCGAGGATCGCGTCACGCTCGACGACTCGGTGCGCATGGCGCTGCTGGTCGTGCTCGAGCAGCTCTCCCCGGCCGAGCGCACCGCCTTCCTGCTGCACGACGTGTTCGACCTCGGGTTCGATCGCGTGGCCGAGGTGCTCGGCGTCAGCCCGGCGAGCGCACGGCAGGCGGCATCGCGGGCCCGCAAGCGCATCGCGGCGCAGGGAGAGGCGAGGTTCACCGTCGACCCGGCCGTCGCCCGGCGACTGTCCGAGCGGTTCGCGCGAGCCGCCTCCGACGGCGACCTCGACGGGCTCGTCGCCGCGCTCGCCTCGGATGCTCGCGGGCACTTCGACTCCGGCGGCATCTACCCGGATGCCCCGACGCAGGTCGTCGTCGGCGCCGAGACGGTGGCACGGCAACTGCTCGCGGGTGTCGGCGGACTCGGCCTCGAGTTCGAGCCCGCGGTCGTGAACGCCGAGCCGGGAATCGTGGCCCGCCGTCGCGGACGGGTCGTCTCGGTGCTCGCGCTCGAGTTCGCCGACGACCGCATCTCGGTGATCCACGGCATCGGCAACCCGAAGAAGCTCGGCCACCTGCAGCCGCCGCGCTGAACCTCGATCTCAGTGCTGCTCCGTGTCGATCTCAGTGCAGTGCACGGATGCCGCGGCCCCACCCCCGCCCTACGGTGCTCGGCATGAACTCAGAAACCGGCGTCCGCGAGACGCCAGAAACCTCACCCGTCCGATCCGCGCGCGCCCTGTTCTGGGTGCCGGTCGCGGTTCCCGTGCTCATCGTGGCCGCCGGTGCGGCCCTCATGGGCGGCGCCGTGACCGCGATCGCCCCACCACCGGCATCCGTCGACTCGCTCTGCACCTCGGCGATCGAGGTGAAGCTGGCGTCGCGCGGGCACACCGGGGTCGACGTCGCCCGGTCGCTGCGGGTCACCGATGCCGACGGCGCCAGGCGGGTGTCGGGGTCGGTCACCTCGGTCGACCCAGCGGGCCGCGTCGACTACGCCGAGCTCCGCTGCGTGGTGCGCGGCGACGGTGCTGCACTGCGCGTCGTGAGTGCCCGCGTCTCCGACTGATCGAACGTCTCGGAGGGGCGGGCCGATGGCGGACCTCGGTTCCGCATGTGGCGGCCCCGGCTTCCGGTAGCACGACGACCGGTGATCGGACACCCCCTGCGGATGTCGGCCGTCGGGCATAGCCTCGGCCCATGACCGTGCTCCGACTCGACAATGTCGCCATTGTGGTCGACGACCTCGACGCGGCGATCGCGTTCTTCGCCGCGATCGGGCTCGAGCTCGAAGACCGGCAGCCGATCGAGGGCGTCTGGGCCGACCGCACCGTCGGGCTCGACGGCGTGCGCAGCGAGATCGCGATGATGCGCGTCGTCGAGGGGCAGGGCCGGCTCGAGCTGACGTACTACCACTCGCCCGCGGCATCCGCGGTGTCACCCGCGAACCCGCCGTCGAACACCCTCGGACTCCACCGCGTGATGTTCGCCGTCGACGACCTCGACGACACCCTCGAACGACTGCGACCGCTCGGCGGCGAGGTCATCGACGAGGTCGTGAACTACGAGAACGTCTACCGCCTCTGCTACCTGCGCGGGCCGGCCGGCATCATCGTCGCCCTGGCGCAACGGGTCGGCTGAGCGCGGTCCGCACCGAACCGAGAAGACCGAACCGAAGCGAACGGAGCCGCCATGGCCGACGTCCTGATGTTCCACCACGCGCTCGGGCCCAACGAGGGCCTGCGCGCATTCGCCGACGAGCTGCGCGCGGCCGGGCACACCGTGCACACGCCCGACCTGTTCGAGGGCCGCACCTTCGAGACCATCGACGAGGGCGTCGCCTACGCCCGCGATACCGGCTGGGGCGAGATCCTCGGGCGCGGCGAGCGTGCGGCCGAGGCGCTGCCGAAGGGGCTCGTCTACGCGGGCTTCTCGCTCGGGGTGCTCCCGGCGCAGATGCTCGCGCAGACCCGCGCGGGGGCGAAGGGGGCGCTGCTCTTCTACTCCTGCGTGCCCGCTTCGGAGTTCGGCGAGTGGCCGGCCGGGCTGCCCGCGCAGATCCACGGGGCCGATGCCGACCCGATCTTCATGGACGAGGGCGACGTCGACGCCGCACGCGAGCTCGTCGAGCACGAGCAGCAGGTCGAGCTGTTCCTCTACCCCGGCGACCAGCACTACTTCGCGGACTCCAGCCTGCCGAGCTACGACGCTGCCGCGACGCGGCTGCTCACCGAGCGCGTGCTCGAGTTCCTCGAGCGCGTGGGCTGACGGGCGAACGACCGCCGCTCGACGCGGGCACCCGACGCCCGGCAGTGAGCTCCGTCAGGGCGCCGGGGCCGGTCAGCCGAGCCCGGCCCGCTGCTCCGCGGCATCCGATTCGCCCTCGACCGGCCGGCTCGACAGCCCCACCGAGCCGCGACCCTCGCCCGTCGACAGCGCGGCCGAGACCGCGACCGACTCGTCGACGGCCGGGTACTGCGGGCGCAGCTGCACGGGGTGGCGCCGGCGCTGCTCGCGCTTGGCCTTGCGCGATGCGGCGATGAGGTTCAGCGCCTCGACGAGGATCGCGAACGCCATGGGCGCGTAGATCAGTGCCTTGTCGATGTGCACGCCGAAGCCCTCGGCGATGAGGAACACGCCGATCAGCAGCAGGAACGACAGGGCGAGCATCTTCACGGTCGGGTGCGCATTCACGAACGTGAAGATGAAGCGGGCCGCGAACAGCATGATGCCGAACGAGAGCACGACGACCGTGACGATGACCACGAGGTTCTCGGTCATGCCGACGGCCGTGATGACCGAGTCGAGCGAGAACACGATGTCGAGGGCCAGGATCTGCGCGAGCACCGAGCCGAACGTGATGCGCTTGGGCGCCCCGCCGTGTTCCTCTTCAGCGCCCTCGAGCTTGTGGTGGATCTCGGTGACGGCTTTGTAGACGAGGAAGAGGCCGCCCGCGATGAGGATCAGGTCCTTCACCGAGAAGCCCATGCCCCAGAGTTCGAAGATCTCCTCCTTGAGCGTGATGATCCAGCCGGCGAAGAACACCAGCACCACGCGGATCAGCATCGCCAGAGTGAGGCCGAGGTTGCGCGCCTTCGCCTGCTGCTCCTTCGGCAGCTTCGACGCGAGGATCGAGATGAAGATCACGTTGTCGACGCCGAGCACGATCTCGAGCACGAACAGGGTCACGAAGACGGCGATCAGGTCGGGCGTGAAGGCGAAGGAGAAGTCCACGCGTTCATGCTAGGTGCGACGAGCGCACGGATGTCGGTGGGTACGACGAGAATCGAGTCGTGGCCGTTTCAGATTCCGATGACCTGCTCAGCGATTGGGACACCGAGTTCGAAGAACTCGAGAGGCTCGACGAGCGCTTCCTCGTAGCCGCGTCGAACGCGCCGGCGTAGCATCGGCCCCATCCAGAGCCGACCCGAGCAATGACGATCGGAGCATGCCATGACCGGCAGCGGAACGGCCGACGACCCGTGGCGGCTGACCACGGCACCGGGCACGAGCACCTACACGATGTACCGCGACGAGTCGGCTGATCCGCCCGCGCTGGTGTGCCAGGTCGGGTCGACGAAGCTGACCTACCGGCTCAGCGCGATCGACGACCTCGCCTCGTGGCTGCGCGAGCAGGGCGACTGGGTCGACCTCGGCGCCGCTGACGAGCAGAAGCCCGCGCAGGCGGGCACCGTCGAGGCCTGGGGCCGCGACGAGGGCAACCCGGTCGGCGGCTGGTACGGGCTCCGCAAGGGGTATCGCGGGCGCTTCGGCATGTACCTGCCCCCGCTGCTCGAGGCTCTCGGGCTCGCCGAACTCACGCACGAGAAGCGCAACAACCGCATCCGCGCGATGTGACGCGGCTCGCGCCCGCCCCACAACCAGCATGACGTCCCGAGCATTCGTCGCCCTCCTGCGGGGCATCAACGTCGGCGGTCGCAACCCGGTCGCCATGCCGGACCTCGTGGACTGTCTCGAAGCCGCCGGGTTCGCCGACGTGCGCACGCACCTGGCGAGCGGCAATGTGCTGTTCACCGCACCTGGCGATCGCACGAGCGAGGCGAAGCTCGAGGCCGCGGTCGAGACCGCGCTGCGCGAGCGCTTCGGGTTCCAGGTCCCGACGATCGTGCGCTCGCGCGACGCGTTCGCCGCGACGATCGAGCAGGCGCCGGCCGACCACGGATCCGACTCGCTGCGCAGCGACGTCTTCTTCCTCAAGGCACCGCTCACCGCGGCAGAGGTCCTCGCCGAGATGCCCGAGCTCCGCGACGGCGTCGACTCGATCGCACCCGGCCCCGGTGCGCTCTACTTCTCGCGGGTGAAGGCCCGCGCCACGAAGACCCGCATCCAGAAGCTGATGGCGATGCCCGTCTTCGCGCAGATGACCGTGCGCAGCTGGAAGACCGCGACGCGGCTGCTCGAGCTGCTCGAGCTGCTCGAGCTGCTCGACGACGGTACCTGAGCCGGCCCGAGCGCCCGAGCCCGTCCGAGCGCCTGGGCGCTTGCCCGCACGGCGACTCGCCTGCCACGATGCAGGAAGCCCCTACGCGACCGACGCCCGAGCGGAGACCCGATGCCCGAGACCCTCGAACGCCCGCCGGCCGATGCCCTCTCGACGCTGCCGGGTGCGCCGATCATCCGCCGCATCCGGCGCCTGCTGGTCGTGGCCGGCGCGACAGGGCTCATCTACGGCGTGCTGGGCACCGCCAGCAAGGGCGGGTGCCCGGGCGGAGTCACGGGCGACGGCGGATTCCTCGATGCGAACGGCGACCCGACCGGCGTCGTGCCCATGTGCGCGACCCTCACTCTCCGGCCCGCCCCGATCGTGTTCCTCGTCATCGTCGCGATCGTGCTCATCGCGATCAGTCGGGTGCTGCGCCGCGCCGGCTCCGAGACCGCCGCACTGCGCACCCTCGATCTGGCGGCGGTCGCCATCGTCGGGCTCACGGCCGCCTGGTGGGCCCTGACCCTGGTGTCGTTCCTCTCGGTCGACGTGCTCGCATGGGACGGCGTCGGTCCGTTCCCGTACCCCGACTTCATGCTCGGCGACATCGACATCGACCTCTCGCCGATGCAGACCGGCACGAATCGATGACGGATGCCGCGGCGAACGCCACGCGTCGCATCGAGCTGAACCTGCGCAAGCCGTGGTTCGCGCTGCACTGGGGCGTGAAGCCCACGCTCGTGATCGGCGGCCGCGGCCAACCGGTGCAGTGGGGACGCGGAACCTGGCAGGTCCCGGCCGACGAGTCGGTCGCCGTCGGCGTCTTCCTCTTCAACCGCATGTGGCGCTATGGCCGCGCGGAGTTCGCGCTCGAACCGGGGCATCCGCCGGCGCTCGAGTACCGGGCGCCCGCGCTGCCCTTCGGGCCGGGGCGGATCCGAACGGTCGACGGCGGCCGCTGAGCGGTCGCAGCCGAGCGGTCGGCGGCTACCCGACCGAGGCGAACACCACCCGGGGTTCGAGTCCGAGGAAGGCGGCGTAGCGAGCCGAGGCGTCGTGGATCGCGTCCAGTTCGGGTTCGGCCAGCGCACGGTGCGGGCGGAGCTCGAACGTCGCCGCCTTCGCGGTGAGCGTTCGACGCATGGCGGCCACGAGCTGCGCGTCCACGAGGGCCATGCCGATTGCCGTCTCGCGTTCGCGCGGCACGACGCCGTCGGCATCGAGCAGCCAGCGCGAGTCCTGGTATCCGCGGTACATCTCGTCGAGCACCTGCAGCAGGTGCGCGGTCGGCCCTTCTTGGGCATCGGATGCCGCGACGGCCGCCTCGGCATCCGCTGCGTGCAGGAACGTGCGCCCGTCGTGCTCGAACGACGCGAGCCCCTCGCCGGCGGCGGAGATGCCTCGACGCACGTCGCCGAGGGTGAGCGTCGCCCAATACGCGAGGTCGCGCTCGGTGGCCGGGCCGTGCGACGTCAGGTAGCGAACGGCGAGCTCGGCGAGCGCCTCGTCGCGTTCGAGCCTGCGGGGCCGGCGCACGCGCTCGGCGAACAGCGCATACGTGTGCTCGCCGTCACGAGGAGCACCGCTGCAGACGAGCAGGTGCAGTTCGAGGTGCGCGAGCAGCAGCATCAGCTGCTGCCCCGTGAGTGCCACGCCTCGATCGGCGAGCGCGGTCGACAGCTCGGCGCGCGTTCGGCCGGGCGTCTCGGCGAGGATCGCGACGACGAGGTCGGCGAGCGCCGTCAACTCGTCGGCGAGCGGCCGCAGCTGCTGGTCGATCGTCGGCAGCACGCGCGGCGCCGTGAGCTCGATGAGCCAGGCCGCGTCGTCGGCGTGCACGTAGTGCCAGGTCGGGCGCAGCACGTGGGTGCGCAGGACGCGCCCATCGGCCAGGGCTGTCTCGAGGTCACCGGCATCCGGCGCCGCCGTGCGCGTCGCGACCGCCCACGCCGACTGCGACGGATTCTCGGCCTGCACGCCCAGCAGCGAGCGCACGACCTGCTCGGCGTCGGCTGCGGGATCGGAGAGGTGCTGCGAACGCAGACGCCGTCGGGCGAGGTCGCGATCGGTGGTCATCCCTGCAGCCTAGGGGCGACCCGCGGAGCGGCGTCCGATCCGCGGGTCGGCGACCGATTCGCGGGTCGGCGACCGATTCGCGGGTCGGCGACCGCAGCGGGGCAGCGGGGTCACGCACCTGCGGCACTCCGCACCGCACGATCGGCATCACGCGGGCGCGTACCTCGCCGCGATGATGCCCGACTCGGAAGCCTGCGCCCCGAGAAGTCGCAGCCCGACCGGCTGCGGGGACCGCAGGCGGATCTCGCCGTCGCCGACGATGAACGGGTGGATGCCCGCGTGCACCTCGTCGACGAGCCCGGCGGCCATGAGCGTCGAGGCGAGCTGTCCGTAACCGTGCGAGATGATCGAGGCGTACCGATCGCGGAGGCCGCGCACCGCCTCGGCGACGTCGCCCTCGATGAGGGTGGCGTTCCAGTCGAGGGGGCCGGTGAGGGTGGTCGACGCCACGTACTTGGGCAGCGCGTTGTAGTGGGCGGCGAACCCGCGGTCGTCGGTCTGGGCGGGCCAGTACTCGCGGAAGAACTCGTAGCTCTCCCTGCCCAGCAGCACGGCGTCGGCGCCGAACACCAGCGCGTCCGACGCGCGTTGCACGCTCGCATCGTCGGGGTCGAACCACTGCTCCATCTGGTCGAACACTCCGTCGAGCGTCATCTCGAACGAGATCGTCACGGTTCCCATGCCCTCCAGCATGCGCCGACGGCGAGCGGATGTCACGGGCCGGCGCCCGCGCTCAGGCGGCCACCGCGTCGAGCCAGGCCTGCCAGCGCGCGGCGGCTGCCGCGGCATCCGTCTCACCGAACAGATGGTGACCGACGCCCGCAGCCCAGTGGCCGCGGAAGAACCTGAGGAGCCCATCGGCGGAGCGCACGCCCAGCGTCTCGGCGGTCACGAAATCGACCACGCCGGTGATCGGCTCGAGTCCGGTCGGGGCGAGGGCCACCGCGTCGCCCACCGCGACGTCCGGGCGACCGCCCCGGGGCGACTCGGATCCCGCGACGCCGAGGTCTGCCAGCATGGCCACCCAGCGCCGGTCGTTGTCGCCGAGCGGCGTCGAAGCCGCGACGGCGATGCCCGGGCGTCCGCTGAAGTGCTCGAGGTACTCGACCAGCGTGTGCCGGTACTGGCGTCCGCCGGCGACCATCGCCTCGTACTCGTCCTCCCAGTCGTCGCCCGGCAGGAATCCGCTCGAGACGATGCGCAGCACCGTGCTCGAGGAGTCGCGCGCCTCGATGAGGAACTCCATGGCGAAGAACCGCCCGTCGGGGGCCTCTGCACCGCGGAAGGCGAACCGGCGACCCGGGTCGTCGGCGACGATCGTCGAGTCCTGCGAGTAGTCGCCCATGCGCGTGCGCACGACGCCCTGCTCACGATCGACCTCGGTGGCCCCCATGAACCACGAGGTGAGCCCCGGGCCGGTCGCGATCGCGTTCCACACGGCGTCGGGCGTGAGCTCGAACGAGAGCTCGGCGGCATCTTCGAATGCGTGCGACGTCACCCCTCGTCGGTCCGGCGCGGTTCGGCGCTCGGGTGCAGTGCGACGACCAGTCGGTAGTCGCGACCTCGCGGTGCCGACCCGTCGTGATAGCGATTCGCGAGCGCCATGACCGCGTCGCCCAGCTCTTCGGCGAACGCGGCGCGATCGGATGCCGAGGCGAACCGGATCTCGCCGTCGAGCGCGAACGTGGCCAGGGGCTTCGAGGCACGCTCGGCGCCCGAGATGATCGAGCCGACGTCTTGCACGAGCCGCGCTGCGAGCGCGAGCAGCCAGCGCGCCGACAGTCGGTCGGGCGCCCGGCTCGGATCGGGGCGGACCGATGCGAGCGCGGACGGCGTGATGACGTACGACGCGGCCTTCGCGCGCATCACGCGCTCGACCATGTTGCCCTTCTTGCGCTCCTCGACGAGTTCGATGAGCCCGTGCTGCTCGAGCGCGCCGAGGTGGTAGTACACCTTCTGCCTGGGCAGGCCGAGCATGGCCCCGAGCGTGCTCGCCGAGTTCGGTTCGACGAGTGCTGCGAGCAGGCGGGAGCGGATGGGGTCGAGTGAGGCGATGGCGGCATCCGGGTCCTCGATGGCGGCCACGTCGGGAAGCGCGACCGGCTCGGCTCTCCCATCGACGAGGACGGTCATGCGCCGGAGGCCCGGGTCTCGCCGGCAGCATCGCCGGCCTTCGGCCGCAGCGTGCGCACCGTGACCCCGTTGGGGTACTCGACCGCGTCGACGAGGTCGAACGCGATGCGCGTCGTGAACAGCGGCAGGCCACTGCCGAGCACCACCGGATGCACCGTGAGCCGGTACTCGTCGATCAGCCCGTGCGACGAGAGGTACTGGGCGAACGCCGCACCTCCCGAGGCCCCGATGGGGCCGCCCGGCAGCGCCTTGAGCCGCGGGATCTCGTCTTCGGGCGCCGCGGTGGCGAGCGTGGAGTTGACCCAGCTCGCGCGTTCGAGCGTCTTCGAGAAGACGACCTTCTGCACGCCGTTCATGACCTCGGCGATCGGCCCGTCGGCGTTCGCCCAGCTCTCGGCCTGGCCCTCGTAGTTCTTGCGGCCCATGAGCACCGTGTCGAGGCCGCCGAGCACCTGCTGCGTCGAGGCCATGAGTTCGGGGCTGAAGTTCGGGAAGACCCAGTCGAGCCCGCCGTCGTCGGTGGCGACGTATCCGTCGAGGGACACGTTCATTCCGAGAGTCACTGTTCGCATGATCGACCTCCGTGTCGGGTGGGCCTCCGCCGGAATCCCCCCGGTCCGTGCTCACAGGACGAGTCTCCTCTTGACAAATGAATTTGTCAAGACAAAATCTCTTGTCTAACCCGGATGCTCACCGCACGGCTCGTGCCGACGCGGTGACGGCCGCGATCACGGGCGGCCACGCTCGGGGCGGCAACTCGTGACCGACCCCGTCGAGGGCGACGAACCGGGCTCCGGGGATGTCCGCGGCGAGCGCCTCCCCGTTGCCGATCGGGAACAGCGGGTCATCGGTGCCGTGCAGCACGGTCGTCGGCACGCGGATCTCCGAGAGCCGCTCGCGCCAGCGCGCCGGCTCGACGATGACGTCGGGCTCCGGCTCGTCACGGTGGCGATCGGGCGACCTGCGCACGGTCGCGGTCCAGATGGCGCGTTCGTGCGCCTCGTCGAACTCCGTTCCGGCGTAGGCGCGGTCGACGTCGACGTGGTACTCGACGACAGATGCCTCGTCGGCCCAATCCGGCTCGGGCACCGGGTCGGCCCACGCGCGCATCATGCGCTCCGAGACCGGAGGCAGGTCGACATCCGGGTCGTACGGGCTCGCCGGTCGGGTGGCGATGAGCGTGAGCGACAGCACGAGTCCCGGATGCTCGATCGCCACCACCTGCACCGCGAACCCGCCGGCCGAGAGTCCGAGCCAGTGCGCCTGCGCGCGGCATCCGTCGACCTCCGCGACCGCCTCGAGCACCGCGATCGCGTCGTCGACCGCCGTGCCGAGCCCGCCCAGCCGCTCTCCCGCACGGCCGCGGGTGGTGCGGCCCGTGCCGCGCTGGTCGTAGCGCGCCACGCGGAATCCGCGCTCGACGATCGCGCCGCAGAACTCCGGCCGCCACCAGTCCATCGAGCACTCGGCGCCGGCGACGAGCAGGACGAGCGGATGCCGGGCGTCACCCGCGACCTCGGTCGCGAGCACGGCGCCGTCGGGACGCTCGACGCGCAGCGCTCGCAACGCGGCATCCGTCACTCCGGCCTGATCGCGCATGCGACCATGATGCCCGGGCGGGCACGCCGCGTCACGGGGTTGCGCAGCGCCGTGCAGGGCCCAGCAGCCCTCCGTCACCGCACCAACGACGCCTCGGCGTCGAGCCGACCCAGCTTGTGCGGGTTCGCGATCGAGAAGATGCGCGTGATGCGCCCGCCCTCGACCTCGAAGCAGATGGCTCCGGCGAGTGCGCCGTCGACCTCTCCACGGATCGCCGGATGCCCGTTCACCCACGTCGGCCGCGCCTCGAACGGCAGCCCGAGCTTCGCGAGCCCGCCGAGCAGGTAGCGGGCGATCTTGTCGGCCCCGACGATGGGGCGGCGCGCGGCGCCCTTCACGAACCCGCCGCCGTCGGCGACCGACACCACGTCGGGCGCGAGCACGTCCATGAGGCCCTGGAGGTCGCCCGAGTTCACGGCCGCGACGAACCGGGCGACGACGGCCTCCTGCTCGGCGCGCTCGACCGTCACCCGCGGTCGCCGTGCGGCGACGTGCTCCTTCGCGCGGTGCGCGATCTGCCGCACCGCCGCCGGGGACTTGTCGACGGCCGATGCGATCTCGTCGTACGGCACGTCGAAGACCTCCCGCAGCACGAACACCGCGCGCTCGGTCGGCCCGAGGGTCTCGAGCACCGTGAGCATCGCGATCGAGACGCTCTCGGCGAGCTCGACGTCGTCGGCGACATCCGGGCTCGTGAGCAGAGGCTCGGGCAGCCACTCCCCCACGTACGACTCGCGAAGGCGCGCCCTCGCGCGCAGGTGGTTCAGCGCCTGTCGCGTCACGACGCGCACCAGGTACGCGCGAGGGTCGCGCACCTCGCTGCGGTCGGTCGCATCCCAGCGCAGCCACGACTCCTGCAGCACGTCTTCGGCGTCGGCCGCGGAGCCGAGCATCTCGTAGGCCACCGTGAAGAGCAGCCCACGATGGGTGACGAACGGGTCGTCGTCGATCATGAGCCAGAGCCTACGACGGATGCCGCGGCATCCGTCGATGCGACCGTCGCGCGCTGCGCGAGCGGGGGCAGCTCGCACGCGTCGGCGTAGCCCTCGGAGTGGATGCCGAGCGCCACGTTCATGCGCGAGCTCATGTTCATGAACGCGACCTTGGCGGTGAGCTCGATGAGCGCTGCCGGCCCGAGTGCCGCGAGCAGCGCGGCCGAGAGCTCGTCGGTGACGGCAGGCGGGGTCTGGCTCATCGCCTCGGCGTACTCCATGACGTCGCGTTCGAGCGGGGTGAACGCGGTGGATGCACGCCAGTTCGGCACCTCCCGGGCCTTGTCCTCGTCGAGGCCCTCGTTGTGCGCCTTGTAGTAGTTGAAGTCGAGGCACCAGCTGCAGCCGATCGTCGCGGCCGTCGCCATCACGGCGTAGCTCGCGAGGTTCCGGTCGAGCTCGTGCATCGCCTCGACCTTGCGGCCGATGCCCATCGATGCCCGCATGAGCGCGGGATGATGCGCGAGCACGCCCATCGAATCGGGCACCCGGCCG
This sequence comes from Agromyces sp. CF514, assembly GCF_900113185.1. Taxonomy (NCBI): domain Bacteria; kingdom Bacillati; phylum Actinomycetota; class Actinomycetes; order Micrococcales; family Microbacteriaceae; genus Agromyces; species Agromyces sp. CF514. The sequence continues at coordinate 1,245,322 of NZ_FOZD01000001.1, read as the reverse complement.
AGCATGCGGCGGGCGGCGACCTTCACGACGGCGCCGAAGACTCCGGTCAGCTCGGTCGGGGGGATGCGGGTCTGGGTGGTCATCGTGTCCTCCTGCGATCATCGACGGCCGGGGTTCGGTTCCCGGATGATCCGTCGACATGGAGACACCAGCCGACGCGCGCGTGTGACATCCGTCGTGGAGGAACGTTGGGACGAGGGCCCGGTAACCGTCACACCGTCGACGTGTGCTGCGGTGATGGCGTCGATGAGTCGGGCCGACTCAGGAGTCGACCGGTGCGGCTGCCACCGCGCCGCCTGCGCGTGGCCGTGAACATCGCCAGCAGTTCCGCCCGAGCGAGCCGGTACTGCTGAGTGTCGAGATACCCGTTGTGGCGGGCGACGGTCCACAGGTAGGTCCTCGGTGCACGTTCGGTCGCGCCGCGGTCGATCAGGTTCCCCTTCGATCGATAACTCGACACCGGGAATCCGAGGTAGTCGGTGCGGCGCCAGAGGCTCCGCCAACGCGGTGCCTGTCTTGATTGAAGGTCGCCGCCGAGCAGATCGACCAGCGATGGCGGTTCCTCCGGCGCGGGGATCGGTTGCTGGCGGTCGATCCACTCACGTCGGACCTGCTCCTCCCATGGGTCGAGCGCGAACAGCTTCGGACCGACCGTTCCGTGTACCCCGAGCACCCGGGCTCCGAAAACCTCCGGGAAGAACCTGCTGAAGTATGCGCGGAGCTGCACGCCGTAGGTGAGCAATGCGATGCGCGACGTATCGGGGGGCCCGAGCGGCTCTCCGGCCTCCCGCCGACGCTGGGCCTCCTCCAATTCAGCGCCGTGCATGGCGAAAATTGCCGCGACAGCGAGCGTCGCACCCATCGAGTGCGCCGCGATGATGACCCGACGACCCTCCGAGCCTTCGCCATGGAGCCATTCGCCGAGGCGCTCCTGCATCTCTGGCACGGTGCGCTCCGCGTAGCACGGCGGCGTGAACGGGTGGCCGGCCCGCGGAAAGAAGCAGATGATGTCCCAGACCAATCCGAGTGGTCGTTCGGTGGACGTGGCCGCGTTCGTGACGACCCACGCCACCGCTGCCAGCGAGAGAAGCCCGAGCGCCCAAGACGATAGGTCCGTCAGCCGTTGCCAGAATTCCTGGCCTGCAAGGTATTCGGCGGCGTATGGAACCGCGAGCGGCACCAATGCGACCGCGGTGAGGATCGCGAGCAACCGCAGCATCGGCTCGCCTCGGTGCGCGAGGCTCGCGACTCTTCGCGCCGAGACGACCTTGCGATCCTTCTCGTCATGGTCCTTGAGCCCTCGGGGGTAGTCGGCCGTCGGATCGGCCGTTCCGGCACGATTGCGGTCCGGCGAGGTCGCGGCGTTCGCGGCAGGAGGTCTGAGGGTCGGCACGGTGAACCGCGCATAACGGCGCAGGGCACTGCTGGCCCCGATGGCCACGACGACGATGAGGATGCCGAGGATCGCGACGAGGCTCGCAGCAAAGCGCTGGTAGAAGAGCGGCGGATCGAGCGGTGGTTCACCGGGCTCGAGGATCGCTCGACGGAATCCGCTGATCTTCGGCGATCCCGCGGGCGCTGCGAGCCAGGCGTATGCCCCGACGACCATCAGGCTGGTGATGACGAGTGACGCGAAGAGCGCGACCAGCAACGCGACCGCTGCTGCGTTCCCGTGCCATCCGAGTAGCCTCCTCGCCGTCTTTTCGTGCCTCGAGTGCAAGGTGTAGCCGGCGATCACGGCGAGGAGTGTCAACCCGATCGCGGCGATCGACCACCAGCGCTGCCATGCCGAGCCGAACTGCTCGCGCCAGACCTCCGCCACGACGACCGAGACGAAGGCGCCGGTAAGCAGCACCCACGCGATCGGTCGCTGCCAGCCGTAGCCCCATGTCAGGCTGGCGACGGCGATGAGGGCGCAGATCGTGCTGATGACCCCCGGGGCGATCGCCAGGCCGAGTGCCTTGCCGTCGTCAGGGACATCGGTCGAGTCGGGCATGAACGTCCAGATCAGCCAAGCCAGGTAGGCGCAGACCGAACCGACGAGGAGGACGGACGACCACGCACGCTTGGATCTCGTCGACCACCGGGCGTTGGACAGTCCGGCGGCCGCGGTCATGACCAGCGATCCAGCGAGCAGCGCGGCCCCCGCGAGGACACCGATGAGCGGCACCAAGTGCCCAGCCGGATCCAGCGACAACCAGGACGCCGGGTCCCACTCATGCCCGTTGCCCGCCGCCCCGATCCACGCATCCCAGGCGAGCAGGAACAGCACGAGCGCGATCGATGCAGCGAAGTGCGCACGTTCTGAGGTATGCGCCACCTTCGAACGGCGCCAGAACCCCTTCGATTCGAGCAGCGGCGGGAACTCCCCCGGCTTCGGGCGTTCGCCGCGCATCCAGCGCAGTGCGTTGCTTCGCTGCTTCCGATCCTCCGCGGCCTCCGTCCGGGTGATCGTGTCGGAGACGTCGCGGTTCGGGTCGAACTGTCCTCTCGCCCGCAGCCCGATCAGGTAGATCACGAGGATGACCAGTATCGGGAGGATGCCGAACACGGCGGACCGTTGCAACGGGCCGAGGGCTGCGATGCCGTCGAGCCACCCGGGCAAAGCAGCACACGGCTGGTGATCGCGGAGGCACTGGACCGCGATCAGGTCGACGCTCACCGACATGAAGGCGACGACGTAGAAAAGTGTCTGGAGGACAGCGAACATGCGGATGGCGATCGCTCCGGGCCCGCCGTCCCACCATCGGGAGCTGGCTTCCTCGCCGGGGATCTGGCGTCTGGCCCAGTATGCGAGATTGCACAGCCCGAACGGGAGCACGAAGAGCCAACCGAGGTGCACGAGTGCACGACTGATCACCGCGAGTGCCGAGCCGCCACTACGGGCGAGATTGCCCCACGAGTAGGCCTCGGTACGGAGGTCCGATTCGTCTTCCGGAGGGTCGGCAGCCATCCAGAACGAACCGAATTCGTCGCCGTCGACGCGAACAACCTCGTCTTCGGCGACGCAGAGCATCGCCGCAGGCGGCGCGTTGGCGATCCCGTGGACCCGCAGTTCGAGCACCGTCGGCTGCCGGTTCATCGAACCTCCCCCCGGGGCTGATGACGACCAGATCCTATAACCTGACAAATCCTCACGAGAAGCCCCCAGAGCGAGGGCGCCTGCTCGAGGACGTCGCGGATTCGCTCGTACGGGCTGGACGGACTCGGCTAGGGTCGCCGGTATGAGCGACCAGTCCGATCCGACGCTCGACCCGCCGGACGAACCGGCCGTCGAGGTCGAGACGGGTCTGCGTCACGCGCCGCACCGCCCGCCCGCAGAGCTCGTCGTGGCGGTCGTGCTCGGGTACGTCACGGGCATCGCGCAGATCGTCGCGGGCATCGCGGTGATGTTCGGCCGCTACCTGCCCGACACGAGCGCGAGCGAACGCTTCGTCGTCACCGTCGTGGGGGCCTGCGTCGTGCTGCTCGGCCTGTTCGTGATCACGATCGCCGCCGGGCTCACGCGTGCGAGGCGCGACGCCCGCGTGCTCGTGACCGTCCTGCTCGGCCTGACGATCGCACTCGACGCGGTCATCCTGATCGCCTCGCCGGATCAATGGTTCGTGATCGTGGACCTCGTGCTCGTGGCCGGCGCGATCACGGTGCTGTGGACGGGTCGAACCGCGCGGTTCTTCGCACGTAGCGCAGGTGCACGAACCTGATCACCTCGATGAGCGCGATGCTCACGACCGACACGACGAGCACGAGCGCGGCGGTCACGATCGACGGATCGACGAAGACCAGGAACTCCGTGACGAGCGGCACCGAGTAGACGAGGATCAGGCCGAGCATCATCGACCCGATGATGAGGATCTTCCAGCCGTCGATCGGACGCGAGAGCACCGTGAGGATCCAGAGCCCGATGATGGTCAGCAGCAGCGTGGATCCGGTGCGCAGCTCGTCCTGACCGATGCCGGCCTGCGTCGCCAACCAGCTGTAGACGAAGAGCGCGACCGCCACGACGACGCCCGTCGGGATCGCGAAGCTCAGCGATCGCCGCAGGAAGCCGGGCACGTACCGGCGCGCGTTGGGCATGAGCGCGAGGAAGAACGCCGGGATGCCGATCGTGAGCCCGTCGATGACCGACAACTGGCGCGGCAGGAAGGGGAACTGCAGCACGAACAGGCCGAAGAGCACCGCCAGCCCCGTTGCGTAGACGGTCTTGGTGAGGAACAGCATCGAGACGCGCTCGATGTTCGCGATCACCTGCCGCCCCTCGGCCACGACCCTCGGCAGGTGCGAGAACCGGCCGTCGAGCAGCACGATGCGCGCGACCGCCTTGGTGGCCGCGGCGCCCGACTCCATCGCGATGCCCATGTCGGCCTCCTTGATGGCGAGCGCGTCGTTCACCCCGTCGCCCGTCATCGCGACCGTGTGGCCCGCCTCCTTCAGCGCGACCACGATGGCCTTCTTCTGCTGGGGCGTCACGCGGCCGAACACGAGGTGCCGCTGCAGCAGCTCGGACAGCTCCGCGGGGTCCTCGGGCAGCTGCCGCGCGTCGAACCCGACCGCCGCGTCGAGGCCGACGCTCCGGGCGATGGCCGCGACGGTGTCGGGGTTGTCGCCCGAGATGATGCGCACGGCGACGCCCTGCTCGGCGAAGTACGCGAGCGTCTCGGCGGCGTCGGTGCGGATGCGCTCGCGGAAGGTCAGCAGCGCGACCGGCGTGAGCCCGGCCGGAAGCGCCTCGGCCTCCTCGTCGAGCGGCGACGTCGAGTGTGCGAGCACGAGGGTGCGGAGCCCGGATGCCGCGAGCTCGCGCGCATCGCCCGCGAGCCGGTTGTCGGGGAAGACCATCTCGGGCCCGCCGAGCACCCAGCTGCCCGCGGCATCCGTCGGGGCATCCGTCGCCGCATCCGAACCGGCGGCGAACTCGAAGGCGCTCCACTTGCGAGCGGACGAGAACGGGATGCGTGCGATCGGCTCATGCGAGGGTGCGTCGCGGTACGCCTCGGCGAGACAGCGGGCGGTGGCGTTCGCCTCGGGATCGCCGCCGGCCCATGCGAGCGCGCGGCGCCAACCGTCTGGGGTGACGCCACCGTCGACCGGGTGCTCGGCGTCGAACGCGATGGTGCCCTCGGTCAGAGTGCCGGTCTTGTCGAGGCAGATGAGGTCGACCCGCGCGAGGCCCTCGACTGCGGCGAGTTCCTGCACGAGCACCTGCTGTCCGGCGAGCTTCACCGCGCCGACCGCGAACGCGATGCTCGTCATGAGCACGAGTCCGAGCGGGATCATCGCCACGAGCGCAGCGATCGTGTTCACCGCGGCCTGGCGCCAGTCCCCCGACTCGAACGCCTGCTCCCAGCCGCCGAACACCATGATCTGCGCGTTGAAGACGAGCAGCGCGATCGGCCCCACGATCCAGCTCACGACCCGCAGCACCTTGTCGATCGACGAACGCAGCTCGCTCGCGACGAGCGAGAACTTCTTCGCCTCGGCGGCGAGCTTGTTGGCGAACGAGTCGGCGCCGACCCTGACCACGACGGCCTCGCCCTCGCCGGCGATCACGATCGAACCCGACAGCACCTCGTCGCCCGGCACCTTGTCGACCGCGTCCGACTCCCCCGTGAGCATCGACTCGTCGAGCTGCAGGTGGGCGGATGCCACGACGCGCGCGTCTGCCGGAACCTGATCGCCCGCGCGCAGCACGAGCAGGTCGTCGAGTACGACGTCGGCGACGGCGATCTCCTGCGCGTCGCCGGCGCGACGCACCCGCGCACGCGGCGCGTGCAGGAGCGCGAGCTTGTCGAGGGCGGCCTTGGCCCGGAACTCCTGCACCGAGCCGATGATCGTGTTCGCGATCGCGCTGAACCCGAAGAGCGCGTCCTGCCAGCGGCCGAGCAGGAGCAGCACGAGGAAGCACGCGGCGATGATGCCGTTGAACAGCGTGAGCACGTTCGCGCGGATGATGCTCGCGGCGCTGCGGCTCGACTGCTGCGAGAACGCGTTCGTGCGTCCGTCGGCGACGCGCTGCGCCACCTCGGCTTCGGTCAGGCCCACGGGAGTCTCGACATCCGTCGCGCTCATGGGGCGAGACTACCGGCGGGCGCGCGATCGGGGCAGTGCGGGGCGGAGCGCGCGCTCGGCTGAAGTGGGCTCTACGCGGCCGGATCCGTCGTGTCGTCGATGGTGACGTAGAGCTTGCGAACGGTTTCGAGCACGTGCCAGACGCCGCGCCATCCGCTCGGCATCACGAGCGTGTCGCCGGCGCCGAGCGTGATCGGCGCCTCGCCGTCGACCTCGATCACGACCCGCCCCTCGAGGAACTGGCAGATCTCGGTGTAGCCGTCGCGGGTCGCGGTGAAGCGCCCGGGCGTGCACTCCCAGTAGCCGACGTCGAGCCCGGCACGGGCCCACAGGGTCGCGGACGCCTCGAGCACGCCGTCGGTGGTCGCGGTCGGCTTCGGCGTGCGGGCGCCGAGGTCGCGAGCGAGCGGGTCGAGGCCGGCGACGGTCGCGATCGAAGGGCGGGGTGCGGATGTCTCGGGCATGGAGTTCTCCTCTGCGGGGTCGGAGCGGGGTCGGGGCGGGGTCGGAACGGAGCCGGCGCGAGGTCGAGCCGGGGTCGGGGCGCGCCTCAGCGCCCGGCGACGAGGTCGGCGACGTGCGCGATGGGCGAGGTGGTCGCGCGGCCGCGCAGCTCGGCGCGATCGGCCGCGTGGTAGGCGCCGTAGATCGCCTGCACGGCGAGCCACCGCAGCGGCTCGACCTCCCACTTGCGCGCGCGGTGACCCACCCACGGCAGGCGGGTGAGCTCGGTGTCGTGCCCGAGCACGAGGTCGCGCAGCGTGCGGCCGGCGAGGTTCGTCGCGGTGACACCCGTGCCGACGTATCCACCGGCCCAGCCGAGGCCGGTCGCCGGGTCGTGGCCGACGGTGGCCGCCCAGTCGCGCGGCACGCCGAGCACCCCCGACCAGGCATGGTCGATCGCGGCATCCGCTGCACTCGGGAAGAACCGCGCGAGCAGCGCGCCGAGGCTCTCGATCGTGCGCTCCTGGGTGCGACCGTCCTGGTCGACGCGCGAGCCGTAGCGGTAGGGCACGCCGCGCCCGCCGAACGCGATGCGGTCGTCGGCGGTGCGCTGGGCGTACATGTACACGTGCGCCATGTCGCCGAGCGTGTCGCGCTCGTTCCAGCCGATCTCGTCCCAGACGGATGCCGCGAGCGGCTCGGTCACGATGAGCGAGGAGTTCATGGGCAGCCACGTGCGGTGCTCGCCGTGCAGGTCGGGCGTGAAGCCCTCGGTCGCGCGCAGCACGTGTGCGGCGCGAACGGTGCCGTGCTCGGTGCGCGCCTCGCCCGGGCGGATCTCGGTGACGGTCGTGTTCTCGTAGATCGTGACGCCGAGTCGCTCGACGGCGGCGGCGAGGCCGAGCACGAGCTTGGCGGGGTGCACTCGCGCGCAGTGCGGATGCCAGGCCGCGCCGAGCACGCCGAAGACGTTCACGCGATCGGCGGCCTGCCGGGCGTCGAGCAGCACGAGGTCGGTCGCGGGCCAGTCCTGCTCGGAGGCCGCGTAGCCCCGCAGCCGCGCGAGCTGGGCGGGCGTGGTCGCGACGTTCAGCTCGCCGCCCTTGCGGATGTCCGCGTCGATGCGCTCGACGCCCGCGACCCTGATGACCTCGTCGACGGCCTCGTTGAGCGCGACCTGCTGGGCGATGGCGGCGTCGCGGCCGTGCTGCTTGACGTACTGCGCGCGGCCGCCGGTGACCGAGTTGGTGAGCCAGCCGCCGTTGCGGCCCGACGCGCCGTAGCCCGCGAAGCGGCGTTCGAGCACGGCCACCCTGAGGTCGGGCTGGTCGCGCTTGAGGTAGTACGCCGCCCAGAGGCCGGTGTATCCCGCACCGACGATCGCGACGTCGACGTCGAGGTCGCCGGGCAGGATCGCACGGGGGGTCGGCATGCCGACCTGCTGGAGCCAGAACGAGACGCCGCCGTTCGTCGTCATGGGGGTTCCTTCCGGGGGCGGGTCGCCGAGGCATCCGCGTCGCTGAGATATCCGCCTGTTTTACAACAGTGTTTTGAAACGTAGCGGCGACATGGCAGGCTGTCAACCGAGGCCGACGAGCGGATGCCGCGGCCGCCCCCGACCGCAGAGGAGCGCCCGTGCCGATCGACGTCGACACCGACGAACGCCTCGCCGACATCGCCCGCGCAACGGTCGAGGTCGCGCGCGAACGCGGCACGCGCGCCGTCACCCTGCGGGCCGTCGCCGAGCGGCTCGAGCGCTCGACCGCGTACATCACCAACTTCGTGCCCTCGCGCGCGCACCTCATGGCCAACGCCCTCGACCACGCGCGGACCCAGTGGGACGTCGAGCGCCGCGAGCACCTCGGCGACCTCGTCGGCGTCGAGCGCCTCGCCGCCCTGACCCGCTGGATGTGCTCCTCCTCCCCCGAGGAGAACGTGCTGCGCAGCCTCTGGATCGAGGTCATCGCCGACGTGCGCGGCGCGAACCGTCACGCCTACGAGGTCGTGCGCGGCGTCACGGATGCCACCTACGGCAAGTTCCTCGACGGCGCCGGGCATGTCGCCGCGAACGACGGCGAGCCGGTCGACCACGAGACGGCGGCGCACATCGCCGACATCCTCTACCTCTACTGCCGCGGCTACGAGGTCAAGGCCGTCGAGGATCCCACTGTCTGGACCGACGAGCGCGTGCAGGCCTCGCTCGAACTGCTGCTGCGCACGCTCGTGTTCGACGACGCGCTCTCCCGCTGATCGACCGCCGGCACGTCACGCCGTCGCGAGATGCGACACCTGCTCGGCGACGAGCACGACGGCGAGCACGACCATCGCCGCCCCCGAGACGCGCGAGACCACGTTCAGCGCGGTCGGGCGCGAGCGCAGCACGGCCTTCGCGCCCGCACCGACCACCGAGTACACGATCGCGCAATTGCCGACGAAGATCAGGCCGAGCACCGCGAGCTGCACCGGGATCGGCCACGCACCCGCGGTGTCCGTGAACTGCGGCAGCAGCACGACGAGCACGAGCAGGCCCTTGGGGTTCAGCCCGCTGACGCCCGCGCCCTGCGCGAGTCGCAGCCAGGGGTTCGTCGCAGACCGGGGAGGGGCGGATGCCGCGGGCGGCCCGGCGGCCTCGGCAGGCCCTGCGCCGATCACCGCCACGGTCGCCGCGGCATCCGGAACCGCGAGGACATCCGGAACCCCGGCGGCGATCGTCGCGACCTCCGGAGGCCGCCGCAGCACCCGGATGCCGAGCCAGGCGAGGTACCCGGCCGCGCCGAACGTGAGCACGACGAGCACGAGGGGCAGCGCGGCGACCGCCGCGCCGACGCCCACGGCGACCGCGACGACGGCCGCGAGGTAGCCGACGAGGATCCCGGCGAGGGCGGGCACGATCGACCGGTCGTGCAGGCCCGCGGCGATGATGTACGCCCAGTCGGGGCCGGGCAGCACGACCATGAGCGTCATCATGCCCCAGCAGGCGAGCAGCAGCTCGGGGTTCATCGTGGAGCCTCCTCTCGCGCGACCGGCTCGGTCGACACGACGAACCTAGGCCGGATCGCCCGGAAGAGGCTTCCGAAGTTCACCCCGCAGCGTTTGCTTCGTGGAAGGATTCACCCCATGGACGCGATCGATCGCAGAATCCTTGCCGAACTGCAGCTCGACGGGCGGCAGAGCCTCACCGAGCTCGCCGAGCGCGTGCAGCTGAGCATGTCGCCGACGCACCGCCGGCTGCGCGCGCTCGAGACCTCCGGAGCGATCACCGGGTACCGAGCGGTGATCGACCCCGAGGTCGTGGGGCTCGGCTTCGGCGCGCTCGTGTTCGTGACGATGGAGTCGGCGAACCAGGCGACGATCCCGGCCTTCGACGAGGCGGTCGCGAAGATCCCCGAGGTGATCCAGGCGCTGCGGCTCTTCGGCGACCCCGACTACCTGCTGCGCGTCGCCGTGCCCGACCTGCCCGCCTACCAGCGGCTGTGGGACGAGCGGCTCTCGGCGCTGCCCGGCGTGCGCCGCGTCGAGTCGACCCTCGTGATGAAGACGATCGTCGACGACCGGCCGCTGCCGATCTGAGCCCCGCTCGCTCATCGCGCGGACCCGAATGGTCGCCTCAGAGGTGTCGAGGCGACCATTCGCGTCCGCGCGTGAGGTACTGGGTGACGGTTGCCGGGTGACGGGTGCCGGGTGACGGGTGACGACCGGGAGCGGGTCAGCCGAGCCCGCCCTCGAAGCGCGTCGGGCCGTCGCCGGCGAGGGCGACGCGGATGCGCTCGACGTGCCATTCGGGCACCTCGCCGAGGTCATCGAGCGCGAACCAGCCGACCTCGGTCATCTCGCCGTCGGCGGGGTACGGGTCGCCGTCGATCCACGTGCAGCGGAACACGAGGTCGAGGTAGTCGACCTGGTCGCCGTTCACGTGCGTCGTGCGCGGCATCTGGTGCACCCAGGCGAGGTGCTCGACGCGGATGCGCACCCCGGCCTCCTCGAGGGCCTCGCGTGCCGCGGCATCCGCCGGCTCCTCGCCCGGGTCGACGATGCCCGTGATGGGCGTGAGCGCACCGTTGTCGGAGCGCCGCCCGAGCAGCACCTCGTCGCCGCGCACGACGACCGCGGTGATGCCCACGAGCGGGATGGGCGCGTGTCCGATGTGTCGGCGCAGGTCGAGCACGAATTCGGGAGTGGCCATTCGGCCACGCTACGCGAGCGGATGCCTCGGCGGCACGTTCGGCCGCCGCGGCATCCGCTCGCTCTCCGACGTCATGCCGCGAGCCGCCCGACCGCGCGGGCGCGGATGAGCACGGCCTGCCCGTCGATGTACGACACGGGCAGCTCCTCGATCGCGACGACCTCGATCGTGTCCGGGTCCGCACCCGCGAGCCGCGCTCGCTCGGCGGCCTCGCGACCGGCATCGGCGACGGACTCGCCGCGGTCGCCGTCGGTGCGGTAGATGCGCTCGACCTGGCCGGCGATCTCGCCGAGGGCGGCGCCCACCGCGTTCGCCGCGCCGAAGTGGTCGGGGCGGATGAGTTCGCCCACACTGTCGAGCTCGTCGGGCGCGATGATGCTGCCGCCGCCCACGAGGATCACCGGCACGGGTGCCGCGCTCGGCTTCATGCGGTCGATCGTCTCCTCGAGCAGCTCCCGGATCGCCCGCCAAGCGGCATCGCCGACCCGGCGGTCGATCTCGGGAGCCGAGACGCCGTCGATGCGTGCGCCGCCCACGGCGAGCGCGACGTCGGTCGCGGTGAGCGTTCCGCCGCCGAACGCGAGCGCCTCGATGGGCAGCCGGTAGCCAACGCTGTCGGGCCCGAGGGCGACGACCGGCGCACCCGGCCCGCCATCGCCGACGACGGATGCCGCGGCATCCGCTCGCACGACGGTGCCGCCGCCGAGGCCGACCGAGAGCACGTCGGGCATGCGGAAGTTCGTGCGGATGCCGCCGATGTCGACGGCGTGTGACGACTGGCGCGGGAACCCGCCGACGAGCACGCCGATGTCGGTCGTGGTGCCGCCGATGTCGACGACGAGCGCGTCACGGGCGCCCGAGAGGTGCGCGGCGCCGCGGATCGAGTTCGTCGGCCCGCACCCGATCGTGAGCACCGGGAACTCCAGCGCGTACTCGAGCCGCATGAGCGTGCCGTCGTTCTGGCCGAAGAACGGCTCGGCCGGGATGCCGCGGGCGGAGAGCGCCGCGACGAACCCGTCGGCCATCGACCGCAGCGTGCGCATGAGCGCCGCGTTCAGCACGGTCGCGTTCTCGCGCTCGAGCAGGCCGAGCGAGCCGATGCGGGCCGAGCGCGAGACGGGCACGTCGAGCACCTCGGCGACGAGCTCGGCGACGCGCTCCTCCTGGCGTTCGTCGATGGGCGAGAACACGCCGACGACGGCGACCGCATCGACCTCGCCGCGCATGCGTTCGCACACCTCGCGGATCTCGAGCTCGTCGACCGGCGCGAGCACGCGGCCGTCGACCTCGTAGCCGCCGCCCACGAGGTACGCGTGCTCGCCGATCGCCGCTCGAAGGTCGGCGGGCCACCCCTCGAGGGGCGGCACGGCGGTCGTCGCAGGCGCACCGAGACGCAGCACGCCGACGCGGCCGAGGCCACGCCGTTCGACGATCGCGTTGGTGCAGTGCGTCGTGCCGAGCATGGCGTGCGTGATCGTCGCCGGGTCGACTCCGGATGCCGCGAGCACGGCGTCGATCGCCGCGGCGACCCCGTCGCCCGTGTGCTCGGTCGTGGGCGACTTGACGGACGCGACGACGCGCAGCGCCTCGTCGAGGATGACGGCGTCGGTGTTCGTGCCGCCGACGTCGATGCCGATGCGATGTCCCATCAGGCGGCGTCCTCTCGTGCGGGTTCGGGTGCGGGGGTCGGGGCGGGCGCTGCGAGTGCCGCGGGTGCGGGGGCTGCGGCCTCCGTGGCGGCTCGCGCCGCGGCGAGCGCCTCGACGGGCGCCCAGTCGACGTCGTAGCCGAAGTGCGCCGGGCCGGCGTTCGCGAGCCCGACCTCGGTGCGCCACTTCTCGTTGCACGGCATGCCGATCACGGTCACGCGGGCGCCGTAGCGCAGCGCCTCGGTCGTGATGGGGTGGCCGGTCGCCTGGTCGAGCACCGCGATCAGGTCGGGCGTGACCGCGGCGAGTTCGCCGTCGCGGCGCGCGAGCAGCATCTCGTTCTGGAAGTCGAGCCGGAACGCGTGGCCGCGGTCGCCGCCCGTGCCCTCGAGCTCGGCGGCGCCCTTCGTGAACCCGCCCTCGAACTGGCGGCGCAGGTCGACGACCTTGCCGTCGAAGAGCCGCACGGCGTCGAGCTCGGCGCACAGGGCGGCGACGCGCTCGTCGTCGCGCAGCGCGTTCGCGCCTCGGCCGAGCAGGATCCGCCCGATGCGCCGCGCGACCTCGAGCGTGCCGGGGATCGCGCACTCTCGCACGACGTCGCCCCCGTAGGCGTAGTCGACCATGGTCGCCGCACCGCCCATCTCGATGGTCACGGCGCGCGCGAGCCGCTCCGACCAGACCCCGTCGACGGGCCTGCTCACGACCTCGTTGCCGTGGTGGTCGACGAGCACGGTCGTGCCCGGGCCGTAGCCCGCGAGGTGGAACGTGACCATCTGCGCCTCGGGGAAGGCCCGGCCCATCGCGTCGGCGTCGACGATCGGCAGGCCGCTCACCGCGGCCGCGGCGATCGGGATCATCGAGTTGCCTCCGCCGATCTCGATCGGCATGACCGCGGTCGGCGTACGCCCCGTGACGCGTTCGAGCGCCGCGAGGGCGAGCCCCAGCTCGGACTCGGCCATGATGCGCTCGATGTCGACCGAGGGGGCGCCGATGCCGCCGATGGGCACGACGTAGTCGTCGTCGCCCAGGTCGTCGACGCCGATCACCCGCACGGGTCCGTGCAGGCGGATGAGCCGCTTCGCGATGAGCGAGCCGACGTGCGGGTCGCCTCCTCCGCCGGTGCCGAGCACGGCGGCGCCGAGCGCGATCTCGTCGACATCCGCCTCGGTGATGAACCGCTCGGCGATCACGGCGTCGCCGCGGGTCACGAGGCGACCTCGTCGGGCTCGCGCTCGGCCGGGGCGGGAGCCGCGGCATCCGACCGGACCCGTCGGGCGACGAGCCCGAGCACGAGGTAGGCGACGAAGCCGGCCAGCAGGCCGTCGAGCGCCGGGATCGTGGTGAGGTCGAACAGGCCGAGGCCGAGGCCGTCGGCGGGATGCGTCGCGGCGAGGGCGACGAAGATGCCGATCGCCCAGGCCGCGATGGCCAGCGGATGCACCGCGCGCTCCTGCTCGGCCGGCGTGAACCGGCCCGCACGGTGGTCCACGACGAACGCGGCGACGTACACGCCGCCGAACGGGGCGATCACGATGCCGATGGCCGAGATGAACGGGATGAAGCCGTCGGCCGCGCCGAGCACGGCGATCAGGATGCCGACCACGCCGCCGATGACGGTCAGCACGCGGCGGTTGAGGCGCCCGTCGACCGACGCGAAGCTGAGGGCGGCCGAGTAGATGTTCGAGGTGTTCGTGGTCCACTGCGCGAGGATCAGCACGATCACCGCGGCGCCGCCGAGCCCCAGCAGGAAGAAGATCGTCATGAGCTCGGTCTCTCCCATGACGCGCGCCAGCACGAGTGCGACGACGACGATGATCGAGTTGCCGAAGAAGAACCCGACGAAGCCCGCGGCCATGGCCTGCCTGGGCGTCTTCGCCCAGCGCGCCATGTCGGGCGCCGTCACGACGCCGAGGATGAAGATCGCCATGACCAGCGAGACGGCGCCGCCGAAGGTGAAGACGACGTCGACCGGTGTCGAGAGTCCATCGGTCCCCTGCGTCGCGAAGCCGACGATGACGCCCAGGAGCAGGAGCACCAGCAGCGCGGGCACCGCGAGGGAGCTGAGCTTCGAGATCGAGCGGTACCCCCACAACGCGGTGAGGGCCATGAGGGTGCCGCCGACCAGCGTGAAGATCCAGACCGGGAGGTCGAGTCCGGTGAGCTCGCCGAACGCGATCTGGGCGTTCGAGCCGAAGAAGCCCGCCTGCACCGCGAACCAGCCGAGCAGGCTGAGGCTCAGGGCGATGGCGAGCACGGCGCCTCCGATGCGGCCGAAGACCACGCGCGAGATCATCGCGGTCGACAGGCCGGAGACGGCGCCGACGTAGGCGCACGCCATGGCCATCAGGCCGAGCAGGGTCGAGCCGACGAAGGTCGCGAGCATCGCCGCGCCGAAGTCCATGCCCGCGGCGAGCTCGATGCCGAGGAACGCGCCCGAGAGGTCGATGCCGATCGCGATCCAGACGGCGGCGATCGACCACCATCCCTTGCGCTGGTCGGCGGGGACGACGCCGTGTTCGTAGTCGGTGGTGTTCATGCTGATCCTTCGGGGGAGGATGCGAGCAGCGAAGCGAGGTGGCGCCAGGCCAGGTCGAAGCGCTCGCGGTAGACGTCGGGTGAGTAGTGCGTGAGCTGGAGGAACAGCCCGTCCATCACCACGAGGAAGAGGGCGGTGAAGCCTTCGGAGTCGTCGACGGCGAACCTGCCGTCGGCGACTCCCTGCTCGTGGGCGTGCTTGACCGCACTCGCGAGGGTCGATTCGGAATCGAGGAAGATCTCGCGGAGCCCCGCACCGCTCGCCCCGGATTCGGCGATGGCGGCGCGCAGGCTGAACTCGGCGAGGTCGGGGCGGTCACGGTAGTACGCCTCGATGCCGCCGAGCAGGTGTCCGAGTCGTTCGAGCGGCGGCATCTCGGAACTCGAACGTGCGAGCTCCTCGAAGTACGCGGTGTGCTCGACGGACACCTCGGCGTAGACCGCCTCGTACAGCGCCTCCTTGCTGGGGAAGTGCGCGTACAGCGAGGGCGTCTTGATGCCGACGGCCCCGGCGATCTCGCGCAGGCTGGCCTCGGCGTACCCCTTTCGCGCGAACACGGTGCGTGCTTCGGAGAGGATGTCAGCTCTGGTCATCTGCCTGCCTAACGATCATTAGTTAGGGAGACTGTAGACCCACGGATGCCGCTGCGCAAGCGTTTCGTCGGAGGCCTCGCGCACGACCGCGCCCACCGCGACGGATCACGGCTCGCCCGAGCCGGCCGAACGCGAAGCCCGGGCGCTGCGTGGACGCACGGATGCCGGAACGGCCCGCGCGGCGTATGGTGTGGCACGAATCGCCGTCGCCGGCGCATCGGCGTGACGACCGCACATCGTTGCCGAGAGTGGGAGGGCGACATGGACGAGCACGGCAGAGCCCGGGGCACGAGGTGGATCGCGGTCGTCGTCGGCGCGGTTGCGGGCCTGGCCTGGGCCGGCGCACTGCGGGCCTGGATGGCAGAGCTCGCGGGCTACGAGTCGCAGTTCAGCTGGGGCACCTTCGTCGGGGTGCTGCTGCCCGGCCTGCTCGTCGGAGCCGCGTTCGGGTGGGCCTCGAGCGTCGGATCGAGCCCGACGAAGGCGGAGCGGCGCCTGCTGCGCTGGTGCGCCGCCGCTCCCCTCGCCTTCGCGATCGCACCGCTGCTGCGCCCGGGTGCGGTCGCCGAGCTGTTCACGAACGGACTGGGCGGCGGCGCCGTGTACGT
The DNA here is from genome assembly GCF_900113185.1 of Agromyces sp. CF514. Taxonomy (NCBI): domain Bacteria; kingdom Bacillati; phylum Actinomycetota; class Actinomycetes; order Micrococcales; family Microbacteriaceae; genus Agromyces; species Agromyces sp. CF514. The sequence goes on along the minus strand of NZ_FOZD01000001.1, from coordinate 1,229,237 downwards.
CGCCCTCGCCGCGATCGCGGGCGGCTACGCGCTCGGGGGGCGGAGGACCTGGGCGAGGATCGTGTGCGGCGTGCTCGCGCTCGGCTCCGCCCTCGCGGGCGCGCTGCTCGCCGGTCCGATGGTGCGCGGTCCGATGCTCGCACTCGACACCCCGCGCGGCGCCTGGCTCGCCGTGCTCGACCTCGCGCTCCTGCTCGTGCTCTACGCCGCTGCGAGCATCCCGTTCCGGCGGCTCGCGGCGAGCGCACATGCCGAAGGGGCAGGGCGCGTGAAGACGGCGGAGACGACGGATGTCCCGGCAGCACGTGCTGCCGGGACATCCGCTGATTCGACGCGCTGAGGCGCGCGGTTACTCGGCCCCCGCCTGCGCGCGACGACGACGCAGCACGACCGCGCCCACGCCGAGCAGGAGCAGCCCGCCCGCGACCGAGAGCGCGAGCCACGGGTCGGCCCCGGTGTCCGCGAGCCCGCCCGTCTGGCCCGACGACGCGGTTCCCGAACCCGTGGTGCCCGATCCGCTGCCGCTGCCGGCGTCGACCGCCGTCACGGTCACGGGTGCCCATCCGATGAGCGTGCCGTCGGCCGCCTGGATCGCGACCTTGTGCTCCCCCGCCGGAAGCGAGGCGGGCAGGGTCACCGTCACGACGCCGTCGAGGCCGACCGACGCGGATCCGAGGGAGACCGGGGTCGAGTAGACCGTGCCCCAGACCGTCTCACCCGCGTGCGCGACGCCCACGTTCACGGGGAGCTTCGCCCCGGGAGTCGCCGTGGCCGGCGCCGTGACGCCGCCTCGGTTCGCCTCGGTGAGCAGCGACTCGTCGATCGGCGCCGGCGCGGTGCCGGGGTCCGTCGGGTCCGTCGGATCGGTCGGGTCCGTCGGGTCCGTCGGGTCGGTCGGATCGGTCGGGTCCGTGACGACCGCACCGGGCAGCGTGCCGGTGCGCAGCGCGCCAGGGCGCTCGCCGTCGGCGAACCACCACACCGGGCGGGTCGTGACGAGCGACGGCGCCGGGTCGGCCGAGCTCAGCGACGCGGGAGCGGTCGCGAAGCCCTCGTTGTTGAGGTTCGGCATGCCCGCGGGGCGGGCGACGTGCACGATCGTCGGCTCGGCGCCCGTGAACGCGATGCGCGCGGCCTCGCCCTCGCAGCCGTTGTCGCACACGGCCCAGAGCTGGTCGAGCACGGTGTCGTAGTCGAGGGCCATGACGCCGCCGAGGCCCGGGTCGATCGAGGCGACCTGGGCGAACGATCCGTCGGCGTTCAGCGCGTACGCGTAGACCACGCCGTTGTCCTCGACCGCGACGAAGAACAGGCCGTCGCCGTGGCCGGGGTAGTCGGCGGGGTCGTAGATCGCTCCCGTGTTGGCGTCGACGAGTCCCTTCAGGTCGCTGTCGGCGACCCACTCGACGGCCTCGAGGCCCGTGTTCGCGGCGACCTGCGGAAGCGAGGCGGTGAGGTCCCACTCCTGTGCTGCGACGACGTCGGGGCCGGCTGCCTCGGGGTCGACCGCGAGGATCGTGTTCTGGTTGACGCCCTTGTTCGCGTTGTCCCGCTCGGAGGCGATGTAGATGCGGCCGTCGCCCGCAGCGGTGATGCCCTCGGTGTCGGGGCCGGCCTTGGCGGGGGCGTCGGCGTCGCGCTGGAACCGCACGCGCTTGCCCTCGGTCCACCCGTCGGCGAACGAAGCGCTGCCGTCTGCCGCCACGTCGAGCTTCCAGAACGTGCCGGTGCCGTTGTCGACGGCCCAGAGCACGACGCCGTCGGCCGTCTGCTGGGTGTCGAGGCCCGACGAGTCGCTCAGGAACATCGCCGCCTCGTCGACGACGGTCACGTCAGCCGCGCCGGGCCAGGCGAGCACCTCGGGGTCGGTCGGGTCGGTCGGATCCGTGGGATCGGTCGGGTCGGTGCCGCACGCGTTCGCGGCGCCCTTGGTCGAGGTCGTGCTGTCGGCGAAGGCGCCCGTGCCGTCGGGGCAGCGCGCCCACGTGACGGCGGCGTGCGCCGACCACGAGTACTCCGCGACCGTGGTGCCGGCTGCATTCCGGACCGTCGCGACATCCGCCGCGCCGAGGCCGAACGAGAAGTGCGTCGCGCCGTCGAACACGAATCGCGCGCCCGGTGCGAGCACGGTCCCGGATGCCACGGGCGTGACGTCGGCGGCATGACCCACCGGGTCGTTGTCCATGACGGTCCAGCCGGACAGGTCGACGGGCGTCGTGCCGGTGTTGACGACCTCGACCCAGTCGGTCGCGTCGCCGTTGGACTCGACCTCGTTGATCGCGATCGCGGGCAGCACGCAGTCGTTCGCCGCGCCGGGCGTGACGCGCGCGAGGGCGAAGTCGCCGGTGGCGTCGGGGCAGCGCGCCCAGCTCGCCGCAGCCTCATCGCCGTCGATCGCCGGGTGGCCGTTCCACGAGTACTCGTCGAGCAGGACGCCGGTCGTGTCGAAGAGGCGGATCGAGTCGGACCCCCCGATGCCGATCGCGGCCTGGAACTCGAGGGCCTTGCCCGTGGCATCCGCACCGATGGTCGAGGCCTCGACGACGAGACGCTGGCCTGCCGCGATCGACGAACCCGCTGCGAAGAACCAGCGGTGGTCGTCGCTGTTGTCGCGCACCTCGTAGCCGCTCAGGTCGACGGCCTCGGCGCCCGGGTTGATGAACTCGATCCAGTCCGCGGGACCGGAGTCGATCTCGTTCAGCAGCACCGAGCCGGGGGTCGCGGGTTCCTCGGGCTCGGCGCAGACGTTCGCCGCCCCGAGCGTGACGGCCGTCGCATGCGCCCAATCGCCGCCGTCGGCGCAGCGCGACCAGTCGGCGAGCGGCGCGGTGGCCGCGTAGGCGTAGGAGTCGACGACCGCATCCGCGGCGTCGACGAGCACGACCTCGTCGCCCTTGCCGAGCCCGAACGGGAACCCGAGCGGCGTCGCGTCCTTCTGCAGCACGAGGTACCCGCCCGCCGCGAGCGTCGTGCCCGCCGGGATCGTGCCGCGGTCGACGCGCTTGTCGTCCATGACGGCCCAGCCCGAGACATCCACCGGGGCGGATGACGCGTTGAAGAGCTCGATCGAGTCGACGGTGCCGTGCGAGGCGGTGTCGTAGACGATCTCGTTGACGACGACGCCGGACGCGCCGTCTGCCGCGAGCGCGGCGCCGGGCATCGCGAGCAGGGCGGCGCCGGAGGTCACGGCGAGCGCCGCGACCATCGCGGACGCGCGACGGATGGATGGGGGGAAGGGCATGGAGGGGCTCCTGACGAGATGTGAGGGGTCGCCGCCTACTCGACCGTTCGGCGCTGAACGGAGGGTGTCGACGCGGTGAACCCCCGGGGGCGGCACCATGTCGAGGTGTCGCGGACCCGGGCCCGCCCGGACTCAGCGCAGCACGGACCCGCTGATCGCGAGCGCCGCGCGTCTCGGCAGGAACCGCACGAGGCCTGCGTTGAGCGCATTGCCTCCGCCGGAGACGACGCTCGGCGGGGTGCTGCGTCGATCGAGTTCGCGGAGCGCGAGCCCGACGACCTCGGCCGGCGTCTGGAACCGACCGACCGCGGCGTCCTCGGTGCCGACGACCTCGAAGAACTCCGTGCGCGTCGCGCCGGGGCTCACGGCGAGCACCCGGAGACCCGTGTCGCGCGTCTCATGGGAGAGCGCCTCGCTGAAGCTCAGCACGAACGCCTTGGTGGCGCCGTACACGGCCATGTTCGGGCACGGCTGGTAGGCGGCCGTGCTCGCGATGTTGACGAGCACACCCCGGCCGTCGGAGACGAGGTCGGGCAGGAACTCGCGCGTGATGCCCACGAGCGCGGCGACGTTGAGGCTGACCATCTCCGCGATGCGCGCCGCATCGGCCTCGGCGAACGCGCCCTTCATGCCGAAGCCGGCGTTGTTCACGAGCGACTGCACCCGGATGCCCCGTTCGTCGAGCGCCGCACGCAGCGCGGCGGGTGCGTCGAGCTTCGCGAGATCGAGCGCGATCGACGTGACCCGCACGCCGTGATCGCGCTCGAGTCGCTCGGCGAGCTCGACCAGCCTGGCCTCTCGACGGGCGACCAGCACGAGGTCGGAGCCTCGGCGGGCGAGGCCGGTGGCGAACTCGGCGCCGAGCCCGGAGCTGGCTCCGGTGATGAGAGCGGTCGTGCCGCGGTAGGTCCTGGTCATGCGCACCAATGTAGACAGCGACAGCATTGTTGTCAATGCCTACATGCCGCTAGAGTGATCGGGTGACCGCGCGCACCTACCATCACGGCAACCTCCGACAGGTGCTCCTCGACCACGCCTGGCGCACACTCGACGTCGACGGACTCGCCGCGCTCTCGCTCCGACAGCTCGCGCGCGACGCCGGCGTCAGCCACGGGGCATCCGCGCGACACTTCCGCGACAAGCAGGCGCTGCTCGACGCGCTCGGCATCGCCGGGTTCGCTCAGCTCAACGGCGACCTCGCCACGGCGGCCGCCGGCCCGGCCCCCTTCGAAGAGCGGTTCCGTCGCGCAGGCCTCGCCTACGTCTCGTTCGCCGTCGAGCACCCGGCGATCCTCGCGAACATGTACTCGGCCAAGCACCATGCGGACGCCTCGGCCGACCTCGTGCAACTGAGCCACGCCGGCATGGCCGCCCTGGTCGACCTCATCAACGACGCCCAGCACGCGGGCGCCGTGCTCGCCGGCGACGCCGCCGAGCTCGCACTCGTCGCGTTCGCGGCCGTGCACGGCGTCGCAACGCTCGCCGTCGACGACCTGTTGAACGGCACGTCCTGGCACGATGCCGCCGAGGCCACGATCTCGTTCATCTGGCGCGGCCTCGCCGACCCCACGAGCGCGGTGGGCACATCACGGTGACGAGCACCTCGAGCGCCTCGAGCCTCGCCGTGGAGCCGCTCTCGAGGTGACGTCTCGGCTCAGTCGAGCGCCGGAGGCCGGTCAGGCGCCCGGCGCCCCGGCCGGATCGCCCGGGCCGGCCTGGGCGGCCGCACCCGCTGCGCACAGTCGCCGGCGAACCCAGTCGCCCGCATCCGCCTGCGCGAGCTCTCCCGACCGCACGAGCCGCACGAACTCGATCGCCTCGGCGCTCAGCCGCCCGTCGGCCGTGTCGGGCGCGTCGCGCAGCACGTGCGTCGTGAGCCACTGCGACAAGCGCCCGCCGATGCGGACCGTGACCGCGACGGTGCCGGCGAAGTGGCGCGCCTGCCCGTCGGTGTCGTCGTCGACACGACGGCGGAACCCGCGGCCGCGCAGCCGGTTGCTGCCGCCCGATCCGGCATCCGTGATCCACATCGGGCCGCGGCGCACCCCGCCGATACGCCCGAGCTCCTTGAGGAACCGGCGGTTCGAGTACCCGCGCGCGGCGAGGCGCTCGATCGACTCCGCGAGGGCGGCGCAGGCATCCATCCGTCAACCGTAGCGTCGGGTGCCGTGGCCCGTACGCAACTCCGGATCCGCAGCGCGACCCGCGGAGATCGGATGCCGCTTCTCGGCGTTTCGCGCGCCGTGTCCGGAATCGCGCACGTCGAGTCCCAGGTGCGCGAGCCCCGGGCGGCCGCCACCGGCATCCAGCGCTCAGAGCCCCTCGGCGATCTCCTTGATCGCGGCGAGGCGGCGGTCCCAGGCGGCGCCGATCGCGTCGAGGCGGCGCGCGGTCTCGCCGAGCTGCGCGCCGACCACGCGGAAGCGCACCTCCCGGCCGACGCGCACGGGTTCGACGAGCCCGACCTCCTGCAGCACGGCGAGGTGCTTCGCGATGGCCTGCCGCGTGACGGGCAGGCGCCCGGCGAGGGCCGACGCCGAAGCATCGCCCTCGCCGAGTGCGGCCAGGATCGACCACCGCGTCTCGTCGCCGAGTGCGGCGAACACGGGAACGAGGGTGTCGGTGCTCACGCGCCGCCCTCGAGCAGCGCGACGAGCTTGTCGAGTTCGGAGACCCACCCCTCGGCGTGCTCGGACAGGTTGCGCAGCGGATTCGAGGTGCGGTCGAAGCCGCGCTCGACGACGGTGAGCAGCGTGCCGCCGTCGACGGGCTCGAGCGTGAACGTGAAGTCGGTCGCGTGGTCGTCGAGCTCGTCGCGCAGGTGCCCGAGCGCGTCGTCGTTGCCCCACCGGTACGTGATGCTTCGGGGCGCGTCGACGGCCTCGATCGCGAGCGGCACGCGGCCGTAGCCCTCGAACGTGATGCTCCCCTGCGCCCCGGGGCCGGAGCCGTCGAGCTCGGTGCGGCCGAACCAGCGCGAGATCTGCTCGGGTTCGGTGACTGCACGCCACACCTTCTCGACCGGCGCGGCGATGCGGATGGTGCGACGCACGGAGAAGTCGGCCTCGTCGACGACGGATGCCTGGTTGTCGGTCATGCTCATGATTCTGTTCCCTTCGCTGAATACGTGCAACTCCAGAGTTGCATGTGCATCCGCGATGCGCAACCCTTGAGTTGCACTTTGCTGGGTCCGTGAGATCAGACGCGCCGCACCGGCTGTCGCAGCACCGTGCGCAGCTTCTCGGGTGCCGTGCGCCTGGCGTCGCTGAGGTAGATCTCGTGGTGCGGGCCGTTGAACGTCAGGCCGTGCTGCGGCATCCACTCGTCGTGCAGTCGCGCGAGGGTCGGCGCCTCGTCGTCGTAGGAGCCGACGTGCAGGATCTGCACCGATCGCCCCTCGTCGAGCAGCACGAGCCGCAGCAGGTCGAGCGCCGGACTCGGCTCCGACTTCGCCTTCGCCCCCTTCGCGCGCACGGCGTCGACGGCGTCGGCGACCGCCGACTCGTCGATCCACTCGGGCTGGTGCACGAGCATCGTCCAACTCCACGCCGACTTGTCGCGCGCGACGAACGCCGCCGGGTCGTCGGCTCGCCAGAGTCCCTCGAGCGGCGCGACCGTGAAGTCCCGCCCGACCTCTCGCCTGCTCGCGAACTTCAGCGCGTACGCCACCCCGAACAGCGCCTCGACCGCCTGCACGTAGGCCGCCGACGTGTTCGGATCGCCGTGCCCGTCGACCGCGAGGTACTGCATCGGCGGCACGTCGACGTCGACGAACGCCTTCGTCGACGGGGCGTACAGCGCCCGATGCGCGCGCTTGACGTCGTACTTCTCGGTCGTCGGCTCGGTCATGCCGCCGAGCGTACGCCGCTCCCCGGTCACGAGCTGTCCGGATGCCCCGGATGCCCCGGATGCCCCGGATGCCCCGGATGCCCCGGCCGGCACGGTTGCGGATCGCGGATGCCGCGAGCGGCCGTCAGCGCGCGAGCGCCGTGGATCCGACGACCGCGTCCTCCCACGACATGCCCGTGGTCTTGACCACGAAGGGCCGCATGCCGGCCGCAGCGCCGACCGCCGCGCCACCCTCGGCCTCGCCGGCGCGCCCGGTCACGACACCGGACAGCGGAACGAGGGATGCCGGATCGAGCAGCCCGTCGTGCACGGCCAGTACGACGTCACCGGCTTCGCGGAGGGCTGTCGCGACGTCTTCGACGACCACCGTCGCACGCGCGAGCAGCGCGGAGTCGAGTTCGCGTGCGTCGGCCTCGTGCGAGCCGACGGCGACGACGACCGCATCGTCGCCGAGCACCGAGGAGTCGAAGAGCGGCTCGCGCGCCGTCGTCGCGCAGATCACGAGCCCGGCCTCGGCGAGGGCCCGGGTGACGGATGCCGCGTCGGCCGCCGCGACGAAGTCCGCGCCCTGCAGCACGGCGGGGTCGGCGGGCGCGTGGCGGGCGACGTGCGTCACAGACCCGATCTCGAGCTCGGGGCAGACCTCGCGCAGCGCTTCGACGTGCGCGACCCCCTGCGGCCCGGTGCCGAAGACGACGACGTGCAACGCGCCGAGGTGGTCAGCGCCGGAGGTCGCATCGCGCAACGCGTCGCGGGACGCCGCGCGCGACCCAGCGCGAGCCGCGAGCGCCCGTCGGATCGCCGCCAGCGACACCGCGGGCGTGCGCACACTCGTCAGGGCTGCGCCGTCGAGCACGAGCGCGGGCGCCATGGTGACTGCGTCGAACACGAGGTGCACGCCCTGGATGCGCGGCAGCCCGCGTGACGGATTGCCCGGCGCGACCGTGAGCACCTTCACGCCGACCGCGTCGCCGACGGCAGACGGCATCAGCAGCGCCTCGGCGGTGCCGAGCGGCACTGCGCTGCGCGCAACATCCGTCGCGGGGTCGAACCCGGCGAGCAGCGCGGCCTCGAGCGCCTCGACGGCCGAGCGGTACCCGAGCCGAGCACGGGTGGCCGCGGCATCCAGCACCTCGATGCGGCCGCTCATCGCAGCACGAATCCCGGTACGAGCGGGTCGCGCGGGTCGACCGTGAACGTCGACGTGCCCGTGCGGTACGCCATGCCCGTGACGACGGGCACGACGGCATCGAAGCCGTCGACGACCGCGCGCTCGACCGCCCGAGCATGGAACCGCGAGCCGACGATCGAGTCGTGCACGAGGGTCTCGCCGAATGCGAGCTCGCCCTGCGCCGTGAGTGCGGCGACGCGCGCCGCGGTGCCCGAGCCGCAGGGCGACCGGTCGAGCTCTCCGTCGGCGAAGACCGTCGCGTTGCGCTGGTGCAGGCGCCCGTCGGCGTCGCGCCCGAGGCGCTCGAACAGGATCGTGCCGTAGACCCCGCTCAGGCGCGGGTCGCTCGGATGCTGTGCGGCACCCGAGTCGTTCAGCAGCCACTTGACCTCGCGGCCAAGGGCGATGAGCTCCGAGACGTCGCCCGGCTCGATCGAGAGTCCGACCTGCGCGACGTCGAGCATCGCGTAGTTCGCGCCGCCGTAGGCGAGGTCGACCGTCAGCTCGCCGCGGCTCGTCGACACGTGCAACCCCTCGGCGACGAGCCGGCTCGGCACGTTCACGAAGTCCACGCTCGTGACGGCGCCCGCGCCATCGGTCGAGACGCGCGCGACGACCCGGCCCGACGGCACGTCGATGACGACGTCGGTGACGCCGCTCGGGTCGACCGCGACCAGCCCGGTCTCGACGGCCCACGCGCCGAGCGCGATCGTGCCGTGCCCGCACGCCGTCGAGAAGCCGTCCTTGTGCCAGAACAGCACGCCGAGGTGCGCGCCCGCGTCGTCGGGCGGCGTGATGAAGCCGCCGTACATGTCCGCGTGCCCGCGCGGCTCGAAGCAGAGCAGCCGCCGCAGCCCGTCGACGGCCGGGTCGCCGATCGCGTACTCCCGGCGGTCGGCCACCGTCGCCCCCTCGATCGCCATGCCCGGCTCGGCGATGATCCGGAAGGGCTCGCCCGCCGTGTGGTAGTCGATGGTGCTGATCGGGTGGAGGGCGGCGCCGCCGAGGGCGGCCGCGCGCTGGTGCTGCGTCATCCCCCCATTGTCCAGCCCGGCGCCCGCCGGTGACATCCGCGCCGCTCGGGCGTAGCGTGAGCCGCGACGCGATCCGGCCGAACGTGCCCGGCGCGCCGAGGGGGTCACGATGGCCGAGGTCTCGCCCATCCAGCCGTGCCTGTGGTTCGACAGCCAGGCCCGCGAAGCCATGGAGTACTACGTCACGGTGTTCCCGAACTCGCGCATCCGCTCGATCGAACCCTACCCCGACGAATCCCTCGACGAGCACTTCGAGGGCATGACCGACAAGGTGCTGAACGGCCAGTTCACGCTCAACGGCGTCGACTTCGCCTGCCTCGACGGCGGCCCGCTGTTCATGTTCGACGAGGCGATCTCGTTCGTGGTCTCGTGCGCCGACCAGGCCGAGATCGACCACTACTGGGCGGCGCTCTCGCACGTGCCCGAGTCGGAGCAGTGCGGGTGGTGCAAGGACCGCTTCGGCATCAGCTGGCAGGTCATCCCGGCGAACATGGGCGAGCTCACGAAGCGGCCCGAGCAGATCCAGGTGATGATGCGCCAGAAGAAGGTCGTCATCGCCGAGCTCGAGAACGCGTGAGCGGATGCCGCGGGCGGCCGCCCGCGGCATCCGTCACCGCCTCGATCGCTCAGCTCCTCGCGCCGCCGCCCCGTCGCGCAGCACGGGTGCGTGCCTCAGGTGCGCGCTTCGAGCGCCAGACGACCGGCGAGCAGCACGTAGGTCGCGGCGAACGTGCGCCGCATCCAGGCCACGACGCGCGGGCGGCCGATCACCTGGCTGCGCATGGTCGCGGCGAAGACGCCGTAGATCGCGAAGACGACGAAGGTGACCGCCATGAACACCGAGCTCAGCAGCACCATCTGGAGCGTCGCGTCGGGAGCCGTGGCCGGCACGAACTGCGGCAGGAACGCGAAGAAGAAGATCGTGAGCTTCGGGTTCAGCAGGTTGATGAGCACTGCCGTGCCCGTGACCCGCCAGAACGAGACGGGGGTCCGCTCGGTGTCGACGGCGATCGTCGAGCGATCGCGGATCGACTGCCAGGCGAGGAACAGCAGGTACGCGACGCCCAGCCAGCGCACGATCTCGAACGCCACGGCGCTAGCGTGCAGCAGCGCCGCGAGCCCCGTGATCGCGGCGATCATGTGCGGCAGCACCCCGACCGTGCACCCGAACGCGGCGATCAGGCTGGCGCGCCGGCCGCGCGACAGTCCGGCGCCGATCGTGTAGACGGCTCCCGTGCCGGGCGTCGCCACGACCACGAGCGTCGTGAGCAGGAATGCGATGGTCACCGGGCCCCCTTCGGTCTGGCCCATCCTGCACCCTCGCGCCGACACCCGCCAGCGCGGGCCTGCGCGCCCGGGTCAGCGCCCGTTGACCTTCTCGATGTCCATGACGAGAATCACCCGGTCGGCACTGTCGGCCGGCGCCTGGGCGTGCGGGTCGCCGTAGCGCTGCCCGAGGCGCACGTAGAACGCGCCCTCGGGGTCGGGAATCACCTCGGCGAGCCGTCCGCGGACCTCGACGTAGCGGTGCGGGTTCTCGGGGTCGAGCGCCTCGAGCGTCATGTTCGGGTCGGCCTGCAGGTTGCGGAACTTCGCACGCTTCGTCGTGTGCGTGAAGCGGATGGTGCCGGATTCGGCGTCGTGCTCGAACCACATCGGGTTCACCTGCACGCCGCCGCCGGGTCGCACCGTCGCGAGGTGTCCGAAGACGGGCGCAGCGAGGATGCGGGTGGCGTGATCGTCGAGTTCGTTGGTCATGACAGGCACAACCGGGTGGGCGCCGCGTGCATTCCGCCCGGCGCATGCGTCGCGCTCGGTCAGATCTCGGTGTGGCCGAGGTCGGCCGCGGCGAGCGTGCGCACCACCGGGTCGGCGAAGCCCTCGAACTCGAGCACGACGACCTCGTTCGCCCCGGCTCGCGTCACGGGCGCCGGCACGATGAGCGTGCGCTGCGGGCCGCGACGCCAGTACCGCCCGAGCAGGAACCCGTTGACCCACACGAGGCCCTTGCCCCAGTGCAGCGTGTCGAGGAACAGGTCGGCGGGCGCGGCGAGTTCGAGCGTTGCGTGCGCGAACGCGGGGCCCGCGACGGGCACGGAATCGTGCGCGACTGCTGCACGCTCGCCGACGACGGCGGGCACGCGCTCGAGGTCGATCGGCCGGACGCGCCAGCCCGTGAGCTCGACGCCGTCGAGCTCGACTCCGCCGATGAGGCCCTTGTGCTCGCCGAGGCGCGTGCCGTAGTCGACGCGTCCCTGGTCCTCAACGAGGATCGCGAGCTCGCCGTGCGTGCGAGGCAGCACGATCGAGCGCTCGTGCGCGTCGCGCGACATCACGCCGACGGGCACGCCGTCGAGCAGCACCCAGGCGCGGTCGCGCACCTCTTCACCGACGGTGAGGACGCCGGGAGCGTCGGGCGATCCCTCGAGCGCGGTCGCGAACAGGGCGAGTCCTCGATAGTGCTCGAGCGCATCGAACGTCGGCACGCGATCGTGCCGCTCGTCGACGCCGAGCTCGCCCGCCTCGGCCGCCGACAGCAGCGACGGCCCCACGGCGAGCGGTGCCTCGAGCACGGGCGCCGGAGCCGCGGCATCCGGAACCTCGTCGGGCACCGGCGCGTACCGCGAGATCACCTCGCGGAACGCCCAGAACTTCTCGGTCGGGTGCCCGGCCTCGTCGAGCGGGGCGTCGTAGTCGTAGCTCGTCGTGATCGGCGCGTAACGTCCCTTGTCGTTCGCGCCGTTCGTGAGCCCGAAGTTCGTGCCTCCGTGGAACATGTAGATGTTCACCGACCCCCCGGCGGCGAGCAGCAGGTCCAGTTCGTGGGCGGATGCCGCGGCATCCGTCGTGTGGTGGTGCGAGCCCCAGTCGTCGAACCAGCCGCACCAGAACTCCATGCAGACGAGCGGGCCGGTCGACTGGAACTCGCGGAGCGTCTCGAGGCGCTCGAGCGTGCGCGAGCCGAACGAGCCCGTGAGGTGCAGTCCGGGCAGGCTGCCGTCGGCGAGCATCTGCGGCGTCGGTTGGTCGATGGTCGTGAGCGGCACGGTGATGCCGGCCGCGCGCGTGACGTCGACGAGGTGCTCGAGGTAGCGCTTGTCGGATCCGTAGGCGCCGTACTCGTTCTCGATCTGCACGAGCACCACCGAGCCGCCAGTGTCGACCTGACGCGGCACGACGATCTCGTAGACGTTCCGCAGGTACTCGGTCACGGCCTCGAGGTAGCGCGGCTCCGAGCGGCGGATGCCGACCTCGCGGTCGCGGAACAGCCACGCGGGCAGGCCGCCGTTGTCCCACTCGGCGCAGATGTACGGACCGGGGCGCACGATCGCGTGCATGCCCTCGGCGGCGACGAGATCGAGGAACCGGCCGAGGTCGAGTCCGCCCGAGGCGTCCCACTCGCCCGGGTGCGGGGCGTGCCGGTTCCAGGCGACGTAGGTCTCGATCGTGTTCAGGCCCATGAGCCGCGCCTTGCGGATGCGATCGGCCCACAGGTCGGGGTGCACGCGGAAGTAGTGGAGCGCACCCGAGAGCACGCGGAACGGGGCTCCGTCGAGTTCGAAGTCGGTCTCGCCGATCGCGAAGCGGCTCTGGGGAGGCTGGGCGGTCACGGGGCATCCGTTCTGGGATCGACCGGCTGGGCCGGCGGCGGTGGTGTGGTCGTGCGGTGGTGCGGGTGGTGCGCGGCGGGGCCGGCCGACGAACGCCGACCGACCCCGCCGAGGGTGCTACTCGTTGACGCTGAAGCCCTGGTCGTTGCCGTACGACACGAGCTGGTCCTGCCAGTTCGCGAGGGCGTCGTCCAGGTCGGAGCCGTTGGCGTACGCCTGGCCGACGGTGTCGCCGAAGATGCTGTTCGCGTAGACCTGGTAGGGCAGGTACTGCCAGCCGGTCGAGACGTCCTTCGAGGCCTGCGTGAGCACCTCGTTGATCTTCTGGCCGCCGAAGTAGTCCGACTCGTAGGCGAGGAAGTCGGGGTCGCTCAGCTCGGCCGTGGTCGACGGGAACCCGCCCGACTGCAGGAACACGTCGATCGAAGCCGGGTCGGAGTTCAGCCAGCGCAGGAACGCCGCGGCGAGCGCCGGGTTCTCGGACTGCTTGGTGACCGACTGGCCGCCGCCGCCGTTCTCGGCGGCGACGGGGGTTCCGTCATAGGTCGGCATCGGGGCGACCGCCCAGTCGCCGGCCGCGTCGGGCACGCTCGACTCGAGCACGCCCGGCATCCAGGCGCCGATCACGAGCGAGGCGATCGAGCCGTCGCCGAGGCCCTTGTACCACTCGTCGCTCCAGCCGGGGGTGTCCGAGAGCAGGCCGCCCTCGATGAGCTGGTTCCAGACGCCGGTCCACTTCTGGGTGCCCTCGTCGGCGAGGTCGATGGTCACGTCCGTGCCGTCGGCCGAGAACGGGCGGCCGCCGGCCTGCCAGATCATGCTCGTCGTGAAGCCCGAGTCGCCGGTGTCGGCGGTGATGTACTTCGTCGGGTCTGCGGCGTGCAGGTCCTTCGCCGCCTGCACGTACTCGTCCCACGTGGTCGGCACGGCGATGCCGAACTCGTCGAAGACCTTCTTGTTGTAGAACAGGGCCATGGGGCCCGAGTCCTGCGGCAGGCCGACGAGCTGGTCGCCGACGTTCACGGCGCCCCAGGTCGAGGCGCTGAACTGGTCCTCGAGGCTGTCGAGCCCGTACTGGCTCAGGTCGACGAGCGAGTCCGAGAGGGCGAACTGCGGAATGGCGTAGTACTCGATCTGCACGACGTCGGGTGCGCCGGAGCCGGCCTTGATCGCGTTCTGGAGCTTGGTGTACTCCTCGGTGTTCGTGCCCGCGTTGACGAGTTCGACGTCGACCTTCGGGTAGGCCTTCTCGAACGCGGCGACCTGGGCCTCGGCGCTGGGGGTCCAGCTCCAGTAGGTGAGCTTTCCGCCGGCCTCGAGGGCCGCGTCGAGGTCGGAGGCCGAGCCGCCGGCGTCGGAGCCGCTGCCGCCGTCGCCCGAGGAGCACGCGGCGAGCGTGCCGATGAGCGCTGCGGCCGCGACGACCGAGAGGCCGCGCCTGACCGTGGAACGAGAGATGCGCATGGTGGTTCCCTTCACTTCGTTGTGTTCGTGATGTGCTGTACGGCTCGGGGCAGGACGCTCCGACGAGCGGATGGTGCGGTGGAGCCCGTCGTGCAGTGCCGCTCGGTCACTGCTTGACGCTTCCGGCGCTGAGCCCCGACTGCCAGAACCGCTGCAGGCCGAGGAACGCGACGACGATGGGGACGATCGTGAGCAGCGAGCCCGTGATCACCAGGTTGTAGATGGGCTGCGCGGCGACGCCCGAGGCCTGCGCGCTCCACTGGTTGAGGCCGACCGTGAGGGGGTACCAGGTCGGGTCGCTCAGCATGATCAGCGGCAGGAAGTAGTTGTTCCACGTCGCGACGACGGTGAACAGCAGCACCGTGACGATGCCGGGCGCGAGCAGGCGGATCGAGATCGTGAAGAACGTGCGGAACTCCCCCGCGCCGTCCATGCGGGCCGCCTCGAGCAGTTCGGTGGGCACCGAGTCGACCGCGTACACCCAGATCAGGTAGAGGCCGAAGGGGCTGATGAGCGACGGGATGATGATCGCCCACGGCGTGTTCGTGAGGCCGAGCTGGCTGAACATGAGGAACGTCGGCACCGCAAGCGCGGTGCCGGGCACGGCGATCGCGCCGAGCACGACGGCGAACACGGCCTTGCGCCCCGTGAAGCGGAACTTCGCGAGCCCGTACCCGGCGAGCGTCGCGAGCAGGGTCGCCCCGCCCGCGCCGACCACGACGTAGAGCAGCGTGTTCCCGAGCCAGCGCACGAAGATGCCGTCGTTGTACGTCAACGTCTCCCAGATGTTCTGGAACAGCACGAAGTCGTCGCCGAACCAGAGTCCGAAGCTCGAGAACAGGTCGCCTTGCGTCTTCGTGGCGTTGATCACGAGCCAGATGAGCGGCACGAGGCTGTAGACGACGAAGATGCCCATGAGCAGCGTGAACGCGACCGACTTGCGCGGGCGGAGCGGCGACGAGTACTTCGGGCGGTAGGCGCGCCGGCGGCGGGCTCCGGAGGAACGGCCGGCCGCGGCATCCGTCGTGGTCATGACCTCGGTCATGGTGCTCATCGCTCTTCCTTCCGCGAGCCGCGCAGCTGCACGACGTAGGCGATCACGGCGGTGAACACGCCCATGACGATCGCGACCGTGGCCGAGGCGTTGTACTGCTGGCCGTTGAACGAGAGGTTGTAGGCGTACATGTTCGGCGTGAAGTAGGTCGTGATGATGTTCGGCGCGAGCGTGCGCAGGATGTTCGGCTCGTTGAAGAGCTGGAAGCTGCCGATGATCGAGAAGATCGTCGCGATCACGATCGCTCCGCGCAGTGCCGGGAGCTTGATGCCCGTGACGACGCGCATCGGGCCGGCCCCGTCGAGCTCGGCGGCCTCGTAGAGGTCGGTCGGGATGACCTTGAGCGCCGAGTAGAAGATGAGCATGTTGTAGCCGACGAACTCCCAGGTCACGATGTTGCCGATCGAGACGAGGATCCACTCGCGGGCGAACGGCGTGACGATCGTCGAGCCGAGCCAGTCGTTGAGGTTCGCGGCGAGGCCGAAGTTGTCGCCGTAGATGAAGCCCCACATGAGCACCGCCACGACGGCGGGCACGGCGTAGGGCAGGAAGATCACGATGCGGAAGAAGCCGGATGCGTGCAGGCGGGCGCTGTCGATCGCGAGGGCCGCGACGAGCGCGAGGCCGAGCATGACCGGCACCTGGATGAGCAGGAACAGGGTGACGCGGCCGAAGCCCTCCCAGAACTGCGGGTCGCCGAAGAGCGCGAGGTAGTTCTCGAAGCCGACGAACGCGTTGCCGCCCACGAGCTGCTCGCGGTAGAGGCTGAGATGGATCGAGTAGGCGACCGGCGCGATGAAGACGAGCAGGAACACGACGAGGAACGGGGCGACGAACGCGAGGCCCTTCCATTCGCTGCGGGCGCGGGTTCGCCGGCGGGGCGGCGGTGCTGCGGGTGCCGCGGTCGACCGTGTCGCCGCGGGTACGGACGTCGTTGTCATCGGATTCTTTCTGATCGCCGGGATGTTTACGTCAACATCTCGTGTCGACACCGTAGCATGTTGACGTGAACATGCGCCAGTCTTCTGCAAAGGCGCAGCGAGGGAGCACCCCATGACGACGACCACAGGCCCGGGCACCGCCCCCGGCCGCCGCCGTGCGCCGTCGATGGCCGACGTCGCGCGCGAGGCCAACGTGTCCGGCCAGACCGTGTCACGTGTGTCGAACGGCCGCGACAACGTCGACGCCGCGACGCGCGACCGCGTGCTCGCCGCGATGGCCAAGCTCGGCTACCGCCCGAACAGCGCCGCCAGGGCCCTGCGCACGGGCCGCTTCCGCAGCATCGGCGTCATCATGTTCACCCTCTCGAGCTTCGGCAACATGCGCACCCTCGACGCCATCACCACCGCCGCGAGCGACGCGGGCTACTCGCTCACGCTCATCCCCGTGCCGCACCCCACGAAGGGCGAGCTCTCGGTCGCCTTCGACCGGCTCGCCGACGCCGCTGTCGACGGGGTCATCCTCGTGGTCGAGGCGCACCTGCTCGACGAGTCCGACGTCGAGCTGCCCGACGGCCTGCCCGTCGTGATCATCGACGCCTCGGGCGACGAGCGCTTCCCCGGCGTCGACACCGACCAGGCGCACGGCGCGCGCCTCGCCGTGCAGCACCTGCTCGACCTCGGCCACGAGACCGTCTGGCATCTCGCCGGCCCCGAGCGGTCGTACTCGGCCACGCGCCGACGCGACGCCTGGGCGGCGACGCTCGCCGAGCACGGGGCATCCGCACCGCCCGTGCTCGTCGGCGACTGGTCGACCGAGGCCGGCTACGAGTTCGGGCTCGAGCTCGCCGCGAACCCGGCCGTGACCGCCGTGTTCGCCGCCAACGACCAGATGGCGCTCGGCGTGCTGCGCGCCATGCACGAGACGGGCCGCGCCGTGCCGGGCGACGTGAGCGTCGTCGGCTTCGACGACATGTCCGAGTCGAGCAGCTTCTGGCCGCCGCTGACGACCGTGCACCAGTACTTCGGCGAGGTCGGCCGCCGATCGGTGGAGGCCCTGCTGCACGAGGTCGAGGCAGGCGAACGCCGCGGTAATTCGCTCGTCGACGTCGAACTCGTGGTCCGGCAGAGCACCGCCGCGCCGCGCCGCTGAGACTTCTGCGTGCGCGTTCCGCACGCGCGGACGCGAATGGTCGCCATTCCGCCCGCCGAACGACCACATGCGTCCGCACGATCGGAGTTGCGGCGATGCGGACACGGGCGATGGGCGACGTGGACGTCGCGCAGGCCTGCGGGGCGCACCGCGCGCGCCCGCGGCATCCGCTCGATCAGGTGACGGATGCCGCGTCGGCCGCCCTGCGATAGCGATCGGCGTAGACGCGCAGCAGGTCGCGCAGCTCGGGCGGCGACTCGACCGTGAAGTCCATGCCGAGCATGCCGATGTAGGCCGCGATCGTGTCGAGGCTGTCGGCGCCGGTCACCAGCATCGACTCGTCGGGCGAGACCGCCTCGACGATGCCGACCGCGGAGTGGATGCGCTCGAGCACGGCCGAGGCCGGTGCCGCGATGCGCAGGCGCGCGTGCACGATCCATCCGCTCACCGCGACCTGCCGCATGGTGAACGCCGTGTAGTCGCCGCCGGGCACGAGCCGCGGATCGAACCGGCGCCGCGTGGGCATGCGCGGGCGCATGCGGTCGGCGCGGAAGACGTCCCACTCCCCCGATTCCGGGTCGCGTGCGACGAGGTACCAGCGGCGGAGCCAGGACAGCAGCCGGTACGGCTCGACGAGGCGCGGCACGTCGCTGCGATCGTCGCCGCGGTCGCCGTCGCCACGGTCGCCGTAGTCGAACCGCAGCCACTCGACCGAGCGGATCGCCGTCGCGATCGCGCGCAGCACCTCGGGGTCGACCTCGGGGTCGGGGGCATCGGTGTCGTTGTTCGCCGGAGCGTTGTCGACGACCGTCGCGAAGGCCTCGACGGTGGGTCGCAGGCGCGGCGGCAGCACCTGCTCGAGCTTGGCGAGCGCGCGGCGGCTCGACTCGGCGACCCCGGCGACCCCGGTGGCGGCGCGCAG
This sequence comes from Agromyces sp. CF514, assembly GCF_900113185.1. NCBI lineage: Bacteria > Bacillati > Actinomycetota > Actinomycetes > Micrococcales > Microbacteriaceae > Agromyces > Agromyces sp. CF514. Next base: position 1,210,800 of record NZ_FOZD01000001.1, on the reverse strand, counting down.
GCCGATCGCCACCGCCACGGCCTCCTCGTCGTCGAGCAGCAGCGGCGGCAGGCGCCCGCCCGCGCCGAGCCGGTACCCGCCGATGGAGCCGCGCGTCGCGGCGACGGGGTAGTCGAGCGCGCGCAGGCGCTCGACGTCGTTGCGGATCGTGCGCGTGGTGACGCCGAGCCGCTCGGCGAGCTCGGGCCCCGACCACGACGGGCGCGACTGCAGCAGGCCGAGCAGGGCCAGCAGGCGACCGGCCGTGTCCGTCATGGAATCCTCCGACGAGTTCGGTTCATCAGGAACGATACTTTCCGCTATCGACCGTACCGTCGAAGACATGAACAGCGCAGCCGACACCACCGCATCCACGTCCGCCACCGACATCCGCCCCTTCATCGTCGACGTGCCGCAGGCCGACCTCGACGACCTCGCCGATCGCCTCGCGCGCACCCGGCTCCCCCAGCCCGCCCCCGGCGACGACTGGGCCACCGGCACCCCGAACCACTACCTGCGCGACGCCGTCGAGCAGTGGAAGGCGTTCGACTGGCGCGCGGTCGAGGCCCGGCTCAACGCCGTGCCGCACTTCATCGCCGAGGTCGACGGGCAGCCGATCCACTTCATCCACGTCGTCTCGCCGCACGCCGACGCGACGCCGCTGCTGCTCGCGCACACCTATCCGGGCTCGTCGGCCGACTACCTCGACGTCATCGACCGCCTCGTCGACCCGGTCGCGTACGGCGGGCGTGCCGAAGACGCCTTCAGCGTCGTGATCCCGGATGCCCCGGGCTTCGGGTTCTCGAACCCGGTGCGCGAGTCGGGCTGGACCATGTCGCGGGTGGCCCGCGCGTACGACGCGCTCATGCGCCGACTCGGCTACGAGCGCTACGGCGTGCACGGCTCGGACAACGGCGCGATGGTCGCCCGAGAGCTCGGGCTGCTCGAGCCCGAGGGCTTCCTCGGCCTGCACGTGCTGCAGCTCTTCTCGTTCCCGTCGGGCGACCCGAGCGAGTTCGAGCGCCTCGAGCCCGCCGACTACGCGGGCCTCGAGCACATGCAGTGGTTCCAGAAGGTCGGCGGGTACAACACCATGAACGCGTCGCGGCCGCAGACCGTCGCGGCCGGGCTCAGCGACTCGCCCGTCGGGCTGCTCGCCTACAGCGAGCTGTTCGAGTCCTTCGGCAACGGTACGTCGATGGTGCCGCTCGAGAAGATCCTCACGGCCGTCAGCATCGCCTGGTTCACCAACTCCGCCGCGGGCATGAGCCGGGCGTACTACGAGAACGCGCAGGTCGAGGCCAAGCCCGTCGTGAACCACGCCCGCACCGGCGTCGCCGTCTTCGCCGACGACTTCCAGACCATCAGGGTCTTCGCCGAGCGCGACAACGACACCATCGTGCACTGGAGCCGGTTCGCCGAGGGCGGGCACTTCGCCGCGCTCGAGGTGCCCGACGTGCTCGCGGCCGACATCGCGGCGTTCTTCGCGGGGCAGCGCTGAGCGGGCTCGCAGACGCCTGACGAGGGCGAGCGGATGCCGCGGCCACCGGGTTCGTCCCGGCCGACCGCGGCATCCGCTCGCTCCTTTCGGCGTGGTTCGGGCCCCGCTCGGCGCTCAGCCGAGCAGGAGCGGGATCAGCTGGATGCCGATCGCGCTCGCGACGAACCGGTTGCGCCGATCGGCCGTGAGCTCGCCGACCCACCCGAATCGGCCGATGTCGACGAGCTCGACGAACGTCCCATCGTCCGTGCACACGCCGAAGCCCACCCGGAGGCCGTCGTAGTAGGTGCCGGCGAGCGGTTCGCGCACGACCTCGACGTCGGGCCATCGCGCGACGATCGCCGCAGCGACCCGGTCGCCGAGCACGTCGCGGTCGCCGAGCGACTCGCGGTCGCCGAGCGCGTCACGGTCGCCGACGGTATGTCGGCCACCCGACGAGGTGCGTACGATCGCCCGCGGCGCACTCCCGGCGCCCAGCCCGGCCGACGCCGCGGCCTCCAGCAGCGTGCGATACACGTCCAGGTGCGCGAGCACCGCGTCGACCTCGAAGCCGTCATCAGGGCGGGCGCGCCCGGCGTCGGCGAGGGCGAACAGCCGGAAGTGCGCCGTGTGGCCCGCGGCCCGACCGACCGGCTGCATCCGGAGCGTCTGGTGCAGCGTGCAGAGCCGCGCCTCCGCGCCGGGCGCCCGTCGCATCCGAGACGCAGCCTCGAGGGCGAGCACGTTCGTCGGGTCCGACACGACCTCGACCGGGCGGATCGTCGACAGCACGCGGTCCTGCGAGGTGGGCGCGAGCACGGACGTCGAGCCGAGCGGCGCGACCGGCGACAGCAGCAGGGCGTCGTATCCGGATGCCGCGTCGAGCGCGATCGCGTCGAGGGCCACGCTCGTGCGCAGGCCGACGGGCGAGACGGCGACGAGCGGATCGTCGGTCCACTGCGCGAGCAGCCGGGCGGGGCGACGTCGGGCCGCGGAATCGCGCACCTCGGCGAGCAGCCGGCCGCGACGGTCGTGCACGGCGGGGCGAACGGATGCCGCGTGGCGGTCGTCGGCGTTCATCGCCCCATCATGGCGCGTGCCCACGACCGGCGCACGCGGCATCCGTCACCGCGCTGCACGCCGGCTCAGACCAGCGCGAGCGGATGCGGCGCGCCGATGGCATCCGCCGAGCGGTCGCGTTCGGCCGGGCCGGATGCGACGCGCCGGACGGCACCCGCCGAGCGGTCGCGTTCAGCCGCTTCGGAAGCGGCGGTAGCGCCCGATCGCGACCGCTCGACGCGTTCAGCGGGGCGTGGCGCGGCGCGCGGCGGCACGGCCGCACGGCCGCGCGGCGGGCTCAGCCCAGCAGGCCTCGCGCGTTCACGCCCGCGACCGTGCCGCCGTCGACGAGCAGGTCGATGCCGCTGATGAAGCTCGCGACCTGCGGGTCGAGCAGGAACGCCGCCGCGGCGGCGATGTCGTCGGGCGTGCCGAGGCGCTTCGCGGCCGAGGCGGCGACCATGCCGCGCATCTGCTCGCCCGAGTCGCCGGCGAGCTCCTCCTGCCCCATGGGCGTCGAGATCACGCCGGGGCTGATCGAGTTGATGCGGGCGCCGTGCTCGCCCCAGGCGACGGATGCCGCGGCCACGCGCAGCTGGTTGGCCCGCTTCGCGACGCTGTAGGCGGCACCCGGGTTGGGCAGCCCGGCGAGGAACGACAGCGCGAGCAGCTCGTCGGTCGGCGTCGTCGCGAGCGCTGCGCCGAGCTCGGCCGGCAGGGTGGGCGCGGCGAAGTACGCCGACATGCTCGAGATGACCACGCCCGCACCGCCGGGGGCGATCACGCGCGGGAACTCGTCGAGCACGTGCGCGACGCCGAGCAGGTCGACGGAGAGGATGGCCTGCGTCGGCGCCTGCATGGGCGAGAGCCCGGCGGTGTGGGCGACGTGGGTGACGCGCCCGGCAGCGGCCGCGGCATCCGCGAGCTCCGCGACCGAGGCGCGGTCGGAGACGTCGACGCGGCGCGTGACCACGTCGTGGCCCTCGCCCGTGAGCTGCGCGGCGGCGGCTTCGAGCGTCGCGAGGTTGAAGTCGGCGAGCACCACCCGTCGCCCGTTCGCGATGCGCCTCGCGATCGCGAGCCCCATTCCTCCGACACCGATGACGACGGCGACGTCCTTCTGCATGTTGACCTCCATGTCAATAACGAGACGCTGTGTAGCGTAAATCAGCGCGGCTGAGAATACAATCGACGCCGTGCAGCAGAGTCGAACGAGAGGGCGCCCGCGCAACACCGAGGCCGATCGAGCGATCCTCGAGGCGACGCGCGACCTGCTCGTCGCCGACGGCTACGACGCGCTCACCATGCAGGCCATCGCCGATCGGGCGGGCGTCGCACGCCAGACCGTCTACCGGCGCTGGCCGTCGAAATCGCGGCTCGTCGCCGACATGATGCTCGACGGGCGGTTCGCGGTCGGGTTCGAGGCGCCGACGGATGCCGCGGGCGGCCGCGCCCACGACCGGTCGGGCTCGACCGCGCCCGACGCCGTGCGGGCCTGGCTGCACGCCGCAGCGCTGCAGGTGGAGGACGCCGAGCAGGTCGCCGTGATCCGGGCGCTCGCGTCGGTCGCCGCCGAGAACGACGACGACGGCCGCCTCTACGCCGCGTTCACGGCACCCGGGCGCGCGCACCTCGTCGGGCTGCTGCGCGCGGGCGTCGGGGCCGGAGACCTCCGCGCCGACGCGGATCTCGACGCCGCGGCCGACGCCATGATCGGCGCCGTGCTCTTCACCGCGCTCACGCGCACGCCCGCGCGCCCCGGCAGCCTCGATGCCCTGGCCGACGTGCTCATCTCGGGGCTCGCCGCGCGCTGAGCGCCCTGCACGACGCGCCGCTCGGCGCGCCGCTCGGCGCGCCGCTCGTGCGTCGCTCCCCGTTCGCCCCGCAGCCCCGCGGCGGGCGTCAGGCGCGCCGGGCGAGCTCGAGCGTGTAGTAGACGCTGTTCGGGTCGAGCGAGTAGGAGCCGAAGGGCGGGCACTCGGCGAATCCTGCCTTCTCGTAGAGCGCGCGGGCCGGTGCGAAGAACGGCTCGGTGCCCGTCTCGAGGCTGACGCGCGCGTAGCCGCGTGCACGCGCCTCGTCGAGCACGTGCTCGAGCAGGCGGCGACCGAGGCCGCGGCCGCGCGCCGCGGCATCCGTCCGCATCGACTTGAGCTCGCCGTGCTCGGGCGAGAGCTGCTTGAGCGCGACGCAGCCGAGCAGGTCGTCGCCGTCGGCGACGGCCCAGAACGTGATCGACGGGTCGGCCAGGCCCGAGACGTCGAGCGCGTGCACGCTCTCGGCGGGCGACGTGGCGTGCATGTCGGCGAGGTGGTCTTCGAGCAGGCGCAGCACGCGCGGGTCGGTGAGGTCTCCGGGGGCGATCACGAGTTCAGGCACCGGACGATCCTCCCACCCGCATGCGTCGGGCAGGTTTCGCGGGGTTCGCCTCGACTCCCGGCGCCGGTGAGCTCAGACCCTGGGAGCTCAGACCTCGACCGCGACCCCGTCGACCAGCCACACGGCCCGGTCGTGCACGGATGCCGCGGACGCGTCGATCGCGTCGCGCAGGCCCGCCTCGCCGTCGACGAAGTGCGACCAGCCGTCGTAGTGCGCGAACGTCGCGACCCGCGGAGCCGCGATGCCGACGAGGTCGACGACGTCGCGGCCGGTCATGGTGAACCGCAACGGGCCGGTCACCCCGAACCGCACGCCGCCCACGTTCGCGAGCATGACGTCGATCGAGAGCTCCTCGGCCACCCGCCGAAGCGGCCCGAAGAGCACGGTGTCGCCGGTGATCCACAGCGCGACCTGCTCCTCGCCCTTGCGACGCACGGCGAACCCGATGACGTCGCCGACGATCGGGTGCGTCAGCGGCGGCCCGTGCCGGCACGGCGTCGCGGTGATCACGAGCGTCGGCAGGCCGGGGCGCGGCGCGGCCAGCGTGACCGTCTGCCCCGCCACGAGTCCGTGGAGCCGGTCGGCCGGCACCCGACGACCGGGCTCGCCCTGCGCGAGCCGCCCGGCACCGCTCGCCGTGGTCACCACGGCGCCGGCGGAGGGCAGCATGGCACGCCCGGCGTCGTCGAGGTTGTCGTCGTGATGGTCGTGGCTGACGAGCGCGACGTCGATCGGTCCGAGGTCGTCGACGCCGATCGCCGGACCGGCCGTCTTGGTCGAGCCGGTGCCCCAGCCGAACGAGTAGTGCCGGCCAGCGGGGTCGAACGTCGGGTCCACGAGCAGGCGCCATCCGTCGAGTTCGACGAGCACGGTCGGCCCGCCGATGCGCGTCAGCCTCATGCCGCGAGGATAGGCCACGTTGCACGGCCGCGTCGATGCCCAGTTCGGGCGACCGCGTGGTGCATCAGCCCTCGGCCGAGCTTCCGGCGCGCAGGTCGAGACGCGCCGGCCGCCGACCGCGTGAGAGCAGGAGAGCGAGCAGCAGGGCGACCACGAGCGGGAGCACCGGGACGAACCCGAACTCGCCCAGCAGCCACGACGGGCTGTCGTCGAACGCGCCCGGCAGCAGGTCGGCGACGACCACGTTCCACAGCCCGTGCGCGATCGCAGGCATCCAGACGTCGTGCGTGAGCTCCCAGAGTGCGCCGATCGTGAAGGAGAACAACGCCAGGTTCACCGCGAACCAGAGGAGTGCGACCACAAGGGGCCGATCGGTGGGCGCGTACGCCGCCCACAGGATGATCGGCAGGTGGAACAGGAACCAGACCCCCGCGACGACGGCGTTCGCCGCCCAGAACCCCGTCACCCGACGCAACTGCGGCAGGAGGTACCCGCGCCAGCCGAGCTCCTCGCCGAGCGCGAGCGCGATCGAGGTGGGGATGCCGATGGCGAGCGACACCGGGTCGGGCGACGCGTCGCCCGTTCCTTGAAGGATGCCGGCGAGGCCTCCGAGGAGGTACCCGAGGCCGACGATCGCGATGAGTCCGACGGGGAGGACGAGGCTCCGCCACCCGAACCGCCCGAACCGCGGCCGCACGCCCGAGATCGGCCAGGCCAGGAGCGCCGACGCCGCGGGCGCGAACATCACGGCGTAGACGTAGGCCGTCTGTTCGGGGTTCGCGATGACGAGGGTGGAGAGGAGCGCGACGAGCGGGATCAGGACGATGAAGTACGCGATCAGCGCCGCGCGTGCCGTTCCTCGCGTCATGGGATCCCCTCCGGTTGCGGTGGGCCCATCATCTCGGCCGGCGCGCGTGAGGGCAATGGCCGGAGCGGCGCGCCTACGCTCGTGGCATGGAGCGAACGAACGCGAACCCGGATGCCCTTGCGGAGCAGAGCCGGAAGGCCGGCGAACATGCGACGTCGATCGCGACGACGCGCCCCCTCGTCAACTGGCACGACCTCGCCGAGCAACGTCGACGGTTCGGCGAACGCGCCGCCGACGCGCTTCGGAACGGCATGGGCAGTTGGGCGTTCGTCGCCACCTTCATCGTGTTCATGGTCGTGTGGGCGATCCTGAACACGATCGACGGCGTGGCGTGGGACGTCTACCCGTTCATCCTGCTGAACCTGTTCCTGAGCATGCTCGCTGGCCTGCAGGGCGCGATCCTGCTCATCGCGGCGAAACGGCAGGATGCGCTCTCGGCCGCCCTCGCGCAGCACGACTACGACACGAACGTCGCGGCCGCGGCCGACATCGCCGAACTGCGCAAGACCAACCTCGAGCAGACGGCGATGATCCAGGAGCTGCTCGCGTTCCTGCGTGAGGAGCAGGCTCGTCGAGAGTCCGGCGGCGCGGGCGCAGTCGCCGGCAGCGCCGGCGCAGAGACCGGAAGCGTGGGCCGCCCGGAGTCCTGAGCGGCCCGCGCGAGCTCGCCGCTACGCGCTCGCCGCCACGGTCGACCTGGCGTTCGCGAGCGCCCATTCGAGGGCGTGGTCGGCGACCTCCTCCCAGCCGGGCTCGGCGCAGATCCAGTGCGAGCGGCCCGGGAACTCCACGTACTCGGTGAGCGCGGGCGACTTCGCGTAGTGCTTGGCGTTCGACTTGTTCACGCTCGGCGGCATGATGTGGTCCTTCTCGCCGCCGATGAACAGGAGCGGCGCGCGGTCCTTCGCGTAGTCGACCCACGTCTCCTGGTGGCCGGGCTTGAAGTTCGCGATGAGCCCGTAGGCCCAGATCCAGTTGCCGGGGGCGGGGATCGCGAACTCCTCCCAGACGGCGTCGGAGTCCTCGCGCGAGAGCGTGTTCGCGAATGCGTAGTGGAACTCCTCCGGCGTGAACGCGACCGCGCGGTGGAGGTTCGCGGGGTTCTTCAGCGCCGGGAACAGCGACTTCGCCTGCGACAGCGGCGTCATGCGCACGCCCTCGGTGGGCGCCGAATCGACGACGACGCCGGCCGCGCCGAGCCCGCGGGCCAGCAGCAGTTGGGTGAGGGTGCCGCCGAAGGAATGCCCGATGATGATCGGCGGCTTCGGCAGCGCCTCGATCTGGGCGGCGATGTGGTCGACGGTCTCGGGCACGGTGAGCTTCGCGATGAGGTCGGGCTGCTCGCGCAGGGCCTCGACCTCGATCTCGAACCCCGGGTAGGCGGGCGTGAGCACCGTGAATCCCTTGGCCTCGAAGCGCTCCTTCCAGCCGCGCCAACTGCGCGGGGTCATCCAGAGGCCGTGCACGAGCACGATCGTGTCGGGGGCGTCGGGGGTGATGTCGTCGGTCATGAGCGGTGTCCTTTCGAGGCGGTGAGGCGGTCGGGCGGAGAGGGTGCGGGGAGCGGAGCGGGACGGATGCCGCGGGCGGCCGCCGCGGCATCCGCTCGCTCAGGAGTCGATGAAGGCGAGCAGGTCGGCGTGCAGCCGGTCGCGGGCGGTGTCGGGCAGGCCGTGGGCGCCGCCCTCGTACACGAGCAGGGTGGCGCCGTCGACGAGCTCGGCCGAGCGCGCGCCGCCGACCTCGAATGGCACGATCTGGTCGTCGTCGCCGTGGATCACGAGCGTGGGCACGTCGATCTTGGCCAGGTCGGGCCGGAAGTCCGTGGCCGAGAAGGCGGCGATGCACTCGTAGGCGGCCCGGTGCCCGCACGCCATGCTCTGCAGCCAGAACGCGTCGCGCACGCCCTGCGACACGTCGCCCGAGCGGTTGTTGCCGAAGAACGGCCCGTCGGCGAGGTCGCGGTAGAGCTGCGAGCGATCGGATGCCTCGCCTGCGCGGATGCCGTCGAACACCGCGATCGGCAGTCCGCCCGGGTTGTCGTCGGTGGCCAGCATGAGCGGCGGCACCGCCGAGACGAACACGAGCTTCGCCACGCGGGCCGACCCGTGCCGGCCGACGTAGTGCGCGATCTCGCCGCCGCCGGTCGAGTGCCCGACGAGCGTGAGGTCGGTGAGGTCGAGGGCGTCGATGAGGCAGGCAAGGTCGTCGGCGTAGGTGTCCATCTCGTTGCCGTTCCACGTCTGGCTCGAGCGCCCGTGGCCGCGCCGGTCGTGCGCGATCGCGCGGTGCCCGTGCTCAGCGAGGAACAGCGCGGCGGCCTCCCACGCGTCGGCGTTGAGGGGCCAACCGTGACTCAGCAGCACGGGCGTGCCGCCGGATCCCCAGTCCTTGTAGAAGATCTGCGCGCCGTCATCGGCGGTGACGTAGGGCATGGCGCCTCCATCCTGCTGGCGACTCGCGGGTGCGACTCGCGGATGCCTCGATGCTGGCGCGCGGCGGCACGGCACCGAACCACGTGGTGCGCGTAGTCATGAGTCGTCACGCGCGGACCCGCCGGCCGAGGAGGCGCGCAGCGGCATCGCGAGGCCTTCGATCAGCCCGCGGGATACCGCTCCGCGAGTTGGCGGCGCGACGTGATGCCGAGCTTCCGGAACACCTTGCGCAGGTGGTAGTCGACCGTGTTCGCGCTGATGAACAGCTCGGCGCCGATCTCGGCGTTCGTGCGGCCCGCCGAGGCGAGTCGGGCGACCGTCGCCTCCTGCGGGGTGAGGGCGTCGGCCGTGGACTCCCCCGGCACGTGGGCGACGACGTGCTCGCCGGTCGCCTCGAGCTCGCGACGGGCGCGTGCGGCGAACGCGGGCGCCGCGACCCGTTCGAAGATCGCGAGCGCGACGCGCAGCTGCTCGCGCGCATCACGACGGCGCTTCACGCGTCGCAGCCACTCGCCGTAGACGAGGTGGGCGCGCCCGAGCTCGCCGCGAGAGCCGGTCGCGGCGAGATACCCGATCGCCTCGCGGTAGAGCGCGTCGGCGTCGGCGTCGGCCGCGAGGAGCGCAGCGGCCCGTGCCGACACGCCCCTGATCCACGGCGTGCCGCTCACCTCGGCGAACCGCGCCAGCCGGGCCGCGGCGTCGCGCACGGCGGGCTCGTCGCCGCGACCACTGCGCGCGCCCGCCTCGACGAGCTCGGGAAGCTGCTGGTACGTCACCTGCAGGAAGTCCCGCGCGACCATGGGCGCGAGGCGGGCGTACGCGGCATCCGGTCGTCCGTCGGCGAGATCGCGCGTGCTGAGGCCCGTCATCGCGATCGTGTGCGCCCCGACGAACCCGCTGGCGAGTGTGCCCTGCGCCACCTGCTCGACGACCTCGACCGGCGCGCCGGCCCAGGCGAGCACCGCGGCGTTCACGACCTGCTCGGCGTCGTAGCCGATGGCGCGACGGAGCTCGCGCACCTCCTCGACGTAGCGAGCGGATGCCGCGGGGTCGCCGCGCACGAGCTCCACCTCGCCGAGCAGCCACAGGGTCGTGTCGAGCACGCGCAGGTTGCCGGTGTCGCGAGCCGCGGACGCGGTGCGCTCGAGCAGGTCGATGCAGGCCTGCTCGTCCCAGAGGCCCATCGTCAACGCGATGCCGAAGTACCCGAGGTCGAGCAGTTGCGCGTCGTCGGAGGCCACGAGCATCTCGACGGCCGCGCGCATGGGCGGCACCGCCTGCTCGTAGGGCAGCAGGATGTGCGCCGCGAGGCCGCGCAACGCGATCGACCTCGGCCCGTCGGCGACGTCGGCGCCGGCCGCGAGCCGCTCTCCGAGCTCGGGCAGCGTCGCACCCGCGACCGCCCACTCGGCCGTCAGCTCGACCTCGAACGCCCGCACGAGGGCACGCTGCTCGAGCTCGGGCGCGAGTCCGTGGAACAGCTCGGCGGCGCGCAGCAGGTTCGCCGTGCCGCCGAGCACCCCCTCGGCGTCGGCCACGAACAGCGCGAGCATCGCACGCAGCAGGAGCAGGCGGCCCTCGGTGACCGGGTCGGCGGTCGCCGGGTCGATGCGATCGAGCAGCTCGAGCGCGAGCTGCGCGGCACCGGCCGCCGCCGCGGCCTCGGCCGCCGCGATGAGCCGGGCGTCGCGCAGGGGGCCGGGCGTCGTGAGGTCGGCGGCCCCGGCGAGCAGGCGCGCTCGTGAGGCGGTGCCGCCGCGGCCGCCCGCGGCATCCGCCGCCAGTTCCATGCGGTCGGCGACCGCGTCGTCGACGCCCGCCGCGGCCGCAGCCGCATGCCAGACCGCGAGATCGGGCCGCCCGTGCGCGTCGGCCACCTCGCGCAGCATCGCGTGCACCTCGCGTCGCTCCGCGGCGGGCATGGCGTTGTAGACCGCCGCGCGAACGAGCGGATGCCGGAACCGCACGCGTTCACGCACCGACACGAGCCCGGCGAGCTCGGCCGGGCCCGCGGCATCCGCCCCCGCCCCGAGCCGCGCGGCCGCCTCGTCGATGAGTTCGGGGCGCCCCGTGGACTCGGCCGCCGCGATGCCGAGCCAGCGCCGGGTCGGGTCGGGCAGCGCCTCGACCCTGCGCAGGTACGTGGACTCGAGGCGCAGGCCGATCGGCACCGGCCCGAGCGCGAGCGAGGAATCGGTGAGCTGCTGGGCGGTGAACTCCCGGCCGAGGTCGATGAGCGCGAGCGGGTTGCCGCCGGTCTCCTCGGCGAACCGCGTCGCGAGGTACGGGTCGACCGGTTCGTCGGCCGCCCGGTTCAGCAGCTGCACCGACGTGGGCCCGTCGAGCCCGCCGAGCTCGAGCACGGCGACCCCGGCCGCCGTGACATCGACCCGGGCGTCGGGCCGCGTCGCGAGCATCAGTGCGACGGACTCGGCCTCGAGCCGACGACCCACGAACGCGAGCACCTCGAGCGACTCGACGTCGACGAGGTGCGCGTCGTCGATCACGCACACGAGCGGCTGCCGCTCGGCCGCCGCCGCGAGCAGCGAGAGCATGCCGAGCCCCACGAGATAGCGGTCGGGCGGCGGGCCGTCGTCGACGCCCGCCGCGATGCGCAGTGCCGCCGCCTGCCGTTCCGGAAGCGACTCGACGAGCTCGGTGAACGGGGCGCCGAGCCGCTGCAGCGCCGCGTAGGGCATCGCCTGCTCGGCCTCGAAGCCGTGGGCGCGCACCACCCGCGCGCCGACGACCTCGCGCGTGGCCTCGTCGAGCAGTGCCGTCTTGCCGATGCCCGGCTCGCCGCGGATCAGCAGCGCCGAACCGCGCCCGTTGCGCGCCGAACCGACCAGCTCGGCGAGGCGCTCACGCTCGCCGGCACGGCCGAGGAGCGCGGACGGTCTCGTGTCGATGCTGACCACCGTAGTGGAGCGCTCTCACCCAGCGCCATCGCGGGTTTTCGAGGAACGGCCCGCGCCTAGAGCGCCCCGGTGGCCGGCGTCTCGCGCACGCGCCCGCCGCCCTCGAAGACGAGCAGCCGGTCGGCGAGCTTGTCGACGAAGAAGCGGTCGTGGCTCACGACGACGACGGCGCCCGGGAAGTGCGTGAGGGCCCGCTCCATGACCTGCGTCGAGGTGATGTCGAGGTGGTTCGTGGGCTCGTCGAGCACGATCACGGCCGCGCCCGAGAGCAGGCACTGGGCGATCGCGACCCGGGCACGCTGGCCGCCCGAGAGGGTGCCGATCTTCTGCTGGAGGTCGGCCTCCGAGAACTGGAGCATCGCGAGGAACCGGTTCACCGACTTCTTCGTCGCGGTGAACGCGAGCGAGTCGGGGTAGGCGTTCACGGCGTGGCCCACCGAGTCGTCGAGATCCAGCTCGGCGTAGACCCGGTTGTACGACACGAACCTGGCGCCCTTCGCCCAGCGCACGCTGCCGGCATCCGCCTCGGTCTCGCCCGTGAGCACGTCGAGCAGCGTCGACTTGCCCGAGCCGTTCGAGCCGAGCACCGCGACGCGGTCGCCGCGGTGCAGGTCGAACGAGACGCCCTCGAAGAGCGGCTCGCCGCCGAATCCCTTCGACAGGCCCGTCACGGTGAGCAGGTCGTTGCTGACGCGCAGGCCCTCGTAGATGCCCGTGATGATCTGGTCGATCGGGCGCGGCGCCTGCCGCTTCTTGATGTCGGCGAGGCGTCGGGCGACCGCGTTCGAGGGGTTGCGGGCGGCCTCGCGGCGGGCGGCCGAGGCGGCCTGCTCGTAGGCCAGCAGCTCCTCTTCATGCGCGAACTGCTTCTCGAGCATCTTCAGTCGCGACTGCTTCGCGTGCACGTAGGCCGAGTAGTCGCCCTCGTACTCCTGCAGGCGGTAGTTCTCGAGCTCGATGATGCGCGTCACGACCCCGTCGAGGAACTGGCGGTCGTGGCTGACCACGAGCACCGCGCCCGCGAAGCCCTGCAGCCAGTTCTCGATCCACTTGACGCCGTCGAGGTCGAGGAAGTTGGTCGGCTCGTCGAGCAGCAGCACGTCGGGCGCCTGCACGAGGATCTGCGCCAGCGCGGCGCGGTTGCGCCATCCGCCCGAGAGCCGGTCGACCGGCAGCGCCCGGCGTTCGGCGTCGAAGCCGAGGCGCGTGAGCACGGTGTCGATGGTCGTCTCGTACGTCCAGCCGCCGATGTGGTCCATGCGCTCGAACAGCCCGCCCTGCTCGGTCAGCAGCCGCGTCATCTCGTCGTCGCCCATGGGCTCGGCGAGCGCCAGGCCGATCTCGTCGAGGCGCGCCTGCGTCTCGTGCACGTCGGCGAAGTGCCCGCTCAGGATCTGCTGCACGCTCTGCTCGCCGTCGAGCTCCGAGAACTGCGAGAAGTAGCCGATCGTCGTGCCGAGGGTGACGTCGCGCGTGCCGCTCTCGGGCTCGCGTCGGCCGAGCACGACCTCGAGCAGGCTCGTCTTGCCCGTGCCGTTCTTGCCGATGAGGCCCACGCGGTCGCCCTGCTTGAGCTTGAGGAACGCCTCCTTCAGCACGGGTCGCCCGTCGAACTCGATGGCGACGTCGTTCAGGCGGATCAGGCTCACGGGGGTCCTCTCGGTGGCGGCTCGCGTCGGTCGCGGCGGCGGCGATCTCGATGAGCGGATGCCGCGGGCCGAAGTTGCGGCGCCCACCAGCGTACGTGCCGTCGCTCGGCGGCGGCGCCGGGGCATCCGCCACGCACTGCCGTCTTCTCCCCTGCCGGCGGAGGAGATTCGCGCGAGCGGAGGACGCCTCGGCGAGAACGGCCCTCCGCCGGCGCGAATCTCCTCCCGTCCTGTCCCGTCCCGTCCTGTCGCGCACTCGACGCCCGGCCGTGACGATGTCGGATGCCGCGGGTAACGTGTGCGGCGGACGAGAGGGGCTCCACCGATGACCGATGCCCGCGCGACCGCGCTCGAAGACCTTCGCTCGACCCTGACCGGCACGCTCGTGCTGCCCGGCGAACCCGAGTACGACGCCGCGAGGTCGCCGTGGAACCTGGGGGTCGACCAGCGGCCGGCCGCCGTCGCGACGCCGGCCGACGTCGCCGATGTGCAGGCGATCCTCGCGACCGCCCGCGCCACGGGCCTCGGCGTGACGACGCAGCCCAACGGGCACGGGGCGACCGACGCGCTCGAGGGCGTCCTGCTCGTCAGGCCTTCGGCGTTCGACGAGATCACGGTCGACGTCGAGGGCCGCACGCTGCGGGTCGGCGCCGGTGTGAACTGGGGCGCCGCACTGCAGGCGCTCGACGGCACCGGGCTCATCGGCCTCGCGGGGTCGAACCCCGAGGTCAACGTCGTGGGCCTCGCCCTGAACGGCGGGCACTCGATGTTCAGCCGCCTGCACGGGCTCACCGCCCGGTCGATCGTCGCGGTCGAGCTCGTCGACGCATCGGGCGAGGTGCGGCGCGTCACCGACGCCGACGACGCCGAACTCGCGTGGGCGCTGCGCGGCGGCGGCGGGCTCTTCGGCGTCGTCACGGCGATCGAGCTCGAACTGTTCGAGGCCGACGTGCTCTTCGGCGGAGGCCTGGTGTTCCCGTCCGAGAGCGCGGTGCCCGTGATCTCGGCCGCGTTCGCGCTCGCCCGCGACGTGCCCGAGCTCGGCCTCGACGTCGGCATGATGCAGTTCCCCGACCTGCCCGTCATGCCGCCCCACCTGCGCGGCCGCGTCGTCGCGTCCGTCGGCCTCGTGCACGTCGGCGACGAGGCATCGGGGCGGGCGCTCGCCGAACGGCTGCTCGCCGTCGCCGAGCCCATCGCGAACTCGCTCACGGCGTTCACCATCGGTTCGCTCGCGGCCGTCGCCGCCGAGCCGACCGACCCCATGCCGACCGCCGATTTCGGCGCCTCGATCGGCAGTGACGACGACGGCTTCGCGGCCGCCTTCGTCGAGGGGTTCCTCGCAGGCGCTGCGCACGGGCTGACCCGCGCCGGCCTGCGGGCCATGGGCGGCGCGACGGCCGAGGAGCTCGGCTCCGAGCTGTCGGCGGTCGGGGCGGTGCACGCACCCCTGCTGCTGAACGCGGGCGTGCTGCTCATGGGGCCCGCCGTCGACCCCGTGGTGGCGCTTCAACCGCTTCGCGACCTCGACGCACGATACGGCGTGGCGGGCGGCGTGCCGACGATGCTCGGCCCCGGCCCGCTCTCCCTCGCCTATCCGCCCGAGGTGCTCGAGCGGCTCGCCGCCGTCAAGCAGCGGGTCGACCCGTCGGGCGTCATCCGGAGCAACCGGGCGATCACGGGCTGACCGGCGTGCATCGGCTCGATCGGGCGACGGCGCGACGCGTCGCGGTGCACGCCCAGCTGCTCACCGCCGATCGGCCGACCGACCTGGTCGCCATGGTGCACCACCTCACCCTGCTGCAGGTCGACCCGACCGCGGCGGTCGCACCGAACGCCGACCTCGTCTCGTGGAGCCGCCTCGGCTCGGAGTACCGCCCCGCCGAACTCGTCCGTGCGGTCGAGCACGACCGCACGCTGTTCGAGTTCGATGCGCTCGTGCGCCCGGTCGGCGACATCCCCCTGTTCCGGGCCGAGATGGCCGAATGGCCGACCTGGCCGAGGGCCCGTGAGTGGCTCGAGCAGAACGCGTCGTTCCGCCGCGACATCCTGGAGCGATTCGAGGCCTCCCCCGAGCCGTTGACGTCGCGCGAGCTCGACGACACCAGCGTCGTGCCGTGGCAGTCGACCGGTTGGACCCACAACCGCAATGTCGGCCGGATGCTCGAGTGCCTCGCCATGCAGGGCGAGATCGCCATCACGGGGCGCCGCGGGCGAGAGCGGCTCTTCACGATCGCCGGTCGCGTGCATCCGTCGTTCGATGCCCCGCCGGCCCTCACGCTCGAGCAGGCGACCGCCGAGCGCGACGCCCGACGACTCACCGCACTCGGCATCGCGAGGGCGAAGTCCACGAAGATGCCGCTCGAGCCCGTCGACGTCGGCGCCGCCGGTGAGCCTGCCGAGGTCGAGGGGGTGCCCGGCGAATGGCGCGTCGACCCCGCCGCGCTCGACGCCGTCCGATCGGGCTTCGCCGGCCGCACCGCACTGCTCTCTCCGTTCGACCGCCTGGTCTACGACCGGGTGAAGGCGCAGCAGCTCTTCGACTTCGAGTACACGCTCGAGATGTACAAGCCCGAGGCGAAGCGCCGGTGGGGGTACTTCGCGCTGCCGATCCTGCACGGCGACCGACTCGTGGGCAAGCTCGACGCCCGGGCCGACCGCAAGGCCGGCGCGTTCACCGTGCATGCGGTGCACGAGGACGAGCCGTTCGATCGCGCCACTCGGGCGGCCGTCGACGCCGAGATCCGCGATCTCGCCGCCTGGCTCGAACTCGAGCCGGTCTTCGCCGGGCGCTGACCCGGGCCGCCGACGCACGGCGCGAGAGCGGCAGCGCACGAGCGGCAGCGCGCGAACGACAGCGCGAGAACGACAGCGCGAGAGCGCCGAGCTCTAGGCCTCGTCGAGGAAGGCGATCGCGCCGTGGCGGAACTCCCGCGAGACGGGCGCATTGAAGTGGTGGCGCCTCGGCAACTCGAGGAACCTGCTGCCGGGCGTCGCGGCCGCGAGCAGGCGAGAGCGTTCGAGGATCGCGTCGTCGCTGCCCGTGGCGAAGAGCACGGGCTGCCGCGGCGGGTTCGCGACATCGGGATCGGCGTCGCCCAGCCGCATGCCCTCGGCGAGCGCGATGAGGGCGCCGAGGTCGTTGCCCGGCACGCGCTCGGTGAGCATCACGTAGTTGCGCGTGACCGCGTCTTCGACGGGCGTGCCGTGTTCGAGGTAGGCACGTGCCTGGTCGATCTGCAGCCGGGCGAGGGGGCGCCCGTCGGGGATGCCGCCGAGCACGGCCCGATCGACGCGCTCGGGGTGCACGACGGCGACCTGCCAGCCGACGCGCGCGCCGAGGGAGTAGCCGATGTAGTGCACGTTCTCGAGCAGGTAGGTGTCGAGCACGGTCACGACGTCCTCGACGAAGAGGTCCATGACGTAGGCGAGGTCGAGGTGCGGCTTGTCGCTCGCTCCGTGCCCGCGCTGGTCGATGGCCAGCACGCGGTACCCGGCGCGCGTGAGGTCGCGCACCCATCCGGTGATCACCCAGTTGTCGCGCGCACTCGACGCGAACCCGTGCACGAGCAGCACGGTCGGCGCGTCGTCGTCGCCCCACGTGTACGTCGCGATGCGACGCCCGTTGGTGCTCATGACGAACTGCGGGGCTGGCATGTCGGTCATGCCGGGGATGTCTGGCGCCATACGCCCATCATGCCCTGCGGATGCGTTCAGTCGAGATGGAAGACCTCGGGGATCTCCATCCACCACTCGCCCGCAGCGCGCTCGGCGAACGGCCGCTGCAGCGGCTCGCACACCGACCACCAGCGCTGCGTCTCGGGGTCGGCGGCGATCGCGGCCATGTCGGCCTCGAGGTCGTCGCCGACGTACTCCATGTAGGCGAAGAGCACCTCGCCGTGTCGGAAGATCGAGTAGTTGCGGATGTTGCTCGCGGTCAGGCGCTCGAGCACGGCGGGCCAGACGTCGGTGTGCAGGCGCTCGTACTCCTCGCGGTCTGCGGCGGCCAGGCCGATGACCGAGGCGAGGCGCTTCACGCGCGGGCCCCGGCCGGGCGCGGGCGCAGGTGCGAGACGCCGCCGTCGACGTCGAGCGCGGTGCCGGTCGTCGAGACCGAGACGGGGCTCGCGAGGTAGGCGATGGCGGCCGCGACCTCGGTCGGGTCGACCATGCGGCCGGTGGCCTGTCGGGCATCGAGTGCCGCGCGCTCGGCCACGGGGTCGGCGAAGCCCGCCAGCATCCGCTCGACGAAGGGCGTGAAGACGGTGCCGGGGCAGACGCAGTTGACGCGGATGCCCTCGGCCACGTGGTCGGTGGCCATCGCGTAGGTGAGCGCGAGCACCGCGCCCTTCGACGCCGAGTAGAGGGCGCGCTGCGGCAGGCCGTTGAGGGCGGCGATCGAGCTGACATTGACGACGGATGCCGCGGGCGAGCGTCGCAGCCACGGCAGGGCCGCACTCGTGACGCGGGCCATGCCGATGACGTTCACGTCGAGCACGCGCGCCCATTCGGCGTCGTCGTTCTCGGCGACGGTGCCGACGGCACTGATGCCGGCGTTGTTCACCACGACGTCGATGCCGCCGAAGCGTTCGGCGACCGCGGCGACCGCGGCCTCGACCGACGCGCGGTCGGTGACGTCGGCCGTGAACCCCGTGAGCCCGGCGCCGACGGTGCCGCCGTCTGCGTCAGGGGCGTCGAGGCCGTCGAGTGCCCGGTCGAGCACGGCGACCGTGGCGCCGCGCGCGGCGAGCGTCCGGGCGGTCGCGAGGCCGATGCCCGAGGCCCCGCCCGTGACGATCGCCACGAGTCCGCCGAACTCGGCGCCGCCGGCGCCCGTGGCGCCCGTGGCGCCTGCCGTGGCGCTCATGCCTGCACCAGCTTCTGGCTCGCACGGCCGAGGCCGTCGATCTCGAGCTCGACGGTGTCGCCCGCCCGGAGGTACGGGTTGCCCTCGATGCCGAGTGCGACGCCCGCCGGGGTGCCCGTGTTGATGAGGTCGCCGGGGCGCAGCACCATGAACTGGCTGAGGTACCAGATCACGTGCGCGACCGAGAAGAGCATGTTCGCGGTGCTGCCGTCCTGGCGCGGCGTGCCGTTGACCCAGAGGCGCAGGCCGAGCGCCTGCGGGTCGGC
Source organism: Agromyces sp. CF514 (assembly GCF_900113185.1). Lineage (NCBI taxonomy): Bacteria > Bacillati > Actinomycetota > Actinomycetes > Micrococcales > Microbacteriaceae > Agromyces > Agromyces sp. CF514. The sequence goes on along the minus strand of NZ_FOZD01000001.1, from coordinate 1,192,000 downwards.
GACGTCGTCGGCCGGCACGAGCACCGGGCCGAGCGGGTTGAACGTCTCGCAGCTCTTGCCCTTGTCCCACTGGCCGCCGCGTTCGAGCTGGAACTCGCGCTCCGAGACGTCGTGCGAGACCGCGTAGCCGGCGACGTGCGCGAGCGCCTCGTCGGGCGAGGCGAGGTAGCGGGCGGTCGTGCCGATGACCACGCCGAGCTCGACCTCCCAGTCGGTCTTCGTCGAGTTGCGGGGAATGAGCACGTCGTCGAACGGGCCGACGACGGTCGACGGGTCCTTCATGAAGATCACGGGCTCGGCGGGCAGGGCCGCGCCCGTCTCCTCGGCGTGATCGCGGTAGTTCAGGCCGATGCAGACGACCTTGCCGGGGGCGGCGATCGGCGCGCCGATGCGCAGGCCGGCGACCTCGGCGGCATCGAGCTCGGGCAGCTCGCCCAGCGCGGCCGCGATGCGGGCGACGCCGTCGGCGGCGAAGAAGGCACCGTCGAAGTCCGCGGTGACCGGGCGGGCATCGAACGTGCGGTCGCCGACGCGCACCACGGGCACCTCGCTTCCGGCGTCGCCGAGGCGGGCGAGGGTGAACTGGTCGGTCATGCGGTGGTCTCCGATTCTGGGAGGGAGTAGAACCTGCGGGCGGTTCCCGCGAGGATTTCGGTGCGCTCGGCGTCGGTCAGGTCGTCCACGAGTTCGGCGATGCCGTGCCAGACCTGCGCGTAGCCGCCCGCGATGAGCGAGACGGGCCAGTCGCCGCCGTACATGAGGCGGTCGGAGCCGAACACGGCGAGCACGTGCTCGAACACGGGGCGCACGGTGTCGACCGTCCAGGCGGCCGGGTCGCCGGTCGCGGCGTAGAGCCCCGAGACCTTGCCCCGAACGCGCGGGTTCTCTGCGACCGCCGCGATGAGCGTGGCCCATGGCTGCCAGACACCGGTGCCGAACGCGTCGTCTGCGCCGATCGGCGGCTTGTTGAGGTGGTCGATGACGATGTCGAGTTCCGGATGGCGCTCCGAGATCTCGAGCACCGCCTCGAGGTGCTCGGGCAGCACGCCGACCACGTCGAACGGCACGCCCGCGGCGGCGAGCAGCCCGAGGCTCTCGTCGACGTCGGGGCGGCGCAGCCAGCGCGGGTCGGGCCGGTCGTGGATCAGGTTGCGCACGCCGCAGAACAGCGGGCGGCCCCGCAGATCGGCGAGCCGCTCGGCGGCGCGTGCGGGTTCGTGCAGCGGCACGTAGCCGACGATGCCGCGCACGAGGGGCTCGCGGGCGGCGACCTCGAACATGTGGTCGGTGTCGTCGTCGTTGTCGGCCGACTGCACGAGCACGGTGCCGACGACGCCGGCCGCGGCGAACTCGGGCAGCACCTCGGCCATCTCGATCGTGCGGTGCAGCACGCCGGCCTCGGGCGTGAGCCAGCCGTACTCGGCCCGTTCGAGATCCCACACGTGCTGGTGGGCGTCGATGATGCCGGTCATGCGGCCTCCTCCAAAGATCTGACGAATTCACGGGGCGGATGCGACCGGTCGCCTAGGCTGTGCCCATGACGAGCGAGAACACTCCCGATGCCGGCGCCGGCCGATCGCGCGCGCAGGTCGTCATCGACGGCATCCGTCAGATGATCACGAGTGGCGAGCTCGTCGCCGGGTCGCGCCTGCCGGTCGAGCGCGAGCTCGGAACCCGCCTCGGAGTGTCGCGCGGGCCGCTGCGCGAGGGCGTGCGCGCGCTCGTCATCCTCGGCATCCTCGAGACCAGGCAGGGCGACGGCACGTACGTGACCTCGCTCGAGCCCGGGCAGCTCTTCGAGCCGCTCGGCATGCTCGCCGAACTGCAGAGCCCCGAGAACAGCGTGCACCTGCTCGGCGTGCGGCGCGTGCTCGAGCCCGAGGCCGCGGCGCATGCCGCGCTGCGCATCAGCGACGAGGATCTCGCCGAGGCCGCGCGCATCCTCGATCGCGGCGAGGCGCTGCTCGCGGGCGACGAGATCGACCTCGAGGGCACCATCGACGTCGACACCGCGTTCCATCGGCTGATCGCCAACGCGAGCGGCAACCCGGCGTTCGCCGCGATCATCGAGGCGCTGGTCGGTCGCACGGCCAGGGCACGGCTCTGGCGCGCGATCCACCAGCAGGGTGCCGTGCACTCGACCCAGCAGGAGCACCGCGCGATCCTCGCCGCGCTCGCCGCGCACGACCCCGACCGGGCCCGCATCCGCATGCAGGTGCATGTGCTCGGCGTCGAGGAGTTCACGGCCACCGACTACCCGACGGCACCGGTCGACGAGACGGACGCGGCGGGCGGGGCGACGGATGCCGCGGCATCCGTCGAGGCCACGGTCGGCCCTTCCGTCGAGGCTCGCTGAGCGCTCAGGCATCGCGCAGCAGCCCGCGTTCGGCGAGCGTCGACCAGAGCTCGTCGGGCACCTCGACGGCGAACCGCTCGATGGTCTGCTCGACCTGCTCGGCGGTGCGCATGCCGACCACGACCGACACGACCGCGGGGTGGCGCAGCGCGAAGGCGAGTGCGGCTTCGGGCAGCGTGATGCCGAGCCGCTCGCAGACGTCGGCGATGGCGTTCGCTCGGGCGATGACCTCGGCGGGAGCCTGCTGGTAGTCGTAGCGCGCGTCGGCCGGAGGCCGCGGCCGCGACAGCAGCCCGGAGTTGTACACGCCCGCGGCGACGATGCCGACCCCGCGAGCGGCCGCAGCCGGAAGCAGGTCGTCGAGCGCGCCCTGCTCGAGCAGCGTGTAGCGGCCCGCGAGCATGACGAGGTCGATGTCGTGACGCAGCACGAACTCGGTCGGCATCGCCGACTGGTTCATTCCCGTGCCGACCGCGCCGACGACGCCCTCGTCGCGCAGTTCGATCAGCGCCGGGATGGCGCTCGCGTGCGCCTCGGGGCCGTACGCGTCCGGGTCGTGCAGGTAGGCGATGTCGATGCGGTCGAGTCCGAGCCGCTCGAGGCTCTCGTCGATCGAGCGGCGCACGCCGTCGCGACTGAGGTCGTACCGCCGGCGCAGGTTCGCGGGCACGTCGAAGCCTTCGTCGTCGCGCGCCGCGCCGTCCCACGCGTCGTTCGGCTCGATCAGCCGGCCGACCTTCGTCGAGACCACGTACTCGTCGCGGGGATGCGCCGCGAGCGCAGCGCCGAGTCGCCGTTCCGAGAGTCCCAGCCCGTAGTGCGGGGCCGTGTCGAAGTATCGGATGCCGCTGGCGTACGCAGCGTCGACCGCTGCGGCGGCCTCGGCATCCGTCGTCTCGCGGGCCAGGTTTCCGAGTTGCGCGGCGCCGAAGCCGAGTTCGGTCAGCGACAGGCCGCCGCGCAGCGTGCGACTCTTCATCGAGTTCCTCCAGGCGTGAAAGCAATTGGCTAAAGGTTAGATGATTCGACGCCCTGATGCCATTCCTCTGGCATAATCGACACGAACAGCGCGGATTGGTCTCCTCAATCGGCGTGAATCGATCTTGGAGGATCAATGCTGACCGCCACGTACACGGGCGACCGCGCCATCACGATCGCCGAGGCCGCGCCGCAGCCGCCCGCACCGGGCCAGGTGCGCCTGCGCGTCGCCTACGTCGGGCTCTGCGGCACCGACCTGCACATTCTGCACGGCAGCATGGACGCCCGCGTGCAGACCCCGCTCGTGTTCGGCCACGAGATGAGCGGCACGATCGACGCCGTCGGCGAGGGCGTCGACGGCTGGCGGGTCGGCCGATCGGTCACCGTCATGCCGCTCGCCTGGGACGGCACCTGCCCCGCCTGCCTCGCAGGCAACGAGCACATCTGCCAGAACCTCGACTTCATCGGCATCGACTCCCCCGGCGCACTCCAGGCGTTCTGGAACGTGCCGGCCGACGTGCTCGTCGCGCTGCCCGACGGCGTCGCCCTCGATGCGGCGGCCCTTGTCGAACCCGTCGCGGTCGCCGTGCACGACGTGCGCCGCGCCGAGATCACGGGCGGCGAGAAGGCCGTCGTCATCGGCGGCGGCCCCATCGGCGTGCTCATCGCCACCGTCGCCCGCGCGTTCGGCGCCGAGGTCGCGGTGATCGAGCTCGACGCCAACCGCCGCGAGCAGATCGCCGGACTCGGTTTCGCCACACTCGACCCCCGAGCGGTCGACCAGGTCGCCTGGGTCGAGCAGTGGACGGGCGGCGCGGGCGCCGACGTCGTCTTCGAGGTGTCCGGCGCCGCGCAGGCCGTGCTCGGCGCGACCTCGCTCGCCAAGGTTCGCGGCACCCTCGTGGTCGTCGCGATCCACCCGACGCCGCGCGAGATCGACCTGCAGCGCGTGTTCTGGCGGGAGCTCCGCATCCTCGGCGCGCGCGTCTACCAGCGCACCGACTTCGAACGCGCGGTCGAACTGGTCGCCGACGGCACGATCCCGAGCGACCTGCTCATCACGAAGATCGTGCCGCTCGCCGAGACCCGCGCGGCGTTCGACGACCTCGAGGCCGGGCGCGCCATGAAGGTGCTCGTCGACGTGCAGGCCGGGCAGCCCGGCACCGACGAGGCGACGGATGCCGCGGCATCCGTCGGCTCCGCGGCGCAGGAGGTCGGCGCATGACCGTCTCGTTCGACCTCACCGGCACCACGGCCGTCGTCACGGGGGCCAAGCGCGGCATCGGCTTCGCGATGGCCGAGGCCCTCGCCGAGGCGGGCGCCGACATCATCGGCGTGAGCGCCACGCTCGAGCCCGAGGGCAGCGCGATCGCGGCCGCCGTCGAATCCCACGGCCGCCGCTTCGAGGCCCGCACCGTCGACTTCGCCGACCGCGAGGCCGTGGTCGCGCTCGGCGCCGAGCTGCGCGAACGCGAGATCGGGGTGCTCGTCAACAACGCGGGCACCATCGAGCGGGCGCCCGCGGCGGAGCATCCGCTCGACTGGTGGGACCGCGTCGTCGAGATCAACCTGTCGAGCCAGTTCGTGCTCACGCAGGCCGTCGGCAACGGCATGCTCGACCGCGGCCGGGGCAAGGTGATCTTCACGGCGAGCCTGCTGAGCTTCCAGGGCGGCATCAACGTGCCCGGCTACGCGGCCGCGAAGTCGGGCATCTCGGGCCTCGTCAAGGCGCTCGCCAACGAGTGGACCGGGCGCGGAGTCACCGTGAACGGCATCGCCCCCGGCTACATCGCAACCGACAACACCGCGAACCTGCGCGCCGACGCCGACCGGTCGCAGGCGATCCTCGACCGCATCCCGGCCGGCCGCTGGGGCAGGCCCGACGACCTCGCCGGGGCCACGGTGTTCCTCGCGGCCCCTGCATCGGACTACGTCTCGGGCATCATCCTGCCCGTCGACGGAGGCTGGCTCGGCCGCTGACGCCGTTCGGGCGTTGCGCGGACGCGAATGGTCGCTTCACGGGCTCGTGAGCGACCATTCGCGTCCGCGCAGCACGCGCGTCACGCGCAAACACTCGCTGCACGCGCAGGCACGCGGCTCAGGCGAGCTGCAGCACCCCGTCGACGCGACGCGGGATGCCGCGGAAGTCGTCGCGCAGCTCGACGGGCAGCATGGCCTCGGGCGCATCCTGATAGGCCAGCGGCCGCAGGAAGCGGCGGATCGCGCTCACGCCGACCGACGTGTGCTGCGAGTTCGTGGCCGGCCACGGTCCGCCGTGGTGCTGCGCCCACGAGACGCGCACCCCCGTCGGGTAGCCGTCGAACACGAGGCGCCCGACCCGCGGCGCGAGTTCGGCGACGAGCGCGGAGACGGCCTCGACCTCGTCGGCCTCGCTGTGCACGGTGGCCGTGAGCGAGTCCGGCACCGCGTCGAGCGCGGCGACGATGTCGGCGTCGACGTCGTAGCGGGCCACGACGATCAGCGGCCCGAACGCCTCCTCGGCGACCTCGGCCGTGAGGTCGCGGGCGGCGACCCCGAGCACGGTGGGCGCAGCGCTGAATCCGGCTCCGTCGCCGTGCTCGCTGCCGCGGGCGAGCAGCTCGACCGCGCCCTCGGCGACCAGGCGGTCGCGGATCTCGTCGAACGAGTCCGCGATGCGCGCATTGAGCAGAACGGATGCCGCGGCATCCGTCGCGCGTTCGACCAGGCGTGCGACGAGCGCGTCGCCGTCGGGCCCGTTCGGCACGAACGCGATGCCGGGCTTCGTGCAGAACTGGCCGCTGCCGAGCGTGAACGACCCGAACAGGCCGTCGGCGATGCCCTCGGCGCGAGCGGCCGCGGCCCCTCGCGTGACGACGAGCGGGTTCAGGCTCGAGAGCTCGCCGTAGAACGGGATCGGCTCGTCGCGGTCGGCGATGAGGTCCATGAGCGCCTGCCCGCCCCCGAGCGAGCCCGTGAAACCGACGGCCCGCACCAGCGGGTGCGCGACCAGCGCGGCGCCCGCGCCGGTGCCGTAGACGATGCCGAGCAGGCCGGCCGGCGCGCCGTACGCCACGGCCGCGGCCGAGAGCACCGCGAACGAGCGGGCCGAGGTCTCGAGGTGCGATGAGTGCGCCTTCAGCACCACGGGGTTGCCGCCCGCGAGCGCGGAGGCGGTGTCGCCTCCGGCGACCGAGAACGCGAACGGGAAGTTGCTCGACCCGAAGACCGCGACGGGGCCGATGGGCACGAGCAGGCGCCGGATCTCGGGTGCAGGCCCGAGTGCGGTGGGGCCCCCGTGGTCGATCGCGGCCTCGAGGTATCCGCCCTCGCGCACGGCTTCGGCGAACAGGCGGAACTGGAACGCCGCACGCGAGACCTCGCCGTCGAGCCGCACGGGTCCGAGCCCGGTCTCGCGGTCGGCGACCTCGACGAGCGCCGTGCGGTCGGCGTCGAGCGCGTCGGCGAGGGCGTCGAGCAGGCCCGCCCGCCAGGCGCGGTCGCGGGTCGCCAACTGCGCGAAGGCCGCCTGCGCGGCGCGCACGATGGCATCGGTCTGCTCCGGAGCGGTCGCGTCGAGCGTGGTCGCGGTGACGGCACCGGTGCGGGGGTCGGTGGTGGTGAGCATGCGGGTCTCCGAGATCAGTGGTCGGCGGGGTCGGCGGGGTCGGCGGGGTCGGCGGGGTCGGCGGGGTCGGCGGGTCGGCGGCTCAGCCCAGCAGGCCGCGCGCGGCGAGGGAACGGTAGAGGGCGTCGATGCCGAAGGTCCACGGCTCGGCGTCCGCGGTCGAGCGCACGCGGTTCACGAGCGCACCGAGACGCGGCTCGGCGATGCGCACGAGGTCGTGGTCGTGGTGGGTGAACCCGCGGCCGGGCACGTCGCGATCGTCCACCGGCGCGAACATCGTGCCGAGGTAGAGCACGAACCCGTCGGGGTACCGGTGGTGCTCGCCCACGACCTGCGCCACGAGGTCGACCGGATCGCGGCTGATGCGCGCGAGCTCGCTCGTGCCCTCGAGACGGTAGCCGTCGGCCCCGTCGATCGTGAGCGAGACGACCGAGGCGCGCAGGTCGTCGAGCGAGTACCCGTCGTCGAGCAGTCGGATGAACGGGCCGACCGAGGCCGAGGCGTTGTTGTCCTTCGCCTTGCCGAGCAGCAGTGCGCTGCGGCCCTCGACGTCGCGCAGGTTCACGTCGTTGCCGAGGCTGGCGCCGACGATGCGGCCCTCGGAGCTCACGACGAGCACGACCTCGGGCTCGGGGTTGTTCCACTGCGACGCCGGGTGCACGCCCACGTCGACGTTCGGACCGACGGTCGCGAGCACGGGCGCCTTCGTGAACACCTCGGCGTCGGGCCCGATGCCGACCTCGAGGTACTGGCTCCACCAGCCGCGCTCGAGGAGCAGCGCCTTGAGCGCGGCGGCCTCCTCGGATCCGGGCTTCAGCTCGTCCAGGCTGCCCCCGATGGCGCTCAGGATGTCGCGGCGGATCGTCGCAGCGGCGTCCTGGTCTCCGCGGGCGCGCTCCTCGATGACGCGCTCGAGCATCGACACCGGGAACGTCACGCCAGCGGCCTTGACCACGTGCAGGTCGATGGGCGAGAGCAGCCACGGGCTCGCCGGGTCTCGGGTCTCGGGTGCGGTGTTCGCCACGAGTTCGTCGAGGCTGCCGACGCGCACGGCGCGGCCATCTGGGCTCGAGACCAGCGCGGCGATCGCAGCCGCCGGGTCGGTCGTCTCGGTGAGCGCGCGCATGGTGGGGAAGGCGACCGACACGTCGAGCACGTCGTCGCCGCGCAGGGCGACGACGGCCGGCCCCGCGGCATCCGCGGGTCCGTTCGAAGGTGCGGGCAGCCAGGCGCGACCGACGAGGGTCGCGGCTTCGGCGTCGACGGGCAGCAGGTCGCGGGCGACGGGCCAGGTGGTCATGGGGCTCCTCAACGTCGGTGGAAGGTCGCTGCGCGCTTCGCGGCGAAGGCCGCGCGGCCCTCGTCGGCGTCGGCGGTCGCGAACGTGACGGTCTGCAGGTCTCGTTCATAGCGGATGGACTCGTCCTGCGTCATGTTGAACGCCGCGCGCAGGTTGGCCTTCGCGGTCTCGGCCGCGATCGGCGGGCGGGTCGCGATGACCGCGGCCAGCTCCTGCGCCCGCGCGACGAGGCGCGACGGCTCGACGAGCTCGCTCACGAGCCCCCAGCGCAGCGCCGTCTCGGCGTCGATCGGGTCGCCCGTCATGAGCATCACGGCCGCGTTCGACGGACCGACCGAGTGCGCGAGGAACGTGCTCATGCCTCCGCCGCCGATCCAGCCGAGCTTGATCTCGGGCGCGGCGAAGCTCGCGGTCGTCGAGGCGATGCGGATGTCGCAGCTCAGCGCCGTCTCGAGCCCGCCGCCGAACGCGTAGCCGTTGACGGCCGCGATCACGGGCTTGCGGGCGGCGCGGATCGCGTCGCAGTAGTCGGTGCGGTTGCGGAACTCCCACGGCGTCGCGTACGCGTCGAGCGTGCGGATGTCGGAGCCGGCGCAGAAGGCTCGCGCCCCGTCGCCGGTCAGCACGATCGCGCGGACCTCGTCTGCGGCATCCGCCCACTCGATGACGGCGACGAGCGCCTTGGACATCTCCTGCGTGACGGAATTGAGCTTCTCGGGGCGCGCGATCGTGATCGTGACGACCGCGCCGTCGACCTCGGCCCTGACGTGCTCGTGCTGCGGTGCGGTCATGCGTGGCTCCGTTCGGTGATCGACGCGAGGGCGTCGAAGCTGGCGTTGACGGCGGCGATCGTCGCCGTGGGCGAGTCGCCGTCGAGGATGGCGCGGCGGACCATGGCAGACGCCTCTGACTGGAACGGCGTGAAGCCGGGCACCCGCGGGCGCACCCACGACTGCTCGATCGTCGCGAGCGTGTCGCGGTAGAAGCCGCCGGATGCCGCGTTCACGGCGCCGTCGAGCCAGGCGGAACGCAGGCTCGGCTGCCCGTCGTGCTCGGGGATGAACCCGGCCTGCGCCGCGGGGGACAACAGATCGCCAAGGTGGTCGAGCAGCGCGCGCGACGGCTCGCGGCGGGTCGTGAACGCGATGCCCGTGCCGCCGATCGTCGAGCCGCGGCGTCCGAACGGCGTCGTGGCGGGGGCATCGTGGAAGCGCAGCGTGCCGCCTGCACCCGCCGCGTAGTTCACGTACCCGTAGATCAGGGGGATGTAGGCGATGTCGCGGTCGCGCCGCATGCGCTCGAGCAGCCCGATCGGGTTCAGCTCGGCACTGCCATGCGGCGCGTGGCGCGCGATCGCGGCGAGCAGGTCGATCGCGGCCGTCGCGACCTCCGCGTCGAGCAGCCCGTCGCCCGGCACGGTCGCGGGCTCCCGCCCGAACGCCACGCACACCGACATCAGGCTGAGCAGCGCGTGCGGGCCGGCGAGGCTCAGCGCCACGGGCGCGGTGCCCTGCTCGGCGAGCGCCAGCACGTCGCTCCAGGTGGTCGGCGCGGCGTCGAGCCGCTCGGGCAGGCGCACCGCGACCTGCGTCGCCGCGTCGAGCGGCAGCGCCCACAGGCGGCCGTCGAGCGTGTACGACGGCGTGCTCGGGCCGACTGCCGCCGACCGCAGCCCTGCGACGAACGTCGGCGGGTAGAGCTCGTCGATCGGTCGCAGCACCTCCGCGGCGAGCGCGTCGCCGAGGTGCGGGTGGTCGAGGACGATCACGTCGTACCTCGCGGCGAGCTCCTCGATGGGCGCCGACTCGAAGCCCTCGAGCGAGTGCACGTCCCACGTGATGAGCGGCTCGAGCGAGGCGCCGGTCACGGTTGCGGCTGTGGCTGCGGCTGCGGCTGCGGCTGCGGCTGCGGCTGCGGTCGACCGCGCCTCGGTCGCCGCGGCCTCGAGCGCGTTGCGCCCGCGCGGGTGGTCCCACGTGAGCCCCCGGTACCCGGTCATCAGACGCCGGCGACGGCCGCCGCGGCATCCGTCGCCCGTGCCGCGCCTGACGCGAGCAGCGCCTCGATCGCGGACTCGTCGAACCCGGCCTGGGCGAGCACCTCGCGGGTGTGCTCGCCGACGCGCGGCGCGCCGCGGTAGAGCTGCGGCGGCGTGGCCGAGAAGCGGTACGGGAAGCCGGGCGTCTTCACGGTGCCCTCGGTCGGATGCTCGTACTCGATGAACGTGCCGTTGTGCACGATCTGCGGGTCGTCGACGAGGGTCGCGTAGTCGTTGACGGGGCCGATCCACATGCCGGCCGCGCCGAGCTTCGCGATCCAGTGCGCAGCCGTGCCGGTGCGCAGCTTCGCGGCGGTGCGGGAGTGGATCTCGTCGCGGCGGGTCCACCCCTCGACCTCGCTCGACCAGCCCTCGAACGCGGGCTCCTCGATGAGGCGGCCGAGCTCGTGCAGGTCGGCGAAGGCGAGCGCCACGTAGCCGTCGCTCGTCTCGAAGACGCCGTACGGGGCGCGGATGTAGACGTGGGCGTGCGGTTCGGCCGAGCGCTGCTGCGCCTTGCGGCCGACCGTGAACACCGAGAGCTCCTGCATCTGCAGGGTCGTGAGCGCGTCGAGCATGTTGACCGTCACCAGCTGGCCCTCGCCCGTGCGCTCGCGGTGCAGCAGTGCGGCGAGCACGCCCTCGAAGGCCGTCGATGCGGTGATGGCGTCGGCGAGGTACTGGCCGGCGGGCGACGGCTCGTCGCCGTCGCGCCCAGCCGAGTACATCGCGCCCGACATCGCCTGCAGCAGCAGGTCCTGGCCGGGGCGGTCACGGTAGGGGCCGTCCTCGCCGTAGCCCGAGATCGACACGTAGACGATCGACGGGTTGATCGCTCGGAGTGATTCGTAGTCGACCCCGAGCCGCGCGGCCACACCGGGCCGGTAGTTCTGCAGGAACACGTCGGCCCCCGCGACGAGCTCGCGGAGCGCGGCCTTGCCGTCGTCGGCCTTGAGGTCGAGCGCGACCGAGCGCTTGTTGCGGTTCAACGAGAGGAACGACACGTTGATCTCGTTGCCTGCGGCTCCGCCCGCGGCGGCGTGGCGCTGCCACTCCCCCGTCGTCGGCTCGACCTTGATGACGTCGGCGCCGAGGTCGCCGAGGCGCTGGGCCGCGAAGGGCCCGGCCATCGCGATCGAGCAGTCGATCACCCGGTAGCCGTCGAGCACGCCCCGTCGGTCGGTCATGCTGCCTGCTCCTCGTCATGCACGTTCACTTCTGCTCCTCCCGCAGCGGCGCTGCGAAGCATGGCGTCGATCAGTTCCACCGAGCGGGCCGCCACCTCGACGTCGGAGTTGTTCTCGGTACTCGCCCCGGTGATGAGGTCGATGAACCGGTTGGGCGGCACGACGCACTCGTAGGCGCCGTCGCCCGGCTCGACCTCGAGGTCGAAGCGGGTGCCGTCGTAGCGGTGCAGCCAGGCGCGTTCGCGCTCGGTGTCGAGCATGAGCACGCCCTCGGTGCCGAAGATGCGGATGTCGACCTGGTACGGGTCGCCGTCGGGCACGGTCGCCGCACCCGAGAGCGCGCCGAGCGCGCCGCCGTCGAACGTGACCACCGCCGCGTTGAACAGGTCGACCGCGGCGCCCCCGTTCGACACCTTCGCCATGACGGATGCCGCGCGGAGGCCGCTCAGCCAGAACAGCAGGGCGCTCGAGTGCGTGACCTGTCCGTGGGCGTACCCGCCGCCGCGGGCCGGCGACTGCCAGGTGCTCGGCTCCGGACCGCTGGTCTCGGAGTCCCAGAGCGCGCGGATGTGGTTCGTGTCGCCCGCGAAGAGGCCGCGGGTGGGCGAGGCCATGTGGCAGAGCACGTGCTGGATCTCGCCGAGGTGCCCGGCCTCGACGAGGCGCTTGGCGGCGACCGTGAACGGCTTGTAGTTCCAGCCGTAGGGCGCGAGGAAGTGCACGCCGTGCTCGTGGACCTTCGCGGCCAGGTCCCACCCCTGCGCGGCATCGAGCGTGACGGGCTTCTCGACGAGCACGTGCAGGCCGCGTTCGATCGCCGCGACGGCCTGCGGGTGGTGCAGGTCGTGCGGCGTCGCGACGACCATCGCGTCGAGGTCCTGCGCGAGCAGCTCGTCGTAGTCGGTCGTGGCCATGCCGAAGCCGAACTGCTCGCGCACGGTCTCGAGCTCGGGGCCGATGCCGCAGACGCCGACGAGCTCGACGTCGTCGCGGGCCGCGAAGATCGGGAAGTGGTTGCTCGTCGCCCACCAGCCGGCGCCGACGGCACCGAGCCGCACCCTCGCGGTCATCGGGCCCACCGCCAGGTGCGGCGTCCGTCGGCTTCGACGGCGGATGTCACGAGCCCGCGTCGTTCGAGCCGCTCGAGGTTGCCCGTGACGGGGAAGACCGAGTAGTCGAGCGCGTCGGCGCCCCACGGCCCGAGGGCGGAGCCAGCCTCGCGCACGAGTTCGAGCGTGGTGGCCGGCTCGGTGCGGGCCGCCAGCAACTCGGACATGAGCTCGTCGATGCGCTCGGTGTAGGCCTCGCTCTCGACGAGGAACCGGGCGACGCCCTCGCCCTCGTACACGGGGTAGTGCGCGGTGAGCAGCAGGTCGGCGTCGAGCGCGCGGAACGCGCGCAGGCTCTCGACGTAGGGGTCGGTGTCGCGGTACGTCGGCGGGAACGCCGGGCTGCCGTCGGCGAACAGCACGCTCTCGCCGAGCGTCGCGTCGCCGATGAGCAGGGCGCGGTTCGCCTCGTCGTGGACGGCGACATGTCCCGGGCTGTGCCCTGGCACGTGCAGCACGCGCACGGTGCGGCCGCCGAGGTCGAACTCCTCGCCGCCCTCGACCCGCAGGTCGATCGGCACCAGGTCGGAGACGCTCCGCAGGTAGGCGGTGGTCTCCGGCGGGTCGTCGAATCCGTCGGTCTCGCGGAACTCGCCGTACCGCTCGTCGATGAGGCGCTGCACGTCTTCGACGAGGTCGGCGTCGAGCCCGTGCGCGACGAGCTGCACGCTCGGGATCGCCGCCTTGAGCGCACCGTTGCCGCCCGTGTGGTCGTAGTCGCAGTGCGTGTTCACCGCCCAGCGAATCCGCTCGCGAGGGATGCCTGCGGCATCGAGGTAGGGCAGCAGCGTGTCGGTGATGCTCTCGCGCACGCCCGTGTCGACGAGCAGCGCCGCGTCGTCGCCGACGAGCAGGTACAGGGCGACGAAGCGGTCGCCGAGCGGGGCCTGGATGCGATGCAGTCCGGGTCGGAGTTCCATGGTCTTCCTTCTGCGCTCGAGGGTCAGCGCTCGACGCCATCGAGCACGACTCGCAGGCCCGCGCGCGTCGGACGCATGTGGGGGCCGGCCGGGTCGGCCCAGCCTCCGCCGTCGCGCCGGGCGTCGATCAGGGCCTCGTCGATCGAGATGCCTGCGCCGGGCGCGTCGCTCAGCACGATGCCGCCGTCGGCGAACTCGTGGTCGACGAGCACGCCGTCGGCGAAGTCGAGCGCCTGCACCTCGGTCGTGAGATGGTTCGGCACCGCCGTCATGACGTGCGCGACCGCGGGGTTGGCGTTGTAGCCGACCGGGCTGACCGGAAGGTCGCGGGCCGCGGCCGCGAACGAGAGACGGTGCAGGTGCGAGACGCCCCAGATCGCGCCGGCCTGCACGATGTCGGGCGCGCCCGCGTCGAACAGGGGCCGGAACTGGTCGACGCCCGTGAGGTTCTCGCCCGTGGCGACGGCCGCCTTGATGCCGCTGCTGAGCCGGGCGTGCCCGGTGGCATCCCATCGGCGCAGCGGTTCCTCGACCCAGAGCAGGTCGACCTGCTCCTCGATGGCCGACACGTAGCGCACGGCCTGCTTGAGCTGCCACGACTCGTTCGCGTCGAGCATGAGGCCCGGCCTGCTGGTGTTCACGCGCAGCGCATCGGAGAGGATGCCGAGGCGGCGCAGGTCGGCGTCGAGGTCGAGCCCGCCCTTGAGCTTGCCCGCGACGAAGCCCCGCTCGGCGAACTCGGCGTAGAACGTCGTGAGCTCGTCGTCGTCGAGCGCGATGTCGAGCCCCGACGCGTACCCGGGCACGAACCGGTCGCGCCCGCCGAGCAGACGCCAGAGCGGTTCGCCCGCGGCCTTCGCCTTGAGGTCCCAGAGCGCGGCGTCGAGCGTCGCGAGGCCGCCGTACGTCGCACCGGCGTGCCCGCTCTTGAACACCTGGGCGAGCATGCGGTCGAAGAGCGCGGAGGTGCTCCTCGGGTCTTCGCCGTCGAGCGCGGGGAACAGCCGCTGGAGATCGGCGTGCGAGCCGATGCCCACGCCCTCGAGCCCTGCGTCGGTCTCGAGGATGACGATGGGCACCTCGGTGACGGCCTCGGTGATGTGCCCGTTCACGTCGCCGATCGAGCGGCGCCAGTGGTGCTGTGCGGTGACGGTGCGGTATCCGGTGATCTTCATGGGGTCCTCTTCGTCATTCCTTGGTTCCGCCGGCCGTCATTCCCTCGACGAGGAAACGCTGCGCGAACAGGAAGATGAGCAGGATCGGCGCCACCGAGATGAGCGTCGCGAGGGCGAGCGTCGGCAGCTGGATCACGATGCTCGAGGCCGTGGTCGGATTGAAGGCCGGCACGTTCGCGAGCAGGTTCGCGAGGCCCACCTGCACGGGGATCTTCGTTCCGCCGACCACGAGGAACGGCAGGAAGTAGTTGTTCCAGTTCGCCACGAAGCTGAAGAAGCCGACGAGGGCGATCACGGGCGTCGCGAGCGGCATGGCGACCTGTGCGAACACCCGCACCTCGCCCGCGCCGTCGATGCGGGCCGCGTTCAGCAGGTCGCGCGAGACGGCGGTCGAGAAGTAGATGTAGGTCAGGTACACGCCGAACGGGAAGAACGAGAACGGCAGGATCACCGCGAGCGGGCTGCCGATGAGCTTCGCGGCGCTCAGCTCGAGGAAGATCGGCAGCACGAGGGCGGTGTTCGGGATGAGCATCACGATGAGCGTGGTGACCAGCAGCAGGCGACGACCCTTGAACTCGATGAGCGCGAGCGCGTACCCGGCCGGGATGCTCACGATCAGGGTGATCACGAGCGCGGTGAACGAGTAGAACGCCGAGTTGCCCATCCAGGTCGTGAAGACGCCGCTGCCGAACGCGAACAGCTCGTTCCAGTTGGCCGCGAGCTGGTCGAGGGACCCGAAGCTGAACGGGCCCTCCTGCAGCAGCTGCGAGTTCGTCTTCGTCGGTGCGAGCACCAGCCAGATGATCGGCAGGATGAAGAAGGCCGCGAACACGAGCAGCACGAGCACGACGACGGCGCGGCCGATCCACTGCCCCGGGGTGAGCGCGTGGCGCTCCCGGCGCTGCGGGGCGCCGTTGGTCACGATGGTGCGGGTGGTCAGGTCAGTCACGTTCGAACAGCTTTCCTCGGAAGATGAAGATCGCCGAGAGCCCCAGCGCGACCACGAGCAGCATCACCGAGATGGCGGCCGATCCCGAGAAGTCGTTCTGCCGGAAGGCGTAGAGGTAGGCGAGCTGGTTGAGGGAGTAGTCCTCGGGCACGATGTTCTTCGTCGCCTGCGCGAGGATCTTCGGCTCGACGAAGAGCTGGGTGCCCGCCGCAAGCGACATGACGCCCATGTAGCTGATCCACTTGGTGAGCATCGGCAGCTGGATGTACCACGCCGTCTGCACGGGGCCGGCTCCGTCGATGCGGGCGGCCTCCATGACCTCGACCGGCACGTTGTTGAGCGCGCCGAACATGATGACGATCCACGAGCCCGCTCCGGCCCAGAAGGCGATGACGGTGAAGACCACGGGCAGGTTGCCGACGGCGACCACGTTGATGAGCGACTCGTAGCCCATCGCGTGCAGCAGGGCGGAGACCGGGCTGACCGACGGGTCGAGCACGAAGAGCCAGAGCAGCACGCTCGAGGCGCCGGCGATGGCGCCCGGGATGTAGAAGAGGAACCGGGCGGTGTTGCCGAGCCAGCGCACCCGGATGCCGTGCACGATGATCGCGAGCACGACGACGAGCACGATGAGGCTCACGAGCCAGAAGAGCACGTACAGCGCGACGTGCATGACCGCCGGCAGGAACCGGTAGTCGCCGAAGACGCGCACGAAGTTGTCGAAGCCGACGAAGACGCCGTTGCGCGTGAACGAGAGGTACAGGGCGTAGAGCGTGGGCAGCAGGCCGAAGGCCAGCAGCAGCAGGGTGTACCCGCTGACGAAGACGTAGCCGTAGCGCGACTGCCCCGCATTCACGCGAGACGCGCGCCGGCCCTCCGGCCGGCGCCGCCCCGAGGGGACGGCGTCGACCGGAACCGGAGGTGCGGTGACGGTCACGTTACTCGACCGAGTATCCGTTGACGGTGGCCTCGTTCTCGAGCTCCTGCTGCCATGCGGGCAGCAGCGACTCGATGGTCTTCCCGTCGGCGATGCCGGGGATCACGATCTTCGCCCAGGCGGTCTCGGGGCTCCACGAGGTGACGTTCCAGCCCGACCAGACCTGGCCCGCGGCATCCGACATCACGGTCTTGAAGTCGTCGTTCACGAAGTAGCCGGCCTCGGCCTGCTTGTCGAGCCACTTCTCGGCGGCCGACGTGTACGCCGGGTAGCCCGACGAGGCGTCGACCTGGAACTCGTCGGCGCTCGTGACGAACTCGAGGAACGTCTTGACCGCATCGAGGTTCTTCGAGTGGCTCGAGGCGTACCAGACGCCGCCGCCCACGTTGCCGGCCGCGACGTCGCCGCCGTCCCACTTGAGCGGGGCGCTGACGCCGATCTGCCCGGCGGGCACGGCGAGCGCACCCTGGAAGATCGCACCCGTGTACCAGACCGGTCCGGGCACGCCCACGAGCTTGCCCGCGTACTTCGAGGCGAAGTCGGCGCTGAAGAAGCTGTCCTGCACGAGCGTGCCGTTGGCGAGCATGCCGTCGAGGATCTTCGAGATGCCCTCGGAGTTCGCGTCGGCCGTGTCGGAGTGGAAGACGTTCGCCTCGGGCGACTGGAACACGGGCGACTCGGAGCCGCCGTAGTAGACGTAGGTCATGAAGCTGTCGCCCATGCTGCCGAGGATGTACCCCGGGTGCTCGGCGGCGAGCTTGTCGCCGAGTTCGCCGTACTCCTCCCACGTGGTGGGCACGTCGTAGCCGAACTGGTCGAGCAGCGTCTGGTCGTAGTAGAAGACGGTCTGCGCGAGGTCGTTGCGCAGACCGTAGACGGTGCCGTCGATGGTCGTGTAGTCGAGCGACCCCGCCGCGAAGCCGTCGAGGAAGTCCTGGTCGATGAAGCCCTTGTTGAGCGGCGCGGCGAAGCCCTGCTCGCCGCCGGTGGTCTGCTTCGACGCCCAGATCGCGTCGTTCTGCTGGGTCGAGAACACGACATCGGGCCAGCCCTCGCCGGCCTGGTCCATGAGCGAGATCTTGCTCTGGAACGATCCGCTGCCTCCGGCGTTGCCGTCGTAGGTCTCGAGGTTGACCTCGATGTCGGGATTCGCATCCTGGAAGGCGGTGACGGCGGGCTCGCGCGAGGCGTCGACCCACACGGTGATCGGGCTGTCGGCGACCTGCTCGGCCTGGGTGAAGCCGAGCGAGGTGTCACCGCCGCCCGAGGCGTCTGACGAGCAACCGCTGAGCGCGAGGAGCCCCGCGGTGGCTGCGGCGGCCACCGCGACGAGCCGTGCGGCCCGGCGGTGGGAGGACGAGTGCTGTGACATTTCGCATCCTGTTCTGGTCGGCGTCTCTGACGACATGCACCCCAGGGGGCGGGGCAGAAGTGATTACATCATACGTCTTATCAAGTCCACAAGAGACGTCATAGGTATTACCAATATTCGTCGGTATGCTGTGACCCATGTCCGATACGTACGCTGCGCCGGGGCAGCTCGCCGAGTACCCCACGATCGCCTCGCGCACGCGCGCGCCGCGCCTCGGGGTGACGGTCGTGAGCGCCCTCGTCGACGCGATCGTGCGAGGCGACCTCGAGCCCGGCAGCTCGCTGCCGCCCGAGGCCGTGCTCTGCGAGCAGTTCGGCGTCAGCCGCACCGTCATCCGCGAGTCCGCCAAGCGCCTCGAGGAGAAGGGCCTCGTAACCGTGGCCCAGGGCCGAGGCACCCGCGTGCTGCCACCGGCCTCCTGGAACATGGTCGACGCGACCGTGCTCGCCGCACTCGTCGCCAACGACGCCACGCTCGGCGTGCTCGACGAGCTGAGCGCCGTACGCGCCGCACTCGAGGCCGTCATCGCGCGCGACGCCGCCGCACGGCGCACTCCCGCCGAGCTGGAGCGCCTGCGCGAGGCCCTCGTGCTCATGCGCGAGACCGTCGGCGACGAACCGCGCTTCAGCCAGGCCGATGTCGACTTCCACCAGCGCGTCGGCGAGATCACCTCGAACCGGCTCGCCGACAGCATCGTGCGCACGCTCTTCGCCGAGGCCCGCGAGAGCGCCCGCTTCCACCTGCACAGCGAGCTCGACGTGACGCTGCGCGAGCACGAGCGCGTCTTCGCGGCGATCGAGGCCGGCGACCCCGACGAGGCCGAGGCGGCCATGCGCGCGCACATCCTCGACGCATGGGAGCGGCGGCGCCCGCCGAGCCCCAAGCGCTGACGCCCGCGCGCTGACGCCCGCGCGCGGGCGCCGGCCGCGGCGACGCGGGGCCGACCGCCCGCCGACCCACCGCATACGACGAGAACGGCCCGGATGTCGCATCCGGGCCGTTCCGCGTCAGCGTCGGATCAGCGGCGAGCTCCGGCCTCGGCCATGACCGTCTTGGCCTCCTCGGGCCAGTCCTCCTGGGCGATGCCGTTGAGCTCGACCTCGTCGGTCCAGTACGTGCGGTATTCGGGGAACCGCACGTACCGCTCGTTGCCGCCGGTCCACCAGTTGCCCGTGAACTGCAGGTCGAGGGTGTTGAAGATCTCCGGCCCCTTCGTGTCGGCGTTCACGTAGATGTACCGGCTCGAGTCGAGGATCACGTTCTCGCGCACTTCGATGTACCGCGAGCCCTGGTCGATCAGCATGCCGAAGGTCTCGCGGCTGTCGAAGATGTAGTTGCGTTCGATGAGCGTGCCCGGGCTCGCCGACAGCGTGTAGATGCTGCCGCCGTCGTGCATCTCGTTCTTGGTGTCGTGGATGAGGTTGTACGCCACGTGGTTGTCGCGGAACGTCGTCGGCGTCTCGTACCGCGGCTGGATCTCGTACCGACCTGCCTTCTCGTAGTACGCGTTGCCGCCCGGGTCGTTGATGCCCCAGCCCCAGCCGATGTCGATGCCGTCGTAGGGCAGTTCGGTGAGGGTGTTGTGCGAGATCTCCGCACGGGTCACGTAGGTCGAGAGGATGCCGGCGCTGTCGCGGTAGCTCTGCCCGACCCGGCTGATGGTGTTGTCGACGATCGTGATGTCGCGAACGGTCATGCGATCGTCGCTCGGGTGGTGCGCGTCGGGCTGCACGCCGCCGACGACGATGCCCGACCCTCCGAGGTCGGTGAACTCGTTGCCGAGCACCCGGATGTCGTTCGCGCCGTACCCGACGCCCGTCTCGTGCGCGTTCGGGTCCATGCCGATGCCGAGGCCGACCGAGCCGAGCTGGTCGAACCGGTTGCCGTCGAAGGAGATGTCGCTCGCCGCCGAGACCTGGACCGCACCGGGCACCTGCCACCACTCATCGCGGGTCTGCTCGAACTCCGGGCACCCGTCCTGGCAGGTCGTGAGGTAGTCGGCGGGCGGCGAGTAGTCGCCGACGGCGTGGGCGCCGGACTGCTGGTCGGCGTATCCTTGCTCCGAGCTCGGCCGCAGCCAGGTCGTGTGCGCGAACTCGAGGTTCTCGAACGAGAGCCCCTCGATCGGGTCGTCGTAGGTGCCGCCGACCTCGACGAGCGTCTCGAGCTCGGGCAGGCGCACGTCGACGCCGTCCATCGTCGCTCCGTCGGGCGCCTTGTAGTAGACCTTTCCGGCGGGTGAATCGAGGTACCACTCGTCCGCGTTCGCGAAGAACTCGTACGCGTTCACGAGGTAGAGGGCGCCACGGTTGTAGGGCGACTTCAGCGTGTCGTAGCCGAAGTTATTGTTCTGCCAAGCCGGCTGCACCATCCGGATCTCGTTGCCGATGATGGATTCGACGGGCGAGATGCGGTCGGTGAACGAGCCGAGGCTGACGATCTCGAGGTCGGCCTGGTTGCGGAGGCCGCTGAGGTCGCCGTATCGACCCTGGTCGACCGTGAGACCCGATTCAGTCCACGTGAGCTGTGCACGGTCCTTCTTGTCGGCGGCGAGCAGCAGCTTGGTCTTCTCGGCGGGCTGGCCGTCGACGTAGAGCTGACGCGACTCGGTGCCCGGTGCGACCTCGGCCACCCAGATGTTCTGCTCGGCATCCTGGAGACGCCAGCCGGTCACGCGGTGGCCGCCCGAGAGCACGGCACGCTCGCCGTCGGCGCTCGTCCAGGTCACCGTGTGCCCGTTCGACCCGCCGTCCTTCGGACCGAACCGGAGGGGCTCGTCGAGTTCGTACGTGCCGCCGTCGAGTACGACGCGGACGTCCCGCTTCTTGCCCTTGTTCTTCGCGACCGACTTGGCCGCGTCGATGGAGGTGACGACGATGTCGCCGGCGGGCGCGCCCTTCTTGCCGTGCGGCGCCACCACGATGGTCAGGGCGTCCGTCGCCCCGTCGCCGCGCCCGGCCGTCGGGGTCGCCGAGGCGGAATGCGCGCCGACCACCGCCCCGCTGATGGCGAGTGCCGCAACCGCCAACGCGGCGAGCGACCGTTGAGTGAGCATCTTCATTGATTTCTCCCGGTTTCGTATGTCGAATGACATCATATGAATTGCACCGTAAACCCCTCGAACGGGGGACGTCAACGACGTTGCAGCATGCGCAACACTCGAGAGTCATGAGCTCGCGACGAACTGAGATCAGCTGTGCGGCGCCGAGAACACGAAGCGGCCCGGATGCACATCGCATCCGGGCCGCTCCTGCACGTGGTCGTCAGTCGACGAGCGCGCCCGCCGTCAGGTTCGAGACGACTCCCGTCATCGACGCCGCACGATCGGATGCCGCGAACGCGAGGTACTCGGCCACCTCGTCGAGTTCGGGCAGCCGCCCGAGCAGCGTCGTCGACGCCAGGCCGTTCCACCAGTCGTCGAGGCTCGTGCCACCGGCATCCGCGATGCGCCCGAACATGTCGAGCGTGTACGACTCGGAGGCGTCGCGGAACGCGTGCGGGCGCACGCACACCACGCGCACGCCGGCCGGGCCGAGCTCGCCGGCGAGCGCCCGCGAGAAGCCCTCGAGCCCGGCGCTCTGCGCGGCGTTGCCGATCAGCCCCCGGCCAGTGAGGCGTGCGCCCGGCGTCGAGATCGTGAGGATCACGCCGCCCCCCTGGGCGATCATCGCGCGCGACGCGGCCTTCGCCGTGACGAAGTTCGTCTGCAGGTAGCCCGTGATGGGGTGCAGGTAGTCGGCGAGCGTCGTGTCGGCGATCGCGAGCCCCTGCACGTGGTCGAAGCCGACCGCGTTGAGGGCGATGTCGAGGCGCCCCTCGCGTGCGACGACGGCGTCGACGTGTTCGTCCACCGCCGCCTGGTCCATGGCGTCGACGACCGCGATCTCGACGCTCGCACCGGTCGCACGGATCGCGGATGCCGCGGCCTCGAGCCGTGGCAGGCTGCGCCCCGCGAGATGCAGGCGCACGCCCTCGCGGGCGAACACGCGTGCCGTCGTCGATCCGATCGATCCCCCGCCGCCGTGGATCACGGCGACCTTCCCTTCGAGCAGCATCACGCCGCCTCCTCTGCGTAGCGCCGGGCGAACCCGGACATGATCTCGGTCCATCCCTCGGCGTGCAACCGCACGGCGAGCGCGTCGGGCAGTCGCTCGTGCCGCACCTCGACGAGGGTCCCGTCGCCGTCGGGTTCGAAGCTCACGCGCACGACCGAGTCGGTGCCGTGCGTCGCATCCGACCTCCACGTGAACTCGAGCCGGCGAGGCCGGTCGATCACCATGTAGGTGCCGCCGTGCAGGAATGCGCCCTGCGGGTCGTTCATCGTGATCGCGAACGTCCCGCCGACGCGCGGGTCGATCACCGCCGTCGAAGGCTCGCTGCCGTCGCGTCGCATCCACACGGAGAGCGCCGCGGGGTCGAGCCACGCGTCGAAGAGCCGGTCCGCGGATGCCGCGATCCGCCGACTCACCGTCACGACGGCGCTCATCGGGCACCGCCTCGCTCGTGCGGCTCGTCGCCGTCGGGCACGTCGCCGGTCGACCCGTCGCCGGTCGCGACGCTTGCGATGGCGGTCGGGCCGGTGGCGGCATCCGGCCCGCCGTCGACGGCACCCGAACCGTCTGCGGCCTCCGGCTCAGCCGGCTCGCCCGCGACATCCGTCTCGCCCGCGACATCCGGCTCGCCCGCGACATCCGACTCGTCGGACATGACGAACGCCTCGAGGGCGGCGAGCCGGTCCTCCCAGAACGCCTGGTAGCGCTGCATCCAGGCGACGGCGTTGCCGAGCGACTCGGCCCGCAGCGACAGCACGTGCTCGCGGCCCCGCACCTCGCGGTGCACGAGCTCGGCGCGCTCGAGCACCTTGATGTGCTTGCTCGTGGAGTTCAGCGAGATCGGGAACTCGCGCGCGAGGTCGGTGACCCGTGCCTCGCCATCGAGCAGGCGGTCGAGGATCGCGCGCCTCGTGGGGTCGGCGACGGCGCCCAGCACCGCATCCAGTTGATATTCACCCATGCGGGTGAATATACGCCGACGACCCCCGGGCGTCAACCGCCCGGTGCGCAACTCCGGAGCGACAGGGCGACACGCCGCCGATGCACCCGATCGGGGCGGCGTGTCGCGCAGATCTCCTGAGTTGCGCACGCCCGCCGCGCTGCCCTCGAACGCGGGAGCACCGGACCAGCGCCGTCACCGGTGGCCGGTCGCCGTCGCCGGTCACCGGTCGCCGTCGCCGGTCGCTGGCCGCCGGTCGCCGGCCGCGCCGGCCGCCCCTACAGCGTCGCCCCGACGACCGCCTCGCCCAACGGCGTCCGCAGGTGCAGCACGCGCGCGCCGTCGCGCCGGCTCGCGACGAGCCCGCTGCCCCGGAGCACGGCGAGGTGGTGCGACGCGGTCGAGACCGCGAGGCCCGAGTCCGCGGCCACCTGCGAGGTCGTGCGCTCGACGTGCGCGCCGAGCAGGATCCCCGCCCGCGCCGGTCCGAGCAGCGCACCGAGCGCGTCGGCGGCCGTCTCGGTGTTGCGCGCCCACGTCTCGGTCACGCCCTGCGCCGGGTAGAAGAGCGTGGGCTGCGCCGGGGGTTCGGTGAGCACGGAGCATCCGCGGGTCCAGCTCATGACCGTCGGCACGAGCACGAGCCCGCTCCCCCGACAGTCGAGCACCTCTCGGTGCATGCGCAGCTCGACACGCACGGCATCGTCGCTCCAGTCGACCGACCGGTGCAGCGCGCCGACCATGCCGCCGAGCCCGTCGGTCGCGATGCGTCGGGACCGAACCGCGATGTCGGCGCGCAGGATGCGCTCGAGCTGCGGCCACACGGGGGCGAGCACCGCCGTCCACATCGCCTCGAACGCGTCGGCGAGCATCGCCCGCGCGCGCAGCGGATCGTCGTGCATGTGCCGGATGGCGCGGTGCCGCTCGCCTGTCGATCGCAGGAGCATCTTCGCCAGGTCTGCGCGCATGAGCTCGGGCGGCACCTCGCGCAGGCGGGCGAACTCGTCGGCGGGCTGCATGTCCCACGTCGGCGTCGACGTGAAGAAGTCGGGGAAGTACCCCTCCGCCCCGATGACGGTGCGCAGCAGGTCGAACGGCTCGCGCGGCATCCCCGACCTGACGCTGCGCAACCACCCCCACTGCAGCGGATGCCCCTCGGGCCGCTGGAGCACGCGCATCGCGTTGCAGAGCTCGTGCCCTGGCGAGACCCCGAACCTGATGGCCGAGATGTCATCGGGCGCGAGGCGGAACTCCACGAGGTTGCGGTCCACCGCGTCCCGCCCCGACGCGATGCGGTCCGTCAAGTTTCGATCCACATCGAAATGCTAACGCCGACGGATGCCGCGGGCGGACCCTGTTCTCATCCCAGTCCACCGAATCGAGGAACCCATGACCACCTCATCCACCCCGGCCGAGATCCTCCTCGCGCCGTCCGAGTCCGCGGCCTCCGCCCCCGGGATCGTGCACGCCTCCGAACTGCTCATCGGCACCGGCCGGACGCGACGGTTCGTGGGCATCGAGCACGGATCGGGCATCTCGTACTTCTTCGTCGACTACGAGACCGGTCAGGGCACCGACCTGCACTGGCATCCGTACCCCGAGACCTGGGTCGTGCTCGAGGGCGAGGCGTCGATCACGATCGGCGACCGGCAGCTGACCGCCCGAGCCGGCGACACCGCCACGGTGCCGAGCGGGGTCTGGCACCAGTTCGCCAACACGCGGCCCGAGCGGCTCAAGGTCTTGTGCATCCACGCCTCGCCCGTCATCATCCAGACGTGGGCCGACTGAGCCGGCGCCCGACCCACCGACACCGAAGGGAACACCATGACGTTTCAGGCCTACCTCGACAACATCGAGGCCAAGACCGGCATCACCCCGCGCGCCTTCATCGAGCTCGCCCACGAGCAGGGCTTCGACGAGACCACGAAGTCGGCGCCCATCGTCGCCTGGCTGAAGGCCGACTACGGCCTCGGCCAGGGCCACGCGATGGCCCTCGTGCACGTGATCACCAAGGGCCCGCAGATCAGCGACAAGCACGTCGGCACGGGCACGGCCCACAGCGACCCGAGCAACATGCTCTGGCTCGACGGGGCCGCGACGAACCCGAACCCCTGATGACCGAGATCGACGACGGCGTCGTGACGGCGTTCCGGGCGGGCAGGACGCCGCCCGGCATGCATCGCGAACGCCTGCTGCTGCTCACCACCACGGGCCGCCGCAGCGGCGAGCCGCACACGACGCCCATGATGCGGCTGCCGTTGCCCGACGCCGACCACGTCGTCGCCTCGGCGAACGCCGCGCCAGAGCATCCGGAGTGGTACCGCAACCTCCTCGCCGACCCGCACGAGCACGTCGAGGTCGACGGCGAGGAGTACGACGCGATCGCTCAGGTGCTCGCCGATGCCGAGCACGACTTCGCGTGGGACTGGATCCTCCAGTCCGCGCCGTTCTTCGCCGATCACCAGGCGCGCGTCGACCGCACGATCCCCGTCGTGCGACTGCGTCGGGTGCAGCCGGGCGACGACGCCTGATCCGCACCATCCGGGCCGTGACCGCTCGCGGCCCCGGACCCCGGACGTCGGATGTCGGTGGGCGCTGGCATCGTGGCCGCATGGCGATCGAGGTGCGACCGGCAACCGTGTTCGAAGATGTCGCGACCATGGTGGGGCCCAAGCGACCCGATGCGAACGTGTGCTTCTGCCTGAGCTACCGCATCGGCTCGAAAGAGAACCTGGCGCTGAAGGGTCCGGCCCGCGGCGAACGCGTGCGCGAGCTCTGCGCCGAAGACCCTCCGCCCGGCGTGCTCGCCTACGACGGCGGCGAGGTCGTGGGCTGGGCGGGCGTGCATCCGCGGGCCGACACGAGCTTCTCGCGCAACCGCAAGATCCCGCACGTCGACGACCTCGATGTGTGGTCGGTGTGGTGCATCCGCGTGCGTCCCGGGCATCGTGGCGAGGGCATCTCCCATGCATTGCTCGCGGGGGCCGTCGAATTCGCGCGCGAGCGCGGCGCCCCCGCGATCGAGGGCTACCCGGTCGACAACCGGGGCGAGAAGGTCGACCTCACGATGGCCTACGTCGGCACGCGCAAGCTCTTCGAGCGTGCGGGCTTCGCGAAGGCGGCCGACACCGAGTCGGTGATCAACGGGTTCCCGCGGGTGCTCATGCGCCTCGGACTCGGTACTTGAATCCGATGTGCGAGCCCACGAAGCCGAGCCGCTCGTAGAAGCGGTGGGCGTCGACGCGCGCGGCATCCGAGGTCAGCTGCACGAGACTCGAGCCGAGGGCCGGCGCCGCGACCTCCGTCACCCAGCGCATCATCGCGCCGCCAATGCCGGCGGAGCGCAGGTCGCTGCGCACGCGAACGGCCTCGACGAGCAGGCGCGTGCTGCCGCGCCGCGCCATGCCCGGAATCCTGGTGAGTTGCATCGTCGCGGCGAGCTCCCCCGCATGACCCTCGACGACGAGCAGGTCGTTGCCCGCATCGCGGAGGATCTCCTCGAGCGCGGCCCGGTAGGCGGGTTCGTCGTCCGACGACGCGACGTCGCCGCGCGAGGCGCTGATCGGGTCGTCCGAGAGCAGCGCCATGAGCGCGTCGAGGTCAGCCGGGTCGGCGCGACGCAGCAGCACCGTTCCGGTTCGCGTGTCGAGCGTGGCCGGGAGGTCGAGCGAAGGGAGCATGGGTCCAGTCTGCCGTCGCAACCCCTTGGCTTCGTCGGTGGGGCACGCCACGATGGAGCGATGGACGTCACCGACTGGCTGCTCGAGTCCGACCCCGCGGTTCGCTGGCAGGTCATGCGCGACCTGCTCGACGAGCCCGACGACGTGGTCGCCGCCGAACGCTCGCGCGTCGCGACCGAGGGCTCCGGCGCGCGACTGCTCTCGTTGCAGACCGCCGACGGCTACTGGGGCGGCGAGGCCTACGGCATCGACGGCGACCGGCGCAGCGTCATGTGGACCCTGCAGTCCCTGCGCCGCCTGGGCGTCGATCCGGCGGCCGATACCACGCGCACCGCGATCGATCGCGTGGTGGAGGGGGTTCGTTTCAGCGAGCACGACGGCGGTCGCCCGTTCTTCGACGGCGAGGTGGAGGCCTGCGTCAACGGCGGCGTGCTGGCGGCTTCGGCGTACTTCGGCGTGCTCGGCGACGGCGCCGATCGCATGATCGGGCTGCTGCTCGACGGCCAGCTCGACGACGGCGGGTGGAACTGCGAGCCGATCGAGGAGTCCGTGCGCTCGTCGTTCGACTCGACGCTCTGCGTGCTCGAGGGTCTGCTCGCCTACGAGGCGGCCGTCGGCGATGCGACAGACGCCGCCGTGGTCGACGCCCGCCATCGCGGCGAGGAGTACCTGCTCGAGCGCAACCTCTACCGCCGCAGGTCCACGGGCGGCATCGTGCGCGAGCGCTACGAGAACTTCATCTTCCCGCCGTACTGGGTCTACGACGTGCTGAGGTCGCTCGACCACTTCCGCGAAGCGAGTCTCATCGACGGCACCGAGCCCGACCCTCGCGTCGGTCCTGCCGTCGACCTGCTGCTCGAGCACCGCCGTGACGGCGGAACGTGGGCGGCCGGCGACCCGTGGAACGGCGCCGTGTTCCTCGCGCTCGACGCCGCACCCGGCGAGCCGAGCCCGTGGAACACGCTGCGCGCGCGCCGGGTGCTGCGCTGGGCACGCCCCGACGCGCTCGACGAGCTGCCGTCGGCCGAGTAGTACGCCGCCGAATGCCCCACCGCCGCTCTGCACTCGTCGCGACCGCGCTGCTCGCCTCCGCGACCGGCGTCGCGCTGTGGTGGCGCTGGCTCGCACGACGTCAGCACCACTGGCGCACCGCGTTGGCCGAATCGATCCCGGTCAACTCCGCGTACTGGCGCGAGCAGCGCGCCGGGCCGGGTGAGCTGCTCTACGTCGCCATCGGCGACTCGGCCGCGCAGGGCATCGGCGCGAGCAGGCCCGGCCACAGCTACGTGGGATTCATCGCACGGGCGATCGCCGCGGCATCCGCTCGACCGGTGCGCACCGTCAACCTCGGCATCTCGGGGGCGACGCTGCGCATCGCGATCGACGACGAGCTGCCGGTGCTCGCACGCCTCGAGCCCGACGTGCTGACGGTGTGCATCGGCGCGAACGACATCGCGGACTTCGACGTCGAACGATTCGAGCGGGAGATCCGCGAGCTCTTCGGGGCGCTGCCCGACCATGCGATCGTGGCCGACCTGCCGAGCTTCTACTTCCCGCCCGCGCAGGCGAAGGTGCGTGCGGCGAACCGCAGGCTGCGAGCGGCCGCCGCAGCGCGCGGGCTCGCGGTGGTGCCGCTGTTCGCCCGCACGAACCGCCAGGGCATGTGGGGCGTCTCGACGCAGTTCGCGGGCGATCTGTTCCATCCCAACGACCGCGGGTACCGCATCTGGGCCGACGCGTTCCGACCGGCGGTCGAAGCGCGTCTGGCCCAGTTGCCGCCGGTCGAGTAGCGCAGCGTATCGAGACCGGCGGTGGGCGGCTCTCGATACGGCGCCGGAGGCGCCTACTCGACCGGCGAGGTGCGCGCGGCGGGCGTGGCGACCGCGGCCGACTCCCAGGCGAACCCGTCGGGGTCGGTGACGGAGACGCCGCCGTCGCCGACGAGCACGAGGCGGTGCGAGCCGCTGCCCTCGATCGGCACGCCCGCGTCCTTCGCGAGCGCCTTGCGGGCGTAGAGGCCGAGACGCACGGGGCTGTCGTCCATCTTGAACTCGGCGTAGGCGCCGAAGCTCTTGCCCACGGCGAGGCCCTGCTCGGTGTAGAAGCGCTTGGCCGCGCCGACATCGGTGCAGCCGAGCAGCACGACGATCGCCTCGACGTCGCGCGATGCGGGTGCGGTGTCCTTCTTCGACGTGGTGGCGATCTTCCAGGTGGTGCCGTCGGGTGCCCGCAGGCTGCCGCCGACGCCCCAGATCGACTTCGTCACGGGCTTGACCGCGGTCGCGCCTGCGGCGAGCGCGGCGTCGAAGAGGGCTGAGACGTTCGCCGGCTGCGAGACGACGAGCGAGACGGTGAATCCGCGGAACCCGCTGCTCGCGGCGTCCGATCGACGCACGCGAACGCGGTCGCCGAGCCCGAAGGCGGTGGCGTAGAAGGCTTCGGCGGCCGTGACGTCGGTCGCCTCGATGATGATGTGGTCGATGGTGTTCATGGTGTTCACGCTACGAACCGGCCGGTGCACCCCGCTTCTCGATTCCTGACCGGATGCCGCCGTGCGATCGACCCCGGGAGTCCTGGACGATCTGGTCCGAGGCGGCCGCCTCCCAGCCGAAGTGCGTCAGACTGGAAGTGCGCCGCCGTCCGCGAACCCCGCGCGCGCCGGGCGCAGGAGAACACACGTGACCTTCAACCCCCTGACGGCGTCCGAGCCGCTCGACGTGGCGAGCATCCGCGGCGACTTCCCGTACCTCGCGCAGGAGCTCAACGGCTTCCCGCTCGCGTACCTCGACTCGGGCGCGACCGCCCAGCGGCCCGTGGCCGTGCTCGACGCCGAACGCGCGTTCCTCGAGCACGCCAACGCGGCCGTGCACCGGGGCGCTTCGACGCTCGTCGGCACCTCGACGATGGCCTTCGAAGACGCCCGCGCGACGGTCGCCCGGTTCGTGGGCGCCGGCGAGCGCGAGATCGTCTGGGCCGAGAACGCGACCGACGCGATCAACATCGTCGCGCTCGGCATGGCGGATGCCGCGGCCGGCCTCGGCGGCGCAGAGGCCGACCTGTTCCGGCTCACCGCGGGCGACGAGATCGTCGTGACCGAGGCCGAGCACCACGCCGACCTCATCCCGTGGCAGCGGCTCGCCGCGAAGACGGGTGCGACGCTGCGGTGGATTCCCGTGCACGACGACGGAACGTGGAACGCCGACGACGCGGCATCCGTCATCGGCCCGAAGACGAAGCTCGTGGCCTTCGCGCACGTCTCCAACGTGACCGGCCACATCGCCCCCGTGGCCGACGTCGTCGAGCTCGCGCACCGTCACGGCGCGCTCGTGCTGCTCGACGCCTGCCAGTCGGTGCCCCACCGTCCGACCGACTTCGCGGCGCTCGGCGTGGACTTCGCCGCATTCTCGGCGCACAAGATGCTCGGACCGAACGGCATCGGCGTGCTCTACGGCCGCGAGCACCTGCTCGACGCCCTGCCGCCTGCGCGCACGGGCGGTTCGACGATCACGACCGTGACCATGCAGACCGCCGAGTTCCTGCCGTCGCCGCAGCGCTTCGAGGCGGGCACGCAGCCCGTGTCGCAGGCCGTCGCACTCGCCGAGGCCGTGCGCTACCTCGAGCGGCTCGACATGCGCCGCGTGCACGAGCACGAGGTCGAGCTCGCCGCCCTGCTCGTCGACGAGGTCTCGCGCCTCGACGGCATCCGGCTCGTGGGCAGCGGCCCCGGCGTCGAGCGCGGCGCCCTCGCGAGCGTCGACGTGCCCGGCGTGCACGCGCACGACGTCGGCCAGTTCCTCGACTCGCGCGGCATCGCCGTGCGCGTCGGCCACCACTGCGCGCAGCCGCTGCACCGCCGGCTCGGCCTGCGTGCCACGACCCGGGCGAGCGCCTACGTCTACACGACCGCCGAAGAGGTGCGCCGCTTCACGGCCGCCCTCGCCGAGGTGCGCGCGTTCTTCGGGGTGAACGCATGAGCGACCTGTCCGGGCTCTACCAGGAGCTGATCCTCGACCACTCGAGGCGCCGCGTCGGCGACGGGGCGCTCGCCGACCCGCAGGCCTCGCACCACGAGCTGAACCCGACCTGCGGCGACGAGATCACGCTCGGCATCCGCCTCGACCCCTCGGGTACCACCGTCGAGGCCCTCGGCTGGGAGGGCGACGGATGCAGCATCTCGATGGCCTCGGCCTCGGCGCTCACCGAGCTGGTGGTCGGCGCCGACACCGCCCACGTGCGCGAGCTCATCGACGGATTCCGCGCGATGCTGCGCTCGCGGGGCGCCGGCGAACCCGACGAGGAGCTGCTCGGCGACGCCATCGCCTTCCACGGCGTCTCGAAGTACGTCATGCGCGTCAAGTGCGCGATGCTCTCGTGGGTCGCGCTCGAGGCGTGCCTCGTCGAGGCGGGGGCTTCGGTGCCGTCGACCGATGCCGCCGCATCCGATGCCTCGTAGCGCCCATGCCCTGAGGGGTGTCGACGGTGCGGTGAAGACGCCCAGCCAAGAGGCTTAGGCTCGTACCACCGCCGACGCCGATCTGAAAGAGGTCCCCCCTGCCATGAGCGACGAACTCGAAGTCTTCAACCGCCGCGAGTCCGAGGTGCGCGGCTACGTGCGCGCGTTCCCGGTGGTGTTCGACCGGGCCGTGGGCTCGACCCTGGTGGGCGAAGACGGCCGCGAGTACCTCGACTTCTTCGCCGGCGCCGGCGTGCTCAACTACGGGCACAACAACCCCCTCTTCACGCGTGCGCTCATCGAGTACCTCGAGCGCGACGGCATCATCCACGGCCTCGACATGGCCACCTCGGCCAAGAAGGCCTTCATCGAGGCGTTCGAGCGCCTCGTGCTCGAGCCGCGCGGGCTCGACCACAAGCTCCAGTTCACCGGCCCGACCGGTGCGAACGCCGTCGAGGCGGCGCTCAAGGTCGCCCGACAGGCCACCGGCCGCACCAACGTCGTCGCGTTCACGAACGCGTTCCACGGCCTGAGCACGGGCGCCCTCGCGGCGACCGGCAACAGCCACTACCGCGGCGCCGCGGGCATCACGCTCGACAACGTCACGCGACTGCCCTACGACGGCTACCTCGGGGCGGATGTCGACACCCTCGACCTGCTCGAGAAGATGCTCGACGACCCGGGCTCGGGCGTCGACCTGCCCGCCGCCGTCATCGTCGAGGCCGTGCAGGGCGAGGGCGGCATCAACGTCGCGAGCGCCGCGTGGCTGCAGCGCCTCCGGGCGATCACGGCCGACCGCGGCATCCTGCTCATCCTCGACGAGATCCAGGCGGGCGTCGGCCGCACGGGCGCCTTCTTCGCGTTCGAGGAGTCGGGCATCGTGCCCGACATCGTGACGGTCTCGAAGTCCATCTCGGGCTCGGGCCTGCCCATGTCGCTCGTGCTGCTGCGCCCCGAGGTCGACGTCTGGAAGCCCGGCGCCCACACCGGCACGTTCCGCGGCAACAACCTCGCGTTCGTCTCCGCTCGAGCGGCGCTCGAGAACTACTGGGCAGACTCCGCGCTGGTCGACGGCGTCGCCGCCAAGTCGGCGCTGCTGCGCGGCGAGCTCGAGCAGATCGCCGCAGCGCACCCCGAGCTCGGCTTCGTCGTGCGCGGTCGCGGCCTCATGTACGGCCTCGCGTGCGACGCCGACCGCGGCCTCGCCGCCCGCATCTCGAAGCAGGCCTTCACGCGCGGACTCGTCATCGAGACCTCGGGCGCCCACGACGAGGTGCTGAAGTTCCTGCCCGCGCTCACGATCTCCGAAGACGAACTGCTCAAGGGCCTCGCGATCGTGCGCGAGAGCCTCGCAGCCGCGCTCGCCGGCTGAGACCGAAGCGATCCGCATGGTCGAACGGGCGGTCGTGGGCGACGGATGTCTCGACGGAGACTCCGGCGTCGACGGCCGCCCGTTCGCGTCGTCCGCGCCTGCGCTCGCGGCCGCGGCCGCGCCTTCGCACCCGGCTTCGCGCCCGCGCGTGCTCGGACCCATCGTCGACGAGCAGACCCGCTGCGTGCACTACCGCACCGAGCTCGACGTCGTCGCGATGAAGTTCTTCTGCTGCGGCGACTACTACCCGTGCCACCTCTGCCACGAGCAGGCGGCCGGGCACGCGGCATCCCAGTGGCCCGTGCATCGACGCGACGAGCAAGCCGTGCTCTGCGGGGTCTGCAGCTCGGAGCTCACGATCGACGAGTACCTCGGCGCCGTCGGGTGCCCACGTTGCACCGCGCCGTTCAATCCCGGGTGTGCCCTGCACACGCACCTGTACTTCGAAGTCGTGGACTGAGCGGCCGGCGGCCGGGGCCGATGGCCGATGGCCGATGGCCGATGGCCGATGGCCGATGGCCGATGGCCGATGGCCGACCGATGTTCGCACCGAACGCAATGAGGCCCCTCCATCAGGAGGGACCTCACCGCCGACTGCGTGGGGTCGCTAGTTCAGCGTGAACACCACGGTCTGCACGTTGCCGGCGACGTCGTAGACCAGCATCGTGTTCTCACCGCGCACCGCGCCGAAGACGCCGGGCTTCAGGTAGTTCACGTCGGACCACTGGTTGTCGGACAAGTCCTTGACCTTGCCGTTGATCACGACCCGATCGACCTTGCCCGCATCGAAGAGCTTGTAGCTCACGACGTCGTACGACGCGCCGGTCGCCACCGTGAACGAGGCGCCGTCCTTCACGGTGACCGTCGGCTTGGTCGCGTCGATGGTGAACGCGAAGGTCGAGGTCGTGGAGATGTTCCCGATCAGGTCCTGCGAGTTGTACTTGACCGTGTAGCTGCCGTCGGGCAGTTGCACCGTCGCGGTGTGGGTGCCGCTCTTCGCGCCGCCCGGCACCGCCGTCTGCGTGCTCTTCACGAGCGCACCGTCCCGGTAGATGTTGGCGACGATCCGCTGCAGGCCCGCGTTGTCGGTCGCGTCGACCCGCACCGAGAGCGACGGGAACGGGCCGGCGGAGACCGGGGCGACGAGGGTCGCCGTCGGCCGCTCGGCGTCGCGTGCCACCGAGAGCGTCGAGGTGCAGTCCGCGCAGGTGCCGCCGAGCGTCGCGACCGTCGCGGTCGCCGTGAGCTGGCCGCCCGGTGCAGCCGCCTTGACGGTCGCAGCGAACGAGATCGACGCGGCCGGGGCGCCGACCGGTGTCGCCGGCACCTCCCAGGTGAGCGTCGAGCCTTCAAGCGTCGCGCCGGCCGGCAGCGAGGCCGGATCGATGGCCGCCTGGGCGAGCACGCCCGCGACGTCGACCGCCACGACCGAGGACGCCAGCGGGACGCGGCCCGTGTTGGTGGCGCCCAGCGTGTAGGCCACCACGTCTCCGGCGCGCACCACGCCGGATGCGGGCACGCTCGCGAGCGAGGCCGTGAGCTTCTCGGGCCAGGCCGGCTTGTCGCCCTCCAGGATCCAGTCCGCGTAGAAGGCGGTGAGGTCGCGGCCCGAGAGCTCCTCGGCGAGCGCCTTGAGATCGGCACCCGACCTGCTGGTGCCGCCGTGGCGCGTCTGCCACTCCTCGATCAGTGCGAAGAACGGCTGGTCGCCGATGGCCACCCGCAGCGCGGCCCAGAACTGGGCGCCGCGCGTGTAGGTCTGGTACTCGTACAGCTCGCTCGAGTCGGTCTGCGCGCCGGGTGCGACCGACCAGTTCGGGCTACTCGCCGCCGAGTTGTTCCACGAGTTGAAGTAAGTGAGCTCGGTCGGCGTCGCCCCGGTTCCGAAGCCCTCGCTGGAGTTGTAGTACGCGGGACCCCAGGTGGCCATGCCCTCGTTGATCCAGATGTCCGTCCAGGTGATGGGTGACACGTTGTCGCCGTACCACTGGTGCACGAGCTCGTGGATGAGCGTGTTCCCGCCGACCGATCCCGCGGACGGGAAGAACGAACGGTCCTGCGTCTCGAGCGCGTAGTTGATGCCGCTCGGCACGGTGTCCACGATCACGCCGGTGCTCCTGCCCGGGTAGGGCCCGTAGAGCGTCTCGAGGTTCCGGATGATCGTGCCGAGCTGCGCCTCGCGCGTGCGGATGGTGTTCTTGTTGGCCGCCGAGAGCGCGAAGTCCATGAACGACCACGACGGGATGGTGCTGCCGTCGCTGAGCACGAAGTCCGACCGGATCACGTCGTAGCGGCCGATCGAGATCACCGCGAGCTCCGACGCCATGGGCTTCGTCTGCTCCCAGACCCAGGTGGTGCGCGCGCCGTCGGTCGACGCGGTCTTCGACACGAGCTCGCCGTTGCTCACCGCTGCGGCCTCGGCGGGCGCCGTTCCGGCCACGTTGTTCAGGATCGTCGGGATGTCGAGGGTGAACGTGTACGTCGCCTTGTCGGCGGGCGTGTTGTTGTGGGGGTATCCCGTCATCATGCCGATCGGCTGACCGAGCAGCGTGGCACCGTCGGACGTGCGGTTCCATCCCTCTGAGGAGCCGTCGAGGTCGGTGTGCGAGCTGGGGGTGCCATGGTACGCCACCGCCACCTCGAACTCGCCGCTCACGGGCGTCGCGGGCGTGACGACGAGCTTGTACTTGATGGCGGCGGGGTCGACGTCGCGCGTCCAGGCGGCGTCGACGCCGTCGACGGTGACCGAGTCGACGTCCAGCCCCTCGAAGTCGAGGGAGAAGCTCTTGAGCGGCTGCGGTGCGGTCGCGGTCATGGTGCTCGTCGCCGCGATCGTGCCGGCGATCGTCGAACCCGACTGCGCCGCGTTCGGCGTCCAGGCGATGGCGACGTCGTAGTCGAGCGCGTCGTACCCGCCGTTGCCGACGTTCGGGAACATCGGGTCGTTCGAGGTGCGCGCGCCGTCGATCGGCTCGTCTGCGGATGCCGCAGCGGCCGGTGCCGCGGTGAGCAGCGCCGCCGCGAGCAGGCCGGGCACGGCCAGCGCGACGAACCGCCGTCGTCTGGGGTCGGGAAGGGGTCGGGACGTCATCAGCTCTCCTTCGTCGCGGAGGCCGCGGTTCGGGCCTTCCGATGCCTTCACCGTATCGGCGCCGTATTTCGCCTGCATAGCAGATGTGTTGCGTCGAAGCTGCCCGACGCATGCGAAACACGCGTGAGGGCGTCGTCCCGACGCAGTATTCCGTGCGTCAGGATTTCGCGGGTCGATGGTCCCGCGAGGGACGACCCGGTTCGGCGAACCGCCGCCGGTGAGCCTTCCCTAACCTGAGCCGCCCTCGGTATCGTCTCGATATGGCCATCACGGGGGTAGACGGTCCAGCTTCCGACGCGCTGCTGCGCGTCGGAAGGTTCTTCACGAGGTGGGACGAGACGCCGGATCACCGGGCGGCGTTCCTCGAGGGGGGTCGGCAGGGCGACGCCTTCTACCGTGACCGGTGGAGCCACGACAAGGTCGTGAGGTCCACGCACGGCGTGAACTGCACGGGCTCCTGTTCGTGGAAGGTGTACGTCAAGGACGGCATCATCACGTGGGAGGCCCAGCAGACCGACTACCCGAGCGTCGGCCCCGATCGCCCCGAGTACGAGCCCCGCGGATGCCCCCGTGGGGCCGCGTTCTCGTGGTACACCTACTCCCCCACCCGGGTGCGCTACCCGTACGTGCGCGGCGTGCTGCTCGACGCCTACCGCGAGGCGAAGGCCCGCACCGGCGACCCGGTGCTCGCGTTCGCCGAGGTGTCGAAGAACCGCGAGACGCGTCGCCGCTACCAGCAGGCCCGCGGCAAGGGCGGACTCGTGCGAGCCACCTGGGCCGAGGCGGTCGAGCTCGTGGCGGCCGGCTACGTGCACACGATCAAGGAGTACGGTCCAGACCGGGTCGCCGGTTTCTCGCCGATCCCGGCGATGTCGATGGTGTCGCACTGCATCGGCACGCGGTTCACCCAGCTCATCGGCGGGGTCATGACGAGCTTCTACGACTGGTACGCCGACCTGCCGGTCGCGAGCCCGCAGGTGTTCGGCGACCAGACCGACGTGCCGGAGTCCGGCGACTGGTGGGATGCCACCTACCTCATGATGTGGGGATCGAACGTGCCGGTCACCCGCACGCCCGACGCGCACTGGATGGCCGAGGTGCGCTATCGCGGAACCAAGGTGGTCACGGTCAGCCCCGACTACGCCGACAACACCAAGTTCGCCGACGAATGGCTGCCGTGCCAGGCGGGCACCGACGCCGCCCTCGCGATGGCCATGGGGCACGTGCTGCTCAAGGAGCACTACGTCGATCGCCGCGAGCCGTTCTTCGTCGACTTCTCGCGGCAGTACACCGACCTGCCGCACCTGGTGACCCTCGTCGAGCATGCCGACGGCGGCCTCGTGCCGGGCAAGTTCCTCATGTCCGCAGACCTGCCCGGCGAGGCATCCGCCCCCGAGGAGTCGTGGAAGACGGTGCTGATCGAGGCCGCGACCGGTGAGCCCGTCGTGCCGAACGGCTCGATGGGGTTCCGCTACGCGGAGTCCGGCGAGGGCAGGTGGAACCTCGACCTCGGCGACACGGTGCCCGCGTTGTCGCTGCGCGACGCGAAGCTCGACACCGAGGACGTCGAGGTGCTGCTGCCCAGGTTCGATGCCGCAGACGGGTCGGGCGCCGTGGTGCGCCGCGGCGTGCCGACGACCCGCGTGAACGGCCGACTCGTCACGACCGTGTTCGACCTGCTGCTCGCGCAGTACGGCGTGGGCCGGCCCGGTCTGCCCGGCGAATGGCCCGCCGGCTACGACGACGTCGAGTCCCCTTACACGCCCGCCTGGCAGGAGGACCTCACGGGCGTGCCCGCCGAGGCCTGCATCCGCGTGGCGCGCGAGTTCGCGCAGAACGCGATCGACTCGGGCGGGCGCTCGATGATCATCATGGGCGCCGGGATCTGCCAGTGGTTCCACGGCGACGCGACCTACCGGGCGATCCTGTCGTTGCTGATCCTCACCGGGTCGATGGGTCGCAACGGCGGCGGCTGGGCGCACTACGTGGGGCAGGAGAAGTGCCGCCCGATCACCGGCTGGCTCTCGCTCGCGAACGCGCTCGACTGGGTGCGACCACCGCGCACCATGATCGGCACGGCGTACTGGTACATGCACACCGACCAATGGCGCTTCGACGGCTACTCGGCCGACGCGCTCGCCTCGCCGCTGGCCGAGGGCAACTTCGACGGCATGCACACGGCCGACGCGATCGCGCAGTCGGCGCGGCTCGGCTGGATGCCGTTCTACCCGCAGTTCGACCGCAACCCGCTCGAGGTGGCCGATGCCGCCACGGCCGCGGTGGCGGCGGGCGAGGCGGCCGACGCGGCCTCGTACGTGGCGGCCAGGCTCGGCGACGGCTCGCTCCAGCCGGCCATCGCCGACGTCGACGCCCCCGAGAACTGGCCGCGACTGCTGACGCTCTGGCGCTCGAACCTCATGGGCTCGTCCGCCAAGGGCAACGAGTACTTCCTCAAGCACCTGCTCGGCACCCACAGCAACGTGATGGCCACCGACGAGGCCTCGGTGCGCCCGAACGACGTGAAGTGGCACGACGAGATCCCCGAGGGCAAGCTCGACCTGCTCGTCTCGGCCGACTTCCGCATGACCTCGACGACGCTGCTCTCCGACGTGGTGTTCCCGGCAGCCACGTGGTACGAGAAGCACGACCTCTCGTCGACGGACATGCACCCGTTCGTGCACGCGTTCACGCCGGCGATCGACCCGCCGTGGGAGGCGAAGAGCGACTTCGACCTGTTCCACGCGATCGCCCGCGAGTTCTCACGGCAGGCCGCGACGCACCTCGGCACGCGCAAGGACCTCGTGTCGGTGCCCATGCAGCACGACACCCCCGGCGAGACCTCGCAGCCCGGCGGAGTCGTCCGCGACTGGGCGAGGGGCGACGTACCGGCGGCCCCCGGCAGGACCATGCCGAACTTCGCGGTGGTCGAACGCGACTACACGGCGATCGCCGACCAGCTCGCGACCGTCGGCCCGCTGGCCGACAGGCTCGGCTTCACCACGAAGAACGTCACCTACGACCTGAAGCACGAGGTCGAACGGCTCGCCGGAATGAACGGGGTCATGCTCGGCGGCGCGGCCGACGGCAGGCCCGCGATCGACACCGACATCAAGATGGCCGAGGCGATCCTCTCATTCTCGGGCACGACGAACGGCGAACTCGCCGTGCAGGGATTCAGGACCCTCGAGAAACGGGTGGGCAAGCCGCTCGCCGACCTCGCCGAGGGCTCGGAGGAGAAGCGCATCACGTTCGCGATGACGCAGGCCTCGCCGCAGCCGGTCATCACGAGCCCCGAGTGGTCGGGTTCCGAGACCGGCGGCCGCAGGTACGCCCCGTTCACGGTGAACATCGAGCGCCTGAAGCCGTTCCACACGCTCACCGGCCGCATGCACTTCTACCTCGACCACGACTGGATGCGCGACCTGGGCGAGGCCATGCCGATCTACCGGCCGCCCCTCGACATGCACCGGTTGTTCGGCGAGCCCAAGCTCGGGCCGAACGGCGAGCAGCAGGTGGTCGTGCGCTACCTCACCCCGCACTCGAAATGGTCGATCCACTCCGAGTACCAGGACAACCTGTTCATGCTCTCGCTCTCGCGCGGCGGCCCCACGGTGTGGATGAGTCCGGCGGATGCCGCGGCCATCGGGGCATCCGACAACGACTGGGTCGAGTGCGTGAACTCGAACGGCGTGCTCGTGGCGAGGGCGATCGTCTCGCACCGCATGCCCGACGGCGTGGTCTACGTGCACCACGCGCAGGAGCGCACGATCGACGTGCCGAAGTCGGAGGCGACCGGGCGGCGCGGCGGCATCCACAACTCCGTCACGAGGCTGCTCGTGAAACCGACGCACCTCATCGGCGGGTACGCGCAGCTGTCGTACACGTTCAACTACCTCGGACCGACCGGCAACCAGCGCGACATGACGGCGACGATCCGCCGC
Organism: Agromyces sp. CF514; assembly: GCF_900113185.1. NCBI lineage: Bacteria > Bacillati > Actinomycetota > Actinomycetes > Micrococcales > Microbacteriaceae > Agromyces > Agromyces sp. CF514. The sequence goes on along the minus strand of NZ_FOZD01000001.1, from coordinate 1,152,543 downwards.
CGGTCGCAGGAGGTGACGTACTGATGGATGCAGTTCGCGAGCGCAGCACGGCCTCGGGTGCGAAGCGCCGGGGGGTGAGCCGCTGATGCGGGTGATGGCCCAGATGGGCATGGTGATGAACCTCGACAAGTGCATCGGATGCCACACCTGCTCGGTCACGTGCAAGCAGGCGTGGACCAACCGCGCCGGCACCGAGTACGTGTGGTTCAACAACGTCGAGACGAGGCCCGGACAGGGGTATCCGCGCCGGTACGAGGACCAGGAGCAGTGGAAGGGCGGGTGGGAGCTCAACGGCCGCGGTCGCCTGAAGCTCCGCACCGGAAGCCGGCTCAAGCGCCTGCTCACGATCTTCTCCTCGCCCGTGCAGCCCAAGCTCGAGGACTACTACGAGCCGTGGACCTACGACTACCAGACGCTCATCGACGCGCCCCTCGGCGACGACTTCCCGGTCGCTCGGCCCAAGTCGCTCATCACGGGCGAGGACACGAAGATCACCTGGTCGGCCAACTGGGACGACGACCTGGGCGGCACGAGCGAGATGGGCCACCTCGACCCGGTGGTCGAGAAGGTGCGCCGCGAGTCCGAGGACAAGATCAAGTTCTCGTTCGAGCAGACGTTCATGTTCTACCTGCCGCGCATCTGCGAGCACTGCCTGAACCCCTCGTGCATGGCGTCCTGTCCCTCCGGCGCGATCTACAAGCGCGAGGAGGACGGCATCGTGCTGGTCGACCAGGACCGCTGCCGCGGCTGGCGACAGTGCATCACGGGCTGCCCGTACAAGAAGATCTACTTCAACCACAAGACCGGCAAGGCCGAGAAATGCACCATGTGCTACCCGCGGCTCGAGGTCGGCATCCCCACGGTGTGCTCCGAGACCTGCGTCGGGCGCCTGCGCTACCTGGGGCTCTTCCTCTACGACGCCGACAAGGTCACCGAGGCGGCCGCGACGCCCGACCCGCAGGACCTGTACGAGGCGCAGCTCGACCTGATGCTCGACCCGGACGACCCCGCGGTCATCGCCGCGGCCCACGAGCAGGGCATCGCCGACGACTGGATGGAGGCCGCCCGGCGATCGCCGGTCTACGCCCTCGCGAAGAAGTACCGGGTGGCGCTGCCGCTGCATCCGGAGTACCGCACCATGCCGATGGTCTGGTACATCCCGCCGCTCTCGCCCATCGTCGACCTGCTGAGCGAGCAGGGCCACGATGCGGAGTCCGCCGGCACGCTGTTCGGCGCGATCGAGGCGCTGCGCATCCCCGTCGAGTACCTCGCGGAACTCTTCACCGCCGGCGACACCGACCTCATCACGAGTGTGCTGAAGAAACTCGCCGCGATGCGCGCCTACCTGCGCGACATCACGCTCGACCGTCCGCGCGACGAGTCGATCCCGGCGGCCGTCGGCATGGACGGCGGCACGATGTACGAGATGTACCGCCTGCTCGCGATCGCGAAGTACGACGAGCGCTACGTGATCCCGACGGCGCACTACGAGCGGGCGCACGAACTCGAGGAACTCGGCTGCTCGCTCGACTTCGACGGCGGGCCGTACGAGAACGGCGACTCCGGTCCGTTCGGCGAGGCGAGCGGACGGCCGGTGCCGGTCGCGGTCGAGACGTTCCAGGCCCTCCGCGAGCGGCAGACCTCGGATCGGGCCGCTGACTCGCAGTCGATGCGGGGCCGGGTGAACCTGCTCAACTGGGACGGCAACGGGGCGCCGTCCGGCCTGTTCCCGCCGCCTTCGAAACGCGAGGAACCACCGGGCGATCCGGATGCCGCCGGCGGCCGGTCATGAGTCGCAGCGACGCCCGGCGACGAGTGGTCTACCAGGCCGCCTCGATCTGCCTCAGCTATCCCGACGAGCAGGTCCTCGGCCTCGCGGACGTCATCGGCGACGCGCTCGCGGAGACCGACCGTGCCGCTGCGGCGGCATTCGCGCCGCTGCTCGACTGGTGGGCGGCGACTCCGGCCGCCGAGGTCCAGCGCGGCTACGTCGAACTCTTCGACATGTCGAAGCGCCACGCGCTCTACCTGTCGTACTGGACCGATGGCGACACCCGCCGTCGCGGCGTCGTGCTCACCGAGTTCAAGCAGCGCTACCGCGACGCGGGCGTGGTGCTCGGCGAGACCGGAGAGCTGCCCGACCACCTGCCCCTCGTGCTCGAGTTCGCCAGGCACCGGCCCGACGACGGCGCCGAGCTGCTGCAGGCCTATCGGGCGAGCCTCGAGCTCATCCGCCTCGCCCTCGCCGAACGCCGCTCGCCGTACGCGGGCGTCGTCTCCGCCGTGTGCGCGACCCTCCCCGGGCGATCGCCCGAGGACCGGCAGCAGGCCATGGCGATGGCCGCGGCCGGTCCACCCTCGGAGTCCGTCGGGCTCGACCCGTACGATCCGCGCCTCATTCCCCTGCAGCCGACGGGAGGCCGCTGATGGACGTCGTGCTGTGGGGCATCCTGCCCTACGTGATGGTGGCCGTGCTCGTGGGCGGCACGATCTGGCGCTACCGCTACGACCAGTTCGGGTGGACCACCCGGTCCTCGCAGCTCTACGAGTCGCGGCTGCTGCGCATCGGGTCGCCGCTGTTCCACTTCGGACTACTGGTGGTCATCATCGGCCACGTCGTCGGCCTGCTGATCCCCAAGGCGTGGACCGAGGCCGTCGGAGTCAGCGAGGACATGTACCACGTCATGGCCCTCGGCCTCGGCACGATCGCCGGCATCGCGACGCTCGTGGGCGTGGGCATCCTGATCTGGCGTCGTCGCACGACCGGACCGGTCTTCATGGCGACGACGAAGAACGACAAGACCATGTACGTCGTGCTCGTCGCGGCGATCGTCGCCGGGCTCGCGACGACCGTGATCAGCGTGTTCGGCCCGCACGAGGACGTCACCTATCGCGACACGGTGTCACCGTGGTTCCGCTCGCTGTTCATCCTGCAGCCCGACGTCCAGGCGATGTCGGAGGCCTCGTTCGCGTTCCAGCTGCACACGCTCATCGGCATGCTGCTCTTCATGATCTGGCCGTTCACCCGGCTCGTGCACGCGTTCACGGCCCCGGTGCACTACCTGTTCCGGCCGTACATCGTCTACCGGTCGCGAGACGCCAGGCCGAGCCCGAGCGCAGGCATCCGCCGGGGCTGGGCACCGATCGGAACGCCCGACCGCGAACGCGATCGAGCCAAGGACCGCACCAGAAGGGGAACACGATGACCAGCTCGGCCGCATCGGCACCCGCGGCAGCGCCGCCCGCCCTCGAGGGGCGAGGCCGCAACCTCGGCCTCGCCCTGCTCGCGTTCACGATCACGTTCTGGGCCTGGAACATGATCGCCCCGCTCGGCGTGAGCTACGCGCAGGAGCTCGGGCTGGACTCCACGCAGCAGTCGTTGCTCGTCGCCACGCCGGTCATCGTGGGTTCGCTGGGTCGGATCGTCACCGGCGCCCTGACCGACCGTTTCGGCGGCCGGCTCATGTTCACGGTGCTGACCGCGTTCTCCGCGATCCCCGTGCTGCTCGTGATGTGGGCCGGGGATGCCGGCTCGTACGCGTTGCTCATCGTGTTCGGGTTCCTGCTCGGCATCGCCGGAACGACGTTCGCAGTCGGCATCCCGTTCGTGAACGCCTGGTACGACCCGACCCGACGCGGCTTCGCGACCGGACTCTTCGGCGCGGGCATGGGCGGCACCGCGCTCTCGGCGTTCTTCACGCCCCGGTTCGTGCAGTGGTTCGGGTACGACGCGACGCACTGGATCATGGCGATCGCGCTGGTCGTGGTCGCCGCGGTCGTATGGCTGTTCATGCGGGACGCCCCGACCTGGAAGCCGAACACCGACAAGGTGCTGCCCAAGCTCGCGGCGGCGTCGAAGCTCGCGGTCACTTGGCAGATGGCGTTCCTGTACGCCATCACGTTCGGCGGCTTCGTCGCGTTCTCGACCTACCTGCCGACCTACCTGCACGAGGTCTACACGTACGACCTGGCCGACGCCGGTGCGCGCACCGCCGGCTTCGCGATCGCGGCGGTGATCGCACGGCCGCTCGGCGGCGTGCTGAGCGACCGGATCGGACCCGCGAAGGTGCTGATGATCTCACTCGCCGGCACGGCGGTCATGGCCGTCGTCGAGACCTTCGTGCCGCCGCCCGAGATTCCGGCGGGTGCGTCGTTCGTGCTCATGGCCGGCTTCCTGGGCCTCGGCACCGGCGCCGTGTTCACCTGGGTCGCACAGAAGTCGCCGGCCGAGCGCGTCGGCACGGTGACGGGCATCGTCGGTGCCGCCGGCGGCCTCGGAGGGTACTTCCCGCCGCTCGTCATGGGTGCGACGTACGGCGCGACGGGCAACTACGTGCTCGGGCTGCTGCTGCTGTGCATCGCCGCGCTCGTGGCGCTCGTGTTCACGATCTTCCTCGCGCGGCGCACCCCGAAGGAGAACGCAGCGGGGTAGCGCACGCGGCCGACGCGCGCTCCGCCGACCGCGCTCGGCGGGCGGGCGGTGTCCCTCCGCCGACCAGGAGGATCAGGACTCGGCGTCCGCGAGATGGCGCGCGCCGTGGCTGAGCACCTTGACGACGATGCCGCGGCGGCGCAGCGCCGCGATCGTGCGCACCTCCTCATCGGCCGTGCGGCCGAGCGCGTGCTGGTTGGCGACCACGAGCACGTCGCCGGACTTCAGCGTGCCGAAGAACCGCTCGAGGCGCTGCTCCCAGTTCTCGACGCTCTCGGGCGCCGGGTGACGGAAGTCGAAGATCGCGACGCCGAAGGCCGCGAGGTCGTCGCGCTGCTCGGTGACCGACGGCATGTCGGGGCGGGAGACGACGAGGCCGACCAGCCGCGAGCCCTCGGGCCTGGCCTTCCACCATTCGCCGTCGGGCTGCAGTTCGAGGAAGCACTCGGGGCAACCCTCGGCCTCGTGCGCGTGCGCGTGTCCGGCCGTGCGGCCGGCACCCGCGGCCACGGTCGCGCCGTTCGTCGCGGCATCCGTCTGGTCAGTCATCGCCCGTTCCTCATGCATCCCGACCATTGTCGCCGTTCCGGATGCCTCGTGGGAAGTCGAGTCGCCCTCGATCAGTGCGGCTCGTCGCTCAATCGTCGCAGCAGCCTCGAGAGCGTCGCCTGCTCGTCGCGCGTGAGGGCCTCGAGCTCGACGGCCTCACGGGCGACGAGTCCGCGCATGGCCTCGTCGACGCGGGCCGTTCCCTCGTCGGTGAGGCGCACGAGCACGCTGCGCCCGTCGCGGGGGTTCGGGCGGCGCTCGACGAGCCCGCGGGCGGCGAGGTTGTCGAGCCGGTTCGTCATGGCCGCGCTGCCGATCATGGTCGCAGAGATCAGGTGCGCCGGGCTCAGCTCGTGCGGGTCGTCCTGCCGACGCAGCGCGGCGAGCACGTCGAACTCCCATGACGCGAGGCCGGCGTCGCTGAACGCGGCGGCGCGCAGCTTCGACAGCCGGTTCGCCGCACGACGCAGGCGCGACATGACGTCGAGCGGCGACAGGTCGGCGTCGGGCAGCCGGCGTGACCACGCGTCGATCAGCAGGTCGACCTCGTCGTCTCGCTCGCTCGGTCTGGGGTTCACGCTCTCGACAGTAGCGAACCGCGGGGCCTCGCACTCCTGCCCTGGCCCGCCCCTGCGCCCGGCCCGGGCGCTCACGACGCACTGGCGTGCTGACGCCGAGCGGTCACGATGTGCTGGATCCGGATGCCGGGAACCAGCACATCGCGACCCCTCGGTGGGGTGGGTGCGGCGTGTCGCGCGCGAAGGTGCAGGGCGCCGGGGCCGCCCCGCAGCGAGGAACACGCGTCAGGCGCTCACAGGCGCGCGCAGCGAGAGCGCGTCGAGCACCGTCGTGAGCGTGTCGGGGTCGCCGACGTTGCCGGGCACGACGACGTAGAGGATCTCGCGGCCGTCGTGGGCCCGGAGACTCCACACCGACACGCCCGGCACGACCTGGCCGAGCACGACGGCCGAGGTCGCGCCGATGCCGGTGCGCGCGACCTCGGCCGAGGTGATGCCGCCCTTCGACACGACCACCGAGACCTCGGGCAGCAGGTCGCGCACCGCGGTCGTGAGGGCGCGCATGACGCGTTCGCCGTGGTCGAGGGTGTTGTGCGTCGCGGAGCGCTCGCGCTCGGTCGTGACGATCGCGAGCGGCCCGGCATCGAGGCGGGCGTGCGCCGCGGCCGCGGCCGCGTGCCCGGCTGCGACGGCATCGGCCAACGCCGCGGCGGTGTCGATGACGGATGCCGCGCCCCAGGCGGCGACGACGGGCTCGAGCTGCGCGGTCGCGCCGGCCGTGTGCGAACCGCACACGAGCAGCACGGGGCCGGGCTCGGCGACGAGCGGGGTCTCGAGCAGGCCCCGGCTCGCAACGCCGGCGAGCTCGGCCGCGAGCGGCGCGGCACTGCGCACGACGATGTCCGCGCCGGCAGCGGTGGCCGCTTCGACGGCGCGGGCGATCGCCGAGATGTCCTCGGCCGTGGCCGCGTCGGGAGCGATGACCGTGCCGGGCGTCGCCGCGGCGAGCACGTCGGCGAGCCCGCCGGCGCGAACCTCGTCGAGGCCGACCGTGCGCGCGGCGCGCGGCGACTTCTCGGCGAGGTAGTCGAGCATGACCCCCGTCGTGAATCCGAACACGGGGTCGTCGGCGTACTCGCTCTCGTGCGCGGGCACGTCGACGCCCGCCACGCGCACGTGGTGCACGCCGTCACGCGTCGTGCGGCCGCCGTCGGGGAACGCCGGCACGAACAGCATGATCGCGTCGCCGTCGAGGAACACCTCGGTCTCGGCGAACACGTGGCCGCGCAACGTCGAGTCGCCGCGCAGCACGAAGCGCACGTCGACGCCGAGCCGCTCGGCAGCGGCCTCGCCGTCGGCCCGGATGCGGCGCGTCAGGGCGACCGCCTCGGCCTCGGGCAGGGCGCGGCTGTTGGTCTGCACGTACACGCTGTCGGCCCGGCCGAGCGCCTCGGCGAGCAGGTCGGCGCTGCTCTCGAGCAGCACCGTGACGCCCGTCGCGGACTGCGTGCCCGTGGGGTCGTCGTCGAGGACGATGGTCTTCATGGCGTGATTCCTTCGATGAGCGGAATGGCTTCGAGCGTGCCGAGCGACGACGGTCGCCCGCGCGACGCGGGGTGTCGGTGGGGCGGATGCCGCGGCATCCGCCCCACCGCTCGTTCAGGACGAGCGGGCGATGATCGCGTCGACCTCGGCGCGCTCCTTCTTGCCCCACGTCTCGCGGGTGAGCACGGTTCCGATGAAGCCCAGCAGGCCGCAGGCGAGGTAGACCCACGCGACGCCGCCCCAGCCGAGCGGGATCGCGACGGCCGTGGCGATGAGCGGGATGAAGCCCGAGATCGCCGCAGAGAACTGGTAGCCGATCGAGGCGCCCGAGGAGCGCACGTTCGTGCTGAACAGCTCCGAGAACCAGGCGCCCTGCGTGCCGGCGAGGGAGTCGTGGATGATCGACATCGCGATGATGTAGACGAACACGATGAGGTAGGGCACGCCCGTGTTGACGAGCAGGAACATCGGGAACGCGAACGCCATGAGCGCGATCGTGCCGACGAGGTACACGGGCTTCCGGCCGACGCGGTCGGTGAGCGCGCCGAACAGGATCGTCGTGAAGAGGCCGAGGGCCGCAGCGGTCACGAGTCCGGTGAGCGCGGTCGCGCGGTCGGTGATCGGCTGGTCGCCCGACGTGAGGTACGAGAGCATGTAGGTCACGATCACGTAGAAGCCGCCCGACTCGGCGAGGCGCAGGGCGATGACGCGCAGGATCGTGCGCCAGTCGTTCTTGAAGACCTCCTTGAGGGGGTTCTTCACCGTGAGGCCGGCGGTCTTCGTCTCGACGAACTCGGGCGACTCCGAGACCTTCGCGCGGATGATGAGGCCCGCGACGATGAGCACCGACGAGAGCAGGAACGGCAGGCGCCATGCGAGTTCGTTGTCGAGGTTCGTGGACCACAGGAACACGAGGTTCGCGAGGAGCAGGCCCAGGGGCACGCCCGCCTGCGGGATCGCGGTGTACTTGCCCCGCTTCTTCCAGGGCGCGTGCTCGAAGGTCATGAGGATCGCGCCGCCCCACTCGGCACCGAACGCGATGCCCTGGATGACGCGGATGAGCACGAGGAGGATCGGCGCGAGGAGTCCGACCTGCTCGTAGGTGGGCAGGATGCCGATGAGCACCGTCGAGATGCCCATGAGCAGGAGCGCGCCGACGAGCACGGGCTTGCGGCCGATGCGGTCGCCGAGGTATCCGCCGATCACGCCGCCGAGGGGGCGCATCGCGAACCCGATGCCGAACGTGGCGAAGCCGAGCAGGATGCCGACGACGGGGTCCTCGGCGTGGAAGAACACGGTGTTGAAGTACAGCGCCGCAGCGGTGCCGTACGCCAGGAAGTCGTAGTTCTCGATCGTCGTGCCGACGGCGCTGCCGATCGCGGTCTTGAGCTTGTCGGGCGAGCCGTCCTTGGCCCGCTGCGCTGGTTCGATGGTCATGGTCGTCATGGTCGGTTCATATCTCCCTTGATACTGAAGCCGTTCGGCCTCGAGCCGGCGGGAGCCGAACCGGGGTGACTAGGTTCGGGCGTTCCCGCCGTGAGCGGTGATCTGGTAGAAATCGGTGATGTGGCGTCGCACGTGCTCGGCCGCTGCCGCGCCGTCTCCGGCGACGATGTCGTCGAGGATCTGGCGGTGCTCGGCGCGAACGGTCTTGGCCGTCTCGCGCCAGTCGACGAGTTCGGCGTAGACCTGCACCATCTGGCGATGGATCGCGGTGCGCAGCGAGCCCATGAAGTGGGCGGTGAGCGCGTTGCCGGTGGCCTCCGCGATCCGCAGGTGGAACGCGGCGTCGAGTCGGTTGAACTCGGCGGAGTCGATGTCGGGGGCGTCCATCCGGTCGAGGATGGCTCGGAGCTCTCGGTGGTCGTCATCCTGGGATCGGTAGGCGGCCTCCTCGACGCTCCAGGCCTCGAGCGCGAGGCGGGTCTCGAGGACATCGGTCCAGTTGAAGTGCGCGAGCGCGATCTGCAGCTTGAGCAGGTTGACCATGCCGTCGCCGGGCGTCGAGAGGAGCACAGCTCCCCCGTCGGGCCCGCCGCCACGACGGATCTCCACCACTCCGAGCGCTTCGAGCACTCGCAGCGACTCGCGGAGCGAGGGCCGGGAGACCCCGAGCGAGACTGCGAGGTCGCGTTCGCTCGGAAGGTGGTCTCCCGCCTTCAGCCGGCCGTCGAGGATGCGTTCCTCGATCTGGGCCATCACCTGCTCGTACGTTCGAATGCGCTGCACGGGCTCCCATGCGTCGTTCGCTGCCATGCGTCATCCCCTCCGATTGCCGGAGGCCACGAGCGGTGAAGTCCGGTGACCCCATCGTAGTTTCCATGGTCGGACGGTCAGACCGGATCAGGCCGCGACGACGGCGTGTTCGGCGCGGAACTCGGCCTCGAGCTCGCGGCGGATCTGCACCGCGAACTGCGACTCGTCGAGCTGCACGTCGTCCCACGAGACCGTCTGGTCCTTGGCGACGTCGCGGATGAGCTTGGCGCCGTGCGCGAGGCCCAGGGGCAGCGCGTTGCGGTCGAGCGAGAGGTGTGCGGGCGCGAGCTTGCCGAAGACCGTGTAGCCGCCTTCGCCGTCGAGCGTGTCGCCGGCGCGCAGGTCCTTCTTGGCCGTCGTCACGACGTCGCCGCGGAACCCGGTGGGGGCGCCGGTCGCCTCGTTGCGCAGCACGGCTGCGGCGATCGAGACGCCGAGTTCGAGCCCGATCATGTGGTACGGCCGGTAGAGCGAGCCGTAACGGCCGGTCTCGTCGGTGTGCACGCCGTACTCCTTGAAGCACTGCACGGCGTAGTCGGTGGTGGCCTCGAAGGTGACGTAGACGCCCCAGCGCAGGTTGTCGGGCACCTCGCGCCCGTCGCGGTACATGCTCGACGCGATCTCGACGGTGCCGCGGCGCGTGAGGCTGCCGCCGCGCAGGCGGTTCTCGCGGAACACGGTCGGGAGGTCGTCCTTGCTGGCGGCCGGGAAGAGCAGGCCCTCGTCCTGCGGGATGAGGCCGGTGCCGTTGGCGACGGCCGCCATCTCGATGGCGGACTTGGTGCCGTCGAGGAACGAGTTGAACATCTTGGGGTTGTAGTCGCCGCTCGCGAGCTGCTCCTCGCTGAACCCGTAGTAGTTCCACACGGTGTCGGGCGTCGAGTAGTTGTACTCGGGCAGGTACTTGGTGCCCTTGCCCGCAGCCACGACGTCGAAGCCGACGGTGCGGCACCAGTCGACGAGCTCGCAGATGAGGGCGGGCTGGTCGCCGTACGCCATCGCGTAGATGACGCCCGCGGCCTGGGCGCGGCGCTGCAGGATCGGCCCGACCATGCAGTCGGCCTCGACGTTGACCATGATCACGTGCTTGCCGTGGTCGATCGCGGTGACCGCGTGGTAGGTGCCGACGAGCGGGTTGCCGGTGATCTCGAGGATCACCTCGACGCTCGGGTGCGTGATGAGGGCGGTGGAGTCGTCGATGACCGCGGTGCCGCCGGTGCGGACGGCCTCGTCGAGCGACGCCGCGGCGTAGCGCTCGGCCGGCCACCCGGTGCGGGCGAGGGCGTCCTTCGCCTTGGGCACGTTGATGTCGGCGACGCCGACGACGTGGATGTTGGCGCTGCCGACGGCCTGCGTGAGGAACATCGAGGCGAACTTGCCTGCGCCGATGACGCCGACTCGGATCGGGCCGGCCTCGGCCGTGCGCTGCTGCATGAGCGTGAAGAGATTCACGAACCACTCCTTTGTAGTGCTCCCGACGAGGGCGATGCCAGGCGGAACTTGCGGAAACTTGTATCGGAATGATGGTCAGACCATCACCGTTTCAAGGAGTGTAGGCATTGGTCTGACCATCTGTCAAGCAGGCCGATCAAAGTGGCAGAGCGGGCTCCGGATGCCGTGGGCACGCGAAAGGGCGGGGCGGATGCCGTAGCATCCGCCCCGCCCTGAGCACGCCGTTGAGGCGTCGCGACTGTCCGGGTTACTGCACCGACCAGCCGCCGTCGGAGGCGAGGATCGCGCCGTTGATGTTCACGGCGTCATCGCTCAGGAGGAACGTGATCGACGCGGCGAGCGCCTCGGCGGTGGCCACCGTGGGGATCGCACCCTGGAACGGAGCCAGTCGGGCCGAGCCGACCTCGGACACGTGCGGGGGGAACGGGATGCCCGTGGCGACGCCGCCCGGTGCGACGGCGTTCACGCGCACGCCCTGGAGCGCGTACATGAACGCGGCCGACTTGGTGAGGCCGACGACGGCGTGCTTCGAGGTCGTGTAGGCGTTGCCCGACGCGTTGCCGCGCAGGCCCGCCTCGCTCGCCACGTTGACGATCGAGCCCTTGCCGGCCTCGAGCATGAACGGCACGACGGCGCGCGTGAGCTTGAACGTGCCGGTGACGTTGACGGCGATGACCTTGTCCCAGATGGCGTCGGGGGTCTCGTGGATCGGCGAGAAGTCGTCGTTGATGCCGGCGACGTTCGCGAGGCCGTGGATCTGCTCGCCCGCAGCGGCGACGATCGCGTCGATCGACTCCTGCTTGGTGATGTCGCCGGCGACGGGCACGATCTCGGCGCCGGGGATCGAGGCGGCGAACTCATCGAGCTTCTCGGCCGAGATGTCGACGGCGACGACGCGGCCGCCCTCGCGCGCGATGCGGCTCGCGGTGGCACGGCCGATGCCCGAGGCTGCACCCGTGACGATGACGGTCTTGCCGGCGAAGCGGCCGGAGGTGATCTTCTCGGCCCAGGCCGTCGACTCACCCGACTCCTCGGGGATGACGCCGCCGTTGACCGCCTTGACGAGCTCGTCGACGGCCGACTGGGGCATCTGGCCCTGGCTCATGACCACGAGCTGCTGCAGCGGGAGGCCCGCGATGGGGGCGAGCTGGTCGGTCGAGCCGCCGCCCTGGCCGACGAGGCCCTCGAGCGCAGCCTTGCCCGCGGGGTCGGCGAGCCACTCGGCGATGGTGGAGTTGGCGGTGAGGGCCATGATGGGTTCCTTTTCTACTCCGAACTGGATGCCTCCAGCCTAAACAACATCTGTCGGATATCCGACAATTGTCGGCGAAGTCACGGTTTCGACGTCCAATCGGTGCGAGAATGCGTGAGTGGCGGAATCGACCGACGACCGAGTGGATGCGCGCGTCGAGCGCACCCGGCGGGCGCTGCAGCAGGCGGCGCTCGAACTCGCGCGCGCGGGCCGGTTCGACGACGCGACGGTCGCCGACATCACCGATGCGGCCGGCGTCAACCGTTCGAGCTACTACCAGCACTACGACGACCGCGACTCGCTGCTCGCCGACGCGATCGAGGCCGCCGAGATCGAGGCCGCAGCCTCGGCGCCCACCCCGACCTCGGTTCCTGCGCAGCTGCCGCCGTCGATGATCGCCGCGCTCCGCCATTTCGAGACCGACGCCGACCTCTATCGGCGCCTGCTCGGCGAGCGCGGCTCCCCCATCGTGGCGGCGCGCATCCGATCGCGGTTCGAGGCGCAGGCGCGCGCGGGCGTCATCTCGTCGGGCACGACCGCCTTCGAGGGCCTGCCCATCGACATCGTCGCCGCCGGCATCGCCGGATCGTGCCTCGCGGTGATCCAGGCCTGGCTCGAGCTCGATCCGCGTCCGAGCATCGAGACGGCCGCGGACTGGGTCTGGCGCGTGCTCGTCGGGCCGGGCGAACCCATCTCCGCTCCCGAGCGCGACGGTGCTCAGTCGAGCCGGTAGGCGTCGTACACGACCTCGTGCGGCCCGCGCGCCGCGGCCCCCACGATGAGCTGCCGCTGCAGCTCGGCGAAGGCGGGGGCGGATGTCTCGACCTCCACGTGCAGCCGGAACGTGTACCGCTCGGGCGGCACGATCTCGCCGCGGCCGAGCGCCGCGAGCGCCTCCGGCGATCCGGAGCGGATGCCGTGCGTGCGCAGGTGCAGCAGGTCGCCGTCGCTCGTGCGTGCCGAGTAGCGCGTGTCGATCTCGATCGTGCCGTCGGGGCGCACGACCTGCCAGTCCGCTCCCCCGGGCAGGATCTCGGCGTCGAGGCCGTCGCTGATGCGTCCGCCGGTGATCGGCACCACCCGGCGATGACCGGCGCTCGTCACGCCGTGATCCTCGATGCCGCCGACCAGCACCGCGACGCGGAAGAGCTTCACGAGTCGCGTCGCGGGCGGTTCGACGGCGCTCATGCGCGGGTCCAGACCGGCAGCGTGATCGACGACGGGCGGACCGGTTCATGGAAGACCTCCTGGTTCGCGGCCAGCAGCTCGGTCTCGGTCGCGGCCGGGCCGCCGGTCCCGCCGTTGCGCGCGTAGCGCGGGAATGCGCCCGAGCTCACCTGCACGCGCACCCGGTTGCCCGCCGCGAACCGGTGCGCGGTCGGCCAGAGCGGCACCTCGACCTCCCACGCCCCGTCGTCGGTGCGCACCGGATCGGTGTGCCGCGTGCCCGGCGCACCGATGCGCCGGATCGCGTCGGTCACGCTCATCGAGCGTCCGTCGGGGTGCACCTCGGTGAGGCGCACGAACACGTCGACACTCGGGCGGTCGCTGCGCAGCCAGATCTTCGCGACGGGCGTGCCCGTGACGTCGAGATCCGCGGTGAGGGGCTCGCTCGTGAAGGTCGCGACATCCGCCCGCTGCTCGTGCTCGCGGTCGTCGACCGCGCCGCCGTCGCCGCGCAGCACGGGACCGCCCGTCGAGGGCGTCGGGTCTCCGGCCGGGTCGTAGCGGAACGCGGTCGGCGCACCCGGCGCGGTCGGCGCCTCCTTCCCGATCCGTCCGCCGGCGCCGAGGTACCACTCGACGGGCTCGGTGCCGACGGGCGGCCACGCCGCCGAGTCGTGCCACTCGCCCGCACCCGCGCCACCCGCACCCGGGCCGCCCGCGACATCCGCACCCTGCAGGTAGAACCGCACGGGCTCCGCGCGCGGGTTCGGGATGCCGCGGAACTGCTCGTCCCACATCGCGATCGCGTTCTCGATGTCGGCGATCGACGAGTCGGCGGAGTCGTGGCCCCACGGGCCGATCGTGAGCAGCGGCTGCCTCCCCTGCGCCACGAGGTCTTCATAAGTGCCGATCTGCCACGGCAGGAAGATGTCGTACCAGCCGGTCGTCATGCTGACGGGCGCGGTCACGTTCGCGACATCCGCGCGGTACGACTGCTCGGCCCAGTACGGATCGCGGAGGTCCTCGTGGTGCAGCCAGTCGTCCCACCACGGGATGTCCGCGCCGGTGGCGGCGCGGTCGGCACTTCCGAGCGGCGTGTGCGTCAGCGCGGCCTTGAACTTCGTGTCGGGCCCGATCATGGTCAGGATGATCCTGGCGCTCTCGATGACCGTCATCATGCGGCTCCACGTCAACGAGTTGCCGAGCGAGAACGCGCCGTGATCCCACGTGATCGCGCCGAAGTCGGGCATCGTCACGGCGAGCGACATCGACTCGGCCGCCGTCTCCGGCTCGCCGGCCCGCAGCGCCGCAGCCGTCGCCGACCACTGCGTGAAGCCGAGGTAGCTGCCGCCCGCCGACACGAGGTGGCCGGTGAACCACGGCTGCCTGCGCACCCAGCGCAGGGTCTCGAGCCCGTCGGACGCCTCGTTGCGCTGCGGCACGAACTCGCCGCCGGAGCCGAACGTGCCGCGCACGCTCTGCAGGAGCACCGGGAACCCTCGGCTCGCGAGCGGCAGCGGCAGCCGTGCCCGGAACGCCGAGGAGCGACCGTACGGCGTGCGCATCACGACCGTCGGCGTGCCGGGCTCGATGCGGTCGGGCATGAGCAGGTCGCCCACGAGCACGGTGCCGTCGGCCATGGGGGTCTCGACTCGCGAGATCTCGACGTGCCGGTCGCCGGGCTCGAAGCCCTTGAGCGTGCGGCGCATCATCGCGGCGCCGATGCGGTCGGAGAGGGTGCGTCGGGTCATTCGTCTTCCTTGACGGTCGGGTGGGGCGGGCTCGGGGCGGCGTGCGGGGGCGTTTCGGTCGTGCGGTGCTCGGCTACCCGGCTTCGGTGGCCGAGCGGATGCCGCGGGCGGCCCGCGAGCGATCCTGCAGGGCGTCGCGCAGCCGTTCGAGGGCGGGCAGCGCGGATGCGAGCGCGACGGCGTCGGCCGGATCGAGGTCGGCGATCGCCTCCCCCACGAAGCCGGCGCTGGCCGCGTCGAACCGTTCGAGCAGCCGGTGGGCCTTCGTCGAGGCGCGCACTTCGACGCGACGGCGGTCCGCGACATCCGGCGCCCTTGTGACGAGGCCGGCGGCCTCCATCGACTTCAGCAGGTTGCTCACGGTCGTGCGGTTGAGGCTGAGGTCGTCGGCGAGCTCGACCGGGCTGCGCGACGTGCCCGCCGGGAGGGCGCGCAGCACCTCGATCTGCGCGTCGGGGATGTCGGGCAGGTGCTCTGCTGCCCGTGCGGCTCGCAGCAGGCTCCTCCGCAGCGGCGAGATCAGCCCGCTGAGCCGTGCGACGTCGAGCGCGTCGGATGCCTCGGCGGGGCTCATGCGCGCACCGCGGGCGTCAGCGACGACCGCTCGTTGAGCAAGTCGGGGTGGAACCCGGCCGCGACCTTGTAGGAGTCGGCGATCTGCCGCAGCTCGGCCTCGGGGATCACGTCGTGCACGTCGGCGAAGCCCTGCGGCGCGCGTTCGAAGGCGAGCTGCATGACGCGCTCGGGCCCGAGCCGCCTCGTCATCTCGTTGAGCCTGGTGGTCGCCGGGCGGCGATCGGCCTCGTAGGCGGCGAGCGCGGTCTCGATCGCGGCCCGGCCGGTGGCGTCGGCCCCGCCAGCGCCAGCGGCCGCCCCGACCGCGCCCGCCAGGTGGAATGCGAGCGTCCGTGCGTCGATGACGGCCTGCGACGCGCCGTTCGACCCGTTCGGGTAGAGCGCGTGCGCGGCATCGCCGAGGAGCGTGGTGCACCCGACCGTCCAGCGCTCGAGCGGATCGCGGTCCACCATCGGGTACTCGAGGATCTCGTCGGCCGCGGCGATGACGCCCGGCACGTCGAGCCAGTCGAACCGCCAGTCCGCGAAGAGCTCGACGATGGGCGCCGGATCGACGGCGTGGTTCCAGTCGGCCGTCTCGTCGACGCCCTCGGGCGCGCGCCGTTCGGCGATGAAGTTCACGCGGATCGTGCCGTCTGCTGCACCCTCGGCGCCTTCGTCGGCGGCGCCCTCGTGCACGAGCGGGTAGGCGACGAACTTCTGCTCGGCGTCGCCCGCCATGATCATCGTGCGGCCGTCGAGGTAGGCGGGCACCACGGCCGTGCCGCGCCAGAGCACGAGGCGGTTCCACGGCGGAGCGCCCTCGCCCGGATTGTGCTGCGCGCGGATCGCTGAGTGGATGCCGTCGGCGGCCACGACGACGTCGGCATCGAGCACGAGCTCGTCGCCCGCGGCATCCGCGAAGCTCACGCGCTCCTGGGCACGGATGCCGCCGCCCGCCGCCGCGACCTCGACGCCGTGCTCGACGCCGGTCGCGCGCCACCCGAGGCGGATCGCCTCGTCGCCGAACCGCTCGCGCACGGCCTCGACGAGCAGGAGTTGGAACTCGCCGCGGTGCACCGAGAGCTGCGGCCACCGGTAGCCGGCCTCGAGGCCGCGGGGCTCGCTCCAGACGGGCTGGCCGAAGCGGTTGAAGTAGGCGAGCCGGCCGGGTGCGGTGCCGATGGCGGTGACGCGGTCGCCGAGGCCCAGCTCGGTCAGCTCGCGCACCGCGTGCGGCAGCAGGTTGATGCCCACGCCGAGCGGCCGCAGCTCGGCGGCCCGTTCGACGACGGTCACGTCGTCGAACCCTGCTCGTCCGAGACTCAGGGCGGTCGCGAGACCTCCGATGCCCGCACCGATGATGACGATCTTCACATTGCCTCCTTGCACGTGTGAATTGAGTTTGGAACAAACACAATTCACTGTCAAGAGGCATCTTCGGCACGGGCACGGCCGGGACGGTTCACGCGCTGGTCGAGTGCTCCAGCGACGCGACGGCCAGGTGCGCACGCAGGGGGTGCGCGTCGTCGAGGTGGGCCAGTGCCGCCGCCCCGTCGAGCCCGCTCCCCAGCGGCGCGATGATCTCGACGGCCGGAACCGCCTGCCTCACCTGCTGCTCGAACCGACTGCGGATGCGCGCCGCGCGGAACACGCCGCCGATCGCGGCGAGCCGCGGCCTCGCGTCGCCGCCGGCCTCGCCGACCTCGCGCAGGGCCGCGACGACCGAGCCCGCGAGCTCGTCGGCCGCTCGCCGGCAGATGTCGGCGGCGACGTGGTCGACCGAGGCGAGCTCGGCGACGCGCACGGCGAACGACGCCACGACGCTCACCCGGTGCGGGTCGGCCTGCAGGTCGATGTAGGCCTGCTCGAGGTCGGGCCAGCGGTCGGCGACGAGCCCGCTCAGCACGGTCGAGGGACCGCGGCCGTCGTACGACCGCATCGCCGCGTCGAGCGCCTCGCGCCCGATCCAGTACCCGCTGCCCGCGTCGCCCATGATGTTGCCCCAGCCGTCGACCCGGCGCACCGCGTCGCGACCGACGCCGAGCGTGACCGAGCCGGTGCCCGCGGCGATGACGGCCCCGCGCTGATCCCCGAGCGCCCCGACGAACGACGACACGGAATCGTGTGCGAGCAGCACGCGCCGCACGCCGAACGGTCGCACGGCCTCGAGCAGCGCGTCGGCGTCGGCGTCGGCGCGGGTCAGCCCTGAGACGCCGGCCGCGAGCACCTCGATGCGTCCGGATGCGTCGGCCTGCGTCGCGGCGACCCGCGCCGTCGCCTCGGCGAGCTGCACGAGCAGCGGCTCATGCGTGCGGATGCCGGGCAGCACCGTCTCGATCGACCCGCCCGCGGCATCCGCGACCCGGGTCTTGATGCCGGTCTGGCCCGCGTCGATCGCGAGCACGGAGCCGGTCACGCCGTCACCCCGGCCGCGGTGGCGGACGCGTCGCTCGATGCCTCGGCCGCCCACGCGCGGTACTCGCGCACCATGACCGCTGCCGCGGGTTTGCCGTAGGGGCAGTAGTCGTCGTTCGCGGCCGCATCGGCCGGTGCGTAGAGCGTCGCGGGCCAGTCCCAGAGCATGAGCCCGCGCACCCAGGGGCGCGCACGGCACGCGTCGAACATGGCCTCGAAGTACCGCGCCTGCTCGGCTCCCGACGGATCCCCGACGAGGTTCCAGTCGTTCGGCAGGTCGGCCGAGCCCTCACGCGACGGGCAGCCCGCCTCCATGAAGAAGAACGGCTTGCCGTGTGCGGCGATGACGGGCTCGATGCGGTCGAGCTGCTGCTGCCACGAGTCGATCGGGTAGTAGCCGCTCGACGAGATCACGTCGACCGCATCCCACCAGGTGACGCGGTCCTCCTGGTACTTGTCGCAGTTGTAGGTGATCGGGCCCGAGTAGACGGCCCGCACCTCGGCGATGAGCGCCCGCCAGTGGGCGTCCTGCCCGTCGGCGCGCACCATCTCGCAGCCGATGCAGAGCATCTCGCACCCCTCGGCCTCGGCGATGCGGGCCGCGTGCACGATGAATCGCGTGTACGACTCGAACCACTGCGTCCAGCTCGGTTCTCCGGGCACGTCCCAGTCGAAGAAGCCGATGTGGGCGCGCCAGGTGCCGTCGCCCACGTTCACGACGGGCTTCAGGCACACCTTCAAGCCGAGCGCGTGCGCCTGCCGGATGGCGCCGACGATCTCGTCGTCGGTCACGGTCGGTTCCGACTCGAACGGGATCTCGGTCGAGAACGGCGTCGCCTGCTCGGCCGCGTACGCGAGCGCCGTCCAGGTCACGGCGTGCTCGGCCATGAGCCGCATGGACTCCTCTGCGGCGGGGGTCGACCAGGTGCCGCGCACACCGGTCCAGCCCCAGGTCATGCCGCAGACGGGTTCGCGCAGCAGGTCGCCGCTCACGCGGTCACCAACTGGTTGCCGCTGCGGAGCACGCGGGGATCGGCCACGGCCCGCGCTTCGAGTGCGTCGACGCCCGACACCGTGAACACGTGCGACTCACCGGGCAGCAGGGTCACGAGTCCCGAGTCGACCGAGGCGCGCACGTCGAGCTTGTCGACGAGCAACGTGAGGTCGCGCACGACCGAGCTCCCGGCAGTGACGGTCGCCGTGACGACGCCGGCACCGGCCGAGGCGGTTTCGACCTCCACGTCGGCGGCGGCGAGCGCGCTGTCGCGCGGCTCGGCGAACCACCAGAGCCCGCGCACCTCGCCGAGCGTCACCACGAGCAGCTCGCCCGCGGCATCCGTCGCCTCGGCGACCTCGACGGGCACCGGCACCGTGAGCGCATCGCGCGCCGCCACGTCGACGGATGCCGCGGCGCGCGCGAGCACCGACCCGTCGAAGCCGCGACGCTCGAACACGAGCTCGCCCGACCAGGCGTCGTCGGTGTCGTTGCCGACGATCGCGGCCAGGCCCGGCGCACCCGATTCGGCGGCTCGCGGCTGCACCGACACCACGCGCGGTGCGAACGCATTGCGGATCGCGTGCAGCAGCGGCTTGGCGTGGCCGTCGCCGTCGATCGCGGCCCACGACGTGACCGGCCAGCAGTCGTTCAACTGCCACACCACGGCGCCCGCGGTCTTCGGCCAGTGCGAGCGGTAGTGGTCGAGGGCGCACGAGATCGCGTTCGCCTGGTTGAGCTGCATGGCCCAGTGCCAGGTCTCCATGTCGTTCGGCACGCGGTAGTGGCGCACGAGTCCCGCGGTGAGCTTCGCGTTGCCGTCGATCGCCTTCTGGTGCACGATCATGCCGGGCGACTCGGGGGTCAGCGGGTCGTCGCTGATCGCCCTCGTGAGGGTCGACCACGCGGGCGGGCCCTGCCAGCCGAACTCGGCCACGAACCGCGGCTCGAGGTCGCGGTAGTGCGGCCAGTCCTTCTGGTTCCAGAGGTCCCAGACGTGCATCGTGCCGTGCGCCTCGGCGTTCGGGTGCTCGCCGGCGTGCTCGACGCCGGGCTCGCCGCCGTGCTCGCCGCCGCCGGGGCTGAACGGGCTGCCCGGCGCGTACGGCACGTGCGGAGCGAGCTCGGCCACGAGCTGCGGGAACAGCTCGTGGTAGTAGTACGCGCCCCAGGTCCTGCCGTCGAGCGCGAGCTTCCAGCCCCAGTCCTCGTAGCCCCAGAGGTTCTCGTTGTTGCCCGTGAGCAGCGCGAGCGACGCGTGGTGCGCGAGGCGCACGATGTTGTCGCGCGCCTCGGCGGCGACCTCGGAGCGCAGCGGCTCCTCCTCGGAGTAGGCCGAGCAGGCGAAGAGGAAGTCCTGCCAGGTGAGCAGGCCGAGCTCGTCGGCGAGCTCGTAGAACGCGTCGGCCTCGTAGATGCCGCCGCCCCAGACGCGGATCAGGTTCAGGCCGGCGGATGCCGCCTGCTCGAGCCGTGCTCGATAGCGGGCGCGGTCGACGCGAACGGGGAACGCGTCGTCCGGGATCCAGTTGACGCCCTTCACGAAGACGGGCCGGTCGTTGACCACGAGCTGGAACGGCGTGCCGTCGGCGTCGGGCTCGGTGTTCCAGCGCAGGTCGCGGAACCCCACGCGCCGCGTCGTCTCGTCGAGCACCCATCCGTCGACGCCGAGCCGCACCCGCACGTCGTGCAGCACGGGCTCGCCGTAGCCGACGGGCCACCAGCGCTCGGCCTGCTCGAGGTCGACGCGCACGACCGCCTCGCGCTCGCCCGCCGGGATCTCGACGGCGGTGCGCACGCCCGCGATCTCGAGGTCGACGTCGAGGGCGACATCCGCCCCCTCGTCGTCGGAGCCCGCCGCGCGGGTCACGCGCACGACGGCCTCGACGTACCCGCCGTCGCCGTCGGGCGTCGCCCGCACGAGCACCTCGCCGAACCGGGCGGTCGACCACGACTCGAGCCGCACCGGGCGCCAGATGCCGCTCGTCGCGGTCGCGATGCCCCAGTCCCAGCCGAAGCTGCACGCCGACTTGCGGATCGCGTCGAACGGCGTCGGGTACGGGCGGGGGCGGGCGCCGAGCGCGAGGCTCTGGGCGTTCGCGTGCTTCACCGGGCTGCGGAAGGCGACGACGAGGTCGTTGCCGCCCGCGCGCACGAGCGCGGTCACGTCGATGCGGTGCGTGCGGTGCTGGTTCGCCACCTCGGCGATCGCGGTGCCGTTCAGCGACACGGTCGCGACGGTGTCGAGCCCGTCGAACACGAGCTCGTGCACGGATGCCGCGGCGAGCTCGCCCTGCGCCAGATCGAACGTCGTCTCGTAGGTCCAGTCGACGAGGCCGATCCAGGCGAGCGCCGACTCGTGGTCGTCGAGGTACGGGTCGGGGATGAGCCCCTCCCGCATGAGATCGAGGTGCACGACCCCCGGCACGGTCGCCGGGATCGAGGTTGCGGCGATGTCAGCGGGCACGGGGCCCGACACCGCGCGCACGCGCCATCCGGTGTGCAGGGGTCGCTCGACCCTGGGCAGGTGCTGCTGTGCTGACGAGGTCATGATCTCCGGGTTCACTTGACGGCTCCGGCCACGAGGCCCTTGTAGATCCAGCGTTGCAGGAAGACGAACGCCAGGAAGGTCGGGACGATCACGAGGATCGTGCCCGCCGCGATCACCTCCCACTGTGCACCGAACGGGCCCTTGAAGTTGAAGAGCGAGGTCGAGATCATGCCCTCCGACGGCAGGTAGAGGAACGGGAGGTAGAACTCGTTGTAGATCGCGATGCCCTTGATGATCACGACCGTCGCGATCGCGGGCTTCAGCAGGGGCAGGATGACGCGCCAGTAGATCGTCCACCGGTTGGCACCGTCGATCATCGCGGCCTCGTCGAGCGAGACCGGGATGCCGGCCATGAACTGCAGGAAGATGTAGATCGCGATGATGTCGGTGCCGAGGAAGAGCAGCACGAGTGCCGCCTTCGTGTTGAACAGGCCGAGTCCCGCGATGATCTGGAACGTCGCGACCTGGCTCGTGACGCTCGGGATGAGCGTGGCCACGAGGAAGAGGCCCATGATGAGCTTGCGCCCGCGGAACTGGAACCGGTCGATCGCGTAGGCCGCCATCGTGCCGATCACGATCGTGCCGGCGAGCGAGATGACGAGCACGATCGTCGTGTTGACGAACCCCTCGATCATGTCGCCGTTCGTGAAGGCGATGCCGAAGTTCTCGAGGTTGAACCAGTTCGACGGCGGGGTCAGCGGTCCGGTCGACCCGTACTCGGCCGTGGTCTTGAAGCTGGCGAACAGCACGACCGAGAGGGGCAGGAGCACCACGACCGCGGCGATGATGAGCGAGGCGTACTTGCCGACGCCGGAGAGCACGCGGCTCATGTGAGGTCCACCTTCTCGTCGGGGAAGAGCTTTCGTTGGATCCAGGTGACGATGAGCACGATCACGAGCAGCACGACCGCCATCGCCGAGGCGAGGCCGACCTGCCGGTACGAGAACGCCGTCTGCAGGGTCTGGATCACGAAGGTCGCGGTGCCGTTCGCACCGCCGGTCATGATGAACGGGATCTCGAACACCGACAGCGCGCCGGCGACCGCGAGGATGAACGAGAGCCCGATGATGCGCCGGATGCCCGGGAAGATGATGTACCGGAACTGCTTCCACCGGTTCGCGCCGTCGAGCTCGGCGGCCTCGTACAGCTCGCCCGGAATCGACTGGATCGCGCCGAGGAAGAGCACGAAGTTGAGGCCCGTGTACCGCCACACCGAGGTGCCCGCGAGCGAGTAGTTCGCGATCGACGCGTCGCCGAGCCACTGCGGCGGGTCGGCGAGCCCGAACCATCCGAGCACCGTATCGAGCGTGCCGCCGGGCTGGAACAGGTAGAGGAACACGAAGCCGATCGCCACGCCGTTGATGAGGTACGGGAAGAAGATGACCCCGCGGAAGAAGTTCGAGAACCGCGTGCTGAAGCTGAGCAGCGTCGCGAAGTAGAGGGCGATCGCCATCTGCACGAACGCGCCGACGAAATAGTAGAGGCTCACCCCGAAGACCGAGAAGATGCGCGGGTTCGTGAAGACCTCGACGTAGTTGTCGAACCCGACCACGTTCTCGATCGGGCCGAGGCCGCTCCAGTCGGTGAAGCTGTACCAGATCATGTTGGCCGCGGGCAGGTACGTGAGCAGCAGCAGCAGGCCCACCGCCGTGGCGACGAAGAGGTACGGGGTGAGTCGCGTGAGCCGCGCGCGGCCGGCCGGGCCAACGCGGCGAGGGCCGCGAACGGCGCGGACCGCGCGGGTCGGCTGCGGATCCGTCCCGGGTTCCTGCATCGGCACGACGCCGTGCAGCGGGCCGGAGATCCCCACGGGATCCGGTCCTGTGGTCGACACGGACATGGGCTACTCCTTCGGCTGATGCTGGTTGGTACGGCGCGACGTGCGGCACGGCGTCCGGCACCTCGGCGTGGACGCGAGGTGCCGGACTCCCGTGACTACTCGGCCAGTTCGTCGACCGCCGCACCCCACTGCTCGTTGAGCTGTGCGAAATACGACTTCTGGTCGCCGTCGGCCTGTCCGCGGGCGATGTCGATGAGCTTCTGGCGGTAGATGTTGCCCCAGACGTCGACCTGGCTCTTGTCGGCGGTGTCGCTGAACAGCGATTCCTCGCCGGCGGGAGCCGCCGCGATCTCGAGCAGCTCGACGCCCGAGTCCTGCAGGCCGCTGAGGTTCGCGGGCAGGTCGGCTGCGCTGACGGCCGAGATCATGCCCTGGGTGTCGGTGAAGCCCGAGTCCTCGATGAGCCAGTTCATCCACGCCTCGGCCGCGGCCTTCTTCGACGAGTTCTTGTTGACGCCGAGGAAGTAGTCGCCCGCGATGGTCGCGTACTGCTGGCCGTCGACGTTCGTCGGGAACGGCATGAATCCGACGACGCCCGGGTCGACCCCGGCATCCGTCGCGGCGGCCTGGAACTGCGAGATGGCCCACGACCCGAGCACCATCGCACCGATCTTGCCGGTCGCGAAGTCGCCCTTCGACTGCTCCCAGTTCGTGGTGAGCGGGTCGGCCTCGGTGAGCCCGTCGTGCACGGCATCGAAGAGCAGCGAGTCGAGCGCGTAGATGTCGGTGCCCTCGGTCCACGGGGCCCGGTCGTGCGCCATGACGGTCTGCGCGGTGGGGTCGGCCGTGACCGCGCCGATGATGTTGGTCCACTGCCCGCCGAGCGGCCAGCCGTCCTTGTAGTTCGTGTACAGCGGGGTGACGCCGTTCGCCTTGATCGCGGCGAGGTCGTCGAGGAACTCGTCGGGCGTGGTGGGCAGGTCGGTGATGCCGGCGTCGGCGAAGACCTCGGTGTTGTAGAGCACGCCGTTGGCGTTGCCGCCGAGCGCGAGGCCGTACTGGGTGCCGTCGACCGTCTTCGGCACGAGGAACCGGTAGGTGTCCGCGAGGTCGGCGGCGTCGCCGAGCGGCTCGAAGAAGTCGGCGTACTGATCGGGGGCCACGCCGTTCGGGATGAGCAGCACGTCGCCGTAGCCGTTCGGGGTGCTGAGGCGCGTCTTCACGTCGTCCTCGTAGTTGGTGATCGCCTCGACCGTGACGTTGACGTCGGGGTTCGCCTGCTCGAACTCCGCGACGTACTCGTCCCAGGTGCCGTCGGTCTCGAGGTCGGTGCGGTTGGTGAGGAACGTGATGTCGCCCTTGACCTCGCCGGAGTCGCCGCTGTCGTCGGAACCGCCAGCGGCGCACGACGTCAACAGCAACGTCGCTGCGGCCACGGCTGCGAGGCCGACGTATGCCTTGCGTGATGCCATGTGAACTCTCCCTTGTGTGTGGTCACCCTCGGATCGCTGCTGAGGATGCCCTCGACAGCGGGGGTGGCGAGAGCGAGTGTATGGTCTTCTAAAGCGCTTTAGCAAGTCGGGATGTCATCGCTGTCTTGTTCTGTCGCATCGACTGGACCGGCTGCGTTTCTCGTCATGATCAGTGCTTTACTCGCATCACGGTCTCGCTGAGACACCCGAATGTCTGTTTGAATGTCCTACGACGGACATTCCCCGACCCGCGCCGGAGGGTGCCATGACCGTACAGACCAGGGCGACGCTCCAAGACGTCGCGCGCTTGGCAGGGGTCAGCGCCAAGACCGTGTCGCGCGTCTACTCCCAGCGCGAACTCGTCTCGCCCGAGACCGTCGAGCGCGTGATGGCCGCAGCCAAGCGACTGCGGTTCCGGCCCAACCTGCTCGCCCAGAGCCTGCGCCGCGGGGGCGGTTCGACGACGGTCGGCTTCATCATGGGCGAACTGCTGAACCCGTTCTACTCGACCCTGGCCGCCGGCATCGAGCGAGAGCTGGCCGCGCACGGCTTCACGCTCATCGTCGCGACCACCGACGACTCCGTCGAGGGCGAATCCCGCGTGGCCGACATCCTGCTCTCGCAGCGGGTCGCGGCGCTGCTCATGATCCCCGTGGGCGAGGACCAGTCCTATCTCGAGGGCGAGCGCCAGCTCGGCACGCCCGTCATCGCGATCGACCGCCCCGCGCGCGACCTCGTCGCCGACTCGGTCGTGCTCGCCAACCGCTCCGGCGCCCACGAGGCGACCACGGCGCTCGTCTCCCACGGGCACCGCCGCATCGCCTACGTCTGCAACCCGGCCTCCGCGTACACCCAGACCGAGCGCGTCGCCGGCTATCGGGCAGCGCTGGCGGATGCCGGCATCGCCCCCGATCCGCGATGGGAACGCCTGCTCGACGACGCGTCCGCCGCGCCCGAGTCCGTCGTGGCCGACCTGCTCGCGCAGCCCGAGCCGCCGACGGCGATCATCGCGGGCAACAACCGCGTGTGCATCGGCGCGCTGCGGGCGATCCGCGACCGGCCCGCACCTCCGGCCCTCATCGGCTTCGACGACTTCGAGACCGCCGACATCCTCGGGGTCAGCGTCGTCGGGCACGATCCCGTCGAGATGGGCCGCCGGGCCGCGCGGCTCGCCGTCGAACGCATGGCGAACCCCACCGGCTTCACGACCCAGGTCGAACTGCCCACGCGACTCATCGCGCGCGGCAGCGGCGAGCGCCCGCCCGCCTAGGCCGTGGGCGCCGGGCCGGTCGAGCCGCGCACCACGAGGTGGGGCGTCTCGTCGAGGTACGCACCGCGTTCTGCGCCGTCGATGAGGTCGAGCAGGCGGCGCACGACGTGGGCCCCGAATCCGACGACGTCACGGCGCAGGGCGGTCAGCTGCGGATAGGTGTGCTCGCAGAGCACCGAGTCGTCCCATGCGACGATCGACACGTCGCCCGGCACCGACATCCCGAGCTCCATGGCGACGCTGAGCCCGGTCACGGCCATCACGTCGTTGTCGTAGATGATCGCCGTCGGGCGATCCGGCGATTCGAGCAGCGCCCGGGTCGCGACCCGGCCCGATTCGGGCAGGTAGTCGGTGCGGGCCACGGATGCGGCGACCCCGAGCCGTTCGGTCTCGTCGAGGAACGCGATCTCGCGCACCGCCGTGTGCGCGAACCGTCCGAGGCCCGCCACCCGGGCGATGCGCGCGTGTCCCAGACCCGCGAGGAACCGCACGGCGCGGCGCATGGCCAGGTCGTCATCGGTCGAGACGCTCGTGAGTCCCGCCGCGACCTCGGCGTCGCCGACGACCACGGTCGGCAGGGCGTCGCCGTCTGCGAGCAGGGAGACCCGCGGATCGTCGGGCTCGAGGTCGACGAGCAGCAGGCCGTCGACCCGCCGCGTCGCACGCCACTTCGCGATGGCGGCGAGCCCGGCCTCGGGCGTCGGCACCAACTGCAGCAGGAGCGCATAGCCCCGCTTGGCGAGTTCGGACTCCATGCCCGCGATGAACCGCATGTAGAACGTCTCGACTCCGAGCGTGTCGGGGTCGCGCGCGAGCACGAGTCCGATCGTCTCGGTGCTCGAGACGGCGAGCGACCGGGCGGCGGTCGACGGCGCCCAGCCGAGCTCGTCGGCCACCTGGCGCACGCGTTCGCGCGTGGCCTCCGACACTCCGTCGCGTCCGTTGAGCGCGAACGACACCGCGCCGATCGACACGCCCGCGCGCTCGGCGATGTCCTTGATCGTGACGCGCCGCTGCGAGTCCCGCCGCACGGGTCGTCTGTCGTCCACCCGCCCAAATGTACTCACGGTCGGTCAGTCCGTGCGGGACGTCGCCGCCTCGATGATGCGGGCGGACGCCGCGGCGCCGTCTTCGTCGGCGAACGCGCGCTGCACGCGCACGGCCGCCGCACGCATCGCGGGGTCGGCGAGCACGCGCCGAACGGCGTCGAGGAACTCGGGCCGCCCGACGTGCTTCGGCGGCACGCGCAGCGCGTTGCCCTGCGCGACGCAGACCTCGACGTTCCACGTCTGCTCGGGCTGGAGGCCGAGGCCGACGAACGGGATGCCGGTCGCGCACGCGGTCTGCACGGTGCCCTGTCCGCCGTGCAGCACGGCCGCGTCGACGAGTCCGCCGAGCAGGTGCGCGGGCAGCAGGTCGGTCACGTGCACGTTCGGCGGCACGACGTCGCCCGGCTCGAGGTAGTGCCCGATCGGCGCGACGACGTTGACCGGCAGGCGCCCGAGCTGCTCGGCCGCGGCGAGCGCGAGCGCACGGTCCGCCGAGGAGCCGAGTCCGAGGTACACGAGCGGCTCCGGCGCGGCCGCGAGCTCGGCCACGATCGCCGGCAGCTCGCCGTCGAGCCGGGCGAAGATCGGGCCCACCCTCCGGTAGTCGTCGGGCAGTCCGTAGCCGTCGAGCTCCCACGGCATCACGGTGAGCAGGTTCACGTCGGCCTCGAGCATCGAAGCGACCGTGCGCAGGGGCGGCACGCCGTTCGCCTTCGCGACGCTCGAGAACGCCCGCGGCGCGACCGGCGCCCGCGTGTAGAGCCACCGGAACGCGCGCGTCGCGACGAGGTCGGCCAGCCGAGCGACCCGGCCCGAGCCCGCGATGAGGTGCATCCGCCGGGTCTGCGCGACCTGCGGCCCGGTGAGCGCGAACGGCACCGGGTAGAAGAGCGGCACGCCCTCGGCACGGGCCGAGATGAGCGACGTGATGTTCGAGCCGATCACGACGGCCGAGGCATCCGTCGCCCGGATCATGCGCCGTTCGACCTCGACGCGCGCCGCGACCAGTTCGCGCGTGAACGGGCTGCGCATCGCCCGACCCTGGTCGAAGTCGATGGCCTGCTGTCGTTCAGCCGCGCTCCAGGCCGGCTCGCACGCGCGGTACTCGAACCCGGCCGCCTCGATGAGGTGCACGTACTCGTGCTCGTAGGCCATGAACACCGCACGGTGCTCGGGTGCGAGCGCACGCGCGACCTCGATCATGCGGGTGGTCTCGGCGAGGTTGAACGTCACCGGAACGAAGAGCACGGTCGCCATGCGCCGATCCTGTCATGGCGGCGACCGCGGGGCGACGAGCGCGCACCGACCGGCGAGCGGATGCCGGTGGGCGAGCGGATGCAGGTGGGCGAGCGGATGCCGGTGGCCGGCCTAGGCGGGAACGGCCGCCGTGGCATCCGGAGCCGTGTCGGACCCGTCGGACTCGGTCGACCCGACGTTGCACTGCGTGGCGGACATGCGCCCCTCGGGGTCGAGCCGGGCGAGGATGCGGGAACTGATGGCGGCGAGCTGGTCGAGTTCGGCGGGTTCGAGCGCGTCGAGCACGTTCGATCGCACGGTCGCGACGTGGCCGGGTGCCGCGCGATCGAGCACGGCGAGGCCTTCGGAGGTGATGCGCGCGTTGGTGGCCCGCTTGTCCTGCGGGCACGGGAAGCGTTCGAGCAGGCCCTTCTCGTCGAGGCGCCGGGCGACGTGCGAGAGCCGGGGAAGGGTGGCGTTGGTCTGCGATGCGAGCCGGGTCATGCGGCTGGTCTGCTCGGGCGAGGCCGCGAGCACCGACAGCACGAGGTACTCGAAGTGCGTGAGCTCGACGTCGCGCTGCAGCTGCGCGTCGAGCATGGTCGGCAGCAGTTCGCTCACGGCGACGAGCCTCGCCCAGGCCGTGGCTTCGGCCGGCGAGAAGGGCTGGATCGAGGTCATGCGTCGATTCTAGCGCATTGGTTGTACATGCAACCTTTCTCGTGCTACCGTTTAGTTGTTCCAACAAGTAAACGGCCGGCAACGGCACCAGAGGAGAAGCACATGACCACGGTCAGCATCATCGGAAACGGCAACATGGGCACGGCCATCGGCGGCCTCATCGCCGACGGCGGCACCACCGTCGAGTACGTCGCACGCGACGCCGACACCATCTCGGGCGACATCGTCGTGCTGGCCGTGCCGCACCCCGCGCTCGCGCAGATCGTCGCCGAGCGTGCCGACCAGCTCGCCGGCAAGGTCGTCGTCGACATCACGAACCCGCTCGACTTCAGCACCTTCGACAGCCTCGTCGTGCCCGCCGACGGCTCGGCCGCCTCCGACCTCGCCGCCGCACTCCCCCAGTCGCGCGTGCTCAAGGCCTTCAACACCAACTTCGCGAGCACGCTCGCCTCGAAGACCGTCGGCGGCACCCCCACCACCGTGCTGATCGCGGGCGACGACGCCGACGCCAAGGCCCTGCTCGCCTCGGTCGTCAGCGCGGGCGGCGTGAAGGCCGTCGACGCCGGTGCGCTCAAGCGCGCCCGCGAGCTCGAGTCGCTCGGCTTCCTGCAGCTGACGCTCGCCGTGCAGGAGAAGATCTCCTGGACGGGCGGATTCCCCCTCGCCGCGTAGGCCGCACCCGAAGCGAAACACCCCGAGCGGGCGAGGCCGTCGACGACGCCTCGCCCGCTCGCGCATTCCCGAGCGGACGAGATCTCGAAGATCCCTCGCGAAACGCACCCGTGGCGGCTCCCCGAGCGCTACTCTGACCTCGATGTGGTGGAATCGGAAGAACCCGAAGCCGGCGCCCGAGGCGGCGCCCACGGCCGATGCGGTGCCCTCGACGGTGAACCGCAACGCGCTCCTCCTCGCGGGACTCGGCGGCGGCGTGCTCGCCGTCTTCGGCCTCGCCGCGGTCTCGTCGATCGTCGCCCCGGTCTTCCTCGCACTCGTGCTGACGATCTGCGCGAACCCCGTGCGCACCGCGCTCGAACGTCGCCGCGTGCCCACCGGCATCGCCACCGGCATCGCCATCGTGACGGTGCTCGCGCTCATCGTGGTCTTCGGGTACGCGGTGGCCGTCGCCTTCAGTCAGTTCGCCAGCCTCCTGCCGCAGTTCGCGCCCCAGATCCAGGCCGCCGTCGCGAGCCTGGGCGAGGCGCTCGCGAAGATCGGCATCGGATCCGACCAGATCTCCGCAGCCATCGGCAGCTTCGACGCGGGCTCGATCGTGAGCGTGATCTGGGGCCTGATCGGCGGTCTCGCCGGGGCCACCACGACCTTCGTCATCATCTTCACGATGGTGCTCCTCATGGCGATGGATGCCGCGCTGCTGCCGGGCGTGCTCCGCCAGATCGAGCCGCACCGGGCCCTGCTCGTGCACTCCCTCCGCGACTACGCGCGGAACGTGCGCCGGTACATGGTCGTCACCACCGCCCTCGGCGTCGCGCAAGGCCTCATCAACTGGTTCGTGCTCGTGCTGCTCGGCGTTCCGGGCGCATTCATCTGGGGACTGCTGTCGTTCATCTGCAGCTTCATCCCCAACGTCGGCTACTTCATCGCGATCATCCCGCCGATCATCTTCGGCGCCCTCACGGGCGGGTGGCCGACGGTCATCGCCGTCATCGTGCTCTACGGCATCGTGAACGCGGGGGTGCAGTCGATCGTGCAGCCCCGGGTGGTCGGCAATGCGGTCGCCCTCAGCCAGAGCATCACCTTCTTCTCGGTGCTCTTCTGGGCGATCGTGCTCGGTCCGACCGGTGCGATCCTCGCGATCCCGCTGACCCTGCTCGTGCGCATGCTGCTCGTCGACACCAACCCGCGCATGCCGTGGATCAAGCCGCTGCTCGGCGACAACACCGCGTCGAAGCTCGCCAAGGCCGAGGCGAAGGCCGCTGCCAAGGCCGGCACCACGGGCACCCCCTCGAGCGGCGACGCTGCCGCGGCCGGCGACGCCGCCGACGCCGCCGCCGACGGGCCCGATGCCCCGGCCGCACCCGCCATCGGCTGAGGTTCCTGCGACGATGCTCGCCGCCATCGGCCATCTGCTCCCGATCGCGATCGCCATGGCGCTCAGCACGGTTCCGATCATGGCCACGATCGTGCTGCTGCTCTCGGCCAATCGGGAGCGCACGGCGCTGCCGTTCCTCATCGGCTGGATCGCCGGGCTCCTGATCGTCGTGTCGGCGTTCACGATCTTCGCCCAGTTGATCCCGACGCCGGGACTCGGTCTCCGACCCAACACCGCGATCGGGGCGTGGGAGATCGTGATCGGCCTCGCCCTGATCATCGTCGCCATCGTGTCGTGGGTGCGCTCGCGCCGAACCGAGCGAACCGAACTGCCCGCGTGGCTGCGCGGACTCGATCGCCTGGGGCGGTGGGCCGCCGTCGGCTTCGCCCTGCTGCTGAACGTGCGGCCCAAGGCGCTGCTGCTCGCGATCGCGGCCGGGCTCGCCATCCGCGCCGAGGACCTCGACGTGACGGAGTCGGCGATCGCGATCGGCGTCTACGCGGTGATCTCGGCCTCGACCGTCGCCGTGCCGATCATCCTCACGCTCGCGGCACCCGACCGCATGGAGCCCAGACTGCGCGTCGCGCAGGAGTGGCTGGCGCGCAACAACGGCATCGTCGGCTCGGCCATCCTGCTCATGATCGGCGTGGTCGTGCTCGGCAGCGGTCTCAGCAGGTTCTGAGACGCGCCCCGCGCGGCGCGCCGCGCGAACGACACCGGCTACCCCGTCGGCTCAGGCAACGAGATGACGACGCCGGTCACCCCGTGCAGCACCGCCGCCACGCCCGCAGCGATCGCCGCGGCCGCCCGGTCCGAGGTGACCGCCGCGGCATCCTGCGCGTCGTCGGTGATGCCGGTGCCGCGGAAGGTCGCGCCAGGCCAGATGACCGAGGTGACGTTCTCGGTGGGCTCGCCGAGCTGCGCCCCGACGACGAGATACTGCTGCTCGAGGCTCTGGGCCGTGCCGTACGCGAACTCGTCGACGACCCCGCTCCCCGCGCCGATCACGAGATCTGCGCCGAGAGCGGTCGCCTGCGTGAACCGCTCGCCGAGTTCCGCCGCGTCACCTGCGCCCGGGAGCACCTCGAGTTCGACGCCGGCCTCGCCGGCCCACGATGAGACCGCGGCGACCAGGGTGGCGGTCGCCGGATCGTCGGCAGCGGACACCACGACCGCGCGATAGCCGGGAGGTACCTCGACCCGCTCCCACGAACCGGGCTCGGGCGCGATCGTGGCCTCGGGCGACGGCCTGACGTCGCCGAGGAATCCGGCGTCGAGCTCGCCGATCGCGCTCGCACCAGACACCGCGGGCCGATCCGCACCCGATGCGGCGAGCGCGCACCCGCTCGCGCCGACGAGCATGGCGAGTCCGAGCCCCAGGGCCGCGAGCCCGACCATCCCGATCGGTCCGGAGGGTCGATGCGAAGGGCGGATGCGGGGCGGAAGCACTCGCCGATGCTGCCGCCGCCGCACGACGCGAATCCGACGCCGGAGTGCAGCGGAGGTGAACGGCGGCGGAACGCTCGTCCGTTCGCCTCACGTCCGCTCCACGTTCACCCGGCTGGGGCAGGGTACCCGGCGACCCGAAGGAGTTCCCCCGATGCACCACGCCTCCGACCATGCGATCGCGCGCCGCCCCGTCGGCCGCCTCGCCGCCGCGATCGCACTGCTCGCCGCGCTCGGGATGCTCCTCGTCGCGGGCCCGGCCTCCGCGCACGGCTTCTCGTCGACCGTGTACGTCGAGGCGACGGCGACGGCGACGGGGTTCCGCGCGGACCTCGACCTCGAGTACGACCTGCTCGTCGTCTCGGCCGCCGAGAACGAGCACGACGACGCGTTCTTCGACGACGGGATGTCGCTCTTCGAGACGGGCAGCGAGGCGGAGGCCCTGAACGCCCATACCGAGACCGTGGTCGACTACGTGACCGAGCGCTTCACGGTGTCCGCCGACGGGGTCGCCTGCACGCCCGGCCTTCTGGGCGACCTGGGCGCACACGAGCGCGACGGCGTGCCGTACGCGCAGCTCGCCCTGCGCTTCGCCTGCCCCGGGGCATCCGGAACCGAACCGGTCGTCGCGGTCCGCAGCACGCTCTTCCCCGACGACGAAGGGTACGTCACCGGCACCGAGACGATCCTCGAGTACGCGTTCGGCGATGCGTCGGGCAGCGCGGCGCTCAACGCCGGCGACCCCGAGTTCTCGACTGGGCAGGCACCGGCCGAGCACCTCGGCGAGTTCTTCCTGCTCGGCGCCGAGCACCTGCTCTCGGGGGCCGACCACCTCCTCTTCCTGCTCGCGCTCATCGTCGGATCCCGGCGCCTGCGCGATGTCGTGCTCGCCGCGACGAGCTTCACCATCGCCCACTCCGTGACCTTCCTGCTCGCGGCGGTCGGCGTCGTGAGCGTGCCGGCGTCGATCGTCGAGCCGATCATCGCGCTGTCGATCGCCGTCGTGGCGCTCGTGTACCTCTGGCAGGTGCGGCGACAGCGCGGCCGGGCCCTCGTCGCGCCGACGGCGCCGGCCGATCGTCTCGGCCTCACCCGCACCGACCGGCTCCGGCTGGCCGTGGTCTTCGGCTTCGGGCTGATCCACGGTCTCGGCTTCGCCGGCGCCCTCGGCATCGACGAACCCTGGTCGTGGGCGCTGCTCGGTTCGCTCCTGGTCTTCAACGTCGGCATCGAGGCCGTGCAGATCGCGATCATCCTCGTGGTCTTCCCGGTCCTGGCAGCGATCCGGTCGCGGACTCCGCGCGCCGGGTTGTGGGCGGGCGTGGCCGTCTCCGCGGCCGTCGCGCTCATGGGACTGGCGTGGTTCGTCGAGCGCCTGCTCGGCCTCGGGTGACCCTGCGCGGCATCCGCCGGGGATTCGGCTCCGGGCCATCGACCGTCGGACGGATGTTCAGGTCCGGTTCACGCCGCCGGACCACCGTGGGCCCGCGCACTCCGCGCACCTCACACGCATCCGAAAGGTGTTGCATC
The DNA here is from genome assembly GCF_900113185.1 of Agromyces sp. CF514. NCBI lineage: Bacteria > Bacillati > Actinomycetota > Actinomycetes > Micrococcales > Microbacteriaceae > Agromyces > Agromyces sp. CF514. The sequence goes on along the minus strand of NZ_FOZD01000001.1, from coordinate 1,118,589 downwards.
CCTTCATGAAGATCACAAGCGAAGCGGGCGGGCGGATGTCCCGTACCTCACGCAGAGCGATCGCGACCGGCACCCTGATCTCGTCGCGGGATCGGTGGCCGTGGGCGCACTCTCGGCCGCCGCGGCCGAACTGCCCGCGACCCTCCTCACCACGGCTTCCGCCTGGAAGTTCTCCGACAACGGCACCGACCCCGCAGCCGGCAACGCGAACTGGCTCGCCTGGACCGTCGCCGGCTACGACGACGCCGCCTGGAAGTCCGGCACCGGCGCCTTCGGAGCGAAGAACGGGGCCGCGGTGCCGAACCTCGGCAGCGGATTCCCCGTGACGACGGTGCTGAACCAGTACCTCGACCCGACCGCGGCGACCAAGGTCGACGTGCCGACGTACCACTTCCGCACCACGTTCGAGCTGACGAACGACCAGCTCGGCGCGATCTCGGGCCTCAGCGGCTCGGTCGTCTACGACGACGCCGTGCAGATCTTCGTGAACGGCACGAAGGTCGCGGGCTTCGCCGACGACCGCGTGAACGCCGCCGACCCGGCGACGCAGAACCTCACCTACGCGGGCAACGGCCTGAGCGACCCCGTGACGAGCGCCTTCACGGTGCCCGACGCGGTGCTGCACTCGGGCACGAACACCGTCGCCATCGCGCTGTACCAGGATCGCGCGACCTCGAGCGACATCTACCTCGACCTGAAGTCGCTCGCCCCCGTCGCCGAGCAGGTGGGCGCCGCGTCGCTCTCCGACCTCGTGCTGGGCGTCGGCTCCGACGAGACCCAGCGCAACCTCGCGTGGTACTCCTCGGCCGACACCGCCCAGGTCGTGCAGTTCGCACCGGCATCCTCGTACACGGGCGGCGTCTTCCCCGCCTCCGCGACGAGCGTCGCGGCGACCGGCGGCCCGACCACGAGCGGCGAGTTCAACCGCTTCGCCACGATCTCGGGGCTCGCCTCGAACACCGCCTACGTGTACCGCGTCGGCGCCGAGGGCGCCTGGTCGGCCGTCGAGTCGTTCCGCACGCAGGACTTCGAGGGCGCCTTCGACCTGCTCTTCTTCGGCGACCCGCAGATCGGCTCGTCGGGCAACGTCGCGAACGACGCGGCGGGCTGGCTCGACACGGTCAACGTGGCCACGCAGACCTACCCCGACGCCGAACTGCTCTTCTCGGCGGGCGACCAGGTCGAGTCGGCGTCGAACGAGGCGCAGTACCAGGCGTTCCTCGGCCCCGACCAGCTTCGCGAGGTGCCGTTCGTCGCGACGAACGGCAACCACGACGTCGGCTCGAAGGCCTACGAGCAGCACTTCAACACCCCGAACACCGACCGCACGGCGGGCGCGGGCACCTCGACGGCCTCGGGCGGCGACTACTGGTTCGTCTACAAGGACGTGCTGTTCATGAACCTGAACTCGAACAGCCGCGACTACAGCACCCACATCCCGTGGATGCAGCGGATCGTGGCCGAGCACGGCGACGAGGCGAAGTGGAAGGTGCTGGCGTTCCACCACTCGATCTACTCGGCCGGCCCGCACGCCACGGACAGCGACGTGGCCGACCGCCGCGCGAACCTCCCGACCGTGATCTCGGACCTCGGCATCGACCTCGTGCTGCAGGGCCACGACCACAGCTACGCACGCAGCTACCTGCTCCGCAACGGCGAGAAGGCGAACGCCGACGAGGCCGCGGGTGCCGACCAGGTCGTCGCCGGCCCGGGCGGCGTGCTCTACGTGACCGCGAACTCCGCCTCGGGCTCGAAGTACTACGGCCTGCAGGCCTCGGGCTTCCCGTGGCTCTCGGTCTCGAACCAGGAGAACGTGCGCAACTACTCGGCCGTCGAGATCAGCGACGCCGCGATCACCGTGAAGACCCTGCGCTCGCAGGCGAGCGGCAGCGCGAAGCCGGTCAACAGCATCGTCGACCAGGTCACCCTGACGCGCGAGGCCGACGACTCCGGCGTCGCGCAGCAGGTGCAGGTCACGGTGCCCCAGGCCGCGGCGGGCGAGTTCGCCTGGAACATCGACGGCACGAACGGCCTCGTCGACCTCGGCACGGCGGTCCAGCAGGCCGACGCCTTCGAGGCGAGCGGTGCGATCAACCCGATCCGCGTCTCCGACACCCGACGGGGTGCGCCCGTCTGGTCGATCTCTGCCCAGGCCGGCGACTTCGCCGCAGGCGGCGAGACCTTCTCGGGCAAGTACCTCGGCTGGACGCCGAAGGTGACCGATGCCGGCGGCGGCGCGACCGCCGGCGCCGCGGTCGGCTCGGGCTTCGATGCGGGCGAAGGCCTCTCGGTCGCCTCGACGCTCGGTTCGGCGGTCGCCGGTCACGCGTTCGGCGCGGCCAAGCTCGGCGCGGACCTGTTCCTGAAGGTCCCGTCGAACATCGCCGAGGGCACCTACACCGCGAAGCTCACCCTCACGGCGCTGAGCTAGTCGTTCCCCGGCCGGGGCGGGCGACCCCGCCCCGGCCTCCCGCACTCCAGATCCAACGAGGACCCCATGTACGAACTCCACCCGTCGACCGCAGCACGAGCCGGCCGCCCGAGCCCCGCGCGCCGCATGGCGAACCGCTCCCTCACCGCTCTCGCCGTCATGGCGGCACTCGCCGCACTCGCCGGTGTCGCGGCAGCGCCGGCGGCAGCGGCCGACGACCCGGTCGGCTGGGGCGTGCGCACCGCGTCGAACGCCCTGGGCGCCGAGCGGGCGAACTACGCCTACGTGCTCGACCCCGGCACCGCCCTCGAGGACGCGATCGTGGTGACCAACAACGACGACGTCGCGGTCGACCTCGACCTGTCGGCCGCCGACGGCTTCACGACCGAGACGGGCGTGCTCGACCTCGTGACCTCGGACACCCCGTCGACCGCGGTCGGCGCGTGGATCACGCTGTCGGCGATGTCGGTGCACCTCGAGGCCGGCGAGTCCGCCGAGATCCCGTTCCGCGTCGAAGTCCCGGATGGGATCGCTCCCGGCGATTACTCGGGCGGCATCGTGACCTCGCTTCCGGTGCCCGACGCCTCGTCGGGCGTGAGCGTCGACCGACGCCTCGGCATCCGGGTGCAGCTGCGCGTCGGCGGCGAGCTCGCTCCCGCGCTCGCGATCGAGGATCTGCGCGTCGAGTACTCCGGCAGCGTCGACCCGTTCGCAGCGGGATCGGCCACCGTCACGTACACCGTGCACAACACGGGCAACGCGCGGCTCGCTGCCGGCCAGGCGATCGCCGTGGCCGGGCCGTTCGGCATGCTCCGCGTCGACGCGGCCGGCCTCGATCCGCTGCCGGAACTACTGCCGGGCGACACCTGGGACGTCACGGCGACTGTGCCCGGCGTCGTGCCGACCGGACTCCTGACCGCGACCGTCGACCTCTCGCCGCGGCTCCCGGCCGAGGGAAGCACGACCGCCAACGCGCCGCTGCCTCCGGTGCAGGCGACCGCCACCGCATGGGCCGTGCCGTGGACACTGCTCGTCCTCGCGCTCGTGCTGGCGACGGCCGCGATCCTCGTCGTGGTGCAGCGGCGGCGACGCAAACGCCGCGAGGCCGCGCGCATCGATGCGGCCGTCGCCGACGCCCTGCAGCAGCGCGAGGCCGAGCGGACCCCGGTGGCCTAGGCCGACCGACGGCCAGGGGACACGCAGCCGACGCGAGTGAGGGGCGGATGCCGCGGCATCCGCCCCTCACGTGACTGCGGGTGCGGCCCGCAGGCGCGGGGCCCTCAGCGGGCGATCTGGAAGTTGAACACGTCCTGGTCGAAGTGGTTGTACGCCTCGTAGTCGACGAGGTCGTAGAGGTCGGCGCGGTGCTGCATCTCGCCGAGCTTCGAGGTGAGGTGGCCCTCCTCGATGATCGTGTCGAGGCCTCGGCCCGCGGCGCCCATGGCGATGCGCAGCAGCGAGACCGGCCAGATCACGATGTTGACGCCGACGTCGCGCAGCTGGTCGACCGAGAACAGGTCGCTCTTGCCGAACTCGGTCATGTTGGCGAGGATCGGCACGTCGAGCGCCTTGCGCATCGCCTCGAACTCGCCGAGGTCGCGCATCGCCTCCGGGAAGATCGCGTCGGCGCCGGCGTCGACGAGCGCCTTAGCCCGGTCGATCGCCGCGTCGAGCCCCTCGACGGCGCGGATGTCGGTGCGCGCCATGATGAGGAAGTTCGGGTCGCGACGGGCATCGGCCGCCGCGCGGATGCGCTTGATCGCGGTGTCCTCGTCGACGACCTGCTTGCCGTCGAGGTGGCCGCAGCGCTTGGGGTTGATCTGGTCCTCGATGTGGGTGCCCGCGATGCCGGCATCTTCGAGGGTCTGGATCGTGCGCGCCACGTTCATCGGCTCGCCGAAGCCCGTGTCGGCGTCGATGATGGCGGGCAGTTCGGTCATCCGCGCGATCTGCTGACCGCGACCCGCGACCTCGGTGAGGGTCGTGAGCCCGATGTCGGGCAGCCCGAGATCCGCCGCGAGCACGGCGCCCGAGATGTAGACGCCCTCGAAGCCCTTGCGTTCGATGAGACGGGCCGAGAGCGGGTTGAACGCGCCGGGGAACCTCAGCAGCTCGCCCGACGAGAGGCGCTCGCGGAACAGTCGTCGCTTCTCGGCGGCAGGAGTCTGGGCGTAGAGCATCGAAGGCGTCCTCTCGTGGGTGCACCCGGCACCGCTCGTCGGGCCGCGGGTGCACTGCTCAGGCTACCCGCCCGGTGGGGCCCTGCCGCCGATCGGATCGGAGCCGGGCCGGGGCGAGGCCGCGGCCGGTGCGAGGCCGCGGGCGTGCCGGGGGCAGCGCCCGCCCGCCGTCAGCCGACGATGCGGATGCCGAGGTGCTCGGCCAGCCGCGTGGCGATGAGCGCGACCTGCAGCTCGTCCATGATCACCCCGGAGAGCCCGCCGACCCCGGTCACGTCGAAGTCGAGACCGCGCAGGTCGACGTCGACCAGGCGGGCGTCGGTCGCGTCGAGCGCACGTACCTCGGATGCCGCGAACGCCACCCGCTCCGCCCGCGCGCCGCCCAGGTCGAGCTCCTCGATCGTGCAGTCGGTGAAGAGCACGTCGCGCACGGTCGCCCCGCGGAGGTTCACGAAACCGAGCTTGCACCCGACGAAGTGCACCGACTGCCACGTGCTCTCGAAGAACTCGACCGAACCGAGGCGCGTGTTCGACACGACCACGTCTCGAAGGGTCGAGCGCGGCGCGCGCAGCACGGGAGCGTCCCAACGGTCGAACACCGACTCCGCGACATCCGCGCCGCGCAGGTGCACGTCGCGGGCGGTGACGTCGGAGATCTCGGACTCGCGCAGGCGCAGCCCGGTGAGGTCGCGTTCGGAGAGGTCGCCGCCGGCGATGCGCACGCCCTCGAGGTCGGCGCCCGAGACGAGCGCCGCGGCATCCGCATCGTCGAGATCGGGCAGCGCGATGCGGTCGATGCGCGGGGAACCGGAGCGGGACTGCCTCGCCATGATCAGAGCAGCACGATCACGCCGACGACGACGGATGCCGCGGCCAGCACGAGTGCGATCGAGATGAGCACCACGTGCACGGTGTAGAACGGCGTGCGACGGCCGTCGGCGTCGCGGGCCCTGGGGTCGTTCGCGATGCGCGGGTAGAACCGCGGCCAGACGATCGCGTTGAAGGCGGCGTTGACGAAGAGCAGCACGGCTGCGAGCACGAGGGACGACACCGCTCGATCCTAGGTCGCCACCCTCGGGGCGTCTGTCAGGATGGTGCTGTGAACGCTCCCATCGACGCCGGCGTCGGCGTGCTCCTGCCCCGTGACCTCCCGATCGACCAGGTGCTGCCCTACGCGCGCCGGGCCGAGGAACTCGGCTTCGACGAGGTGTGGCTGGTCGAGGACCTCGGGTTCCGCGGCGGCCTCGCGCAGACGGGGGCCGTGCTCGCGGCGACCGAGCGCATCACCGTCGGCGTCGGCATCCTGCCCGCAGGGGCTCGCAATGCGGCCTTCACCGCCATGGAGCTGAACACGCTCGCGCTCATGTTCCCCGGACGGTTCGTCGCCGGAATCGGGCACGGCATGCCCGCCTGGATGCGGCAGGTCGGCGCATGGCCGAAGAGCACGCTCACGCTGCTCGGCGAGTACACGACCGCCGTGCGCGCACTGCTTCGCGGTGAACCCGGACCCGCTGCGGGTCGCTACGTCGACGTCGAGGCCGTCGAACTCGTCGAGCCCGCCCCGGTCGTGCCCCCGGTGATCCTCGGCGTCCGCGGCCCGAAGTCGCTCGCGGTCGCCGGCGCCACCGCAGACGGGGTCGTGCTCGCCGAGCCCGCCGCTCCCCCGTACATCGCCGCTGCGATCGAGCAGGTGCGGAGCGGGGCGACGGATGCCACGGCGCCGCTGGTCGTGACCTACGACGTCGCCGCGGTCGACGCCGACCCCGCCGCCGCGCTCGCCCGCGTGCGCCCGGGGCTCGCGTGGTACGGGGAGCCCGACTGGGCGCCGCACCTCGTCGGGCAGCCCTTCGCCGAGGACCTCGCGCGCCTGCGGGCGACCTGCTCGTCGCCCGAGGAGTTCGCGCGGCGACTGCCCGACGAGTGGGTCGCCGAACTCGCCCTCGTCGGCACCGCCGAGCAGGTTCGCGAGCGCATCGCCGCGCGACATGCCGCCGGCGCGACCAGCGTCGTGCTCACGCCCGTCGGAGACGACCGGCTCGGCGAGCTCGAACGCTTCGCCGAGGTGCTGCCCGGCTGATCGCGATCGCTCAGCCCGGCAGCGGACCTGGCCCGTGCGGGATCGACGTGTCGGCCGATTCGGGATCGCAGTGCAGCGCCGAGAGGTTGGTGCCGTCCATGACCGAATACGTGTACGGGAACGGGTAGTCGAGGGTGATCGTGCCGGGCGCCATCCAGAGATCGAAGACGTGGCCCCATGTGCCGGCGGGGCAGCTCGACACGTAGGCCCCCAGCGTGGTGACCACCAGCGGCTGCGGGCACCACGGCGTCGACGTCGTCGAGTCGGCGCAGTCGATGAGTGGGCCGGGCCCGCCGTCGGAGGAGCCGCCGTCGGAGTCGCTCTCGGCCTCTTCGGCGGCTTCGGCCGCAGCTCGCGCGACCGCCTCGGCGTGACTCGCCTCCGCTGCCTCGACGCGCGCCCGCATCGGGGCGAACCCGGCCGCGAGCGCCGCACGCTCGGAAGCGGACGCCGCGCGCACCGCCGCGACCGCGTCGCGCGCGCGCTGCGCGAGCGCGGCGTCCGCCGACGCCGCCGCGGCGATGCGCGCGTCGGCGTTCGCCGCGAATCGTTCGACGATGCCCGGGAGCGCCTCCCGCACGACCGCCGTCGCGGCCACGACGTCGGAGGTCTCGTCGCCCGAGAGTGCCGCGTCGAGCGCGGCGATCGCCTTGCGCGCATCGGCGAGGATCGCGGCATCGGCGAAGCCGTCGAGCTGCTTCACCGCGGCACGCAGCGGAACCACCGCGTCGAGTGCGCCTCGGCGCGCACCGGCGAGCGCCGTCGAGACGACGTAATCGCGCTCGGCCGAGTAGACGACGACCGGCTCGGCGGGATCGGCGGCCTCGGCGTTCTCGGGCGCGATGATCGTGAACCCGACCCAGAGGCCGAAGGTGATGAGCAGCACCGCGAGCACAGGGGCGACATCGCGGACGAGGACCTGCTTGAGCGGCGTTCGAGCGCGTTCGGGCGCGTTCGGTGCTTCCGGCATCGGGGCTCCGTCGAGGTAGGGGTTCGGGTTCCGCGCGAGCGCGGCGGGCCGAGCCTACCGGTGCGCGGCGCCACGGCGCCAGCCGCGAACCCCCCGGGACCCGCCGGCCCCGCTAACGGCCCTGCCCGATGCCCAACCAGCCGCCCGCGGCATCCGATCGCCCTGCTGCATCCGCTCCGGATGCCGGTGCGCCGCCCTTCATGGCCTGCAGCTGGCGCTCGATCTCGGCCTGCGCCGAGATGACGGCGAGCTGGCGCTCGATGTCGGCGTCGGGGGCGGCGGTGAGGTCGGTCAGGGCGCCGCTCGCGAGCAGTTCGTCGGTCGCGGCCGCGCGCGCCTGCATCTGGGCGACGCGGTCGCGGGCGCGGTCGAGGCTCGAGCCGACATCCTCGATGGAGTTGCTGATGCCCGAGACGGCCTCGTTCGCCTTCACCTGCGCGGCGGATGCCGTGTACGTGGCCTTGATCGTCTCCTTCTCGATGCGGAAGGCGGCGACCTGGTCGGTGAGGCGTCGTTCTCGCTCCTGCAGCTGCGCGGTCTGGCGGTCGAGCGCGGTGAACTGCTGCTGCAACGCCGCGACCTGGCTCTCGAGCATCGCCCGGCGCTCGAGAGCGGCTCTCGCGAGGTCTTCACGGCCCTGCGCGAGCGCCTCGGAGGCCTGGGATCCGAGGCGCTGGTAACGCGCGCCCATCTCCTCGCCCTGCAATTCGATGCGCTTCTTCGCGGTCGCGACGTCGGCCACCGCGACCCGGACCTGCTGGAGCAGCTTCACCTGCTGGTCGTAGCTGTCGTCGAGGGTCTCTCGCGGGTCCTCGATGCGATCGAGCGCCTTCGTGGTCTTGCTGCGGAAGATCGTGCGCACCCGCGCGGAGTTGCTGCTACTGCTGCTCATGGTCGGTTCCCCTCGTCTCGAACGGTTGAAGTCGTGGTCTGCGGCCGGAACGCGGCCGCTGCGCGCCCGCCGTCGCGGCGATTGAGCGCCTGCAGTTCGTCGATACCCGCACGCAGGGCCGCGACCTCGCGGTCGACCTCCGACCTGAGCGCGGCCAGCGAATCGTCGGTCGTTCCGGAGAGGCCGGATGCCACGGCGGACCGCACGTGGCGAACGAGCTGCTCGACCTGGTCGACGCGTTCACGTGCGGCGGCGCGTTCCCGGGCGAGCACGGCCTGGTCGCGTTCGGACTCGAGGAGCCGGAGCTGCAGGTCGAGCACGGCGCCCTCGTCGCGGATGCGCCCGAACAGGCGAGGCAGCTCGCCGCGGCTCGTGGACACGAGTTCGATGGCCGCTGCTCCGCTGCGCAGCGACTCGTCGAGGCGGACGCGCAGCGCGAGCACCTCGCGCTGCGGGCCGCGGCTCACGCGCGCCCTCGCCCGCAGGGCCGCGCCGCTCGCGACCCGCTCGCGCCGCACCCGGCGCACGACGGCTCGCACGACGAGCACGAACGTCACCACGACCGCGATCGAGAGCAGCACGATGCCCCCGAGCACGCTCAGCACGACTTCGATGCCGGTCACGAGCACCACCCCCTGCCTCTGGACGCCATCATCGCAAGACGCGATATAACGCGTGTCGTCACGCTACCCCCGAATCGCCCGATCCGGGAGTGCCTGAAGCTGATTCGCAGGATCGACCAGCGTTCGCGCACGTCTCGCGAACGCCTCGTGCTCGTCTCGCGCTCGTCTCGTGCTCGTCTCGCGCTCGCCTTCCGAACGACCGGTGTCAGCCCGGCATCGACGGGAACGCGCGACGGGCGAGCAGCACGACCAGCGCGCCGACGAGCACCAGGGCGGCGCCGCAGAACGGCACCCAGCCGAGCCCCGCACCGGCGAGCACCGCTCCGCCCAGCGCCGCTCCGCCCCCGATGCCGACGTTCGCGGTGGCGTTCACGAGCGCGCCGATGACGTCGGGAGTCGCGCCGCGGGTGCGGATCGCCGCAGTCTGGAAGCTCGACGCCACCGCACCGACGCCGACCGCCCACAGCACGGACGCCGCCAGCATCCCCACGAGGTTCGGGAACGTGAAGCCGAGCGCGGCCAGACCCAGCACGATGGCCGCGAGCGCGACCAGGAGGCTGGCGCGAGGGCGGCGATCGAGCGTGACGCCGGCGAACCAGGTGCCGGCGAGGCCGAGGCCGCCGAGCACGAGCAGCACGGGGCCGACCCCGCTCGCCGAGAGGCCCGCCGCGAGCAGGACGACGGCCACGTACGTGTAGAAGGTGTACTGCCCGAGGTAGACGAGTGCGTTCGCGGTCGAGACCATGGCGAGCCGTCCGCGACGCTCCCGCCGCTCCGGATCGGCCCCGACGGCGGCCGGTTCGACCTCGACCGACGGCAGGAGCAGCCAGACGAGCAGGAGCGCGGCGGCGCAGGCGAGGGCGAGCGTCGCGAATGCGACCCGCCACCCGACCGCGGTGCCGAGCGAGGTCGAGAGGGGAACGCCCAGCACGAAGCCGGCCGATGCGCCGGCCGTCACGAGCGCGAGCGCGCGCCCGGTGTGGGCGGCGTGCACGAGCCGCGAGCCGTAGGCGATGCTCAGCGAGAAGAACAGCGCGTGCGCGATGCCGCCGAGTGCGCGGCCGGCCGCGACGACGGCGAAGGTCGAGGCCAGGGCGACGACGACGTTGCTCGCCGTGTAGGCGGCGATGGTGCCGAGGAGCAGGCCCTTGCGGGGCAACCGCCGGGTCCAGAGGGTCAACGGCACCGCGAGCGTCGCGACCATGAACGCGTACACCGTCACGAGCAGCCCGGCGATCGACTCCGAGACGCCGAGCTTTTCGCCCATCGCTGGCAGCACGCCGACCGGCAGCATCTCGGTCGTCACCGCGAGGAACGTCGCGACCGTGAGCGCGAGGATGCCGCCTGCGGCGTCGCGCACGGTTCCGGGACGCCGCGTCGTCGCGTCGCGTGAGGCTTCCATGGTGCGAGGCTACCGAGCCGGGCGGCTCAGACCGCCGTGACCTCGAGCAGCAACGCGTTCTCGGGGGCGAGCAACGGCATGGCGAGCCCGGTCTCGCCGAGCACCCGCCCCGACAGCACGACCTCGCCCGCCGCCCACCAGGGCGGGGGCGCGTCGGCGATCACGGGCGGCGGCCCGCCGACCTCGACGGGGCGCACGCGGTAGCGGCGGTCTGGGTCGAGTCCCGGGATGCGAGCGGGTGCGGGCAGTGCCGTCTCCGCCGAGTCCAGCGCGACGCGCGCGTACAGCGCCCGCGATCCGTCGGGAGCCACCACCCCGTGCCCGAGCACGCCCGGGTCGGCGTCGTCGCCGCGCACGACGACGCCCGAGTGCAGGAACCCGCGCTCGCGCTTGAACAGCGCGATCCAGCCGGCGACGGCCTCGCGCTCGTGCGGGGCCGCCTCGGCGAGGTTCCACTCGATGCCGGCGGACCCGAACAGGGCCGTGATCATGCGGAACGACAGCGAGGAGCTCCGGCCCGTGGTGTGCGCGTGCGCGGCACCGAGGTGGCCGCCGAGATACTCGGGGGGCACGACGAGCGACGTGAAGCGTTGGATCCGCTGCCGCACGAGCGGGTCGTTGGTGTCGCTCGTCCAGACGCGTTCGACGCGCTCGAGCACGCCGAGGTCGATGCGCGCCCCACCCGAGGCGCACGACTCGATCTCGACCTCGGGGTGCGCGGCCCGCACCGCGTCGACGAGCCGGAGGAACGCCCGCGTCTGCCGGTGCGCATCGATCGCGAGCAGGTCGCGGTTGTGATCCCACTTGAGGGAGGCGATCGGGTGCTCGGAGAGCAGCGCGTCGAGGCGCTCGAACAGGTACGCGAAGGCCGCCGGGTTCGCGAGGTCGAGCGTGTTCTGCCACCGCCAGGTGGGGGCGCCGACGGGCTGCAGCACCCAGTCGGGGTGCTCGCGGGCCACGTCGGAGTCGCGGCTGACCATCTCGGGCTCGACCCAGAGGCCGAAGTCCATTCCCGCCGCGACCACGCGGTCGATGAGCGGCCCCAGCCCGTCGGGCCAGGTCCCGGCGTCGACGAACCAGTCGCCGAGGGCACGACGGTCGTCGGTCCGGCCGCGGAACCAGCCGTCGTCGAGCACGAACCGCTCGACGCCGACCTCGGCGGCCGCGTCGATGAGCGGCTGCAGGCCGTCGAGCGACTGGTCGAAGTACACGGCTTCCCAGGTGTTGAGCACCACCGGGCGCGGGCGGTCGATCGTCGACCACGAGCGCACCCACGGGTGCAGTCGCGCCGAGACCCCGTCGAGTCCGGCGTCCGACCAGGCGAGCACGAGCCAGGGCGCGTCGTACGTCTCGCCTTCGGCGAGCACGACCTCCCCCAGGCCGAGCAGCTCGCCGCCGCCGATCGTCGTCGGGCCGAGCGCGCTGCGTTCGAACCAGAGGGCGCGATCGCCGCTCCACGCGACATGCGCCGCCCAGACCTCGCCCGTGCGGAAGCCGAAGCCCGGAGTGCCGGCCGCGAGCAGGAACGCGTCGTCGTGCCCGGGACGGCCGTGCCGCGACTCGCGCGTCCACACGCCGTGCCCGGGGGTGAGGCGCTGCGGGCGGCGTTCGTTCGCCCAGAGCCCCGAGAAGTCGAGCAGCTCACGGGCGCGATCCGGCACCGGCACGACGGATGCCGCGGCGCCGAGGTGCAGCGTCGCCTCGCCCACGTTCGTCACCACGTGACGCATGCGCAGCACGCCCTGGGGGGTGAGCTCGAGGGCGATGGCGAGATCGACGGATGCCGCGGCATCCGTCACCGAGATCGCGAGCCGGTCACCGGCGGAGTCGGCGATACGTTCGCACGAGCGCAGTGCGAGCGCGAGGTCGACGGGGCGTTCGCCGGCGACCGCGAGGCCGGGGCGGCCGCTCCAGCCGTCGGCGAGCGACGGTGCGAGCGAGAGCCGGAGCGGCACGTCGATCGAGCTCGGCGACACGGCGGGCACGACGGCGTCGGCGAGGGCCGCGAGTGCTGCGTCGTCGAGTTCGCCGAGGTCGCGGCCCCAGTGCACGATCGCGGGCACCCCCGTGCCTCGGGCATCGACGAGCACGCTGACGCCCGAGGCACAGAGGTGGTGGATCATGCCGCGACTACTCCTTGACCGGGATCGACTGCGCCTTCAGCGCGTCGATCGTCGTGGACTGACCGTTCTCGAGCGCCTCGAAGAGCGTGCCCTGGCCGCTCGCGGCGGCCTTGAAGCCGTCGGCGACGTCGGCGTAGGTCTGCGTCATGGTCGGGCCCCACACGAAGTCGGGGTTGACCTGGGTCGCGGCGTCCTTGAACACGTCGTAGATCTTCTGGCCGCCGTAGAACTCGACGCCCTCCTGCAGCGACGGCAGTTCGAGGCCCGCGGTCGTGGCCGGGTAGATGTTCGCCGTCGTGTTGAGGGCGGTGAGGGCCTCGTCGGAGGTGTTCAGCCAGAGTGCGAACTTCGTCGCCTCGTAGAGGTGCTCGCTGCCCTTGAACACGGCGATCGACGAGCCGCCCCAGTTGCCGGCCTTCTCGTCGCCCGCGTTCCACTGCGGGGCGAGCGCGACCGACCACTTGCCCGACGTGTCGGGTGCGCCCGACGCGATCGAGTTCGCGCCCCAGACCGCGGAGTTCCACGACCAGACCTCGCCCGAGTTGTAGGCGTTGTTCCACTCGTCGGTCCAGGCCGGGTACGTCGAGACGAGGTCCTCGTCGATGAGGTCCTGCCAGTAGTCGGCGACGGCCTTCGACTGGTCGCCGGTCAGGTCGACCGTCCACTCGTCGCCGTCGTTGGCGAACCACTGGCCGTCGGCCTGCCAGACGAACCCGGCGAACTGGTTGATGTCGGTCTGCGAGAAGTTGGTGATGTACCCGCCGAGGGCGCGCACCTGCTTCGCCGCCTCCTTGTACTCGTCCCACGTCGTGGGAACGGCGATGCCATTCGCCTCGAACAGGTCGGAGCGGTAGAACAGCGCCATGGGGCCCGAGTCCTGCGGCACGCCGTAGACCTCGTCGTCGGTGCCGAGCGTCACCTGGCCCCAGGTCCACGGCACGAACTCGTCCTTCGCGGCGACGACGTCGGCGCAGGCCGCGAGGTCCTCGAGGCCGTCCTGCACGCGGAAGTTCGGCAGTGCGTCGTACTCGATCTGGCCGAGGTCGGGGGCGTTGCCCGCCTTCAGCTGGTTGAAGAAGTTCTGGTAGGTGCCGCCGTTGCCCGAGGGGCCGGTCTGCACGGTCACCTGGATGTCGGGGTTCTCGTCGTTCCACATCTGCACGGCATCCTCGATGCCCGGGATCCACGAGGTGAACGTGAGGTCGACCTTGCCGTCGCTCGGCGTGCAATCGCCGGCGGCGCTGGTGCCGCCGTCCCCGCTCGCCGTCGAGCATCCGGCCAGTGCGAGCGAGCCGACGAGCGCGAGCGCTGCGAGGGCCTTCTTCGTGTGCTGCATACTGATCCTTCTCTTGGTGGGGATGTCACCCGCACGGCGCGGGCGACATGGGTGGTGCGTTCTGGTGCTACTTGAGCGCGCCGGCTCCGAGCCCGTTGCGCCAATAGCGCTGGAGGGCGAGGAAGGCGACGATGAGGGGGACGATGGAGAGCATCGCCCCGATGAGCACGTAGCTGCGCAGCTCGGGAATCTGGTTGAGCTGCGAGTTCCACGTGTAGAGGCCGAACGTCACCGGGAACAGCTCCTCGCTGCGCAGCATGATGAGCGGCAGGAAGAAGTTGTTCCAGATCGCGACGAACTGGAAGAGGAAGACCGTCACGAGGGCGGGCGACATGAGCCGGATCGACACCGTGAAGAACGTGCGCACCTCGCCGGCGCCGTCGATGCGGCTGGCCTCGATGAGCTCGTCCGGCACGGATGCCGCCGCGAAGATGCGGGTGAGGTAGACGCCGAACGGGCTCACGATCGAGGGCAGGAAGACGGCCCAGAACGTGTTCGTCAGGCCGACCTGGCTGAACATGAGGAACAGGGGAAGCGCGAGGGCCGTTGCCGGGACGAGCACGCCGCCGAGCACGACGTTGAAGATCACCTCCCGACCGGGGAACCGGTACTTGGCCAGGGCGTACCCGCACATGGCCGCGATGAGCGTGCCGATCAGGCCGCCGAGTCCCGCGTACAGCACGCTGTTGCCGAGCCAGCGCCAGTAGACGCCGCCGCGGTAGTCGAAGAGCGCCGCGACGTTGTCGAGGAAGTTGAGGTCCGCGAACCACAGGCCGGGCGTCGTGAGCAGCTGGCCGGGGCTCTTCGTCGACGCGACGAGCAGCCACCAGATCGGCACCAGGAAGTACAGCGTGAACACGCCCATGACCAGCATGGCCGCCGTTCGCGACGTGAGCTTCTCGCGGGGGCCGCGGGCGCGCGGCGCCCCGGCTCCCTTCGGGCCCGTGACTCCGGGCATCGCGGTCGTGGCGGTCATTCGGCGGCATCCTTGCGCTGGGTGATCTTCAGGAACGTGAAGCTGAGGGCGAACGTCGCGAGGGCGAGCACGACCGAGAACGCGGCCGCCAGGCTCGAGTTCGGCACCGACGCCGTGGCGTAGATCGTCATGTTCGGCGTGTACGTGCTGATCACGGCCGACGAGAACGAGGCGAACACCTGCGGCTCGGCGAGCAGCTGGAGCGTGCCGATGATCGAGAACACGGCCGTCAGCAGGATCGCGGGCCGCACGAGCGGGATCTTGATCGACCAGGCGATGCGCATCTGACTCGCGCCGTCGAGCCGCGCGGCCTCGTAGATCTCGGCGGGGATCGACAGCAGCGACGAGTAGATGATGAGCATGTTGTAGCCGACGAACACCCAGGTGACGACGTTCGCGATCGACCACAGCACGAGGTCGGCCCCGAGGAAGTCGATGTTCTTCGTGAGCGCCGTGAACGGCGACAGGTTGGGGCTGAACATGAAGCCCCACATGATGGCCGCGATGACCCCCGGCACGGCATACGGCACGAAGAACGCGAGGCGGAAGAACTTCTTGCCCTTCACGAGCGGCGAGTCGAGCAGGAGCGCGAACAGCAGCGCGAGGCCGAGCATGACCGGCACCTGCACGATGCCGAACGTGAGCACCCGGAGCACGGATGCCCAGAAAGGCCCGTTCTGGAACACCAGCGCGTACTGGGCGAGCCCTCCGAAGACCTCGGTGGCCTGCCCGTAGGTGCCCTCGCGCTCGACCACGAGCAGCGACTGCCAGATCGCCTGCAGGATCGGGATCAGGTAGAAGAGCACGAACAGCACGCCGAACGGGGCGATGAACACGGCGATCGCGGCCTTGTGGGGCACCGGGACCCGGCGGCGCGGCGCCGGCCGGTCCTCGAGCGCCCGTGCGGCGACGTCGACGTTGACGGGAGCGGTGGTCATGCCGCCTCCTCTCTGATGATGCGGATGCCGTAGCCCGGCACGGTCGCGTCGCCGTCGACGGACCCGGTGGTGACGAGGTCGAAGCCGGTCGCGTCGATGACGACCGGTTCGGCTCCGTGGTTGATGGCGAACACGTAGCTCCGGCCGTCTCCTGCACGGCGCAGGATCTCGACCTCGGGGCCCGCGCCGACGGGCCGGCCGACGCCCGCCTCGTCGGCGATGCGTGCGACGAGTCCGCGGTAGTCGGCGGCGTCCGGAGCGGTCGCGAGGTACCACGCGGCACCCGATCCGTGCTCGTTGCGCGTCACGGCGGGCACTCCGGGCACGGGTCCATCGACGAACGCGTCGATCGCCTCGGCCGTGGTGAGCGCCAGGTGCTCGGCCCAGAGCTTCGCCGTCGCGCCCGATGCGAGGCGTGCCTCGTCGCCCGGGCGGAGCGGAGCGAACTCCTCGACGCGGATGCCGAGCAGCTCGGCGAATGCGCCGGGGTAGCCGCCGAGGCGCACGCGGTCGTGCTCGTCGACGATGCCGCTGTAGAACGTGACGAGGGTCGTGCCGCCGGCCGCGACGAACGACTCGAGGTTCGCCGCGGCCGAGTCGGTGACGCTGTAGAGCGCCGGCACGACGACGAGGCGGTACCCCGAGAGGTCGGCGTCAGGGTGCACGACGTCGACCGAGGCGCCGGTTGCACGGAGGGCGGTGTAGGCGGCGTGTACCTGCTCGAGGTACTCCACCGAGTGGCTCGGGCGGTTGTCGGCGTCGGTGGCCCACCAGGCGTCCCAGCTGAAGAGCACGGCCGTGTCGGCGACCACGCGGGTTCCGGTGACCTCGTCGAGGCGGTCCAGGAGGGCCCCGAGCTCGACGACCTCGCGCCACACGTCGCTGTCGGTGCCGGCGTGCGGCAGCAGGGCCGAGTGGAACTTCTCCGAGCCCTGGGCCGAGGCGCGCCACTGGAAGAAGCAGATGCCGTCGGCGCCGCGGGCGATGTGCTGCGCGGCATTGCGCGTCATCTCGCCCCTGGCCTTCGCGATGTTGTGGGGCTGCCAGTTCACGGCGCTGGTCGAGGTCTCCATGAGGATCCACGGCGCGCCGCCCGCGATGCCCCGGGTGAGGTCGGCCGCGAAGGCGAGTTCGGTCGTCGGGTCGGCGAGGCGGTTGTCGAGGTAGTGGTCGTTCGCGACGACGTCCATCTCGGGGGCCCACGAGAAGTAGTCGAGGTTGCGGATGTGAGCCGTGACCATGAAGTTCGTCGTGATCGGCGCCGTGCTGCGGGCGCGGATCACCTCGGCCTCGGCCCGGTAGTAGCCGAGCAGCTCCTCGGAGCTGAACCGGTGGAAGTCGAGCACCTGACCGGGGTTGCGCGTCGAGAGGGTGCGCATGGGCGTCAGGATCTCGGCCCAGTCGTCGTAGCGCTGGCTCCAGAAGCTCGTGCCCCACGCGCGGTTGAGTTCGGCGATGGTGCCGTAACGCTGCTCGAGCCAGCGTCGGAACGACGCCGTGCTCTCGACGCAGTGGCAGAGTGCGTTGTGGCAGCCGAGCTCGTTCGAGACGTGCCAGAGCTCGACGTTCGGGTGCGAGCCGTAGCGATCGGCGACCTGCTCGACGAGGGCGAGGGCGTAGCGACGGAAGACCGGCGACGACGGGCACCAGGCCTGGCGTCCGCCGGGGTACCGGGTCGTGCCGTCGTCGGCGACCGGCAGGATCTCGGGGTGCAGCGTCGTCAGCCACGGCGGCGGCGATGCGGTCGCGGTTCCGAGGTTCACGCGGATGCCGGCGTCGGCGAGCAGGTCCATGACGGTGTCGAGCGCCGCGAAGTCGAAGGTGCCCTTGCGGGGATTGACCTGCGACCAGCCGAAGATGTTGATCGCGACGAGGTCGACCCCGGCCTCGCGCATGAGCCGCACGTCTTCGGGCCAGACCTCCGGGTCCCACTGCTCGGGGTTGTAGTCGCAGCCGAACGCGATGCCGTCGTGACGCCAGGTGGGGCGCGCCGCGCGGTGCTCGGTGTGCTCGGTGTGCGGCTGCATGGTCTCCCCGACTGCGTCGTTGCTTGTTCTGTGAACGTGCACAGAGTCGAGGGCGAAAGCTCCGCGCTGAGATTCTGTGAACGTGCACAGAGTAATCACGGCACGAGCCGGATGTCAAACACGACACCGTTGCGCCCCGCCGGTACAGTGAGCCTCATGCCGGAGAACCCCACCCGTCGCAAGCGCGCAACGGTGCACGACGTCGCCGTCGAGGCGGGCGTCTCCCGGGGCACCGTGAGCCGCGTCGTCAACGGCGAGCGCTACGTCTCCGACGAGGCGCGCAAGGCCATCGAGGCCGCGATCGTGAAGGTCGGCTACGTGCCGAACACGGCCGCGCGAAACCTCGTGATGCAGCGCACGCAGGCCGTCGCGTTCATCGTGCACGAGCCCGGCCCGCTCTTCGTCGAGGACCCCAACATCGGCGAGATCCTGCTCGGCGCGAACGCCGCGCTCTCCGACGCCGACTACCAGATGGCGAGCATCCTCGTCGATTCCGAGCGCGACACCGAGCGCGTCGCGCGGTTCCTGCGCGGCGGCTTCGTCGACGGCGTGGTCATGGTCTCCGCCCGCACGAACGACCCGATCACGCGCGTGATCGAGCAGCTCGAGCTGCCCGCGGCCTTCGTCGGGCACCCGCCGGGCCTCACCGCCGCGTGGGTGGGCATCGACAACGTCGGATCCGCGCGGGCGGTCACCGAGCGACTCGTCGCGACCGGCCGTCGACGCATCGGCATGATCGCGGCGGCGCTCGACCGCGACTCCGGCGTCGACCGCCTGCAGGGCTTCACCGAGGCGCTGGGCGACCGCTTCGACGCCGACCTCGTCGAGTCCGTTCCGCTCTACTCCTACTCGGCGGGTGTCGACGGCATGCGCGCACTCCTCGCGCGACATCCCGACCTCGACGGCGTCTTCGCCGCCTCCGACGCGGTCGCCGCAGGAGCCCTCGAGTCGCTCCGCGAGGCCGGCCGGCGCGTGCCCGAAGACGTCGGCGTCGTCGGCTTCGACGACAGCGCCTGGGCCACGCGCACGCACCCGGCCCTCTCGACCGTGCGCCAGCCCGCCGCCGGCCTCGGCCGCGCCGCCGCCCTCAGCGTGCTCGCGCAGATCCGCGGCGAGGAACCCGCGGTCGACGGCATCATGGTCGAGACCTCGGTCGTCTGGCGCGGGTCGGCCTGAGACTCAGCCGCCGCTGCGACGACCGGTGCGGAGACGCTCGATCGTCTCGCCCGCGGCGGCCGCGACGAGCACGAGCGCCGCGAGCACGCTCATCGGCAGCGGGTCGAGCAGCGGGCTCACGACCGCCAGCACGACGAGCAGGCCGAGGCCGGCGAGTTGCGAGCGCATCCAACGGCCCTCGAGCACGCGACGGAACAGCAGCGTGCCGCCGAGGAACAGCAGCGGGCCGCCGATGACCGTCACCGCTGCCGCCGTGCTCTGCTCGTGCGGATGCGCCAGCACCTCCTTGTCGCCGACGCCCAGCATGACGATGCCCGCGACGATGATCAGGTGCACCCACGAGTACGCGGTGCGGGCCAGCCGCGCGGGCGCCTCGTGCTCGGCGACGGCCTCGGGGCCGACGCGTTCCCCGTGGTCGAAGTAGATCCACCAGCACGCCGCCGCCGCGACGAACGCGGTCACGAGCGCGACGGCCACCTCGATCGAGGCCTCGGCCTCGACGACCTGGAAGCCCGTGACGAGCAGCCCCTCGCCGAGCGCGATGAGCACGAACAGGGCCGAACGCTCGGCGATGTGCGGGCCCGAGACATCCCACGCCCCGACCTCGACCCGGCCGAGCCGGGGAACCGGGTACCCGAGCACGCTGCCGACGAGTTCGACGCCGAGGGCGGCCGCCCAGAACGGCAGCTGGGCCGGCAAGGGCAGCAGCGCGCCGACGAGCCAGAACGCCGATCCAACCGCGGTCCAGACGAGCACGCACGTGAAGTCCGCGGCGAGCGCCGCGTCGTGCCGTGCCGCGGCCAGCACGATGAACACCGCGCGGCCGAGCTGGAGCACGACGTAGGCGATCGCGAACGCCCAGGCCCGATCGCCGAACGCCTCCGCGATCGACACGCTCAGCACGAGCGCGACGAAGGCGAGCGCGATGACGGCGCCGCGCACCGGCAGCTTCACCGGGTCGAGCCAGTTCGTGAGCCAGGTCGTCGAGATCCACGCCCACCACAGCGCGGTGACTGCGAGCGCGCCTTCCAGTGCCCCGAGCGGCGTCTGGTTGGCGGAGAGATACGTGCCGAGCTGCGTCAGCCCGAACACGAACACGAGGTCGAAGAACAGCTCGACGAACGAGACCCGGTCGGCGCGCTCCGAGCCCGAGGGCCTCAGGAGATCGCGGCGGAAGCCGAGGTGCGCCGTGGTGACCCGCCGACCGCCTGCATCGCCCATCGACGCACCACCTCCGCAGCCGAGCGTATCCGCCTCCCCGTCGACTCCGCCCCCGCCGCATCGCCCCTCGCCGGGCGCGCCGTCAGCCGGCCTCGTCGGCGACGACGACCGCGACGCCCTGCGCGGGGAGCCGCAGCCCCGAGGCGGACTCCCCCGTCAGCAGGTCGGTCCCGTCGACGAGCACCTCGGCCTCCTCGGCGCCGTGGTTGATGACGAACAGCGCCGATCCGCGCCGCACGGCCTCGACCTGGCCGCCGCGCGTCGCCGCGGGCGGCAGCTCGATGCCGGCATCGCGCGCCGCCGACTCGGCGATCAGCCGCAGCGCGTCGGGTTCGGGCAGGGTCGCGACGTACCAGGCGCTGCCGCCGTCGGTGCGCCGCCGGGTGACCGCGGGCCATCCGCGCAGGGCGCCGTCATCGAAGGTCGCGAGCGTCTCGGCGTCCTCCACCCGCACGACCTCGCCCCAGACCGTGCCGAGCGCGGCGCCGCCGACGAGCTCGCCGGCGAGCGCCGACGCCGGGGCGACCCTGCCGCCCGCATTCGCGAGGTCGGGAGCGGCCGGGGGTGCGAACTCCTCGATCCAGACGCCGAGGGCGCGGCGCAGCGGCTCGCCGAGATACCCGCCCAGCCGTACATGCAGGTCCTCGTCGAGCACTGCGCTGCCGAATCCGACGATGAGCGTGCCGGTCTCGGCGAAGGCCGCGAGGTTCGTGACCTGCGCGTCCGTCGCGACGAGGTGGGCCGGCACGACGACGAGGTCGTACGCGGTCAGGTCTCCCTCGGCGCGCACGAAGTCGACGACCAGCCCCAACGACGTGAGCGCGCCGTGCCAGGCACCCAGCACCTGCACGTACGGGACATCCGTCGGCGATGCCGGCTGCTCGATCGCCCACCAGCTGTGCCAGTCGAGCGCGATGGCGACGCGCGAGGCCACCCGACCGCCCGCGATGGCCTCGTCGCCCGAGCGGGCCGAGAGGGCGGCGAGCTCCCCGCCGAGCTGCTCGACCTCGCGCCACACGCGCGTGTCGGTGCCCGCGTGCGGCACGAGCCCGGAGTGGAACTTCTCCGACCCCGCGGCGGACTGGCGCCACTGGAAGAACAGGATGCCGTCGGCGCCGCGCGCGACCGACTGGTACGACCACGCGCGCATCTGGCCCGGCGCCTTCGCGGCGTTCTGCCTGCGCCAGTTCACGGCGCTCGGCGACTGCTCCATGAGCAGCCAGGGCGCGCCGCCGCCGAGCGAGCGCATGAGATCGCGCACCATCGCGGCGTACGCGGGAGAGTCGGGATCGGCCGGGTCGGGGTAGGTGTCGTCGCTCACGACGTCGACCTCGGTCGCCCACGACCAGTAGTCGACCGGCTTGAAGAACCCCATGAAGTTGGTCGTGACGGGCACCGACGACCGCTCGCGGATGATCGCCTTCTCGGCGCGGAAGCACGCCAGCAGCTCATCGCTCGAGAAGCGATCGAAGTCGAGCAGGTGGGTCGGGTTGCGGAAGGTCGGGGCCGCCCGCGGCGGCTGCACCTCGTCGAACGAGTCGTAGCGCTGCGACCAGAACGCCGTGCCCCACGCGCGGTTCAGCTCGTCGACCGTGCCGTACCGGTCGCGCAGCCACTCGCGGAACGCCGCGGCCGACACGTCGCAGTAGCACCGGCTGACGTGGCATCCGTACTCGTTGTTGATGTGCCACAGCTCGAGCGCGGGGTGGTCGGCGTAGCGCTCGACGATGCGGCGCACGAGCTCGCCCGCCCGCTGGCGGTACACCGGCGAGCTCGGGCAGTACTGCTGGCGGCTGCCGACCGAGAGGGTCACGCCGTCCTCGGTCACGGGCAGGGTCTCGGGATGCCGCGCCGCGAGCCACGGCGGCGGAGAGGCCGTCGCCGTCGCGAGGTCGACCCGGACCCCGCCCGCGTGCAGCAGGTCGAGCACCTCGTCGAGCCACGCGAAGTCGTACTCCCCCGGGCGCGGTTCGAGCCGCGCCCACGAGAACACGCCGACCGTCGCGAGCGAGACGCCCGCCCGTTGCATGAGCTTCACGTCCTCGTCCCAGACGGGCCGCGGCCACTGCTCGGGGTTGTAGTCCCCGCCATACCAGATCGTCATGATCACTCCTTCACGCTTCCGCTGGCCAGCCCGGACTGCCAGTACCGCTGCAGGAACAGGAACGCGAGCACCAGCGGGATGATCGACACCAGCGAGCCCGTGATCACCGTCGAGAACAGCGCCTGCGAGCCGCCGCCCTGGCTGGCGGCCGCCTGCATCTGCGCGAGGCCGACCGTGATGGGGTACAGCTCCGAGCTGTTCAGCATGATCAGCGGCAGGAAGTAGTTGTTCCACGTCGCGACCAGCGAGAAGAGGAACACGGTCACGAGCCCCGGCCCGAGCAGTCGCAACCCCACCTGCCAGAAGATGCGGAACTCGCCCGCGCCGTCGACCCGCGCCGCCTCGATGAGGGTTGCCGGGATCGCGTCGGCCGCGTAGACCCGCATGAGGTAGACGCCGAAGGGGCTGACGAGCGAGGGCACGATGACCGCCCACGGCGTGTTCGTCAGGCCCGCCGCGGTGAACAGCAGGTAGGTCGGCAGCGCGAGGGCCGTGAGCGGGATCATGATCGCGCCGAGGGTCGCGCTGAACAACGCCTTCTTGCCCGGGAAGTCGTACTTCGCGAACGCGTAACCCGCCATGGTGGAGAGCAGTGTCGCGCCGAGGGCCGCACTGATCGAGTACACGAAGGTGTTCCCGAGCCACCGGGCGAACATGCCGTTGCGCACCGTGAACAGCGTCTGCAGGTTCTCCCAGAGGGAGAAGTCGCCGCCGAACCACAGGCCGAACGTCGAGAAGAGCGCGGCGTTGTCCTTGGTCGCGGAGACGATCAGCCACCACAGCGGCAGCACGAAGTACAGCACGCACAGCCAGAGGATCACCGTGAGGAGCGTGCTCCGACGCCGCTCGGGCGCGAACCGGTTGCGGGAACGGCGCGATCCGGTGGCGCCGATGGTCACGGCCGCCCGGGTCTCGGTCGAGGTCATGACAGGCTCCGTTCACGTCGCTCGCGCCGTTGCGCGCCGAGCTGCACGATGTAGGACACGACGGCGATCACGAGTCCGAGCAGGAATGCGATGGATGCCGCGTAGTTGAGCTCCTGGTTCACGAAGGCCAGGTTGTAGGCGTAGAAGTTCGGCGTGTAGGAGTTGATCACCACGTTCGGCGCGATGATCGAGAGCAGGCTCGGCTCGGCGAACAGCTGGAACGACCCGATGATGGAGAAGATGACCGTCAGCATGATCGCCGGGCGGATGGCCGGGATCTTGATGCTCCACGCCATGCGGAACTGGCCCGCTCCGTCGATCTCGGCGGCTTCGTAGAGCTCAGCCGGAATCGACCGCAGGGCCGCGTACATGATGATCATGTTGTAGCCGACGAACTCCCACGTGACGATGTTCATCATCGAGCCGAGCATGTTCTCGGCCGAGAGGAACTCGGGCGTCCCGAGGCCCGCGGCTCGGGCGATCTGCGCGAGCGGACCGAAGTCGGGGCCGTAGAGGTAGCCCCACATGAGCGTCGCGACCACCGCGGGCACGGCGTAGGGCATGTAGATGAGCAACCGGATCGCCTTCGACCCCCGCGCCCGGAAGGTGTCGAGCGCGAGGGCGAAGAAGAGCGCCAGCCCGAGCATGATCGGCACCTGCACGATGAAGAACAGGCCCACCCGGCCGAGGCCCTCGAGGAAGAGCGGGTCGGTGAGCGCCCGCACGTAGTTGCCGAGGCCGTTGAACGCCTGGCCTCCGATGAGCTTGCTCTCGAACAGGCTCAGGTAGCCGGCGTAGACGAGCGGGACGACCAGCATCGTGATGAACACGACGAAGAACGGGACGAGGAACAGGTAGGCGGCCCGGTACTGCCGGCGCTTCGTGGTGCTCGTGCGCCGCCGGGGCGGCGGGGCTGCGGGGCGCTCGGCGGTGAGCGCCTGAGTGGCTGACATGGCGGCTCCTTCTCTTGGCGGGGTCGGGGGATCTCGCGGATGGTGCTGAGGGGAACGGGGCGCCCGCCGTGCTGCGGCGGGCGCCCCGCGAGCCTCACTCGACGGTGAAGCCCTGGTCCTCCGCGTACTTCACGAGCTGGTCCTGCCACGTGTCGAGCGCCGCGGCGATGTCGCCCTTGTCGGCGACCACGGTACCCATCGTCTCCTCGTAGGTGGAGTACACGTAGTCCATGAACGGCACCCACTGGAAGTCGGTGTCGACGGTCGTCGAGATCTCGGCGAAGAGCTTGTTGACCTGCTGACCGCCGTAGAACTCCGACTCCTGGTCGGCGAACGCCGGATCCTCGAGCACCGAGACCTGCGGCGGGAACAGGAACTGCTCCGTCGCGAGCTTCATGGCCGAGTCGTGGTCGTTGTTGATGAACTTCGCGAGCTCGTAGGCCGCGATGGGGTTCTTCGACGACGCCAGCACCGCGTCGGACGAACCGCCCCAGTTGCCCGAGACCTCGTCGCCGGCACTCCACTGCGGCAGCGGCGCGGCCCTCCACAGACCCGACGTGCTCTCCGCGGTGCCCTGGAGGAAGATCGGCCCCCAGGCCGCGGTGAGCCAGCCCGCGTACTTGCCGCTCGCGAGGCCCTGGTACCAGGTGTCGTTGAAGTCGACGTCGGTCGAGATCAGGTCCTGCTGCACGAGGTCGGTCCAGTAGCTCGCGACCTTCTTCGCCTCATCGCTGTTCACGTTGATCGAGACGGTCTCCTTGCCGTCGTAGCCGAACGGCTTGACGCCGGCCTGCCAGAAGAAGCCGATCATCTGCCCGGCCTGGGTGGCGCCGAGGTTCGAGATGTACGAACCCGTCTTCTCCTTCACGGCCTTCGCCGCGGTCGCATAGTCGTCCCACGTGGCCGGGGGCTCGGTGATGCCGGCCTCGGCAAGGATGTCCTCGCGGTAGAGGTTGCCCATGGGGCCGACGTCCTGCGGGATCGCCCAGACCTCCTTGTCGGGCGCGACCTGCTTCCACGCCCAGTCGACGTAGTCGCTCGAGAGGTCGCCGGCGCCGTAGGGCGTCAGGTCGAGCAGGGATTGGTTGAGCACGAACGAGGGGATGTACTGGTACTCGAGCTGCGCGACATCCGGTGCTCCCTCGCCGGCCTCGATGGCACTGCGGAGCTTCTGGTAATGCGGAAGGCCCTGGCCGACGTTCTCGACGGTGACGTCGATCGCGGGGTACTTCTCCTCGAAGAGCTTCACCTCGTTCTCGATGTCGGGAACCCAGGTCCAGAACGTGAGCTTCGTAGGCGTGGTCATCGCCGTGTCGATGTCGTCCTGACTGACGGTCTCGGTCGAGCCGCCGTCGCCCGAGCTCGGCGTGCATCCGGTCAGGAGCAGTCCGATGGACACGGCGCCGCCAACCAGCGCCAGTGCTGTTCTCCGTGTCTTCTTGATCATGATGACTCTTTCTGTGGGTGTGGTCGGATCGCAGGATCCCGTGGTGCTCACCGGCTGAGGAAGGTCCGCGTCGACCACGCGGCCAGTGAGACGTCTGTTCCCGCCTGGAGCTGCGCTCCCGTGACGGTATCGGTGACGGATGCCGCGAGCACGAGGTTCTGCGGCTCCCATCCCCAGTTGAAGGCGAACCAGGCCCGACGCCCGTCCGGCAGCGTGCCGGAGGTCACGGTGACGGGGCCGGCGGTCTCGCCCGCGAGCTCGTGCGAGGTCGCGTCTGGCGCGGCCCAGCGGATGACGCCGCTCGCGAGGGCGGGGCTGGGCACGCAGCCGACGACGGTGACGCGACCATCGCCGACTGCGTGGCTGGTGACGGCGGGGAAGTCGCCGAATCTGAGGTGCACGTGGCGTGCGAGCACGTCGGCATCGTCGACGATGAGGCCGTCGATCCAGAGGCGTGCCGCGGCGGTGCCGTCGAGGTGCAGGGCTTCGGATGTCGCGACGACCGGCACCTCGTGCTCGAGGTTCGAGTACTCGTCGTAGTGCACCCCCGCGAGGTCGGCCAGTCGCACGGGCGAGACCTCGACCCGCGCACGGGCCTCCTCGTCGGCGTAGCCGGTGCGGGGGCCGACGACGAGGTGTCCGCCGGCGGCGACGTAGTCGCGCAGGAGTGCCAGCTCGGCATCCGTGGTCACGTAGACGCCCGCGGCGACGAGCACCGGATACCGCGCGGCGAGCGCCTCGGCGCCGATCGCACCGGCCTGGTCGAGGTGCAGCAGGCGGGTCTGGCGTCCGGCCTCGACTGCGCCGCGGTGGAAGGCGTCGAAGATCTTCTCGTACGACTCGGGGTCGGGCCCCTCGTCGACGCGGAGCGGCGGCGTGAACTGCATGGCGTAGCGGCTCGCGTTCGACCAGAGGATCGCGACATCCGCATCGGGTTCGAAGCCGTCGAGCGTCGTGCCGATCGCCGCGAGCTCGGCACCGATCTCGGCGACCTCGCGGTAGACCCGGCCGGGCACGAGGCTGTGCGGGAGCACGCCGCCCCAGTAGGTCTCGATGCCGTAGGGCAGCGTGTGCCAGTGCCAGTACTCGATCATCGCCGCGCCGCGGGAGATGAAGGTGTACGCGGACTGCTTCAGTTGGCCGGGGTAGGGCGGGAAGTTCGTGTCGGAGTGCCCGATCGACTGCGCGTTCGTCTCGGTGACGAGGTAACGGCCCTGCTTCGAGGCGAACATGCGATCGGCCGCTCGGAAGAGGGCGGGGACGCCGGTGGTGGTCCACTGGCTGAGCTGGGAGCGCTCGAGGGTCGCGTCGAGGCGGTCCTGCATGCCGTAGTACGGGTTGCCCGAGGTGATGTCGAGCGCGCGGCTGACCCGTTCGTCGTCGAGCGCCGGTCGACCGTACTGCAGGCAGGTGGTCACGAACTGGTCGGCGCGCGAGTACTCGCGCACGAGCTCGGCCTGCCACGCGATGAACTCGGTCGTGAGCTCGGTCTGGAACCGCCGCCACGCGAGGTCGTACTGCGGGAACGAGTTGCCGTCGGGCCGCCACATCTCCGACCAGTCGGCCAGGCGGTGCGACCAGTAGGTGAGGCCCCATTCGCGGTTGAGGGTCTCGACGTCGCCGAACTGCGCTCGCAGCCGGTTCACGAACTCCTCGAAGACGTGGTCGTTGTGGAAGAGCTCCATGCCGGGCTCGTTGTCGACCTGGAAGCCGATGACGGCGGGGTGGCCGGCGTAGCGGCCGACGACGGCGCGGATGACGCGCTCGGCGTAGGTGCGGAACACGGGGTGCGAGAAGTCCGTCTCCTGGCGCGCGCCCCACGGGATCGGCTCGCCCGTGCGGCGCTCGGCCGCGATCTCGGGGTGGGCGACCTGCAGCCACGGCGGCACCGCGTAGGTGGGCGTTCCGAGGATCACGCGGATGCCGCGGCGGTGCGCCTCGTCGAGCACAGGGGCCAGCCACTCGAGCTCGAACTCGCCGTCGCGGGGCTCCCACGTCGACCACACCGACTCCCCCACGCGGATCACGTTGATGCCGGCCTCGCGCATGAGGTCGAGGTCGGTCTCGACGCGGTCGGTGAGGTGGTACTCGGGGTAGTAGGCGACGCCGAAGAGGAGTCCGCTCGGGGACGCGACGGGCAGCGGTGACTTCATCTGATTCGTACTCCGTTGTAGGTCGGCAGGGCCGCTCTGGTGGAACATCATTCGAATGTTTTCGACAACATTGGGTGAAAGCAAGCATGTTGCCGATAACATCGATCTGTCAAGCACTATTTTCAGCGGAAGAGCACCGCGGGCCGCAGATGCGCAGTCCGCCGCCGAAGCGGCACCGGAGAGGGTCCAGATGAGCACGAGTCCAGCGTCGTCCGACGCCGATTCCGCGTCCGGCGCCGCCTCGGGCGGCACGGGCGCCGCGGGCGCCTCTCGCGACGCCGGCGCCTCTCGCGACGCCGTCGCGGCGGACGCCGGCTACGACGCTCGCGCGGCGACGTCTCCGCGCACCAAGGCTGCGACCATCTACGACGTCGCCCAGGCCGCCGGGGTCTCGCACCAGACCGTCAGCCGGTTCCTCAAGGGCTTCGAGGGCATCCGCCCCGAGACCCGCGAGAAGGTCGAGCAGGCCCTCGACGAACTCGGCTACCGACCGAACCTGACCGCCCGCAGCCTCAAGTCGGGGCGATCGCACCGCATCGGCGCACTGACCCACGAGATCTCGCAGGTCGGCCCCGGCCGCATCGTCGAGGGGGCCAGCGCGGCTGCACGCGAGGCCGGGTACGTGCTCGACATCATCGCGCTCGACGCGCGCAATCCCCGTGCGATCGAGGAATCGCTCGCCATCATCACGCAGCACGACCTCGCCGGCGTGCTCGCCCTGGCCTCGACCGACGAGATGACCCACGCCTTCGAGACGACCGCCTTCCGCGTGCCGGCGTACGTCGCCGCCGAGTCCGACGGCGTGCCGGACGACCCGCGCACCAAGCTGTCGAGCGTCGGCCTGCCGGCGGTCGTGGCCCACCTCGCCGAGCTCGGGCACCGCCGACTCGCGCACATCGCCGGCCCGCGCACCTGGTCGGCGTCGCGCAACCGACTGCGCGCGTTCGAGTCGGCCGTCGAGGCGCAGGGCATGCACGCGGTCGCGATCCTGCACGGCGACTGGTCGGCGAAGTCGGGCTACGACGCGATCGCCGACCTCGCAGTGCTGCCCGACGCCACCGCGTACGTGGCCGCCAACGACCAGATGGCGATCGGCGCGATGCTCGCCCTCAAGGAGCGCGGGCTGCGGATTCCCGAAGACGTGAGCGTCGTCGGCATCGACGACATCCCCGAGGCGGCCTACCTCGATCCCCCGCTCACCACGCTGCGCAACGACTTCGAGGCGCAGGGCCGCGCCGCCGTCCACGAGCTCCTCGCCCGCATCGAGCAGACCGAGCCGCGCCCGGTCACCGTGCCGCAGCCGCTCCTCGTCGTGCGCCGGTCGTCGGGCCCGGTGCTGCAGTCCCGGTAGCCCGCAGGGCCGGCCCGCGGCATCCGCTCGCCCGCGTTCGCCTGCGACGCGGCCGACGGCCCCGACCGCTCCGGCCGACGTGATCGCCCCGACCGCTCCGATCGCTCCGCCGACGCGCGTCGGCGGCGACCGTCACCGCACGAGCGAGGACGCGACCTCCCGCGGCATCACCGTCGGGTCCGCGAGCGTCTGCGCGAAGACCAGCTCGGCGGCGCCGATGAGCAGCAGCTCGTCGTTCAGCCGTGCCCCGACGATCTCGGGCTCGCTGCCGCCGCCCGGCAGCGTCGGCGCGATCCGGCGGTGGATCTCGTCCTCTCCGACGACCGCGAGCAGATGGGCGAGATGCCCGCCGAGGATGATCGTGCGCGGGTTGAAGATGTTGACGATCGATCTGAGCGCGACGGCCAACCGGCTCACCTGGCGGTCGATCTCGACGGCGCCGGCGGCGTTCCGGTCGAGCCACGAAGCGGCCATCGCGTCGAGCACGGCACCGGGCTCGACGTCGCCCAGTCCCGCCGCCTCGACGAACCGGTCGCGACGGACCTCGGTCTCGAGGCATCCCGTCGCCCCGCAGTGGCATCGACAGCCCCTGGTCGAGACCGCCGTGTGCCCGAACTCGCCGGCGTTGCCCCCCTCGCCTCCGACGAGGCGGCCGTTGATGACGATGCCGCCGCCGATGCCGCTGGCACCGCCGTTGAGGTAGATGACCACGCCGTCGCCGCGGCCGGCCCCGAACGTGCTCTCGGCCACGACTCCGCAGTTCGCGTCGTTGCCGACGACCACTCGCATGCCCGTCGCCTCCTCGACCAGCAGGCCGATCGGCGCATCGCGCCAGCCGAGGTGCGGGGCGAGGATCGCCGACCCGTCGACCTCGCGCACCAGGCCGGGAAGGGCCACGCCGACCCCGAGCACCGCGGTGTCGCCGAACGCCGGTCGCATGCCCTCGATGATGGCGCTCACGACGTTGACGAACTCGCCCACGGTGGGCGTGCGCTCGTTGCGGTACCTGACCCGGTGCAGCACGCGCCCGCTGAGGCCCACGAGCGCGACGTCGATCGCGTCCACCTCGGGGTTGACGGCGATCGCGGTCGCCTGGTCGGAGGCCGCGACCGACGGGCTCGGCCGCCCGACCTTGCGCACCGCCGCGGCCGGATTCTCGACGACCAGCCCGCGGTGGGAGAGCTCGCTCACCAACCCGCCCACCGTCGATCGGTTCAGCGCCGTCGCCTTCGTGATCTCGGCCCGCGACATCGGGCCGTCGCGATGCACCAGGCGGAGGACCTGCGCGAGGTTCTGCCTTCGGATGTCGTCGATCGTCGCCCCGAGCGTCGAGCCCGACGCATCCGTCCTCGCCCCGTCCATACCCACCCTTTCGGAAGTCCCGGCGAAGCGCGCCGGGGCGGCGGACTGCACGGCAGCCCGTCGCCCCGGCGACGCCTCTCGCCCAGACTGTCAGTTGCTGCTGAAGGCCGCGTCGAACGCCGCCGACGGCGGCGTGATCGCGTTGAGCCTGCGCACGAACGCGAGCGCCTCCGGCGCGCCCTGGAGGCGGTCCATGCCCGCATCCTCCCACTCCACGCTGGTCGGCCCGTCGTAGCCGATGGCGTTCAGGGCGCGGAACACGGGTTCCCACGGCACCGCCCCATGGCCGGTGGACACGAAGGTCCACCCACGGCGGGGGTTCGCCCACGGCAGGTGCGAACCGAGCACGCCGTTGCGGCCGTCGAGGTTCGTCACGGACTCCTTCACGTGCACGTGGAAGACGTGCTCGGCGAAGTCGAGCACGAACGCCACGCTGTCGAGCTGCTGCCAGACGAAGTGCGACGGGTCGAAGTTGAACCCGAAGCTCGGCCGGTGCCCGATCGCCTCGAGGGTGCGCTTCGCGGTCCAGTAGTCGTACGCGATCTCCGACGGGTGCACCTCGAGCGCGAACCGCACGCCGACCTCCTCGAACACGTCGAGGATCGGGTTCCAGCGGTCGGCGAAGTCCCGGTAGCCGGCCTCGATCCAGTCATCGGAGGCGGGCGGGAACATCGCCACCGCCTTCCAGATGGACGACCCCGTGAACCCGTTCACGGTCTTCACGCCGAGCTTCGCCGCGAACCGCGCCGTGTCCTTCAGGTCCTCCGCGGCGCGCTGCCGCACGCCCTCGGGGTCGCCGTCGCCCCACACGCGGTCGCTCAGGATGTCGCGGTGGCGCTCGTCGATCGGGTCGTCGCAC
The DNA here is from genome assembly GCF_900113185.1 of Agromyces sp. CF514. NCBI lineage: Bacteria > Bacillati > Actinomycetota > Actinomycetes > Micrococcales > Microbacteriaceae > Agromyces > Agromyces sp. CF514. Next base: position 1,087,062 of record NZ_FOZD01000001.1, on the reverse strand, counting down.
ACGGCCTGCCCGGTCAGGTGGTTCGAGATCGCGAAGACCTCCAGGCCGTTGCGCTCGAGGATGTCGAGGCGCGACTGCACGTAGGCGTCGTCGTCCCACCGCGAGACGTCGAGGTGATCGCCCCAGCAGGCGATCTCGAGGCCGTCGTAGCCCCAGTCCCCTGCGAGCCTGGCGACCTCCTCGAACGGCAGGTCGGCCCATTGGCCGGTGAACAGTGTGATCGGTCGCGTCATCGCGTCTGCTCCTTGTTTCGGTCGATCTGTGGACGGCGGGCCGGCATCAGTTCACCGGCTTCCAGGCGGAGCCTTCGCTCGAGCTGTGCTCGACCGCGTCGAGCACGCGCTGGAGGTGCAGGCCGTCGGCGAACGATGGCCTCGGGGCGGTGCCCTCGGCGATCGCGGTCACGAGCTCGACGACCTGGTGCGAGAAGCCGTGCTCGTAGCCGAGCGTGTGGCCCGGAGGCCACCACGGTGCGAGGTAGGGATGCCCGGGTTCGGTGACGAGGACTCGGCGGAACCCCTGCTCGAGATCGGGGTCGGCGACGCTGTACACCTCGAGCTCGTTGAGCCGTTCGAGGTCGAAGGCGATGGCCCCGCGCGACCCCGACACCTCGATGGTCAGGGCGTTCTTGCGGCCGGTCGCGAACCGCGTCGCCTCGAACGTGCCGATCGGGGCGAAGCCGCCCTGCTCCTCGAAGCGTCCGGTGATGAGGGCGACGTCGTCGACGGTCACGGTGCCGACCTGGTCGGATGCCGTGCCCGAGAGTCCGACGCGGTCGCCGAGGAGCGGCCGCTCGCTCACGATCGTCTCGAGGATCCCGGAGACGCGTTCGAGCCGAAGCCCGGTGATGAACTCGGCGAGATCGATGGCGTGGGCTCCGATGTCGCCCAGCGAGCCCGATCCGGCCCTGGCCTTCTCGAGCCGCCACGTCATCGGGCCGGTCTCGTCGCGAAGCCAGTCCTGCCGGTAGGCGGCGCGGACCTGCCGCACCACGCCGATCCGGCCGGCCGCGACGAGGTCGCGGGCGAACGTCACCGCCGGGACCCGGCGGTAGGTGAGGCCCACCATGCTGAAGACGCCGCGCTCGGCGGCCGCGTTGGCCGCTTCGGCCATGGCGGCGGCCTCCTCGACGGTGTTCGCGAGGGGCTTCTCGCAGAGCACGTGCTTGCCGGCCTCGAGGGCGGCGATCGCGATCTCCGCGTGCGTGTCGCCCGGGGTGACGATGTCGACGAGGTCGATGTCGTCGCGGGCGATCACCTCGCGCCAGTCGACGGATGCCTCCGCCCATCCCCATTTCTCGGCGGCCTGCTCGACGGCCGCGCGGTCGCGGGCGGCCAGGACCTGCATCGTGGGCTTCACGGGCAGATCGAAGAACCGGGGGGCGACGCGCCAGCTCTGGGAGTGCGCTGCGCCCATGAATCCTGCGCCGATCATCGCGACGCGGAGCGTGTCCGACATGTCATCCTTCCTGTCGTTGCCTGGTCGTTTCCGGACGGTCGATGGCGGGGTGCCCGGCGCGACGGCCGGGCACCCCGCGAGCACTCAGGACTCGAACGCGAGTCCGATGTACTGGTCGACGTTCTCCTTGGTGACCACCGGTGCGTCGAGGACGATGCGGTTGGGCACGCTGGGCGTGATCAGGTCGCTCATCGTCTTGCCCTGCGCGATGAGACGCGCCAGGGCGATGCCGTCGGCGGCCTGCGTCGACGGGTAGATGATGGTGGCCTTGAGCACGCTGTCGTCGGCCTCGATGGCCTCCATCGCGTTCTTCGAGCCGGCGCCGCCGACCATGAAGAACTCGTCGCGTCCGGCGGCGTTGATGGCCGCGAGCACGCCGATGCCCTGGTCGTCGTCGTGGTTCCAGATCGCGTCGATCTTCGGGTTCGCGGCGAGCAGCTGCGAGGTCGCGGCCTCGCCGCCCTGCACGGTGAAGTCGGCCGCGACACGGGCGCCGACCTCGAGGCCGCAGTCGTCGAGCGCGTCGGCGAAGCCCTGCGAGCGGTCCTGCGTGAGCGGCAGCGAGTCGATGCCGGCGATCTCGGCGACGACCGCGTTGTCCTGGCCGTCGAGCTGCTCGCAGATGTAGGTGCCGGCCGAGACGCCCATGCCGTAGTTGTCGCCGAGCACGGTGGTGCGTGCCGCGAACGGGCTCGAGAACTCGCGGTCGACGTTGATGACCGGGATGCCTGCCTCCATCGCCTTGGTCGCGACCTCGGTCAGCGCCGCACCGTCGCTCGGCAGCAGCACGATCGCGTCGACGCCCTCGTTGATGAAGGTCTCGACGGCCGCGATCTGCGCGTTCACGTCGTTCGTTCCCTCGGCGAGGCTGAGCTCGACGTCGTCGAAGCCCTCGGCTGCCGCGATGGCGCCCGAGTTGATGGCGCCGAGCCAGCCGTGGTCGGCGGCCGGGCCCGAGAAGCCGATGGTCACCTTGTCGCCGGTCGAGGCGTTCTCTTCGCTGCTGGTGCCCTGTTCGGTGACGCTCTCCTCCGTGCCTCCGCCGGTGCAGCCGGCGAGGAGTCCGATGGCGAGGACGGACGCCCCCACACCGAACAGCGCGCGCTTGGCGAGCGTGTGATTCCGTGCCATGAGTTCTCTCCTTTGAGGTGATTGCTGGTGTGATCGCACGGCGGTGCGGGGTAGGGCATCGCCGTTCTCCGGCGTTTGTTTTTAGTCACATCAAATAACGCCGTGGGAACCATACCAACCCGAACTAGCGCTGTCCACAGGCATTTTCCGCGCACCAGAACCTCTCGCACGACGCCGTATGGCGGGGATGTGGAGGATTTCGGCCGGACGAAAGGTCTGATATGTTGCGACCATGATCAAAGTCGACCACCCAGTGCTGCTCGACGCCCGGGGACTCCAGAAGTCCTTCGCCGGCGTGCGTGCGCTGAAAGACGTGAGCCTCGAGATCCTGGCCGGCGAAGTCCACTGCATCCTCGGCCAGAACGGCGCAGGCAAGTCCACGCTCATCAAGACGCTCGCAGGCGTGCACCAGCCCGACGACGGCGAGATCCTCTGGCTCGGCGAACCGGTGGCGATCCCCGACCCCCAGGCCGCCCTCGAGCTCGGCATCGCGACCATGTACCAGGAACTCGACGTCGTCGACGGCCTCACCGTCGCCGAGAACATCTTCCTGGGCCACGAGCTCGCGAGGGCCGGATTCACCAGCCGCGGGCAGGCGTACCGCCGCACGCGCGAGCTCATGCAACGCCTCGGCCACGGCTCGATCTCGCCGAACACCGAGGTCGGCTCGCTGAGTGCGGCCAACAAGCAGATCGTGAGCATGGCGCGCGCACTCTCGCACGACATCAAGCTCATCATCATGGACGAGCCGAGCGCCGTGCTCGACTCCGAAGAGGTCAAGAACCTCTTCGCGGTCGTGCGCGAGCTCACCAACGCGGGCATCGCGGTCGTGTACATCACGCACCGCCTCGAGGAGATCCGCCAGATCGGCGATCGCATCACCGTCATCAAGGACGGCCGGAGCATGGCGCACGGGCTCGCGGTCGCCGAGACGCCGACGACCGAGCTCATCCGCCTCATGACGGGCCGCAACGTCGAGAACGTCTTCCCCCCGTCGGTGCCGTTCCCGGACGACGCCCCCGTGATGCTCGAGGTCGAGTCGCTCGAGCTGCCGAGCGTGTTCTCCGACGTTTCGTTCACGGTGCGAGCCGGCGAGATCGTCGGACTCGCCGGACTCGTCGGCTCCGGCCGATCCGAGATCCTCGAGACGGTCTACGGCGCGCGCCGATCGGCCGGAGGTCGCGTCGCCGTCGCGGGCAAGACCCTCCCGCGCGGCTCGGTCGTGGCCGCGGTCGCCGCGGGCATGGGCCTCTCGCCCGAGGAGCGCAAGAGCCAGGGCCTCGTGCTCGAGGAACCCATCTACGTCAACGTCACGCTGTCGTCGATCACCCGCTTCGCCAAGGCCGGCTGGCTCGACACGCGCGCGGAGCGCAAGGCCGCCAGGGCGCAGATCGAGGCGCTCGAGCTCCGCCCTGCCGACCCCGATCGCGCCGCCATCACCCTCTCCGGCGGCAACCAGCAGAAGATCCTCCTCGCCCGCTGGCTCGTGCACGGCACCCGAGTGCTCCTGCTCGACGAACCCACCCGAGGCGTCGACGTCGGCGCCCGCACCGAGATCTACGCCCTCATCCGCCGCCTCGCAGCCGCAGGCAACGCCATCGTGATCGTCTCCAGCGAGATCGAAGAAGTCCTCGGCCTCGCCGACACCGTCCTCGTCATCGCCGACGGCCGCGTGCTCGACACCCTCCCCGCCACCGCAATCGACGAGCACGGTGTGCTCGAACTGGTCATGAAAGGAGCTGCCGCGTGAGCGAGCAGACCACCCCCGGCACCGATGTCGCCACCCCGCCCGGTCCCGAGACCACGACGACCTCGGTCACCGAGATCCCCCAGCAATCCTCGTTCCGCCGACTCCTGAGCGGCCCCGTGGGCCGCAACGCCGGGCTCGTGGTGGCCCTGCTCCTGATCGTCGTGGTCGGCGCGATCACCGCCGGCGACACCTTCTTCCAGGTGTCCAACATGCTGACGATCCTGCGGCAGGCGTCGATCATCGGCGTCATCAGCGTCGGCATGACGCTCGTGATCACCGCAGGCGGCATCGACCTCTCGGTCGGCTCGGTCATGGGCCTCGCCTCGATCGCCGCGACCCTGGCCGTGGCGCAGGACCTCGCCGAGAGTTCCCACTGGATCGTCATGGTCGTCATCGCGCTCGCGGTCGGCCTCGCCGCCGGCCTCGTGAACGGGGTCGTGATCGCCTACGGCAACGTCGTCGCGTTCATGGCGACCCTCGCGATGCTCGTCGCCGCCCGCGGCCTCGCCGAGATCCTCGCCGAGCGGCGCACGCTCGTCGTCGAGAGCCGCGGGTTCATCGAGTTCATGAACGCGGACTTCCTCGGCGTCGACATCCTGATCTGGATCTTCGCGCTCGTCGCCGCCGCCGGTTGGCTGATCCTGAACCGCACCACCTTCGGTCGCCGCACCGTCGCGATCGGCGGCAACCGCGAGGCCGCACGCCTGGCCGGCATCGACGTGAAGCGCCACACCATGTGGCTCTACGCCATCGCGGGCCTCTGCGCGGGCATCGCCGCCGTGATGATCCTCGGCCGCACCACGGCCGGCACGTCGACGCACGGCACGCTGTACGAACTCGACGCGATCGCCGCCGTGGTCGTCGGCGGCACGCTGCTGATCGGAGGCCGCGGCACCATCACGGGCACCGTGTTCGGCGTGCTCATCTTCGCGACCCTGACGAACGTGTTCGTGCAGAACAACCTCTCGTCGTCGGTGCAGGCCGTCGCGAAGGGCGTCATCATCGTCATCGCGGTGCTTCTGCAGCAGCGCTTCTCGAAGCCGAGCGGGGCGCGCGAGTAGCGCGACCCCCGACCCGCGCGCAGCGGCCCGTCACGGCTCGATCGAGCCCGGCGGGCCGTTGCCGTTCCCGTCGGCGACGACCGACCGGCGGTCGACGGCGTCTCAGCTGGCGGCGACGTGCTCCGCGGCCGGAACGGCACTCGTCGAAGCGGACGTCGGATCGCGCAGGATGGTGCGGAAGACGAGTTCGCCGGCGCCGATCAGGACGTTGTCCTCGAGGGTGGACGAGACGATCCGCACCTCGGAGGCCGGCCCGGCGAGGGCCGACCGCTCGACGTCGTCTTGCAGACGCGTACCGGTCGTGTTCCGGAGCGCCCCGAGGAACCCGCCGAGCACGATGACGCCCGGGTTGAAGATGTTGACGAAGTTCCGCAGCGCGACGCCCAGGTAGGTCAGCTGACGATCGACGAGCTCCGTCACACCCTGATCGGTGCCGTACGCCTCGCGCAACCGCTGCTCGAGCAGGCTCGCCTCGGCGTCGCCCAGGCCGAGCGCGCCGAGCAGGTCGTCGCGGTTCACCTCGGTCTCGAGACATCCGAGGGCACCGCAGTGGCACTGCCCGCCGTCGGAGTTGACGAGCATGTGGCCGAGTTCGCCGCTGTAGCCGTTCTCGCCCGAGAGCAACTGCCCGCCGACGATGACCCCGCCGCCGATGCCGCCGGCGCCGCCGTTCAGGTAGACGACGTTGTCCTCGTCGACGCCCTGGCCGAACTGCCCCTCGGCGACCACGGCGCAGGTCGCGTCGTTCGCGGCCCACGTGGGCAACCCGGTCGCCTTGGCGACCATGTCGACGAGGGGCTCGTCATGCCAGTCGAGGTGCGGGGCCACGCGCACGACCCCGTCGCGCGCGCCCACCAGGCCGGGCACGCCGATGCCGATGCCGAGGACCGTGCCGCCGTCGGAGAGCTCCAGGCCGCGCACGAGCGCGTGCAGCGTGTTCACCGTGTGCACCGCCGACGGCGCCTGCTCGACGTCGAACCGGAACTCCCGCAGGACACGGCCGCCCATCGCGACGATTCCGATCGCGATCGCGTCTTTGTCAGGATGCACCGCGACCGCGATGTGGCGCGGCGACGGCCCGATCACCGTGCTCGGACGGCCGACGCGCTTCGTGTCGACGGGCTGCGACACCGTGACGAGGTCGAGCGACTCGAGTTCGGTGACGATCGTCGCGACCGTCGAGCGGTTGAGGCCGGTCGCGTGGGTGAGGTCGGCGCGGGTCATGGAACGGTTCGCATGCACGAGCGAGAGCACCGTGCTCAGGTTCTGCCGACGGAGATCCTCGAGGTTCCTGCCCTTGGACCCGACACGCGAGGTGCCCCCGATCGGATCCTTCATCCCACCTCCAAATGGGTGATCTCGTCTGCGGCGTGATGCCTGGCGGACGATGACTGGTTCCGATGCTACTCGGATTGTTGGAATCGAGGACGAAAGCACGGGCCGCCCGGCAGCAGGTCCGGCGGGTTCGGTGCGGCCGGAACTCAGGCTGAGAGCGCTCTCATCGAGTCGCCCCAGTGTATCCCCGAACGCTCGAGACCGGGAGGGTCGATTGCGTCGGATGACGGCAGGATCGGCCTTTTGTTGTAATTCCAGTCATAATCGCGTCCCGATCGGGCGGACGGGAAGGACGTCGTCCCCTGACGCCGCGCGTCAGGCATCGACCCGATCCGGCGCGGAGGGCGCCGTCCAGGCCTCGCGGCGCCCCTCCTCCCTCGCCTGCTCGACCAGGTCGGCGACCGCCCTCCGGCTTCGACGCCGACGCGCCACCAGGGCGACCACGATGAGCCCGAGCGCGAGGAGCACCGCGAGCTGCGGCAGCGGCGGCGCCCAGGTCGTGAGCGACACGGACTCTGCGGCGCCCGGTGAAGGCTCCCAGCTGCCCGCGGCATCCGCGACCTCGACCGATGCGGCGATCCGCGTCGGGACGAACAGCAGGGGCCACACGTCGTCGAGCACGACGGAGACCTCTCGACGATCGCCGGGCAGCAGCTCGATCGCCTCGCCCGAGGGCGTGAAGGCCGCCGTAGCACCGGCCGCATCGACCTGCCCGGCGACCGACAGTCGCGTGTTGCCGGTGTTCTCGACGGCGAAGGCGACGGCGATCCGCCCCGGGGTGAACGGATTCCAGGAGACCCGGTAGTCGGAGGTCGCGTCGGCGACGGCGAGCGCAGGCGCCAGCTCCCCCACGACGCGCGTGAGCACGCGGAAGCCGACCCGGCTCTCGATGCCGATCGTGGCGCCGTCGTCGGAGCCGATCGACGTGATCGACGCCGCGACTCCGGCCGCGTAGTCCCCCGGCACGGCGCGGTCAGGGACGGCGACGGTGAAGGGCACCACCACGGTGCCGCCGGCCGGCACGCTGACGCTCGCGGGCAACTCGATCCAGAGTCCGGCCCCGGTCGACGGGGTCGAGGCGGGCAGCATGTTGAAGCGACCGGAGTCGGTCAGGTAGCCGTCGGCGGCCGACAGGGCGAACGTGACCTCCGACGCACCCAGGTTCCGCACCGCCAGGTGCTCCACCCGCGTCTCCCCGGGGTCGAGCGACTGCTCGACCCACGACCGGCCGTCGGGGCCCCCGGCATCGGCCGGCGTCACCGACCAACTCACCGCGGGGTCGTCGGCGGCGGATGCGGCCGGTGCGAACACGGCCTGGCCTGCGACGGATGCGAGCACCGCGACCACGGCGCCGAGTCCGACGCGCTTCGCGAACCTGCTGAAGGACCTCATCGTCCGCTCCTCGATCGTCGACCGCCCGGTCTGTATGTTGTGACTCCAGTCATATTACCCATAGCCTGCTGTCGTCGCATCGATGCGACGACAGGTCCCACGACACGATCGACCCGACGCCGGGCCGTGTCGGCGACGTCCGGGCCACCCGGACACCAGACAGGAGCACCATGACCTCGACCCCACTCGCCCAGACCGCCTCGCCCCTGCGGGTCGGGCTCCTCGTCGGCGCGGTCGCCCTGACCGCGTTCAACCTCAGGACGGGCGTGACCGGCTTCAGTCCGCTCGCCGATCGCATCGGCGAGGACCTCGGGTTCGGTGCGCCCGTGATCGGCGCCATCGGCACCATCGTCACCGCCTGCTTCGCGGTCTTCGGCCTCGTGGCCCCGACGGTCGCCAGGTGGATCGGCCTCGAACGGGCGATGGTGCTCGCCCTCGCCGTGTCGACCCTCGGCACGCTGCTGCGATCGGCTTCGCCCTCGACCGGCCTGCTCCTCGCGTCCAGCGTGCTGCTGTTCGCGGGCATCGGCATGGCGAACGTGCTGACGATCCCGCTCATCAAGAGCTGGTTCCCCGCGAAGCTCGGCACCCTGAGCACCGTGTACGCCGTGCTCCTCCAGGTCGGCCAGGTGGTCGCCCCGATCGTCTCGGTCGCAGTGGCCGAACCGCTCGGCTGGCGCTGGGCCCTGGCGATCTGGGCGATCCCGCTGGCGCTCGCGGCGGCGCTGTGGGCGGTGCCGGCAGCCCGCCCCGCGCGAGCCGGGACCCGCACCGCCCCGCAGCGACTCGACGCCGCGACCCGACGTCGGTACTGGTCGACGCCGACGGTCCGCGGGCTCGTCATCCTGTTCTCGATGACGGCCCTGCACACCTACACGATCGTCACCTGGCTCCCGAACATCGCGATCGACGCCGGGCTCGGCGAGGGCGCGGGCGCCGCCCTGCTCGCCTTCTTCTCGGTCTTCGGCATCGCCGCCGGATTCGTGATCCCCGGGCTCACGCTCCGGATGGCGAACCCGCGCTGGGTGGTCGTCGCCTGTGCCGCCCTGCTCGCCTGCGGCTACCTGCTCCTGGCCGTCGACGCCACGGCCAACGCCTGGATCGCGACCGCCGCGCTCGGGCTCGGCGTCAGCACGTTCCCGCTCTGCCTCGCGCTCGTGCACCGGCGCTCGACCACCCCTGAGGGCGGCACGTTCCTGTCTGGCTCGATGCAGGGCGTCGGCTACGGCGTCGCGTGCATCGGCCCGCTCTGCGTCGGCTGGGTGCTCACCGCCACGGGCAGCTGGATCCCCGTGTACCTCGGACTGATCGCGACCCTGGCGCTCACGGTCTACGGCGCCGTGCTCGCCTGCCGCCCCGGTTCGGTCGAGGCCGACGCGGCCGCCGGTCGCTGAAGCCGCTCGGCCGCTGACGGCGGCCCGGGTCGCCGTCAGCAGCGGCACGCAGAAGGAGACGGGGATGCCGCGGCATCCCCGTCTCCTCGTTCGTTCACCGGAGTCACGCCGAGACGCGAGACCTCCGGAACAGCAGCATGCCGACCACGAGCACGGCCGCGACCGCGGCGACGCCGAGGCCGACCGCGAACCACGAGCCGAACTCCGCCGCGGGAGCGGAATCGGATGCCGCCGCCGCGGGCGCCACGTAGTCCTCGGGCACCACGTCGGCCATGACGATCTCGATCGGGGCGCTCGTCTCGTACGCGATGGGATCGGTCACCCTGACGGTGACCTCCCACTCGCCCGCGGGGAAGGTGCCGGCCGGCACCCCCCAGATGCCCGAACCCTGGCTGGCGGACACCAGCGGAACGGGCTCGAGCACCTCGCCGCTCGCCGACCGGCCCTCGACCGTCCCGGCGAGCAGCGCCTCGACGGGGTGGCCGTCCTCGGTGTAGGCGAACGAGACGTACACGCCGCCCTCGCCGTCCTGTGCGATCTGTCCCTCGAAGGGCCCGCCGTGCGCGCTCGCCGGACCGGCACCGAGCACGAACAGCTGCGCGAAGAGCATCGCCAGGACGGCGACGAGCAGCGCAGCGGCCCGCTTGCGCGAACCCGTCGTCGCGATCATCGTCGAACCCATGTCGGTCACTCGAAGAGCGAGAGCGTGAGGGTCGAGGTGTAGCTCCCGGGAGCCACCGTCGCAGGCGTGCGCAGCGACAGGTCGGCCGTCGCGGTCCACTGGCCCTCCTCGGCGATCTCCTCGGACGAGGCCGCCATCGCGAGCAGCTCGACGTCGACGAGGCCGGGTCCGGCATCCAGGCTGCCGTCGACGGGGTCGCCCGCACCGACGAGACCCGATTCGCCGCCGTCGATCAGCTCGGGCGCCCAGCCGAGCAGCGAGGCCGGGATCGCAGGCTGCCCCGCGGTGCCCTGGAAGTCGGTCGCGGTGCCGAGCACGTACCAGAACGCGTCGTCGGGGATCTCCGCGGCGGTGCGGGTGTCGGTCACGGTCACCGTCGGCAGCGTGCCGGTGAACTGGCGGACGGTCGGGGTCGAGCCCGACTCGGTCAGGTCGACGGCACCGCCGGCGACCGTGAGGGCGAGCACGCCGGGCTCGTCGATCTGCGCGATCTCGACCGACACGTCGATGTCGTCGCCGCCGTACTGCTCCTCGGCGGATGCCGCGGTGGCGACGCCCGCGAGCACGAACACACCGGCCGTGACCAACGCGCACCGCGCGACGACTTCTCTCCTACGCATGGGGTTCTCCTTCTCATGGACCGGCGACGATCGCCGGAGGTTGGGGGGGGTGGGGTGATGGGCGGCCCGCCGTCTCCGGCGGACCGCCCATCGGATCAGCCGCAGCTGTACGCGGGGTACTGGACCTCGATCGTGCTGGTGACCGATGCTCCGTCGACGACTCCCGTCACCGAGACCGTGGCGGTCCCGGCGGGCAGTTCGACGAGGCGGGTCGTGAACGCATGGAACGCGTTCTTGCCGGGCGCGACGGCGGCGAACGACTTGGCGCCGTAGGCCGTCGTGTACGCGACGGTCAGCGGAACCTCCTCGTTGTTCGTCGTCTGCAGCGTGAGCATCGCCTTGCCGGCGACGCAACGGGCGCCGGCCACGACGGTCACGTCGAGCGGGGCGTCGACGGCGGGCACCTCGAGGCTCGCCACCTCGCTCGTGTTGCCGGCGACGTCGGTCGCGCGGTACTCGACCGTCGAGGCAGCCGTCGGCAGCGCGACCGGGTCGCCGTAGGCGGCCCACTCGGCGTCGCCGATGCGGTACTCGATCGAGTCGACCCCGCTCGTGGCGTCCTCGGCTGCGAGCTCGAGCGTCCGCAGCGTCGGGTCGGCCTCGTCGGTCACGACCGACGCGGTCGGCACGGGTGCCGTCCGGTCGATCTTGAACGAGACCGACTGCACCTCGGTCGAGCCTGCCGAAGCCGTCGAGGCACGGTACTGCAGTTCGTGCTCGCCCTCCTCGGTCACGACGACGGGCGCCGTGTACTCGACCCAGCCCGCACCGTCGAGGTTGACCTCGCGGTAGACGGTGCCGCTGCTCCCCTGTGCTTCGACGGCGACGGTGACGTCACCCGTGTACCACCCGTTCTCGCCGGTCGGCGATTCGGGGGTCACGGCCGCCGTGACCTCCAGCGGCTCCTCGACCACCTTGAAGTAGTCGAAGAAGGCGGTGTTGGACACCTGGCCCTGCGCGGAGTTGCCCAGGGCGTACAGGCCGACCTTGGCGTCCGCGAGCGCGGTGTTCGACACCGTCTGCGCGATCGCCGTCCAGTTCACGCCGTCGGTGCTCGAGTATCCGGTGAAGGTCGTTCCGGCCTTCTCCAGACGCAGCCAGACGAGCCCGTTCGCCGGCGCCGGAGCGTTCGGCTGGGGGTTCTGCACGGCATTGCCGATCTCGCTGCGCATCTCCAGGTTGCGTGCGATCGCCTGACCGGCCTCGTTCGTCGCGAGGATGTCGAGCTTCACGTAGTTGGCCGAATCCTTGTAGAGGATCAGGCCGCCCTGCTGGTAGCGCCGGTCGAACTCCGAGGCGTCGACCTTCGTCTCCACGACCCAGTCGGTGGCCGGCTGGGGCTGGAGGACGAAGTTCGTCACGCCGGTGTCGCTGTTGTAGATGTCGAACGGCGACGTGTCGATCTGCAGTCGGCCGTCCGCGACGCGGTAGCCGGAGGCATCCTCGTTCACGACCTCCCATCGGCAGGCGTCCAGGGCCGCGCCGTCGAACTCGTCGTTCGGCGTCTCGGCCGTGGCGGTGTCGTCGGGCGTCACCTGGAACCAGTCGACCTTCGCGTTGATCACGCCGTACGCCTGCGAGGGCGCACTGTTGGAGCCGAGCGCGAGCAGGCCGATCTTCGGGTTCGAGATGCCCGCGAGGGTGAACGTGTCCGTCATCGTCGTGAAGTCGGTGCCGTTCGCCGAGTACGACGCGGTGACGGTGGTGCCGTCGCTGGCCAGCCGCACGTAGTACGTGTCGGGGAAGTCAGCTCCGAGCGCTGCCGTGTTGCGTTCGACCGGCGTCGCGTCGTCCTCCTTCAGGAACTGGAACACGCGGTTCGCGGGGTCCGACGTCTGACCACGTGCCATCTGCACGAGTTTCAGGTAGTTGTCGTCGTCGCCGTAGATCGTGAGTCCCGCCTGCTGGTACTGCACCCGAGCCGGGAAGTTGATCTTCGCGGTCATCGAGAAGGCACCTTCAGGGATGTCCTGCAGGACGATGTTCGACGTTCCCGTGCCGGCGGCGTGGATGTCCGTCAGCGAGGCCGGGATCGTGAGCGCACCGTTCGCGACCTGCGCGAACTGGTCGATGCGCACCGAGCGGTTCCAGCGGTTCGTCGTGTCGAGCGACGTGCCGTCGAATCCGTCGGAGCGACCGCTGTAGCAGATGCCGATGGGCGCCGAGTCGACGGTGATCGTCTGCTTGAAGTCGCGGTACGCGCCGCCGCCGTCGGTCACGCGCACCGTGAGGGTGTACGCGCCGGGGGTGGTGTACGTGGTCGCGAACTCCGAGGTGCCGCTGACGAAGCCGCCGCCGGTTCCGGCATCCCACTTGTAGGTGAGGAGGCTGGAGTCGCCGTCGGGGTCGGTCGCGTCGATGGAGGCGTTCACCGCGAGCGGCGGTTCACCGCTCGTCACGTCGACCGTGAGCTCGCCGGTCGGCGAGGCGTTCGTGTCGACGCCGTCTCCCTCGAAGACGAGGTTGTTGACGTTGGCACCGCCCGAGGTGAGCACGAAGTACAGCGTGCCCGTCTCGCCGTTCGTCGCGGCCGTGTCCAGCGTCATCGGGAAGTCCCGATACGTCTGCCAGGCAGGCTGCCCGTTCGCGCCGTTCGTCGGCTGGAAGGTCACCGTGCCGAGCGTGGGCCCGGTCGGCGAGTTCCAGCGCGCCGCGATGGTGCCGTCGCCGGCGAAGCCCTTCGCGATGCGCAGCGACACCGAGTCGATGCCCTTCAGGTTGATCGGCTCGTACGACCACCAGTCGTTCGTCTCGATGTGGCTGACGTTGCGTCCGCCGCCGGCCGAGTCGCCCGTGGTCTCGGTGCGAACCCCGTCATCGGCTCCACCGGTTCCGCCGATGCGGCCGGTCTCGTCGAAGTACTCCGCCTGGAAGTACTTGGGGTTGAGGATGTTCGTGCCGAAGCCGGTGAGCGGGACGCCTGCGGCGCCGCCGTCGTCGGCGTAGTTCACGTTGATCACCCAGAACAGGTTCGCCTCGAGGCCGTGGCCCGCGTCGCGGATCGTCTGGATGCTTCCCTCGCAGCCGTGCTGCTCACCGAAGTCGTGGTTGTGCGAGTCGTGGCCGAGGGCCGCGACGACCGTGACGTTCGAGCAGTCGATGGGACCCGAGGCATCCGGGTCGTTCACCGTCACCTCGTAGCGCACCTGGTCGCCCCACTCGAAGAACCCGCCCTGTTCGGGGAAGGTGATCTGCACGGTCGGAACCGCGTTGCCGACGACGATCTGCACGTTCGCGACCGCCGAGTGGCCGAGTTCGTCGGTCACCGTGAGCTGGGCCGTGTACTGGCCCGCGCCCTCGTAGGTGTGCGTCGGGTTGGCCTCGCTCGAGGTCGCCGTGCCGTCGCCGAAGTTCCACTCCAGCGTGTAGTCGAGGGCGAGCGGATGCCGCGTGCCCTCGGAGCTGAAGTTGACCGTCAGCGTCTCGTCGGGGCCGTTCGTCACGTCGGCCGAGGCGCGCGCGATCGGCGAAGGGCTGCCCTGGACGTAGTCGATGCGGTAGACGCCGGAGTCGGCCGTCGAGCCGCCGAAGTCCGAGCCCCAGTCGATGACGTAGAGCGCGCCGTCTGGGCCGAACTCGAAGTCCATCGATCGGTGCCAGTCGCCGCCGCCGTCGAAGATGCCGGGCAGGATCCGGTTGATGTCGACGATCTCGGAGCCGGTCTCCTCGTCGAGCTGGATCGAGTACTGCTTGCCCTGGTTCCACTCGCCGAAGATCGCCTTGCCGTCCCAGTAGGCCGGCCACTTGGTGTCGGACTCGAGGTCGGGGTCGAACCGGTACACCGGGCCGCCCATGGGCGCACCGCTGTTGCCGATCTCGGGGTAGAGCGCCGCCGTGCCGTTCTCGGTCCACCACTCGGGCTGGATCACGGGCGGGAGCGTCGTCAGGCCGGTGTTGTTCGGGCTGTTGTTGATCGGCGCGGCCGGGTCGAACGCGGGGCCCGCGGTCGAGGTCGCGAAGTTCCAGTCCCGGTAGCACTTGATGCCCACGCAGAGCGGCCAGCCGTAGTTGCCCGGCTCGTCGACGATGTTCCACTCGACCGTTCCGCCGGGGCCGCGGTTCGCGTTCGCCGATCCGGCGTCGGGGCCGTAGTCGGCGACGAACAGCTTGTTCGTCTGCGGGTCGAGGCCGATGCGGAACGGGTTCCGGAAGCCCATGGCGTAGATCTCGGGACGGGTCTTGCTCGTCGCGTCATCCGCTTCGTCGAACAGGTTGCCGTCGGGGATCGTGTAGGTGCCGTCGGCCTGCGGGGTGATGCGGAGCACCTTGCCGCGAAGGTCGTTCGTGTTCGCCGACGACTTCTGCGCGTCGAAGTCCGAACGGCCGGTGCGCTCGTCGATGGGCGCGTAGCCGTCGGACTCGAACGGGTTGGTGTTGTCGCCGGTCGCGAGCACGAGGTTGCCGTCGTTGTCGAACAGCATGTCGCCGCCCGCGTGGCAGCAGGTGTTGCGCTGCGTCGTCACCTTCATCAGCACCTTCTCCGATGCGAGCGACGCCGTCTTCGTGTCGAAGTCGTACGTGAACCGCGAGAGCCGGTTGTGGGGACCGTCGCCGCCGACGTTGTTCGGGGCGTAGTAGAGGTACACCCAGCCGTTCTCGGCGAAGTCGGGGTCGAGCACGACGCCGAGCAGGCCGTCTTCATTGGCCTGGGTGACGGCGAGCGTCAGCGCGGTCGTCGTGGCGTTGGTCTCGGGGTCGATCTGCTGCAGGCGACCGTTGCGCTCGGCGTAGAACACCTTGCCGTCGGGCGCGATGTCCATCGCCATCGGGTTCTGCGTGTTGTCGTCGAGCGTGACCTTCTCGTAGTTCGCGCTCTGCGTCGCCGCGCAGCCGGAGGGCACGACGCCCGCCGCGATCTCGATGCCGCCGAGGATGTGCTGGCGGAACGCCGGGATCTCGTAGTTCGACTCGATGTGGCCGAGCCCCGTGTACCACGAGCGGCCGCCTTCGTAGTCTGCCTGGCACCAGGCGATCGGGTGATCGGCGCCCTGGGTGCCGCCCGTGTAGCTCGTCTCGTCGAGCGACAGCAGCACGTGCACGTTGTCGCGCGTGAAGTTGCGGTAGTTGTACCACTCGTCGCTGAGGAGCCAGGTGTCGCCCTCGAGGTGCATGGTCGACGGGTTGACCTTGTCCTCGATCTTCACCGTCGCCTGCTGGGGCGCCGGGTGGCCGTTGAAGTACCCGCCGACGAGACCGCCGTAGAAGGGCCAGTCGTACTCGGTGTCGCTCGCGGAGTGGATGCCGGCGTAGCCGCCGCCGCCGCGGATGTACTCCTCGAAGGTGGTCTGCTCGTCGGCGGTGAGCACGTCGCCCGTGGTCGAGTTGAAGACGACGGCGTCGAAGAGGGCGAGCTCGGCCGCGTTGGCGGGCGCGAACACGCTCGAGTCCTCGGTGAAGACCGCTTCGAAGCCGTTCTCCTCGGCCAGGTCCTCGATGAGGGTGTTCGCCGGGGTGATCGACCCGTGGCGGAAGCCGGCCGTCTCCGAGAACACGAGGACGCGGAAGTCGGCCGTCGCCTCGAGGTCTGCGGCCTGCGCCGCCGGTGGTGGGCTCCACAGCGCCGGCAACGCGAGGCCGGCTATGACCGCGAAGGCGGTCGCGAACGCCGTCGTACGCCGACGGGTTCGTGGGATGGGGACTGCTCTGTGCACGATGCGCTCCTGAGTGTCGTCGGTCGGTCGCGCTCCAGCGACGACCAGACCTCGGTCGACAGTGACAGCGCTCGGGCCGATGCTATGGACCGTTTTTGTTGTTTGTCAAGCAGAATTAACGGATGCCCCGGATTCAAGCCGATCGCGCGCTCCATGCCCGTGCCGAGACCCGGGCTGCGGCGAATCATCCTGATTCACAACAATTCGGGTTCGCGCGTGCGACCGACGCGCCCAGGGCTCCGAAGGCGCCATGGACGCCGGCCGCAGGACCGCCGGATGCCGCGCCCGTCACCGGGCTCGAGCGGTCAGGCGACGCCGTCGAGCGCGGCGAGCATCGGCCACATGTGGTCGCCGAGGCTGGTCGGGAGCATCTCCGCGCCGGATCCCGCGACGAGCGGGGCCCGGTACCGACCGGCGCGGACCTCGGCCGGCGTCACGAAATGCTCGTGGTATCGATCGACGTACTCGATCGAACGCCCCTCCATCGACCCGCTGACGGCGACGTAGTCGAACATGGCGAGGTGCTGCACGACCTCGGAGAGGCCTGCGCCGCCCGCGCGCGGGCAGACCGGCACCCCGGTGCCCGCGGCGAGGAGGAGGGTCGCGATGTTCTCGTTGACGGCGGTCGCGTCGATCTGGAGGTAGCCGATGGCGTTCAACTGCAGCAGCTGCTTCACCATGACCGGGCTCAGCGCGTGCTCCCCGGTGGCGATCGGCACCGGGGTGACGGCGTGGGCGATGGCGGCGTGCCCGAGGATGTCGACGGGACTGGTGGGATCCTCGACCCAGTGCAGGTCGAACTCGCTCAACGCGGAGATCCACCAGACGGCCTCGTCGACGCCCCATCGGCGATCGGCGTCGACCGCGATCGCGATGTCCGGTCCGCACACCTCGCGGGCGATCGCGAGCCGACGACGGTCGTCGGCGAGGTTCGCGCCCACCTTGAGCTTGATCTGCGTGAACCCGTCGGCCATCGCCTCACGGCAGAGCCGCTCGAGCAGCTCGTCGGAGTACCAGAGCTCCCCGGGTGATGCGGCGGCGGCCGGATACCCGTCGGCGAGCAACCGCCGCTCGCGCTCGGCCCGACGCGGCAGCGCCCCCTCGAGGATCGCCAGCGCCTCCTCCACGGACAGTGCGTCGGACAGGTAGCGGAAGTCGACGAGGCGCACGATCTCCGACGAGGGCATGCCGGCGAGCAGGCGCCACAGCGGGAGCCCGGCACGTTTCGCCTTGAGGTCCCAGAGCGCGTTGATCACGGCGCCGGCCGCGCGGTGCGCCAGGCCGCCGTCGGGCGCGAGCCATCCGCGTCGGGTGTGATCGACGAGCGTGCGCCAGGTCTCGCCCATGTCCGCGAGGAGGGAGTCGAGCCTGCGATCCTCGATGATCGCCATCACCGCCTCGATCGCCGCGAGCTGCACGTCGCCGCTGCCTCCGACCGAGAAGACGAAGCCGTGGCCCTCGGGGCCGTCGATCGCATCGTCGCTGATCGTCAGGTAGGCGGCAGCGCAGTCTGCATCACGGCTCGCGGCACCTGCGCCGTCGAGCCGGGATGGGGAAGCGAATCGTATTTCACTCGTGAGATATGAGAATGCTGCACCCATGCTGGCCTCCGATGGCCAGTAAACATCTGATCTATGCCCTCCGTCAACCGGCGAGGTGCCCGACATCAAATCCACGCGCCGGGCGCCGCGACTTTCGAAGCAATGCTCGAAATTTCCGGAATCCGCGATTTGCTTCGAATCATCCGACGGCCTCGAGCGTCGCCTGTGGCGGATCGCGTTTGCAGCCGCGTATTTGTTGAAGAAATCCCCAAATTCATCTTCCTGTGCCCTATTTGAGCGCCAAGTGTCCTTGACACATCGGATGTCTGGTCGATACACAGGGTGTCGGCGGGGGCTGAAGCTCGCTGCCTGACGACGACGTCCGGAGGCCGATGATGACCGAAGACCACGAAACCAGGGCGAACGCCCGACCCCGCGGCAGCACCGCGAGATCGCATCCCTCGCGCTGGGTGCGCAGTGCGACGGCCGCGGGGCTCGCGGCCCTGCTGGCGATCCCGATCTCCGCGGCGGCCGCGATGCCCGCAGCCGCCGCGGAGCAGGCACCACCCGAACGCATCGCGGGCTCGCCCGACGTCGTGTGGTTCGACGAGCCGCTCTCGACCACGGGCGACCAGCAGCGCAACTGGGAGCAGCGGGCGCTGCCGATCGGCAACGGCGCCCTCGGCGCCGTCGTCTACGGAGGGGTCTCCGACGAGCGCATCCAGTTCAACGAGAAGTCGCTGTGGTCGGGCGGACCCGGAGCCCAGGGCGGGTACGACTTCGGCAACTGGTCCGACGGTCGAGGCCCGCAGACGATCCAGCAGGCTCGCGACCTGATCACCGCCTCCCCCACCGGCGGCGTCGCCCCGACGGCCATCGCGAACCTGCTCGGCCAGCCGAAGAAGAACTTCGGCTCGTACCAGACGTTCGGAGACCTCAACCTCACGATGACCGGCATCGGCGCGGCGACCGACTACCGACGCCAGCTCGACATCGGCGAATCGCTCGTCACCACGAGCTTCACGGCCGACGGGGTCGACTACACGCGCGAGTACTTCGCCTCGGCCGCCGACGACGTCGTCGTGGTGCGCCTCACCGCCGACCAGCCGGGTCGCATCGGCTTCACGGCGCAGGTGGCCCTCCCCGGCGGCCGCAGCAACGTCTCGCACGCTGCGCAGGCGGGGCGGCTCACCACCTCGGGCACACTCTCGAACAACGGGCTGCGCTTCGAGTCGCAGCTCGCCGTCGACAACGACGGCGGGTCCGTCGCGAACAACGGGAACGGCACGGTCACGGTCACCGGAGCGAACGAGGTCACCCTCGTGCTCGGTGCCGCGACCGACTTCGCCATGGACTACGCCGACGGCTACCGCAGCGGCGTGAACCCGCACGCGCCGGTCACCGCCGCGGTGGACGCGGCGGCGGCGCGCTCGTACGACGAGCTCCTCGAACGGCACCAGGACGACTATCGATCGCTCTTCGACCGCGTGGAGCTCGACCTCGGCGGCGCCGAACTGCCCGACATCCCCACCGACGAGCTGCTCGCGGCCTATCGCGGCACGATCGACGCCGAGAGCGCACGAGCGCTCGAGTCGCTGTACTTCCAGTACGGCCGCTACCTGCTCATCTCGTCGTCACGGGCCGGCTCGCTCCCCGCGAACCTCCAGGGCGTCTGGAACCGGGTCAACAACCCGCCGTGGGACGCCGACTACCACGTCAACATCAACCTCCAGATGAACTACTGGCCGGCCGAGACGACGAACCTGACCGAGACCGCCGACCCGTTCTTCGACTACGTCGAGTCCATGGTGCCCGCGGGCACCGTGACCGCGACCGACATGTACGGCGCCGACGGCTGGGTCGTCGGCAACGAGACGAACCCGTACGGGTTCACGGGCCTGCACAACTACGCGTACTCGTTCTGGCAGCCCGACGCCGCGGCCTGGCTCGCCCAGCACTTCTGGCAGCACTACCTGTTCACCCAGGACGAGGAGTTCCTGCGCGATCGGGCGTACCCGATGCTGAAGTCCGTGTCGGAGTTCTGGATCGACTTCCTCGTCGAGGACGCCGACGGCACGTACGTCGTCACGCCGAGCTACTCGCCCGAGCAGGGCGACTTCACGGTCGGCGCGTCGATCTCGCAGCAGATCGTGACCGAGGTGCTCACCTCGACGGCTGCTGCGGCCGAACTCGTCGGCGAGGACGACGACGACTACCTCGCGCAGCTCGGCGACAAGCTCGACCACGTCTACCCCGGCCTCGCGGTCGGCTCGTGGGGGCAGCTCAAGGAGTGGAAGGTCGAGCAGGCCCTCGACAACCCCGGAAACCAGCACCGGCACGTCTCGCACCTGTACGCGCTCTTCCCTGGGTCGGCCGTCTCCCCCGCAGAGACGCCGGAACTCGCGGCCGCGGCGCGCACCTCGCTCGAGGGCCGAGGCGACGGCGGAACGGGCTGGTCCAAGGCGTGGAAGATCAACTTCTGGGCCCGCCTGCTCGACGGCGATCGTGCGCACAAGCTCCTCGGCGAGCAGCTCAAGGGCTCGACGCTCGACAACCTCTGGGACGACCACCCGCCGTTCCAGATCGACGGCAACTTCGGCGCCACGTCCGGCGTCGCGGAGATGCTCCTGCAGAGCCAGGCCGGGCGCATCGACGTCCTTCCGGCACTGCCCTCGGCCTGGCCCGACGGCTCGTACTCTGGCCTGAAGGCCCGCGGCGACGTCGAGGTCGGCGCAGCATGGGAGGACGGGTCCGTCCGGGAGATCACGATCGCCCCCGCCCGCGACGGCGAGGTGCGGATCGCGAACCAGATCCTGAAGCCGGGGTTCTTCACGCTGAAGGACGCCGACGGCACGATCATCGAGCCGACGCTCGACGACGGCGTCGCGACCTTCGACGGCGAGGCGGGCGAGGTCTACACGATCACGGCGGAGGTCGCGCTCGCGATCAGCGCACCGGCCTCGGCCGTGAGCGGTGACGAGATCCCGGTCGTGGTCCGCGTCGACGCGATCGGCTCGGAGCCCGTCACGGGCGCGAGCGTCTCGGTCGGCGTGCCGACCGACACGGCGCCCGGGGTCCCCGCCTGGTCGGCGACGCCCGCCACGGTCGAGTTCGACCCGATCGCGGCCGGATCGTCGGCCGAGCGCACGGTGACGGTCACCGTCGGGGCCGGCAACGCGGCCAGGCAGTCTCCGATCACGGCGACGCTCACGCGCGACGGCGCGACCGTCTCGACGACGACGATCGTCGCGGTGAAGCCGCCGACCCCGTGTCCGGTGCCCGACCCCGACAGCACGCTCGTCGCGTGGAACCTCGGCGGCGACGCCGACGGCGACAGCTCGCCCTTCGACCGCGACTGGCGGGTCCAGGGCTCGCTGCCGACGCTCGCCGAAGGTCCGACCGGTGCCGCCCAGCGCATGAGCAGCGCCGGGTACATCACGAGCGTCGACCCGTTCGCGCTCGGCTACCTCGAGCAGTCGACGTTCGCGGCCGAGTTCAAGATCGATCCCGGCCAGTCGGGCCACCGACGTCTGTTCGACCATCGGGCCGCGAACAGCGACTCCGACGGCATCCTGATCGACCTGACGCCGTCGAACAACGTCCGCATCATCACCGCGGGCGTCGGCACGACCACGACGGCCGTGGTCCCGACCGGGCGATGGGTCTCGCTCGCCGTGACGTTCTCGACGAGCGGGCTCATCACGGTCTACGTCGACGGCACCCAGGCCGCCACGGCCACGATCGGCGGGTACCAGGCCGCCAACGCCTGCACGTCGCGCACGCTCCACATCGGCGCCAACCGCGACGGCGGCGAGCGGCAGTCCGGCGGTGTCGACCGACTCGCGATCTTCGGTCGGGCGCTCACGGCCGCCGAGGTCGCCGACTGGCAGGCGCTCGCGTTCCCGCCTGCTGCTCCGACGCTCGACGTCACGGCGACGGCCTCCGCACGCTGCGTGGCGGGCAAGGTCGTGGCCACGGTCACCGTGAAGAACGAGGACGAGGTGCCGATCGACGTCGCGGTCGCCACGCCCTACGGCACCAAGGCGTTCGCCGCCGTCGCGCCGGGCAGGAACGCGTTCCACGGGTTCACGACCCGCGCGGCGAGCATCCCCGCCGGCGAGGCGAGCGTCGACCTCGCCGCGACGGTGGACGGCGAGGAGGTGACGCAGACGGTCGCGGTGCCGTTGGCGGCGCACAGCTGCTGAGCGATCCGAGGGGGCGGCGGCACGGCTCGTGCCTCCGCCCCCTCGGTCTGCCCGCGCGTCAGCCGAGCAGGCTGCCCATCTGCTTGGCGATGAGGGTCGTCGCGTACTTGGGGTTGATGCGCGAGATGCGGTCCATGGCCGCGGCGTCGGAGCCGATCGTGGCGCGGAACCGCCCCTTCGCGAGCGCGTCGACGACGACCCGGCCCGCCACGATCGGGCTCGTCGTCTTGTACGAGGATGCCTCGGCGGCCGCCTCCCTCGTTTCACCGCCCGCCAGGGTGACGCCCGAGTTCGCGGCGATGTCGGTGCCGATGGCTCCGGGGAAGACCACGGTCACCTGCACGTTCGTGTCGAGGAGCTCGGCGTAGAGCGCCTCGGTGACGAGCTTGACCGCCGCCTTCGAGGCGCCGTAGACCGCCTGGCCCGGAACCGGCGCGTAGGCGCCCATGCTCGCGACGTTCAGGATCGCCGCCTCGGGGCGCGCGAGCAGCGTCGGCAGGAACGCCTTGCACATGTTCATGACCCCGCCGAAGTTGACGCTCATGACCTTGTCGATCTCGGAGAAGGGCAGGTCGACCACCTTCACGAACTGCTGGATCACGCCCGCGATGTTCAGGATGCCGTCGACCCGGCCGTGCGCTCGCTCGACCGCGGCGGGCAGCGCCTCGACCGCCGCCCGATCGGTGATGTCCACGAGGTGCTGCGAGAACCGGTCGCCCGCATCGGCGAGGCGCGCGGTCTCGGCGAGGCCGGCCTCGCTGAGGTCGACTCCGGCGACCGAGGCGCCTCGGGCGAGCAGGTGCATGGTCGCTTCGCGGGCGATGCCGTTGCCGGCGCCGGTGACGACGAAGACGTTGCCGTCGATCTTCATGGGTGGGGCTCCTTGCCGGCCGCGGCCGTCGGGTGGGGTGCCGCGCGTCGGGAGTCGCCGCGCGGGTGGGCACGGCGCCGGGTATCGCCGTCCGGCGATGCTATACGGCCGAACGGATGCCGCGGCATCCGAAGCGCTATCCGGCCGCGTCAGCGTACTTCTGGGCGGCCTTCGCGACCTTGTCGACGTAGTCGTTGTCGTGGTTGTACGAGAACACGGCGGCGCGCCACCCCTCGGCGCTCGTCATCGAGCCCGACGCGCAGAGGTAGTTGGCCGTCGCCAGCGCCGCGTCGTCGATCTGGTTCGGATCCGCCACGCCGTCGCCGTCGCCGTCGGCGCCCCACTTCGCCCACGTCGACGGGATGAACTGCATCGGGCCGACCGCACGATCCCAGGTGGCGTCGCCGTCGAGCGCTCCCCCGTCGGTGTCGCCGATCTTCGCGACGCCGTTGCCGTCGAGCGCCCGGCCGATGATCGGCGGCTGCGCATGGCCCGACTCGTCGAGCGAGGTGTCGCCGTGGCTGCCGTGTCCGGACTCGATCGATCCGATGGCCGCGATCGTCGCCCAGTCCACCCCGCACTCGGGCTGCTCGGCGGAGACGATGACGTGCGCGAGCGCGTAGGCGAACAGCGCGCGCTCGGGAATGCCGGTCGCAGCGGCGACGTCGACGAGCCACGTGTCGTCGACCATCGGCATCGAAGCGGATGAGGGGGTGAACCCCGAGAGGTCGGTCGGTTCGTCGACGGCCTCGCCGTCGCCCTCGGCGACCGTCTCGTCGTCGGCGGGCTGGTCGGACTCGGCTGGCTCCTCGGACGCGGAGGCGACCGGCGGCAAGGCGACGTGCGGGCCATCGGCGGAGGGCGCCGCGAAGCCGCCGGGATTGGCGGCCTGTCCGATGACGTTCACGGCGACGACCGCGCCGATCACGAGCGCCACGACGCCGACGACGGCGCCCGCGTAGGCGCCGACACGACCGACGAGCCTCCAGCCGCGCGCCTTCGGATCGTCGACCTGTGCTCGGGCGTGCCGATGCCCGCCGAGCTCGTCGGCGTCGAAATCGTCGTCCCAGGACATCGTCGGTGCTCCCCGCGGGCGGTGGTTCAGGGCTGCCCGCCGGGCCGTTCGCGCCGGCCTCTGGAGCCCGGCGCCGTCGACCCGTCCGTCCACCCTACGCGCGCTCCGCGCGGAGCGCACCCGGTTGCCCCATGATGCACGGGTCGGTGCGATCAGCCCTCGCGGACGGCCCGCACGATGAGCGAGCGGATCTCGGGCGCGAGCTCCTCGACCGGACCGTCGACCGCGAGCGCGGGTGCCACCGTCGTGATGGCCAGGGGTGCGACCGCCGAGGGCGCGCTGCCCGCATTCCGCCGCCATCCGGCGATCTGCTCGGCCGATGCGACGTAGGCGATGCGGCCGAGGCCCACCCAGGCGTGCGCCGCCGAGCACATCGCGCAGTGCTCTCCCGACGTGTACACCGTCGATGCGGCGCGCTCGGCGGGGGTCAGGTTCGCGACGGCCCAGCGCACGATCTCGAGCTCCGGATGCCGCGTCGGGTCGCCCGTGCTCTGCTCGCGGTTGCGATCGGCGAACCGCTCGACGCCGGCGGCGTCGACGAGCACCGAGCCGAACGGCCCGTCGCCCGCGTCGGCGGCCTCGCTCGCGAGCGCGACGGCCCGGCGCAGGTGGATGAGGTCGGATTCCGAGATCGCCATGCCCCGAGTCTGCCGTGCCCGGCGCCCGACGTCACGGAACCTGTCGCAGACGCGTGCCGGCA
Source organism: Agromyces sp. CF514 (assembly GCF_900113185.1). Classification (NCBI taxonomy): domain Bacteria; kingdom Bacillati; phylum Actinomycetota; class Actinomycetes; order Micrococcales; family Microbacteriaceae; genus Agromyces; species Agromyces sp. CF514. Next base: position 1,062,196 of record NZ_FOZD01000001.1, on the reverse strand, counting down.
CGGCCGCCCGGCGGCACGGCCGGGGCGCCCTCCCCGCGCCCCGGCCGGTCGCACGCCCCCCGGCGCGCGACACGGACACCGGCCATGCGCCGGCGTGCGCCCCCTCGCAGCAACGCCCGCGCACCGGCATCCGCCGATCTCCTCCGCTCAGTCGCGCGGGGCCATCGCGCTGATGAGCTCGTAGGCGACGTGCGACGCGGCGACGGCCGTGAGCTGCGCGTGGTCGTACGCCGGGGCGACCTCGACGACGTCGGCGCCGACGATGCGCTTGTCGGCGAGCGAGCGGATGATGCGCAGCAGCTCCCGGCTCGTGAGGCCTCCGGCCTCGGGCGTGCCCGTGCCGGGCGCGTGCGCCGGGTCGAGCACGTCGATGTCGATCGAGATGTACAGCGGTGCGTCGCCGATCCGGGTGCGGATCCGCTCGATCGCGGCCGCGGCGCCGTGCTCCTCGAGGTCCTCGCTCGTGACGATCGCGAAGCCGAGCCGCTCGTCGTCGGCGAGGTCCTCGACGCCGTAGAGCGGCCCGCGCGTGCCGACGTGCATGCTCGCGGTGAGGTCGATCAGCCCCTCCTCGGACGCCCGGCGGAACGGGGTGCCGTGCGTCACGGGAGCGCCGAAGTAGGTGTCCCAGGTGTCCAGGTGCGCATCGAAGTGCAGCACCGCGACCGGACCGTGCTTCGCGTGCACGGCGCGCAGCAGCGGCAGCGCGATGGTGTGGTCGCCGCCGATGACGACGAGGCGGTCGGCCCGGTCGCCCAGCGCACGGGCGCCGGCCTCGACGTCGGCGACGGCCTCGTCGATGTCGAACGGGTTCACCGCGAGGTCGCCGGCGTCGGCCACCTGCTGCGCGGCGAACGGCGAGACGTCCTGCGCCGGGTTGTAGGGGCGCAGCAGGCGGGAGGCCTCGCGCACGTGCGCCGGTCCGAACCGGGCGCCTGGGCGGTAGCTCACGCCGCTGTCGAAGGGCACGCCGAGCACCGCGATGTCGGCGCGCGGCACGTCCTCGAGGCGCGGCAGGCGTGCGAACGTGGCGATGCCCGCGAAGCGGGGCACGCGGCTCGCGTCGACCGGGCCGACGGGTCCGCCGGGCACGCCCACGCGGGGCTCGGCGCCGAGCCCGCCGTGCGTGCCGCTCCCGGGCTCGGGCGTCTCCGCCTGGGCGGCGGCATCCGTGGGATTCATGGTGGTTCCTTCCGAGGTCAAGGGGTCGTCGAGACGGTCAGGCACCGGGCTGGCGCACGTGCACGAGCTGCACGCCGCCGACCGCGACGGCTTCCCGGATCGCGTCGCCGAGGTCGTCGACGCGGTCGACGCGGCGCCCGGTCGCGCCGAACGCGGTCGCGAGCGCGGCCCAGTCGGGCTGCACGAGCTCGACGCCGATGGGGCGGATGCCGCGGTCGACCTCGTTCTGGCGGATCTCGCCGTAGCCGCCGTTGTCGACGCACACGACCGTGAGGTCGAGGCGCTGCTCGACCGCGGTCGCGAGCTCGTTGACGGCGAACATGAGCGCCCCGTCGCCGAGCACGGCGACGACCGGGCGATCGTCCTGCGCGACGCGCGCGCCGATCGCCGCGGGCAGGCCGTAGCCGAGGGTGGCGTAGGTCGGCGTGTAGAGCAGTCCGTGCGGGCGGTCGCGGCGCAGCACGCTCGCGAGCGCGAGGTAGACGATCTGCGACGAGTCGCCCGCGACGATCGCGTCGGCCGGGATGGCCTCGGCGATCCGTTCGGCGAGCGCGACCGTCGCGGGTTCGGTCGCGGCGACCTCCGCGTCGATCGCGGCGCGGGCGGCGGCGAGGCCGGGGGCGGGGCTCGTCGGCGCACCAGCTCCGGTCGGAAGGCCGTCGCCGAGCGCCGCAAGCAGGTCGTCGAGCACGGTCGCGCAGTCGCCCACGAGTCCGACGGTCGCGGCGAGGTTCTTGTGCACCTGCGCCGGGGAGATGTCGATGCGGATGACCGGTCCGCGTGCCTCGAGCGACGGCGCCCAGAGCTCGGCCTCGCCGAGCTTCGAGCCGAGCACCACGAGCACGTCGGCGGCCTCGGCCACCTCTCGCGCAGCGGCGATGCGGAGGTTGGATCCGAATGAGAGCGGGTGGTGCTCGTCGAGCACGCCCTTGCCGTTCAGCGTCGTGAGCACGGGTGCGCCGAGGCGCTCGGCGAGCGCGGTCACCTGCGGGGCGGCACGCGTCGAGCCGCCCCCCGCGACGATCACGGGCGACTGCGCGGCGGCGAGGAGCGCTGCCGCCTCGGCCACGGCGGACGCGTCGGCTCGCGCGGGCGCCGGCATCGGGCGGGCCGCACGGGCGTCGGCCGGGACATCCGCGGGCGACTCGAGCACGTCGAGCGGGATCTCGATGTGCACCGGGCGGGGGCGACCGGTGCGGAACAGGGCGAACGCGTCGTGCACGGCCTCGACGGCCTCCGACGCCGAAGTCACGCGGCGCGACCACTCGGCGATCGCGGCGACCATGGCCGAGGCGTCCTTCGTCTCGTGGAGGGTGCCCACGTCGCTGAACTCGGCGCCGAGCGCGACGCCCGGCGAGAGCACGATGAGCGGGCGCGACTCGCAGAACGCCGTGCCGATCGCGCTCATCGCGTTCTGCAGACCGGGCCCCGAGGTCGTGATGACGACGCCAGGCAGGCCGGTCTGCTGCGCCCAGCCGTCGGCGCCGTAGCCTGCGCCCTGCTCGTGCCTGGTCGTCACCGCGCGGAAGCCGAGGTCGCCGAGCGGCCGGTACAGCTCGAGGTTGTGCGTGCCGGGGATGCCGAACACCGCCGTCACGCCGTAGGCGCGGATCGTCTCGAGCACCGCGCGCCCGGCCGTGTCGGCGTAGGGCGCGGCGAGCTGCTCCATGGTCTCGTCGAGCAGGGGCTGGTTCATCTCGGGGTTCCTTCCGCTCAGGCCCGGTGGCGGCGCTCGCCGTCCACCCAGGTCTCGAGCACGGTGATCTGCGTGATGCGCTCGGGGTCGACCTCGAGCGGGTCGTCGGAGAGCACGGCGAAGTCGGCGTGCTTGCCGACCTCGAGCGAGCCGAGGTCGTCCTCGCGTCCGAGCGACACGGCGCCCTCGTAGGTGTGCGCGCGGAGTGCCGCCGCCGCGGTGATGCGCAGGTCGTCGGGCCCGAGCTTGTGGCCGCGTCGGGTCACACGCGTGACCGCCGTCTGGATCGCCTCGAGCGGGATCGGCTCGGCGACGGGCGCGTCCGACGAGATCGTCACGGGCACGCCGGCGGCCGCGAACTCGCCGAGCGGGTTGAACCGCTCGCCCGGGGTGCCGATGGCCTCCTCGACGCCCTCACCCCAGTTGTAGTAGTGCTGGGGCTGGTTCACGGGGCGGATGCCGGCCGCGGCCATGCGCTCGATCTGCTCGGGCGTCGGCAGGCCGCAGTGCTCGATGCGGTGGCGCGCGTCGGCCTCGGGGCGCTCGGCGAGCGCAGCCTCGATCGCCGACACGACCATCTCGATCGCGGTGGGCGACTGGGCGTGCGTCGCGGTCTGCAGGCCGGCGGCGTGCGCCTTGCGGATCAGCTCGGCGTAGGCCGCGGGCTCGTGGTAGAGCTGCCCGGTGCGGCAGGGGTCGCCCACGTACCCGTCTGGGAAGTACGCCGTCCACCCGCCGAGGGTGCCGTCGGCGTAGAACTTGATGCCCGCGAAGCTCAGGTGCGCGTTGCCGAACTGGCCGACGAGGCCCATCTCGAGCGCGTCGTCGAGCAGGTGCGAGAGCAGGTACATCGACACGCGCAGGTCGAGGCGCCCGGCCTCCGCGAGGCGCAGGTACATGTCGAACTCGCGCCGCGAGACCTGGGCGTCGCCGATCGCGGTCACGCCCCCGGCGAGGAACCGCTGGGTCGCGAGGTCGAGCTGGCGGAGGTGCTCCTCGGGCTCGTCGGCGAGGTGGAAGTTCGGGCCGTGGTGGCCGACCTTCACCCCGTGCACGCCGGTGAGGATGTTGCACGCGGCATCCGACAGCTCCCCCGTGAGCTCGCCGTCGGCGTCGCGGAAGAACTCGCCGCCGTCGGGGTTCGGGGTGTCCCGGTCGACGCCGGCCCGCTCGAGCGTGACCGAGTTCACGACGCCGCCGTGGCCCGAGGCGTTCATGAGGTAGACCTCGCGGTCGGCCGCGACCTCGTCGAGTTCGAAGCGGGTCGGATGCCGCTTCTCGGCCAGGTTGCGCTGCTCGTAGCCGTAGCCGCGAACGGGGCGACCTGCGGGCAGATCGGCCGCGGCGGCGCGGAGCAGGGCGACGATCTCGGGGATGCTGCCCGCCTTCGCCGGCCCGCAGTCGACCCAGGTCATCATCTGCCCGTACATGAGCGGATGCGCGTGGGCGTCGACGAACCCGGGCACGATCACCGCGTCGCCGAGGTCGACATGCTCGGGGGCCAGGCCCGCTGCGGCTGCAGCGGCCTCGCACTCGGCGAGCGTGCCGACCGCGAGGATGCGTCCGCGGTCGGCGAGCATCGCGGTCGCGATGGCGTCGGCCGCGTCGACGGTGCGGATGCGGCGTGCGGTCAGGATCCTCGGCGCCGTCTGCACGGGCCGGTCGAAGGCGGTCAGCTTCCTCACGGCATCGTCGTCGCCGTCGTGTCGGTGCGCGCGGTGAACGAGGCCGTGACGGGCGCCTCGTCGGAGTGCTGCGGGGCGAGCCTCGTGCAGATGCCGGCGATCACGGCCATCCCGGTGAACATCGCGATCACCGACCAGACGCTGCCCGTCCACGCGATGAGCTGGGTCGCGAACCAGGGCGAGAATCCGGCCCAGATGGCCGCGCCGACTCCGTACGACAGGGCGAGCGAGGTGTAACGGGCCTGCGGGCGGAACATCTGCGCGAGGATCGCGGCGAGCGGGGCGTAGGTCGCGCTCATCGCGATGCGCACGAGCGACGCGAAGAGGAAGATCAGCGGCTCGACCTTGCCGGGCAGCAGCAGCATGAACGGCACGAACGTGAGCACCGAGGTCACGAGGCCGAGGTACATGATGTTCTTGCGGCCCCACTTGTCGCCGAGCCAGGCGACGGGCAGCGTGACGACGAACTCGATGAACGAGGCGATCGTCATCGCGTCGAGGATGACCTGCGCGTTCATGGAGATCGGCTCGCCGGTGGCGTACGCGGTCGCGAACGTGGTGGCGAGGTAGTAGCCGCCCGTCGAGATGGGCAGGATGCCGATGCCGAGCAGGATCGTCCGCCAGTTGCTGCGCAGGGCGAACGCGAGCGGCATGGACTGCTTGCGGCCCTCGATCTTCTGCTCGAAGACGGGCGATTCCTCGACGCGGTAGCGCACCCAGAGTCCGACGCCGACGAGCACGATCGAGAGCAGGAACGGGATGCGCCATCCGCCGTTCATGATGAAGTCGTCGCCCATGCGCGACATGATCGCGAAGATGCCCGACGCGAGCAGCGCGCCGGCGGGGTTGCCGAGCTGCGTGAAGCCGCCGTAGAAGGTCTTGGACTTCTCGGGCGCGTGCTCGACGCTCATGAGCACCGCGCCGCCCCACTCACCGCCGACCGCGAGGCCCTGCAGGGCGCGAAGCAGGATCAGCATGATGGGCGCCGCGATGCCGATGGTCTCGTAGGTCGGCAGGCAGCCGACGAGCACGGTCGCGACGCCCATGAGCAGCAGCGTGATGACGAGCGAGACGCGGCGGCCGAGCTTGTCGCCGATGTGGCCGAAGACGATGCCGCCGATGGGGCGCACGAGGAACGCGATCGCGAACGTGGCGAACGCCGCGGCGGTCTCGGCGAGCGGGTCGTCGCTCGGGAAGAAGAGGGGTCCGAAGACGAGGGCTGCGGCGGTCGCGTAGACGTAGAAGTCGTACCACTCGATGGTGGTGCCGACGAACGCCGCGATGCCGGCGCGGCGCGCTCGGCTGTGCGTGGGGGTCATGGCCGCTCCTTTGCGGATGAGACGGGGCCGGCAGGGTCCGGCAGGTTGGACGACGCGTTGGATGTTACGAGCGCCCACGCGGGTGCCGCAACTACGGAACTCCAGTCACGAACACGTCTGACTGGTGTTCTGTACAACGGATGTCTCATCCGAGCGTTCCCGTCACCTTGATCGCGCTCTACACTGTGGAAATGGCGCACTCGCCGCACGTTCCGAGGTATCTGACCGATTCGAGGCCGACATGGTGGATTTCGACGCCGACCTGATCCGCACGCTCCAGGACGACGGGCGCACGAGCATCCACGACCTCGCCGCCGCGGTCGGCCAGCCCCGGGCCGCCGTGTCGTCGCGGCTTCGGGCCATGCGCGCCGACGGGACCGTGCGCGTCGTCGCGGCCGTCGACCCCGCGTTCCTCGGCCAGCACGTGCTGGCCCACGTCGCGGTGCGCACCGACGGCACGACCGATCATGTCGCCGCGCACCTCCGCGACCTCGACGAGACCGTCTTCGTGTCGGCGACCGGCGGGGTGCACGACCTCGTGACCGAGATCCGCGTGGGCACGATGCCCGCCCTGCACGGGCTGCTGGCGCGCATCCGCTCGCTGCCGGGCGTCGCCGACATCAGCACGCTCATCTACTCCACCGTGATCAAGGGGTTCTTCGTCTCGGAGTACCGCGGCGGCATCCGCATCGACGCGACCGACACCGCGCTCATCGAACTCCTGCAGACCGACGGGCGCGCGAGCTTCCGCGAGCTCGGCGAGGCCGTGCGGCTCTCCCCCTCGGCGGTGGCGACCCGCGTCGATCGGCTCATCGAGGGCGGCGTCATCAAGATCAGCGCCGTCGAGGCTCGCGGCCTCACGCAACGGCAGCTGGCACTCGGCGTCGGCCTCTCCCTCGCAGGCGACGACGACGCCGTGATCGACGCCATCCGATCGTGGCGGGGCGTCGACTTCGCGGCGCGGTCGCTCGGACGCTTCGACCTCATCCTCACGCTCGTCGAGCCTTCGGCGAGCGCGCTCTACACGAGCCTCGAGCGCATCCGCGCGCTGCCGGGCGTTCGGCACACCGAGTCCTGGTTCCATCTCGCGGTGCTGAAGGAGGACTACGCGCGCACGCTGAGGCCGGCCGATCTCGCGGCCGCGAGTGCGGGCGGCGGCGCCGACGGCGGCACCGGCGCGGCTTCCGGCGGGCGCGCCGGCGGCCTCAGCCGATGACGTCGCCCGCCTCGACGACCGTGAGCCGCTGGGTCGGGCGGGTGAGCGCGACGTAGAGCCGCTTCCACGTCGCGACCGAGACGGCGTCGGGCGAGGGCATCGGCGGCACGGCGACGACCACGGCGTCGAACTCGAGGCCCTTCGCGTCATCGGGCGTGCCGATCCAGAGGCGAGCGGACGTGCCTTCGGCCGCGGCCCGCTCGGCCTCCGCCGTGCGCACGTCGCGCAGCGCGCCGTGCACCCCGAGCGGCGCGATCACGCCGACCGTGCCGTCGCTCTGGGCGAGCGCCTCGGCGGCCTCGCGCGCGGCCGCGGTGCCGAGCTCAGATGCGGTCACGCGCACGATGCGGGGCTCGTGCTCGCCGTCGCGGGCCGAAGCGGGCTCGGACACTCCGGCGTCGATGCGACGCAGCACGCCGGTCGCGAGGCGCATGATGCGGCCCGGCGTGCGGTAGTTGACCGTGAGGTCGGTACGGCCCCACCGCGGCACCTGCGGGTCGAGCAGGCCGGCCCACGTGAACGGGGAATCGGTCGCGGTGTACTGGTTCGCATCGCCGACGAGGGTCATCGACCGCGTCGGGCAGCGGCGGATGAGCGCGCGCAGCAGCATCGGGCTCGTCTCCTGCGCCTCGTCGACGATGACGTGGCCGTAGACCCACTCGCGGTCGGCCGAGGCGCGCTCGGCCGGCGTGCGACCGTCGCCGGCCATCTGCCGGTCGGCGAGCGTCGCAGCGGTCACGATCGACACGGGTGCCGCGAGGTGGTCCTCGTCGGCGTCGGCGTCCTCGACCATGTCGAGCACGTTCTGCGCGTACGCGAGGTCGACCGCCCGATCGGCGCGCGCCCGCGTGGCCGCGGCCGCCGCCGGACGCGGGTCCTCGCCGAGGAGTTCGGCGAGCTCGTCGACGAGCGGGATGTCGGCGGGCGTGAGTCCGTGCTCTCGCGGACGCAGCAGCGCCGAGCGCAGCGCAGGCTCGAGGTGCGGGAACGCCTCGTCGAGCCGCGCCGGATCGGCGAACAGGTCGCGCACGACCTCGACCGGGTCGAGCAGCGGCCAGAGCTCGTCGAAGAGCTCCTGCACCGCGGGATCCTCAGCCCAGTCGGCCCGCCGCTCCCAGTCCTCCATCGCCGAGGCGCCGTGCTCGGCATCCTCGAGGCGCAGGATCTCGGTCAGCAGCGCCTTCTCGAACTTGGGCCTGGCCTCGTTGTGGGGGGTGCCGTTCGACCGGCCGCGCGTGCGCACCCGGTGCAGCAGGCGCACGTCGAGGTCCATCGCCTTGAGGCCCGCCGGGCGCAGCACGCGCGTACCCGCGTTGGGCACCTGGAACCCCTGCACCGCATGCTTCAGCGCCCCGACGATGTCGAGGCGGCCCTTGAACTCGGCCGCGAGGGGCGACTCGGTCGCGGTCGCCGTGACCCCGGGCACGAGCGTGCTCGGGGTCACGAGCACGGCCGAGTCCTCGCCGAGCGAGGGCAGCACCTGCGAGATGTACTCGAGGAACTTGAGGTTCGGGCCGACGATCAGCACGACCGACTTCGACAGCCGGTTGCGGTGCTCGTAGAGCAGGTAGGCGGCCCGCTGCAGCGCCACCGCGGTCTTGCCGGTGCCGGGGCCGCCCTGCACCACGAGGGTGCCTGCGAGCGGGCCGCGGATGATCGCGTCCTGCTCGCGCTGGATCGTGCCGACGATGTCGCTCATGTGCGCGGTGCGGGGCCGATCGAGCGCGGCCAGCAGCGCGGCATCCTGCACCTCGGCCTGACCGTCGAGGCCGTCGAGCTCCTCGAGCAGCAGCGACTCGTCGTAGACCGCGGTGACCGTGCGGTCGGTCGACGAGATGCGGCGCCTGGCCTTCACCCCGTCGCGGTGCAGCGGCGTCGCGGTGTAGAACGGCCGCGCGACGGGCGCGCGCCAGTCGACGAGCAGGCGTTCGCCGTCGTCGGGGTCGCTCAGCCCGATGCGACCGATGCGGTAGCGCTCGCCGTCGTCGGTCTGCACGCCTCCGAGCAGCAGGCCGTACGAGGCGGTGCGCAGGCCCTGCAGCCGCTGCGAGTGGTGGGCGACGAGCGCGTCGCGCTCGGTGAGGTTGAGCTCGTCGCTCGGGCGCCCGAGCATCGCGCGGAGGTACTCGGCCTCCTGCGCGACGAGTTCGGCGACGACCTCGCGGATGCGGTCGAGCGCCGTCTGCTCTTCGGCGACGGGGGTGGTGGAAGTGCTGCTGGTGATGACGGTGCTCCTCGTGCGGCGGACCGTCGATTCTACCCGTGACGGATGCCGCGGCGGCGCGCCCGGCGAATTCGGGCCGCCCGACCGCACGCGCCGCAACGTACGGAGCGGTGGGTCTGCGCCGTGGAATCCGCCGGAGTGGCGATATCGGGCGGCGCGCGAGTAGCGTAGCGTCGCCCCGCTCGATCGAAGGCGACGACAGGAACCCCCATGACCACCTCCGCACCCACCGCTCACCCCGTGAAGCTCCGGCGTTCGCTCGGGCTCTGGGCGATCGTCGGCCTCGGCCTCGGCTACATGACCCCGATGACCGTGTTCGACACGTTCGGCTACGTCTCCGACGAGAGCGGCGGCGTGGTGCCGCTCGCCTACCTCTTCGCGCTCGTGGTGATGCTGTTCACCGCCATCAGCTACGGCCGCATGACGCGCGTCTACCCGTCCGCCGGTTCGGCCTACACCTACGCGTCGGAGACGATCCACCCGAACGTCGGCTTCCTCGTGGGGTGGACGGCGCTGCTCGACTACCTCCTGCTCCCCCTCGTGAACGCACTGCTGCTGCGCCAGTACTTCGAGGCCTTCTTCCCCGACATCTCGGGTTGGGTCTGGGTCGGCGCCTACGTCGCGCTGATCACGCTCCTGAACCTCTGGAGCATCACCTCGACCTCGCGCGTCAACGGCACGCTGCTCATCTTCCAGGTCGTGCTCATCGTCGTGTTCGTGGGCCTCGCGTGGGGGGCGCTCAACGCGGGCGCCGGCAACGGCACGCCGTTCAGCATCGAACCGCTGTACCACGCGAACGTGCAGATCGCGACGGTCATCAGCGCGGCCACGATCGTCTGCTTCTCGTTCATCGGCTTCGACGCCATCACGATGTACACCGAGGAGGCGAAGGACGCGAACACCGTGCCGAAGGCGATCGTGCTTTCGCTCCTCATCGGCGGCGCGCTGTTCTTCGTCGCCGGGTGGTTCACGCAGTCGCTCTTCCCGAGCGTCGAGGGCCTCACCGAAGGCACTGCGCTGCCCGAGCTCGCCTACTCGGTCGGCGGCATGCTCTTCCAGATCCTCTTCGTCGCGGCGGCCGTCGCGGCGGTCGCCGCCTCGAGCCTCGCCTCGCACGCGAGCGTCTCGCGCATGATCTACGTCATGGGCCGCAACGGCACCGGCCCGATCAGCCGCAGCCTGTCGTACGTGCACCCGCGGTTCCAGACCCCCGCGGTCGCGATCGTGCTCGTCGGCGTCGTCTCGCTCGCTGCGGCGGTGGCCGACCTCGACTTCATCTTCTCGCTCATCAACTTCGGCGCGCTCATCGCGTTCACGGTCGTGAACATCACGGTGATCCTGCACTTCGCGGTACGCCGCCGCGAGGTGAGGTCCGCGTCGCAGATCGTGCGCAACATCGTGCTGCCGGTCATCGGCGTCGTGCTCACCGTGGTGCTCTGGCTCAACATCAGCAGCGACGCGATGATCTACGGCCTGCTCTGGCTCTCGATCGGCCTCATCATCCTGCTGGCACTGACCCGCCTGTTCCGGCGCCCGATGCGCCTCTCGCTCGAGGAGGACGAGGTCATCGCCGAGGGCGCCGAGGGCGAGGACGCCCTGCTCGCAGAAGATCGTCGTCGCCTCGACGCCGCCGAGTAGACGCGGGTCGGGCGCGTCAGTCCGGAGACCCGAGCGGGCCGGTCGCGGTGCCGTCGGGCACGGTCGTGACGGAGAGGAGTTCCTCGCGGCCGGCTCCGCCCGAGACGGTCACCGTGAGCACCGGCCCGACGCCGGGAGCGTAGAACTTGAGCTCCTCGACGGCGGGTTCGAGCGGGGTCGTATCGCGGGTCAGCAGCGCGCCGGTGAACGCACCGTAGGGCACCTCGACGAGCTCCTCCGTGCCGAGCACGGCACCCTGGTCCTCGGCCTCGCCCTGCAGGTACTCCTGCCGGTACTCCATGCCCGGCACCGGATGCGCGGGCACCACGATGCCCGCGAGGGCGCCGTCGACGCCCGCCTCGAAGCTGCCCTCGCGCGAGACGATCACGCCGTCCTCGAACTCGGCGGTGTCCTCGCCGAGGTACCAGATCGCGCCGGCGGCATCCTGCGCGTACCAGTCGAAGGTGTCCTCCACGAGCTCGTCGCCGCGCCGGACCGAGTCGCGCACGACGCGCGCCTCGATGCCGTTCGCGATCTCGCGGGTCTCGCTCGTGACGGTGACCTCGACCGTGAGGTCGCCGTCGGGATCCGTCTCGCGATAGGTCCAGCGCGTGCCCGGCTCCATCGGCCAGTACGGGTTGTCGATGACGGTGCTGAACTGCGACGGGTCGAGCTCTACAGATGCGTCGCCGGTCGGCAACGCCTCGCCGGTCGGCGACGGGGCCGGGGACACCGCGGTGCACCCTGCGAGCGCCGCCGCGACCGTCGCCGCGGCTGCGATCGTCACGATCCGCGCATGCGCGATGCCCTTCATGACGCGATCAAGGCTACGCGCGCGAGCCCCGAACCGCCATGGTCGGGGAGCCCGTCAGCGGCCTCGGTTCACGCCGACCACCACGGCCGCAGCGGAAGCCCGCCGTTGCCGCCGCGCTCGTCAGGCCGCACGGCGAGCACCTGGTGCAGCTGGATGCCGCCGGTCTCGAACGCGAGCCGCGAACCCGCCATGTAGAGCCCCCAGATCTTCGCGGTGGGCAGGCCGACCTCGGCGACCGCCTCGTCCCAGTGGGCGACGAGGTTCGCGCACCAGTCGCGCAGGGTGAGCGCGTAGTGCTCGCGCAGGTTCTCCTCGTGCAGCACCTCGAAGCCGACGTCCTGGGCTTCGCGGATGATGCGGCCGGAGCCCGTGAGCTCGCCGTCGGGGAACACGTAGCGGTCGATGAACCCGCGCGCCGAGGCCTGCGAGGTGTTGTCGGGGCGCGTGATGCAGTGATTGAGCAGCAGGCCCCCGCTGCGCAGCCTCGACTGCAGGAAATCGAAGTACGACGCGTAGTTGCGCACGCCGATGTGCTCGAGCAGCCCGATCGAGGAGACCGCGTCGAAGCCGGTCTCCCGGATGTCGCGGTAGTCGCCGTAGCGCACCTCGGCGAGCTCGCCCAACCCCTCGTCGGCGATGGCCTGCCGCGCCCACGCGGTCTGCTCCTCGGACAGCGTCACGCCGAGGGCGCGCACGCCGCGCCGCGCCGCGTAGCGCACCATGCCGCCCCAGCCGCAGCCGACGTCGAGCAGCCGATCGCCGGGCTTCAGCCGCAGCTTCTCGAACACGAGCCGGTACTTGTTCTCCTGCGCCTCGTCGAGCGAGGCGTCGAGGCTCGGGTAGCACGCGCAGGTGTAGGTCATCGAGGGGCCGAGCACCCACTCGTAGAACGTGTTCGAGACGTCGTAGTGGTGGTGGATCGCCTCGGCGTCGCGCGACCTGCTGTGCCGGAGGCCCTCGGCGACCCGCCGCCACCTGGGCGGCACCTCCTGCGGGGGCGGTGCGATCGGGCGCAGGTGCTCCACGCCGATCGAACGGACGACCTGCGCCACCACCCGCGGAGGCGGCAGCTTGAAGACGAGCTCGTCGGCCAGCGCGGCCAGCAGTTCGTATGGGTCGCCCGGGTGCACGCCGTGCACGTCGAGGTCCCCGGCGATGTATGCGCGGGCGAGGCCCAGGTCGCCGCGCCCGGTCGCGAGGTAGGTCGTGCCGCGCGGCGTCAGCAGTTCGATCCCGAGTGCGGCGTCCGCCGGCCCGGCCGAGCTCCCGTCGTAGGCCGTGAACCGCAGCGGCAGGCGGCCGCCCGCGAAGATCTCGAGGATCTCGGCGAGCGAGAGCCTTCCGGGGTCGTGCGGCTCGCCCGCGGCATCCGCTCGCCCTGCCTGTTCGTGCGCGCCCGCGGTGTCGGCCGTCGGGCCCTTGGTCGTCGTCATCGTCGTCGTACCGCCTTCGCGTAGAGGTCGAGGAGTCGGGAGTCCGGGTCGTACCGTCGTTTCGCGGCCAGGTACGGTTCGCCGCCGTAGAGCGCGTCGAACTCCTCGCGTGCGTAGAACGAGTCCGAGTAGAGCGACTTGTGCCCGTCGAGCGCACCGACCTCGCGCTCGATCAGGCGGTTCGTCTCGCCCTCGGTGGCGCCCACCGGCACGGTCGACCAGAAGCCGACATTGACGTACGTGCGGCCCTTGCCGAGCGGGTACAACGGCCAGCCGGCCTCGTCGCGGAGCCGCAGCGGGCACAGCCAGATCGGCTCGATCGGCACCCGCTCGAGGAACCAGTCGAGGAACTCGACGCACCGGTCGATCGGCACCTCGACGTCCTGGATGACGCGTTCGCGCGCCGGTCGGCCGTGCAGCCGCTCGAGGCGGTCGCCGAGGTCGAACCGGCGTTCGAGGCGCATGAGCCTGCCGTAGAAGCTGCTGCGCAGCAGCCGCCTGGGCCAGAGGCGTCGGGCGAGCGGATGCTGCGCACCGAACGCCTGCGAGCACCAGAACCAGTCGGCGTCCCACCGCCAGAGGTAGTCGTGCGTCGTGAGCCGGTCGTGCGCGACCCCGTCGGCGTGCTGGATCGAACGGTAGTAGATCCGTCGACCGGTGTAGTCGGCGACCGGGCCGGCCTCCGCGGTCTGCGTGCCGAGGCACAGGTAGCCCTCGTCGGCGCCGAACACGACGCCGTCGAGGAAGTCGACGCGCAGGCCCTCGGAGGCGCCGGTCTCGGAGGTGCCGGTCTCGAACGTGCCTGTGTCGAATCTGCCGGTCTCGACGATGCGATCCATGGTCGCCACCAGATCGGCGAGGTCGTGGAAGCGCACGTGCGTGAGCGCGACGAAGGGCAGCACGGGCTCGAGCTCGATGCGCAGCCGCACGGCGTATCCGAGCGTGCCGTAGGAGTTCGGGAAGGCGCGGAACAGGTCGGCGTGCTCGCTGCGGGTCGCCGTGACCACCTCGCCCGCGCCGGTGAGGATGTCCATCTCGAGCACCGACTCGTGCGGCAGTCCGTTGCGGAACGACGTCGACTCGATGCCGAGGCCCGTCACCGCGCCGCCGAGCGTGATCGTCTTCAGCTGCGGCACGACGAGCGGCACGAGTCCGAACGGCAGCGTCGCCGCGACGAGGTCCTCGTAGGTGCACATGCCGGCGACGTCGGCCGTGCGCGCATCGCGGTCGACCGAGATGACGTGGGTCAGTCCGGACGTGTCGAGCCTCGCGGCATCCGCCTTCGCCCGGGTCCTGAAGAGGTTCGACGTGCGCTTGGCCAGTCGCACCGTCGAGCCGGCGGGCACGGCCCGATAGCTCGCGAGCAGGCGCTCGACGCCTGCGTCGTGGGCGGTGCGTGCGTCGGTCGCAGCAGCGGACACGCGACCACGCTAGCCCTCGCGGGCTGCCGCGACCACCACGACGCGGCGCGCCGCGGACGACGTCGGTGATGCGGCACGGTACGCGGCATCCGGCCCTCGCTCCACCGTGATCGGCGTCGTGACCCGACCGGGGCGCTACGTGTGCCGCTTCGACGTGACCGCGCGCTGCAGCAGCACGAACACGAGCAGGATGCCGCCGGTGATGATGGTCGTCATCTCCGGCGGGATGCCGCCGTCGCGCGTGATGAGGACGTTCATCAGGCCGAGCACCAGCGCGCCGACGACGGAACCCAGCACGTAGCCGTATCCGCCCGTGAGCAGCGTGCCGCCGATCACGGTCGCGGCGATGGCGTCGAGCTCCCAGCCGATGCCGGTGATGTTCTGCGCGATGCCGAGGCGCGAGGTGTAGACCACTGCGGCGATGCCCGAGAGCGTGCCGCTGATGACGTACACGAGCACCTTGGTGCGCGGCACCGCCAGGCCCATGAGCGCCGACGAGCTCTCGGAGCCGCCGATCGCGTACACCGTGCGACCGGTGCGGGTGCGGTGCAGCACGAAGAACGCGACGAGCACCACGAGCAGGGCGATGATCACGCCGGGCGTGATGACGACGTCGTTGACCTTCGGCCCGTCGATCAGCTTGAACTGCTCGCCGAGCCAGAGGATCGGCGAATCGTCGGCGAGGCGCTCGGGCTGGGTGCTGAGCAGCGAGGCCAGGCCGCGGCCGAGGAACATCATCGCCAGGGTGGCGATGAACGGCTGCACGTTGAAGTACTGGATCAGGATGCCGCTGGCGAGGCCCGAGCACGTGCCGATGAGCACCATCAGGAGGATCACGACCCATGGGTTCCAGCCCGCGTTCGCGAGCATCACGCCGGCGACGCTCGAGAGCGCGATGACCGAGCCGACCGAGAGGTCGATGCCGCCCGTCAGGATCACGAAGGTCATCGCCACCGCGAGGATGATGAGGTGCGCGTTGTTGATCAGCAGGTTCGACAGGGTGTTGTACTGCACGATGCGGCCGTAGGCGAGCTCGCCGTAGATCACCATCGCGATGAAGATGACGATGGCGGCGACGGTGGGCAGCACCGACGGGTTGGACGCGACGACCCGCTTCACCCGGGCCACGAGCCTGGCGACTCCGGACTCCTGGGCGGGCGCGTCGACCTGGGGGGTCTGCACGACGGTCATGCGGAAACCTCCTGCTTCGACGGGGCGGGGATCGACTCGGTGCGCAGCAGCGGTGGCTTGCGCCGTTGGACGAACCAGCTCCGCACCCGCTCGGACTGCAGCAGGCAGAGCACGACGATGACGATCGCCTTGAAGGCGGGCGTCGCCGACGACGAGATGCCGAGGAACACGATGGTCTTGTCGAGGGTCGCGATGAGCAGGGCGCCGACGACGGCACCGCCGATCGAGAACTTGCCGCCCGAGAGCGACGTGCCGCCGATGACGACCGCGAGGATCGCGTCGAGCTCCATCTGGTAGCCCGTCCGAGAGACGTCGACCGTCATCACGGTGCCGACCGACATGATGCCGGCCACGCCCGCGAGCACGGCGCTCAGGATGTACACCGTGAGCAGCAGTCCGCTCGGCTTGATGCCGGCCATGCGGCTCGCCTTCGGGTTGATGCCGATCGCCTCGATCATGAGGCCGAGTGCGCTGCGGCGCACCACGAGGCCGACGACGATCACGATCGCGATCGCGATCAGGAACACCACTGGCAGTCCGATGACGAACCCGTTCGCGATCCAGCGGAACGGATCGTTCGTGGCCGACGTGTTCTGGCCCTCGGTGATGACCTTCGCGATGCCGCGGCCCGCGAGCATCATGATGAGCGTGCTGATGAACGGCTGGAGGCCGATGTAGGCGACCAGGATGCCGTTGATCGCACCGAGGATCGCGCTCACCAGCAGGGCGAGTCCGATCGCGCCGAGCGCGACGCCGACCGAACCCGACTGGCCGGCATCCTTCATGAACACCATGGCGACGGCGCCCGAGACCGCCATGACCGAGCCGACCGAGAGGTCGATGCCGCCTGTGGCGATGACGAGCGACATGCCGACGGCGATCATGAGGATCGGCGCCGATGCCCGAAGGATGTCGATGACGTTGCCGACGAGGTTGCCGTTGACCGGGTTGACCGTAATGGCGAGGTAGTTCGGGTCCTTGAGGACGTTCAGGGCGAGCAGCGCGAAGATCGCGATCACGCCCCAGAAGAACGGCTTGCGGATGAGCTCGCGCAGCCAGGTCGTGCGAGCAGCGTTGCTCATGATTCCTCCTCCGTCGCAGCGTACGCGTGGGCGTTCGCGTGCGGGGGCTCGCTCGGGTGCGATGGTTCGGTCGTGTGCTGGGTCTCGGCATCGATGATGCCACTCTCGGAAGCCGCCTCGACACCGTGCGCCGCGATGACGTCGACGATGTGCTGGGCCGTGATCTCGGGGCCGTTGACGATCTCGCCGATCTTCTGGTGGTCCTTCAGCACGACGATGCGCTCGCTCAGCCGCACGACCTCCTCGAGTTCGGACGAGATGAAGACGACCGAGACGCCGTTCTCGGCGAGTTCGGCGACGGCCTCCTGGATCTCGGCCTTCGCGCCGACGTCGATGCCGCGGGTCGGCTCGTCGAGGATCAGCAGCTCGGGGTTCGTCGCGAGCCAGCGGCCGAGCAGCACCTTCTGCTGGTTTCCACCCGAGAGGTTCTTGATGAGCCGGTTCGGGTCGGCGGGCCGCACGTTCAGGGCGGTGATGTACTTCTCGACGAGCTCGTCCTGCTCCTTGCGCGGGATGGGCTTGGCCCAACCGCGCTCGGCCTGCATCGCGAGGATCATGTTCTCGCGCACCGTGAGGTCGGCGATGATGCCCTCGTCGCGGCGGTTCTCGGTCGAGAAGGCGATGCGCTTCTCGAGGCCGTCCGCGGGGTTCTTGAGGTCGACGCGCTTGCCGTGCAGCACGACCTCGCCCGCATCGGCGCGGTCGGCGCCGTAGAGCAGGCGGGCGAGCTCGGTGCGGCCGGAGCCGAGCAGGCCGGCGAAGCCGACCACCTCGCCGCGGTGGATGTCGAGGTCGGTGGGCTCGATCGAGCCCCGGCGGCCGAGGCCCTTCGCCGCGAGCAAGGGCTCCTCGGCGGCGTAGTCCCGGTCGTCGACGCGGCGGTTGCCGCCGAGCGACGAGAGCGCCCCGAGGTCCTTCCCGATCATCTTCGAGATGAGGGCGTGGCGGTCGAGGTCGCGCGTGAGGTACTCGCCCTCGTACCGGCCGTTGCGCAGGATCGTCAGGCGGTCGCTGATGGCGTAGATCTGATCGAGGAAGTGCGAGACGAAGAGGATCGCGACGCCCTGGTCGCGGAGCGTGCGCATGACGCGGAAGAGGCCCTCGACCTCGGCCGCGTCGAGGCTCGAGGTCGGCTCGTCGAGGATGAGCACCTTCGCCTTGATCGCCATCGCGCGACTGATCGCGACGAGCTGCTGCATGGCGATCGAGAGCGTCGAGAGGGGCTTGTGGGTGTCGAGGTGCTCGAGCCCGAGCCGGGCGAGCGCCTCGGTGGCGGCGGCGTGCGTCGCGCGCCAGTTGACGCCGAAGGCGCCGCGGATCTCGTGGCCGAGCATGACGTTCTCGCCGATCGAGAGGTTCGTGACCAGGTTGACCTCCTGGTACACGGTCGAGACGCCGGCACTCTGCGCGTCGCGCGTGCCGTGGAACTGCCGCTCCTGGCCCGCGACCACGATCGAGCCGCCGTCGATCTTGTAGACCCCGGTGAGCGCCTTGATCAGCGTCGACTTGCCGGCGCCGTTCTCGCCCATCAGCGCGTGGACCTCGCCCTGGAAGAGGCGGAAGTCCACCCCGTCCAACGCCTTGACGCCCGGGAACTCGATGGAGATGTCGCGCATCTCCACGATGGGCAGTGATTCAGTCATGGCATTCGCATCCTGTGCTTCGACCGCGGCATGGCGGCCGGCCGTTCATTGGAGCGGTGCGGGGCCGCTCGAGGAGCGGACCCCGCACCGTGTGCGTCGCACGCCGCGATCGGCGGCGTGTTCAGCCGATCAGTACTTGCGGTCGGCGAGCACGGCCTGTGCGGCCTCGGGCGAGTCGAACGCCTCGCTCGGCACGATGATGTACGAGTCGACCGACTCGCCGGCGAGCGTCTTGTTGACGACGTCGAGGGCGGTCTCGCCGAACAGCGGGTTGTACTCGTGCACGTAGCTGAGCTGGCCGGCGGCGAGCGCCTCCATGGCGGAGAGCGTGCCGTCGATCGTCGCGATCTTGACGTCGACGCCAGGCTTCAGGCCCGCCTCTTCGACGGCCTGTGCGGCGCCGAGGCCCATCTCGTCGTTCTGCGCGAAGATGAGCTGGATGTCGTTGCCGTTCGCCTTGAGCAGTGTCTCGGTGACCGACTTGCCCTCTTCGGCCGACCAGTTCGCGGTCTGCGCGGCGACCTCGACGAGGCCGGAGCCGTCGACCGACGCGTCCCAGCCCTCGTTGCGCTCGTTCACGACGCCGACGCCCGCGGGGCCTTCGAGCGTGATGTAGTTGCCGCCGTCGGGGAACTGCTCGACGGCCCAGGCACCGACCTCCTTGGCGACCTCGACGTTGTCGGGCGCGATGCGGGTGATGTAGAGGCTGGGGTCGTCGGGGTCGATGCCGCGGTCGAGGAGGATCACGGGGATCTCGGCCTCCTGCGCACGCTCGAGCGAGTCCTCCCAGCCGGAGGCCTCGGTGGCCGAGAGCAGGATCACGTCGACGCCCTCGTCGACGAACGACGTGAACGCGTCGATCTGCGACTTCTGGTCGAGGTTGGTGGCGGGCGCGTACTTCAGCTCGAAGCCGGCGTCCTCGGTGAACGTCTCCTGGACGTTCTTCTCGTTGGCTTCGCGCCAGGCGCCCTCGGGGCCGACGGCGACGAAGCCGACGGTCGTGAGCTCGCCCGCGTCGGCGCTGTCGCCGCTGTCGCCGCCGCTCGAGCACGCGGCGAGGCCGACGGTGAGTGCGCCGACGGCCGCCAGGCCGAGGAACTTCGTGAAACGCCTCTGAACTGACATGTGATCTCCTCCTTGAGACCCGGCACCACGGCGCCGGTGTTTTCCGCTGAGCGGATTCCGAGTGATTGCGGCGACGCTTGGCGCGTCCCGACGTTCAGAATGTTACCGGGAACAAACTCGGGAACACAAGCAGTTTGTTCCCGGAAACATAACATTCCGGAAACACCGCGCGCGAGCCCCCGTCGCAAGGTCGGCGGACAGGGGCGATACCGGCATCCGTCGCCCGTACCAGCCCGCGCCGGCCTGCTCGGGCCCGCGCCTCAGCTCAGGCGTCGTCCTCGTCGTCGGCGGCGATCATCTCGATGATGGTGTCGACGCTCAGGCCCGGGCCGTTGCTGACCTCGCCGATCTTGCGCCGGTCCTTGAGGATCGCGATGCGGTCGCTGAGGCGCACGACCTCGTCGAGCTCGGACGAGATGAAGACCACGGCCATGCCGTCGCGGGCGAGCTCCGCCACGCGCGCCTGGATCTCGACCTTCGCCGCGATGTCGATGCCGCGCGTGGGCTCGTCGAGCACGAGCAGGTGCGGACGCGTCGCGAGCCACCTCGCGAGGAGCACCTTCTGCTGGTTGCCGCCCGAGAGCTGCTTCGCCGGCGCGTCGAGCCCCGGCGCGACGATGCCGAACGACTCGACGAACCGCTCGACGAGCGCGTCGCGCTCGGCGTGGGAGATGGGCCTGGCCCACCCGCGGATCGCCTGCAGCGCGAGCACGATGTTCTCGCGGACGGTGAGCTCCTCGATGATGCCGCCGTCACGGCGGTCCTCGCTCGCGTACGCGATGCGCCGACGCAGGGCGGCCGCGGGGTTCGGCAGCCCGACGGGGCGGCCGTCGATCGAGAAGGTGCCGGAGTCAGCGCGCTCGACGCCGGCGAGCAGCTGCCCGAACTCGCTGCGCCCGGAGCCGCGCAGGCCGCCGAGCCCGACGACCTCGCCGCGATGCACCTCGAAGTCCGTCGCCTCGAACTCGCCGCGTCGCCCGACGCCGACCGCGCGGAACACGGGCTCGCCCGTCGGCTCGGCGCGGTGCGCGCGCCGGTCGGAGCCGATACGGCGCAACTCGGTGAGGTCCTTGCCGATCATCTTCGAGATCAGCACCGCGCGATCGAGCTCGCGCGTCGCGTACTCGCCCTGCCCGTAACCGTCGCGCAGCACCGTGATGCGATCGCTGATCGCGTACACCTGCTCGAGGAAGTGCGACACGAAGAGGATCGCCACGCCCTGCTCCCGAAGCCGGCGGATCGCCCGGAAGAGGGTCGCGACCTCGTCGACGTCGAGGCTCGACGTCGGCTCGTCGAGCACGAGCACCTTGGGGTGGGTCACCATGGCTCGGGCGATGGCGACGAGCTGCTGGATCGCGGGCGGCAGCGTCGACACCGCCCGACGCGGATCGAGGTCGCCGAGGCCGAGCTCGTCGAGCACCGTGACGGCCCGCCGCCGCGTCGCGGGCCAGGAGATGCCGTACCAGCGGCGCTCCTCGTGGCCGATCATCACGTTCTCGGCGATCGAGAGGTTGCCGCACAGGTCGACGTCCTGGAACGCCGCGGCGATGCCGGCCGTCTCGGCCGCGGCCGGGCCCGAGAGCACGACGGGCTCCCCCGCGATGAGCACCTCGCCGGCGTCGATCCGGTAGGCGCCGCTCAGGGCCTTGACCAGCGAGGACTTGCCCGCGCCGTTACCGCCCATGAGCGCGTGCACCTCGCCGGCGAACAGGCGCAGGTCCACGCCGTGCAGCACGGTCGTGCCGTCGATGTCGACCGTGATGCCCGTCATCTCGACGACGGGCGAGCCCTCGGCGACCGGCCGTGCCGAGGCATCCGAGGCACTCATGACGCCCTCGGCGGGGCGGTCGAGGCGCGCACGACGAGCTCGCTGGGGATCTTCGAGCGCTGCGGGATCTCGCGACCCTCGAGCGCCGCGCGCAGCACCTCCATGGCCTTGACGCCGAGCGCGTGGAAGTCCTGCGTCACGGTCGTGAGCGGGGGGATGAAGTGGCGCGACAGCGGCAGGTCGTCGAAGCCGATCACGCTGACGTCTTCGGGCACGCGGATGCCGCGGTCGTGGAAGCCGTGCACCACGCCGAACGCCATCTCGTCGTTCGCGATGAACATCGCCGTGTACTCGGGCACGCCCTTGAGCCCCACGGCGTAGTCGTAGCCGAAGTCGGCGGTCCAGTCGCCGACGACGATGGGCCGCACCTTGAGGCCCCACTGCTCGATGCGCGCGTGGAACGCCCGCTCGCGGCCGCGGGCGTCGAGCCAGTCGAGCGGGCCCGCGAGGTGCAGGATGTCGCGGTGCCCGAGTGCGACGAGGTGGTCGACGGCGAGCGTGGTGCCGAGCTGCTGGTCGACGCTGACGGTGAGGAAGTTGGGATCCTTCGCGGCCTTGACCACGAGCACCGGCACGTCGATCGAGATCCGGCGCAGCGCCGAGACCGACGACGAGCGAGGCGCGACGATGCAGAGCGCGTCGACGCCCTCGGCGATGAGGTGGCCGACGGCGCTCTCGGGCGTGAGGCTCGCGTCGTCCTGCATGGCGACGGAGGTGACCGAGTAGCCGCTCGAGCGGGCCGCGAACTCGAGCCCGCGCAGGGTGCTCGTCGGCCCGAACTCGACCGAGCTGTCGACGATCACGCCGATGCGCTGGGTGCGCTGGGTCGCGAGGGCCCGCGCAGCGCTGTTCGGCTTGAAGTCGAGCTGCTCGATGACGTCCATCACGCGCTGGCGCGTGGCCGGCCGGATGTTGGGGTGTCCGTTGAGCACGCGGGAGACGGTCATGTGCGAGACGCCGGCGAGCACGGCGACCTCGCGGATGCCGAGCTTCTCGGGGCGGTCCCCGCTCTCGACGTCACTCACCACCGGTCTCCTGTCTCGCAGAGTCGTCGCCGCTCAGGTGCACCGGGATGCCGAACGCCGACCTCGACCGCTTCTCGACCGGTCGACGGGGAACAGCATATGCGTTCGAGTCCCCCGGATCACGTGTTGGAGCGGGCGGGGCGCCCCGCGCGATGATGCTCGCACGAGGCACCCCATGACCATGCTCAGCAGCTCCGCGTCGGGTAGGCGGTGCTGCCCGAGAAGCTCGCCCCTGCGGCCGTCGCGGAGACGCCGACGAATCCGGCGTCCATCGAGGCGGCTCGCGTCGAGAAGGCCTGCGAGACGGTCTTGCCCGGCAGCACCCCGACGAAGGTCTTCGTGCCGTACGCGGTCTCGACCGAGACATCCGCGGTCCTGGTGTCGACGTTCTTCACGGACGCCACGAGGCTCACCTTGCCCGCGACGCACCGCGAGGTCGCCGTGGTCTCGACGGCGACGTCGGGGTTCGTGCCCACGCCCGCGTAGTGGAACACGACGCGCTGGTACTCCTGCGCGGTGATCGGCATGATGCCGCCGTGGCGCTTCTTGAGCGTGCCGAGGTTCACGTTCGTCGCCTTCGACCACACCGACGCGGACGTCGAGTTGAGGTCGGTCGTGCGGAACGGGAGGTATCCGCGACCGGTGGCGTACTGGTCGGCGAGCAGGCCGTACAGCTCGGCCGCCGCGCCGCGGTCGTCGTCGTTGTAGGCGAAGAACTCCGGGCCCTCGAGGCAGGCGCCCGTGTAGTTCAGTCCGCCCGCGCACGCGCCGCTGCCGCTCAGGATCGACTGCAGCGTGCCGACGAGCACCCATTCCTGGTCGGTGCCGGTGGTCTTCGCCGTCGCCGAGGTCGTGATCGCGTCGAGCTTCTTCGAGCGCTCGATCGTGATCTGGCCGTCGCCGGAGGCCCGGTAGAACCAGTCGCCGACCTTGATGACGCTCGTATCGATGATCGAGCCCTGCCGGTCGATCCACTTGACCGGGGTCGAGAAGGTGCGGAAGTCGCGCGTCGTCGACAGGTACATGTCGACGCTGTCGCCGAGCTCGGTGTTGCCGTCGGCACGGGTCGCCCAGAACACGTAGTACTGCTGCGTCACCTCATCCCAGACGGCCTCGGGCGCCCACGCCATGCCGGCGTTCGGGATCTTGCTCGCGACGTCGGCGAAGCGCGGCTCGCTCCAGTTCACGAGGTCGGTGGACTCCCAGATCACGAGGTCCTTCGAGCCCGTGACGGTCGCGTTCGCCGAACCCCAGCCGCCGCGGTAGTGGATGCTGAGGTCGGTCGCGATCAGGTAGAACCGGTCGCCCTCGGGCGAACGCACCACGAAGGGGTCGCGCACGCCGCCGTCGCCCTGGCCCTTGGCCAACGCGAGCACCGGGTTGCCGTTCGCGCGCGTGTCGGTGAAGGTGGCCGCGTCGCGGCTGGTCGCGAAGTAGATCTGCTCGTCGGTGGGAGCACCCTCGGTGCCCGTGAAGTGCGCGAACAGGTAGTCGGTCGTCTCGGCGAGCTCGAACGCCTTGCGAACCGTGAGCGGGATGTCGCGGGTCGCCGTGACGCCGTCCTTCGACGCCGTGACGGTGAGCACGACTCGCGTGTCGCCGTTCGCCGGGCGCGTGACGACCCCGGGGGCGACCATGTCGGTGCCCTCGACGTCGACGATCGCCGGGGCCGACGAGCTCCACGAGAGTGCCGAACCGAATCGCGGGCCGTTCGTCGGGAGCGCGAGGTCGGAGCGCACGTCGTCGGCGTACGGAAGCGCGATCGCGTCGAGGTCGCGCTGGACGACCTCGGCAGCGGTGGGCGCCCGGAGCACCGTGACGGTGAAGGACTTGGTCGCGGTCTGCCCGCGCACGGTCGACGTCGCCGTCAGGGCGACCTCGGTGTCGGATGCCGGTTGGGTGACCGTGCCGTCGGCGCCCACGATGCCCGCGGGCGACGAGGTCCACGTCACGCCGCCGGCCGTCGGCAGCACGAGGTCGGTCTCGACCTTCGAGAGGTCCTGCGCGTTGACGGACGCGAGGTCGAGAGCGGCCGCGGTCTCGCTCGCGGATGCCGAGGCATCCGTCGCTGCGATCGTCGTCAGGTCGGCGGCGGTCAGCGCCTCGGAGTACACCCTGAACGACGACACCCCGCCCTGGTAGAGCGAATCCGCCGCGTAGGCGCTCTTGCCGATCAGGTTCGTGGTGTGCGTCGTCAGGTCGCTCAGGTTGACGGTCGAGTTGGTCTTCTCGGCGACCTGCACGCCGTCGATGAAGAGGCGGAGCGTCGACGTCGTGTTGTCGGCGTTCTTCGCGATCGTCGCCGCGACGGACTGCCACTTGCCCTGGGCGAGGGTCGTCGGCGAGGTCACCGACTGCTCCCCCGACCAGTTGGTCTTCGTGATCGCCACGCGCGGGGCGACGGGTTGGATGAAGAACTGCCCGGTTCCGGATGACGAGGAGGCCGAGCCGCCGATGTTCCACAGGAACTTCGCGCCGGTCAGCGCAGTCGGACTCGTCTCGATCACGATCGTCGCGGCCGACCGACCCGCGAGCAGGCCGTCGGGCAGCTTCACGTGGTTCGACCCGGTGAACTGCATGAACCCGCCGCGCCACGCCTCGCCGCCGACCACGGCGCCATCGCGACCGCCGCCCGACAGGTCGTGCACGACCGTGCCCGACGACTCCGAGAAGTCGTACGACGCCAGCAGCGATGCGGGCTCCGCGCCCCATGCGGCACCGGGACCGAACATGGCCAGGCTTCCCGCCGCCAGCAGCGCACTCGTCGCGCCGGCGACCCATCGCCGTGCACGACGTGCGCGCGGCGTTGCTTCTCGAACCATCAGAACCTCCTGTGAGCGTGTTCGAGCCCGATTCCGGGCACGACGGATGGAGCCGCGCGGGCGTTCGATCCCGCGAGGTGGAGCAGTGCGCCTCCTTCAGCGGCGCGGGCGTCCGATCGGATGCCGGGTGAGGAGCGTGTGCGCGATCAGCACCGCTCCTCCGATCAGCAGTGCGCCGGCCCAGGCGATCGCATCAGCGGCCACTCCCGTGGAGGGCAGCGACTCCGGCGCGCAGAGCCGATCGCAGGGCAGCGGCGGGATGTCGACCCGGAGGACCAGGCTGCCGAGCGGCACGCCTTCCGACGCGCCCGCGCCGACATCCGGCGATCCGTCCAGCTGTGCGAGCCATCGGCCGATCACCCGCGTCCCTCGAGGGCCGGCTCGCGACGTCCCTCTTCGCGTGCCTGCTCGAGCATGGCGTCGAGCCGGCGCCTGGACCGGCCGCGGCGCCAGAGGAGGGCCGTCACGAGCAGCGCCGTGCCGACGACGACCAGCAGCTGCGGCCACGGCACGGCCCAGACGAACACGCCCGTCGAGGACGGAGAGACGGCCGTCTCCTCGCCACCCGCCGTGGTGACGGTCGGCGCGAGTTCGATCTCGCCGGGGAGCGCGAGCAGCGGCCAGACCTGGTCCACCGCCAGCGAGAACGACCGGCTCTCTCCCGGGAGGATCTCCTGCGGCCGCTCGTTCGCGCCCGGGAAGGCGATGCTGCGACCCGCGATCTCGAGCACGCCGGCCACCGCGAGCCTGGTGTTGCCCTCGTTGACGACGTCGAACGAGACGTCGATGCTTCCGGGCCGGATCGGGTTCCACGAGGTGGTGTAGCCGGTCTCGACGTTCGTGACGGCGTATGCGGGCGCGAGCTCGCCGGTGACCCGGGTCATCACCCGGAATCCGACGCGGCTCTCGACCCCGACGCCTGCGCCGTCGCCCTGCTTGAGCGAGAGCACCGATGCGGCGATGCCCGCGGCGTGGTCGCCGGGCTCGGCGTTCTCGGGCACCGCGACGGTGAACGGCACGACGACCGTGCCGCTCGGCGGCACGGTGACGCTCTCGGGCAGGTCGATCCAGGTGCCCGCGTCGACGGATTCCTGGTCGGACGGCAGCATGTCGAACCGCCCGTTGTCGTTGTAGTACCCGTCGGCGGCCGAGAGGCGGAAGGTGACCTCCTCGGAGCCGAGGTTCCGGACCGCGAAGTGATCCTGCGTCTCGGCTCCGGGATCGATGTCGTGATCGACGGACACGCGTCCGTCGGGACCGGCCGCGTCGGCCGGGGTGACCGACCAGGACACCGGGGTCCCCTCCTCCGCGACGGCGGGTGCGGCCGTCACGGCGACGAGGCCGACGGCGAGCGCGAGCGTGACGACGGCGGGGCGGAGGAGGTCTCGGATCATGGTGCGTCCTGGTCGAGGTGATCGCGGCCGGGCCGGCGGTGTCGCGCCGGCCCGATCGCGGGTCGGATGGGTCAGTACTGGTCTTCGAAGAGCGACAGCGTCAGGAGCGACGTGTAGCTGCCGGGTGCGACGTCGACCGGCGTCTTCAGCACGAGGCCGGCGTTCGCCGTCCACTGCCCGGACGCGGCCGATGCGGACTCCGAGTCGAGCGAGAGCGCGAGCAGCTCTTCGCCCGTGAGGCCGACGTTGTTCGGCGCGGCGTCCAGCGCAGTGCCCACGACGTCGCCCGCGGCGACCTCGCCGTCGTTGTCGGTGAGGAGCGCCGGCGACCAGCCGAGGTGGTCTGCGGTGATCGCGGGCTGGCCGTTCTCGCCGGTGAAGCTGCCGGCCTGACCGGTGACGTACCAGAAGACGCCCGCCGGCACCTCGTCGCGGGTGTCAGTGACGGTCACGTCGGGCAGCGCACCGGTGAACTGGCGGTACTGGGCGGTCGAGCCGGTCTCGGTCAGGGTCGTCTCGGTGTTGGCGACGGTGAGGCTCAGCGCACCGTTCTCGACCGACGCGATGTCGACCTTCACGTCGACCCCCGAGCTGCCCTCGGGGTCGGGGTAGGCCGCGAACGCGGCGCTTCCGACGCCCACGAGCATCAGCCCGCCGAGAACTCCCGCCGCGCAACGCGCTGCAGCACCTTTGCTGATCATGATTCCTCCAGTTTCTCGGTCGGCGTGCGCCGAGCCGAATCGTCGTGCAGTACAGGGGCTGGCACGTTCGTTTGCGTGGCTCGGGAGAGACGACCGAGGTCGGCGCCCTTGCCGGTGGCGGTCCTTCGGGGGACCGCGATCGTCCCGAGAATGTTCCCGGGAACATTTACAGGATAGGCATGCACTCGAATGCCGTCAAGACGTCGCCCGATTGCGTTCACCGCGCTCACCTCGACCCCGGTCGACGGCCGGATGAGGCGGCCTCGATCGGCGTGGCAGAGGTCGTCGTGGCAGACGTCGTCGTCGACTCCATGATCGTGCTCCTCGTGGTGCCGTCGGTCGGTAGGTGGTACGACGGCCGCCACCGAGTGCACGATGACGGCCGCCGGGTCTGGTCAGCCGCAGCTGAGGGCGGGGTACGCGGCGGCGACGTCGGTCGAGACGTCTCGGCCTTCGAGCGATCCGGTCGCGGTCACCGTCACCGAGCCCGCGGAGATCGCGGCGACGCGGGTCGAGAAGGTCTTCGAGACCGTCTTGCCCGCCGCGAGCGAGGCGGTCGCCGTACCGTGGGCGGAGGTCTCGACGAGCTCGACCGGCACGTCGTCGCCGTTCGTGGCCTTCACGACGATCACGGCCTTGCCCGCCACGCAGCGCACGCTCGCCTCGGCGGTCACCTCGAGCTCGGGCTCGGGTACGGCGCGAACGATGCGGACGGTGTACGCGACCTTCGTCGCGTGGTCCTGCGCGGTGGCCTCGACCGCCAGGACCTTCGACTCGGTTCCGGCGGGGAGCGCCACGACGCGGGGCTCGGTGTCGTCGATGAGGATCCCGTCGACGCGGACCAGTCCGCTCGGCACCGCCGGATCGAAGTCGAGCTTCACGCTCGTCGCGCCGAGCGGCGCGGTGACCGTGTAGTCGTGCGTTCCGGCAGCCAGTGCGGGCGAGAGCGTGCCGCCGTCGACCGCGATCCTCGTGAGCTCGGCGTTCGTGCCGTAGCTGTCCGAAGACGAGGTGTACACGCCGAAGACGCCGCCGACGAAGCTCGTGCCGTTGCTCTGGAACCGCACGGTCACGACCGGGATCTTCTCGCCGTGCTCGTCGAGCACGAACTGCCCGTTCTGGTCGCGCTTGTAGCTGTCCTTCGCCGCGATGCCGTCGAGGATCGACTGCGGGATCCGGTCGTACTGGACGTACCAGCTGGTCGCGCCCGCGGCGTTCGTGATCGTCTCGTGCTTCAGCAGTACGTCGTTGAGGTACACGTCGAACGTGCGGCCGACGTCGCCGCCGTAGTAGCGCACGCCGAGGTGGTTCTTCGGCAGCGACGGGTCGACGATCAGGTCGTACTGGAAGTACGCGCCCGCCGCGGCCGGCGCGTGCCGGAACCCCTGGCCGTTGTAGACGCCGACGGTCGAGTTGTTGACCTGGTAGTTCTTGTCGGCCTCACTGTTGTTGTCGTCGAACGAGGTGAGCGAGTCGATCGTCGTCTCCGCGGTGCGCAGTTGCTGCTTGCCCTTGAGGATCAGCGCCTGCGCCTCGGCCGAGTCGGGCTCGACCAGGGTCATGTACGTCGCATACCGCGCGTCGTACAGGCTGTAGTACGGCTCGAAGGTGAGCGCGGCCGAGGTCTGGTCGACGCCGTGCAGCTTGAACCGCATGGTGGTCAGGCCGTTCGCGTTCATGCCGTCGGCGATGCGCTCGATGTTCGCCGCGGCATCCGCCTTCCAGGCTTCGGCGTCGGCCACGATGACGTTCGAGTTCAACGACTTGTCGGCCACGCCCATCTCCACGAGCACGCCGGCCGTGTAGCTGGCGTTCACGTTCTCGCGGCTGAGCTCGGTCGCGAGCAGCACCGGGCCGTACGTGAAGGCGACCCAGTTCGGGTTCTCGGTGTCGTCGTCGACGGTCACCTTCGCGGGCAGCGTGTAGGCGATCTCGTCACCCGCGGCGACCGGCACCTCGAGGTATCCGTCGACCTCGAGCGCCGCGACATCCCGAGCCTCGCCGTTGACCTCCAGCGTCGGGGTCGAGGCGACCCAGCTCGGCACGCGCAGCTTCACCACGGTGCCGTCGGCGACGTCGCCGCCGTCGAGCGCGCTCACCTCGAACGCCACGTCGGGGCTCGCCGGCACGTCGGCCGTCTGCACGAGCCGCAGGTTCTGCGACTCGGAACGCAGCTCGGAGCTGCGGAACTGGTTCACGTACACCGAGGTCGAATCCGTGAAGTAGATGGAGTCGCCGAGCTTCGTGAAGCTCTCGATGCCCGTGCCGTGGTCGCACCAGAACTGGTCGATCGGCGTGCCGAAGACCTTCGCGTAGCCCGCGGTCTGCGGCTGGAAGTACGTGACCATGCCGGTCTCCGGGTTCTGCGAGGCGAGGATCGTGTTGATGAACGTCGATTCGTAGTAGTCGGCGTACTTGACGTCCTTCGTCACCGCGAACAGCGCGTGGCTGAGCTTCAGCATGTTGTACTCGTTGCAACCCTCGGCCGTGGAGTTCTCGCCGTAGCCCGAGGTCACGCCGTTGGTGGCGAACTGGTAGAGCGTGTCGGCGCCGTGGAAGTGCTCCGACTGGCTGTTCGCGCCGTTCGCGTACGTGTGGTCGTCGATGACGATCTGCCAGAACTTCTCGGCCGCGGTGCGGTACATGGGCAGCGCGTCCTTCTCGGCCTGGGTGAGGGTCGCGTACAGCTCGGGGTCGTCCATGAACACCGTGTAGCGCTTGAGCGCGCCGACCAGCTTCGGGATCGTCGTGTTGGCGTGCTTGCCGTTCAGCACGTCCTGCCCGTTCGCGAGCTGCTGGAAGAGCGTCACCTCGTCGAAGTACTCGGCAGCGCGCTTGTGCGTCGGGTTCTTCGTGATGCTGTACAGCTCGTACAGGGCCTCGTTCATGCCGCCGTACTCGGTGTTCAGGATGACGGCGGGGTTCGCGAGCGAGGCCGCGTAGTTCTTCACCCACGTGCCGAATCCGGATGCCACCGCGAGCGCCTGGTTCGAGACCGGGGTCGGGGCGTACTCGTGGGCGTCGAGCAGGCCGGCGAGCACCTTGTGCAGGTTGTAGAACGGCACGAGCAGGCCGTCGCGGCCGCTCGGCAACGCGTTCAGCGCGAACGGCGCGACATACCCGGCGCTCGAGGGGTTCGCCGCGGCCCAGGCGTCCTGGCAGCGCTTGAGCCCGTCGACCGCCGCCGTGAGCTTGCCGAGCAGCTGCGCCTTGACCGCGGCATCCGTCGTCGTGGCGTAGGCCTGCGAGAGCGCCGAGACGTAGTGGCCGAAGAAGTGGCCCTGGAACCGGGTGCCGGTCGAGCGCTCCCACCCGCCGTAGCCGCTCGAGGTGGTCGGCGTGAGGCCGGCCTGCACGTACCAGGAGTAGAGGAACTTCTCGGGGTCGAGGCTCAGCAGGTAGTCGACCGTCTGCTCGTTGGCGTTCTCGAGATACCCGTCGGTGACGGTCACGTTCTCCAGCCCGGCGTCCTCGAGGTACTGCGAGATCGCCTCGCCGGCCGGCTGCACGACGACGTCGAACCCACGTGTGACCTGGTCGCTGCCGCCGTAGCTCGCGGTCGCCGTGAGGTGCACCTCGACGGCGTCGCCCTCGGGGCGCGTGACGTGGGCGGTGCCGCCTTCGATGTCGATCACGGTCTCGTCGGACGAGACCCACTCGATCGCGCTGCCCTTCGCGCCGACGGCGGGCACCCCGAAGTCCACCGTGGTGGTCGCGGGGAGCGAGATCGCGTCGAGGTCGGACTGCGCGACCGAGGCCGGGTCGAACGCCGGGTTGTTGCGCTTGGTGAGGGTCACGACGTCGGCGACGGTCGCGACGCCGTTGAAGAGCGCGTAGTCGTCGAGCAGGCCCTTCAGGTACGAGCCGTTGTAGTTCGGACCGTTGTAGCCGAGGGTCTTGGTGCTCGTGCCCTCGGAACCGAGCACGCCGGAGGCCGTCGCGCTGACGGGGGTCTTCACCGTCGCGGGCTGCAGCACGCCGTTGCGGTAGAACGCGACGGACTTCGTGGTGTGGTCGTACGTCGCGACGACGTGGGTCCACTGCCCGGCCGGGAAGAAGCTCGCACGGGCGGCGTCGACCGCGACCTTGTACGGCTGCCCGGTCGAGGGGCCGATCGACAGCGCGAGCGGTGTCGTGTCGGACTCCGACGTGAGGTACCAGCCGTCGGAGTTGTAGACCGTCTTGCTCCACGCGAAGACCTGCTCGGCCGTCATCGCGGCACTGGGGTTGTACCAGAACGAGACCGTGAGGTCCTGCGGCTGCAGGTTCGCGGCCGTGCCGAGCTTCAGCGCGGTCGACCCGTTGAACGAGAAGGCCTGGCCGCTGACGCCGGTCGCGTACGCGGCGGTGCCCCGCTGCAGGCCCACGGCGGCGGCGTTCGCGCTGGTGTCGGCGAGGGTGCCGTCGAGCTTCAGCTCGAGCACCTTCGACGACTCGATGCTGAGCTCGTCGGTCGCGGCGAGGGCCGCGGGTGCGGCCGACGCGGTGACGAGTCCGCCGAGGAGTGCGCCAACCGCGGCGAACGCGACGGTGCGTGCCAGTCTCGACATGGGAGTCCTTTCGAGGTGATCAGGAGGTGCGGGTCAGTTGCAGGCTCGGGCCGCGAAGGTCGCGGTCTTCGAGCCGGAGACGGATGTCGCGACGACCTCACCCGCCGGAACCGAGGCGAGTCGGCTGCTGAAGGTCTGGCTGGACGTCTTGCCGGCGGCGACGTGGACGGTCTTCGAGCCGTAGGGCGTGGCCACCGTGATCTCGGCCGCCGCGTCGGCGGTGTTCGCGATCTGGGTCACGAGCGCGACCTTGCCTGCGACGCAGCGGGTCTCGGCCTGCACGGTGAATTCCGGGCCCTGCTGGGTCGCCGTCACCACGACGCTCGCGCCGACGGCGACGGCCCGGCTGCTCGAGAGCACGCGGTCGGGCGCGTTCCAGGCGGTCGATCCGCCTGCGCCGGTCCACGTGTCGAGGTTGGCCGAGAAGGTGCTCACGACGCCGGTGACCGCATAGGTGCCGGGGGTCGTCAGGTCGACGGATGCCGCGTCCCAGGTCACGGGCCGCGTGGCCGTTCCGCGGTCGTAGGCGAGCTTCACCGCGGTGGTGGCGGGCAGCGCATCGGCGAGCGCACCGGCGGTGCTGCCCTGGGCGACCTCGACGGACCCGAGGTCGGTCGAGACGGCGGCCGAGGCATCCGCAGCCCTGACCGTGTCGTACTGGGCCTTGGTGAGCGAGATCACGCCGCCGTGCTTGGTGCTCGGGGCCATGAAGAAGCCGGGGTCGGTCAGCTGGGTCCAGCCGGCGTCGAGGTCCGTCGTGGTCATCGGCCGGTAGCCGGTCGAGGGGATGACGTCGACGTAGAGGTACCAGCGGTCCTCGCTGTGGCTCTTGAAGACGGCCGGGCCCTCGACTCCGCCGGCGTTGCCGCCCGCCCAGGCCGCGCCGATCTTCGTCTGGAGCTGGGTCCACGAGGTGCCGGGCTCCCACCAGCGGGCGGCCGTGGTCGACTCCATGTAGATGCCCTTGCCGAGGCCGTTGTCCTTCGTGATGCGGTAGGTCGTGCCGCCGTCCTGGATCATCGTGGTGTCGATCGCGTTGGCGCCCGGGTCGACGAACGGCCCGCCGTAGGCGTAGGTCCCCTGCGTGAAGTCGGTCGTGGCGCCCCACAGCACGCGGTTGTAGCTCGAGCCGCTGTGCTCGGGGTTCTGGTAGACGTTCGACGCCCAGTACAGGACGAACGCGCCGCGGCCGTCGGCGTAGTAGTCGTCGACCCAGGTCGCCTCGGGCGCCCAGGCCATGCCGAGCTCGGCGACCTCGGCGCCGCTGGCGTCGAGCGAGACGTCGATGCTGCGGGGCGAGCCCCAGCTCACGAGGTCGGTCGACTCCCAGACGAGCAGCTTCGTGCTGGCGCTCTTGGTCCAGTAGCACCAGCTCGTGCACGAGCCCGAGCCGCCGTCGCCGCCGAACACGCGCAGGTCGGTCGCGATGATGTAGTAGGTCTGCGTCTCGGGGTTGTAGGTCAGGTACGGGTCGCGGATGCCGGTGGTGCCGAGCTGCGAGGCGAGGATCGGCTTGCCGTCGTTCAGGGGGTCCCACTGCTCGGGGTCGTCGCCGCGCGAGACGTCGAGGTAGATCTTCTCGGCGTAGCCGGCGGAGTCCTCGATGAAGTGCACCATGAGGTAGCCGTAGTCGTCGGTCGACCCGGCTGCCGGGGCGACGCTCACCGGGATCTGCTTCGAGGCGGTCACGCCGCGCACGTTCGCGGTCGCGGTCACGGTGCCGGTCGCCGCCGGCGAACCGGGTGCCGGCTGCACGGCCTGCAGTGTCGTGCCGCTCGCGCCGAGCGCCAGGCCCGCCGAGGGGGCCGACCAGCTGAGCCGGGCCGCCGAGGAGGTCGGCAGGGTGATCGAGGAGTCGGTCAACGCGATGGGCTGGATCGCGTCGAGTGCGGCCTGGGCGCTCGTGGCGAAGGTCGAGGCGTGCATGCCGGCATCGGCATCCGACACGGCGGCGACCTCGGCGCCGGTGAGCGCGCGGTCGTAGGCGCGGAACGTCGAGACCTCGCCCTTGTAGAACGGGTCGGGCCAGGGCGACCGGCCGATCGCGTTGACCGTCTGGGTCGCGATCGACGACGGCTCGAGGGTCGTCGCGATCTGGCCGACCTTGGCGCCGTCGACGTAGAAGGCGAGCGTGTCGGCCGCGCCGTCGAGCACGGTCGTCACGCTGTACCAGCGGTCTGCGGCGAGCGAGTCGACGGCCCTGGCGTTCGCCTCGCCGCCGTTGCTCGCGGTGGTGATCGCCGTGCGCGCCTTGTCGCGCATCGAGGCGAAGAAGTACGAGGTGGTGCTGTCGCTGCCGATGTTCCAGAGGAAGTTGAAGGTCGTCAGCATGGAGGCGTCGAACTTCGTCTCGACGGTGATCGTGGCCGACTGCTTGCCCGCGAGCAGCCCGTCGGGCAGGCGCACCCAGTCGGCGGTGCTGGTCTTGGCGCCGCCCGTGAACTTCAGCGACGAGCCGGTCCAGAGCGCGTCGGTGCCGTTGACGACGGATGCCGCGCCGACCGTCGACGACCCGCCGGCCGTGTTCGGCACGCTGCTGCCCGTCGTCTGCGTGAAGAGGTACTCGGCCAGCAGGCCGGTGCGCGGCGCGGCGGCCGTCGCAGCGGCCGCGGGAGCGGCGGAGGCGAGCGCCCCTGCGAGCGGTGCGGCCGCGGTGGCGGAGACCAGGACGGCGGCGCCCAGGGCGAGCGCGACGGCTCTGAGGGCGCGGGGGACGGCAGCGTGCTTCGACATTGAGAGCTCCTGGGCCTTCGGCTTCGTTGGCGGGCTGGATCCGGTGTGGGAAACGTCTTGTTACCGGTAACGCGCTGACCGTAGCACAGACCCGAGAAGCCGCGCCAGAGATTTCGTGCGGTGAATATCCTCCGCTTCGAACCCTTGGCGATCTCGTAATGTGTCCGGTAACATTCGAGCGATCCTCGCCCCCCGTGGGCGCTTTCCGTCAATGGCGACTGCAAGGAGAACCATGCGACCGTCTGCCCTCCTCCCCACTTCTCGACCACGGCGATGGCTCGCCGGGGCCCTCTCCGGCGCCTTGGTCGGCGGCCTCTGCCTGGCCGTCCCGCTCTCCGCGTCGGCCGCCGAACCGCCCGCCGTGACCGCCCATTACGACATGACGCACGCCGGCAACCAGCTGCTCGACATCTCGGGCAACGGCCGCAACGCCACGCTCACGGGCTTCACCGACGCCTCGTTCGCCGATGCCGGCGGCGACGCCGTGCTCCGGTTCAAGAAGGACGGCTACGCGGCACTGCCGAAGGGCCTCGTGACCGCCTCCGACAACGCCTTCACCGTCGAGTACACGGTCGCCACCCAGACCGCCGCCAACCAGTTCGGCTGGGTCATCGGCGACGGCGTCGGCGCCTGGAACACCACGGCGCTCGGCAACCACGTGTTCGTGAACCCGCGCTCGGGCGAGTCCGCGTACAGCAACGCGGTGCTCTCGGGCATCCGCGTGAAGACCGGCACCGCCAACGGCGAGGTGCGCCTGCCGAACGGCGGCGGACTGAACGCCGGCTTCACGACGCTGACCCTCGTCGGCAACGGCAACGCGCTCACGCTCTACCGCGACGGGGTGCAGGTCTCGACGACGACCCACACCTACGCGATGAGCTCGATCATCCCGTCGGGCACGACCCTCGGCTACCTCGGCCGCTCGCTCTACACGGGCGACGCGCTCGTGCAGGCCGACGTCACCGACGTGAAGTTCTGGGATGTTGCGCTCACGCAGGCCGAGCTCTCGGCGAGCATGCCGACCGCTGCGGCGAAGTCCGCCGCGAACGAGGCGCTGCTGCGCGCGGACCTGCTGCCGACCGTGCTCGGAGCCAACCCCTCCGCCTCGCAGGTCACGCGCAACCTGAGCTTCCCGGCGTCGTCGAACGGCGTCGCCCTGACGTGGGCCTCGCAGAACACCGCGGTGATCTCGAACACGGGCGTCGTCTCGCGCACGGTCACGACCGACACCCCGGTGACGGTCACCGCCACCACCGCGACCGGCACGGTGATCACGTTCGCCTTCACGGTGCTCGCGGCCTCGCCGTCGGCCGACCTCGACGCGATCTCGCTCTCGGCGCGCACGACCGAGAACCTGCCGCTCGTCACGAAGGGCTCGGTCAACGGCTCGGCCATCACCTGGACCTCCTCCGACCCGGCGCTGGTCACCCCGACCGATGCCGGCTACACCGCACCCGCGGTCGGCTCGGCCGACCCGTTCGCCGGCGGCGGCCTCGTCGAGCGCCCGGCCTACGGCGAGGGCGACCGCACCGTCACGCTCACCGCGCACGCCGTGCTCGGCTCGGCCACGGTCGAGAAGTCGTTCACGGTGAAGGTCGCCGAACACGGCCGCACGGCCCCCGACGCCGGGTACGCCGCCGCCTACTTCAAGTCCGACGGCGACGAGAAGATCTACCAGGCCGCGACCTCGGGCAACGACTTCTTCACCTTCTCGCCCGTCAACGGCGGCGCCGCGGTGATCACGTCGACGTCCGACACGAAGGGCCTGCGCGACCCGTACATCCTGCGCTCGCACGACGGCGACAAGTACTACATGGTCGCCACCGACCTCTGCATCAGCTGCGGCACGGGCTGGGGCCCCGCACAGTCGGCCGGCAGCCTCAAGATCGAGGTCTGGGAGTCGGTCGATCTCGTGCACTGGACCCGCACCAACGGCATCGACAGCGGCATCACGGTCAACCAGCCCGAGGCGGGCATGACGTGGGCGCCCGAGGCGTACTGGGACGACGAGCTGCAGTCCTACGTCGTGTTCTTCGCCTCGCGCCTGTACTCCGACGCGTCGCACACGAACAGCGACAAGCTCTACGCGCGCATGTTCTCGGTGCTGACCCGCGACTTCAAGACGTTCACGTCGCCGCCCGCGAGCTGGCAGGACACCGGCTACGCGCGCATCGACTCGACCGTGACGAAGATCGGCGAGTACTACTACCGCTTCACCAAGAACGAGGAGAGCGGCGCCGCAGGCACGCTCGAGGCCGGCAAGGACATCTTCCTCGAGCGCTCGAAGGTGCTCACCGCGCCGACGACCGCGTCGAACTGGAGCGCCGACCCGAGCCAGACCTGGCAGCTCACCGACACGCGCATGACGAGCCTCGAGACCGGGCAGTCCGGCGAGGGCCCCGAGATCGTGAAGCTCAACGCGGGCGACCCGAACAACGCGAGCGGTGACGGCTACGCCTTCCTCGTCGACAACTACAGCGCCGGCGGCTACCGCGCCTTCGTCACCACGGGCTCGGAGATCGCCTCGAGCTCGCAGGCCGACCGGCTCTCGCAGCGCGCGAGCTGGAACGTGCGCCCCGTCGGCGGGCTGCCGACGAGCCCGCGTCACGGCGCCTTCGTGAGCGTGCCGCAGACGGTGCTCACGGCCATGCACGACTGGACCGGCATCTCGGCCGTCGCGTCGACCACCGAGCTGACCGCCGACGGCCGCGACGTCACCGCAGAGGTCGCCGCGGCCGACGACGGCGACGTCGCAGGCACGGTCACCTTCGCCGGCGGCGACTGGAGCAAGACCGTGAAGCTGCACGACGGCTCGGCGAGCGCCACCGTGCCCGCCGGCATCGGCGAGGTCACCGCGACGTACGACGGCTACGCCGACGGCCTGGTCGCGACCTCGACCTCGGAAGCCGTCGCGCTGCAGGGCGGCCTCGAGCTCCAGGCCACCGCCACGACCCGGTGCGTCGCCGGCAAGGTGTCGCTCGTCGTCACCGCGAAGAACGCCGACGACCAGCGCGCCGACGTCGCGATCCACACCTCCTACGGCGACAAGACGGTCTCGCTCGCAGCCGGGGCCTCGGTCTCGTCGACCTTCTCGACGCGCGCCGCCTCGATCCCCGCAGGCACGCTCACCCTCACGGGCAGCGCCGCAGACGGGTCCACCTTCGAGGGAGCGTTCCCCACCCCGTCGGCCAACTGCGGCTGACCCATCAGGCGGTTCCGGATGCCGCGGCGGCGCGTCGCGGCATGCGGAACCGTCTCCCGACGAGCACCACAACCCACGAGCACCACCCACCGGCGGCACCACGCACCGGCACCACAACACCGCACCACCACACACATTGGAGTGACATGCGCGACATCTTCGTGCGGAAGCTGCGGACGGGGGCCGCCGTCGTGGCGGCCGCCGCCGCCTTCGCCGCCGTCGGGGCCATCGCCCCGCAGTCCGCCGACGCCGCCGAGGCGCCGGCCCCGCTGATCCACTACACGTTCGACGCAGCCGCCGCAGGAGTCGTCGCCGACGCCTCGGGCAACGGCTACGACGGCGTCATCAAGCAGACGGGTGCGACCGTCGACGGCGGCGCCCTGTCGCTTCCCGGAGGCGCGCGCGCGAGCGCGGGCTACCTCGAGATCCCGACCGCCGGCCTCGTCGGCAAGACGCAGGTCACCGTCTCGACGTGGATCGAGAACCGCACCGGCCCCGCGAACGTGGCCGCCGCCTTCATCGGCGCGCCCGTGGCATCCGGCGCGTCGTACTCGTCGGCCTACTGGCTGCTCAACCCGACCAACCCGAGCGGCTACGTGAAGTCCGCGCTGACGAACACCGTCAGCGCGACCGCGCCGTGGGGCACCGAGGTCGGCGCGGGCGCGACCAACGCGGCCACCACCGGCATCAAGACGCCCACGGGCATGGCGCTGTACACGAGCGTCATCGACGGCGTCGCGGGCAAGCTCACGACATACGTCAACGGCACCCAGATCAGCCAGGTCACGATCGCGCGCAACGTGTCGTCGTTCGGCTCGAGCCTCGTGTCGTACCTCGGCCGCTCGACCTACGCCGACAACGGCTGGGCCGGATCGGTCGGCGACTACGCGGTGTACGGCTCCGCGCTCGACACCGCCACGGTGCAGCAGCTCTTCGCCGACCAGGCCCT
Organism: Agromyces sp. CF514; assembly: GCF_900113185.1. Taxonomy (NCBI): domain Bacteria; kingdom Bacillati; phylum Actinomycetota; class Actinomycetes; order Micrococcales; family Microbacteriaceae; genus Agromyces; species Agromyces sp. CF514. The sequence continues at coordinate 1,023,323 of NZ_FOZD01000001.1, read as the reverse complement.
CGCCGGTGCGACCGCGGCCGTCACGGTCGCCCCCACGGCGACCGCGAACTTCACGCTGCCGACGGCGAGCCACGGCGCGACCGTCTCGTGGGCGTCCGACTCGTCGGCGATCGCCGTGACCGGCGGCACCGCGACGGTGACCCGCCCCGCGGGCGGCTCCGCCGACGCCTCGGTCACGCTGACCGCGACGTTCACCGCGGGCGGCGCCACGGCGACCCGCACGTACGCCGTCACCGTGCCCGCGCAGCTCTCCGACCGGGCGAAGGTCGACGCCGATGCCGCGGCCCTCGCGCTGCCAGTCGACGCCGACGACGTGCGCACGAGCTTCTCGGTGCCGACCGTCGGCGCCAACGGCTCGGCCATCGCCTGGACCGTGACCGAGGGCGCCGCGGTCGCGACCGTGCGCGCCGGGGTCAAGACGGGCACCGCCACGATCACGATCACGCGCCCCGCGGCCTCCGCCGAGGTCGAGCTCACCGCGACCGCGACGAGCGGCGCTGCGACCGCCGCGCGCACGTTCGCGCTCACCGTGCCCGCGAAGCCCGCCGACGCCGGCGACCCCGAGGCCTACGTCTGGGCCTTCTTCACGGGCGAGGGGGCCGGCGCCGAGCGCGTCAGCCTCGCCGCCTCGAAGGGCAACGACGCACTGCGGTGGAACACGCTGAACGGCGGAGAGCCGATCTTCACCTCGACGCAGGGCACGACGGGCCTCCGCGACCCGTTCATCATCCGCTCGCACGAGGGCGACAAGTTCTACATGCTCGCCACCGACCTCAAGGTCGCCGGCCTCGCCGGCGGATTCACGACCGCGCAGCTCTCGGGCTCACTCGCGATCGAGGTCTGGGAGTCGACCGACCTCGTCAACTGGTCGAACCAGCGCCACATCCAGGTCTCGACGCCCTACGCGGGCAACACGTGGGCGCCCGAGGCGTACTGGGACGACGAACTCGGCCGCTACGTGGTGTTCTGGGCCTCGAACCTCTACGCCGACACCAATGCTGCCTCGCGCACGGCCGTGACCTACAACCGCATGATGTACGCCACGACCGACGACTTCGTCACGTTCTCGGACGCCCAGGTGTGGTCCGACGTCAAGCGCGGCACCGGCCTCGGCCTCATCGACTCGACGGTCGCCGAGCAGGACGGCATCTTCTACCGCTTCACGAAGGACGAGGCGTCGATGACCATCCGTGAGGAGAAGTCGACGAACCTGCTCGCCACGATCAGCGGCTCGCTGCCCGGCACCTCGGGCGCGGCCGACCAGTGGACGCTCGTGAAGGAGAAGGTCGCGACCGGCCTGCCGAACGGCGAGCCCGGCGGCACCTACTCGAGCGGCGAGGGGCCGAGCATCTTCCCGTCGAACCCGGGTGACGTGAACGGCTTCGAGTGGTACCTCTTCATCGACCAGCCGTCGTACCACGGCGGCCCGAACCACTACATCCCGTTCGGCTCGGGCGACATCGCCGACGGCGACTCGTGGCAGCCCCTCGGCACCACGCTGCGCGCGAACCTGCCGCAGAACAGCGACGGCGGCAAGCCGCGGCACGGCACCGTGATCCCGGTGACGCGCGCCGAGTACCAGAAGGTGCTCGAGGGCTACGCCCCGGCCGTCGCGGTCGCCGAGGTCGCCCCGATCACGGTGACGACCCGAGCCGGGGTCGCACCCGTGCTGCCGAAGGCGTCGCTCACGACCGCCGACGGCACCACGAAGCAGGCCGACGTCGTCTGGGCGAACGTGCCCGCCGCCGACTACGCCGCACCGGGCACCTTCACGGTGCGCGGCGTCGCCCAGGACGACTCGCGGATGCCGGTCACGGCGACCGTGACCGTCACGCCCGGCGTCGAGGTGGTCGCAGAGACGCGCTGCGTCGCCGGCAAGGTCTCGCTCGTCGCCAAGTCCACGAACCGCGGGTCGCAGTCGGCGAGCGCGAAGGTCTCGTCGGCATACGGCGAGCGCGAGATCGCGCTCGCGGCGGGTGCGACGCAGTCGCTCACGTTCTCGAGCCGCCTCGCGACCGTGCCCGCCGGGCAGGTCACCGCGACGGTCGACGGCGTGTCGGTCGCCGCGGCGTACGAGGGCCGCTCGTGCTGAGGCGCGCGCCCCGCGGCATCCGGAACCTGATGCGCACCGCCCTGGTCGCCGCGCTCGCACTCGGCAGCCTCACCGGCCTCGCGGCCCTCGACGCCGCGCAGGCCCCGGCCGCCGAGGCGATCGGCTCCGACACGTTCACCAACCCGCTCGCGCCCGACACGGCCGACCCGACGATCGAGTTCCACGACGGCAACTACTACCTGGTGTCGACGACGTGGGACAACCGGGTCGTCATGCGCAAGGCGCCGACCCTCGCCGGGCTCGGCACCACCAAGCCGGTCACGGTGTACTCCGACACCAACACCGGCCGCAACGGCAACATGTGGGCGCCCGAGCTGCAGCGCCTCGAGGGACCGAACGGCTGGCGCTGGTACCTCATGTACACGATGGGCGTATCGGGCAACTTCGGCACCCAGCACCTCCAGGTGATCGAGAGCGCTGCGGATGACCCGATGGGCCCCTACACGTACAAGGGCCGTCCGATCCCGACCGACGACTGGAACATCGACGGCGCGTACCTCGAGCTGAACGGGGAGCTGTTCGTGACCTGGTCGGCGTTCGCGCCCGACGGGCTGCAGAGCAACTACATCGCCCGCATGGCGAACCCGTGGACGGCGACCGGGCCGCTCAACATCCTGTCGCAGCCCACCGAGAGCTGGGAGGTCATCGGGCAGCCGGTGAACGAGGGTCCGATCCCGCTGCAGAAGGACGGTCGCACCTGGGTCGTCTACTCGGCGAGCTTCTGCGGCACCGAGGACTACCAGCTCGGCACGCTCGAGTACCTCGGCGGCGACCCCGTGCAGCAGGCCTCGTGGCAGAAGAGCGACGGACCCGTCTTCTCGAAGGCGAACGGCGCCTACGGCACCGGCCACAACGACTTCTTCACCTCGCCCGACGGCACCGAGACGTGGAACCTCTACCACGCCAACGCGCGCGCCGACGGCGGGTGCAGTCGCGAGCGGTCGGCCCGTGCGCAGGTCGTCGACTGGACGGATGCCGGCGAGCCCGACTTCGGCGTTCCGCAGGCGACGTCGACGGCCGTCGTGGTGCCGAGCGGCGAGAACGCGCCCATCACCGCGCAGGTCGAAGGCGCGCGCTGGAACCTCGTCAGCCGCACCACCGGACTGTGCGCCACCGTGCCGTCGGCCGAGAGCGGCGCCACGCTCGTGCAGGGCGACTGCACCTCGTCGCGGTCGCGCTTCGTGCTCGACACCACGGGCGACGGGTACCTCCGCGTAGTGAACGCCGTGAGCGGCACGGCCCTCGGGCCGGTCGCGTGCGCGACGACGTCGGGCGCCGCCGTGCAGCAGACGCCGTTCGTCACGACCGGCTGCCAGCAGTGGACCGTCGCACAGACGACCGGCGGATGGTCGAAGCTCACGAACCGCACGAGCGGCAAGGTGCTCGAGGCCGCCGGTGCGCCGACGGGCTCGGCCGGCTCGACGGGCGCCGCGATCGTGCAGTCGACCGCGAACGCCTCGGCCGGCCAGGACTGGGCGCTGCGCCCGGCCGGATCGGTCGCCGTCACGTCGATCGCCTCGGGCAAGGCCCTCGAGGTGCCCGGCTGCACGACCGCCGACGGCGCGATCCTGCAGCAGCGCGAGTACGCCGGCACCGCCTGCCAGGGCGTGACGTTCACGGCCGCCGCGAACGGCGAGTCCGAGCTCCACCTCGGCTCGGCGCCCGCGAAGTGCCTCTCGGTCACGGGCGGTTCGACCGCGGACTCCGCGACCGTCACCCAGGGCGCGTGCGGCATCGCCGGCAGCACCTGGCGCGTGCTCGTGGGCAACGACGGCGTCGTGGAGTTCCGCAACGGCACGAGCCTGAAGGCGCTCGACCTGTCATTCTGCGCTGCCGCCGACGGCACGCGGGTGCACCAGTACAGCGTGCTGAACAACGACTGCCAGCGCTACCGAATCGCCTCCGTCGCGGCCGACCCGATCGCACCCGCTGCGGTCGAGGCGACCGCAGCGACCCGTTGCGTCGCGGGCAAGGCGGTCGTCGTGGCCACCGTGCGCAACGCCGACGAGGTCGCCCTCGATGTCACGGCGACGAGCGCCTTCGGCGCCAAGCCGTTCGCACTCGACGCGGGCGACTCGGCGAGCGCGTCGTTCTCGAGCCGCGCCAAGGCGATCGCCGCGGGCACGGTGACCGTCACGGCCGCCGACCCCGCCGCATCCGGTCGCGCTCTGACCGTCACGACGGCATACCCCGCGACGGGCTGCTGAGGCATCCGCACCCCGAGCGCAACGACCTGGGCGCCGTCGCCGAACCGGCGGCGGCGCCCTCGTCGTCCGCGCCCGTGCGCACGACCCGCACGGCGCGCTCCAGACCAGCACCACCACCGAACGAATCGAGGATCGATGATGCTCTCTTCCGTATTCCGAGACCGGACCCGCGAGCCGCAACCACGCGGCGCGACGAGGCGACGGGTCGTCACGGCATCCGTCGTCGCGGGCGCCGTCGTGGCGTCGACGCTGCTCGCCGGGCCTCCGGCGCTCGCCGCCGACGCGCCGCCCCAGCCGATCGCGTCGTACGCGTTCGACGACGGCACCCTGCAGGACTCGGTGGGCACGGCCCACCTCACCGCATCGGGCACCGCCGCCGTGGCGACCGACGCCGAGCGCGGCAAGGTGCTGCGCCTCGACGGCACGACGAACGGGTTCGCCGCGTTCCCGCGAGGCTTCTTCGACGGGCGTTCGAACCTGACCGTCTCGCTGGACGTCAAGAGCGAGAAGGCGAGCGGCAACTTCTTCACGTTCGCGCTCGGCGCGGACTCGAACAAGTACTCCTTCTTCCGTGTACGCGGCGCCGACGTGCGCACCGCGATCACGCAGACCTCGTGGCAGAACGAGTCTGCCGTCACCGGCTCGGTCGCGAGCGGGGCGTGGCACCACTACGACCTCGTGTTCGCCGGGGCGAAGCTGACCGTGTACGTCGACGGCGCGAAGCTCGGCGAGAACTCCGCGCTGAACACGACGGTGTCCGACCTGGGGTCGAACCTGTACGGCTATCTGGGCAAGTCGCTCTACGCGGCCGACGAGTTCTTCAAGGGCTCGTTCGACGACGTGCAGGTGTTCGACCGGGCGCTCTCGGCATCCGAGGTGCTCACGAATGCCGGTGCGACCGATCAACTGACGGATGTCTCGCTGGCCGACCCCGCGCTGCTGAAGCTCGCCCCGATCGTGAACGGCACCGCCCGCACGGCGATCCTCCCGGTGAGGCCGGGCACGGATGCCTCGGCCGTCGCCCCGACGTTCGTCGCCGCCGCCGGAGTGACCGTGTCGCCCGCGTCGGGCACGACGGTCGACCTCCGCTCCCCTGTCACCTACACGCTGACGGCACCCGGCGGTGCGGCCTCGACGTGGACCCTGTCGGCGCAGGCTGTGAACAGCCCGGTGCTGCCCGGCCTGTACGCCGACCCGAACATCGCGGTCTTCGGCGACACCTACTATCTCTATGCCACGACCGACGGCACCGCGGGGTGGGGCGGCAGGGACTTCTACGTGTGGAAGTCGGCCGACCTCGTGAACTGGACCCGCTCCGAGCAGCCGTTCCTCACCCTCGACGGAGCCAATGGCAATGTGCCGTGGGCGACGGGCAACGCGTGGGCTCCCACGATCATCGAGCGCGACGGCCGGTACTTCTTCTACTTCAGCGGCCACAACGCCTCACTGAACCGCAAGACCATCGGCGTCGCGGTTGCTGACAGCCCCGAGGGGCCGTTCACCGCCCAGTCGACCGCGATGATCCTCAACAACGAGGCCGTGACCTCCGGCCAGGCCATCGATCCCGCCGCGTTCCACGACCCGGTGACGGGCAGGTACTACCTCTACTGGGGCAACGGCAGCCCGGTCATGGCCGAGCTGAGCGACACGATGACATCGCTGAAGCCCGGCACGATCTCGGCGATGAGCGGGCTCACGTCGTACCGCGAGGGTTCGTTCATGAACTACCGGGACGGCATCTACCACCTCACCTACGCGATCGACGACACCGGCTCCGAGAACTACCGGGTCGGCTACGCCACGTCGACGAGTGCGACCGGCCCATGGACGTACCGCGGCGTGATCCTGCAGAAGGACCTCTCGCTCGGCATCAAGGGCACGGGCCACAGCTCGATCCTCAACGTGCCGGGCACCGACGACTGGTACATCGCGTACCACCGCTTCGCCATGCCGAACGGCGACGGCACGCACCGGGAGACGACGATCGACCGGCTGACGATCGGGACCGACGGCCTCTTCCAGACCGTGACGCCGACGCTCACGAGCGTCGCGCCGCAGACGATCGGCGGGCAGGTCGAGGTATCGGCGGTCGCGTCCACTCGGTGCATCGCCGGCAGGGCCGTGCTCGCCGTCACCGCGACGAACGAGTCCGACGGGCCCGTCGCCGTCGACCTCGAGACGCCGTACGGCTCGAAGCAGGTCGTCCGCCTCGCCGCGGGCGCCTCGGCGAGCGCATCGTTCTCGAGCCGGCTCGTGGCGCTGCCCGCGGGTACGGCGACCGTCACGGCGACCGGGGCGGACGCCGCGGGCACCGACATCGCCTCGGTGGGCTACCCGGCGCGGAACTGCGGATGACGCGGCGACGCCCACGCGCACGTCACATGCCCAGCGGGGTCGGTACCCTGAAAGACCCCCCGAACCCAGAGGAGCTCCCGTGACCATTCAGCGCGTCCAGCCCGGACCCCGCATGAGCCAGGCCGTCGTGCACGGCGACACCGTCTACCTCGCCGGCCAGGTCGCCGAGGGCGCCTCGGTCGCCGAGCAGAGCCGCGCCGCGCTGGCACAGGTCGACGAGCTGCTCGCGGGCGTCGGCAGCGACCGGTCGAAGCTGCTCAACGTGACGATCTACCTGGCGGACATCGGGTCGTTCGCCGAGATGAACTCCGTGTGGGACACGTGGGTCGACGGCGCCAACCCGCCCGCCCGCGCGACGGTCGAGGCGAAGCTCGCGACGCCCGACTTCCTCGTCGAGTTCGCGGTCGTCGCCGCGCGCTGATCGCGCGATCGTCGAAGGGTCGGATGCCGCGGCATCCGACCCTTCGCTCTGTCCCCGTCGTCGCCGAGCGGCCATGATGGAGCCATGAACAGCCACGTCGGCGAGCGGCGGAGCGTGCGATGAGCGCTCCCCGCGATCGGCACCGGGGGCGCGGGGTCGCCCGGTTCGTCCCCGCGCTCGCCTGGATCCGCGGATACGATCGCCGCTGGCTCGCGGGCGACCTCATCGCCGGAGTGACGGTCGCGGCATTGATCGTCCCGAAGAACCTCGGCTACGCGGGCATCGCCGGGATCCCACTGCAGAACGGCCTCTACGCGGCCGCGGCTGGCGCCATCCTCTACGGGATCTTCGGAACCAGTCGCCAGATCTCCATGGGACCGAGTTCGGCGCTCGCCGCGGTGGCCGGTAGCGCGGTGCTCGCGACGGGTCTCTCCGACCAGGCCGACATCGCCTCGTTCGTCGCCGGCATCACGCTCGCCTCCGGCGTGCTCTTCATCCTCCTGTTCGTGCTCAGGATGGGCTGGATCGCGCAGTTCCTCTCACGTGCGGTGGTGACCGGGTTCCTGTTCGGAGCTGCCGTCGACGTGGTCATCTCGGAGCTTCCGAAGCTCACCGGCACCGACCCCGGCGGCTCAAACGCGATCCAGGAACTCTGGTCGTGGATCGGAACGCTCGACGAGACGCACTGGACCACCCTGGTCGTCGGCCTCGTGTCGCTCGTCGTGGTCTTCGGCGTCGGCAGGATCGCACCGCGCCTGCCCGGCGCGCTCGTGCTCGTCGTCGGCGGACTGCTCGCCTCGTGGCTGCTCGATCTCGGTGATCGGGGCGTGGCGCTCGTCGGAGACGTGCCGCGAGGTCTGCCGTCGTTCGCCGTGCCCGACCTCGGCCTGATGTGGGACAACGCGGCGACGGTGGGAATCGCCGCGGTCGCGCTCGTGCTGATCGGCTTCTCGCAGACCGCCGGCGACGCCAGGATGTTCGCGGCGAAGCACCGTTACCAGGTCGACATCGACCAGGAGTCGATCGCCCAAGGAGTGGCGAACGCCGGAGCCGGGCTCTTCCAGGGCATGCCGGTCTCGACCAGCCTGTCGGCGAGCTCGCTCAACGACCACTCCGGCGCCCGCACCGGACTCGCCTCGATCACGTCGGGGCTGACCGTCGTGCTGACGCTGCTGTTCCTGGCCCCGCTCTTCTCCGGGCTGCCGAAGCCCGTCCTTGCGGCCCTCATCATCGAGGCGGTCGTGATGGGCATGATCAACATCCCCGAGATGCGCCGCCTCGCGCGGGTGCAGCCGTTCGACTTCTGGATCGCGATCGCCGCGATCGCCGGCACCCTGGCCTTCGGCGTCCTGGCCGGCGTGATGATCGGCATCGGCCTGTCGATCATCTGGCTCATCGGGGTGGCGACGCATCCCAACATCGCGACGCTCGCACGGCAACCCGGAACGCAGGCCTTCCGCGACGTGAGCGAGCATCCCTCCGACGAGCGGGTCCCGGGCGTCGTCGTGATCCGCATGGACGGGGGACTGTTCTTCGCGACCTCCGACGCGCTCGAGGATCGCATCCGCGAGATCATCCACTCGACGCCCGACCTCACCGGCATCGTGCTCGACTGCGGGGGCATCAACTTCATCGACTCGCAGGGGTGCGCCAAGATGAACGACGTCGTCGAACTCGCAAGGGACTCCGACGTCACGCTCCGACTCGCCCGCCTGAAGCAGGCCGTCAGCACGACGCTGGCACGCGACGGCGTCCTGCAGCGCATCGGCGCGGACAACATCCACGGCAACGTCGACCGCGCGGTGCGTGCGCAGCTCGAGCATCAGGGGCCGCCACCGGCGCCGGGCGCGGATCGGCCCGCCGACGGCTGAACGCGCCGCGTCGAGCGAGCGACCGGTGCTGCCGTCGAGCCTCAGGGGCTCGGAGTGCTCGTGGGCGCCTCGGTCGGACTCGTCGGCGCGTCCGGCGCCGTGAGCTCGACGATCGCGTGCTCGAAGGCGGCGATCGTCGCGGCGTCGACCGCGCCGGTCGGTTCGACGCCGAGCTCGGTCTGGAACGCCTGCAACGCCTCCGTGAGGGCGTCGGTCCAGACTCCGTCGACCGGTCCGTCCCAGAAGCCGACGAGCTTCAACGTCTGCTGCACGGCGGCCGTCGAGGCCAGCGAGTCCTGCGCGGCCGCTCCGCCGAGTGCGGCCAGTTCGGCGTTGAGCGCTGCGGACGTGGCCTTGTCGACGGTGCCGGTGACCGGGAGTCCGTGTGCTTCCTGGAGGTCTTCGATCGCCTGCACGGTCAGCGGCCCCGACACCCCGTCGACGGTTCCCGAGTAGTACCCCGTCGTGGCGAGATCCTGCTGCAGCGCGAGGGTGTAGGCGCTCACGGCCGCCTCCGCCTGCACCTGCTGGTCCTCGGTGAGGCATCCGGCGTCGGCGAAGAGGCCGAGCCAGGCCATCTCGAGTGCGACGACCGCGCTGTTGAACAGCTCGGAGGCATCGGCCAGCGGCGTCTCGTCGGTGATCGAGGATTGCGCCGCCTCGAACTCGGACTCCGCCTGCTTCACCCGATCGACGGAGGCTGCGGGTGCGAGCGGGGTGCTCGTCGGTGCCGGAGGCGTGTCCGAAGGCGTGCCGGACGGTCCGGCCTCGGCCGCGGCGAGCGCCGCCCTGGCCTCTGCCAGTTCCTGCTCCGCAGTCTCGAGATCGTGTCGCGCGGCGGTCGCGGCCTCGGCGCCGTCGAACGCGTCGTCGCGAGGCTCGGCGAGGTCGGCGCCCGCAGCCCTGACGTCGCCGACGGTCGGGGCGCTGGCGGTCAGCACGTCGCTGTACCCGTCGACGGCGGCGATGTAGTCACCGCTCGCCTCGCAGAACGCCTGGGAGGCCGCGTCGAGGTCGGCTTGCGCGGTCGCGACGGCCTTCTCCTTCGCCGTGACCTGCGCCTTCGCCCGATCGACGCTGTCGGTGCTCGCTGCGCACCCGGCGAGGCCCGAGAGGGCGACGACCGATACGACCACGGTGGCGAGGAGCCCTGAGCGCTTCGAGCGGTGCGACGTCACGATGATCCCCCGATCACGAGATGGAACCCGGTCGCCTGCGGCTTCGCAGCGCCCGACGCTCATCCTGCCACTCGGCCTCTCGGATGCGGCGGCGATTCCGCGGATTCCGACGGCGCGTCGAGATGCGCGTCGCAGGCCGCTCATAGGATGTCCGGATGCCCCTCTTCGATCACCTCGGCCTCTCGGTCGAGGACCTGCCCCGCTCGATCGCCCAGTTCGATCCCGTGATGACCGCGCTCGGCTGCGACCGGAACGACGCTGACAACGGGGTGTCCTGGTCCCTCGGCGAGGAGGAGCTGATCCTCTTCCCCGCGCGCGAGCCGGGCAGCGGTCCGCACCGGCACGGCCGCGTCGGCTGGCAGCACCTCGCGTTCCCGATCGCCTCACGTGACGAGGTGGATCGCCTGCACGGCATCGCCCTCGCGGCGGGTTGGACCTCGGTGCGCGACCCGAAGCCCTACCCGCGTTTCAACGAGCGCTACTACGCGGCCTTCGTCGAGGACGACAACGGCATCCGCTTCGAGTTCATGTTCAATCCGCCGCGCGACGCCGCCGAGGCTGCGAGCGCCTGAGCCGATCCGGGCACGACCGGATCAGTCGCCCGGTTCGGCGACCCGCATGGTCGCACCCGCCCTCGCCGCGAACGCGGTGGCGCCCGCGGTGATCGTGCGGCGCATCACCTCGACGGCCGCGGTCGGCGCGACATCCGCGGGTCGCGCAACGCTGATCGTGCGCGACAGCGCGGAACCGGAGACGTCCGAGGGGCCGAGCTGCGGCCCTTCGAGGCGCACCGACCGGAGCCCGGGCCGGTCGATGAGCACCATCGCCGGTACGATCGCGACGCCGAGGCCGCGCTCCACGAATCGCAGCACGGCGTCCATCTCGGCGCCCTCGAGCACGACCTCGGGAGTCAGCCCCGACGTGCGGAACGCGGCATCCGTCGTGCTCCGCAGGTCGTAGCTCGAGCTGAACACGATCTGCGGCAGGGCTGCCACCTCGTCGAGTGCGATGGTGTCGCGGGCGGTCACCGGCGGCGCGGCTGCCGACGAGATGACCACGAGCTCCTCGACGAGCAGGGGCGTCACGGTGAAGCGCTCCGCCGCCGCGGCATCGGACGTGGTGATCAGTGCGAGGTCGAGTTCGCCGCCGGCGAGTTCGTCGAGCAGCCGACGCGACCCGTGCTCCGTCAGGTGCAGCTCGATCGCCGGATGCGCGGCGTGGAACGCGCTCAACACCTCCGCGACGAGGCTGATGCAAAGGGTCGGGGTCGCCCCGAGGCGCACCCGGCCGCGTTCGAGGCCCGCGAGCTCGGCGAGTTCGCGGCGCACCGACTCGGCGTCGGCGAGCATGCGGCGGGCCAGGGGCAGCAGCGACTCCCCTGCGACCGTGAGCGTGCTGCCCCCACGCGCCCGGTGGAACAGCTCCGCGCCGAGCTCGTGCTCGAGCGCCGCGATCTGGCGGCTCAGTGAGGGCTGGGCGAGGTAGAGCTCCTCGGCGGCGCGCGTGAAGTTGCCGAACCGGGCCACCTCGACGAAGCTGCGCAGTTGCTCGAGGTTCATATCGATAGCCTACGCGCATGGTTCTCATGAAATAGATGCATTGGAGTAATCGAAACCCCGAACCTAGCGTGGAGCGCATGACCACCTCAGGCACCTCCAATATCCGCGGCAGCGCCATCGGCAGCCCCTCCGCACACGGCACCGTCCCCGAACGGCAGATCTCCACGACCGTGCTCGTGATCGGCACCGGCGGGTCGGGCCTGCGCGCCGCGATCGAGCTCGCCGAGGCCGGCATCGACGTGCTCGCACTGGGCAAACGGCCCAAGTCCGATGCCCACACCTCCCTCGCGGCGGGCGGCATCAACGCCGCGCTCGCGACGATGGACGTCGACGACAGCTGGCAGCAGCACGCGGCGGACACGCTCAAGGAGAGTTACCTCCTCGCGGACCCGCGCACGGTCGAGACGGTGACGAAGGGCGCTGCCCGCGGCATCGACGACCTCGAGCGCTACGGCATGCCGTTCGCCCGCGAGGACGATGGCCGTATCTCGCAGCGCTTCTTCGGCGCGCACACCTACCGCCGCACCGCCTTCGCGGGCGACTACACCGGGCTCGAGATCCAGCGCACGCTCGTCAACCGGGCCGCACAGCTCGACGTGCCGATCCTCGACACGGTCTACGTCACGCGCATCCTCGTGAACGACGACGGCGCGGTCTTCGGCGCGTACGGCTTCGACCTCGAAGACGGAACCCGATACCTGATCCACGCCGACGCGGTCATCCTCGCCGCCGGCGGCCACAACCGCATCTGGCGGCGCACCTCGTCGCGCCGCGACGAGAACACGGGCGACTCGTGGCGGCTGGCCGTCGAGGCGGGCGGGCGCGTGCGCGACCCCGAGCTCGTGCAGTTCCACCCGTCGGGCATCATCGAGCCCGAGAACGCAGCAGGCACCCTCATCAGCGAGGCGGCGCGCGGCGAGGGCGGCATCCTCACCAACGGCCTCGGCGAACGCTTCATGGCGAAGTACGACCCCGAACGCATGGAGCTCTCGACGCGCGACCGGGTCGCCCTCGCCTGCTACACCGAGATCAAGGAGGGGCGCGGAACCCCCAACGGCGGTGTCTGGCTGGATGTCTCGCACCTGCCCCGCGAGACGATCATGCAGCGCCTCCCCCGCGTGTACCAGACCATGCTCGAGCTGCAGATGCTCGACATCACGAAGCAGCCGATCGAGATCGCGCCCACCGCGCACTACTCGATGGGCGGCGTGTGGGTGCGCCCAGACGACCACGGCACGGACGTGCCGGGCCTCTATGCCATCGGCGAGGCATCCTCCGGACTGCACGGCGCCAATCGCCTCGGCGGCAACTCGCTCATCGAGCTGCTCGTCTTCGGGCGCATCGTCGGGCAGGCCGCGATCGCCTACTCGGCGTCGCTCGACGCGCAGAGGCGCTCGGCCGCCGCGGTGCAGGCCGCGCGCGACGAGATCTCCGCGCTGCTCGCCTCCGACGGCACCGAGAACGTTCGGGCACTGCAGCGCGCCATCCGCAACACCATGACCGAGCACGCCGGCGTGGTGCGCGACGAGGCCGGTCTCCTCGCCGGCCTCGCCGAGCTCGACGCGATCGAGGCGCGCATCGCCGATATCGGCGTGCACCCCGACATCGCCGGCTACCAGGACCTGGCGCACGCCTTCGACCTGAAGTCGGCCGCGCTTGCCGCACGTGCGACCCTCGAGGCCGCGCTCGAACGGCGCGAGACCCGCGGATGCCACAACCGCAGCGACTTCCCGGCGCTCGACGAGTCCCTGCAGGTCAACCTCGTCTGGTCGCCGTCGTCGGGCATCACCCGCGAGGAGATCCCGGAGATCCCTGAGGAGATCGCGGCGCTCATGCGCGAGGAGGTCTCGGTCGCGGGCAAGCTCGTCGAGTAGGTCGCCGACGGGTTCGCCTGGGTCAGTCCAGTGCCGCGCGCAGTGCGTCGGCAGTCGCCCGGGCCGTCTCGGCGGCGGCCGACGCGCGGTCGTATGCGTGCTCGCGTTCGTCGGCGAGGTGTTCGGCCGCCGCGAGATCGCGCTCGGCCCGCGCGAGGCGCCGCTCGAGGTCCTGCTGCGCGGTGCGGAGCTCGTCGCGGGCGGCCCGCGCGTCGTCGAGCGCAGCACGCGCCTCGTCGCGCGGGCCCGAGGCGGCCTCGAGGGCGCGCTCGGCCGCAGCGGCCTCCTCCTCGGCCTCGGCAGCGGCCGCCACCGAAGCCTCGGCGGCACGTGCCGCTGCCTCGTCGGCCTGGCGTTGCTTCAGGGCGCGGCGGTCGCCGACCTCGTCGCGCGGCGGGGCTGCGGCCGAGCGTGCCGAAGCGCCCGGCGTCCACGCGGCAACCGCGTCGGTGAGGTCCACCTCGGTGCCGATGGCCTCGAGACTGCGGACGAGCCTGCCGCTGCGCACGGCATCGGTGGCCGCGGCATCCGTCATCGCGGCCTGCAGGGTCGACGCGACGTCGTCGAGCACCGGGCCCCGCACCGGATGCCCGAGTTCGTCGGCGAGCGCGCCGGCGTCGGCCGCGACCGCACCGACGACCTTGCGCCGCTCCCGTGCGAGGGCGGTGAGGGCGGCTGCGTCGACCTCCGCCTGCGCGGCGCGGAGCTGTGCTCCGAGCTCGAACAGCTGGTCGAGCTCATCGGGGCGCAGGCGCACGAGCTGGTTCACGAGCCAGGCGGGAGCAGACGGCTTCCGGAGCTCGGCCACCGCATCGGCCAAGGCCCGGTCGTCGGCGCGAAGCTGCTTCGCTCGGGCGTTGCGAGCCGCGGTGAACGCCTCGGGCGGCAGCCCGTAGAGCTCATCGGCGATCTCGGCGAGCGCGTCCTCGGCCATGCGTCCATCCTCACACCACGACGTGCAGCCGCGTCCAGAATCCAGAGTCGGAACGCAGGCGTCAGAACCACATCGACTGCGTGATGAAGAACACGCCGAACGCGCAGTAGGCGATCCACGAGGCAGTGGTGAGGATCGTGGTCGCACGGATCAGCCTCCACGCGCCGATGCGCTCGCGAACGGCATACCGTTCGGACCGCACGACGGACCCGGTGTAGATCAGCGGCATGTTCACGACGATCGCGAACCCGCCCGCGACGACGGCGAACGCTCCGAACACGGCCAGGCCGCCGTACCCGCCGACGCGGTCGACCGAGCCCATCACCGCGACCGTCACGACGACCAGCACGGCGAACGCGACGAGCATCGTGACCGCCGTGACGAGGGAGGCCCGCTGACGGAACAGCCCGAAACGGATCGCCTCGTCGTTGCGCGGCTCGTCTTCGGCTCCGCGCCATGCGCGACGGGCGACGACCTCTCGCACGACGATCGCCACAACCGTGTACGGCACGGCGGCGTAGGCGGCCGCCATGCCCGCGTACAGCGAGACCATGACACCCGGCGTGAAAGCGAAGATCGCAAACCCGACGGCGAGCAAAATCAGGGTCATCGCGGCGCTCGCGTACAAGCCCTGCGGCTTCGGCTCCGGAACCTCCGCCGCCGTTTCGGCGTGGACTCCCTCTTCGGTGTTCGACATCGCCCCGCCTTCCGAATTCGCGCCCGAGTCCGACCCTATGCCACCGTGCCGACGTGCCAGTCTCGCGGCCCGAGAATGGAACCGTGAGCGCAGCCGGTGAGTTCGTCGACGCGGCCCTGCGGTACGAGGGCGACGAGTACCGCGCCGACGACGTGCGAGAGCGCCTGGGCGGCGAGCTCGACTCGTACGGCGCGTCGGTCGGTGCCGTGCGCGGCACGATCCGCGACCTCGGCAACCGGCATCGCGACCTCGACCACGACGCGATCACGGCACTGAGCTCCGAGCTCTGGTCAGCGCCCGTGTACGAGCGCCGCCTCGCCGCGATCGTGCTCCTGCAGACCCACGTGCGCAAGCTCGGCAACTCCGACCTGACCCGCATCGAGGGATTCCTGCGCGAGTCATCCGTCGACGCGCTGACCACCCCGCTCATCGATGACGTCGTGCGCCCGTTGGTCGGCTCGCTCGACGGCGCCGCGCGCACCCGAGCGCTCGCCGTGCTCGCGCGCTGGGCCGACGACCCCGACCCGCGGCTGCGGAGAGCCGCACAGGGCGCACTGCGCACCTGAGACCGCACCCGACGTCGAGTCGCGTCGAGGCCGTGGGCACGGCGGATGCCTCAGCCCAGCCGCCACCGGTACTCGAGCTCCGGCCGACCGGGCGTGCCGTAGCGCGGCGCCCGCTCGACGGAGCCGTCGTCGGCGAGATGCTCGAGGTACCGGCGTGCCGTGACCCGGGAGATCGCCAGTTCGGCGGCGAGTTCGCTCGCCGACACCGCTTCGTCGCGCCCGCGCAGCGCCTTGACGATGCGGCCGAGCGTGTCGCCGGCGAGACCCTTCTCGAGCGGCGCAGACCCGGGCGACCGCAGGCGCGCGAGCGTCTGGTCGACCTCGTCCTGCGTGGTGACGCCGGCGCCCTCGGCGAAGCCGGCGCGGAACTCGACATAGCTCCGCATCCGATCGGCGAAGACCGGGAAGGTGAACGGCTTGATGAGGTAGGCGACGATGCCGAGATTCACCGAGGCACGCACCACCGAGACGTCGCGCACGGCCGAGATCGCGATGACGTCGACCTCGAGACCGGCGGTGCGGATGCGGCGGCAGAGCTCGATGCCGTGGATGTCGGGGAGGTTCATGTCGAGCAGCACGAGGTCGATGGAGCCGCGCCGCGAGTCGCCTCCGGGCAGCGAATCCCGCAGCAGCCGGATCGCCTCCTTGCCGTTGAGCGCCACGCCCGCCACGGCGAACCCGTCGAGTCGACGCAGGTACTCGGCGTGCGCCTCGGCGGTGATGGGCTCGTCGTCGACCACGAGCACGCGGACGTCGGTCATGCGCGGCCACTGCTCGTCGGAAGCCGTTGCGGCAACAGCACCGTGAAGACGGCGCCGACACCGCCCTCGCGTGGGGTCACGGCGACGGTGCCGCCGAGCCGCCGCACCGACTGCCCGACGAGGGCGAGGCCGAGGCCCCGGCCCGCCTCGCCGTGCTCCTTCGTCGAGAAGCCGCGCTGGAACACCCGCTCGGGATCGACGACCCCTGGGCCGTTGTCCGAGACCCGGACGCGCACCGCACGCGAAAAGGCGTCCGCGTCACCGCCGCCGCCCGCCGACGTGCCCTCCGTCACCACGTCGATCGCCACCTCCACGGTCGGGTCCGCGACGGAGACGGCCGGCTCCATGGTCGCGGCGACGGCATCGACCGCGTTGTCGATGAGGTTGCCGACGATCGTCACCCACTCGGCGGGCGGCACGTCCGTGTCGGCGATCGCGTCGTCGACCGAGATGGCGAGCTCGACGCCGCGTTCGCTCGCCTGCGCCGCCTTGCCGAACAGCAGGGCTGCGAGCACGGGCTCCTCGACGGCGCCCATGACCTCGTCGGCGAGCTCCTGCCGGGTGTCGAGCTCGTGGGCCGCGAACGCGAGCGCCTGTTCGGGCCGTCCGAGCTCGATCAGCGCGACGATCGTGTGCAGCCGGTTGGCGAACTCGTGCGTCTGCGAGCGCAGCGCGTCCGAGAGCGTGCGCATGGTGGCCAGCTCGCCCGCGAGCTGCTCGAGCTCGGTGCGGTCGCGCACCGTCGTGACCGTGCCGAGGATGCGCGCCGGGCCGGGGTTCGCCGCCGACGGCGTCGACACCGCGACGGCCTGGTTCACCACGAGCACGCGGTCGTCGGTGAGGTGCACCTCGTCGACCGCGACCGCTCCCCCGGCGAGCAGGTCTCGCAGCGACGCCGGCAGCTCGAGGTCGCGCACCGCGACCGGCTCGCCCGAGGCATCCGACGAGGGATGCCGCGGCAGGCCGAGCAGCTCGGTGGCCTGGTCGTTGGCGAGCACGAGCCGGCCCTGCGTATCGACGAGCAGCAGCCCCTCGCGCACGGAGTGCAACACGCCCTCGTAGTAGGCGAACATGCGGCTCATCTCTTCGGGCCCGCGCCCCCAGGTGACCCGCCGCAGGTAGCGGCTGAGCAGCCACGCGACGAGCGCCCCGAGCAGCAGGGTGACGAGCGCCGCCCCGAACACGATGGGCAGACGGGTGCCGAGCGCCGCCGAGAGGTTCGAGACCGTGACGCCCGCCGACACGATGCCGACCACCTCGCCCGAGGCGTCCTCGATGGGCACGGTCGACCGCATGCTGGGGCCGAGCGTGCCCGTGTACGTCTCGGTGAACGGCTCGCCGCGCAGCGCCGGCTCGATCGTGCCCTGGAACGGCAGGCCGATCTGCGAGACGTCGGGGTGCGTGTAGCGCGTGCGATCGGGGTTCATGATCGTCACGAAGTCGGTGTCGGTGTCGGCCATCACGTCGACGGCGTACGGCTGCAGCTCCGCCGTGGGGTCGTCGGTCGCGAGCGCCTCGACCACGAACGGGTTGTCGGCGATCGAGGTCGCGACGGCCATCGTCTTCGCCGCGGCATCCGCCTCGACATCGGCTCTCGCATCGGCCCACAACCAGATCGTGGCCGCCGTCGTGAGCACCGCGATGAAGCCGACCTGCACGACGAACAGGCGCGTGGCGATGCTCCATCGCCGCACCCACGCCGTCATGCCCACGAGACCAGTATGAACACAACGTCGTCGCCGGAGCCCGCTCGATCGAAGCTGTCAGCACTGATCGCAGGCCGGTCGCATCGCAGCGACCGCCATGAGGACGAGGAAGACCAATGGCAACGACGCATGCGGTGTCCGCACCCCAGAATCGCAAGGGGCGACGACTCGATCGCTCGCACTACCTCTACATCGCCGTCATCGTCGCGGTGGCCGCGGGCATCGGCGTGGGGCTGGCGTTCCCCGACTTCGCCGTGGGGCTGAAGCCCATCGGCGACGCCTTCATCGCGCTCATCAAGATGATGATCGCCCCCATCATCTTCTGCACGATCGTGCTCGGCGTCGGCTCGGTCGCCAAGGCCGCCACGGTCGGCAAGGTCGGCGGCCTCGCCCTCGGCTACTTCGTCGTGATGTCGACCTTCGCACTGGCGATCGGCCTCATCGTCGGCAACATCATCCACCCGGGCGCGGGCCTCGACATCTCGTCGACGACCTACGACACGTCCGACCTCAAGGCGGCGTCCACGACCGAGTTCCTGCTCGGCATCATCCCGACCACGTTCTTCGCGTCGCTCACGAGCGGCAGCATCCTGCAGGCCCTGTTCGTCGCGCTGCTCGTCGGCTTCGCGCTGCAGAAGATGGGTCCGAAGGGCGTGCCCGTGCTCGAGGCGATCCGCCACCTGCAGGTGCTCGTGTTCCGCATCCTCGCGATGATCATGTGGCTCGCGCCCATCGGCGCGTTCGGCGCCATCGCGGCCGTCGTCGGTGCGACGGGCGTCGCCGCACTCGTGGCGCTCGGCACGCTCATGGTGGCGTTCTACCTGACCTGCATCGTGTTCATCGTCGTGGTGCTCGGCCTGCTGCTGAAGCTCGTCACGGGCGTCAACATCTTCCGCATGATGAAGTACCTCGGCCGCGAGTACCTGCTCATCGTGTCCACGTCGTCGAGCGAGGTCGCACTGCCCCGCCTCATCGCCAAGATGGAGCACCTCGGCGTCTCGAAGCCGGTCGTCGGCATCACCGTGCCGACCGGCTACTCGTTCAACCTCGACGGCACCGCGATCTACCTCACGATGACGTCGCTGTTCATCGCCAGCGCGCTCGGCACCCCGCTCAGCATCCCCGAGCAGATCTCGCTCCTGCTGTTCATGATGATCGCCTCGAAGGGCGCAGCGGGAGTCACCGGCGCCGGTCTCGCGACCCTCGCCGGAGGCCTGCAGGCGCACCGCCCCGACCTCGTGAACGGCGTCGGCCTCATCGTGGGCATCGACCGCTTCATGAGCGAGGCCCGCGCCCTCACGAACTTCACCGGCAACGCCGTGGCCACCGTGCTCATCGGCACCTGGACCAAGCAGATCGACACCGTGCAGGTCGAGGAGGTGCTCTCGGGCCGTCGCCCCTTCGACGAGGCCACGATGAGCGCCGACGACCACCTCGGCGCCGACGAGCAGGCCTACGAGGATGCCGCGGGCTCGGCCACGCAGGCCGGTGACGACCGGCACATCTCCACCGGAGCCGTGGCGAGCATCGTCAACGGAACTTCCGCCCCCGAGAAGGAGTCCGCTCGTGTCCACTGACACGCTCGCCGAGATCCGGCCGCCGGTGTCGGCCGCCGCGACCAGCACCGTCGCACCCGCCATGGCCCGGTCGTGGCTGCTCGTCTCGGGCGCGAGACCAGAGGGATTCGCGGATGCCGCGGCATCCGGAGCCGATGCGCTCGTGCTCGACGTCGAGGACGCCGTGCCGGTGCCGGCGAAGGCGGCCGCCCGTGCGGCCGTGGCCGAGTGGCTCTCGACGGGCGGCCGCGCCTGGGTGCGGATCAACGATGCGACGACGACCCACTGGGGCGACGACCTCGACGCGCTGGGCACGATCGGCGGGGTCGACGGGCTCGAGGGCGTCGTGCTCGCGAAGGCGGAGTCCGTCGCGCAGGTCGCTGCCACCGCCGAACGCCTGCGGCCGGGCACGCAGATCATCGCCCTCATCGAGAGCGCGGTCGGACTGGAGGAGGCGTCCGCGATCGCGCGGCATCCGTCGACCTTCCGCCTCGCGTTCGGGGTCGGCGACTTCCGCCGCGACACCGGCATGGGCGCGAGCGAGATCGCGCTCGCCTACCCGCGCTCGCGGCTCGTGGTCGCGAGCCGGGCCGCCGGACTCCCCGGTCCGATCGACGGGCCGTCGCTCGGCACCGACCCCGAGACGGTGCGCGACCAGTCCGCGCACGCCGCCTCGCTCGGCATGACCGGCCGCCTCTGCCTGCATGGCGCCCAGGCCCCGGTCGTGAACGGCGCCCTGAGCCCCTCGGAGGACGACGTCGCCTGGGCGTCCGGCGTGCTCGCCGAGTTCGACGCCCGCGGCCGGGTGATCCGCGACGGGAGCGATCTGCCCAGGCTCGCCCGCGCCCGCGCGATCACCGCCGATGCGGCGGCGTTCGCCTACCCGGCCTGAGGCCTCCCGGAGGCCGGGTCCGACGCCGCCGCCGCCGCTGCTGCCGCCGCCGCCGCCGCGAGCTTCACGAGGTGCGCGTGGGCGTACTCGCAGATGAGGGCGTGCCGGTAGACCATGCGCGGCACGTCGACGTTGGAGTCCATCCAGAGGCTCAGCTCGCCGGTCTTCCAGTGCCGGAACGTGTCGTCGTCGCAGAGCACGGCGAGGATCTCGAGGAACGAGTCGTCGAACCGCATCGAGTGCACCGCGCGGCGGTACTCCTCCATGGTGAGCGCCATCGAGAACGGGATGTTCATGAAGCAGAGGGCAGTCTGGATGTCGAGGCGCAGCAGCCGCGCCCGTCGGCGTTCGGCATCGATGGGCGGGATGTCGAGCTCCGCGAAGTCGAGCTCCGACGCCGGCGGAGCCGTCAGCGGCACGCCGTCGAGCGCGATGAGCACGTCGTAGACGTTGACGTCGTGCTCGACGACCGCGTGGTCGCCGAGCTCCGCCAGGCTCACGGGTCGGAGCGTGACCGGCGGGATCGCGGCATCCGAGTTGCGCAGCACGAAGTTCACGAGGTTCGTCTCGATGACGAAGTGCCTGATCAGCAGTTCGACGGCGTCGGGCGAGACGAACCGGCGCAGGTACCAGATGCACAGCCGGTCCATGGTGGTCAGCGGCATCCACCGGAACGGCAGCACGCGCTTCACGGCCGAGACGAGCGCCACGACGACCCGCGAGAACGGCCGGGCGAGCGGGTAGAGCCATCGCCGCGACATCCGCCGCTGGTCGTCGACGATCTTGCGCACGACCGCGCGATCGATGGGCACGGCGGGGTCGACGGCCACCGCCGCCCACATGCTCGGATCGGAGCGCGGGGCCTCGGTCATCTCAGTGGTCCAGCTCTTCCAACTGCAGCGCATAGAGCCGGGCGACGACCTGGGCGCAGCGCACGACCTCATCGGCACCCGCCTCATCGACGATGCCCGATGTGAGAATCGCCTCGAGGTCGCCGGTGTGCGCGCTGTCGGCCTCCTGGTGGTACTGCATGAAGTGCACCTGGTTGTCGGCGAGGCCGAGCACCTCCTGGAACTGGTCGGCCCAGCCCGCCGCGCGCTTCGCCCCGAGGCCCTCGATGATGAACATCGCGCCGAGCAGCCCCACCGGGTTCGGTCGGTCGGCGTACGTGAACATGTAGCCGGAGAGCGCCTCGGAGCCGAGGTTCTTGCGACCCGCGCGCAGTTCGTCGAGCGAGCCGCCGATCGCCACGTAGTCGCGCTCGATCATCAGGAAGTCGCGGTGCTCCTCCTCGGCGTGGCGGATCGCGGCCGAGCGCAGCTCGAAGTGCTCGATGTCGAAGTTCGATGCGGCCCGCGAGATCCACGGCGAGCCGTCGACGACCTGCTGACGCAGGTTGAAGAGCAGGCGCTCGTAGTCGTGCAGCGTGACGGTGCCGTCGGCGAGGCGGCTGAGCACGGGCACCCGGTCGAGGCGCTCCTCCAGTTCGACCCAGACGTCGGCCAGCCGGTCGGCGAGGCTGTCGGCGACGGATGCCGCGGCATCCGTCGTGCTGATCGTGTCGGTCGTCATGCTGGGGCTCCTTGCTGGTCGGATGTCGCGGGCAGGTCTGATGCGTACTGATCGGATGTCGCAGGCCGGTCTGGTGCGGCCTGCCCGGGCGGGGCGACCACGGTGAGATGGGCGAACGCGAACGAGAAGCGACCCGATTCGGGCACCGCCAGCAGCACCGTCTCGCCGGGCCGGAAGCGGCCGGTGCGCCAGGCCTCCTCGAGGGCGATGAAGATGCTCGCCGACCCGGTGTTGCCGCGCGTCTCGAGGTTCGAGTACCAGCGGTCGGTGTCGAGCGTGGGCACCCGCCGCCGCAGTCCCTCGAACGCGAGGTCGCGGAAGATGTTCGTGCTGTAGTGGCACACGACGTGGTCGAGATGGCGCACGTCGACGAGTCCGATGTCGACGAGCTCCTCGAACTGCTTGAGGCCGGCATCGGCGAGGTCGTCGAGCACGCTCACATCCTGTCGCAGCAGGAACATGCCGGCGGCCTCGGCCTCGGCGATGCCGACGTCCTGCCACGTGCTGCCGACGGCCGGGTCGGTGCCGCTCATGCCCGCGCGCATGCACACGTCGTGCTCGTGCGCGAGCGACACTTGGCGCACCCAGTCGACGCGCAGCGACGGCTTGGTCGGGTGCGGCTGGAACTCGACGATGGCCGCCCCGGCGCCGTCGGAGAGCATCCAGCGCAGGAAGTGCGAGTCCATGCCCGCGCGGATGCCGTCGAACCGTCGCTGCCGCAGGCCGCGGCTCGACAGCTCGGAGCCGACGACTGCGGCCCGCGGGTGGTCGCCGAGCCGGATCTTGCTGACCGCCGCATCGAGCGCCGACAGGCTCGACGCGCAGACGCCCGACGCGGTGAGCAGCTGCATCGGTCCGCCGCCGAGGCGACCGTGCACCATCGACGCAAAGCCCGGCACGAGCACATCGCCCATCGTCGTCGCGCACGCGAGCATGCGCAGGTCTTCGGCCCGGATGCCGCGGTCGTCGAGTGCGGCCCGAAGCGCCTTGACGGCGAGCTCCTCGTTGAGCTCGGTCGGCTCGCCGTGCTCGTCGAGCGCGTAGTGCCGCGTGCGGATGCCGTTGTCGGCGAGGATGCGACGGCGGATGCGCTCGGTCACCGCATCGTCGCCGCCGAGGCGCGCGACGATGCCGTCGTTGTCGACCGGCTCACCCGGCAGGTACGAGCCGAAGCCCGTGAGATACGCGGTCGCCGTTGAACCCATGAGGAGACCCTAGGGCACCCGCAACGCGCGCGCCGGGGTCAGTCGCCCTCGTCGCGCGCGAACTCGGCCTTCCACTGCCGGAAGCCGTCTTCGCTGCGGCCGCGGCGCCAGTACCCCGAGACCGACAGCTGACTCCGGTCGAGCCCGCGCTCGGTGCGCAGGTACGGCCGCACCCCGCGCATGACCTCCTCGGCCTCGCCGTGCACGAACGCGTGCACCCGGCCGTTCGGCCAGTCGAGGTTCCGCACCGCATCGGTCAGCAGGCCGGCGCCCGTGCCGCCGTCGCGATGCACGAACTCGACGGATGCCCCGCTCGGCAACGTCAACTCGGGCTGGGCGTCGGCCGACTCGACGAGCACGACCACGCGAGCCACCGCGTCGGGCGGCAGCACCTCGAGCGCGGCGGTGAGGGCCGGCAGCGCCGACTCGTCGCCGACGAGCAGGTGCCAGTCGGCGGTCGGATCGGGGCGGTAGGCGCCTCCGGGGCCGTTCGCGAGCAGCACGTCACCGGCCTGCGCTGCCGCAGCCCACGGACCGGCGACCCCCTCGTCGCCGTGCACGACGAAGTCGATGTCGAGCGTGCCGGCCGCGACATCCGGATGCAGCGCCGTATAGGTGCGGACGACCGGCAGGTCTTCAGGCGGCATCGTGCCCCGCAGTTCGCGGATGTCGAGCTCGGCGGGATAGGTCACACCGGGCTTCGGGAAGACGAGCTTCACGTACCGGTCGGTGAACTCGCTGCCGAGGAACGCCGAGAGGTCGTCGCTGCGCAGGTGGATGCGGCGGAGCGCCGGGGTGACCCACGAGGTCGCGGTCACTTCGAGTCTGGTGGTCGGCATGCTCGTTCTCCTCGGATGCGCTTCGCCGACGCCCGCGGGCCTGCGGCGACAGCGGTTTCCGAGTGTAGGCGAGGGCGCTGCAGGTCCGGGCCTCGGCGATGCGAACGGACGCCCGGGTCCTGCGCGACCGACGGTTGAACGGCGGATGTCGGATGCGATCGTCCGTTGTCAGCCCGAGTCCGGTCTGCAACGCTGGGCTGAGGGGAACGGATCGGCGACGGACGGGGCGGGCTTCATGACGACGAACACGGTGACGCAGGGTTGGGCCGAAGGAACGGGCGAACCGCTCGACGAGCAGACGCTGGAGCAGCTGAACACCTGGTGGCGGGCGGCCAACTACCTCTCGATCGGGCAGATCTACCTGCTCGACAATCCGTTGCTGCGCAGGCCGCTCACCCGAGACGACGTCAAGCCGCGCCTGCTCGGCCACTGGGGCACGACGCCGGGGCTGAACTTCATCTACGCCCATCTCAATCGGGTGATCCAGGAGCGAAGCCTCAGCACGATCTACATCGCCGGCCCCGGCCACGGCGGGCCGGGCATGGTGGCCAACACGTACCTCGACGGCACGTACAGCGAGCTCTACGGGGCGATCGACCAGTCGACCGACGGGCTGCGGGCGCTCTTCCGGCAGTTCTCGTTCCCCGGCGGCATCCCGAGCCATGCGGCGCCCGAGACGCCCGGGTCGATCCACGAGGGCGGCGAGCTGGGCTACTCGCTCTCGCACGCCTACGGTGCCGCATTCGACAACCCCGACCTCCTGGTCGCGACCGTCGTCGGCGACGGCGAGGCCGAGACCGGCCCGCTGGCGACCGCCTGGCACTCCAACAAGTTCCTCGATCCGCTGCAAGACGGGGTGGTGCTGCCGATCCTGCACCTCAACGGCTACAAGATCGCGAATCCCACGGTGCTCGCCCGCATCCCCGAGTCCGAGCTGCTCGACCTCATGCGCGGCTACGGCCACACCCCGTACCTCGTCTCGGGCGGCTTCGACGGTGAGGACCCGATGGAGGTGCACCGGCGGTTCGCGGAGACCCTCGACGTCGTGCTCGACCAGATCGCGCGGATCAAGGCGGATGCCGCGGCCGGCACCCTCGAGGGTCGACCCGCCTGGCCGATGATCATCCTGCGCACCCCCAAGGGGTGGACGTGCCCGAAGGAGATCGACGGGCATCCCGCCGAAGACAACTGGCGCTCGCACCAGGTTCCGCTCTCGAACGCCCGCGACACCGAGGAGCACCTGCGCCTGCTCGAGGCGTGGCTGCAGTCGTACCGCCCTGAAGAACTGTTCGACGAGTCCGGAGCGCCGGTGCCGCTCGCGACCGCGTTGGCGCCGGCGGGCGACCTTCGCATGAGCGCGAACCCCGTCGCCAACGGTGGCCTGCTCCGCACCGAGCTCAGGCTGCCCGACTTCCGCGAGTACGCGGTCGACGTTCCATCACCGGGCGAGACCGTGAGCGAGGCGACCGCGGTGCTCGGCGGGTGGCTCCGCGACGTCATCACGGCGAACCCCACGAACTTCCGCATCTTCGGCCCCGACGAGACGGCGTCGAACCGGCTCCAGGCCGTGTTCGAGGTGACCGACAAACAGTGGAATGCCGAGCTGTGGCCGATCGATGCCGCCGACAACCACCTCGCGCGGGCGGGGCGCGTGATGGAGATGCTGAGCGAGCACCAGTGCGAGGGCTGGCTCGAGGGCTACCTGCTCACCGGCCGGCACGGCCTGCTCAACTCGTACGAGGCCTTCATCCACATCGTCGACTCCATGTTCAACCAGCACGCGAAGTGGCTGAACACCTCGAAGAAGATCCCGTGGCGCCGCCCGGTCAGCTCGCTCAACTACCTGCTGAGCTCGCACGTCTGGCGGCAGGACCACAACGGCCTCTCGCATCAGGACCCGGGGTTCATCGACCACGTCGTCAACAAGAAGGCCGAGGTCGTGCGGGTCTACCTCCCGTTCGACGCGAACACGCTCCTGTCGACGTACGACCACTGCCTCCGCACGGTCGACTACGTGAACGTCGTCGTCGCCGGAAAGCAGCCGGCGCCCAACTGGCTCACGATGGAGGAGGCGATCGCGCACTGCACGCGCGGCATCGGCCTGCTCGACTGGGCCGGCACCGAGCAGCCCGGCGAGAAGCCCGATGTCGTGCTCGCCGCGGCCGGCGACGTGCCGACGCTCGAGGTGCTCGCCGCCGCGAGCATCCTGCGCGACCGCGTGCCCTCGCTCGCGGTGCGGGTCGTCAACGTGGTCGACCTGATGCGCCTCCAGAACGACACCGAGCACCCGCACGGGCTCTCCGACCGCGACTTCGACGCCATCTTCACGGCCGATCGCCCGGTCGTGTTCGCCTACCACGGCTACCCGTGGCTCATCCATCGCCTCACCTACAAGCGGCACGGCCACGGTCAGCTCCACGTGCGCGGCTACAAGGAGGAGGGCACGACCACCACGCCGTTCGACATGGTCATGCTCAACCAGCTCGACCGCTTCCAGCTCGTGATCGACGTCATCGACCGGGTGCCCGGCCTCTCCGAGCGCGAGGGGCCGCTCCGTCAGGAGATGCACGATGCCAGGCTGCGCGCCCGCGCGTACACCCGCGCCCATGGCGAGGACGACCCCGAGGTCACCGGCTGGAGCTGGAGCGGCTCCGGCGGCAGCGGGCTGGGCGACACCGGCGACGACAACCGCTGAGCCGTTCGGTCGCTGCGTTTCGGTCCGTCGCCGGGCAGGCCCGTCCGATTCATCCGCTCGCCCGTCGCGCTCGTGCCTTCCGGCCGTCGGGCTGTCTGCCACATGCCGTCAAGCCGGAAGGATGTTCGGGTCGGCCAGCGCCGCCGCCACGGCCGTGCGGAGCTCAGGAACTGTCTCGGCCTCGAACCACGGGTTTCGCTGCTGCCATGCGATGTTGCGCGGTGACGGATGCACCACGGGGAAGACCTCCGGCCGAAAGTCGCGCCAGTGCTGCACCGTCTCGGTCAGGGTCGACCGCCGCGCCGGCAGGTAGGCGCGCTGGGCGTATGCGCCGACCAGCACGGTGAGCCGCACGTTCGCGAGCTGCTCGAAGAGCGACGGATGCCACGCGGCCGCGAAGTCCCGACGCGGCGGGGCATCGCCGCCAGAGGCCTTGCCGGGGAAGTAGAAGTCCATCGGCACGATCGCGAACGCCGCCGGATCGTGGAAGGTCTCGCGGTCCACGCCGAGCCAGCGGACGAGGGTGTCCCCGCTGGCATCGCTCCACGGGATGCCGGACTCCTGCGCCCGCCGGCCGGGCGCCTGGCCGATGAGCAGGATCCGCGATTCAGCCGATGCGGCGAACACGGGCTTCCACCCGCGCGCAGTGAACCCCGCGTTCGCCGCATCGGCCATGATCGCGTCGCGGATCCGCCCGATCTCCCCGCTCATCCCTCGCCGACCCGCCCGCCTCGAACTCCCTGGGTGACGCTCGCCTCAGGGGCGCAGCATGACCTTGCCGATGCGACCGGCGTCGAAGTTCGCGCGGCTCGCCTCGGCGATCTCGTCGAAACCGTAGGTCGCTTCGACGGGCAGCGTGATGACGCCCTCGCGCAGTCGCGTGAACACCTCGCCCATGAGCCGCGCGCGCTCCTCGGGCACCATGGTCGCGCTGACGCGGCTGCCCCAGAATCCCTTGACCGTGGCCTGCTTGAAGATCACGTCGCCCGACGGGATCTCCATGATCGGCGACGCCATGGCGCCGAACACCACGAGCGTGCCGTTCTCAGCCAGCAGCGAGACCACCTGCCCGCTGGCGGCACCGCCGACCGCGTCGACGCCCACCCGAATGGGCGCCCCGCCCGTGATCTCGGCGACGCGCTCGCGCCACCCGTCGTCGTCGGTCGCGACGACGTTGCCGATGCCCTGCCCGGCGAGCTCGTCGACGCCGGCGCCACGGCGCACGAGCCCGACCACGTTGATGCCGCGAGCCGGCCCGAGCTGGGCGAGCAACCGCCCGACCGCGCCGTTCGCGGCATTCTGCGCCAGCCAGTCACCGGGGTCGAGCCCGAGCGCGTCGAGCAGGCTGACCGCGCTGAACGGCATCGCGACGATCTGCGCGGCGACCTCGTCGGGCACGCCGTCGGGCAGTGGGATGAGTGCGGCCGCCGATGCGAGGAAGAACTCCGACCAGACGCCGAGCGTGCCGCCGGTCACGACGCGCTGCCCGATCGCCAGGTGCTCGACGCCCTCGCCGAGCGCATCGACGACGCCGAGCGCCTCGGTGCCGCCCACCGCAGGCAGGGTCGGCTTGTAGCCGTACGTGCCGCGCACCGTCCACAGGTCGTGGTTGTGGATCGGCGAGAGCACCAGCTTCACGCGAACCTGGCCGGGCCCGGGCTCCGGAACCGGGACCTCCTGCACCGACAACACCTCGGCCGGGTCTCCGAACTCGTCGTGCATGAGTGCCCGCATCATCGTCTGCTCCATCTTGCGCTCCTCCGTCGCCCGCCGATCCTCCGGCGGTGCACCTTCATCCAACGCCCCGGATCTGACCGTTGGCCGTGCACGGCCGGCAGAGCGAGCGGATGCCGCGCCCCCACATGTATCGACGACCGGGAGGGCAGGATGGAACCATGGCCACGATCGACTCCCTCACCGACGACGGGCGTCGGTTCGTCACCGACTCCCACCTCGCCACGCTCTCGACGATCGGGCCCGACGGCGGGCTCCACGTCGTCGCGGTCGGCTACACGGTCGACGCGGGAGTCGTGCGCATCATCACGAGCGACGGCAGCCAGAAGGTGCGCAACGTGGAGCGCGACGCACGGGCCACCGTGGCGCAGGTGTCCGGTCCGCAGTGGCTCAGCATCGCGGGCGAGGCGATCGTCGAACGCGACCCGCATGCGGTCGCCCACGCGGTCGCGCTCTACGCGCAGCGATACCGCCAGCCCCGCGTGAATCCGCGCCGCGTCGTCATCCGGCTCGAACCCGGTCGCGTGATGGGTTCCGCGGGCCTCCTCGGCTGAGGCTTGCGGCGGGGTCCCGTGGTCGGTTCCGGCCGCGCAGGGTTCACTCCGCGAATCGGATCGGGTGGGCAGCATCCGCATCCCACAGCCGAAACGGCGCCGGCCCACGTCATGAGCTGGCCGCAACGAGCCGCCTGATCACGCCGAGACGACGAGAGGGGCGGATGCCGCAGCATCCGCCCCTCCCATCGGTCTGGAATGACCTCTAGAAGTCCCAGTCCTCGTCTTCGGTCGAGACGGCCTTGCCGATGACGTACGACGAGCCGGAGCCCGAGAAGAAGTCGTGGTTCTCGTCGGCGTTCGGCGAGAGTGCCGAGAGGATCGCCGGGTTCACGTCGGTCACGGTCTTCGGGAACATGGCCTCGTAGCCGAGGTTCATGAGCGCCTTGTTGGCGTTGTAGTGCAGGAACTTCTTGACGTCTTCGGTCAGGCCGACGCCGTCGTAGAGGTCTTGCGTGTACTGCACCTCGTTGTCGTAGAGCTCGTAGAGCAGCGAGAATGTGTAGTCCTTCAGCTCTTCGCGCTCGGCCTCGGTGACGCGCTCGAGGCCCTTCTGGAACTTGTAGCCGATGTAGTACCCGTGCACGGCCTCGTCGCGGATGATGAGGCGGATCAGGTCGGCCGTGTTGGTGAGCTTCGCCCGCGACGACCAGTACATCGGCAGGTAGAAGCCCGAGTAGAAGAGGAAGCTCTCGAGCAGCGTCGAGGCGACCTTGCGCTTCAGCGGCGAGTCGCCCTGGTAGTACTCCATGACGATGGAGGCCTTCTTCTGCAGGTTCTCGTTCTCGACGCTCCACCGGAACGCCTCGTCGATCTCCTTCGTGGAGCACAGCGTCGAGAAGATCGACGAGTAGCTCTTCGCGTGCACCGACTCCATGAACGCGATGTTCGTGTAGACGGCCTCTTCGTGCGGCGTGATCGCGTCGGGAATCAGCGAGACGGCGCCGACCGTGCCCTGGATCGTGTCGAGCAGGGTCAGGCCCGTGAACACGCGCATCGTCAGCGTCTGCTCTTCGGAGGTGAGCGTGTTCCACGACTGGATGTCGTTCGACAGCGGCACCTTCTCGGGCAGCCAGAAGTTGTTCACCAAGCGGTTCCAGACCTCGAGGTCCTTGTCGTCCTGGATCTTGTTCCAGTTGATCGCCTGCACGTGGTCGACGAGCTTGAGCTTCTCGGGAGGGGTCATCCGCCTATGTCCTGTTCTTGAATTCCTGATCAGCGCCGATTACAGCATGCACGAGACGCACTCGGACATGTCCGTGCCCTCGAGCGCCATCTGCCGCAGACGGATGTAGTAGATCGTCTTGATGCCCTTGCGCCATGCGTAGATCTGGGCCTTGTTGATGTCGCGGGTGGTCGCGGTGTCCTTGAAGAACAGCGTGAGCGACAGGCCCTGGTCGACGTGCTGCGTCGCAGCGGCGTAGGTGTCGATGACCTTCTCGTAGCCGATCTCGTAGGCGTCCTGGTAGTACTCGAGGTTGTCGTTCGTCATGAACGCAGCCGGGTAGTACACGCGACCGAGCTTGCCCTCTTTGCGGATCTCGATCTTCGCCGCGATCGGGTGGATCGACGACGTCGAGTTGTTGATGTACGAGATCGAACCGGTCGGCGGCACGGCCTGCAGGTTCTGGTTGTAGATGCCGTGCTCCTGGATCGACGCCTTCAGTTCGAGCCAGTCGGCCTGCGTCGGGATGTGCACGTTCGAGTCGGCGAAGAGCTGCGTGACCTTGGCGGTCTCGGGCACCCACGCGGAATCGGTGTACTTGTCGAAGAACTCGCCCGACGCGTACTTGGAGTCTTCGAAGCCGACGAACGTCTCGCCGCGCTCCTTGGCGATGGCGTTCGACGCGCGCAGGGCGTGGAACAGCACCGTGTAGAAGTAGATGTTCGTGAAGTCGATGCCCTCTTCGCTGCCGTAGAAGACGCGCTCGCGAGCGAGGTAGCCGTGCAGGTTCATCTGGCCGAGGCCGATGGCGTGCGACTTGTCGTTGCCGTCTTCGATCGAACGCACCGAGGTGATGTGGCTCATGTTCGAGACCGCGGTGAGGCCTCGGATGGCCGTCTCGATGGTCTTGCCGAAGTCGGGCGAGTCCATGGTGAGGGCGATGTTCAGCGAACCGAGGTTGCAGCTGATGTCCTTGCCGATCTCGTTGTACGAGAGGTCCTCGTTGTACGTGGTCGGCGTGTTGACCTGCAGAATCTCGCTGCAGAGGTTCGACATGTTGATGCGACCCTTGATCGGGTTCGCCTTGTTCACCGTGTCCTCGAACACGATGTAGGGGTAGCCCGATTCGAACTGGATCTCGGCGATCGTCTGGAAGAACTCGCGTGCATTGATCTTGGTCTTCTTGATGCGCGGGTTGTCGACCATCTCGCGGTACTTCTCGGTGACCGAGATGTCGCCGAACGGCTTGCCGTAGACCTTCTCGACGTCGTACGGCGAGAAGAGGTACATGTCCTCGCCGTTCTTGGCGAGCTCGAACGTGATGTCGGGAACCACGACGCCGAGCGACAGCGTCTTGATGCGGATCTTCTCGTCGGCGTTCTCGCGCTTGGTGTCGAGGAACTTCATGATGTCGGGGTGGTGCGCGTTGAGGTACACCGCGCCGGCGCCCTGGCGGGCACCGAGCTGGTTGGCGTAGCTGAAGCTGTCTTCGAGGAGCTTCATCACGGGGATGATGCCGCTCGACTGGTTCTCGATCTGCTTGATCGGGGCACCCGCCTCGCGGATGTTCGAGAGCGAGAGCGCCACGCCGCCGCCGCGCTTCGAGAGCTGCAGGGCGGAGTTGATGCCGCGCGAGATCGACTCCATGTTGTCTTCGATGCGCAGCAGGAAGCACGAGACGAGCTCGCCGCGCTGCGCCTTGCCCGTGTTGAGGAACGTCGGGGTGGCCGGCTGGAAGCGGCCGCCGATGATCTCTTCCACCAGGTTGACGGCGAGCTGCTCGTCGCCCTGCGCGAGACCGAGGGCCGTCATGACGACGCGGTCCTCGAAGCGCTCGAGGTAGCGCTTGCCGTCGAACGTCTTGAGCGTGTAGCTCGTGTAGTACTTGAACGCGCCGAGGAACGTCTCGAAGCGGAACTTCTTCGAGTACGCCAGGTCGTTGAGCTTGGTGATGAACTCGAACGAGTACTGGTCGAGCACGGCCTGCTCGTAGTACTCCTTCTCGACGAGGTAGTCGAGGCGCTCCTTCAGCGAGTGGAAGAAGACGGTGTTCTGGTTGACGTGCTGCAGGAAGTACTCGCGCGCGGCCTCGCGGTCCTTGTCGAACTGGATCTGTCCGTCTTCGCCGTAGAGGTTCAGCATCGCGTTGAGCGAGTGGTAGTCCATACCCACGCGCGGCGCGTCGATCACGGCTACACCGCTGTCAGAAGCTGCTGCGTTGACCAAAATGCGTCCAATCCCTCGTTGACGGCGTTCACGTCGTCAGGTGTTCCGAATACTTCGAAGCGATACAGCGGAGGCACATGGCACTTCGCCGCGATGATGTCTGCGGCCAGGCAGTAACCCGTGCCGAAATTCGTGTTGCCGGCCCCGATGACCCCTCGGATCAGTGACCGGTTTCGCTCGTCGTTGAGGAACCGGATGACCTGTTTGGGTACGGCGCCGTTGCCGTCACCCCCGCCGTAGGTGGGGAGGACGAGCACATAGGGTTCGGATGCCTCGAGCGGCGCATCTTTCGCATGCAGCGGGATGCGGTCTGCCGGGCGTCCGAGTTTCTCGATGAAGCGCGCGGTGTTGCCCGAGACGCTCGAGAAGTAGACCAGATTCGTCATGCCGGGTGCTCTCCTTTCGCGCTGCGGTTCACTCTGCTGAGCTCACCGGCGCGAACAGGGAATCAGCCCAGGCGCGAGGCGAGCTCGGCGATCTTGTCGGGACGGAAGCCCGACCAGTGGTCTTCGTCGGTGATGACGACGGGGGCCTGCAGGTAGCCCAGCTCCTTGACGTGGGCGAGCGCGCCCTCGTCGGTCGAGACGTCGAGCACTTCGTACTCGATTCCCTTGCTGTCGAGCGCCCGGTACGTGGCGTTGCACTGCACGCAGGATGGCTTGGTGTAGACCGTGACCGTCATGTTCTCCCCTGTCTTCTCAGGCTCCGGAGGAGCCCGCCCCCGTGGTGTTTCTTAGCGAGTTCAATACTACATCTAGTGTCTGGCGAACTCACCCGACACAACATGCAGTAATTACATTCCTGTAGTTTTCCACCGCTTCATCCACAGTCCATCCCCAATCGGATGCCCCGGTGACCCGCGGATTCTCGCGGAGCCCGCCGAGGTTATCCACAGATGGAAATCAACCCGATTCCACGATTGTGGATAGCCCCCCGGGCGTGTCGCGAAGTACGACACTTAGGGGGTTCAGGATGCCGCGACCCCTACATATGGTGTTGTGGCTCCATGCTGCCACCACCCACCGACATCGCTGCGGCCGTTGCACGCGTGTCGCGGGGCCGCCCGATCGCCAGCGAGTTCGACTGCGAGTTCGACCCCGAATCCGACCGCGTGACCGGACGCTCGCGCGCGCCTCGGAGGGCGACCCCGAGCAGCGCGAGGGCCGTGATCGCCGTCCACGCACCGAAACCGAACACGAGCACCAAGCCGACGCCTAGGATGCCGCCGGCGACCGCGACCCCGACCGGCACCCGCACCGGCACCCGCACCCGGGCGAGCGCCGAGGCGCCCGGCAGGACGCGCGACGGCGACTCCCCCCTGCGCACGCCGCGCTCCCACCGCGCGAACACCAGCACCAACAGCGCGGTCGCGCCCGCCGCGGCGACGAGCCAGATCGGCCGGGTCGCCCACCACTCGGGCGTCAGCGGCACGGGCAGCGCGAGCCCCACGAGGCCGTGCAGCCAGAGCAGCACCCCGGCGAGCAGCACGAACGCGGGCATGTGCCAGAGGTAGAGCGTCATGCCCCACTCGCCGAAGCGCGCGATCGCGCGGGCGGGGCGGGGCCGCTCGGCCCATCGCCGCAGCGCCGGACGCACGAGCGAGAACAGCATGAGCTGGGCGACGCCGAGCACTACGAGGCAGACGGTCGGCGGGTTGAGGTTCATGAGCAGGTCGGGCGAGTAGGGCCCCGCGAGCGTCAGGGCGGCGAGCACCCCGAGTGCGGCCGGCGCGACGACGAGGCGTGCGGCACGCGGCATCCGCTCGACCGTGCCGTCGGCGAGCGCGAAGCCGAGCTGCTGCACCAGCAGCCAGACGGCGAGCAGGTTGGCGAACCCGATCGCGTCGACGCCGGTCGTCATGCGCACGCCGTCGACCACGACGACGACCGCGAGCAGCGCCCCGACGGTGCCGAACGGATGCCGCGCATGCGCGCGCGCCATGAGCGGCACGAGCGACGTGCAGGCGAGGTACACGGCGAGGAACCACAGCGGCTGCCCGATGCGGAATCCGGCGGTCGCGACGACCTCGGCGGGCAGTCCGGCCAGGGTCAGCGCGGCGAGCGCGAGACCGACGACGGCGACGAGCGCGATCGCGGGCCGCACGAGGCGGGCGAGCCGGCCGCGCACGTAGGCCGCGGCATCCGCTCCCTTCTCCTGCATGCGCCGCCACTGCGACCAGGCCGAGTAGCCGCCGATCACGAAGAAGAGGGGCATGATCTGCACGAACCAGGTGGCGGCCGCGAACCCGCTCCAGTGCTCGAGGGCGTTCTCGAGCACCGGGCCGCCGGCGCCCACGCTGACGCCGACCATCATGGCGTGCAGCGCAAACACCACGACGAGGCAGGCCGCACGGGCGGCATCGATCGCGGCGTCCCGGTGCGAGGCGCGCGGGTCGCGACCGGCGTCCGCGCGATCGACGTTCGCCCCGACGGGCGTTCGAGGCTTCGGCGCGGGTGCCGGCGCCCGGCCCGTCGCGGTGGTCCGCTCTGCGTGCAGCGTCACGATGGCGCTCCTCCCGGGGCGGCACCTCCGCCCGTGCGGGCAGGCTACGAACGCGGTGCATCCGTGGGCATCACCCGCCGGTGCGGTTCCCGCCCCCTACCCCGGTACGGGTCGAGCGGATGCCGCGGGCGCGCGCACGCACGACGCCCGCCCGCGGCATCCGCTCGCCCTCAGCGGCCGGGCTGCACCAGGCCGACGTCGTACGCGAAGACGACGGCGTGCACGCGGTCGCGTAGCGCGAGCTTGGCGAGGATCTTGCCGACGTGCGTCTTCACGGTCTGCTCGGCGATGAACAGCTCGGCGGCGATCTCGTGGTTCGATCGGCCTCTGGCGATGAGCTCGAGCACCTCGCGCTCGCGCGCAGTGAGCGAGGAGAGCAGATGGTCGTCGACGCGGGGAGTCGGCGCCGTGCGCGCGACCTCCTCGATGAGGCGACGGGTGACGCTCGGTGCGAGCAGCGCCTCGCCCGCGGCGATGACGCGGACGGCATGCACCACGTCGGCGGGCAGGGCGTCCTTCAGCAGGAACCCGCTCGCGCCTGCGCGCAGCGCCGCGTAGACGTACTCGTCGATGTCGAACGTCGTCAGCATGAGCACGCGCGGCACGTAGTCGCTCGATCGGGGCGGAGTCTGGAGCGCGCGCGTCGCCTCGATGCCGTTCATGCCGGGCATGCGCACGTCCATGACCACGACGTCGGGGCGCAGCTCGTGCGCGAGCTCCACGGCCTCGGCTCCGTCGGCGGCCTGGCCGACGACGGTGATGCCCTCGTGCGCGTCGAGCACGGCGGCGAATCCGGCGCGCACCATCGCCTGGTCGTCGGCGATGAGCACCGAGATCGTCACGAGTCCTCCCCGGCAGGGCCGTCGGCGGCGAGCGGCAACATCGCGCGCACCTCGAAACCGCCGTCGACGGTCTCACCGCTCTCGATCCTGCCACCCAGCATCCGCACGCGCTCCCGCATGCCGACCAGGCCATGACCCGCGCCGGCCTCGGGGCGGGTGATCACGGGCTCGCCCGCGGCATCCGTCACCGGGGCGTTGCGGACGACGAGGTCGAGGCCGGCCCGGGGACCCGACGCGCGCTCGACCCGTACGAGCGTCGCCGCACCTGGCGCGTGACGGAGCACGTTGCTCAGCGACTCCTGCACGATGCGGTACGCGGCGCGTGCCGTCGGACCGCCGTCGAGCAGTCCGGGGGCGATCTCGAGCGAGACCGGCACCCCGGCGCGTTCGACGCTCGCGACGAGCTCGGGCAGTTGCGCCAGCCCGGGCTGCGGCGCCGTCTCGGGTTCGCCCGCGGGGTCGCGCAGCACGCCCAGCAGCGCGCGCATCTCGGCCATCGCCGAGCGAGCGGATGCCGCGATCTCGGCGAACTCGGCCGTCGCCGCCTCGTCGAGCCCCGTGAGCCGATACGGCGCGCTCGACGCCTGCACCTGGATGATCGACATGCCGTGCGCGATCACGTCGTGCATCTCTCGCGCGATGCGCGTGCGCTCCTCGGCGATGAGGCGACGCTCGTGCTCGGCCGCGCTCACGCGGCGCTCGTCGTCGAGTGCGGCGCCCAACCGGGCCCGCCAGGCCGTCACCCCGAGCGCTGCCGAGAGCACGAGGGCGCTCACCGCGCCGCTGGTCACGAGGTTCGCGACCACCCCGTCGGGCGTCGCCCCATGCCCGGGCACGAATGCGATCGCGAGCGGCACGACGATCGCCCCGAGCCACAGCGCAGCCGCCGCATTGGACGAACCGCGCAGCACGAGCAGCACGAGCAGCGCGCAGAGCAGGATCAACTGCGTGACGGTGACCGGCCACGGCATGCCCGGGTCGGCGGTCGCGAGCAGGCCGAAGGCGGCCTGCCCGGCGAGGAACGCGGCCGCGGCCGCCCATCCGTTCCACATGGCGAGCAGCAGCGACCCGACCTGCACGAGCGCGATGCCGAAGGCCGCGGCGACATGCACGTGGTACACGGCGGCGTCGATCGGCACCGACACGGCGTACATGACGACCGCCACGAACGCCACGAGCACCCACGTCACGACGATCGGCTCGACGCCCGCGACGGGCGAGGCGAAGTCGCCCCTGCCACGTCGGCCGGACGGCGCGGCCCCGGATCGGTCGGTCGCAGCGCCTCCGGGGCGTGCGGCGGCGACGGCCGAGGGAGACGGCGGCGGAGGCGGAACGGGCGGACCCGGTCGTGATGCGGTGACCATGCCGTCACTCTGGCACGCACGCCGGGCGCGCACATCCCTCCATGGTGCGGTCGCGGCATCCCTCGCGGGTATGGGTCGGAGTGGCGGACCGGCCGAACTCCGGACCGGACCGGCGACCCGCCGAGCTGCGGCGGGCGGGCGTCGGCGTGTCGGCCGAGGCATCCGGAGTTCGGCAGGCGCGGCCGACGCGGCGCCCGCGGACCGCGTGTACGACCGCGACCGCGACCCGCGGCGCAGGCGACCCGCTCAGCCCTTGGCGGCCTTCGCTGCGGCCTTCGCCGCCTGCTTCGTCGCGCGCACCTTGGCCAGCGACTCGGGGTCGACGATGTCGGCGACCGAGCGGTAGGACTCGGCCTCGCCATAGGCTCCGGCCGCCTCGCGCCAGCCGGGCGCCTCGAGCCCGCACTGCTTGCCGAGCAGCGCGAGGAAGATGCGCGCCTTCTGGTCGCCGAACCCGGGCAGCGCCTTCAGTCGCTTCAGCACCTCGGCGCCCGTGGGCTCGCCGCGCGTCCAGATCTGGGAGGCGTCGCCGCCCCACTCGTCGCGCACGGCGGCGGCGAGGGTCTGCACGCGCTCGGCCATCGAGCCGGGGAACCGGTGCACGGCGGGCGTCTGCTTGAACGCCTCGACGAACGCGTCGGGCGCGACGCCGGCGATCACGACGGGGTCGATCGAGCCGACGCGATCGCGGATCTTCACCGGGCCCGCGAACGCGGACTCCATGGTGACCTGCTGGTCGAGCAGCATGCCCGTGAGCAGCGCGAACGCGTCGTCGCTCAGCAGTTCGTCGGCGGCGGGGTCTCCGGTGATGTGCAGTGCCATGCGCCCATCCTCCCACCGGAGCCGCCCGAGGCATCCGGAGCGCGGAGCCCGATCCCGAAGGGCGACGCATTCCGGACAGGAACTGACCGCATGCTTGGCGAGACTGGCCGCAGGCGATTCGATGGAACGGATCGCGTGCAACCCTACCGAGGAGTCACACCATGGACTGGAAGATCGAACTCATCCACGTGCCCGTCAGCGACGTCGACCGCGCGAAGGAGTTCTACGTCGAGAAGCTCGGGTTCAACGCCGACCACGACCAGCGCGTCAGCGACGACCTGCGCTTCGTGCAGCTGACGCCTCCGGGCTCGGCGTGCTCGATCGCGATCGGCGAGGGCCTCGGGGCCACGCTCGCACCGGGCTCGCTCGACGTGATCCAGGTCGTGATCGCCGACGCCGACGCCGTGCTCGCCGACCTCCGCGCCAAGGGCGTGGAGTGCGAGGGCGTCGACGAGCAGGCATGGGGCCGGTTCGTCACCGTGAAGGACCCCGACGGCAACACGTGGACGCTGCAGCAGCTGCCCGACTGGTCGCAGGGCGCGCAGGGCTAGCAGCGCCGTGAGCGGACGAGGGGCGGATGCCACGGCGCGCCCGCGCGCGTAGGCTGCATGCATGTCCGACCTCTCGCGCTACCTGCCGCTCTCGAACCGGCCGAAGCACGACGAGTCCGCCGTGACGAGCACGTGGAACGCGGAGCTCGCCGAGGTGCTGACCTCGCTGCTCGGCGCGCTCGCGCCGCTGTCCGACGCCGCATGGCAGACCACGAGCCGACGCGCGACCTGGACCGTGCACGACCTGCTCGCCCACCTCGCCTGGCGGCTCTCGACGCCGCGCGGCGAACGTTGGCGCGCGAGCGCACGCTCGCTCGCCGAGCAGGGCTTCAGCGGCGCGGCCGCCGAGCTCGCGATCGCGCGCCGCGCCTCCACCTCCGCCGACGGCTCCCCCACCGCCCTCATCTCGCGGTTCACGCGGCTGCGCGACGCGGCGGCCGGTGCCGGCGCGGCCGGGGTGTCAGCCCGAGGCTCCTCCGCCGACGCGATCGACGTCGGCACCGCCGGTGGTGACACCGTCCAGACCGGGATCGGCGCCCTCGCCGAGGCCGTGATCGCCGCACTCGACGTCTCCGCATCGCTCGGCGTCGCGATCACGGTGCCCGAACGCGCCTGCGGAGCCGTGGCCCTGCGCCGCGCGCTCGAGGCGCCGACCGAGATCAAGGCTGTGACGCGCGGCCGCACGCTCGCCGCGACCGACGCCGACTGGAGCTTCGGCCATGGCCCCGTGCTGCAGGGCACCTCGGCCGAGATCCTGCTGTTCCTCTACGGGCGCAGCGACACCGCGCCGAGCCCCGCGCCGCCCGCCTGACGACCGTCGCCCGCCGGCGGCATCCGCTCTCCCGATCGCGACCCTGGGCACGCCGAAGGGGCGGATGCCGCAGCATCCGCCCCTTCGTTCAGTTCACGCCCTGAGGCTCGACCTCAACGGCCGCCGCTGCGACGACGGTTGTAGACGTCGAAGGCGACCGCGAGCAGCAGCACGAGGCCCTTGACGACCTGCTGCCACTCGATGCCGAGGCCGATGATCGACATGCCGTTGTTCAGCACGCCGATGATCAGGCCACCGATGATCGCGCCGCCGATGGTGCCGACGCCGCCCTGCACCGCCGCGCCGCCGATGAAGGCCGCCGAGATCGCCTCGAGCTCGAAGCCGTCACCGGCCTTCGGACCTGCGAGGTTCAGGCGCGCCGTGAAGATGAGGCCGGCCAGCGCGGCCAGGGTGCCCATGTTGACGAACAGCCAGAAGTCGACGCGACGCGTCTTGATACCCGAGAGCTCGGCCGCGTGACGGTTGCCGCCGATCGCGTAGATGTGCCGGCCGAAGACCGTGCGGTTCATCACGATGCCGTAGACGAGGATCAGCACGGCGAGGATGATCAGCGTGATCGGGATGCCCTTGTACGACGCGAGCGAGTACGCGAAGAAGGCGATCGCGGCGGAGATGAGCACGAGCTTGATGACGAACCAGGCCATGGGCTCGACGTCCTGGCCGTACTTCTGACGGCCGCGACGGGTGCGCACCTGCTGCACGACGAGGATGATGATCGCCAGCGCGCCCACGCCGAGCGTCAGCGGATCGATCTCGAACTCGCCGAACAGGTCGGTCAGGAAGCCGTTGCCGAGGGCACGGTACTCGGCCGGGAACGAGCCGATGTTCGCGTTGCCGAGCACCACGAGCGCGAGGCCGCGGAAGATGAGCATGCCGGCCAGGGTCACGATGAACGCGGGGATGCCCACGAACGCGATCCAGAAGCCCTGCCAGACGCCGACGAGGGCGCCGATGCCGAGCGAGAGGATCACCGAGAGCCACCAGGGCAGGCCCCACTGCACGGCGAACACGCCGGAGCACGCGCCGACGAACGCGGCGACCGATCCGACCGACAGGTCGATGTGGCCGGCGATGATGACCATCACCATGCCGATGGCCAGCACGAGGATGTACCCGTTCTGCACCACCAGGTTGGAGATGTTCTGCGGGCGCAGCAGGATGCCGTCGGTGAGGATCGCGAACAGCACGACCACCGCGATGAGCGCGATGAAGATGCCGTTCTTGCCGAGGTCGGCCAGCACGTGGCTCAGACGGTCGGTGAACTTGTTGCTCGGCGGGTTGACGTTGCCGCCGGCCTGGATCGACTCGGTGGTGGGAACCGGAGTTGGGTTGGACATGGGGTCTCCTGTGATTCGCGCGCGCCGGGGCGTCAGCGCGGCTTTTCCATGGTCATGAGCTTGAGCATCGACTCGGGCGTGGCCTCGGCGATGGGGAGTTCGCCGGTGATGCGGCCCTCGGAGAGGGCGTACACGCGGTCGCAGATGCCGAGCAGTTCGGGTAGCTCGGACGAGATGACGATGATGCCCTTGCCCTGTGCGGCGAGCCGGTTGATGATCGTGTAGATCTCGTACTTGGCGCCGACGTCGATGCCTCGCGTGGGCTCATCGAGGATGAGCACGTCGGGGTCGGCGTAGATCCACTTCGACAGCACGACCTTCTGCTGGTTGCCGCCCGAGAGCTTGCCGGTCTTCACCAGCACGTTCGGCGCCTTGATGTTC
The DNA here is from genome assembly GCF_900113185.1 of Agromyces sp. CF514. Taxonomy (NCBI): domain Bacteria; kingdom Bacillati; phylum Actinomycetota; class Actinomycetes; order Micrococcales; family Microbacteriaceae; genus Agromyces; species Agromyces sp. CF514. Next base: position 982,012 of record NZ_FOZD01000001.1, on the reverse strand, counting down.
ATCGACTGCTTGAACTCGGTGGCGACCTTGTATTCCTCGTTGTCGTGCACGAGGCCGAACTTCTCGAGCTTCTTCAGCGACGCCATCGAGATGTTGCGCTTGATGTCCTCGATGAGGTTGAGGCCGAAGGTCTTGCGGTCCTCGGTCGCGTACGCGATGCCGTGGGCGATGGCCTCTGACACCGTGCGGGTCTTGATCTCCTTGCCGCGGAGGAACACCTTGCCCGAGATGCGCGAGCCGTAGCTCTGCCCGAACAGGCTCATCGCGAACTCGGTGCGCCCGGCGCCCATGAGCCCCGCGATGCCGACGATCTCGCCGGCGCGCACGTTGAGGTTGACGTTGTCGACCACGACGCGCGAGGAGTCCTGCGGGTGGTGGGCGGTCCAGTCCTCGACGCGGAGCAGTTCGTCGCCGAGGTTGGGGGTGTGGTCGGGGTACCGGTGCTCGAGGTCGCGACCGACCATGTCCTTGATGATGCGGTCCTCGGTCACCTCCTGCTTGGCGATCGTCTCGATCGTCTTGCCGTCGCGGATGACCGTGACGGAGTCGGCGACCTTCTTGATCTCGTTCAGCTTGTGGCTGATGATGATCGACGTGATGCCCTGCCCCTTGAGGTGCAGGATCAGGTCGAGCAGGTGATCGGAGTCCTCGTCGTTCAGTGCGGCGGTCGGCTCGTCGAGGATGAGCAGCTTCACCTCTTTCGAGAGCGCCTTCGCGATCTCGACGAGCTGCTGCTTGCCGACGCCGATGTCCATGATCTTCGTCGTCGGGTTCTCGCGCAGGCCCACGCGGGCGAGGAGCTTCTGCGCCTCGAAGTTCGTCTTGTTCCAGTCGATGAGGCCGCCGCGGCCCTTCAACTCGTTGTTGAGGAAGATGTTCTCGGCGATCGACAGGTACGGGCTGAGCGCGAGTTCCTGGTGGATGATGACGATGCCCTTGGCTTCGCTGTCCGTCAGGTCCTTGAACTCGACCGTCTCGTTCTCGAAGACGATGTCGCCGTCGTAGGTGCCGTGGGGGTAGACGCCCGAGAGCACCTTCATCAGCGTGGACTTGCCCGCGCCGTTCTCACCGCAGATGGCGTGGACTTCGCCGCGCTCGACCTCGATGGTCACGTTGGACAGTGCCTTCACGCCGGGGAAGGTCTTCGTGATGCCGCGCATCTCGAGAATGTTGGTGGTCATATCTGCTCCTGCTTCATCGCCGGTGCCCTGTCGGACGCGGATGCCGCGGCCGGACCTGAGGCGAGGATACTCCCCGCCCCAGGCACCGGCCGCGTCATCCCATCAGCGGGTCGACCCGGTCGGGTCGATCAGCCGTTGATCTCTTCTTCGGTCCAGTAGCCGCTGTCGACCAGGACCTCGGTGATGTTGTCCTTGACGACGATCTGCGACTCGAGGAGGTACGAGGGAACGACCTTCACGCCGTTGTCGTAGTCCTCGGTGTTGTTGACCTCGGGCTCCTCGCCGTTCAGGATCGCCGACGCCATGTCGACGGCGACCTTGGCCAGGTTGCGGGTGTCCTTGAAGATGGTGGCGTACTGCTCACCCGAGTTGATGGCCTTGACCGAGTCGAGCTCCGCGTCCTGGCCCGAGATGATCGGCCAGCCTTCGCCCACCGTGTAGCCGGCGTCCGTCAGGGCCGAGATGATGCCGCGCGACAGGCCGTCGTAGGGCGAGAGCACCGCGTTGACCGTCGAGCCGTCGGAGTACGTCGAGGTGAGGATGTTCTCCATGCGCTCCTGAGCGACCTCGCCGTCCCAGCGGAGGGTTGCGGCCTGCTCGAAGTCGGTCTGGCCCGACTTGACGACGAGGGTTCCGTCGTCGATCAGCGGCTGGAGGGTGTCGATCGCGCCGTTCCAGAAGAACGTGGCGTTGTTGTCGTCGGGCGAACCGGCGAACAGCTCGATGTTGAACGGACCCTTGGGTGCGTCCGAAGCCGGCGCGCCCTCGAGGTCGGTCAGGCCGAGGCCGTTGAGCAGCGAGGTGGCCTGCTGCACGCCGACGACGTAGTTGTCGAACGACGCGTAGTAGTCGACGTTCTCGGAGTCGCGGATGAGGCGGTCGTAGGCGATGACCGGGATGTCGGCGTCGGCCGCGTCCTGGAGCACCTGCGAGAGCGTGGTGCCGTCGATCGACGCGATGATCAGGGCCTCTGCGCCCTTGGTGATCATGTTCTCGATCTGGGAGACCTGCGTGGGGATGTCGTCCTCTGCGTACTGCAGGTCGACGGTGAAGCCCTGCTCCTCGAGCTGCTCCTTGACGGCGTCGCCGTCCTGGATCCAACGCTCCGAGCTCTTGGTGGGCATCGCGACGCCGATCAGGCCGCCGTCTCCGCCGCCGTCGCCGCTGCCGCTGTCGCCCGAGCCGCCCGAGCACGCCGCGAGTGCGAGCATGGAAGCGGCCGCCATCGTAGCGAGAAGCACCTTCTTCGTGTTCTTCACGGTGTTTCCTTTCACTGTGTCATTCATGGACGTCATCGTCTTGGTGACAGTCGGAGCGGCGGTGTCCATGAACGCCGCTCCCCCGCGTCATCCGTCGAGCGGATGTCGCAAGCTTGTGTTGTTGAGTTGAGTACGGATGTCGCGTGGTGCGCCTTCGCGCGGTCAGGCCCTCGTCGTTCAGGCCCTCGTGGCAGGCCGCCTCGCGTCGGAGGCCTGTCCGTAGACGTTCTGGTACCGGTCGTACAGCCGGTCGATCGCTTCCTGCGGGATCGGGACCAACGGGCCCGCCTCACGCGCCAGGTGCACCGTACGGGCGACATCCTCGACCATGACTGCAGCCTTGACCGCGTCCTTCGCCGACGCACCGATCGTGAACGGCCCATGATTGGCCATCAACACCGCCCGGCTGCGGTGACCGGTCAGGGTCTCCACGATGCCCCGACCGATCGAGTCGTCACCGATGATCGCGAACGGACCCACCGGGATCGGACCACCGAACTCATCGGCCATCGCCGTGATCACGCACGGGATCGGCTCGTTGCGTGCCGCCCACGCCACGGCGTAGGTCGAATGCGTGTGCACCACACCGCCGACCTCGGGCATGTTCCGGTACACGTACGCATGCGCCGCCGTATCCGACGACGGGCTGCGCTCAGCACCCGGAGTGCCCTCGATCACGTTGCCGTCCAGATCGCACAGGATCATGTTCTCCGGAGCCAGATCGTCGTACGACACCCCCGACGGCTTGATCACGAACAACTCCGCACCCGGCACCCGACCCGACACGTTGCCACCCGTCCACACCACCAAGCCGTACCGCGTCAACTCCGCATGCAACTTCGCGATCTCGGTGCGCACACGGGCGATGGCGACCTCGAGCTGGGGACCGTAGGAGCTCATGCGGCAACCGCCCGGAATGCTCCGAGGTGGTGGTGGTCGCCGTGGTTCACGTGCAGACTCCTTCGTCGATGGTGCGGGCGGTTCAGCCCCGGGGCTCTGGATCGGCGTCATGTGCCCGATCGATGTGACCGTTCACATGGCGACACTCATGTTAGCCCTACGTTGGCTCGAACTGTCAACTCGGCATCGGTCACGGATCGATAACGACCGCCGCGCACGCGATCGCGGCCGTATTCGACCCCGAATACCGCATGTGATCTGGCTGAACGCCAGCAATGACGGGCGCGATGGCGCCGGCGGACCTGAACGGCTTCCGTTCGGATCCCTTCCATCCGAGCCTGTTCGCGGGTGCCCGGGGCGCCGAATTTCATGTGACCGTCACATGTGTGACCGTCACATTCCCGGCCTGACGTGCATAATGAGGGGCAACCAGGCATGTGACCGTGCGCATGCCCGTGAACACGAACGAGGATGTGACCGTGGCAGACGAGACGCCGAAGGGCCGCGCGCCCAGCATCCGAGACGTCGCGCGACTGGCCGGAGTGTCGCATCAGACCGTCTCACGCGTGCTCAACCACCACCCGAGCATCCGCCCCGAGACGAAGCAGCGCGTGCTCGACGTCATGGAGCAGGTGCAGTACCAGCCGAACCGTGCCGCCCGCGCGCTCGTCACGAGTCGCTCGCACACCATCGGCATCCTCTCGTCGCAGAGCACCCAGTACGGACCCGCGTCGAGCATCACGGCCATCGAAGCCGCCGCACGCGAAGCCGGCTACTGGGTCAGCACGGCGAACATCGACTCCTCCGACGAGCGATCCATCGCCGACGGGCTCGCCCACCTGCTCGCCCAGGGCATCGAGGGCCTCGTGGTCATCGCCCCGCAGGCACGCGTGTTCGACACCCTCGCCCAACGCTCGATCGACGTGCCGCATGTGAGCCTGCAGTCGACCGGGCAGGACTCCGACCACACGCTCTCGGTCGACCAGATCGCCGGGGCGCGACTGGCGACCCGCCACCTCATCGAGCTCGGGCACCGGAACATCTACCACCTCACCGGTCCGCAGGACTGGATCGAGGCCGAGGCGCGCATGCGCGGGTTCCTCGAGGAGATGAGCGCGAGCGACGTGCCCACGACGGCCCCCATCCTCGGGGACTGGACCGCGGACTTCGGCTATCACGCCGGACGCGAGCTGCTCACCGTGCGCGACTTCACGGCGATCTTCTCGTCGAACGACCAGATGGCGCTCGGCCTGATGCACGCGATCCGCGACGCGGGACTCGAGATCCCGCGCGACGTGTCGATCGTCGGCTTCGACGACATCCCCGAGGCTGCGCACTTCTGGCCGCCGCTCACGACGGTTCGACAGGACTTCGCCGAGCTCGGCCGTCGCTGCGTGGCGCTGCTGCTCGGAAACATCGATCCCTCGGCGCCCGAGCACCGCGAGGTCATCGTGCCCGAACTCATCGTGCGGTCGTCGACGGGTCGCCCCGCCTTCTGAGCAGAGGGCCGCTCGCGCCTCGGAGCTGTGGAAGCCAGCGGGGCCGCGCCCGGCGGGATCCCGCTCAGCCGCGCGGCACTCCCGGAGGCCTCACGCGGCCCGCGATCACGACGCCGACGATCGCCACGGCGACGGTCACCGCGAAGTCGGCCGTGAAGGCGCCCGCGCCGATCGCCGACGACACGAGCGCGGTCACCGCGAGCGCGATCGAGGCGCCGAGCGACTCCGAGATCGTGAGCGCGGCGCTGTTGAAGCCCTGCTCGTCGCGCTTGGACTGCGCGAGCACCGAGACCGAGAACCGCGGGTACATGAAGCCCATCGAGGCCCCGGCGAGGGCCCATGCGACGAACGCGATCACGGGCGGCAGCGTGAACGCCGCCACCGCGAGCACGACGACGAGGGCGAGCACGAGGGTGAACGCGCCGATCTCGACCGCACGCGTATCGCTGACGCGGTGCGTGAGCCGGCCCTGCAGCCATGACGCGGCGGCCCACGTGAGGCCCGCCCCGGTGAGCACGACGCCCGCCAGGCTCGGAGACATGCCGTAGTTCTCGATGAAGAGGTACGGCAGGTACACCTCGCTGCCGAAGAAGGCGCCCGCGACCACGAACTTCACCGCGACCGTTGCGGGCATGCCGCGTGCGGCACGCAGGGTTCCGGGCGGCAGCAACGGGCGCGCGGCGAAGGCGGCGACCGCGATGCCGACGCCGGCTGCGATCCACCGCCATGGGTCGTCGAGCTCCTTCGAGAGCGACACCGCCAACGCGGCGACGGCCGTGAGGGTCGCCCAGCCGACGCGCCCGATGCTCCACGGCACCGATGCGTCGCCCTGCACGAGGTCGCGCACCCGCAGGATCGGCGGCACCATCATGGCCGCGGCCGGCACCACGATCACGATGACGCCCAGGAACACCCAGTGCCAGCTGAACGTCTCGGCGACGAGTCCCGCGAGCGCCGGGCCGACGATCGACGGGATCACCCAGGCGGCCGCGAACCCGGCGAAGACCCGGGCTCGCAACGCCTCGGGGTAGGCGCGGGCGACGATCACGTAGAGCGGCACGATCACGGCGGCTCCGCTCAGTCCGTGCACGAAGCGCCCGATGATGAAGACCGTCATGTCGGTGGCCGTGCCCGCGATGACGAGGCCGACGACGAACAGCGCCGCCGCCGTGATGAGCGACGGCAGCGGCCCCGAGCGGTCGGTCCAGTTGCCGGCGAGCACCATGCCGATGATGCCGGCGGCCAGCGGCACGGCGAACGCGAGCGCGAACATCGACTCGCCGTCGAGGTCGCGCACGACGAGCGGCATGATCGTCGTCACGGCCATCGCCTCGAACGCCGCGAGGAAGATCGTCGCGAACATGCCGATCGAGAGCCACGTGTACGGCGCGGAGAGCGGCCCCTTCGCGTCGGGCAGGCGGTCGCTGGTGGCAACGACGGGCGCCGCGGCATCCGTCACCTGGTGGGCGGACGCCTCGTGCACGGCCGATTCGTGGGCGGATGCCTCAGCCGACGCGTACGCCTCGGCTGCCGCAGCCAGCGAGTACTCAGTGGACTCGGCCTCAATGGACTCGGCCTCGCTCGACTCGATCTCGTCGTTCGCAGCCTCGTCGCCCGTTGATCGCCTCACTCGATCGAGCCTACGTCGTGCCGCCGACGTCGACGGCCGCGCACCCGGATATCGGGCCCGCCACCGCGCCGCGGGTCAGAGTTCTTCGTGCGTGTCGGGGTCTGCGCCCCAGATGCGCCCGCGCTCGAGACCCGCGATCGCGGCCATGTCGTCGTCGCCGAGCTCGAACGAGAACACGTCGAGGTTGGCCCGGCGTCGCTCGGCCTGCGAGGACTTCGGGATCGGCACCGACCCGAGCTGCACATGCCAGCGCAGCACGACCTGCGGCACCGACCGGCCGAGTCGTGCGGCGATCTCGGCGAGCACGGGCTCGTTCAGCAGGTCGCTCTTGCGCCCGAGCGGGCTCCAGCTCTCGGTGCGGATGCCGTGCTCAGCGTGATACCCGCGCAGGTCGTGCTGCGAGAAGTACGGGTGCAGCTCGACCTGGTTGACCACCGGCACGACCCCGGTCTCGTGCTCGAGCCGCTCGAGCATGGGCGCGGTGAAGTTCGAGACGCCGATCGAGCGCACGAGCCCCTTCTCGCGAAGTCGGATCATGGCCTTCCAGCTGTCGACGTACTTGTCGACGCTCGGGTTCGGCCAATGGATCAGGTAGAGGTCGAGCCAGTCGAGGTCGAGGCTGGCGCGCGACTCCTCGAAGCTCGCGAGCGTCTCGTCGAACCCGTGGTGGCGCCCGGGCAGCTTGGTGGCGACGAACAGGTCGCTGCGGTCGACGCCCGATCGGCGGATCGCCTCGCCCACGACGTCTTCGTTGCCGTAGTTGTAGGCGGTGTCGAGCAGGCGGTAGCCGTCGGAGATCGCGGCCGCGATCGCTTCGATGCCGATCTGCTCGTTGAGCCCGTAGGTGCCCAGGCCGATCGCGGGAATCGTGTTTCCGTCGAGCAGGGCGTACGAGGGAAGACTCATCCCCCCATCCTCACCCACTCGGGCGGCAGATGCACGACACCACAGCGAACGCGGCCCGATCGGGCGGCTTTCTCGACCGGCGCCTCCTCGACCGTGACTCCTCGACCGGCGCCTCGTCGACCGGCGACCCCTCGCCCGCCGGCTACTCCCCCGCCGCGGCCGGGACCTCGGCGAACGCCCGTACCGGGAACGTGCCGAATCCCTCGACCCGCGGCGGCACGGCCGTGAAGCGCGCACCGCGCACCGGCACCCGCTCGAGCCCGGTGAGGTGCTCCACGACGTGGATGCCCGCTTCGAGCAGCAGCGAGTGGGCCGGCCGTGTGCCGCCCGACTCGGTGTCGTCGATGTTCAGGGCGTCGATGCCGACGAGCGCCACCCCCGCGTCGACGAGATGCCGCGCGCCCGCTTCGGTGAGGAACGGCGACCCGTGGCCGTACTCGGGCGTGCCGAAGTGCCGGTCGAACCCGGTGTGCAGCAGCACGGCCGTGCCGGCGAGCTCACGGTCGAAGAAGACCTCGGCAGGGATGCCGCGGCTCGCCGCATCCGTGAGCCGGAACACCTCGGCGGGCAGCCCGACCAGGGTCTCGAGCGAGAGGCTCGCCAAGTCGCCCCCGTCCGCGTAGCGGTGGAAGGGGCTGTCGAGGTAGGTGCCGGTGTTGCCGATCAGCGTGATGAGGTCCATCGCGAACTCGGTGCCGGGTGCGTACACCCCGCGCGACGCCTCGCGCGTGAGGTGCGGCGTGATCACCGGGGCGGGCAGCCCGGGGTAGGTCACGAGCCCGGCGCGGATGGGGTGGCTGAGGTCGACGAGCCCGCCACGGGCAGGTGCGTGCGCAGCGTCGGTGCGGCCCGCGAGCGCCGGCTCGGGCACCACTCCCCGGGAACCTCGGTGCGCCTCCGCGACGACCTCGAGGTTCGTCAGGCGCACGCTGCCCACGAGCGTCAGCCCGAGGTGGCGCACGAGCAGCTCGCCGATCTCGGCCTCGGTCAGGTCGGCGGCGGGCAGGTCGAGGCGGAACGCTTCGGCGTGCAGCCCTCCCCCGTTCACGAACGCGATGTCGGCGTCGAAACGGGCGCGGTACTCGGTCACTCGGAGTCCTTCGGGTCGTCGTGGGTGATGGACGGGACGACGGATGCCGCGGCCGGCGCGGCGGGCACGAGCACCGGCGCCTCGGGCGGGCGCGGGTCGCCCGCGGCATCCGCTCGCTCGTCGGAGGGCGCAGCGCCCGTGGCCTGCCGTCGGCCGCGCACGCGCCGCACGATCGTCACGACGACCGCGGCGAGCGCGAGCACGGCCGGCACGAGGAGGTTCTGCCAGGCCAGCACGAGCAATCCCGCGGTCATGATCGTCGCGACGACGGCGAGCCACCAGCCGAACGACCAGCGCTTCAGCAGCAGGGTCGCGGCGAGCATGCCCGCGGCGTAGATCGCGACCATGTTGCTCGTGTGGATGAGGATGAACCCCGTCAGGTCGAGGTCGTTCAGCAGCATGAGGCCGAAGTACACGATGATGATGACGCCGGTGAGGGCGAGCGAGCGACGCGGCACCTGCCCGTCGGCGGCGCCCTTGGCGAAGAACCTCGGCAGGTCGCCGTCGCGGCCGAGTGCCGCGCCGAGCTTGCCGAAGGCGGGCAGGTAGGCGTTCATGACGCCGAGGGTGACGATCGCGGCGACGATCGCCACGAGCACGGGGCCGATGCCGGGCGCGGTCGTCTCGACGAGGTCGAGCAACGGCACCTGGCCGTCGCCCGCGCGGTCGCCGAGCACGGCCACGGTGACGAACTGCAGGGCGAGGTAGCCGGCGCCGACCACGACGACGGCGATGCCGGTCGCGAGCGGGATGATCTTGCGCGGGTTCCTGAACTCCCCGGCGATGTGGGTGCCGACCTCCCAGCCGGCGAACGCCCAGACGAACAGGCTGATGGCGACGCCCACGCCGCCCCAGCCGTTGGGGAGGAACGGCGTGAAGTTCGACGCTTCGGCGGCCGGGAAGGTCACGGCGACCACGCCGACGACGACCGCGATGAGCAGGCCCGTGAGCACGAACTGCACCCATCCGGCGACGCGCACGCCGAACCAGTTGACGATGAACGGCGGCACGAAGACGGCGAATCCGATGATCGGCACGGCCGACCGGTCGATGCCGAGCACGGCGACGACGTACTCGCCGCCGAGCACCGCGAGCACGGGGGCGCCGATGCAGACGCCGAAGTAGAACCAGTAGCCGGCCATGCGCGCGGCCGTGTCGCCGAGGGCGCGGCGCACGTAGCTCGCGACGCCGCCTGCGTCGGGGTACCGCGACGCGAGGGCGGCGAACGTGCCGGCGAGCGGGATCGAGAGCACGAGCACGACCGCCACCGCGACGATCGACGCCGGGCCTGCGGCGGCTGCGGCGAGTCCGGGCAGCACGAGGATGCCCGTTCCGAGCACGCTCGCGATGTAGAGGGCGGTGCCCTGCACGAGGCCGAGGCTGCCGTGGTGAGGGGTGCCCTCGCCCGTCGCGGGGTGGTCGGCCGCACCCGCGGCGGGCGCGGCGCTGGTCGCCACGGTGGTCTGGTTCGAAGTCACCCGCTCATTCTGGAGCATCCCTCCGGCGCGCGCGGCTGGCAGGAATGACACACATCATCGATTTCGTGCCAATGCCTACGCGCCCCGAACCTGCGCGACCGCGGACTCCCGGTCGATGAAGTTCGTGAGCTCGCCGATCGAGCTCATGAGCGGCGCCGGGAACACCACGAGCGTGTTCTTGTCGACTCCGACCTCGACGAGCGTCTGGAGGGTGCGCAGCTGGAGGGCGAGCGGATGCGACATCATCGTGTCGCTCGCGACGCCGAGCTGCACCGCCGCGAGCGACTCGCCCTCGGCGGCGATGATCTTCGCCCGCTTCTCGCGCTCGGCCTCGGCCTGCTTCGCCATGGCACGCTTCATCGAGTCGGGCAGCAGGATGTCCTTCAGCTCGACGAGGGTGACCTCGACGCCCCAGTCGAGCGTCGTGACATCGAGGATCTCGCGAATGTTCGCGTTGAGCGCAGCAGTGTCGGCGAGGGTCTCGTCGAGGTGGTGCTGTCCGACCACCCGACGCAGCGTGGTCTGGGCGATCTGCTCGATCGCGGAGTTCACGCTCTCGATCGCGATCACCGACTTCACGGGGTCCGCCACCCGGTAGTACGACACGGCCGACACCCCCACGGTGACGTTGTCCTTCGTGATGATGCCCTGCGACTGGATCGGGAGCGTCACGATGCGCAGCGACACCTTGGTCATCACGTCGACGATCGGGATGATGAACCGGATGCCCGGCTCGCGCACGCTCTGGAGCCGGCCGAAGCGCAGCACGACCCCTCGCTCGTACTGCTTCACGATCTTGACCGACATGAAGAAGAGGACGATCGCGACGGCGAGGATGACCAGGGCGACGATGAGAGCAACCATGGGAGTTCATCTCCTGAGGCGTCGGTGACGTGCCGCGCCTGCTCCCATTCTCCCACCGCGTGATCCCGAGGTCGCCGTGTACCCCGAGATGGGCCCCTAGGAGCGGTCGATCGGATGCCGCGGGCGGCCGCCCGCGGCATCCGAGGGCCTAGAGGCGGGCCAGCGCCGCGTCGATGTCGGCGAGCAGGTCGTCGGCATCCTCGATGCCGACCGAGAGTCGCACGATCGACTCGGCGACCTCGGCCTCGGTGCCGCGCACCGACGCGTGCGTCATCGACCACGGGTGGTTCACGAGCGACTCGACGCCGCCGAGCGACTCGGCGAGCTGGAACAGCGTCGTCGACTCGGCGAACCGGCGCGCCGCCGCACCGCCGCCGGCGAGCTCGATCGAGAGCATGCCGCCGAAGCCCGACATCTGGCGGGCGGCGAGCTCGTGCCCCGCGTGCGACTCGAGTCCCGGGTAGTAGACCCGCGCGATGCCGGCGTGCGACTCGAGGCGCTCGGCGATGAGCTGCGCCGTGGCGCTGTGCCGCTGCATCCGGATGCCCAGGGTCTTGATGCCGCGCGTCGTGAGGAACGCGTCGAACGGGCCAGAGACGGCGCCGGCCGCGAACTGCGTGAAGGTGACCTGCTCGGCGAGCTCCTCCTGACCGGGCGCGAACACGAGCGCCCCGCCGACGACGTCGGAGTGGCCGCCGAGGTACTTCGTCGTCGAGTGCACGACGACGTGCGCGCCGAGGGCGATCGGCTGCTGCAGCGCGGGCGTCGCGAACGTGTTGTCGACCACGACGAGCGCACCCGACTCGGCGCCGAGCGCCGCGAGCGCCGCGATGTCGGTGATCTTCATGAGCGGGTTCGAGGGGGTCTCGATCCAGAGCACCTTCGTGACGCCGGGTTCGATCGCGGCGCGCACCGCGTCGAGGTCGCCCAGGTCGACCGTGCTGTGCCGCACGCCCCAGGCGCCGTGCACCTTGCGGATCAGCCGGTGCGTGCCGCCGTAGACGTCGTTGCCGACCACGACGTGGTCGCCCGGCGCGAGCATCGTGCGCAGCAGCGCGTCCTCTGCGGCGAGGCCCGACGCGAACGAGAGCCCCCGGATGCCGCCCTCGAGCGCGGCGAGCTGGGTCTCGAGCGCCGTGCGGGTCGGATTTCCGCCGCGCGAGTACTCGTAGCCCTCGCGGAGGCCCCCGATGCCGTCCTGCACGTAGGTCGAGGTGAGGTAGACGGGCGGGATCACCGCGCCCGTCGTGGGGTCGAACGCCTGGCCGGCGTGGATGGCGAGCGTGTCGAAGCCCGCGCGATCGGAGATGTTCATGCGTGACATCCGTTCCTGGTTCTGGTGACGTCTGAGGGGTGTGCTGCGGGCGGTGGGACCCGCGGATGCCTGCGGCTACGCCGAGAGGTAGGTGAGCAGGTCGGTGCGCGTGATGACGCCGAGCGCCTTGCCGCCGTCGGTGACGAGCATCGCCTGCGCGTCGGCGAACGCGGACCGGGCCGCGGCGACCGGCTCGTTGACGCCGATGAGCGGCAGCTGGTCGCCGACCACGCCGCCGACCTCGTCGGTCAGCTTGACCTGGCCCGTGAAGACGAGGTCGAGCAGCACGTCCTCGGTGATCGTGCCCTTCACCTCGCCGAGCACGACGGGCGGCTCGGCCGAGAGCACGAGCAGCTGCGAGACGCCGGTGGTGGCCATGACGTCGATCGCCTCGCGCACGCTGTCGTTCGGGTGCACGTAGACCAGCGGGGCCGTGCGGTCGGCCTTCGTGGCGAGCACGTCGGCGATGGTGTGGCCCTCTGGCGCGTTCGAGAAGCCGTAGGCGCGCATCCACTTGTCGTTGAAGATCTTGCCGAGGTAGCCGCGGCCGCCGTCGGGCAGCAGCACGACGAACACGTCGTCGGGCGAGGCGTGCTCCGCGGCACGGAGCGCGGCCACGACCGCCATGCCGCTCGAGCCGCCGACGAGCAGCCCCTCCTCGCGGGCGAGACGCCGCGTCATCTCGAACGCGTCGCGGTCGGAGACGGCGAGCACCTCGTGGGGAACGGCCGGGTCGAACGTGTCCGGCCACATGTCCTCGCCGACGCCCTCGACGAAGTACGGGCGACCGGTGCCGCCCGAGTACACCGATCCCTCGGGATCGGCGCCGATGACGCGCACCCGATCACCCGAGATCTCGCGCAGGTACCGGCCGGTGCCGGTGATCGTGCCGCCCGTGCCGATGCCGGCCACGAAGTGCGTGACCTTGCCCTCGGTGTCGTTCCAGATCTCTGGGCCCGTGGTCTCGTAGTGCGCGCGGGGTCCGTTCGGGTTCGCGAACTGATTCGGCTTGTAGGCGCCCGGCGTCTCGCGCACGATGCGGTCGGAGACGCTGTAGTACGACTCCGGCCCGTCGGGTGCGACCGACGTCGGCGTCACGACGACCTCGGCGCCGTACGCCGTGAGCACGTTGCGCTTCTCCTCACCGAACTTGTCGGGCACGACGAAGATGCAGCGGTAGCCGCGCTGCTGCGCGACGAGCGCGAGCCCGACGCCCGTGTTGCCCGACGTCGGCTCGACGATCGTGCCGCCGGGCTTCAGCAGGCCGTCGCGCTCGGCCGCGTCGATCATCCGCGACGCGATGCGGTCCTTCACGGAGCCGCCGGGGTTCAGGTACTCGAGCTTCACGAGCACCGTGGCCTGCGTCACGCCCTCGACCACTCGGGTGAGCTTCACGAGCGGGGTGTTGCCGACGAGGTCGACGATGGATTCTGCGTACTTCATGGTGAGGGTTCTCCCCTGGGTGTCGTCATCGTGGTGCGCCGTGCACGGCCCGCTCGGCGGGCGCACGGCGCGAAAGGTCATGGTCGGTCTGAGCGACGACAACAACAACACGTGAGCAGCACGAGAGACACCCTACCCTGCGGCGGTCTGACTCGCGCGCCGTCGTTTGTCTCTCGCCGTGCCTGCCGCGAAGACCGCCTCGGAGTCCTCGAGCGCCATGCCCTTGGTCTCGGGCACCTTCCAGAGCACGAAGATGAACGAGAGCACCGCGAACGCGGCGTACATGGAGTAGGTCCAGAACAGCGAGAACTCGGACATCGGCGGGAACGACACCGTGATGAGGAAGTTCGCGATCCACTGCGCCGCGGCCGCGAGGCCGAGCGCCCGGCCGCGGATGCTGTTCGGGAAGATCTCGCCGAGCAGCACCCACACCAGCGGCCCCCACGAGAAGCCGAACGCGACCACGAACAGGTTCGCGGCGACGAGCGCGATCGGACCCCAGGCGCCCGGCAGGCTCACCTCGCCGTCGACGGTGACCGAATTCGCGAACGCGATCGCCATCGTCGCGAGCGTGACCGCCATGCCGGTCGAGCCGATGAGCAGCAGCGGGCGTCGGCCGACCTTGTCGACGAGGGCGATCGCGATGAACGTGACCACGATGTTCGTCACCGACGTGAGCACGCTGATCGTGAACGAGTCGGACTCGTCGAAGCCGACGGCCTTCCAGAGGGTCGTCGAGTAGTAGAAGATCACGTTGATGCCGACGAACTGCTGGAACACCGAGAGCAGGATGCCGATCCAGACGATGCCCTTGAGTCCGAGCACCGGGCCGCGGAGCGTGCCCTGCGCCTCGGCGACCTCGTCTCGGTGCAGCGATCCGGTGATGTCGGCGACGGCCTTCGCCGGGTCGGGGTTGCCGATGCGCTCGAGCACCTCTTCAGCCTGCTTGTCGCGCCCCGCCTTGACCAGGTAGCGCGGTGACTCCGGCAGCAGCAGCGCGATCGTGCCGTACACGATCGAGGGCACCGCGCACGCGATGAACATCCACCGCCACGCCTCGAGCCCGAACCAGAACGGCTGGTCGGCGCCGCCTGCGGCCGCCGCGAACAGCGCGTCGGAGAGCAGCGCGGCGAAGATGCCGAAGACGATCGCCAGCTGCTGCAGCGAGGCGAGCCTGCCGCGGATCGCACTCGGCGAGATCTCGGCGATGTAGGCCGGCGCCACGACCGAGGCGATGCCGATGCCCATGCCGCCGAGCACCCGCCAGACGATGAGGTCGACGACGCCGAACGCGAAGCCCGCACCGATCGACGAGACGAGGAAGAGCACGGCGCCGATGATCATCACCGGGATGCGGCCGAACCGGTCGGCCAGGCGCCCGGCGACCTCGGCGCCGATCGCGCAGCCGAGCAGCGCGCTCGCGACCGCGAAGCCGGTCACCGCCGCCGAGAGCCCGAACTCGTCCTGGATCGCGTCGACCGCGCCGTTGACCACCGAGGAGTCGAAGCCGAAGAGGAAGCCGCCGACGGCGCCGGCCGCGGCGAGCCCGATGACCTTCCGGTTCACGTTCTTCGGCAGTTTCGGTGCAGTGCCCTTGACATCGCTCATCGGATCCCCCTCGCCCTCATCGGCGCCCCCCGGCCGTGATGCCGAGCCTATCGCGCCAGCCCCGGAAGCTGGGCGGTCTGCTCCTGCTGCCGCGAGAGGCTCGCATAGACGCCTTCTGCGGCGACGAGCTCTGCATGCGTGCCCTGCTCGACGATGCGGCCGGCGACGACGACGAAGATCACGTCGGCCGCGACGACCGTCGACAGCCGGTGCGCGATCGCGATCGTCGTGCGACCCCTCGCGGCGTCGTCGAGCGCCTGCTGCACGACCCGCTCCGAGATCGTGTCGAGGGCGCTCGTGGCCTCGTCGAGCACGAGCACGGGCGGATCCTTGAGCAGCACGCGCGCGATGGCGATGCGCTGCTTCTCGCCGCCGGAGAGCCGGTAGCCCCGCTCACCCACCACGGTCGCATAGCCGTCGGCGAACGAGGCGATCGTCTCGTGGATGTTCGCGGCCCTGGCCGCCGCCTCGAGCTCGGCGTCGGTCGCGTCGGGCTTCGCGTAGCGCAGGTTCTCGGCGATCGAGGCGTGGAACAGGTAGGTCTCCTGGCTCACGATGCCGATGTTGCGCACCAACGACTCCTGCCGGAGCTCTCGCACGTCGTCTCCCGCGAAGCGCACCACGCCGCCGGTCGCCTCGTACAACCGCGGCACGAGGTACGACACGGTCGTCTTGCCCGCACCCGAGGGCCCGACGAACGCGGCGAACTGGCCCGGCTCGATCACGAAGCTCACCCCGTCGAGCGTCGGCGCCGAGTCCTCGGTCGCATCGGGATACCGGAACGTCACGTTCTCGAACTCCACCCGACCCAACGCGGTTCGGGATGCCGCGTCGCGCCCGCCCGACGAAGGCTCGCGTGCGTCGGTGCCGGCGCCCGCCGCGCCCGCGACCTCGCGCGCGTCGGGCGCGTCGCTGATGGTGGGGCGCAGGTCGAGGTACTCGAAGATGCGGGCGAACAGCGCACTCGAGGTCTGCAGGTCGAGCGAGACCCGCATGAGCGCCATGAGCGGGAACAGCAGTCGCGCCTGCACCGTGGTGAAGGCCACGATCGTGCCGGCCGTGACATCCGCCGCCCCGTTCGAGATGAGCAGGCCCGACGCGAGGTACACGATCGCGGGGATCGACGACATGAAGATGCCCACCATCGCGAAGAACCACTGGCCCGTCATCTGCTGGCGCACCTGCAGGCGGACCTGGTTGCGGTTCTCGTCGGCGTAGCGGTCGATCTCGTTCTGCTGCCGGGTGAACGACTTCGACAGCAGGATGCCCGAGACGCTCAGCGTCTCCTGCGTGATCGCCGTCATCTCGGACAGCGACTCCTGCGTCTCGCCCGCGATGCGCGCGCGAACCTTGCCCACGCGCCGCTGCGCGTAGACCATGAACGGCATCAGGATCAGCGCGACGATCGTGAGCTGCCAGTTCAGCAGCAGCATCGCGATGAATGCCGAGATCACCGTCACCGTGTTGCCGAGCACGCTCGAGACGGTGTTCGTGAGCACCGAGGCGACGCCGCCCACGTCGTTCTGGAGGCGCGACTGGATGACGCCCGTCTTCGTGCGCGTGAAGAAGCTCAGCTCCATCGACTGCAGGTGCGTGAACATGCGCACCCGCAGCGCGCCCATCACGTTGTTGCCGATCGTCGCGGTCATCCACGTCTGCCAGACGGCGAGGAGCGACGACACGACGTAGATGCCGATCATCGCGGCCACGATCCAGGCGAGCACCTGCAGGTTCGGGCCGGTCGTGGTGCCGTCGTTCGCCGGATCGGGCGGGAACAGTCCCTCGTCGAACGCGCGCTCGGTGAGCAGCGGCGGGATCACGCTGAGGCCTGCGCCCACGAGCACGAGCACGACCACGACCGTCAGCTGCCCGCGGTGCGGTCGGAACAGCTCGGCGATGCGACCCAGCAGGTTCGGGATCTTCGGCGCCTCGGCGTTCTCGGCGCGCTGCGCCGACTCGTCGGCCCCCGAGATGCGCGTGCGGGCCTTGCCGAACTTGCCCGTCTGCGATCCAGGCGGGCTCTGGTGCATGCTCATGGGCCAACCCTACGTCGGCCTTCGGACCCGGACGCCGACCCGGGAGGGGGCGTGCGGCGACCCCGCAGCGGGCGAACGGATGCCGCGAGCCCCCGCCCGCGGCATCCGTCTCCCCCTGCCCGTGAGAGCGCGCTACCCCTTGGTCGCCCCCGCGAGAAGCCCGCGCACGAAGTACCGCTGCAGACTGAAGAACACGATCAACGGGATGATGATCGAGATGAACGCGGCCGCGGTCAGCAGTTGCCAGTCCTGTCCCCTGGTGCCGACCAACTCCGCCAATCGTTGGGTGATGGGCGCGACGTCTTGCGTGCCGCCCGAGAAGATCAGCGCGACGAGCAGGTCGTTCCAGACCCAGATGAACTGGAAGATCGCGAACGACGCGAGCGCCGGGGTCGCGAGCGGCAGGACGATGCGGAAGAAGACCTGCCCGTGCGTGGCCCCGTCGACCCGAGCCGCTTCGATGACGTCGCCCGGGATGTCGGAGATGAAGTTGTGCAGCAGGAAGATCGCGAGCGGCAGGCCGAACATCGCGTGCGCGAGCCAGAGCGGCAGGTAGTTCTGCTCGGGGATGATCGGGACCACGTCGTGCAGCCACGCCTGCATCGGCCGCAGCACGGTCGAGAAGATCTGCAGCAGCGGCACGAGCGACATCTGGAGCGGGATGATCTGCAGTGCGAACACGAAGATGAACAGCCAGTTCACCCACTTGAACTTGATCCACGCGAACGCGTAGGCGGCCATGGCCGCGAACACCAGCGTGATCAGCGTGGCGACGACGGTGATCGCCACCGAGTTCACGATGTACGCACCGAGCTGCGGCGACGACGACGAGGCCGAGAAGAGCACGTCCTGGTAGTTCTCGAGCGTGAAGCCCGGGTTCTGGAAGATGGTCCACCAGCCGGTGGTGCGGATCAGCTCGGCCGGCCGGAACGACGAGATGAGCAGGCCGAACGTCGGGATCGTCCAGAGCACGGCGATGATGAGCGACGCGATCGTCGCGGTGCGCGAGGTGAGGCGCTTCTTGACCCGACCCGCCTTGGTGGCCGGCTCGTGCTCGGCGATCTCGGCGGCCTCGCCGTCGGCGAGCTCGCGGTCGATGGGGAGCTCGGGAGGGGCGACGCTGCTCATCGGATCTCCCTCTGCTTGCGAAGCACGTTGACGTTGTAGATGACGATCGGCAGCACCATGACGAAGAGGATCAGCGCGAGGGCCGAGCCTCGCCCGACCTCGCTCGCCCGGAACGCCTGGGTGTACATCTCGTTGGCGACGACGCTCGTGTTGAAGTTTCCGGCGGTCATCGTTCTCACGATGTCGAAGACCTTGAGCGTGGCTATGGAGATGGTCGTGAACACGACGACGAGCGATCCGCGGATGCCCGGAACGGTCACGTTCATGAAGCGCTGCCAGGCGTTGGTGCCGTCGAGCTGCGCGGCTTCGATCTGCTCGGTCGGGACGCCCTTGATCGCCGCGCTCAGCAGGACCATCGCGAACCCGGTCTGGACCCAGATCATGATGACGATCAGCAGGATCGTGTTGATCGGGTCGGTCTGCAGCCATTGCACCGGATCGCCGCCGAAGCCGACGACGATCGCGTTCAACAGGCCGATCTGCTCCCGGTCGCCCGAGCGGTACTCGTAGACGAACCGCCAGATGACGCTCGCGCCGACGAACGAGATCGCGATCGGCATGAACAGGATCACCTTGTAGAACTTCTCACCGCGGGACCGGTCGATGAACACCGCGTAGGCGAGGCCGATCACCGTCGAGACGACCGGCGCGAGCGCCACCCAGATGACCGTGTTGATCAGGGTGCGGATCGCCGCGGGCTGCGTGAACATCCACACGAAGTTGTCGAGGGTCCAGTCGCCGCCCTTGTCCTGGAACGCGAGGACGCCCGTGCGGATGGCGGGGTAGACCAGTCCGACCGCGAGGAAGAGCATCGCGGGCGCCAGGAACCCGGCCAGCTGCCAGTAGTCGCGCCCCTTCTTGGGCGCCTTGTCGATGAAGAAGATGAGGAGGCCGACGACCGCCGCGAACACGGCGAGCCCCATCACCACCTGCAGGATCTTGCCGAGCAGATCGGCCGTGGTCATCGCGCCTCCCGGATTCGTCGTTGAATGCAGTCGTCGTTGAGCTGGGTTGCCGAGGGGTGGGGCTCTGGGAACCCCACCCCTCGACTCTGCCGCAAACCCGGGTCAACCCGGGCGCGACACGAGGTGGATCAGCTGGTCGGCCAGCTGGCCTCGATGGTGTCGAGCACCTGCTTGGTGTCTTCTCCGCCGACCCAGGCCACGATGCCCTTCCAGAAGGAATCGGCGCCGACGGCACCGGGCATCAGGTCGGAACCGTCGAACCGGAACGTGGTCTCGGGGTCCTGGAGGATCTCGATGGACTGCACGAGCAGCTCGCTCGACGCGTTCTCGGGGTCGACACCCGTGTTGGCGCTGACCACGCCGCCGAGGCTGACGCGGTTGTTGGCCCAGGTGTCGCTCGACAGGAAGGCGCGCACGGCCTCGACCTCTTCGGCGTCGCGGAAGGCGACCGGGAACTCGCCACCGCCCGTGACCGCCTGCGGGTCGTCGGCGTTCACCGGCGGCAGCAGGAAGCCGAACACGTCGCCGTCGGACGCGACCTTGACCGCGTCGCCGCCGTCGGGGTTCCAGAAGGTCTCGTAGAACGAGGCCTGGTGGTGCAGCGAGCACTCGCCGTCGACGATCGGCAGGCCGGCCGTCTGGAACGCCTCGGTCACGAGCGTCGACACGTCGCCGATGCCGCCGTTAACCATGTCGTCGCTCTTGAGGTACTCGCCGACCGAGTCGAACGCCGTGGCGATCTGCGGGTCGTTGAACGGGATCTCGTGCGTGACCCACTGGTCGTAGACGTCGGCGCCGGCCTGGCGGAGCACGAAGTCCTCGACCCAGTCGGTGCCCGGCCAGCCGGTCGCGTCACCGGACTCGAGGCCGACGCACCAGGGCTTGTGGTCGCCCTCGGCCGCGATGGTCTCGGACAGCGTCTTCAGCTCGTCGAGGGTCTTGGGGATCTCGTAGCCCTTGTCCTGGAACTCGGTCGGCGAGTACCAGACGTAGCCCTTGATGCTCGCCATGAGCGGCGCGGCGTAGAAGGTGCCGTCGTAGGTGCCGTACTTCTTCCAGTCTTCGGACCACCACTTGTCGACGTTGTCTTCGACCGGCTGCGATGCGGGGATCAGCCAGCCGCCGTCGGCGAGACGGGCGAGCAGGCCCGGCTGGGGCACGATGCCGATGTCGGGGGCGTTGCCGCCCTCGGCGAGCACGGCGATCTGCGCCTCGAACTCGCTCGAGCCCTGGTAGTCGATCGAGATGCCCGTGCACTCCTCGAAGTCGGCCCACGACTCGTTGAGTCGATCGGCCTCGAGGTCGAGGATGGTGCCTGCGATGGTGACCTCGGCGCCGTCGAACGTGCCGTACGCCTCGTAGTCGCCGCAGTCGGCGGGTCCGGCCGATTCTTCGGCGATGTCACCGGTGCAGGCCGTGAGCGTGAGGCCGAGTGCTGCGGCCGCCACGAGCGAAGCCGTCAAACGGCGATGCCCTCTGAGTCTCATGTCTTCTCCTCGTTGAGTAGCGAATGTGGTGCAGGGGCGGACCCGGAACCGGTTCCATCGGCAACGCTAGGCGACGGCGGAGCGAGCGCACAAGCGTTTCGTGGTCACGATCCGACAACCCTGCGGGTCTCCGTGCGGACGGAGCGTGAGAACGCTCTCTCGCTCCGACGGACCGAACCACTGGGATCGGTTCCATTTTCACACCGGGTCGCACTACGATCAGCCTCGGAGCAGCCCGACGGAGGGGGGCCACGCATGCCGGCGATCGGCGACGTCGCACGCCTCGCAGGCGTCTCGAAGGCCACGGCGTCGCGTGCACTGTCGGGCCGCGGCCACGTCGCCGACGAGACGCGTCGCAGGGTGCAGCTCGCGGCATCCGAGATCGGCTACATCGCCTCGCCCGACGCCGCGAGCCTCGTGACGGGCCGCACGAAGAACATCGGCGTGGTGATCCCGTTCGTGAACCGGTGGTTCTTCGGCACCGTGCTCGACGGCATCGAGCGCACGCTGCTCGCAGCGGGATACGACCTCACGCTGTACAACCTGCCGCGATCCGGGCCCGAACGCTCGCGCGTGTTCGACTTCTTCCTGGCCCGCAAGCGCGTCGACGCCGTGATCGTGATCGGCGTCGACCTGACCTCGGGCGAGATCCGCGGGCTCGAACGCCGCGAGAAGCCCGTGGTGTGCATCGGCGGCAGCGGCGAGGTGACGGCGCGCCTGTCGATCGACGACTTCGGGGTCGGCGTGCTCGCGGCCTCCCACCTGATGCACCTCGGCCACAGGCGCATCGCGCATCTCGCCGGCACGGGCGCCGCCGAACTCCCGCACAGCGTGCAGGGGCAACGCGCGGCCGGGTTCCTCGATGCGACGGATGCCGCGGGCCTGCCCCTGCGGTCGGGCGAGGTCGTCGACGGCGCCGACGGTCTCGACGATCTCGACGACGACTCCGGCACGATGCTGGTCGAGGCGGAGATGAGCATGCCGGGCGGGTTCGCCGCGGCGCTCCAGCTGCTGGGGCACCCCGCGCACCGGCCGACCGCGGTGTTCGCGGCATCCGACGAGATGGCCTTCGGCGTGATCCGCGCGGCCGAACGGCTCGGGTTGTCGATCCCGCGGGAGCTCTCGGTCATCGGCGTCGACGACCACGAGCACTCCGAGCTCTTCGACCTCACGACGATCGCGCAGTCGCCGTCGGATCAGGGGCGGCTCGCGGTCGAGGTCGCGCTGCGCATGCTCGGGGGCGATCCGGGCGTCGCAGCCGATCCGCTGCCCGACTCGGGCGCGCCCATGCCGACGCGACTGGTCGTGCGCGGCAGCACGGCTCGCGCCGGCGGCTGATCCCGGCCGGCGGCCGCACGGCACGTCTCAGGGTGCACCCTCACGCGGCGAACGCCCGCCGGTCGTATCGTGCGCAGCGAACGCCCCGGGTCGGGGCGGGAATCGAGGGAGCATCATGGCCACGGGCACCGACATCATCACCGCGACCGACGGGTCGACCCTGCAGCGGATCGCCCACGCCGGCGGGTACACCGGCCCGAACGACGGCGTTCCGGGCCCGAACACCTGGAAGGGCCTGCAACAGGTGGCGAAGGGCTACGCGTACGCCGGCCATCTCGACGGCACGCCGGGCCCGGCGACCTGGGACGCACTGCAGCGCCTCGCCGCGAAGGGCGGGTACACCGGCCCGAACGACGGCGTCATGGGGCCGAACTCGTGGAAGGGCGTGCAGACCGTGCTGACGTGGTTCGGCTACGCGGGCCACATCGACGGCGTCCCGGGCCACGACACGAACGCGGCCCTCCAGGTGCTCGGACGCCTCGGCGGCTACTTCGGACCGTACGACGGCGTGCTCGGCCCCAACTCCTGGCGCGGCGTGCAGACGGTGCTCACGGGCGCGGGCTACGCCGGGCCGATCGACGGCGTGCCCGGACCGAACACGTGGAAGGCCCTGCAGCGCATCGCGCAGCGCGGCGGCTACACGGGTGCGATCGACGGCGTGCCCGGACCCCGGACCTACGCCGGCCTGCTGGAACTCCTGGTGCGGAGCGAGCACGACTGACGCGCACACGACCGCGATGCCGTCGGCCCGCGCCGGCGACGACCGGCGCGGGCCGCTCAGGCGGCGTCGCCGACGGTGATCGCCTCGGCCTCGACCTGCGCCGACTCGGGCTCGCCGTCGACGCGACGCAGCGCGCGGTGGCCGAGCACCACGATGAGCGCGGCCACGACCACCGACCCGGCGGCGGCGTAGTACGGCGCCTCGGGCGAGATGAGGCGTGCGAGCTCGGCCGCGGCGGGCGGCGCGACGGCACCGCCGAGGAACCGCACCGACGAGTACGCGCTCGACGCGACCGAGCGCTGCAGGTCGGTGGCCTCCATGACGCACTCGGTGAGCACGGTGTTCAGCACACCGAGCACGAGCCCGCCGACGACGATCCAGACCACGAGCCACGCCGGCGATTCGATCGACAGGCCCGCCGCGGCGAGCACGGCCGCCAGCAGGGGCAGTGCGATCCACAGCACGCGGGTGCGCGGCATCCGTGCGGTGAGCAGTGGCGCGACGAAGACCGAGGTGATCGCGAGGGCGACGCCCCAGCCGAAGAACGTGAAGCCCAGGCCGAGCGCGTCGAAGCCGAGCGGGAACGGCGAGTACGCCAGCAGCACGAAGAAGCCGATGTTGTAGAACAGCGCCGCGGCGGCGAGCACTGCGAGCGCCGGCCGGCGAAGCGCCCTGATCGGCGCCGACAGTCGCGTCGGCTCGGGCTTGGCCGCATCCGGATCGCGCTTGAGCAGCACGAGGATCGCGATGAAGCCGATCGCCATGAGCGCTGCCGTGCCGAAGAACGGGCCGCGCCAGCTGAGGTGGCCGAGCAGGCCGCCGAGCAGCGGGCCGATGGCGATGCCGAGTCCGAGGGCGGCCTCGTAGAGGATGATCGCCGAGCCGGTGCCGCCCGAGGCCGCGCCGACGATCGTCGCGAGCGCGGTCGAGATGAACAGCGCGTTGCCGAGACCCCAACCGGCGCGGAAGCCGATGATCGACTCGACGTCCTGCGCGAGGCCGGCCGCGGCCGCGAACACGACGATGATGGCCAACCCGATGAGCAGGGTCTTCTTCGCGCCGATGCGGCTCGAGATCCAGCTCGTGCCGAGCATCGCGAACCCCGTGACGAGCAGGTAGCTCGTGAAGAGCATCTCGGTCTCGGTCGGCGTCGCCTGCAGGCTCTCGGCGATCGCCGGCAGGATCGGGTCGACGAGGCCGATGCCCATGAAGGCGATGACACTCGCGAACGCGACGGCCCAGACCGCCTTCGGCTGCTTCAGGATCGAGCCGGATGCCGCGTGGCCGCCGTGCTTCGAGGCGGCGGGCGGAGCCGGGGTGGGCGCGACGGCGGGAACGGTGCCGGTCTGCGCGCTCATGCCGACTTCCCCTCGCGGAGCGCCTCGCGCGCACGCTCGAGCCGCGAGCGCACGATCTCGACCGAGTCCGCGAGCGTCTGCAGCTCGTCGTCGGTGAGGTCGTCGAACGTGGGCTCGAGGGCCGCGGTGATCTCGTCGCGCCAGGCCGCGAGGGCGGCGAGGCCCTTCGGGTCGGCCGAGATGAGCCAGGCTCGCGCGTCGTCGACGTCGGCGATGCGCCGGATCCATCCGCGCTCGTCGAGCGTGTGCACGAGCTTGGTCATGGTGGGCTGGCTCACCCTGCTGACCCGCGCGAGCTCGCCGAGCCGCATGGGGCCGAGGTCGCGCAGCACGACGATCGTGCGCCAGATCGCGGGCGATTCGGCATTGCCGCTGACGGATGCCGCGAGTCGGGTGAGTCGGTTGTTCACGGAGACGAGGTCTCCGAGCACGGTGCGCAGTTCTGAGGTCACCATCCGAGTATACATAGCCAAGCTATGCAATTGGGTTCGCGCGACCGATTCGCCGGCCAGACACGGGGTCGCGGACGACGGCGCCGCAGACGACGGATGCCCCGTGGCTCATGACGAGCCACGGGGCATCCGTGTGCTTGGTGACGCAGGTCACCTCAAGCCGCGAGCGCCGAGAACCGGCGCACGGGATTACTTGAGGGTGACGGTGGCGCCAGCAGCCTCGAGGGCCTCCTTGGCCTTCTCGGCGGTCTCCTTGTTCGCGCCCTCGAGCACGGCCTTGGGAGCACCGTCGACGACGGCCTTGGCCTCGCCGAGGCCGAGCGAGGTGAGCTCGCGGACGGTCTTGATGACCTGGATCTTCTTGTCGCCGGCAGCCTCGAGGATGACGTCGAAGGAGTCCTTCTCCTCAACCTCTTCAGCAGCAGCGCCAGCGCCGCCGGCAACGGCGACGGGAGCAGCAGCGGTGACTTCGAACTTCTCCTCGAACGCCTTCACGAACTCGCTGAGCTCGACAAGCGTCAGGCCGGCAAACTGCTCGAGCAGCTCTTCGGTGGTGAGCTTCGCCATGATGTATCTCCTAATAAATGGGGTTTGTAGAACGAGAACGTCGGGCGCTTACGCGGCCTCGGCGGTCTCCAGCTTTTCGCGAAGCGCGTCGATGGTGGCGGCAGCCTTGCCCATCGTCGCCTTCATCATTCCCGCTGCCTTCGCAAGCAGAACCTCACGGCTCTCGAGCGAGGCGTACTTGTTGACCTCGTCGGCGTTGAGGGTCTTGCCCTCGAAGACGCCGCCCTTGATCACAAGATTCGGGTTTGCCTTGGCGAAGTCACGAACGGCCTTGGCGGTGGCGACGAAGTCGCCGTGCACGAAGGCGACGGCGGACGGACCGGTGAGGTCGTCGTCCAGCGTCGTGATCCCCGCGTTGTTCGCGGCGATCTTGGTCAGCGTGTTCTTCACCACGGCGTAGCTCGCGTCCTGACGGATGCTGTTGCGCAGCTGCTTGAGCTGTGCAACCGTCAGGCCGCGGTATTCGGTCAGCAGAACGGCAGCAGAGCTCTCGAACAGGTTCGTGAGTTCGGCAACCGAGGCTTCCTTGTTCGCCATGGCCACTCCTTGAGTATTCAACGTGCATCACGGTGGCGATGCACGGCTTCGGATCGCGACTGGGTGGCGAGGTGTTGCGAGCAAACAAAAAGGCTCCGGCGCAGTTGCGCGGAGCCTGGGCCGATTCGCATCGGAAAGTCTTCGTCACACCTGCGCGGGCCCTTGCTTTCGCAAGACTTCGGTCGGCTCTTCGGGGTGGAACCCGAGCGGCACGACAACCAGCGGTCTTCGGCTTCGGACCACATTACCGGATGTCGCATGCGCGGCCAAATCGAGGCCGCAGGCGCCCGCCCGCGACATCCGCCCATCGAATCGACCCACGTGGGAATAGTTGACCGAGGTCCAAAGTTGACTCAATGCAACCATTTATATATAGTTGCTCTATATCAACCTTGTGAATACGCAAGACGTGCAAGACGTAAGGAAACACACGTGACTTCTGTGGCAGACAAGCCCACGACCGGCAGCATGCCGGCCGCGCCGGCGCAACGCACCCCGCGCGAGGTGATCGTCGCGATCTCCGGCCTCGTCGTGGCGATGTTCGTCGCCGTCATCTCCGGCACGGTCGTCTCGACCTCGATGCCGCTCATCATCGCCGACCTCGGCGGCGACCAGACCGCCTACACCTGGGTCATCACCGCGAGCCTGCTCGCCATGGCCGTCTCGACCCCGATCTGGGGCAAGCTCGCCGACCTGGTGAACCGCAAGGTGCTGCTCATCTCGGCGATCGGCCTGTTCGTCGTCGGCACGGCGATCGCCGGCTTCGCGCAGGACACCACGACCCTCATCGCCGTGCGCGTGATCCAGGGCCTCGGCGCGGGCGGCCTCATGTCGCTCGTCATGATCCTCATCGCGGTCATCATCTCGCCGCGCGAGCGCGGCAAGTACATGGGCTTCGTCGGCGGCATCATGGCCGTCGCGACCATCGGCGGCCCGCTGCTCGGCGGCGTCATCACCGACGCGTGGGGTTGGCGCGCCAACTTCTTCCTGCCGGTGCCGCTCGCGATCATCGCGCTCATCGTCATCCAGCTCACCCTGCACCTGCCCCCGATGCCGAAGCGCGCCGTGAAGATCGACTACGTCGGCATCGCGCTGCTCACGGTCGGCGTCTCGCTCCTGCTGATCTGGGTCTCCCTCGGCGGCAGCGAGTTCGAGTGGGACTCCATGACCAGCTTCGTCACGATCGGCGTGTCCGCTGCGGCCATCATCGGCTTCATCGTCACCGAGTTCTTCGTGGCAGAACCCATCGTCCCGATGACGCTCTTCAAGAACCGCACGTTCACGCTCGCCGTCATCGCGTCCGTCGCGATCGGCGTCTCGATGTTCGCGACCAGCGTGTTCCTCGCCCAGTACTTCCAGCTCGCCCGTGGCGCGACCCCGACCGAGTCGGGCCTCATGACGATCCCCATGATCGTCGGCCAGATGGGCGCCTCGATCCTGATCGGCGCACTCATCAGCAAGTTCGGCAAGTGGAAGCGCTTCATGGTGCTCGGCTCCGTGCTCGTCGTCGCCGGCGCCTACCTCATGACCACGCTCCACTACGACACCGACTACGGCCTCGTCAGCGTCTACATGGTCGTGCTCGGCGCGGGCCTCGGCATGGTCATGCAGAACCTCACGCTCGTCGTGCAGAACGACACCCCGGCCTCGCAGCTCGGGGCCGCCAGCTCGAACGTGAACTTCTTCCGCACGATCGCGGGCACCATCGGCGTGACCATCATGGGCTCGCTGCTGGCCACGCAGGTCACGACGCACATCACGTCGGGCCTGAAGAACTTCACGCCCACCTCCCCTGAGGAGATCGACGCGCTGAAGGGCCTCGCCGGCGGCGGCATCCCCCACGTCTCGCAGCTGCCCGAGAGCGTCCGCGTGATCATCGAGAACGCCTACGGCAACGGCATCGCCGATGTCTTCTGGGTCGCCGTGCCGCTCGCGGTGCTCAGCGTGCTCGCGATCGCGTTCCTGCCGAACAAGGCGCTCTCGACGAAGACCGCGGCCGAGAGCCTGAAGGAGGAGTTCGAGCAGGTCGCGATCGACCTGGCCGAAGCCGAGATCGGTGCTCCGGTGACCTCGTCGATCCAGCTCGTCGAGGCGGATGCCGCGGCAGACGCGCCGTCGAAGGCGACCGCCGGCTCGGGCGACCGCCCGTCGCGGGCCGGCTCCGACACGGCCGAGAACACGACCGCCCGATAACATGACCACCGTGACCGAGGCCAGCGCAGCAGCCCCTGCTACCGCCACCGACGAGGCCATCGCCGAAGTCGAGCAGCAGGTGAGCATGCTCTTCAGCCGGGTGCGGCTCGTCTGGAAGGAGGCCGCGCAGCAGATCCACCCCGACCTGCAGCCCGCGGCGTACAAGCTCCTCTCGACGATCGTGCGCCTCGGCACCACGAACGCGCACGTGCTGGCCGAGACGTTCGAGATGGACAAGTCCGTCGTCAGCCGACAGGTGCGGGCGCTCGAGGAGCTCGGCCTGGTCGAGACCAGGGCCGACGAGCGCGACGGCCGGGTGCGGGTGCTCGTCGCGACCGAACTCGCGATCGAGCGGGTCAGCCGGGTGCGCGAAGCCAACCAGCAGCGCCTCCGCGACGTGCTGGCCGGGTACCCCGAGGCCGAGCTCCGGAGCTTCTCCGAGTTGCTCCGGCGCATCGCCGAGGCATGACCCCGGTCGCACGGGTCCGCACGAAGGCCCGCCCTCCATCCGGAGGGCGGGCCTTCGTCGTCGGTGCACCGGTCGAGGGGCGCCGGCCTCGACACGCACTTCGCGCTACTCGACCGGCGATACGCGCTTCGCGCTACTCGACCGGCGAGGCGGGCGGGGCTGCGGGCAGGCGAACGGTGAACACCGTGGAACCGGGCTCGCTCTCGACGTCGACCTCGCCGTCGTGCGCCTCGACCACCGCACGCACGATCGCGAGCCCGAGTCCGGTGCTGCCGGCGCGGCGCGAGCGCGAGGAATCGCCGCGGGCGAAGCGCTCGAACAGCGACCCGATCAGTTCGGGCGGCACGCCGGGCCCGTCGTCGCTCACGCGAAGCACCACCTCGTCGCACTCTCGCTCGAGCGAAGCCACCACGTGCGTGCCGTCCGGCGTGTGCACCCGGGCGTTGGCGAGCAGGTTCGTGACGACCTGGCGCAGGCGTGGTTCATCGCCGACGACGGTGGTGTAGGCATCCGTGGCCCGCACCTCCCAGTCGTGATCGGGCCCTGCTGCCTGGGCGTCGCCGACGGCCTCGCCGAGCATGCGCCCGAGATCGACGGGCAGGGCGCCGAGCTCGCGGCCCTCGTCGAGCCGGGCGAGCAGCAGCAGGTCCTCGACGAGTTCGGTCATGCGCACCGACTCCGCCTCGATGCGCGAGATCGCGTGCGTCACGTCGGGCGGCAGGTCGCCGCCGTGCAGGCGCGTGAGCTCGGCGTAGCCGCGGATCGATGCGAGCGGGGTGCGCAGTTCGTGCGAGGCGTCGGCGACGAACCGTCGCACCTTTCGCTCGCTGTGCTCGCGCGCGGTCAGCGCGGAAGCCACGTGCCCGAGCATGCGGTTGAAGGCGGTGCCGAGCCGGCCGACCTCGGTGCGCTCGTCGTCGACGGGCACGCGTTCGGTCAGGTCGACGTCGCCCCGGTCGAGGGGGCGCTCCGAGACGGCACGGGCGGTCTCGGTCACGCGCTCGAGCGGCTCGAGCGCACGCCGCACCACGAACGGGCCCACGGCGAGCGCGAGCAGCAGTCCGCCGATGGCGACGACTGCGACGGTGATCGCGAGCTGGGTCGTCTGCGCCGTGACGGCGTCGAGCGGCAGCGCCAGCACGATGCGCATGTCGGGAGCGGTCTCGACCGCGAGCGAACGGTAGTCGCCCAGGTCGCCGGCCGTGACGGTGTGCACCTGGCGGTCGATCGGCACCTCGCCCAGCGCTGCCGTCGCGGCCGGACCCGCGGGCTGGAACTCCCCCTGCGCGATGTAGGCGGCGTCGGACTGGTCGCCGACGAAGACCGCCCCGAGCGTGCCGTCGGGCTGGCCGGGCACGCTGAGGAACTCGCGCACCGCCAGGCCGGGATTGTTCGGGACGTTCGGCCCGGTCGCACCGCCCGCCCGTTCTGCCGCGGCGCGCAGGCTCGAGTCGAGGCGTTCGACGCTCGACGCGTGGAAGAGCGCGACCGTCGCGACGCCGATGACGGCGCTCATCGCGATGAGCAGGCCCGCCACGAGGGCGAGCAGTCGGCGGCGCAGCGTCCACGATGCCCGGGCGCCCACGGCGCGTGACTGCCGGGATTCGCCGCCCGTGCCAGCCTCGCGGTCGAGCAACGCGAGCCCCGAAGTGCTCGCCTGCTCGGCGTCGGCCCGCGCGGCGGCGGCGTGGCCGGGGTCGCCTGGCTTCGTCATCCGGCGGCCTTGATCATGTAGCCCGCACCGCGCACGGTGTGGATCATGGGCTCGCGCCCCGCGTCGATCTTCTTGCGCAGGTAGGAGATGTAGAGCTCGACGACCGATTCCTTGCCGCCGAAGTCGTACGACCACACCCGGTCGAGGATCTGCGCCTTGCTGAGCACGCGGCGCGGGTTGCGCATCAGGAAGCGCAGCAGTTCGAACTCGGTCGCCGTGAGCTCGATCGGGGTGCCGTCGCGCTCCACCTCGTAGCTGTCCTCGTCGAGGCTGAGGTCGCCGACCACGAGCACCGGGTCCTTCGCGTTGGCCAGCGTCAGCGACGAGCGACGGATGAGTCCGCGCAGTCGCGCGACGACCTCTTCGAGGCTGAACGGCTTGGTGACGTAGTCGTCGCCGCCTGCGGTGAGGCCGGCGATGCGGTCGTCGAGCGAGTCCTTCGCGGTGAGGAACAGCACGGGCGTCTCGGTGCCGTCGGCACGCACCCGCTGGAGCACCTCGAGCCCGTCGATGTCGGGCAGCATGATGTCGAGCACGATCGCGTCGGGGCGGAACTCCCGGGCGACCTTCACCGCGCTGAGGCCGTCGGCTGCGGTGCGCACGTCCCACCCCTCGTAGCGCAGGGCCATCTTCAGCAGGTCGGTGAGCGAGTGCTCGTCGTCGACCACGAGCACGCGGACCATGGATCCGTCGCCCTTGGCGATCTGGGGGGCGCGATGCGTTGCAGCGGTCGTCATGACTCCAGTATCCGCGTCGCACTATGCGTTTCCTATGAACCTCTTGTGCGGATGCCTCGCGCTCGCCGTACGGCGAACAGGACCGGACCCGGCGACCGAGGGTCATGGCCGATTCATAGCCACCGGCAAGGGCGGGCAAAGCGCCCGTCCCTACCGTCGTGCTCGGCGCCCCGCCCGGTGCGTTCGCCCAGACCCCCGAGGATTCCCATGTTCTTCACGTACCTCCGGCGAGAGCTCGCCGGCCGCCGCAGACAGACGGCGATCATCGCCATCGGGATGGCGCTCGCGATCGCACTCGTCATCATCGTCAACTCCGTCGCTTCGGGGGTGAAGGCCGCCCAGGCCTCCGTGCTCGAGTCGGTCTACGGCGTCGGCACCGACATCACGGTCACCCAGACCCCGACCGCACCCACCGAGGGCGAGGGCGGCGGCCCGCGCTTCGAGTTCGGCTCGGGCGACGGCACCACCACCGACGGCACGACCGAGATCAGCCAGTCCCGCCTGATGGCCGGCTTCGGTTCGAGCACGTTCGATGCGAGCGCCCTCGACACCGTGCTCGGCGTCGACAACGTGGCGGCGGCCTCGGGCACGCTCTCGCTCACGAACACGACGTTCAACGGAGAGATGCCCGACTTCAGCCAGCAGCAGGGCACCGACGGCGGCACCGGTCCGAGCGCCGACCAGCAGGCCGCTCCCCCGCAGGGCGGCTCGGACGGTGCCGGCGGCAGCGCGTTCGACGTCGACTCGTTCAGCGTGCTCGGCCTCGACCCGTCGGCCGACGCCATCGGCCCGCTCTCGGCGGTCTCCCTCGCCGAGGGCCGCACGCTCGACACCGACGACATCGGCGCGTACGTCGCCGTGCTCGATGCCGACTACGCGACGAGCGCCGAGCTCGCCGTGGGCGACACGCTGAACATCGGCGGCACCGACTTCGAGATCGTCGGCACCGTGACCTCGAACGCCGCCGACTCGGCGAGCGCGTCGAACGTGTACATCCCGCTCGACGTCGCCCAGACGCTGTCGGGTGAGGACGGCATGCTCTCGAACATCTACGTGCAGGCCGCATCGTCGACCGACATCGCCCAGGTGCAGGCCGACATCGAGGCCGCGCTGCCCGACGCGACCGTGTCGACGCAGGAGGACCTCGCCTCGAGCGTCTCGGGTTCGCTCAGCACGGCCTCCGACCTCGTCTCGAACCTCGGGCTCTGGCTCTCGCTCGCCGTGCTCGTGGCCGCGTTCCTCATCGCGATCCTGTTCACGATCTCGGGCGTCACCCGACGCACCCGCGAGTTCGGCACCCTGAAGGCGATCGGCTGGTCGAACCGCCGCATCACCGGCCAGGTCGCCGGCGAGTCGCTCGTGCAGGGCCTCATCGGCGGTGCGCTCGGCATCGCGATCGGGCTCATCGGCATCGTCGTGATCAACGTCATCGCCCCGACCCTCTCGGGCAGCGCCTCGAGCGGCGGCTTCGACATGGCCGCGGGTCCCGGCGGCGGCTCGGCCGGCGGCGACGCGGCATCCGCAGGCGGCGGTCGCTCGTTCGGCGGCCCCATGGGCCAGACGGCCGCGGCCACGACCGAGGTCGCGCTGAACGCGCCCATCACGGTCTCGGTCATCGCCATCGCCGTGGGCATCGCGATCCTCGGCGGCCTGCTCGCCGGCGCGATCGGCGGATGGCGCGCTTCACGGCTGCGCCCCGCCGAGGCGCTGCGCAGCGTCGGCTGACGCCGGCGCACCGGCATCCGCTCGCTCGCGGGCTCTCGAACCGAATCGCATCGAAGGACACCATGTACACGCTCACGAAACTCACGAAGACCTACCAGCAGGGCAACCGAACGGTGCACGCCCTCAAGAACGTCGACCTGCACATCAGGTCGGGACAGCACGTCGCCATCCAGGGGCCGACCGGCGGTGGCAAGTCGACCCTGCTGCAGATGCTCGGCGGGCTCGACCGGCCCACCTCGGGCACGATCACCATCGGCGACGACGACATCTCGAAGATGCCAGACGGCAGGCTCGCGAAGATCCGCGCGAAGGAGGTCGGGTTCGTCTTCCAGAACTTCAACCTCATCCCGACGCTCACCGCCCAGGAGAACGTCGAGACCGCGCTCGAACCGCTCGGCGTCTCCGGCGACCAGCGTGCGAAGCGGGCCGCGGAGGCGCTCGCGTCGGTCGGGCTCGCCGACCGCGGCGGTCACCTGCCGAGCGAGCTCTCCGGCGGCCAGCAGCAGCGCGTCGCGATCGCCCGCGCGCTCGTGAAGGAGCCGGACGTGCTCCTCGCCGACGAGCCGACGGGCGCGCTCGACGAGGAGACCCGCGACGAGATCCTCGAGATCCTCGAGGGCCTGCACCGCGACCGCGGGCTCACGCTCATCGTCGTCACGCACGACTCCGCGGTGGCCAAGCGAGCCGAGCGCCGCCTGCACATCAAGGCCGGCACGGTCACCGAGCGCTGACCCCGCCGGGCACCGACGGGACGGATGCCGCAGCCGCGACGTGCGGCTGCGGCATCCGTCGCCCCGTCGCGGCCGCCTGCGGGCGGATTCCTACCGCAGGCAGAGGGGATGCACAGGCTCGATGCATACGGTCGAATGGATGACCCGCCCCGATGAGCCCACAGCGTTCCCTGCCGATGCCGAGCCCGCCGAGCTTTCGGGCGCCGACGAGATGACCGATGCCGACCGCCGCCGCATGTACCGGCGACGCCGCATGCTGGCCGTGGCAGCCGTCGTGACCGTGCTCGCGGTCGGATGCGGCTTCGTCGCCATCGGCTGGGCATCGGCGACGCAGGGCACCGCGTCGCCCGACGAGACGGCGCACGACTCGGTCGAGGTGCAGGAGTCGGCGGCGCAGGCGGATGCCTCGGCCGCACCCGATTCGGGCCTGCAGCTCGACTGGGCCTCGCTCGACCCCGCCGTCTCGGAACAGATGCAGTACGTGCAGGACAACTGGGACAGCACCTGGAGCGACGAGTACGGCTTCATCGACGAGAACGACTGCATGGACTTCGCGAGCCAGTCGCTCATCGCCCGGGGCTGGGTCGAAGACGAGGACTGGTGGTACGCCGTGGGCGACGCCTATTCGAGCTCGGCCGCCTGGCGCAGCTCGACCGCGTTCATGGAGTACCTCGAGTCGCGCCCGGATCTCGCGACCATGCTCACCGACGACCAGCGCGACCAGGTGAAGGTCGGCGACATCGTGCAGTTCGACTGGGACGACTCGGGCGACCGCGATCACACCGGCATCGTCACGGCGGTCGTGACGAACGACGACGGCTCGATCGACGTGCTCTACGCCGGCCACACGGATGCCACGTGGGACCGCTCGGTCGACTACGCGATCACCGAGATGCACCCGGGCGGCGACGTGACCTACTGGAGCATCACCGGCTGAGTTCCGGATGTCTAGTCCGGATGTCGGTGGGCGGGCGTAGACCGGACGCATGGAGATCACGCACCTCAACCCGCCGTCGCTGCACCGCAGCCCGGCCTTCAGCCAGGGTGTGCTCGTCACCGGGGCGCACCACACCCTCTACGTCGGAGGGCAGAACGGCGTCGATGCCGAAGGCGTCGTCGTCGAGGGCGGCCTCGGGCCGCAGACCCGTCGCGCCATGCAGAACCTGCTCGCCGTGCTCGCCGAGGCGGGTGCCGACCAGACCAACGTGGTGTCGCTCACGATCACGCTCGTGGCCGGTGCCGACGCGACCGAGGGCTACCAGGCGTCGGCCGAGGTCTGGGGGCGGCACGCGACGACCGTGCAGGTCATCCAGGTCGCCGGGTTCGCGAACCCCGCGTTCGTCGTCGAGGTGAGCGCGATCGCGGCGATCCCGGCCGAGGGCTGAACCGCCCGTCGAAGATCAGATCGCGGCGAGCTCGCGGTCGAGGCGGCTCGCGAACGTGGCGACCACGTCTGACGAACGCGCGCCGAGCCAGATCGAGATCTCGACGCCACCCTCGGGGCGCATCCACTCGTCGAGCCAGGCATCGACGGCCGCGACGAGCGACTGACCGCGCGGGGCGACCGTTCCCTGCGGGCGCTCGCGGAACACCCAGTGCACGCCGATGCCGGTCGGCGCCTCGATGGGCACGATCTGCACGGCGTTGAACGCCTCGATGAAGACCAGGCCGGTCGCGTTCGGATCGCAGTCGGCGAGCCGGGATCGGATCGCCGCGACGTCGCCCGTGTCGCCGGCCATGAGCACGCGTGCCGCCGGCGGCGTGCTCGGTCGCATCCTGCTGACCATGGACCAGCCTCTCCTCGGAATGGGTTCTCCGTTCATCTTAGGTTTGCCTTACCTATTGCGCAACGCGAGCACAGCGAACTCGAAGCCTGCGCCGATCGTCGCCGGCGACGAGCGGCCAATCCGGCTCGCCGCCCGTGCCGAACCACCGGTGACGGGCGGACGACTCCGCGCCGCGAACGGAGGCGCGACATGGAGCACGACGCAGGGCGATCGGGCGGCCACGACCGCTCCGGCACGGACTTCAGGTCTCCGGCTTCACCCGTGCGGGCGCGGCTGCGCTGGTGGTCGCTCGCCTCGCTCGCCGGCGTCATCAGCGCCGGGGTGTTCCTCGCCGCCGCCGAACTCGTCTCGTTCCTCGTCGCGCGCGACGGCAGCCCGATCCTCGCGGTCGGGTCGTTCGTCATCGACATCGTGCCGCGATGGGCGAAGGAGCTCGCCATCGAGGTGTTCGGCGCGAACGACAAGCTCGCGCTCCTCGGCGGCCTCGGCCTCGCGGTGCTCGTCGCCGCCGCCGTCACGGGCGTGCTGCAGTTCGTGCGCCCGCCCCTCGGCGTGGTCGCACTCGGCCTCGCCGGCGCGCTCTCGTTCGCCGCCATCGTCACCCGCACGGGCGCGACCGCGTTCGCCTGGCTTCCTCCCGTCGTCGGCACCGCGGCGGGCATCGTCGTGCTGCATCTGCTCGTCTTCCGGCTGCGCGCGTGGCGCGACGACCGCGCTGCGGCTGCCGCGCGCCACGCATCGGCCACGTCCGCCGCGGCGAAGGCGAAGGCCGCGCAGGCGGCCGCCACCGCGGAGGCGGCGTGGGCGCCTGCTGCCCCGGAGACGGGGATCCCGGCCCCTGCACCGAAGCCTGCACCGGCGCCCGTGACGGCGACCGAAGACCCCGGCGAGCGCGCGAAGGGCGGCCGCGCCGCGGCATCCGTCGACCGTCGCGGGTTCTTCGTGCTCGCGGGGCTGGCAGCGGCATCCGCACTCGTGGTCGGCGTCGGCTCGCGCGTGGCCGGCGCCGCGACGAGCTCGATCGCCGCCGTTCGCAAGGCGCTGAGGCTGCCCGCGCCGAACTCGACGGTGATGATTCCGGATGGCGCCGAGCTCGACATCCCCGGCATCACGCCGTTGTACACGCCGAACGCCGACTTCTACCGGGTCGATACCGCGCTGACCGTGCCCTCGGTCGACCCGGCGACCTGGCGGCTCGTGGTCGACGGCATGGTCGGCGAGCGCGTGGAGCTCACCTTCGACGACCTCGTGGCCATGGGCCTCGACGAATACTCGATCACGCTGACCTGCGTCTCGAACGAGGTCGGCGGCGACCTGCTCGGCACGGCGAAGTGGCTGGGCGTGCCCGTGCGCGACGTGCTGGCCCTGGCGCGCCCTGGAGCCGACGCCGACATGGTGCTGTCCCGGAGCGTCGACGGGTTCACCGCGTCGACACCGCTCGGTTCGCTCACCGACGCCGGACTCGACGCGATCCTCGCGGTCGCCATGAACGGCGAGCCGCTGCCGCTCGAGCACGGCTTCCCGGTGCGGATGGTCGTGCCCGGCCTCTACGGCTACGTCTCGGCGACGAAGTGGGTGACCGAGCTGAAGGTCACGCGCTTCGACGCGGAGGAGGCGTACTGGACCCCGCGCGGCTACAGCGCGAAGGCGCCGATCAAGCTCTCGTCGCGCATCGACACCCCTCGTCTCGACAAGGCCGTCCGACCTGGGACGACCGTGATCGCCGGTGTCGCCTGGGCGCAGACCGTCGGCATCGAGCGGGTCGAGGTGCAGATCGACGACGCCGACTGGCAGCTCGCGACCCTCTCGAACCCGGTCAACGCCGACACCTGGGTGCAGTGGTTCCTCGAGTGGGAGGCGACGAGCGGCACCCACAACGTGACCGTGCGGGCGACGGACCGCGACGGCAACCTGCAGGTCGAGGAACGCGCGCCCATCGCGCCCGACGGGTCGACCGGATGGCAGCGCCGACTCGTGCAGGTGGGCTGAACCCGCTCGGCTCGAGCCGGACGCCGAACCCGGGAGTCGGCTGCCGACCGATCGGACACACCGAAGTCGCCGTCCGCAGGTGGGCGGCCCGCGATACTCTCTCTGGGTGCCCGACTCCCCCTTCGCGCTCTTCGATCTCACGCCGGACGGCGATCTGCGTGAGACCGGAGTCCAGCGCGGCTCGATCACGCCGCCGGCGAAGCTGCCGCACGAGACGCGCGTCGTGGCCGACTCGAGCGACCGGGTCGCCTGGCTGCGGGCACGATCGCAGGGTGTGACCGCGACCGACGCAGCGAAGCTCGCGACCCGCACGTCCGTGAAGTCCGCGGCCTGGGAGAAGCTCCACGGCGCCCCGCGCAGCTTCGGCGGCAGCCGCTACACCGACCACGGCCGCGAGCGCGAGCCCGTGATCGCCGCGTGGGCGGCGCGCACGCACGGCATGAGCCACTCCTCGCTGCTCTTCCACGCGGCATCCGACCGCCGCCACCTCGCCACGCCCGACGGCCTGCGCGTGCACGACGGCGTGCTCGAGCTGTGCGAGATCAAGACCACGTCGAAGCCGTGGCGCGCCGTGCCCCGCAGCTACCTGCGGCAGGTGTGGTGGCAGCAGTACGTGCTCGGCGCAGAGCGCACGCTCATCGTGTGGGAGCAGCACGACGACTTCGTGCCCGTCGGGCCCGAGCCGCTCTGCCGGTGGATCGAGCGAGACGACGACCAGATCGCGATCCTCGTGCAACTGGCCGGCGAGCTGCTCGAGGCGATCCGGCCCACGCAGGCGCCCGCACAAGACGCACGCGCGTACTACCGGCCGAGCGTTCTGGCATGACGGTCGAGATCGCATGACGGTCGTGCTCCTGCACGGGCTCGGCGCCGACCGCCGTCAGCCCCTCACGCTGCTCGAACCCATGGTCCACGAGGTGCTCGGCGACGACGAACTCGTCATCGCGCCCGACGTGCGGGCGCACGGCGGATTCCTCGAGATCGGCCATGCCGACGACTTCGCGCTCGACCGCCTCGCGGCCGAGGTCGCCGCAGCCGTGCGCCGCGACCTCGCCGAGGCCGCGGTCGAGCGGGCCAACGACGCCGCAGGCCGTGGCGGTCGCGCTGCCGGCGCCGACGGCCTCGATCTCGATGCGCCGCTCACCATCATGGGCATCTCCATGGGCGCGGCGATCGCCCTGCGCATCGCCCTCGACGGACTGCTTCCCGTCGAACGCGCGGTGTTCATCCGTCCGTCGTTCGACGACCGCCCGGTGCCTGAGAACCTCCGCGCATTCCCCGTGATCGGGCAGGTGCTCGCCGACGCCGGGGCCTCCGGCGCGGCCGAGTTCCAGGAGCGCGAGGTCTACCAGAGGGTCGCCGAGATCTCCCCGCTCGGGGCGCGCGGCCTGCTCGCCCAGTTCACCGCCCCCGATGCCGCGCGCCGGGCCATGCGGCTCGTCGAGATCCCCCGCAACCGGGCGTTCCGCGACGACGCCGAACTGGCCGAGCTCGAGCACCGCGGCATCCGCTCGCTCGTGGTCGGCGCCCTGCGCGACCCCGTGCACCCGCTGCCCACGGCCGAGCGCTGGGCCGCCGGTGTCGCCGGACCCCTGCTCGTGCTGCCGGCCCGTGACGACGGCCCCGCCGCCCAGGGGCACGTGCTCACCGAGCAGGTCGGGCGCTGGCTGCGCGACTTCTAGCGGCTCCGCGCCCGCCTGGCGCTGTTCTGCCCCTGCTCCTGCCCTGCCCGGGCTGCCTCCGAAACAGCGGAGGATCGGAGCGACACGCCGCCGCCACGCGGCGTGTCGCCGAAACTCTCCGACGACTCGGCGACGCTCGCGCGAGGATGGTCGCATGACCGACACGATGCGCGCCCTGGTGATCGACCGCACGGGCGAGGCCGACGAACTGCACCTCGCCGACGTGCCGCGACCGACGCGCATCAGCGACGAGGTGGTCGTGCGGGTCGTGGCCGCGGGTGTCAACCCGATCGACGTCAAGACGCGCGCGGGCAGGGGTACGTCGGCCGCGATCACGGGCTACCCCGCCGTGCTCGGAAACGACTTCGCGGGCGTCGTCGAGCAGGTGCCGTACGCGTCGCACCCGCTGCACGTCGGCGATCGGGTCTACGGCGCCGCCCGCCCGCCGCGCACGCCCGGCACGTTCGCCGAGTTCGTGACGGTCTCGTCGATGAGCGTGGCGCCCATGCCCGCCTCGCTCGGCTTCGTCGAGGCCGCAGCCCTGCCGATCGCGGCGCTGACCGCGTGGGGTGCGATCGTCGACGTCGCGCGCGTCCACGACGGACAGCGCGTGCTGGTGCACGCCGGCGCGGGCGGCGTCGGCCACCTGGCCGTGCAGCTGGCCGCCTACTTCGGCGCCCACGTCACCGCGACCTGCGGACCCGACAACGTCGAGTTCGTGCAGGGACTGGGCGCCGAACGCGTCATCGACTACCGTTCCGAGCGCTTCGAAGCGGTCGCAGGCGAGCAGGACGTCGTCATCGACCTCATCGGCAACGTGAAGGATGACACGGGCACGCGTTCGCTCGACGTGCTCCGCCGCGGCGGGCTGCTCGTCAACGTGCCGACCGGATCGTGGCCGACCATGGCCGACGAGGCGGCCGCCCGCGGCATCCGCGCGACCGGATACTCGTGCTCCCCCGACGCCCGCACGCTCGCCGTGCTCACACGACTCGTCGACGACGGCGCCCTGCGCGTGCACGTCGACCGTGAACTGCCGCTCGAGTCCGGTGCCGAGGCGCACCGCCTCGTCGAGGGCGGGCACGTGCGGGGCAAGGTCGTGCTGCGCGTCGCACCCGACCCCGAGTAGGGCTTCGTTCGAGCGAGCGGATGCCGCGGCATCCGCAATTCGTCAGTTCGG
Source organism: Agromyces sp. CF514 (assembly GCF_900113185.1). Classification (NCBI taxonomy): domain Bacteria; kingdom Bacillati; phylum Actinomycetota; class Actinomycetes; order Micrococcales; family Microbacteriaceae; genus Agromyces; species Agromyces sp. CF514. The sequence goes on along the minus strand of NZ_FOZD01000001.1, from coordinate 942,043 downwards.
AGTTCGCGCGGCAGCAGTGCAGACCGCCGCAGCGCCGACCGTCGCAGTGGCGAGCGCTCCGGCCGTGTCGGTGGCGCTGCGTATGCTCGCCCTCGTGGCCACCCTCGACGACCTGCGCCGCACGGCCGAGACCCTGCCGGGCAGCGAGGAGCGCGCGACGACCGGCGGCGCCGCCTGGTTCGTGCGCAACAAGCTCTACGCGTGGGAGTGCCACCCGTGGCCGAGCATCCCCGAAGAGGTGCGCGCGATCGTCGCGGCAGAGCTCGTCGTCGGCGTCAAGGTCGCCGATCCGGTCGACGCCATGGCGCTCAAGCAGATGGCGCCCGACGTGTTCCTGCGCACGACGACCCCGTGGGGCGAGCCCAAGATCGCGTTCCGAATGGCGGGCATCGAGCTCGATCACCTCGCCGAGCTCGTGACCGAGGCCTGGCGCGTGCAGGCGCCCAAGTACCTGCGGCGCGAGTTCGACGAGCGCTAGCATCGCCGCATGCCCGCCCGCTTCGCGACCGTCGACGAATTCCTCGCCGCCCAGGCCCCCGAGCGCCGAGCCGACGTCGAGGCGCTTCGTGCGCTCGTGCGCGAAGCCGGCCCCGGGCTGGTCGAGATCGTGAAGTGGAATTCGCCCAGCTACACGCTCGACGGCGTCGATCGGCTCACGATCAACGCCCCGGGCAAGGGACCGCTTCGGCTCATCCTCCACTTCGGCACCGAGCGGGCAGAAGAGAAGGGTGCCGTGTCGAGATTCGCAGGCGACCCCGAGGGGCTGCTCACGTGGCATTCCGACATCCGTGCCAGCCTCACGCTGCCGTCCGCCCAGGACCTCGATGGCCGGCGTGAGGCGATCGTCGCCGTCATCCGCGCCTGGTTGGCGGAGGACGGCTCGAACCGATGAACGACGAGGAGTCAGCACGATGACGAAGTACCTGATCTCGTTCCCGAGCAGCGCCATGGTCGTCTCGGCTGACGACCTGCCGGCCGTGGCGGATGCCGCGCACGCCGTCGTCCAGGAGGCGAAGGACGCCGGCGTCTGGGTGTTCGGCGGCGGCATCGACGAGGGCGTCGCGCCCGTCATGGTCGACGGCGACGGAACGGTCACCGAAGGCACCTACCCGCAGACGACGCAGTTCGACGGCGGATACACCGTGCTGGAACTCCCGACCCGCGCGGCCGCCCTCGAGTGGGCCGCCAAGATCGCGACCGCCTGCCGGTGCGCGCAGGAGGTCCGGGAATTCATGTACGACCCCGAGAGCTGAGGCCCGTTCCCGTCGAGCGCCGCGTGCCGCACACTGGAGGCATGTGGTGGAGCTTTCTCAAGGCGGTCCGATCCGGTGAGCACCGGATCGCGCCGGTGACGTGGGTCGCCGCGATCGCGGCGACCGTCTACGCGATCTCGCCGATCGACCTGATGCCCGAACTCGTGCTCGGCCCGCTCGGGCTCGCCGACGACCTCGGCCTGTGGGGCATGCTCGCGCTGCTGGTCGTTCGGGAGCAGCGACGGTGGCTCGCCGCCCCCGGCGCGAAGTAGGCCGCGCCGCGACAAGGTGAGCGAGCGGTGAGCGGATGCCGCGGCATCCGCTCGCGCACGATCGGGCGAATCCCCAGGTCAGCCCGAGCGCGACTCGAGCAGGGCCGAACCGAGCTCGCTGCGCAGGTAGAGCACGCTGCGGCCGTAGCGGGTACTGACGAGCAGGCCGGCGTCGCGCAGCACGCGCAGGTGCTGGTTCACGGCCGAGGCGGTGACGCCGAAGCGCACCCCGAGCTCGGTCGATGACGCGGGGTCGCCGAGGGCGGCGAGCAGGCTCGCGCGCGTCTCGCCGAGCACCGCGGCGACCGCGGCGGGATTGGCCACGGGCTCGGCCTCCCAGAGGGCGCCCTGGCCCCTGGCCGAGTAGAGGATCATCGGCGGCCCGTCGCCGATCGGCGCCGAGGCGCGACGCGTGAACATCGTGGGCATGAGGGTGAGGCCGTTGCCGTCGATCGCGAGCGTTCGATCCTTCGGGTCTGCGAGGCGCACGGAGACCACGCCGTGGTCGTAGGCGATGCGCGGCGAGAGGCCGTTCAGCATGCTCGCGACTCCGGCCTGCGCGATCTGACGGCCGCGGTAGACGACGTCGGCCTCGAGCACGGCGCGCATGCGCGGCCAGTACGGTTCGAAGCAGGTCTCCCAGAGCTGTGACAGGGCACGGATGATGCGGCGCAGCGCCTGGCTCGTCGACCCGGCGAACACCTCTGGCACGTGCCCGTGCACGGCGACGAGGTCGCTGCGGAACACGTCGGGCGGCGTCGCGGCGAGCGCGCGAAACTCGTCTTCGAGGCGCGTGAGCGGCGACGCCGGGCGGGGGTTCAAGAAGTCGGGCGTCCACATGCGTTCGTCGATGAGCGCCCCGAGCACGTGCATGTCGAGCCGTTCGCGGGCCTCCTCGGTGCGGCGCAGCCAGCCGAGCTGCAGCGGGAACCTCGCGGGCTCGCGGATCGCGCGCAACGACAGCCCGAGTTCGCACAGGGGTGAGAGCGCGAAGCGCACGGCTCCGACGTCGTCCTCGTTCAGCACGTACCGCAACATGTAGCACAACGCTACATCGATTTCGCCCGGTCGAGGCTCCCAGCAGGATCGAACCCGTGAGCCCTACCTCCAGCCCCGACACCTCGTCACTGCCCGTCATCGAACCCGATCTCGACGCCGCCGCCGCGAGCATCGACGAAGCGGATGCCGCGGCGCAGGCGTCGCCGGCCACGCAGGCGGATGCGGCGGGCGGCGGGGGCACGGCGAAGCCGGGTCTGGCGGCCCGCATCGCAGCATCCGTCTCCGACCCGGTGCTGCGGATCCTCGTGACGGCGACCCTCATCAGCCGGGTCGGGCGGGGCATCTTCCTCACGATCACGGTGCTGTACTTCACGCTCGTGGTGGGGCTCCCGGCGCACGAGATCGCGATCGTGCTGGGCGCCGCGAGCGCGGCCGGCATCGTCGCCTCGCTCGCGGGCGGCTGGCTCGCCGACCGCATGAGCGCCCGGCGGGTGCTGCTCGTGTTCACGACCCTCGAGGGACTCGGCCTGCTCTGCTACGCCGTCACGGGCGACTTCGTCTCGGCGCTGGTCGTCGCCGTGATCGTCGGCGCGTTCGGGCAGGGCGCGAACTCGACGCGCATGGCGATCCTCGCGCGGGCGTTCGAACCCGAGCAGCGGGTGCACGCCCGCGCGGTGCTGCGCACGGTCACGAACGTGTCGATCGCCGTCGGCTCGGGGCTCGGCGCGCTCGCCCTCGCGATCGGCACGCCCGAGGCGTACCGGATCCTGCTCGTCGCAGCCGGCGGGCTGTACCTGCTCGCGCTCGTGCGGCTCGTGAAGCTACCCGCGAGCGTCGACGCCCGACCGGTTCCTCCGGTGACGGGCGCGGTCGGGGTGGTCGCCGCCTTGGACGGCACCGTCGACGACGACCTGCCCGAGGCGGACGAGGCGGATGCCGCGGGCGGCCGCGCATCGCAAGGTCGCCGCCCCGAGGCATCCGCTCGCCCGACGCCCTCGACGAAGCGTCGCAGCCGCTTCGCGCACTCGCCCTGGCGCGACCCGCGCTACCTCGCGCTCACGGCCCTCAGCGCGATCTTCGGCATGCAGTTCGGCGTCGCCGAGATCGGCGTGCCGCTGTGGATCGCGCATGAGACCGACGCCTCGGCCGTGCTGGTGTCGGCCGTGCTCATCCTCAACACGGTCATCGTCGTGCTGTTCCAGGTGCCGCTCTCGCGCGGGACCCACGACCTGCGCCGCGCCGGGCGCGTGTCGGCGATCGCCGCGTGGCTCATGGCCGCGACGTGCCTCGTCTACGCCGCGGCCGCGGGCCTGCCGGTGTGGTTCTCGGTCGTGTTCATCGTGCTCGCCTCGATCACGCACGCGTTCGCCGAGGTGCTCTCGCAGGCCGGGGGCTGGGGCCTGAGCTTCGAGCTCGCCGACCCCGTGCAAGCTGGCACCTACCAGGGCGTCTACTCGATGGGCTACTCGATCGGCGCGACGCTCGCCCCCGCCGTCGTGACCGCGACGGCACTCAGCATGGGCCTCACGGGGTGGGCGATCCTCGCGGTGATCTTCCTCGCGTCGGGGCTCGGCACGTGGGCGATCGCGCGAGCGGCGGCGAGTCGGGCGGACGCCGCGGCGGCCCGCCTGGCCGTCGGAGGCGTCGGGTAGGGTCGGGCGCATGCCCGCCGCGCCGACGATCGTCTGGTTCCGCGACGACCTGCGCGTCGGCGACCATCCGGCGCTCGCGGCCGCGGCCGAGCGTGGTGCGCCGGTCGTGTGCGTGTTCGTGCTCGACGAGGAGTCGCACGGCATCCGCCCGCTCGGCGGGGCGGCGCGGTGGTGGCTGCACGGCTCGCTCGAGGCCCTGCGTGCCGACCTCGAGGCGCTCGGCACGGACCTCGTGCTGCGACGCGGCCCCGCCGGCCGCGTGATCCGCTCGCTGGTCGATGAGACCGGTGCCGACGCCGTCTTCTGGAACCGCCGCTACGGCGGCCCCGAGCGCGAGGTCGACACCGAGCTGAAGTCGGGGCTCGGCGACGACGGGCTCGAGGTGAAGAGCTTCGACGCGAACCTGCTCTTCGAGCCGTGGACGATCCGCACCGGGCAGGGCACGCCCTACTCGGTCTTCACGCCGTTCTGGCGCGCCTGCCTCTCGGCGCCCGAGCCGCGGCATCCGCTCGCCGTACCCGACGCGATCGACGCGTACGTTCCGGATGTCGCGAGCGACGACCTCGCATCGTGGCACCTGCTGCCGACCCGCCCCGACTGGGCGGCGGGCCTTCGCGAGACGTGGACGCCCGGCTCGGCCGCGGCGCACGACCGGCTCGCGGAGTTCCTCGACGAGCGACTCGGCGACTACGACGCCGCGCGCGACCGCCCGGCCGCGGTCGACGCGACCTCGCGCCTGTCGCCGCACCTGAGGTGGGGCGAGATCAGCCCGTTCGAGGTGTGGCACGCGGTGCGCGAACGCCGTGCGGGTGCCGGGGGCGGCAGGGGCGCCGGGAGCGGAGGCGAGGCGACGAGCCGGGCCCGGTTCCTCGCCGAGCTCGGGTGGCGCGAGTTCGCCTGGCACGTGCTCTTCCATGCGCCCGACCTCGCGACCCGCAACTGGCGCGCCGAGTTCGACGCGTTCCCGTGGCCGCGCCTGCACCCGACCGCGCTGCGCGCGTGGGAGGAAGGACGCACGGGTGTGCCCCTCGTCGACGCCGGCATGCGCGAGCTCTGGCGCACGGGATCGATGCACAACCGCGTGCGCATGGTCACGGCGTCGTTCCTCACGAAGAACCTGCTCATCGACTGGCGCCGCGGCGAGCAGTGGTTCTGGGACACGCTCGTCGACGCCGACGCGGCCTCGAACCCGTTCAACTGGCAGTGGGTGGCAGGTTCGGGGGCCGATGCCGCGCCCTACTTCCGCGTGTTCAATCCGCTGCTGCAGGCGAAGAAGTTCGATCCGCGCGGCGACTACGTGCGGCGCTGGGTGCCCGAGGCGGACGGCGACGACTACCCCGAGCCGATCGTGGACCTCGGCGAGTCGCGTGCGGCCGCGCTCGCGGGCTACCAGTCCGTGAAGGCGGCCATGGGAGCGGCTCGTGCGGCGACCCCATCCTGAGATCCGGCTCGCCGCGCCCGGCGAGCTCGAACTCCTCGAGCAACTCGAGAACGACGCCGACGGGCTGTTCATCGAGCGGTTCCGGCCGACGTCGTGGCGACCCGCGCCCGATGCCGCGACCCGAGCGGCGCAGCCCGGGTTCATCCTGGTCGCCGTCGTCGAGGGCAGCGACGGCGACGGCGACCGGACGACCGTCGTCGGCTTCGCCCAGGTGCTCGAGCACGACGGCCACGTGCACCTCGAGCAGCTCTCGGTCTCGCCCGCGCACGCACGCCGCGGACACGGCCGCCGACTCGTCGAGGCGGCGATCGCCCACGCAGCAGCCCTCGGCTACGCGGAGATCACCCTGCGCACCTACGCCGACGTCCCGTGGAACGGACCGTTCTACCGCAGCTGCGGATTCGTCGAGTCCGACCCGGCCACGCCCTGGCATCGCGAACTCGCCGAGCACGATCTCGGCCTGCCCGGCGGGCCCGCGAGCGGCATCACGAGTCGGCGCATCCAGATGACCGCCCGCTGCTGAACGACGCGCGCCGCGCGATACCTCAGGAACCGCCCCCGCCACCGCCGGCGCCAGCCGATCGCATGAGCACCCAGTCGTCCTCGTAGCGATCGCCGAGCTTGAAGTGCTTGCGGCCCGTCTTCACGAAGCCGTGCTTCTCGTAGAAGCGGATCGCCCGGGCGTTCTCGTCGTTCACGCCGAGCCAGATCGACGCGACGCCGGTCGCGAGTGCCGCCTCGACCGTGGCCTCCATGAGCGGCCCGGCCACCGAACCCGAACCGTGCGCGGCCTTGCGGGTGTAGCACTTGCTGAGCTCGATCGTCGGGCGCTCGGTCACGACGGCCGAGACGTCGGTGTCGGTCGGGTCGCCGGCGATGAGCATCGTGTAGCCGACCAGCGTTCCCTCGCCGTCCTCGGCGACCACCAGCATCCGCCCGGCATCGGCGAGGTGCTCGTCGAAGCGCTCGACCGTGAAGTTCGTCGCGATGAACTCGGCGATCGCCTCTGCGGTGGTCGAGGGCGGGCAGGCGAGCGGGAACGTGTCGGCCGCGAGTTCGGCGAGCGCCGCGGCATCCGTCGGTCTGGCCTGGCGAATCGTGGTTCGGGTCACGACTCGCCATTCTCGCAGGCCGACGGATGCCGCCGCGCGCCGGTGACGCCCGGCGACACCGGACGCCGATCGCCCGCCCGCGCCGAGAGGGCCGCGCCGTCCGTCGCACCTTCCGGGATCGCCGGATGCGGTCGACGCGGCCCTTCGGGAACCGCGGCGGTGCCGAGTCGCCCGGGGTTCCCGACAGCGGGATGACCGGGCGACTCGACCGTTCAGAGGAACCGGGCGTACGCCCCCACCGTGAGGAAGGTCGGGAACTCGGGCTCGAGCGCCACCGTGCGGAACACCGAGATCGAGTCGTCGAACCGGTCGCCCTCGAAGCGGGGCAGTGCGGCGACGGCCTCGGCCATGAGGCGCACGATCGACGTCTGGTCGATGCGTGTGCCCTCGGCGGTGACGGTGTTGTTGTCGAGCCACTGCCAGACCTGCGAGCGCGAGATCTCCGCGGTCGCGGCGTCCTCCATGAGGTTGTCGATCGCGGCGGCCCCCGTGCCGCGGAGCCACGACTCGATGTAGCGGATCGCGATCGAGATGTTGTCGCGCACGCCGGCCTCGGTGACCTCGCCGCCGATCGACGGGATGTCGAGCAGGTCGGCCGCCGTCACCTCGACGTCGTCGCGCAGGCGGTCGACCTGGTTGGGTCGGTCGCCGAGCACGGCGTCGAACTCCGCACGAGCGGTGGGGATCAGGTCGGGGTGCGCGACCCACGTGCCGTCGAAGCCGTCGCCCGCCTCGCGGCGCTTGTCGGCCGAGACCGCGGTCAGCGCGCGCTCGGTCACCTCGGGGTCGCGGCGGTTCGGGATGAACGCGCTCATGCCGCCGATGGCATGTGCCCCGCGCTTGTGGCACGTCTGCACGAGCAGCTCGGTGTAGGCCCGCATGAACGGCACCGTCATGGTGATCGCCTTACGGTCGGGGAAGACCCAGCGACGACCACGGGAGCGGAACGTCTTCACGATCGAGAAGATGTAGTCCCAGCGGCCGGCGTTGAGGCCCGCGCAGTGGTCGCGCAGCTCGTAGAGGATCTCGTCCATCTGGAACGCGGCCTGGATCGTCTCGATGAGCACGGTCGCGCGGATCGTGCCCTGCGGGATGCCGAGCGCGTTCTGCGAGAACACGAAGATGTCGTTCCAGAGCTTCGCCTCGCGGTGCGACTCGAGCTTCGGCAGGTAGAAGTACGGCCCGCGACCGGCGGCGATGAGCGCCTGCGCGTTGTGGAAGAAGTACAGCCCGAAGTCGACGAGCGAACCCGAGGCGTGCATGGCGCGCCCGGCGCGGTCGTGGAACGTGAGGTGCTTCTCGACGAGGTGCCAGCCGCGCGGACGCATCACGATCGTCGGCGTCTCCGACGCGGTGACGCGGTACTCCTTGCCCTCGGGGCTCGTGTACGCGAGGTCGCCGCGCAGGAAGTCGAACAGCGTGACCTGCCCGCCGATGACGTTCTCCCAGGTGGGGCTCGTGGCGTCCTCCTGGTCGGCGAGCCAGACCTTCGCGCCCGAGTTCAGCGCGTTGATCGCCATCTTGCGGTCGGTCGGACCCGTGATCTCGACGCGACGGTCCTCGAGGCCGGGGCCGGGGCCCGCGACGCGCCAGGTGCTGTCGTCACGGATCCATGCCGTCTCGGGCATGAAGCGCGGGTCACGGCCGTTCGCCGCGTCGACGCGGGTCTGCAGGCGCTCGGCGAGCAGCTCGTGCCGGGTGCCGGCGAATCGGTCGTGCAGCGCCGCGAGGAAGGCGAGCGCCTCGGGCGTGAGGATCTCCTCGGCCCGGCCGACGGATGCCTCGCGCTCCGCGCCCGAACGGGCGAGCTCGATGCGCGGCTCGACGGTCTGGAAGCTGCCGGTGGCGGGCTTCGGCTCGGGGCGGCGTGCGGATGCGGCATCCGTTCGCTCGCGCTCGAGGGTCATGGTCGGTGTCGTGTTCATGGTCTTCTGCTCCTGTCCGGCCGGGGCCGTGGTCAGTGCTGGAACTGGTCTTCCTCGGTCGATCCGACGAGGGCGAGCGTCGCGCTGTTGGGGTTCAGCGCCGTGGCGATCTGGTCGAAGTAGCCGGTGCCGACCTCGCGCTGGTGGCGCGTGGCGGTGTAGCCGGATGCCTCCGAGGCGAATTCCGCCTCCTGGAGCTCGACGTAGGCCGACATGTGACGCTCGTTGTAGTCCTTGGCGAGCGTGAACATGCCGTGGTTCAGGGAGTGGAAGCCGGCGAGCGTGATGAACTGGAACGCGTAGCCCATCGACGCGAGCTCGCGCTGGAACTTCGCGATCTGGTCGTCGTCGAGGTGGCGCTTCCAGTTGAAGCTCGGCGAGCAGTTGTAGCTCAGGCGCTTGCCCGGGAACTTCGCGTGCACGGCCTCGGCGAAGCGGCGCGCGAGGTCGAGGTCGGGCTCGGCCGACTCGACCCAGAGCAGGTCGGCGTACTCGGCGTAGGCGAGGCCGCGGGCGATGACTGGCTCGATGCCGTTCTGCACGTTGTAGAAGCCCTCTGCGGTGCGCTCGCCCGTGACGAACGGCTTGTCGCGCTCGTCGTGGTCGCTCGTGATGAGGGTCGCGGCGAGCGCGTCGGTGCGGGCGATGATGATCGAGGGCACGCCCGCGACATCCGCCGCCAGACGGGCCGCGTTGATCGTGCGGATATGCTGGCTCGTCGGAATGAGCACCTTGCCGCCCATGTGGCCGCACTTCTTCTCGCTCGCGAGCTGGTCCTCCCAGTGCACGCCCGCCGCGCCGGCCTCGATCATCTGGTGCATGAGCTCGTAGGCGTTCAGCGGCCCGCCGAAGCCGGCCTCGGCGTCGGCGACGATGGGGGCCATCCAGTCGGTGATGCCGGTCTCGGCCTCGTTGCCCTGCTCGATCTGGCCGGTGCGAAGCAGCGCGTTGTTGATGCGGCGCACGACGGCCGGCACCGAGTTCGCGGGGTAGAGCGACTGGTCGGGGTAGGTCTGGCCGCTGAGGTTCGCGTCGGCCGCGACCTGCCAGCCCGACAGGTAGATCGCCTTGAGGCCTGCGCGCACCTGCTGCACGGCCTGGTTGCCGGTGAGGGCGCCGAGCGCGGCCGACCACTGCGGGTCCTCCTGGCGCTCGAAGGCATTGCCCGTGTTCTGCTGGATGTCCTCCCACAGGCGCTCGGCGCCGCGGCGAGCGAGCGTGCGGTCCTCGCGCACCGGTCCGCGCAGGGCGATGACGTCTTCTGCGGTGTAGTCGCGCTTCACGCCCTCCCAGCGCGGGTTCGCGTCCCACTCGAGCTGCAGTTCGGCTGCGGTCTGGGTCTGGTCGCCGGGGCGGTTCGTGCTCATCGTCGTGCTCCTTCGGTGCGGTCCGGCGCTGCCTCGGTGTGGCCTCGGCTGCGGTCGGATGTCTCTGGCGGATGTCTCCTGCGGCCCTTCCGGCGTCTGCCTCGACGCCTTCCGGGGTGGCTGTGGTTCCACTCTGCGGGCCGCCGGGGCACCCCGACCGACGGTTCGGGGGGTGAACTTCCGCGGTATTTCCGCGCCGCGGAAACATGCCCGGCTGCCCGCGCCCCGCCCGCCGTACGCACGCCATCGTTCGGTCGCCCGTGGCCGGAATACCCGCATCGAAGCGACCACGAGTGACCGAACGACGGGCGCGGGGCCGGCGTGTCAGCGCCGCCATCCTCGTTCGAGCAGCGCGGATTCCGCGCGCGCCACGAGTTCAGCGCGGGGCATCCGTTTCGTCGCCCTGATCACGAGCCAGCCGTCGGCGGCGAGGTCGTTGAGCCTCGTGACATCCGTCGTCCATTGCTCGAGGTCGAGCCGATGCTGCTCGCCGTCATACTCGACGAGCACCCGATAGGCGCGGAACACGAGGTCTCCGCGCGTGCGGCGACCGGATCGGAGCTCGATGACCCCATTCGGTTCGGGTTCGGGGAGGCCCGCGCGGATCAGGGCGAGGCGCGCGAGCGTCTCGGGGCGCGAGTAGGAATCCGCGCGGAGGTCCGCCCGAGCTCGGCGCAGCTTCGCCGCGCCCGCTCGGTTGCCGTGACGCACGATCGCCCGGTCGATCTCGTCGAACGTCGCCATCGGCGACGGCAGGCCCACGAGCCGGTCACCGGCGGCGACGAGGTCGTCATGTCGGAGCAGACCCGCGAGCGAGCACCAGGCATCGGCCGGTGCCAGCACGCGGAGCCCGCGAACCTGCCGGACCAACGGATGCCCCGTCGTGGAGTATCCGGCGACGCCGCTCCGCCTCGGTGCCCGGCCGCCTTCGAGAGCGGTCACGTGCACGCGTGCGTCGCGTTCGACGGCGCGCGGCAACGGGAGGCCGAGCAGCATCGCTGCCGTGGCGTGCGAGAAGACCTGGCCGGGGGGCATGACGGTGGCGTACGCGGCGCACCGATGCGCGACTGCCTCATCGGCGCGGGGCGCCCGGACTCCACGGAACGGTCGGGCCAGGTCGCCGCTGCGGAGCCTGCGCCGCGAAACCCCGGATGCGATCGCCTCAGGAGCCGTGAACGGCCGATCGACGAGGGATACCGGAAGCGGAGTCGGTCGACGCATCCGACGAGTGTGCCGGTCGGCTCGGCGCGCGCCCGGAGCGGACGTCGCCCGAGTGCGTTTCGACGATCCGGCCGCGCCTGGGGAGGAGCGCTCGCCGTGTGAGCACCCCCGATCCCCCGTCGTTCAGTCACTTGTGGTCGCTCTCCGGCGCGCGAAGCGACCACACGTGACTGAACGACGGGGACGGGGCGCGAGGTGCGAGGTGCGAGGTGCGAGGCGCGAGTGGCGATACCTCGCAGTGCGAGGTATATTGCTGATCCAGATACCTTGAGCTGCAAGGTACGCACCAACGCAGGAGGGAACACCATGCGCATCGGCAAAGACCTCGTCGCGGCGGCCGCGACCCCGGTCGTGCTCGGCATCCTCGCCGACGGCGAGTCGTACGGGTACGCGATCCTGCAGCGCATCACCGCGCTCTCTGGCGGCGAGCTCGAGTGGAGCGACGGCATGCTCTACCCCCTGCTGCACCGGCTCGAGCGCCTCGGCCACGTGCACTCCGAGTGGCGCCAGTCCGACACCGGGCGCCCGCGCAAGCACTACCGCCTGACCGAGCAGGGGGCCGGCGTGCTCGCCGAGCAGCGGCGCCAGTGGTCGGTCGTGGGCGACGTGCTGAGCAAGGTCTGGCCCGACGACGGCGGCCCGCGCATGCGCCTGGCCTTCGGGACGGTCTGACATGGCGCCCGAGACCCCGCGCTCGGCCGCAACGGACGGCCCCGACCGCCCTGACGCCGCGACCCCGGCCGACGGCCACGGACACGCTCCCAGGCCCGGCCCCGGCGCTCCTGATGAGCTCGGCGCACTCGTCGCCTCCTGGCGCGCATGGATGCAGCGCCACGACGCCGTGACCAGCGCAGACCTCGACGAGCTCGAGAGCCACCTGCTCGACCGCGTCGACGCACTGCGCGAGGTCGGACTCCACGAAGACGAGGCGTTCCTCGTGGCCGTCAAACGCCTCGGCGCGGTCGACGACCTCTCGCACGAGTACGCCCGCGTGCACTCCGAGCGCCTCTGGAAGCAGCTCGTGCTCGACGACGACTCGGGCGCTCAGGGCGCGCCGGGCACGGACGGGTACGCCGAGGCATCCGGAGCCCTCGACCGAGCGGATGCCGCGGGCCGGCGCACCCCGTTCTGGAAGCGCTCCAACGGGCTCGCCGTCGCCCTCGGGCTCGGCGTCGGCGCCGGACTCGCGGTCACGGCTGCGAGGCTGCTCGGCGCGGATCCCGCGTTCTTCCTCCGGAACCTCTCGGTGCTCGTGCTCCCGTTCCTCGCGGCCTGGTTCGTGTGGCGGCACCGCCCGCCCCGCGGACCGGTGCTGGCCGTCGCGGGCGCGTTCATGCTGGCCGCCCTCGTGCTCAACGTGTTCCCGTGGGGCGAGCCGGGCGACCTGTACGTCTTCGGCGTGCCGCCGACCGACACCGAGCTCATCGCGTCGATCGCCGCCATCGTCGGACTGTGGCTGGTGACCGGACTCGCATATGTCGGAGGCGGTTGGCGCCGCAGCGACTCGCGGATGGACTTCGTGCGCTTCAGCGGCGAATGGGTCGTGTACTACGTGCTCATCGCGCTCGTCGGCGGCGCGCTGTCGGCGCTCACGATCGGCGTGTTCTCGACGATCGGCGTCGACGTGTTCTGGTTCTTCAACGACTGGGTGCTGCCGTGCGCGATCCCGGGCGCGGTACTCGTGGCCGCCTGGCTCGTCGATGCCAAGCAGCGCGTGATCGAGAACATCGCCCCCGTGCTCACGAAGGTCTTCACGCCGCTGTTCACGCTCATGCTCATCGCGCTCGTGGTCGCCGCGACCCTGCAGTGGAACATCGTCGACGCCGATCGCGAGCTCCTCATCGCCTTCGACCTCGTGCTCGTCGTCGTGCTCGGGCTGCTCGTGTACTCGTACTCGTCGCGCGACCCGCTGCAGCGTCCCGGCTGGTTCGACCGCATCCAGCTCGTCATGCTCGTCGCGGCGCTCGTGGTCGACCTCTTCGTGCTCGTCGCGATGGTCGGGCGCACCGGCGAGTTCGGCTTCAGCCCGAACAAGACGGCCTCGCTCGGGCTCAACCTGATCCTGCTCGCGAACCTGGCCTGGGCCGCGTGGCTGCAGCTCGGATTCCTCCGCGGGCGCGAGCCGTTCGACCGCCTCGAGCGCTGGCAGACGGGGTACCTGCCGGTCTACCTCGCCTGGGCCGCGATCCTCGTGGTCGTCTTCCCGCCGGTCTTCGGCTTCGCCTGAGCGGCGGCCTCGCGCGGGAACCGCACGGCGACGCGAAGCCCGCCGTTCGCTCGGGGCACGAGCTGCAGCGCCGCTCCGTGGCGTTCGGCGATCGCCGCGACGATCGAGAGTCCGAGCCCGCGGCCGCGCTGGGCGGCCGCGCTCGTGCGCCCGCGGACCCGGAAGAACGGCGCGGTGAGCTCGGCCACCGTCGCCGGATCGAGCTCGGCACCGCTGTTCGCGACCTCGATGGTCCTCGAGCGTCTCGTGGTGCGGGTCGACACCCGCACGACCCCGCCGCGCACGTTGTGCCGGATGCCGTTCTGCACGAGGTTCACGAGCATCTGCCTGAGCAGCACGCGATCACCCGAGACCGTTCCGGGTGCGACCGCGAGATCGATGCGCACTCCGGCGAGCGCCGCCTCGGGCCGCGCCTCCTCGACGACGGATGCCGCGAGCTCGCCGAGCTCGATCGGTTCCGTGCTCGCCTCGCCGGCCTCGGCCTCGGAGAGGTCGAGCAGCGCCTCGACCGTCGCGATGCTGCGCTCGTTGGTTTCGCGCAGGCGCTCCAGCAGGGCCGTGCCCGCGGCACTCCCGGCGCCCGCAGCGCCGGCAGCGCCCGCCGCATCCCCGGCGCCCGCCGAACTCAACGCGACGTCGAGCATGGCCCGGGTGGTGGCGAGCGGCGTGCGGAGCTCGTGCGAGGCGTTCGCCGCGAACCGCCGATGGGCCCCGAGCGACCGCTCGAGCCCCTCGAGCATCTCGTCGAACGTGTCGGCGAGGTCGGTGATCTCGTCGCGGGGGCCGCCGAGCGCGATGCGGTGGTCGAGGTGGCCGCGTGCGGCACGATGGGCGGCCAGGTTGACCTCCTGGAGCGGCCGCAGCATCCGCCCGGCGACGAACCAACCGGCCCACGCGCCGACGGCCGCGAGCACCACGAGCGCGCCCGCCGAGACCCAGAGCAGCAGCTGCAGGATGTCGTCGCGCGAGCCGACGACGACCGACGCGGAGGTCGTCTCGGCGAGGATGCCGGGGTCGTAGGTGGGCACGGCGGTGCCGGCGACCAGGTCGGCCGACTCGCTCGGCACGCTGAGCATCGCGACGGAGCCGTCGGCCGTCGCCCCCGCGAGCGGGGTGGCGGCGGCGAACTCGTACGTCGGCACGAGCCCGATGAAGAAGGCAATGATCGCGAGCATCACGGCGCCCGCGACGACGAGCAGGCCGGCGTAGGTGAGCGCGAGCCGCGCCCGGACCGTCAGCCGGAACGTCCGAGGGGCGGATGCCGCGGCGTCACCCACGCGGCACGTCGATCGCGTAGCCGGCACCCGGGTCGGTGCGGATCATCCACGGCTCGCCGAGCTTGCGCCGGAGCGTGGAGATGGTCATCTTCACGGAGTTCGTGAAGGGGTTCGCGTTCTCGTCCCACGCCTTCTCGAGCAGGGTCTCGGCGCTGACGACGCCTCCTGCGGCGCGCATGAGCACCTCGAGCACCGAGAACTCCTTGCGGCTGAGCCGCACGAAACGGCCGTCGCGGTACACCTCGCGACGGAAGGGATCGAGCGTGACCCCGGCGCCCTCGAGGCGCGGCGGAAGCGCCGTGAACCTCCGGCGGCCGAGTGCCCGCACCCTGGCCACGAGCTCAGGGAACTCGAACGGCTTGGCGAGGTAGTCGTCGGCGCCGAGCTCGAAGCCGCCGACCTTGTCGCCGAGCCGCCTGGCCGCGGTGAGCATGAGGATCGCCGGGCGCTCCTCGCGCGCGGCGAGCGTTCGGCAGACCTCGTCGCCGTGCACGCCGGGAAGGTCGCGGTCGAGCAGGATCACGTCGTAGTCGTTCACGTCGACCGCGAAGAGCGCCGCCTCGCCGTCTGGCGCGAGGTCGGCGGCGATCGCCTCGAGCGCGAGTCCGGCTCGCACGGCCTCGGCGAGGTACGGCTCGTCTTCCACGATCAGCACGCGCACTCGGTTCCTCCAGTCATCGGCCGAACCTCCAGTGAACCCCGCCGAGGGTAACGAAAAGGTCAGCGCCGCCTTTTACTCCGCTACGACCGCGCTGTGAGTGTGCTGGGTTCCGGCACCGATTCCGGGGCCCGACGAAAGGACCACCATGAACCACCTCACCCGGCGTCGACCCCGCGCGCTGCTCGCCCTGGCGGGCATCGGCCTGGTCGTCGCGCTTTCGGCGTGCACGCCGAACGCATCCGACGCCCCCGACCTCGCCGCGGGCGACTCGGACGCCGCCTACGACGACTGGTCGCTCGAGTTCGGCGACTGCATGAAGGCCGAGGGCGTCGACGTGTCGATGACCATGGGCTCCACCACCGGCGATTCCGGCGATGCCGGCGGCGACGACACGACGACCGGCTCGCTCGACTCGGTCGATCCGGGCGAGATCGACCTCGAGGCGATGGAGGCGGCCCACGAGAAGTGCATCGAGCAGGTCGGCGAGCCGCCCGTGCAGCCGGGCATGCCCGACGCAGACGAACTGAACGAGGCGATGCTCGCGTTCGCCGCGTGCATGCGCGAGGCCGGATACGACTACCGCGACCCCGAGATCTCAGCGGACGGCGGCATGGTCTCGATGCAGGCCATGTCGATCGACGAGGTCGACCCCGCGGTCATGGACGCCTGCAACGACGAGGCGGGCTTCCCCGAGATGCCCGGAGACGACGAATGACCGCGCCGGAGCCTGCGGGCGAGTCTGCGCTCGAGCCCGCTGTCGAGCCGACGACGGATGCCGCGCCCTCCCGAAGCCCTCGACGCCGACGCCGGGCATGGCTCATCGCCTTCGCCGGCATCGCGACGACCGGCATCGTCGCGGCCGTGCTGCTCGCAGGCCGCCCGCAGGCCTCGGCATCCGACGCCGATCACGGAACCGACCTCGGCGAGGTGCAGACCCAGACCGTCGCCAGGGGCGACCTCACCGAGCGCGTGCGCATCTCGGGTCGACTCGCGTACGGCGGGGTGCACGATCTCGGCACCTCGCTCGGCGGCACCGTGACCTCCATGCCCGGCGTCGGCACCGTCGTCGATCGCGGCGGCGAGCTGTTCCGCGTTGACGACCGGCCGGTCGTGCTGCTCATCGGGTCGCTGCCGATGTGGCGGCCGTTCGCGTCGGGCATGGAGGACGGCCCCGACGTGCTGCAGCTCGAGCAGAACCTCGCGGCCCTCGGGTTCTTCGACCGCGAGCCCGACGAGGAGTTCGCCTGGTCGACCCAGGAGGCGATCGAGGCGTGGCAGGAGTCCCTCGGCCTCGAAGAGACCGGGGTCATCGAACCCGGACGCGTCGTGTTCGCCGATGCACCGCAACGCATCGCCGCGCAGAAGGCCCGCATCGGCGATGCCGCAGGCGCTGCCGTCGTCTCGGTCTCGAGCACCGGTAAGCGCGTGACCGCCGACATCGCGCCGAACCTCGCCGAGGTCGCGGCCGTGGGCGCGAAGGTGACGCTGAGCCTGCCCGGCGGCGGCGCGGTCGAGGGCACCGTCTCGGCCGTCGGGTCCCCCGCAGAGCAGGACGACGGACAGGGCGGCAAGAAGGTGAAGCTGCCCGTGACGATCTCGCTCGACGACCCGGCGAGCGCCGAGGGATTCGACGACGTCACCGTGACGGGCGAACTCACCTCCGTCAAGCGCGAGGACGCCCTGCTGGTGCCCGTGCTCGCGCTGCTCGCGACGGCCGGCGGCGGCTCAGTGGTCGAGGTCGTCGAGGGCGGCGAGTCGAAGCTCGTGCCGGTCGAGCTCGGCGCCTTCGCCGACGGCTTCGTCGAGGTGACGGGCGGCGATCTCGAGGCCGGCGACGAGATCGTGGTGGCGAAGTGAGCGCCCCGCTCGTCTCGCTCCGCGGCGTCTCGCGGTCGTACGGGTCGCCGCCCACGCTCGCCCTGTCTGCGGTCGACCTCGACATCGATCGCGGCGAGATGCTCGCGATCGTCGGCCCGAGCGGCTCGGGCAAGTCGACGCTGCTGAACCTGATCGGCACGCTCGACCGGCCGAGCTCGGGCGAGCTGCACCTCGACGGGCACGACACCGGCGACCTGACCGATGCGGAGCTGTCGGCGCTCCGGGCGCACACCATCGGATTCGTCTTCCAGCAGTACCACCTCGCCGAAGGAGTCAGCGCGCTGGACAACGTGGCCACCGGCCTGCTCTACACGGGCGTGCCGGCGCGCGAGCGTCGGGCGCGCGCCGCGACGGCGCTCGAGCGGGTGGGGCTCGCGCCCCGTGCGCACCATCGGCCGCACGAGCTCTCGGGAGGTGAGCGCCAGCGCGTCGCGATCGCCCGCGCGGTGGTCGGCGAGCCGCCGCTCGTGCTCGCCGACGAGCCCACCGGGGCGCTCGACTCGCGGTCGGGTGCGACCGTCGTCTCGATCCTCGGCGAGCTGAACGCGTCGGGCACGACGGTCGTCGTCATCACGCACGACCAGCAGGTCGCCGAGCGGATGCCGCGGCAGCTCGGCATCCGCGACGGCCGGCTCGTCGGCGATCGACGGGTCGAGCGCGTGCCACTGAGGGTGGCATCGTGAACGGCCTGCGCTCGCGGCTGCGCACCGGCGACCTGGTGGGACTGGGATTCCACGGGCTGCGGGCACGTCCGATGCGAGCCGCGCTCTCGGCGCTCGGCATCGCGATCGGCATCGCGGCGATGATCGCCGTCGTCGGCATCTCGACCTCGAGCGAGGCGCTCGTGAAGCAGCGCCTCGCCGCCCTCGGCACGAACCTGCTCACCGCTTCGGCGGGCAAGGACTTCTTCGGGGCGGACACCGCCCTGCCCTCCGACGCCGTCGACCGCGTGCGTCGCGTCGACGGCGTCGAGCAGGCGAGCTGGACCTCGGTGCTCGACCAGGTCCACGTCTACCGGAACGACCGCGTCGACCGAGGGGCGACCCAGGGGCTCTCGGTCGCGGCGACCGATCTCGAACTGCTCGGAACGACGAGCTCGACCCTCGCGTCGGGCTCGTGGCTGAACGCGACGTCGGAACGGTATCCGGCGGTGGTGCTGGGCGCGAAGGTCGCCGAGCGCCTCGGCATCGTGAGCGTCGGGAGCATGGTGCAGATCGGCGACCAGGAGTTCACGGTCGTCGGCATCCTCGCCCGCTCGCCGCTCGCACCCGAGCTCGACGTGACGGCGCTCGTCGGCGGCCCGATCGCGAGCGAGCTCTTCGCCTTCGACGGTTCGCCGACGACCGTCTACGAACGCGGCGACGACGAGCGGGTGGCCGAGGTCCGGCGACTCCTGCCCTCGACGATCGACCCGGAGTCGCCGACCGAGGTGAAGGTCAGTCGCCCGTCCGATGCGCTCGCGGCGAAGAACACGATCGACCAGGCGTTCACGGGGCTGCTCGTCGGCATCGGCTCGATCGCCCTGCTCGTCGGCGGCATCGGCGTCGCGAACACCATGGTCATCACGGTGCTCGAGCGACGTCAGGAGATCGGCCTGCGCCGGTCGCTGGGCGCGACGCGCGGGCACATCCGCTCCCAGTTCCTCGTCGAGGCGATGCTGCTCGCGCTCTGCGGCGGCATCGCGGGCACCGTGATCGGCTGGGCGATCACGGCGGTCGTCGCCGCCTCGAACGGGTGGCTGGTCGCGGTGCCCGCCGCGGTGCTCGTCGCCGGAGTGGCCGCGACGGTGGTCGTCGGGGCGGTCGCGGGTGCGCTTCCCGCCGCACGAGCGGCGCGCACCTCGCCGACGGCCGCGCTCAACAGCTGATCCCGCCGCACGCATCCCGGGGCGGATGCCGGCGGCCCGACCGACCAGACGGACTGTCGGGCCGCGGCATCCGCTCACGATGGAGTGTCTCGTCAACGCGGGTTCGCGTTGCACGGACCCCGCCGCAGGGATTGAATGGGCCTCCGGCGCGATGGCGCGCGGGTGAACAGGAGGCGTCATCAAGTGACCACGACAACCACGATCGAGGCCGGCGCAGGAACGGCTCCGGGCACCGGCGCATCCCGCGGCGAAGCTCCCGGAACCGTCGTCATCGACACGGTCACGAAGCGCTACGGCGACGCGACCGCCGTCGACGGCCTGTCGCTCACGATCCAGGCGGGCGAGTTCATCTCGCTGCTCGGCCCCTCGGGTTGCGGCAAGACCACGACGCTGCGCATGATCGCGGGCTTCGAGCATCCGGATGCCGGCGACATCCGCGTGTCCGGGCGTTCCGTGCTCGGCGTGCCGCCGTATCGGCGCGACGTGAACACGGTGTTCCAGGCCTACGCGCTGTTCCCGCACCTGTCGGTCGCCGAGAACGTCGCCTACGGCCTGCAGCAGAAGCGCACGCCGAAGTCCGAGATCCGCGAGCGCGTCGTCGACGCCCTCGACCTCGCCCAGATGCGCGGCTTCGCCGACCGCAAGCCCACCCAGCTCTCGGGCGGCCAGCAGCAGCGCGTCGCGCTCGCACGCGCCCTCGTGAACCGCCCGTCGGTGCTGCTGCTCGACGAGCCGCTCGGCGCCCTCGACCGGCAGCTTCGCGAGGAGATGCAGCTCGAGCTGAAGCTCCTGCAGTCGCGTCTCGGCATCACGTTCGTGTTCGTCACCCACGATCAGGGCGAGGCGCTCTCGATGAGCGACCGCATCGCGATCATGCGCAACGGACGCATCGAGCAGCTCGCCGACGCCGACACCGTGTACGCCCGCCCGGCCTCGGCCTACGTCGCCGCGTTCGTCGGCCAGCAGAACTTCTTCCGCGGCACGGCCGTCGAGGGCGGCGCGGCCGTCGACTCGGCGCACGCGCTCGTGCGCGGCGCCTCCGCCGGACTCCAGGAGGGCACGGCTGGCCTCGCGGCGGTGCGCCCCGAGTTCGTCAGCCTCGCAGCAGACGCCGGCGACGCGGCATCCGACGCCGTGAACACCGCGCGGGGCACGCTCATCGGCGTCTCGCACCAGGGCGAGACGATGCAGTACCTCGTGCAGCTGGCCGACGACCAGAGCGTCATCGCGCGGCGACCGACCCCCGAGGCCCCGCAGGTCGCGGTCGGCGACGCCGTCGTGTGCTCGTGGCGCGCCGAGAGCGTGATGCTGTTCCCGGCCGACGATGCGGCGACCGCCGGCGGCTACGTCGCGCCGCCCACGGCCTGAACCCGATCAGGAGCACTCGATGGCATCCGAACCCGACATCCGCATCCTCGCGCCCACGGGCGCGGCCAAGACGATCCGCCGCGAGCTCACGCGGCGCCGGTTCCTGAGCTTCGCCGCGGCGACGGCCGGCGCGGCGGGCGTGACCGCCACCCTCGCCGGCTGCGCGCCGAGGAGCGCCGCCACGACGACCCAGGCGTCGGGCGGCGCACTCGAGGACCGCCTCTCGATCTACACCTGGGGCGACTACGACGCACCCGACGTGCTCGACTCGTTCACCGCCGACCTCGGTCCGAAGGTGTCGCTGAGCGCCTTCAACTCCAACGAGGAGATGGTGGCCAAGCTCGTCGGCGCCCGCGGCACGAGCGGCTACGACATCGTGGTTCCCACTGGCACGTTCATCGCGCAGATGGCCGAGCACGGGCTGCTGTCGAAGCTGAACCGCGACCTGATCCCGAACATCGAGCACGTCGACCCGGCGTTCCTCGGGCGGGCATGGGACCCCGACAACGAGTACTCGATCTGCAAGGCATGGGGCACGACCGGATTCGTCTACGACGTGACCCTGATCAAGCGCGAGCTCAAGGACTGGAACGACTTCATCGACGCGGCGCAGAACGAGGCGAGCGGCAAGACGTCGGTGCTCGACGACCCCGCCGAGCTCACGGGCCTCTACTTCTGGGCCAACGGGGTCCCGTGGAACACGACCGACGAGGCCGAGCTCGACGCGGCCGAGAAGTTCCTCGTCGAGGAGCTCGCGCCGCACATCTCGGCGTTCGATCCGTACCCGGGCGGCGGCGCGATCCCGCAGGCGACGCAGATGCTCATGCAGTCGTACAACGGCGACGCGCGGCTCGGGATCCTCGAGAGCCCCGACCCCGACCGCTGGAAGTTCGTGCTCGGCTCGCCGACGACCGAACTCTGGATGGACAACTGGGCGATCCCCGCCGGCGCACCGCACCCCGAGGCCGCCCACGCCTTCATCAACTACGTGCTCACTCCCGAGAACGCGCTCGACGAGCTCGACTACATCGGGTACCACACGGGCGCGAAGGACGCCGAGCAGGCGGCGGCCGATGCCGGCCTGCCGATGCTCGACCTCGTGTTCTTCACGCCCGAGCAGCTCGCGACCATGCACGAGGGCGAGCTCACCGAGGCGCAGGAGCGCATCGTGCAGATCTGGAACAAGATGAAGGCGGCCGCCGGTGCGTAGACGATCCCCAGGATTCCTGCTCGCCGCGCCCGCATGGGCCTGGCTGCTGATCTTCTTCATCGCCCCGGTGGCGATGGTCGTGTGGTTCAGCTTCGGCTACAAGCCGAGCATCTTCGCGACCCAGGCGACCGACAGGCTCTCGTTCGACCGGTACGCCGAGGTGC
The DNA here is from genome assembly GCF_900113185.1 of Agromyces sp. CF514. Classification (NCBI taxonomy): domain Bacteria; kingdom Bacillati; phylum Actinomycetota; class Actinomycetes; order Micrococcales; family Microbacteriaceae; genus Agromyces; species Agromyces sp. CF514. The sequence goes on along the minus strand of NZ_FOZD01000001.1, from coordinate 920,149 downwards.
TCGACCCGACCTTCTTCGCGACGTTCCAGAACACGCTCTGGGTGGGCGTGGCCGGCACGGTGCTCTGCTTCCTCATCGGCCTGCCGGTCGCGTACTGGATGGCGGTCAAGGCGCCGCCGTCGAAGCGCGGCCTGCTCGTCGCGCTCGTGATGGTGCCGTTCTGGACCAACTTCCTCGTGCGCACCATCGGCTGGCAGGTGATCCTCTCGCCCGAGGGCTGGCTGTCGTCGATGCTCCAGGCGATCGGGTTCGAACCCCTCGCGATCCTGAACACGCGCGGCGCGGTGCTGATCGGCGTCGTCTACAACTACCTGCCGCTCATGATCCTGCCGTTGTTCGTGGCGTTCGACCGGGTCAACGGCCCGCTCCGCGAAGCGTCGAAGGACCTCGGCGCCGGCAAGTGGACCACGTTCTTCCGCGTCACGCTGCCGCTCGCGCAGCCCGGCATCATCGCGGGCGTGCTGCTCGTGTACATCCCGCTGATGGGCGACTACATCACGGCGACCGTGCTCGGCGGGGCGAAGGGCAACATGGTCGGCCAGCTGGTCGCCAGCCAGTTCCAGACCGCGCAGAACTGGGCCCTGGGCTCGGCGATGGCGGTCGTGCTCATCTTCGTGATCCTGCTCACGGCGGGCATCGGGGCGGGCATCGTCTGGCTCGTCTCCTGGCCGTTCCGGGCACGCAACCGCCTGGTGATCGGTGCCGCGGCCTCCGCACCGACGGCGCCCGCGGCACCTGCCGGGCCCGCGACATCCGCCCCGATTCGTGAAGAGGAGGTCGTCGCATGAGCGACCGGCTGACCCAGCGACCCCGCAAGTCGTGGTCGGACGTCGCGTTCAACGTGTGGGGCGTCCTCGTGATGCTCTTCCTGTTCGCGCCGATCCTCGTGATCATCGTCTCGTCGTTCAACGTGGGGCGCCTGCTCGTCTCGTGGGACCACTTCGGATTCGACTCGTTCCTCGCGCTGCTCGCGAAGCCCGCGATCCGCGACGCCGTCTGGATCTCGGTGCAGACGGGCTTCATCGCCGCCCTCGTCGCGACGGTGCTGGGCACCCTCGCGGGCATCGCGATGGCGCGGCATCCGGGCAAGTGGGTCTGGTGGTTCCTCGGCCTGCTGCTGCTCGTGTCGGTGACGCCCGAGATCGTCGACGCGGTCGCGCTGCTGCCCTGGATGGTGTTCCTCGGCCAGGACCTCGGCATGTCGCTGTTCAACGACGGCATCGTGCGCCTCGTGATCGGCCACTCGCTGTTCTCGGTCGCGGTCGTGTCGTACCTGGTGCGCGCTCGCCTCGTCGGCCAGGAGGCGAACCTCGAGGAGGCGTCGGCCGACCTCTACGCGACGCCCACGCGCACGTTCCGCAAGGTCACGCTGCCGCTCGCGATGCCCGCGGTGCTCGCCGGGTTCCTGCTCTCGTTCACGCTGAGCCTCGACAACACCGTCATCGCGGCGTTCGTCTCGGTCTCGGGCTCGACGCCGTGGCCGGTGTACGTGCTGAGCGCGCTGCGCAGCGGCCTGCGGCCCGAGATCGCGGCCGTCTCGACGATCATGCTCGTGCTGACGCTCATCGCGCTCGGCCTCGTGGCGTACGTGCTGCGCCGCGCAGGCGACTCCGCGGCCGACATCGCCCGCACCATGGGCGGCGGCTGAGCCGCGCGGTCCTCGACCCCGGCACGTCACCGCCACCCCGTTCAGTTCACGACCATCGGATGCCGCGGGCTCGCCCCCGCGGCATCCGTCATCCGCGCACCAAGGAGCCTCATGACCTACGCCGACCTCGTCTTCTCGGGCGGACCCGTCTTCACCGCGACGACCCAGCGCACGCGTGCATCGGCCGTGGCCGTCACCGCCGGACGCATCGTCGCCGTCGGCCACGACGAGGTGCGCGAGCTCATCGGCCCCGAGACCGAGCACGTCGACCTGGCGGGCCGCATGCTCGTGCCCGGGTTCCAGGACGCCCATGTGCACCCGGTGTGGGGCGGGCTCGACCTCATGCGCTGCAACCTCGCGGAGCTCGAGACGCGCGAGGCGTACCTCGACGAGATCCGCGCGTACGCCGACGCCAACCCCGAGGCGGAGTGGGTGCTCGGCGGCGGCTGGTCGATGTCGGCGTTCCCCGGCGGAACCCCCACGGCCGCCGACCTCGACACCGTGGTGCCCGACCGCCCGGCGTTCCTGCCGAACCGCGACGGGCACGGGGCTTGGGTGAACTCCGCGGCACTGCGACTCGCCGGCATCGACGCGAACACACCCGACCCGAGCGACGGGCGCATCGAGCGCGACGCCGCCGGCGCGCCGTCCGGAACCCTGCACGAGGGCGCGATGGGACTCGTGAACCGGCTGCTGCCGCGAACGACCGACGACGAGCTCATGCAGGCGCTGCTGCTCGGGCAGGAGTACCTGCACTCCTACGGCATCACGGCGTGGCAGGACGCGATCGTCGGCAGCTACGGCGACGCGGGCGACCCCGGCCCCGCGTACGTCGCGGCCGCAGCCGCGGGCAAGCTGACCGGGCGCGTGGTCGGGGCGATCTGGTGGGACCGCCTGCGCGGCCTCGAGCAGATCGACGAGCTCGTCGCCAAGCGCGAGGCGTACCGCGGCGGCCGCTTCGCCGCGACGAGCATCAAGATCATGCAGGACGGCGTCGCCGAGAACTTCACGGCCGCGATGCTCGAGCCGTACTGCGACGGCCACGGCCACTTCACCGACAACTCGGGCATCTCGTTCGTCGACCCGGCCGTGCTCGCGCCCGCGGCGGCGAAGCTCGACGAGCTCGGGTTCCAGCTGCACTTCCACGCGATCGGCGACCGGGCCGTGCGCGAGTGCCTCGACGCCGTCGAGCACGCGATCGCCGCCAACGGCCGCGGCGACCGCCGCCACCACATCGCCCACATCCAGGTCGTGCACCCCGACGACATCCGCCGGTTCCGCGAGCTCGACGTCGTGGCGAACATGCAGTCGCTCTGGGCTGCGCTCGAGCCGCAGATGGTCGAACTGACCCTGCCGTTCCTCGGCTCGCCGCGCGACGCGTGGCAGTACCCGTTCGGCGACCTGCAGCGCTCTGGCGCCGTGCTCGCCGCGGGCAGCGACTGGTCGGTCTCGACGCCGAACCCGCTCGCGGCGATCCACGTGGCGGTGAACCGCGTCGCGGCACCCGGATACGAGGAGGGCGAGTACGACGTGTTCCTCCCCGACCAGGCGATCGACCTCGCGACCTCGCTCACCGCGTACACGGCGGGCTCGGCCTACGTGAACCACCTCGACGACGTCACCGGCACGATCGAGGTCGGCAAGTACGCCGACCTCGTCGTGCTCGACCGCGATCCGTTCGACGGACCCGCTACGCAGATCGGCGCGACACGCGTGCTGCAGACCTTCGTCGAGGGCGAGCGCGTGTACGCGGCATCCGACGCCTGACGCACGCGCCCCGCACCCCGCGACCCGTCAGACGCCGGCCGGCACGACCTCGTCGAGCACGCTCGCGCGCTGCGGCACCCAGCCGAGTGCGCGGGCCTTCGCGCCGTCGGCCGCCTGGTCGAGCAGCAGCGCGTCGGCGAAGGCCGCTCCGAGGCGCTCGCGCGTCGCCGCGACGGCTTCGGTGACGACGCCTGGGGCTCCGGATGCCGCGGCCGCCGCCTCGGCGAGCGCCCGCACCTTCACCGGCGCGCCGTCGGAGCCGATCACGCGGCCGGCTGCGGCTGGGCTCGTGAGCGCCACCAGGTAGAGCTGCGCGAGGTCGTCGACGTGCACGAACGACCAGCGCTGCTCGCCGTCGCCGACGAGCGTGAGCTCGCCGTCGGCGGTCGTCGGTGCGTCGGTCACGAGGTTCAGCAGTCCCTTGCCCTGGCCGTAGACGATGCCCGGAGCGACGATCACCGCGTCGACCCCCGAGGTGAGCAGGCGCTCCTCGATCGGCACGCGCCAGGCGACGAGCGCGGGTGGCGCGAGCGGGCCGTCGTCGACGATCGCACCGCCGCCGTACTCCCAGACGCCGCTCGTGAGCACGAAGCGCTTGGCCGTGCCCGAGAACGCCTGCACCGCCGCGTCGACCACGGCGGCGTTGAACGCCTCGGCGTCGGCGTCGGGAGCCGCGGCGTGGATCGCGCCGTCGACGTCGGCCAGCACGCGTGCGAACCACGCGACATCCGTCACGTCGCCGACGAGCGCGGTGGCGCCGCGGGCGGCGACCTGTTCGGCCGCGCGGTCGCTGCGGACGACGGCGAGCACGTCGTGCCCGTCGTCGAGGAGGGCGTCGAGGACGGCGGATCCGATGTACCCGGTCGCGCCGGTGAGGAGAATGGTCATGTCGATCACGCTACGGATCGACGTCCGGTATCTTCAACGGAACTTCCCTCGACGAAACCTGGGGTCACATCATGCGCGTCGACGTCACATCCGTCGTGGACGAACCGGGCACCACGGAGGTCGCGGGCCACGACGTGCTCGCCCCCGACTGCCCGAGCCGCGTCGTGTTCGGGCGCATCGGCGAGCGCTGGACCATGCTCGTGATCCTGGCGCTCGCGCGCGCCGGCACGCTGCGCTTCACGGAGCTGAAGGCGCAGGTCGGGCGGGTGACGCCGAAGGTGCTCACCGAGACGCTGCGCGCCCTCGAAGACGACGGGCTGATCAGCCGTCGCGCGTTCCAGGACTCGCCGCCCCGGGTCGAGTACTCGCTCACGCCGCTCGGCGTCTCGCTCCTCGAGCCGATCCAGGCGATGCGCGAGTGGGCCGAGCGGCACGTTCCCGAGGTGCTCGCCTCGCGCGATCGGGCGGCCTCGGCCTGATCGCCGCCCGTCAGCCCTCGGGCGGGGCTGGCACATCGACGGGCGCGAGCCGCTCGCGGAGGAACTCGAAGATCTTCTCCCGTTCCGCGAACGCCTGGTTCGGCGGCTCCTCGCGCACGTCGCCGGTCAGTACCGAGTGCGCGCCCGCGGGTGTGCCGTCACGAGCGTCGCGGCCCGACGGGATGGGGACGACCACGGCCGTATCACCGAGGTGACGCTGCAGTGCGACGAGCCGGCCCCTGCTCGACTTCAGGTCTCGCGTGAACCTGAGCCCCACGACGCAGGCCGGGCCGTCTGCGTGCGCGGCGGCGTAGCGTTCGAGATCCGCCCCCGGCACCCCGACGCTCCGTGCCCGCGACGGCGTGACCGGGAACGGCGCAGCGGGCTGGCTCACGACCGTCGCGGCGATGCGATCGGTCGTCACCGCCGTCGCGATCGCGAAGCCGCCCGTGAAGCACATGCCCACGATGCCGACGCCTCGCCCGGGAGTGCGGGCGGCGAGCTCGACCGCGACGAGTCGGAGGAAATCGGTGACCGGTCCTCGAAGGTCGCGCGAGAACGCGCGGAACTCGGCTGTCACGCAAAGCCTCGCGACCGTCGCGACCTGACCTGCCGCACCCGGCCGCCGGCCCGGCACGCCGAACAGCGACGGCATGACGACCGTGAATCCTTCGGCGACGAGGCGATCGCCGAGGGCGATCGTGCTCGGCATGATGCCGGGGATCTCGGGGAGCAGGATCACGCCCGGACCATCGCCGCGCTCGAGGCACTCGAACGCGAGCGTGCCGTCGGAGACGGTCGTGCGCTGCCAGCGGCTGAGGCGCTGCTCGGTGTCGGACTCGGTCACGGCGGCTCCGCTCGGTCGTGGTGTCGCAAGCCTAGGGGCGGCCCGGACGAATCGAACAGGGGTTTGCGGCCCGCGCTCCCGATGGGTGGACTAGCGTGACTCGCGTGACCCGCACACTCGTGATCATCGACATCCAGAACGACTACTTCCCGGGCGGCGCATACCCGCTCGTCGGCCCCGAAGCGGCTGCGACCGCGGCCGCACGTCTCCTCGCGTCGCATCGCGAGGCCGGTCAGCCGGTCGTGCACGTGCAGCACGTGTGGGATGCGCCGGATGCCGCGTTCTTCGCGCCCGGCACGGCAGGCGTCGAAATCCACCCGCTCGTGGCGCCCCTCGACGGCGAGCCCGTCGTCGTCAAGGCCAATCCGAACTCGTTCCTCGACACCGACCTCGACGAGCGGCTCCGCGAGGCCGGCGCCGACGTCGACGGCGTCGTGATCGTCGGCATGATGTCGAGCATGTGCGTCGACGCGACCGTGCGCGCCGCAGCCGACCGCGGCTACTCGGTGACCGTGGCGCACGACGCCTGCGCCGCGCCCGACCTGGAGTTCGGCGGCCAGGTCGTGCCGGCCGCACAGGTGCACGCCGCGTTCATGGCGGCACTCGGCGACAGCTACGCCGAGGTCGTGGGCGTCGACGAACTGCTGGGCGCCTCGACCGCCCCGTAGGCCTCGACCAGTCGGGCGCCGATCGCCGCGAGCCGGTCGCGGACCCCTTCGGGCTCGACGACCTCGGCGCCGTCGCTCCAGGCGACCAGTCGCCGGGCGAGCGCCTCGTCGCTCGGCGCCGTGACACGCACGAGCACCCGGCCGTCGGCGGCCGGCTCGGCCTCGTCGACGCGCTCGGTGCCGCCCACCCAGCCGCGGAACTCGTCGAGCACTGCCGGAGCGACGCGCACCAACGCGTTCGCGCGCGTGCGGGCGCGGCCGACCTCGGCGCTGAGCGTCGCCCATGCCTCGTCGAGGTCGAACCCGGCGGGCGGCTCGAACACCTCCTCGAGCGCTTCGGCGCCCGCCATGCGGTCCACGCGGTAACTGCGCAGTGCGGTTTCGGATGCCTCGGTTCCGGATGCCGCAGTTCGGGATGCCGCCGGCGGCCGCGCTGCGGTGCCACGGCCGCTCGCGACATCCGTCCTGGCCGCGCCCGAACCGCCGCCCGCGGCATCCGTCCCGCCCGCGTCCGAACCGCCGCCCGCGGCATCCGTCACCGGATCGGCGATGAGGTACCAGGTGCCGCCCTTGTCGACGAGCCCGAGCGGACGCACCGTGCGCGAGCGCGCGGGCTTGCCCCACGCTGCGTAGTCGAACCGCACGAGGCGCCGCTCGACCACGGCGGCCTGCAGCACGCCGACCGCTGCAGGCCGCACCGCCGAGGCGCCCCAGCCCCCTGCCTCGACGACGACCGAGTCGGCCGCCGCCTCCGCATCGGCGCGGAACGTCTCCGGCAGGGCGCGCATGACCTTGCGGAGTGCCGAGCGCGCGGCCTCGCTCTCGCCCGCCCGCGGGCCGAGGGTCAGGAACAGCGCCCGTGCCTCGGACGCGGTGAAGCCGCTGAGGTCGGTGCGCCCCTCGCCGAGGAGCTGCCACCCGCCTCCGCGGCCCGCCTGCGGGTAGACCGGGATGCCCGCGGCCGAGAGCGCCTCGAGGTCGCGACGAGCCGTGGCGACCGAGATCTCGAGCTCCTCCGCGAGCTCGGCCGCCGTCACCCGGCCGCGGGCCTGCATGAGGAGGAGGGTGGCCACGAGGCGATCTGCGCGCATGGTTCCATTGTCGTCAGAAAAGTAGTCAGAAGGTGAGCACTTATCTGGAGCAACATGGAATGCATCAGGGCGGCACCGGGTCGCTCGACACCGAGGGAGACTCCCATGCTTCGAGGCATCGCCACCGTCAACCAGTACGTCGAAGACCCCGCCGCCGCGGCCGCCTGGTACACCGAGGTGCTCGGCATCGAGCCGTACTTCCACCGCGAGGGCCCCGACGGCCGCACCGCCTACGTCGAGTTCCGCATCGGCGACCACCAGCAGGAACTCGGCTTCATCGACCGCCGGTTCGCGCCCGACACGCTCGCCCCCACCACGGTCGACGGGCGCAGCGCCGGACCGCTCATGCACTGGCACGTCGACGACCTCGAGGGCTCGCTCGCACGGCTCGTCGAGCTCGGCGCGACGCCGCTGCTCCCGATCACCGAGCACGGCCCCGGCTTCATCACCGCCTCGGTCGTCGATCCGTTCGGCAACGTGCTCGGCATCATGACCAACGTGCACTACCTGGCGCAGCTCGGCGACACCGCCGCGCCCGCCGGCGCCATCGCCTGACCGCGTGCGCGTTCCCTTGTCGGGCCGCACTCGCACGCATGCTCATCCCCGGCCGCAGCCAGCGCGGACGAAGATGGCCGCCATCTCGACAGAATCACGACCACCCGCGTCCGCGCGGCGATCGGGCCAGCGCAGCGCGGACCCGAATGGTCGCCATCCCGACGAGGTGGCGGCCGTTCGCGTCCGTGCACGGCGCGGCTCAGGGACGCCAGCCCCGGTCCTCGAGGGCACGGATGACCCGAGCCACGAGCTCGGCGCGCGACATCCGCTTCGTCATGCGGATGACGATCCAACCGTCCGCGACGAGGTCGTTCAGACGCGAGACGTCCGTAGCCCACTGCCGGTCGTCGGTGCGATGCTGATCGCCGTCGTACTCGACCAGCACCCTGTGCCGTCTGAAGACGAGATCTCCCTTCGTGCTTCGGCCCGACCGCAGGTGCAGGATGGCGACCAGTTCGGGCTCGGGCAGACCCGCTCGGACAAGACTCAACCGCGCTAGGCTCTCGCGTCGGGAGTACGAGTTCGCCCGCAGTTGCGCACGGGCGAGCCGCAGCCTCGCGCGACCTGGGCGGCGTCCGTGCCGAACGATCGCCTCGTCGATCAGCTCGAAGCTCGAGAGCGGGACCGGCAGGCCGACCAGGCGGTCGCCCGCGGCGACGAGATCGTCGAGCGAGAGCATTCCCGCGAGCGAGCACCACGTGTCGGCCGGCCCGAGCACCGCCAGGCCCCGTACCGCGGTGACGACCGGTTCGGCGCGCGTGGAGTGCCCGATCACGCCTCGACCCCGCGGTGCGCGGCCCTGCGCGAGCGCCGTCACGTGGACGCGGACCTCGCGTTCGACCGCGAGCGGAAGCGGCATGCCGTGCAGGAGCGCCGCGGTGGCGTGCGAGAAGACGTGGTCGCCCGCCATCGCCGCAGCGTAGGCGACCGCACGCGACTCAACCGTATCGACGGCGGTCGCCGACCGCACCCCGTGGAACGGGCGGGCGAGGGCATCGTGTCGGAGCCGTCGACGCGAAACGCCTGCATCGAGGGCGAGGGCGACGACGAAGGGCGCCGAGCGGAGCTGCTCGGGGAGCGGTCGGGGAGGGCGCATCGCCCAACCATCCGGCACCGATCCCTGCGCACGCGGTCGAATCCGACGATCTGTGGGGACGCGTGCGGTTGTCCCCAGCACTCGTGGCCGCGCACCGTCCGAGCGCGGACGCGAGTGGTCGCCATTCGAAGCGCGCAGCGACCATTCGCGTCCGCGTGAGCCTAAGCGTCGACCACGCGGGAGAGCGGATGCCGCGGGCAGGCGCCCGCCCGCGGCATCCGCTCGCGCGGCTACTCGGCCGCGACGAACTTGCGGATGAAGCCGACCTGCGCCGCGATCATCCGCTCGATCTCACCGGGGTCGACCGACTCGTCGGAGGCGTGGATGCGGGACTTCGCCGTGTCCTCCGCACCCCAGAGCAGGATCGCGGCATCGGGCGAGACCTTCTTCAGCGAGGCCACGAGCGGGATCGAGGCCCCACTGCCGATCCGCTCGACCTCGACGCCGTACGCCTCGGTGAGGGCGTCCTCGCCGGCGACGATCGCGGGGTGCGACTCGTCGACGTGGAACGGGTAGCCGGTCTTGACCTTCTCGACGGTCACCTCGCAGTTCCACGGACGCTTCGACCGCAGGTAGTCCATGAGCGCGTTCAACTGCTCCTCGGCGTCGACGCCGGGGATGATGCGCATCGACAGCTTGGCCTTCACCTCGGGCAGCAGCACGTTCGAGGCCTCGGCGGTGCTCGGCAGGTCCATGCCGAGCACGGTCACCGACGGCTTCGCCCAGATGCGGTCCGAGAGCGACCCGGTGCCGAGGAACTCGACGCCGGGCAGGATCGCCGACCCGCCGCGATACACGTCCTCATCCATGTCGGCCCCCTCCCAGGCGCCGCTCGGCACGCCGGGGATCACGGTGTCGCCGTGCTCGTCGTGCAGCGAGTCGAGGATGCGGATCATCGCCGTCATCGCGTCGGGCGCCGCACCGCCGAACTCGCCCGAGTGCACCGGGAACTCGAGCGTGCGCACGGTCACCGTGCACGCGACATCCCCTCGGAGCGCGGTCGTGAGACCCGGACGCCCGGAGGCCTGACCGCCGATGTCGCCGATGACGAACGCGTCGGCCGCGAACAGGTCGGGGTTGGCCTCGACGAAGGGCTCGAGGTGCGAGATCGTCTCCTCCTCGCCCTCGACGAGGATCTTCACGCGACACGGCCGGTCGGGCCCGAGCAGCTTCAGCGTGCCGTAGTGGATCGCGAGCCCCGACTTGTCGTCGGCCGATCCACGACCGTAGATGCGACCGTCCTCCTTGGTCACGGGCTCCCACGGATCGCTCGACCAGTTCTGCGACTCGGGCGCCGGCTGCACGTCGTAGTGGGCGTAGAGCAGCACGGTGGGCGACCCCTCGGGGCCGGGCAGGTCCGCGTAGACGCACGGGTAGCCGTCGGGCACGTCGAGCAGGCGCACGCCCTCGGCGCCGGCATCCGCGAACAGGTCGACGACGGCCTGGCCCATGGCGTGCACCGGCGCGGGGTCGAAGCCCGGGAACGCCACCGACGGGATCCGCACGAGCGCCGCATGCCGCTCGAGCACGTCGGGCATCAGCGCGGCAGCGGCTGCGTTCAGGTCGTCGGACTCGGACATGGTTCCTCCTTGACTGGGTGAGCGGATGTCTCGTGCGGCCGCAGGAACGGCCGGCAGGGCCCCCGTCGGGGCCGACTCGGCCGTCCTCAGACCGGGATGACGAGCTGCATCAGCAGGCCCGCGGCGACCACCGCGACCCACGACACGAGCATCGGGATCGTGAACGAGTGCCAGATCGGCACCTGCGTCAGCTTCGTCGACCCGGTGAGGTCGGTCTCGACCGCGGCGATCTGCGAACCGTTCGCGGGGAACAGCCAGACGCCGACGAGCGACGGCCACATCGCGGTGATGACGCCGGGTGCGAGGCCCGCGGCGAGCGCGATGGGGATGAGCGTGTTGGTCGTGGCCGACTGGCTCGTGGTGAGGCCGGCGACGAGGAAGAGGGCGACGGCGAGCATGATCGGCTGCTGCTCGATGAACGCGCCGAGCGGGGCGATGATCGTCTCCTCGTTCGCGCTGATGAACGTGTCCGCCATCCAGGCGATGCCGAACAGGGCGACGGCGGCGACGAATCCGGCCTTCAGCAGCGGCTGCTCCACCACCACCGACGGCTTCACCTTGCGCACGAGGATGATCACGAGGGCGGCACTGAACATGACCATCTCGATGACGGTCGACATGCCGATCGGCACGAGGTCGCCGTTCTCGTCGGGGAACGACGGCCGCAGGCCCGAGAACAGGCCGAACAGCACGATGAGGAACGTGCCGGAGAGGAAGATCCAGGCGGCCGTCGCGCCGCCCTTCGGCACGGGGTGCTCGATGCGGTCGGCCTTCGACGGCTTCGGGGCCGTCGCGGTCACCGTGGGGGTCTGCGCGTCGCCCGCACCGGTGACGGCCTCGCCGCCGCCGGCCGCCGCGGTCGCCGTCGACCCGGTGGCTCCGGCGAACTCGGCCTGGAGCACCGGGGGCAACTGGACGGCGCCCTCCTTGACCTTGGCCAGGAACTTCGGGTCGTGGACGAGCTCCTTGCCGATGCGCTGCTGCACCACCGAGGTGGCGACGCACGCGACCAGCGAAGCCGGGATCGTGATCGCCAGGATCTGCGGGAGCCCGTAGCCGGTGCCGTCCATCAGCACGAGGTAGGCGGCCATCGCCGCCGAGACGGGGCTCGCGGTGATGCCGAGCGCCGAGGTCACGGTCGAGGAGGCGAGCGCCCGCTCGGGGCGCTGCCCGTTGCGGTAGGCGGTCTCGTAGATGATCGGGATGAGCGCGAAGTAGATGTTCGAGGTGCCCGCGAGCACCGTGAACACGAACGCCACGATGGGCGCAACGTAGGTGAGCCGCTTCGGGTTCGCCTGGATGATCTTCGACGCGATCGAGACGAGGTAGTCGATGCCGCCCGCCGCCTGCATCGCCGACGAGGCCGTGATGACCGCGATGATGATGAAGAACGCGTCGATCGGGATCGAGCCGGGCGGCAGGTGGAAGCCGAACACGAGGATCGCGGTGCCGACCACTCCCCAGAGACCGAGGCCGAGGCCGCCGGTGCGGACGCCCATGACGATCGCACCGATGACGACGATGGCCTGCAGTATGACGACCACGTATTCCATGAGCCCCCCAGCCGCACGATGGAGCCATCGATGGCACCTGTTCGTGAGCATATCGGCGCGGACCCCGCCGTCGCCAGTACCGGAGGGACCGTGTCCTGAGCGGATGCCGCGGGCTCGTGCACTGCGAACTTCGTGAGAATTTCACGCACGACTCGAGCCATTCCACGCGCAATGTCGCCGTTCTGCCGCGCGGACGCGGAACTTCGCATGGAGTTCCGTTTGCGACATCCGCCCGCCCGTGTGACCATCGGAAGATGATCACCGCCGATCGAAGCCCCCGACTCGCCGCTCGCGACCCGCGCACGGCCGCCATCGCCGGTCGCGCCGTCGTCGAGGGCGACGCCGAGCCGGGCACCGAGGTCGACGCGCTCACGCTCGGGCGACGCATCCGCGAGCACCGCACGGCACGCGGAATGACCCTCGGCGAGCTGGCGGCGGCCATCGATCGGGCCCCGTCGCAGGTCAGCGCCATCGAGAACGGCAAGCGCGAACCGCGCCTGTCGATGCTGCGCACGATCGCGCTCGCCCTCGGCACGACGGCCGACGAACTCCTGAAGACCGACGCGCCCTCGGAGCGCGCAGCCCTCGAGATCGCGGTCGAGCGGGCCCAGCGCGGTCCGGTCTTCGCGGCGCTCGGGCTGCCGACGTTCCGCGTCGCGAAGGGCATGAGCGACCAGACGCTCACGACGATCCTCGCGCTGCATCAGGAGATCGACCGCCTGCACCGCGAGCGCGCCGCGACCCCTGAAGAGGCGCGACGCGCGAACGGCCTGCTGCGTGCCGAGATGCGCGCCCGAGACAACTTCTACCCCGAGCTCGAGGCCAAGGCGGGCGAACTGCTCGAGGCGGTCGGCCACACGGGCGGCCCGGTGTCGCACCAGCTCGTCGCCGACATGGCCAGCCACCTGGGGTACTCGCTGCACTACGTCGGCGACCTGCCGCACTCGACCCGCTCGGTGACCGACAAGCGCAACGGGCGCATCTACCTGCCGACCGCGCAGTCGCCCTCGCGCGACTCGCGCTCGCCGATCCTCCAGGCGCTCGCCTCGCACCTGCTCGGCCACCACGAGCCGCGCGACTACGCCGAGTTCCTGCGCCAGCGCATCGAGACGAACTACCTCACGGCCGCGATCCTGCTGCCCGAGCAGGCCGCGGTGCGGTTCCTCACCGAGGCGAAGAACCTGCGCCGCATCTCGATGGAAGACCTGCGCGACGCGTTCGCCGTGTCGTACGAGACCGCCGCGCACCGGTTCACGAACGTCGCGACGGCGCGCCTCGACATCCCGGTGCACTTCACGAAGGTGCACGAGTCGGGCACCATCATCAAGGCCTACGAGAACGACCGGGTGCGGTTCCCGAGCGACGCGCTCGGGGCGATCGAGGGCACCACGATGTGCCGCAACTGGACCGCCCGCACGGTGTTCGACGTCGAGGACCGCTTCAGCCCCTGGTACCAGTACACCGACACGCCGTCGGGCACGTTCTGGTGCACCTCGCGCATCGAGAAGGCGAAGGAGGGCGAGTACTCGGTGTCGGTCGGCGTGCCGTTCGAGCACGTGAAGTGGTTCCGCGGTCGCGAGACACCGCACCGTGCGGTTTCACGCTGCCCCGACCCGGCGTGCTGCCAGGCTCCCGCGGGCCTCGCCGAACGGTGGGCGGATGCCTCGTGGCCGGCCGCGCGCACCCCGACCTCGCTGCTCGCGGCACTGCCGACGGGCACGTTCCCCGGGGTCGACCAGACCGAGGTGTTCCAGTTCCTCGAGGCGCACGCGCCCGGGGCCTGACCGCCTGTCGCCGTCAGCGCGCGCGTTCCTCCGCGGCGAGCGCCCGGAACCAGTCGAGGCTCGCACGGTGCGACATGAGCCCGTAGTCGAGCGTCGCCCGCCGATACCGGAACAGCTGCGCGTACTGCGGCGGCACGTCGAGCGCGTCGATCTGCACGGCGAACCCCTCGAGCGCGGCGACCTCGCCCTCGACCGCGGCCACGAGGTCGTCGAGCACGGCCAGCCGGGCGTCGGCGTCGTCGACGAGTCCGAGCAGGTAGAGCTTCGAGAGGGCGGCGACCTCGAGGTCGCCGCCGACCACGGGCGCGTGCATCCAGGCGTCGAATGCCGCGCTGCCGGCATCCGTGATCGAGTAGGTCTTCTTGTTGCGCCCGCCGTCGATGCCCTCGACGAAGGTCACGTGGCCCTTCGCGAGCAGTGACTTGAGCGCGCTCTGCAGGCTGCCGTAGCTCGCGCGGTAGAAGAGCGAGATGCCCTGCTCGAACTGCTTGTTCAGCGAGTACAGCGTCTGCGGGCCGATCAGCAGCAGCCCGAGGATCACGTTGCCCATGCGGTTGCCTCGATTCGTCGACGACGGATGCCGCGGCATCCGATTAATGCTACGTTCCGGTATATACCGATTCGTGACATCACGAACCGCGACCTGTCGGAGGGGATTCTCGCAGATGGCCGCCGCACGCCGACCCACCCCACGCCCGCTCGACGCCGATGCGCGCATCGACGCCGGGCCACGAACCGACGCCGGCTCTCTGCCCGACGCCGGCCGTCGTCTCGACACCGACGCGTTCGCCGCGCGGCTCGACGCCCACCTCGCCCGGGTCACCCGCCGCCGCGGCGCGCTGGGCGCTCCGCAGGTCGCCGTGACATCCGAGCGCCTCGGCCTCGACTACCGCTTCGGCGACCAGGAGCGACGGTTCCACGTCGCGAGCATCGGCAAGACGTTCACGGCCACGCTCGTCATGCAGCTCGTCGAGGCGGGCGCCTTCGCCGTCGACACCTCACTCAGTGCGCTGCTCCCCCACGACGAACTCGCCAGGCTGTTCGAACGAGACGGCACCGCGGATGCCGCGGGCGGCGCGACCGTGCACCACCTGCTCACGCACACGTCGGGCGTCGCCGATTACTTCGACGGTCCGGTCACGCGCGGATCTCGGATGCGCCGACTCGTGCTCGACGACCCCGACCGCCTCTGGACGCCCGCCGAGCTGCTCGCCTTCAGCCGCGAGCGCCAGCGACCGGTCGGCCGCCCGGGCGCGCGGTTCGCCTACTCCGACACCGGGTACGTGCTGCTCGGGCGCGTGCTCGAGCAGGCGACCGGGAGGGCGTTCCACGACCTGCTGCACGAGCGCGTGTTCGCGCCGCTCGGCCTGCGCGACAGCGCCCTGCTGTTCCGCCCCCCGTCGGCACCCGATGCCGCTGCGATGGATCTCGCGCCGTTCCGCCTCGGCCGGATCGAGGCCAGTCGCTTCACCAGCATGAGCTGCGACTGGGCGGGCGGCGGCATCGTCGCGACGCCCGGCGACCTGCGCGCCTTCTCGCGCGCGCTGCACCGGGGCGAGCTGATCGGCGACGCGAGCCTCGCCTACCTGAGCACGATGCCCAACCGGTTCCGCCCCGGCATCCGATACGGCGCAGGCATGATGCAGGTGCGGTTCGAGGGCTTCTCACCCCTGCTGCGCGGGCTGCCCCGCCCCGTCGGCCACATCGGGGTGCTCGCCACGCACCTGTTCCACGACCCCGTGCACGATGCCGAGATCGTGCTGAACTTCGCATCGACGCGCGAGATGGTGCGGAGCTTCCGCACACTGATCGTGATCGAGCAGGCGCTGCAGCGGCTCACGTAGCGGCGGGCGGCACAGCCTGTCCGATCGCGGGCGGATGTCGAGACATCCGCCACTGGCGCGCTCCGTGCGCTGCGCGGAAGGATGGAACGACCACAACCGCATCGGAGTGATACCCCGTGGGAACCACCGTCTTCGAACGACGTCAACCACCCGCAAGCGTCGTCGAGCACTCGCTCGCCGCAACCCGTCAGGCCGTGTTCTGGCTCGAAGACCTGCCCGAAGGGGCCACCGGCGGGCGGGCGAAGCTCGCGGGCACCCGCGTCGCCGACCTCGTGATCGTGGGCGGCGGCTACACGGGCCTCTGGTCCGCGGTGCTCGCCAAGCGTCGCAACCCGAACGCGCGCGTCGTGCTCGTCGAGGCGAAGACCATCGGATGGGCGGCATCGGGCCGCAACGGCGGCTTCTGCGAGGCGAGCCTCACGCACGGCGACGAGAACGGCGAGTCCCGCTGGCCCGACGAGATGCCGACGCTGCACCGCCTCGGCATGGAGAACCTCGACGCCATCGAGGCGTCCGAGGCCGAGTACGGCATGGACTTCCATTTCGAGCGCACCGGGCAGCTCGCACCCGCCATCGAGGAGCACCAGGTCGAATGGCTGCGCGAGTGGCACGCCGGCGCCGTCGAGAAGGGCGAGGGCGACGACGTCGTCTTCCTCGACGAGGCAGCCGTGCAGGCATCCGTCGCCTCCCCCACGTTCCTCGCCGGAGTCTGGGAGAAGCGCACGAACGCGATGGTGCACCCCGCCCGCCTCGTCTCGGAGCTCGCGCGCGTCGCCGAGGAGCTCGGCGTCGAGATCTTCGAGCACTCGCCCGTGAAGGGCATCGAGACGCCGGGGTCGACGGGTGCCGTGAGCATCGTCACCGACGGCGGCCGGGTCGACGCCACGCACGCGGTGCTCGCGACCAACGTGTTCCCGTCGCTGCTCAAGCGCAACCGGCTCATGACCGTGCCGGTCTACGACTACGTGCTCATGACCGAGCCGCTCTCGCCGCAGCAGTTGGCCGACATCGGCTGGAACGACCGCCAGGGCATCGGCGACATGGCGAACCAGTTCCACTACTACCGCCTCTCGAAGGACAACCGCATCCTGTTCGGCGGGTACGACGCGATCTACCACTACGGCCGCAAGGTGCGCAGCGAGTACGAGAAGCGACCCGAGACGTGGCAGAAGCTCGCGAGCCACTTCTTCACGACGTTCCCGCAGCTCGAGGGCCTGCAGTTCAGCCACCAGTGGGCCGGCGCGATCGACACGAGCACGCAGTTCACGGCGTTCTTCGGCACCGCGCGCGACCACCGCGTCGCCTACGCCGCGGGCTTCACGGGGCTCGGCGTCGGCTCGACCCGGTTCGCCGCCGAGACCATGCTCGACCTGCTCGAGCGCCGCGACAACGAGCGCACGCGGCTCGAGATGGTGCGCAAGCGCCCGCTGCCCTTCCCGCCCGAGCCCGCCGCCGCGATCGGCATCAACGCGACCCGCTGGTCGCTCGATCGGGCCGACCACAACCGCGGCAAGCGCAACGTGCTGCTGAAGACGCTCGACGCGCTCGGCCTGGGGTTCGACTCGTGAGCGGCGAGCAGGCGGGCGGGCAGGCCGACGCGCTGCGGCTCGTCGCCGGAGCGTTGACCGATGCCCCGGGCCTCGCGCTCGAGCACGAGCCGGTCGCGGCCGACCAGGTCGTCGCCGGCGCCCCGACCACGGGGTACCTCGCCCTCGACGAGTCGGATGCCGGTGAGATCGGCGTCTGGGAGATGTCGGTCGGCGCGATGCGCGACGTCGAGGTCGACGAGGTGTTCGTCGTGCTCGCGGGCGACGCGACCGTGGAGTTCGAGTCCCCGGCGCTCGCCCCGATCGAGCTCAGGCCGGGCTCGGTCGTGCGGCTCGAGGCCGGCATGCAGACGGTGTGGACGGTGCGCGAGGCGCTCCGGAAGGTGTTCATCTCGCGCTGAGGCGCGACGAAGGAGGATGACGATGGCGAAGTATCGAGTGCAGAACCCGGCGACCGGCGAGATCGTCGAGACGTTCGAGGCCGCGACCGACGAGCAGATCGAGCAGACGGTCGCCGCGGCCGACGCGGCCTACCGCGAATGGCGCGAGCGCAGCGTGCAGGAGCGCGCCGCGATCGTCAAGCGGGTGGCCGAGCTGTTCGACGAGCGCCGCGACGAGCTGGCGAGGCTCATCGCGGTCGAGATGGGCAAGTCGATCGCCGAGTCGCTCGACGAGGTCGAGTTCGCCCGGTCGATCATCGAGTACTACGCGGTGCACGGGCCGAGCCTGATCACCGATCACGAGATCCCGTCGACGATCCCGGGCAAGGCGATCATCGAGCAGCTGCCCGTCGGCACGCTGCTCGGCGTGATGCCGTGGAACTTCCCGTACTACCAGGTGGCGCGCTTCGCGGCACCGAACCTCGTGCTCGGCAACACGATCATCCTGAAGCACGCCGACATCTGCGCCCGTTCCGCCCTCACGATCCAGGAGATCATGGAGGAGGCGGGCGTGCCCATCGGCGGCTACCAGAACGTGTTCGCCTCGCACGACCAGATCGCGAACATGATCGCCGACCCCCGTGTGCAGGGCGTCTCGCTCACCGGGTCCGAGCGGGCCGGCGCCATCATCGGCGAGCAGGCCGGCCGTCACCTCAAGAAGGCCGTGCTCGAGCTCGGCGGCATCGACCCGATGGTCGTGCTCGACTCCGACGACGTCGCGGCCGTCGCGAAGGCGGCGTGGGACTTCCGCGTCTACAACGTCGGCCAGGTGTGCAACTCGAACAAGCGTCTCATCGTCATGGACGAGATCTACGACGAGTTCGTCGCCGAACTGCGTCGCCTCGCCGACGGCCTCGTGCCGGGCGACCAGCTCGCCCTCGGCGACGGGCAGTTCGCGCCGATGTCGAGCCGGGCCGCCGCCGAGACGGTGCACGCACAGGTGCAGCAGGCGATCGCCGCGGGCGCGACGCTCGAGGCCGGCGGCGTGCTCTCGGACGGCCCCGGCGCGTACTACTCGCCCGCCGTGCTGACCGGCGTGCCGCGCGATTCCGCCTCGTACCGCGAGGAGATCTTCGGCCCGGTCGCCACGGTCTACCGCGTGTACAGCGACGAGGAGGCGCTCGAGCTCGCGAACGACTGCGACCTCGGGCTCGGCGGCTCGGTGTTCTCGACCGACGAGGCACGCGCCTCGCGCCTCGCCTCACGGCTCGAGGTCGGCATGACGCACGTCAACACGATCGCGGCCGAAGCCGCCGAGTTGCCGTTCGGCGGCGTCAAGCGCTCGGGCTTCGGGCGCGAGATGGGCCCGATCGGCATCGGCGAGTTCGCCAACCGCCGGCTCTCGTTCGTCGCGAAGTAGTCGCCGACGTTCGAACGGCCCGGTCACCTTGGTGACCGGGCCGTTCAGCTTTCCGCCCTGCGCGGGCTGCGCCGGGGCGGACCGGGCGGGTCGCCGCGGGACTCACCCGTGAGCTCAGCCGCAGAACTCCTTGGGCACGCCCGCGACACCCTGTACGCCGATGAGCACGACCTGGTCGTCCTCGACCAGGAAGTCGAGGTAGCCCGACGCCTCGTCGCCGACCGCGTATCCGAACGACTCGGGTCCGGTCTGGTTCACGGCCTCGAGATCGGGATACGCAGCGGTGAGCTCGTCCATCGTCGATCCGAGGCGGATGCCGGCCTCGGTCGCCGGTGATGCGGGTGCCGTGCCGCCGTCGGCGACGCGCCCATTCACCCATACCGACGTGATCTCCACGGCGCCCTCGGGGTGCGTCAGGAGCATCGGCGCCACGCCGTCGGAGCTCAGGCCGACGACCCAAGGACACCAGTCCTCGGCGGCCTCGAACGCAGGCAGGCCCGCGACGACCTCAGGGTACGCCGCACCCTGCTGGATCGGGCCCATGCCCTCGGTAGTGATGACCCACGTCGTGACGTCGGCCGGGTCGAGCGCGACCACCGTCGGAGTCGGGGTCGGCGTGGGCGTGGGCGTCGCCTCGAGCGGGGACGAGGTCGCAGGAGCCGTCGGTTCGTCGGCGACGGCCCCGGGCGCGCACCCCGCCATGCCGAAGACGACGATCGCCGCGAACCCGAGCGCGGCGATCTTGGTGAAGGGGGTGGTCAGCGGCATGGATGCTCCATCGACTTCGGGGCGGGGAAACCGCATCTGCCAGCGTAGAGGTCAGTTCGCACCGGTACGGTCGGCGCCGGTCTCGCTTCGATAGCGCGCGCGGCGACCGCGGCCTGGCGCCGCTCCGCCGGACGCGGGCGCCGGCTGGAGGATCTACGCGGCCGCCGCCGCCCGGGCATCGGTCGTCGGCGTCACCGGCTCGATGCGGAACGTGGCGCCGAAGCGCTCGAGCAGGGCTGCGGCCCCCGAGACGACCTCGAGCCCGTGCACGCCGGCCGGCGCACCCGAGAGGAGCCCGGGAAGCGCGGCCGGTTCGACCTCGAGTTCGAGCACGCCGGACGGCACGGGTTCGAGCGCCGAGCGGCGGCGCGGCTGCTGCAGCGCTCCGGCCCCGACCGGGACGACGTCGAGCGTGCGCCCGACCACGATCGCCGAGACCGAGACCTCGGCGACGTGCAGCACGTACTCGGTCGGCGGGAGTCCGGCTGCGGCATCCGCTCGGAATGCGGCGCGAAGCGCCATGATCAGCGAGTCGGCGCTGACGCTCTCGCCCTCGGCGGGGGTGCCGAGCACGGCCCAACCCCAGCGTTCGAGCGCCACGACGACGGGTTCGAGCCCGCGGCCGAGCGCGGTCAGCTCGTAGCCGCCGCGCACGGTCGGCACCCGTCGCACGATGCCCGCCTCCTGGAGCTCGCGGAGCCGGTCGCTGAGGATGTTCGTCGGGATGCGCGGCAGGCCGGCCTTGAGGTCGCCGTACCTGCGGGCGCCGACGAGCAGGTCGCGCACGATGAGCAGGGCCCATCGGTCGCCGACCTGTTCGAGCGCGCGCGCGGCTCCGCCGTACTGGCCGTAGCCGCGCGCGCCTCGTGTCGCCATGCGGTCGAGACTAGGCGGTCGCAGCCGACGGCGCTGCGCCCTGCTCGGCCAGGTAGACCTCGGGACCCTGCTCGGCAGCCACCGGGTCCATGTAGAGGAACGAGAGGTTGTTGCCGTCGGGGTCGTCGAGGTCGCGCGAGTACATGAAGCCGTAGTCCTGCGCCTCGCGCGGCTCGCTGCCGCCGGCCGCCAGCCCCTTGGCGAGCACCTCGTCGACCTCATCGCGCGAGTCGCGGCTGAGCGCGATCGACATCTGCGCGTGCGTCTTGGGGTCGATGATCTGCTTGTCGGTGAAGGTGGCGAGGTACTCGCGCTTCAGCACCATGAAGTAGATGGTGTCGCTGAGCACGACGCACGCGGCGTTGTCGTCGGTGAAGGCCGGGTTGATGCTGAACCCGAGCGCCTCGTAGAACGCCTTCGCTCGGTCGAGGTCGGTGGTGGGAAAGTTCACGAAGATGCTGGTCGCGGTCATGATCGCCTCCGGGAGATCGTCGATTCAGGTCGTGTTGACAGAGCCTAGCTTGCTCTTTGCAAGTGCACTTGTCAATAGCAAGTGATTAGACGATCGGATGCCGCCGGCGGGCGCTCCGACGCCGACTCAGCGCGCGGCGCCGCGACGCACGAGCAGGGCCAGGTGCAGGGCCGTCTGGGCCTCGCCGTCGTCGAGGTCGAGGTCGAGCAGGTCGCCGATGAGCGAGAGCCGCTGGTAGAACACCGACCGCGACAGGTGGGACGCCCCGGCCGCCGCCGTGCGGTTGCCCGGGTGCGCGAGCATCGCCCCGAGCACGCTCAACAGGTCGCCGTCGCGCGCGAGGTCGTACTCGATGAGCGGGGCGAGCATGCGCTCGCTGTGCTGCAGCAACCGGGGATCGTCGCGGAGCGAGGTCACGAGCCTGATGAGCGGTCGATCGTCGGCGCGGCGGACGATGAGCCCGCGAGCCCCGCGAGGGCGAGCGCCGCGAGCGAGGTCGGTCGCCTCCTGCACCGAGCCGAGCGCACCCTCGAGCCCCGAGGCCGGCGAGCCGACCGAGAGCACGAGCCGCTCGGCGGCAGCCGAGTCGCCGCCCACGAGCGCCAGCCCGAGGGCCTGCGTCTGGGCATCCGTCATCGGCTTCGGCAGCGACAGCAGCACGATTCTGGCGCCGGTGGGCGCACCGGCGGCGTTCGCGGCACCGTCGATCGCCCGACCCGCGAGCGCCCGCGCCGCGGCATCCGCCACCCCCGGAGCGATCGTCGCGCCCGACGCGACGAGGCCGTAGAGCACCGCCCCCTCGACCGGCAGGCCCGCGGCCTCGACCCGCGCCGCCGCGCCGGCGACACCCGCGAAGCGCCCGGCGAGCAGGCCGTCGACGAGGCGCTGCCGCCCGATGCGGGTCCACTCGTCGGCCGCGCCGTCGGCGAGACGCCCGAGCGCGAGCGCGATGGCGCCCTGCTCGAGCACGCTCGTGCGCCCAGCGGGATGCGCCGGCCCCGGCAGCGCGACCAGGTGCCCCCATCGCGTGCCGCGCGCCTCGACGGGCACGATGAGCCAGTCGCCCGAGCCCGAGGCCGAACCGCGGTGTTCGCGCCGCGAACGCGCCTCCCAGTTGGTGAAGAGCGCCTCTTCCGCCGACGGCGGAACCTCGGCGGCGACGACCTCGTGGGCGAGGTTCTCGAGCACGACCGCCGAGCCGAGCGTCTGGGCGAGCTGGTGCACGATGAAGTCGGCTGGCGAGCCGCGCAGGCTCAGCGCGGTGAACCGCTCGCGCACCTCGTCGCGTGCCCTGAGGGCGGCCGTCTGCTCCGAGATGATGCGGTTGTGCACCGCCTCGGTGAGCGCCACGAACTTCACCTCGCGGTGCAGCACGACGAGCGCGAGACCGTGGTCGCGGGCCGACTGCTCGACCACGGCGGGCACGTAGCGGTAGTGCACGCCGAGCTCGAGCACGAGGCCCGAGAGCCCCGCCGCGACGAGGCCCGCGATGAACGCGTCGAGGTCGGCCGGCTCGGTCGGCCAGCCGGAGCCGGTCGACAGCAGCAGCTCGCCGCCGTCGAGCAGGCGGGCGACCCCGCCGCTGTCGGACACGTGCACCCAGCGAACGCGCGCGTCGAGCAGCTCGTCGGCCGCGAGCACCTCGGGCAGGCCGTTCGCCACGGCGTCGAGCGCGAGGATCTCGCGCACGGTCGGCAGGCCGTCACCGAGCTGCAACACAGCCGGACGATCCGTCTGGATCACTCGGTCTTCGCGACGGTCTGACATCGGCGCACCCTCACACCCTCTGAAAAGCTTGGAGGTGCCAGCCTAACCGACGACCGGGCGGAATGTCCGGGCCGGCCGCACCCGTGCGGCCGCGGCATCCGTCGCTCCACCACGAAGGAACTGCTCATGAGCCTCACCGAGACCGCCTCGTCGCCCGCCGCGACCTCCGACGTGCCCGCCATCGGGCACTGGATCGACGGCGCGCTGCGCGCCTCGAACTCGGGCCGCACCGCCCCCGTCTACAACCCCGCGACCGGTGCCGTGCAGGCCGTGGTCGCGCTGGCCGACCAGGCCGAGATCGATGCGGCGCTCGCGTCGGCGCAGGCCGGGTTCGTCGAGTGGAGCGGATACTCGATCGCGAAGCGCCAGACGGTGATGTTCGCGTTCCGCGAGCTGCTGAACTCCCGCAAGGGCGAGCTCGCCGCGATCATCACGCGCGAGCACGGCAAGGTCGTCTCCGACGCCATGGGCGAGATCCTGCGCGGCCAGGAGGTCGTCGAGCTCGCGACCGGATTCCCGCACCTCATCAAGGGCGCATTCTCCGAGAACGCCTCGTCGGGCATCGACGTCTACTCGATCAAGCAGCCGCTCGGCGTCGTCGGCGTCATCAGCCCGTTCAACTTCCCGGCCATGGTGCCGATGTGGTTCTTCCCGATCGCGATCGCGGCGGGCAACGCGGTCGTGCTGAAGCCGTCCGAGAAGGACCCCTCTGCGGCGATCTGGCTCGCCGAGCTCTGGAAGGAGGCCGGCCTGCCCGACGGCGTCTTCACCGTGCTGCAGGGCGACAAGCTCGCAGTCGACGGCCTGCTCACGAGCCCGATCGTGCAGTCGATCTCGTTCGTCGGCTCGACCCCCATCGCCCAGTACATCTACGAGACCGCCTCGAAGCACGGCAAGCGCGTGCAGGCACTCGGCGGCGCGAAGAACCACATGCTGGTGCTGCCCGACGCCGACCTCGACCTCGTCGCCGACCAGGCCGTGAACGCCGGCTACGGCGCGGCGGGCGAACGCTGCATGGCGATCTCGGTCGTGCTGGCCGTCGAGCCCGTGGCTGACGAGCTCATCGCCAAGATCACCGAGCGCATTGCGAGGCTCAGGATCGGCAACGGCGCGGGCATCGCCACCCCCGACGGCGCGCGCGTCGAGCCCGACATGGGCCCCCTGATCACCGACGTGCACCGCGACAAGGTCTCCTCCTACGTCGACATCGCCGAGGCCGACGGCGCGACCGTCGTCATCGACGGTCGCGGCCTCACGGTCGACGGCCACGAGGACGGCTTCTTCTTCGGCCCGACCCTGCTCGACCACGTGCCGACCACGAGCCGCGCCTACACCGAGGAGATCTTCGGCCCGGTGCTCTCGGTCGTGCGCGTCGAGAGCTACGACGAGGGCCTCGACCTCATCAACTCCGGCCAGTTCGGCAACGGCACCGCGATCTTCACGAACGACGGCGGCGCGGCCCGGCGCTTCCAGAACGAGGTGCAGGTCGGCATGATCGGCATCAACGTGCCGATCCCCGTGCCCGTCGCCTACCACTCGTTCGGCGGTTGGAAGCAGTCGCTCTTCGGCGACAGCAAGGCGTACGGCGTGCACGGCTTCGACTTCTTCACCCGCGAGAAGGCCATCACGAGCCGCTGGCTCGACCCCGCCACGCGCGGCGACTCCGCCAACACCGGCATCAACCTGGGCTTCCCCCAGAACCACTGACGCCCACCCCACCGTCCCACCCTCTCGACATTCGGCGAATGTCGGGCACGGCTGCCGACACGCCGGAGCCGGGCGGCTGGGTACGGCGCGCCGCCCCGCACCTCCGACATTCACCGAATGTAGCAGGGCGAGGCGGCGGACCACCAAGAAAGGACTTCCCCATGACCGACACCCTCTCCCCCGAGACCACCGCGGTGTTCACCGACCGCCACGGCGCGGTGCACGCACTTCCGGCCCCCGCGGCCGAGGCGCAGGTGCGCGCCGACGACCGCGGCCACGTGTTCCACTCGTGGAGCGCGCAGGCCCTCATCGACCCGCTGCCCATCGCGGCGGGCGAGGGCTCGACGTTCTGGGACTACCAGGGCAATGCGTACCTCGACTTCAGCTCGCAGCTCGTGAACCTGAACCTGGGCCACCAGCACCCCGACCTCGTCGCGGCGATCCAACAGCAGGCCGGCCGTCTCGCGACGATCCAGCCGTCGATGGCGAACGACGTGCGCGGCGAGCTGGCGCGCCGCATCGCCGAGGTCGCCCCCGGCGACCTCGACAAGGTGTTCTTCACGAACGGCGGCGCCGACGCCAACGAGTACGCGGTGCGCATGGCCCGCGCCGTGACCGGGCGCCGCAAGGTGCTGTCGATGTACCGCAGCTACCACGGCGGCACCGCCACGGCGATCTCGCTCACGGGCGACCCGCGCCGCTGGGCGAACGAGCCGAGCGACGGCAGCGTCGCCCACTTCATGGGCCCCTACGCATACCGCTCGTCGTTCCACGCCGACAGCCCCGAGCAGGAGGCTGAGCGTGCGCTCGCACACCTCGAGCAGGTCATCGCGCTCGAGGGCCCGAACACGATCGCGGCGGTCATCCTCGAGACGATCGTCGGCACGAACGGCGTGCTCGTGCCGCCGCCCGGCTACCTCGAGGGCGTGCGCGCACTGGCCGACAAGTACGGCATCGTCTACATCGCCGACGAGGTCATGGTCGGCTTCGGCCGCGTCGGCGAGTGGTTCGCGGTGAACCACTTCGGCGTCGTGCCCGACCTCATCACCTTCGCGAAGGGCGTCAACTCGGGCTACGCACCCCTCGGCGGCGTCGTGATCTCGCAGAAGATCGCCTCGCACTTCGACACGGTCGCGTTCGCCGGCGGCCTGACCTACTCGGGCCACCCGCTGGCCTGCGCGCCCGGCGTCGCCACGTTCGAGGTGTTCGAGCGCGACGGCATCCTCGAGCGCGTCCGCGACCTCGGGGAGCGCGTCGTCGGACCCCGCCTCCGCGAGATCGCGGCGAAGCACCCGTCGGTCGGCGAGGTGCGCGGACTCGGCCTGTTCTGGGCGATCGAGCTCGTGAAGGACCCCGAGACGCGCGAGCCCCTCGTGCCCTTCAACGCCGGCGGGGCCGACGCAGCGCCCATGGGCGCCGTCGCCGCGGCCTGCAAGCAGGCCGGCCTCTGGCCGTTCGTGCACTTCAACCGCCTGCACGTGGCGCCGCCGCTCGTGATCACCGAGGAGGAGCTCGTGCGCGGCCTCGACATCCTCGACGAGGCCCTCACGGTGGCGGACTCGTACGTCGCCTGACCTCGGGCACCTGACGGAGGCCGGACTCGCGGATGCCGCGGGGCCGGCCTTCGTCGTTCGGTCTTCGTCGTTCGGCCTTCTTCGTTCGGTTTTCGTGGTTCGGCGTTCGCCGGGCGGACGCCTCCGGCGAACCCGCGTCGGCTAGCCTGAGTCGCATGGACGATCGGGGCGCGTCGGGCGGGATCCCCCGTCGCACCTTCCTCACGGCGGGACTCGCCACGGGCCTCGCCGGTGCCGCCGCGATCGTGCTCGCGAGCTGCACGTGGAACGAGCCCTCCCCCACGCCGAAGCCGACGCCGACCGCGACGCCGACGCCCACTCCGACCCCGTCGGCCGTGCCGCGCCCGACGAACATGCGGCGCTCCGCCTGGGGCACCGATCCCTACGCGCGCGGCTCGTTCAGCTTCGCCGAGTTCGGGTCGACCGAGCAGATGCGCACGCGTCTCGCCAAGCCGATCGAGGGGCGGATCGTGTTCGCGGGCGAGGCGACCTCCACCGTCGGCGCGGGCACGCTGCAGGGTGCCCAGAGCTCGGGGTTCCGCGCAGCGGGCGACATCCTGGAACTCGCGGCGCCCGGAGAGCGCATCGCCGTCATCGGCGCCGGCCTGGCCGGGCTCACGGCCGCGCGCGAGCTCGCCGATCAGGGCTTCGACGTCATCGTGATCGAGGCGCGCGATCGCATCGGCGGCCGCGTGCTCTCCGTCGTCGACGATGCGTTCGGCACCCCGGTCGAGCTCGGCAGCTGGCTCGTCGGCGACGACGAGGGCCTGGTCGAGGCGCTGGCCGCGGCATCCGTCGACACGATCCCGTTCCTCGGAGGACCCGCGGTGGTGCGCGCCGACGGCACGCCGCTCGTGCCCTCGCCCTCGGGCGCCGAGGCGCTCGAGCGCGCCCATGAGTGGTCGCAGGCGCTGCCCCACGACGTGTCGGTCACGGCTGCGCTGCAGCAGTCGGGCGAGGCGCCCGCATCCGAGACCCCCGGCGACGACGGCGTCAGCCCGGCGGCGTGGCTACGGCATGCGCTCGCGAGCGGGCTCGAGCCGCTCACCGGGGCCGAGGCGACCGTGGTGTCGGCGCAGCGCTGGGACCCCGCGCCGCTGCTCGCCCCGTTCGCCGCGAACGCCGACGGCGACCCGACGGCACCGCGCCTGCCGACCGCGCCGATCTCCGACCTGCTCGACCGGCTCGCCGACGGCCTCGAGGTCGTGACCATGAGCGGCGTGACGCAGGTCACCCGCACCGACGACCGCGTGAGCCTGCGCCTCGACACGGGCGAGTCCCTGACGGTCGACCGCGCCGTCGTCACGCTGCCGCTCGGCGTGCTGAAGACCGACCAGGTGCGCTTCGAGCCGCCCCTGCCCCGGCCCTACCAGCTCGCGATCTCCCAGCTCGGCATGGGGGTCGTCGACGTCGTCTGGCTCGCCTTCGACGAGCCGTTCTGGAGGGCGGATATCCCGGCCGACGACCAGACCGACGCCGCGGCCGAAGCCCAGGCGGGCGCCGCCGCGTCGACCCTGAGCGTGGTGGGCGGGTCGCCGACGGTCGCGAGGTGGATCGACGTGGGCGCCGCGACGGGAAGCGGCGAGGCCGCGCTCGTCGGCATCATCGCCGCATCGCAGGCGACGCGACTCGAGGAGCTGTCGGATCAGGACTTCGTGACGGCCGTGCTCGCCGATCTCGAGCCCTTCGCCACAGCCCGCGGTTGACGGCGACGAGCGTCGTCGTCAGCCCGAGGAAGATCAGCAGCACGAGGGCGCACGACACGACGACCCCGAGCACGCTGCCGACCTGCGCCTCGTCGAGGAAGAAGTACGGGTACCACCCGACATCCGCTCCTCGGATCAGCGTGTAGACGAGCCATCCGCTCGGGAACACGAGCACCCAGCCGACCGTCGACCACGGCACCGGCGGGTTCACGCCGAGCACGCTGTCGACGCTCCAGGCGATCACGGCGAGCGCGGGCACGATGAAGTGCAGCAACGTGTCGGACCACGGAACGTCGACGCGGTACCCGTGCGACGAGGACTCCGCGACGATGATGGCGAACACGATGCCCGACAGCACCACGTACACGGTGACCACCGTGCGCAGGATGCCGAGCCACGCCGGGTCGCGGGGGGCGCGAAGCGCGAACCCGGCCGCGATCGAGAGCGTGATGACGGCGAGGAACGCCGACTGGATCGTGAAGTAGCTGAAGAAGTTGGCGGTCGCGAAGCTGCGGAACCCCAGCACGTAGCGGAAGTTGCCGATCAGGGCGACGACCTCGAGCACCACGATGCACAGCCTGAAGATGCCGAGCCACCACCGGGCTCGCCGCACCCGGGGCTCCGGCGGGAGTCCGGTGGTGACGGCGGGCATGCCTCCACGCTACGCGCCGCCCCGCCGTTTGCTCAGTCGAGCGGGCGCAGGATCCGGTCGAGGAAGCGGCGTGTGCGCTCCTCGCGCGGGTTCGTGAACATCTGTGCGGGTGCACCGCGCTCGACCACGACGCCGCCGTCCATGAACAGCACCTCGTCGGCCACCTGCCGGGCGAAGCCGAGCTCGTGCGTGACGACGACCATGGTCCAGCCCTCGTCGGCGAGCTCCTTGATGACCTTCAGCACCTCGCCCACCAGCTCGGGATCGAGCGCGCTCGTGGGCTCGTCGAACAGCAGCAGGTCGGGCTTCAGCGCCAGGGCGCGCACGATGCCGACGCGCTGCTGCTGCCCGCCCGAGAGCGCGAACGGGTAGGCGTCGCGCTTCTCGGCGAGGCCCACGCGGTCGAGCAGCGCCTCGGCCTCGGCGATCGCGCGCGTCTTCGGCACCCGCTGCACCCGCACCGGCCCCTCGATGACGTTCTCGAGCACGGTCATGTGCGGAAAGAGGTTGTGCTGCTGGAACACCATCGCCGAGCGGTCCCGCATCGCGAGCCTGCCCTGCTTGGTCACCGTGGCCGCGAAGTCGAGTTCGGGTCCGCCGTCGAAGCTCAGGATGCCGGCGTCGGGCGTCTCGAGTCCGTTCAACGAGCGCAGCACGGTCGTCTTGCCCGATCCGCTCGGGCCGATGAGCACCACGACCTCGCCGCGGCGCACCTCGAGGTCGATCGAGCGCAGCACCTCGTTGTCGCCGAACGACTTGCGGATGCCGCGTGCGGTCAGCAGCACGGCGTCGTCGGGCGTCTCTCGGGGCGCGAGGGGGTCGGCTGCACGCGGCCCGCCACCGGCATCCGCCCCGCCGTCGCCCTGTTCGGGGTTCTCGTGCTCAGACGGCGACATAGCGGTCGAGCCTCCTCTCGATGACGGTCTGCCCGCTCGAGAGCACGAGGCAGAACAGCCAGTAGACGAGCGCGGCCTCGAGGTAGAGCAGCATGAACTCCTGGCTGAAAGCGGCGATCTGCTGCGAGACGCGGAACAGCTCGGTCACGAGGATGAGCGACGCGAGCGACGTGTCCTTCACGAGCGAGATGAAGGTGTTCGACAGCGGCGGCACCGACACCCGCGCGGCCTGCGGCAGGATGATGCGACGCAGCGTCGTGCCCGACGACATGCCGATCGTGTAGCCGGCCTCCCACTGGCCCTTCGGCACCGAGAGGATCGCGGCCCGGATGATCTCGGCGCCGTACCCGCCGACGTTCAGCGAGAATGCGATGATCGCGCTCGGCCAGGGGTCGATGACGAGGCCCACGGCGGGCAGGCCGTAGAAGATCACGAACAGCTGCACGAGCAGCGGCGTGCCGCGGATCACCGAGATGAAGAAGCGTGCGGCCCCCGAGAGCACGCGATTCTTCGAGATGCGCGCGAGCGCCACGCCCAGCGCGAGCACGAGGCCGATCGCGAACGACGCGAGCGCCAGCGGGATCGTGCCGCTGATCCCGCCCCACACGATGGGCCAGAAGGAGTCGAGGAACAGTTGCCAACCCGAGTTCGAGTCCACGTCGGCAGCCCCTTCCGATCAGGCGAGGCTCCGACGCGAGGAAGCGAGCGCGTCCGACCGGCGGACGCGCTCGCACTCACGTCGAAGCACTCGCGCGCTTGTTCTGGAAGGTACTACTCCGAGACGTCGGCGCCGAAGTACTTCTCGCCGATCTCGGCGAGCGTGCCGTCTTCCTTGAGCTTCGCGAGGGCCTCGTCGACGGCCTTCACGAGCGCCGTCTTGTCCTTCGTGAACGCGAGGGCGCTCTCGCTGGGGTCGGTCTCGGCCGCGACCTCGAGCTTCGCGTCGGGGTTCTGCTTCACGTAGTCGAGGAAGGTCAGCTTGTCGTTGACGGTCGCGTCGACCCGGCCCTGCTCGAGGAGGGCGACGGCCTGCGCCCAGCCCTCGACCGACTCGACGTTCGCGCCCGCGTCGACGGCGAGCTGGTAGAAGTTGCTCGTGAGCGACTGCGCGGTCGTCTTGCCCTTCAGGTCGTCGAAGGTCTTGATCGACGTGTCGCCCTCGTTCACGACGACCACGCTCGGCGAGACCGTGTACGGCGTCGAGAAGAGGTAGCTCTCCTCGCGCTCGGGGTTGATCGAGACCTGGTTCGCGATGACGTCGAACCGACCCGCGTCGAGGCCCGCGAAGATCGCGTCCCACTGGGTCTCCTGGAACTCGACCTTCAGGCCGAGCTCGTCGGCGACGGCTTCGGCGATCTCGACGTCGTAGCCGACCAGGTCGCCCGAGCCCTCGTCGTGGAAGGTGAAGGGACGGTAGGTGCCCTCGGTCGCGACGGTGAGCGTGCCCGCCTTCACGAGTCCGTACTCATCACCGGCCGCGTCGTCGCTCGCGGCGGGCGCGCTGCTCGAGCAGGCGGCGAGGGCGAGGACGGCGGCGGATGCGGCGGCGAGGCCGAGGATGCTGCGGACACGTGACATGCGGGTGGTGCTCCGTTCGTGGGGATGGCGTCGTGCGCCGGTGCCGTGTTCGGCCGCCCGGGCGCGATTCGAGTCCATCACGCGGGCGTCGCAGAGTGAAACCGCGTGACCCCGCGTTGCATTCCCCGGCGCCCCCCGCTTCGCGCCCGGCGTCCCGCTTCGCGCGGGATACACGGCTCCGGATGCGCGGCGCAACCCCCAACCTCGCCCTCCACGCGATCGCTAGCGTGGCGGGGTCGTCGGAAACTGCCGACGGCCCGGTGCCCCCACACCGCTACCCGAAGGGAACCTCATGATCACCCTGACCTGGCTCCTGCTCCTCGCACTCATCGGCGGCGTGCTCGCCCTCATCGACGGCATCTGGCGCCTGCGCGCCCGCGGCGGCTCGACCGTCGTCGGCGTCATCGAGGTCATCGTCGCCGCGCTGTTCCTGCTCTCGTTCTTCGTGCCGGGCATCCCGTGGGGCGCGCTCGTGCTCGGCGTGGCCACGCTCATCGTGCTCGTCGTCGCGCTCTTCGCCGGAGGCCGCACCGGCCGTGGCGTCACCATCGCCGCCCTCGTGGTGACGGCGATCTGGGTCGTGCTCGTCAACCACTGGCTCATCATTCCCGGCATCAACTGATCGCCGCGCACGCACCGCGAAGGGCGCCCGGGTCTCGACCCGGGCGCCCTTCGTCGTCGACGGCGGCTGCGCCGCGTCAGCCCGCGTCGTGCGTGCTGGCCCAGGCGAGTGCTTCGACGGCGTCGATGCCGAGTTCGGGATGCCGCGTGCGGAACTCCGTCGAACAGCCGCTGTAGTCCGCCTCGAGGCGTCGGGCCGCCTTGACGAGTGCGGGTCCGGCGGTGGCGCCGAACTTCGCGATGACGCGTGCGTCGTCGCGGACCGGAGTGGGGGCTGTGCCCCATCCGGTCCACTCGACGACGGCGCGGGTGAGTCGAGGCTCCATTGCCTTCATGACTGCTCCTTCATGGTGGTGCGTGTTGGTGGTGCGTGTTGCGGGTTCGTAGGGATGGTGCGTGCTGCGACGCCTCCGAATCGTCTTCGATCCGTCGATGCCCGCCCTATCTTCGCTCAGGACGGGCGAACATCGACGGTTCGGTGGAAACGTCGGGCGTCGACGTCGGGCGTCGACATCGTGCGTCGACGTCGTGCGGTCAGAAGGCCGCGATGCCCGTGAGTGCCCGGCCGATGACGAGCTGGTGGATCTCGTCGGTGCCCTCGTACGTGCGCACCGACTCGAGGTTCGCCGCGTGCCGCATGACCGGGAACGCGTTCGTGATGCCGTCGCCCGCGAGGATCGAGCGCGCCTGGTGCGCGATCTCGAGCGCCTCGCGCACGCTGTTGAGCTTGCCGACCGAGATCTGCGCGGGCGTGAGCGTGCCGGCCTCCTTGAGGCGGCCGAGGTGCAGTGCGAGCAGCACGCCCTTCTCGACCTCGACGAACATGTCTGCGAGCTTGGCCTGCGTGAGCTGGTTCGCGCCGATCGGCTTGCCGAACACCTCGCGCGTGGTCGAGCGCTCGAGCGCCGACTCGAGGCACGAGCGCGCGGCGCCCATCGCGCCCCAGACGATGCCGTACCGCGCCTCGTTGAGGCAGCCGAAGGGGCCGGAGAGTCCGCGGGCGCCGGGCAGGATCGCGTCGGCGGGCACGCGGACGCCCTCGAGGTCGATGTCGCACTGCACCGACGCGCGCATCGAGAGCTTGCCGTCGATCGGGGTGGCCGTGAAGCCGGCGGTCGAGGTGGGCACGAGGAATCCGCGCACGGCGGCACCGCCCTCGCCGAATGCGCCCGAGGGGTCGTCGACGCGCGCCCACACGACGGCGACGTCGGCGAGCGAGGCGAGGCCGATCCAGCGCTTGGCGCCGTCGATGACCCACTCGTCGCCATCACGGCGAGCGGTCGTGGTCATCGCGGCGGGGTCGCTGCCGCCCTGCGGCTCGGTGAGCGCGAAGCATCCGATGAGGTCGCCCGCGGCCATGCCGGGCAGCCACCGCTGCTTCTGCTCCTCGGATCCGTACTTGTGGATCGCGCTCATCGCGAGCGAGCCCTGCACCGAGACGAACGTGCGCCAGCCGCTGTCGGCGGCCTCGAGCTCGAGGCACACGAGCCCGTAGGCCACCGCGCCGGCGCCGGCGCATCCGTAGCCCTGCAGGTGCATGCCGAGCAGGCCCGCGTCGCCGAGCACCTTGACGAGCTCGCGGCGGAAGTGCTTGTGCTCGAAGTCGTCCTCGATGATCGGCGCGATCTGCTCCTGCGCGATCGCGCGGGCGCGCTGCTGCCACTCGCGCTCCTCCTCGGTGAGCAGGGCGTCGAGGTCGAAGACGGAGTCGATGCGCGGGGCGGTTGCGGTCATGCGTGCGGTCCTTTCGAGGGGGTCGGATGCCAGTCGGCCCCGCGGTGCTCGTCGAGCGCGGGCGGCGGGGTCAGGTAGGTCGCGGGGGTGGCCGAGAGCCGGATCGGGTTCGCGACCGTGCGGCTCACGGCCGTGGTCGCCGACGCCTCCGGGTCGGCCTCTTCGGCAGCGGCATCGGCGGCATCGCCGGCGGCCTCGGCGGCTTCCCGCCGCGTCTCCGCGACGGGCTCGAGCCCGAGCGCCTCGGCGAACGCGATGGCCTCGCCGATGTCGTTCACGAGCCCGGCGGGCACGCCTGCGGGCTCGAGCAGCCCGATCCAGTGAGCTGCGGAGGCCTCGGCGAGCACGCTCTCGATGATCTCGGTCAGCTCGTGGCGATGTGCAACGCGCGCGGCGTTGGCGGCGAAGCGCGTGTCGTCGGCGAGCGCGGGCTCGCCGAGCGCCGCGGCGAGGGCGCGGAACTGCTTGTCGTTGCCGACGGCGATCACGAGCTCGCGGTCGGCCGCGTGGAACACGGCGTAGGGCGCGATGCTCGGGTGCGCGTTGCCGAGCCGTCGCGGCGGCGCACCGGTGGCGAGGGTCGAGGCGGCCTGGTTGGTGAGCGCAGAGAGCAGGCTGCCGAGCAGGTCGACCTCGACGAGTTGGCCGAACCCGGTGCGGTCGCGCTCGCGCAGCGCGAGCAGGATGCCGGCGAGCGCGTTCTGCCCGGTGAGCACGTCGACGAGCGCGACGCCGGCCTTGGCCGGGTCGCCGTCGGGTTCGCCGGTGATCGACATGAGTCCGCCGACCGCCTGCACGAGCAGGTCGTACCCGGCCAGGGCAGCCCCCCGGCCTGCGCCGAAGCCCGTGATCGAGCAGTACACGGCGGCGGGGTTCAGCGCCCGCACGTCGTCGTAGGCGAGTCCGAACCGGGCCATGACGCCCGGACGGAAGTTCTCGATCACGACGTCGGCCGAGGCGGCGAGCCTGCGCGCCTCGGCGAGCCCCGCGGCATCCGTCAGGTCGAGCGCGACCGATCGCTTGTTGCGGTTGACGCTGCCGAAGTAGGTGGCCTGCCCGCTCGCGTCGACGGGCGGGGTCCAGTGCCGGGTGTCGTCGCCGGTCGGCGGTTCGATCTTCACGACGTCGGCCCCGAAGTCGGCGAGCATCATCGTGGCGTAGGGCCCGGCCAGCACACGCGAGAAGTCGGCGATGCGGATGCCGGCGAGCACGCCGGTCGTCGCCGTGCCCCGCTGCTCGTTCACCATCGCCCGCCTCCATCACCGTCGATCCATATTCATCCTATAGTGAATCTTTTTCTGGCGCGTCGCCCTCCCGCGCCTTCCCCCTCCACTAGCCTGAAACGCATGGAATCGAGGGTGGGCCCCGGCGCACGCGAAGCCGTGTTCGCCCAGCTCGCCGATGCGGGCCGCGCCGAACAGGTCGCGCAGCGCCTCACCGACGGCATCGTGCTGGGCGTGCTCGACCCCGGCGAGCGCCTGCCCAGCGAACCCGAGCTCGCCCGTCGCTTCGGCGTCGCGCTCATCACCGTGCGCGAGGGTCTCGGCATCCTCCGCGAGGCGGGGCTCGTCCAGACGCGCCGCGGGCGCGAGGGCGGAAGCTTCGTCTCGCCCGACGACGCCGATCACCGCACGATCCTCACGGCTCGCCTGCGCGCGCTCGCACAGGTCGAGCTCAGCGACATGGCCGTCTACTTCGGCGCAATCCTCGCGGGCATCGCCGAGCGGGCCGCCGAGCGCGCCTCCGACGCCGATGCCGAGCGCCTCGGCGCCTGGCTCGACGCCGCCGACTTCACGACCGCGGCCGGCGCGCGCACGAACCAGGGCGGCTTCTTCCTCGAGCTCGCCGTGCTCAGCCAGTCGGCCAGGCTCGTGCGCGAGCAGATCCGCCTCCAGGCGGAGTTCGGCCCGCTCCTGCTGCTCGGCCTCGACGAAGCCGACGAGCGAGCGGATGCCGCGGCCTCCGACCGCCGCATCGTCGCCGCCGTCGCGGCCCACCGTCCGATCGACGCGCGAGCGGCCGCCGGCGAGCTCGTGACCGCGCTGTCCGCGCGGCTGCTCGCCGCGAAGGCCAGGGTCGAACGCGGAGGAGGCATCGATGACCACTGAGCAGCCCACGCCCGCGGCCGCGCTCGACGCCGCCGCGGCCGTCTCGCGCCTGTTCGCCGAGGTGTTCGAGCAGCTCGCCGATTGGCGTGCGCCGATCGAGCAGGCGATCGCCCCCGGCATCCGCGAGATCGCCAGCGACGCGACGGTCGGCGAGGTGCGCCCCGCCGAGCTCGACCAGGTCGTCGCGGGCCTCGTGCTTCCCCTGCTCGTCGAACCCGAGCCGCGATACGTCGGAGCCGGGTTCATCGCCGACGGCGAGATCGTGCGCGGACGCGACGTGCACTTCGCCTGGTGGCTGGGCCCGCTCGACGACAACCCCGTGCTCGGCTCGACCGAGGCGCCGACGCGGCTCGATCTCTCGACCCGCGGCTACACCGAGTACCTGCGGGACTTCCGGTCGCTCGAGTGGTACCGCATCCCGTCCACCACGCGGCAGGCGCACGTCACCGGCCCGTACGTCGACCACCTCTGCACGTGCGACTACCTGCTCACGCTCACGATGCCCGTGCACGCGCCCGACGGCGAGCGCATGGTCGGCGTCGTCGGCGCCGACGTGACCGTGCGCCGCCTCGAGACGGAGCTGCTCGCCCGGTTCCTCGCCGCCGACGAGCCGCTCGCGCTCGTGAACGCCGACTCGCGCGTCGTGCTGTCGACCGAGCCGTCGCTGCAGGTCGGCCAGCTCGCGGGCGGCGCGGCCGCGGCGATCCCCTGCGACGGCACGCCGTTCCGGGTGCTGGTCTCCCCCGCGGCACCCGGCCGCCCGTAGCCCTCAGACCTCGCCGCCGCCGCCGCCCGCGGCAAGCGGAATCGGCTGCCTGCGGCATCCGGGTCGAATCTAATCATCCGTTAACGTATCTTTGAACCGAGCGTATGCACCGAGGCAGACGAAGCTCTGCGAGTGCACCCGAGAAGGAGAAACCCCATGAGCTATGCCGTGATCAACCCCGCCACCGGCGAGACGGTCGAGTCCTACGACACGATCTCCGACGAGGCACTGCAGGCCGCCATCGCGAAGGCCGCCGAGACGCACCGCACCTGGTCGAAGAACACGACCGTCGCCGAGCGCGCCGCCCTCATCCGCCGCGTCGCCGAACTGCACAACGAGCGTGCTCAGGAGCTCGGCGAGATCATCGTCCGCGAGATGGGCAAGCCCATCGAGCAGGCCGTCGGCGAGGTCGAGTTCGCCGCCGCGATCTACGAGTACTACGCCGACAACGCCGAGTCGCTGCTCGCCGACGAGCAGATCGACCTGCTCGCGGGCGAGGGTTCGGCACTCATCCGCCGTTCGTCGCTCGGCCCGCTGCTCGGCATCATGCCGTGGAACTTCCCCTACTACCAGGTCGCGCGCTTCGCCGGCCCGAACCTCATCATCGGCAACACGATCCTGCTGAAGCACGCCGAGCAGTGCCCCGCGTCGGCCGCCGCGATGGAGCAGATCTTCCTCGACGCCGGGTTCCCCGAGGGTGCGTACGTCAACGTCTACGCCTCGCACGCCCAGATCGAGACCGTCATCGCCGACCCGCGCGTGCAGGGCGTCTCGCTCACGGGCTCCGAGCGCGCCGGTGCCGCGATCGCCGAGATCGCCGGTCGCCACCTGAAGAAGGTCGTGCTGGAGCTCGGCGGCTCCGACCCCTTCATCCTGCTCTCGACCGACGACCTCGACGCGACCGTCGAGTCGGCGGTCTTCGCCCGCGTCGACAACAACGGCCAGGCCTGCAACGCGGCCAAGCGCTTCATCGTCGTCGAGGACCTCTACCAGCCGTTCCTCGACAAGTTCACGGCCGCGATGAACGCCGTCGCCGAGGGCGACCCCGCCAAGGAGGGCACCGCCCTCGGCCCGCTCTCCTCTGCGAAGGCGGCCGACGGCCTGGCCGACCAGGTCGAGCGCGCCGTCGCGCAGGGTGCCACGCTGCACTCGGGCGGCACCCGCAACGGCAACTACTACTCGGCCACGATCCTCACCGACGTCAAGCCCGGCTCCGACGCGTTCCACGAGGAGTTCTTCGGCCCGGTCGCCCAGGTCTTCAAGGTCGCCGACGAAGACGCCGCGATCGAGCTCGCGAACGACACCCCGTTCGGCCTCGGCTCGTACGTCTTCACGACCGACTCCGAGCAGGCGCTGCGCGTCGCCGACAAGATCGACGCCGGCATGGTCTTCGTGAACGTCGTCGGCGCCGACGGCGCCGAGCTGCCCTTCGGCGGCATCAAGCGCTCCGGCTCGGGCCGCGAGCTCGGCCGCTTCGGAGCCGACGAGTTCGTCAACAAGAAGATGATCCGCATCGGCTGATCGCCGCTTCGCATCTCGCACGACCGGATGCCCCGGGGCCGACGCCCCGGGGCATCCGCGCGTCGAGCGCGCGGTAGCGTCGATGGGGTGACTCCCGTGCAGCGATTCCAGGCCGTGCTCTTCGACTGCGACGGGGTGCTCGTCGATTCCGAGGTGATCACCAACGGCGTGCTGCGCGGAATGCTGCACGAGCTCGGCTGGCAGATCAGCCGCGAGGAGTGCGTCGAGCGCTTCATCGGCCGCGCCCTGACCGACGAGTTCGACGTCATCGCGGAGCACACCGGGGTGCGGCCCGACCAGGCCTGGCTGCTCGAGTTCCGCGAGCGACGCAACCGCGCCCTCGCGGTCGACCTCGAGCCGATTCCCGGCGCCGTCGCCGCGGTCACGACCATCGCCTCGGCCTTCCGCGGGCGTATCGCCTGCGCCTTGGGCGCCGACCGACCGAAGATCGAGCTGCAGCTCGGCAAGATCGGCCTGGCCGATACGTTCGGCGAGCACGTGTACAGCGGCATGGAGACCGCGCGCAGCAAGCCGGCGCCCGACGTCTACCTCGCCGCGGCCATAGGCCTCGGCGTCGATCCGCACGAGTGCGCCGTGGTCGAGGACACGGTTGCGGGCGTGACTGCCGGCGTCGCCGCCGGAGCCACCGTGTTCGGGTTCGCGCCCGGGGGCCCCGCGTCCACTCCCCCCGACGCCCTGCTCGCCGCCGGCGCCTCGCACCTCTTCTCGAGCATGTCCGAGCTGCCCGACCTGCTCGGCTCGGGTGTCGTCGCGGCATCCGCGAACTAAATCATCCCAACCTATAGTTTTACGACCGGAAGTATGGCTATGCTGGCGCAACCACGATGAGGTGGTCGCGGCGAGGGGGCGTCGACGGCACCTCCTGACGACCCCGAAAGGCGCACATGTCCGTCGAACCAGCCAAGCCGACCGACCTCGGCGACAGCGATCACCTCGAAGTCCTCGGCTACCAGGACTCGTTCAACCGCTCGATGAGCCTCTGGGCCAACTTCGCCCTCGGCTTCACGTACCTCTCGCCCCTCGTGGGCGTCTACTCGCTCTTCGCGACGGCGCTCTCCATCGGCGGACCTCCGTCCATCTGGTGGATCGTCATCGTCGGTGCCGGCCAACTGCTCGTCTCGTTGGTCTTCGGCGAAGTCGTCTCGCAGTACCCGATCCACGGCGGCATCTACCCCTGGGCACGTCGCCTCTGGGGCCGCCGCTACGCGTGGATGGCCGCCTGGGTCTACATCTGGGCCATGATCGTCACGATCACCGCCGTCGCCGGATACGGCGCCGGATTCGCCGCGAGCCTCGTCGGCATCGCCTCGACGCCCGAGACGACGCTCGCATTCACGCTCGGGCTGCTCGTGCTCGCGCTCGTCTTCAACTTCACCGGCACCAAGACCCTCGCCCGCGTCGCGCAGATCGGCCTCGCGGCCGAACTCCTCGGCGTCATCGGCGTCGGCCTCTACCTGCTCGTCTTCCAGCGCAAGCAGGAGTTCAGCGTCTTCTTCGACACCATGAACGTGCAGGGCGACGGCTCGTACGCCACGGCGTTCATCGGCTCGGCGATCGCCGGCCTCTTCCTCTTCTACGGCTTCGAAGCCTGCGGGGATGTCGCAGAAGAGGTCTCGAACCCCGGCCGTCGCATCCCCCGTGCGATGGTGCTCACGATCCTCGTCGGCGGCGTCTCGGCGCTGTTCTCGTTCGGCGGCTACGTGCTCGCCGCTCCCGACCTCGCATCGATCGTCTCGGGTGAGGACAAGGACCCGATCCCCGGCATCCTCGAGGCCACGCTCGGCCCCGTCGGCGCCAAGATCTTCCTCGTCGTCGCCGTGCTCGCGTTCATCTCCTGCGTGCTGAGCCTGCAGGCCGCCGCGAGCCGCCTGCTCTACAGCTTCGCGCGCGACGGCATGATCCCGGGCCACCGCTGGCTCGCCAAGGTGAGCACCAACACGAAGGTGCCGCGCAATGCGCTCATCGTGGCCTGCACGGTTCCCGCGATCATCACCGTCTTCATCTACTTCGACCCGGCGATCACGCTGCCCGTGACGTCGTTCGCCGTGCTCGGCATCTACATCGCGTTCCAGATGGTCGTGCTCGGCGCCCTGCGCCAGCGCCTGCGCGGGTGGAAGCCCGCCGGCACCTTCTCGCTCGGCGGCGCCGGCATCGTGATCAACGTGCTCGCACTCGCCTACGGCGTGTTCGCGATCTGGCTGCTCGCCACCCCCGGTTCGTCGGGCGACTTCGTGGTCGACTACGCCGTCTGGATCGGGCTCGGCGTCGTGCTCGTCTCGGGCTTCGCATACCTGTTCATCGCGCGCCCCGACCGCAAGTCCGACGCTCCCGCGGGCGACGCGATCGAGGTCGCCGAGCGGCTGGCCGTGCGCCGCGCCGAGACCGCGTCGTTGGCGAAGGTCGACTGACCGGACGCCCGTCCATCACAGCAGAGCGGATGCCGCCCCGAGTCGTCTCGGGGCGGCATCCGCCGTCTGCGCGTGCACGACGCGCGATGCGGATGCGCCGCGCCCGACCGGCGAGCGCTCAGCGCTTGCGCCCGTCGAGCTGACGGTCGATCTCTTCCCGTCGGGTCTCGAAGATGAGCCGCAGCAGGTCGTCGGGGATCTCGTGGTTCGCCGAGAACTTCAAGGCGCCCTGGGACCAGTCGAAGCCGTCGAGCCGGTCGCTGATCGCCGGCAGCACCTTGCCGCTGAACGGGTAGAGGCCCAGGTGCACCTTCGACTCGAGCGCGGCGACGAAGCCCTTGCCGCGATAGAGCAGCGCGGGCATGCCGTAGCTCTCGCCCTCGGTGAGGTCCGGTGTGCTCTCGCGCGCGATCGCGTAGACGCGCTCGAGGGCAGCGCGATTGCCGACGGAGGCGCGGTCGAGATGCGCGTCGATGATGCCCATGGCCGAATCCTGCCACCGGCGCCCGTCCACGGCCAGCGCCAGCGGGCCGCCGCCCCGCGAACTGGGGACACGGCGTGCCTGGCGGCCTCCGGATAGGGTGATCGGATGATCCGTCGACGCGTCTCGGTCAGCGGCCTCGTGCAGGGCGTCGGCTACCGGTACCTCGCGCGCAAGCACGCCGAGCGCCTCGCCGTCACGGGGTGGGTGCGCAACGTCTCCGACGGCACCGTCGAGGTCGAGGTGCAGGGCCCGCCGACCGCCGTGGGCGAGATGCTGCGCCGCCTCGAGCAGGGTTCGCCCGAGTCGCGCGTGACGGGTGTCACCGTGTCCGACCTCGACCTGCGCGACGACGACGAGGGCTTCCGCATCGTCCGGTGAGCGGATGCCGCATGCGCCAGTCACCGGTTCTGTGAAGGTCGCACGCCCGGGGCCGAGTGGCGCCGCACGTCAGCGCCGACGACGAAGGGCCCATCGGCGAACCGATGGGCCCTTCGTTCCGTCATGCGGCGCGAGCGCCGAGGCGGGAGGAGTCTGTGCGACTCAGATCGCGTTGACGTCGAGCGGGATGCCCGGGCCGAACGTGGTCGAGACGGCACCCTTCTGGATGTAGCGGCCCTTGGCGCTGGACGGCTTGAGACGCACGATCTCTTCGAGCGCGGTCTTGACGTTCTCGTCGAGCTGCTCGGCGGTGAAGGAGGCCTTGCCGACGACGAAGTGCACGTTGGCGTGCTTGTCGACGCGGAACTCGATCTTGCCGCCCTTGATGTCGGAGACGGCCTGGCCGACGTTCGGGGTCACGGTGCCGGTCTTGGGGTTCGGCATGAGGCCGCGCGGGCCGAGGACCTTGCCCAGACGACCGACCTGGCCCATGAGCTCGGGGGTCGAGACCGCCGAGTCGAAGGAGGTGTAGCCGTCGGCGACCTTCTGGATGAGCTCTGCGCCGCCGACCTCGTCGGCGCCGGCTGCGATGGCAGCCTCAGCGGCGGGGCCGGTCGCGAAGACGATGACGCGAGCGGTCTTGCCGGTGCCGTGGGGCAGGATGACGGTGCCGCGCACCATCTGGTCTGCCTTGCGGGGGTCGACGCCGAGCTTCAGCGCGACCTCGACGGTCGAGTCGAACTTCGCCGAGCCGGTCTCCTTCGCGAGCGCGACGGCGTCGGTCGGGGTGTAGAAGGTGTCGGCCTTGATCTTCTCGGCCGCGGCCCGGTAGGCCTTGGACTTCTGTGCCATGTTGATTCTCCTTGGAGAGAGTGTGGTCATCGCGCCTGGCGGGCGCTGCCACGAGTGAAATTCTGAAGGATCGGATGCCGCGGCATCCGGTGCCGACCTGCGTCGCCGTGCGACTCGTCGATCGGCGAGGCGATTACTCGACCGTGATGCCCATCGAGCGGGCGGTGCCGGCGATGATCTTCGACGCTGCGTCGAGGTCGTTGGCGTTGAGGTCGACCATCTTCGACTCGGCGATCTCGCGCACCTGCGCCTGGGTCAGCTTGCCGACCTTGGTGGTGTGGGGGACGCCCGAACCCTTTGCGACGCCGGCAGCCTTCTTGATGAGCTCTGCGGCGGGCGGGGTCTTCAGGATGAAGGTGAAGGAGCGGTCCTCGTAGACGGTGATCTCAACGGGGATGACGTTGCCGCGCTGCGACTCGGTCTGCGCGTTGTACGCCTTGCAGAACTCCATGATGTTGACGCCGTGCTGACCCAGCGCCGGGCCGATGGGCGGGGCGGGGTTGGCGGCGCCGGCCTTGATCTGAAGCTTGATCAGACCAGTGACCTTCTTCTTCGGTGCCATGATTTCTCTCTTTCTGTTCGAACGCCCATGTCCTGGGCACTCTCCCGCTCGACCGGCGGTTCCGGAGGGCGGTGGTTCGTGGTGGTGGGCTCTGCCGCACGCAGCACAACCCTCCGAGTATACCCGGAGGGCCGCTGCGTCGTACCTGTGAAGGTGGTTAGAGCTTGGTGACCTGGTCGAAGCTGAGCTCGACCGGGGTCTCGCGCTCGAAGAGCGAGACGAGCACGGTGAGCTTGCCGCTCTCGGGCTTGATCTCGCTGATCGTGCCGGGAAGGCCGGCGAACGAGCCGTCCTTGATGGTGATGGTCTCGCCGATCTCGAAGTCGACCTCGGCCTGCACGACTCGTGCGGCACCGGCCGAGGAACCGGCCTTCGCACCCTTGGCGGGGGCGACGTCCTTGATCTCGACGAGGCTCTTGAGCATGCCGAAGGCCTCTTCGAAGCGCAGCGGCGCCGGGTTGTGGGCGTTGCCCACGAAGCCGGTGACGCCGGGAGTGTGGCGGATGACCGACCAGCTCTCTTCATTCAGGTCCATGCGCACGAGCACGTAGCCGGGGATGCGCACGCGGGTGACCATCTTGCGCTGGCCGTTCTTGATCTCGACCACGTCTTCCATCGGGACTTCGACCTGGTAGATGTAGTCGGCCATGGCCATCGACTCGCGGCGCTGCTCGATGTTCGCCTTCACGCGGCGCTCGAAGCCCGCGTAGGAGTGGATGACGAACCACTTGCCCGGGAGGAAGCGCAGCTCGTTGCGGAACTCCTCGTAGGGGTCATGCTCGGGCTCTTCGCTCTCTTCGGTGACGGCCTCGAGTGCGGCGTCGGCCTCTTCGACCGAGTCGATGTCGAGTGCGTCGTCGACGACGGCGTCGGCCTCGGGGTCGTTCGCCTCGGCGATGGCGTCGAGAACGGCATCGAGGTCGACGTCGTTGCCCTCGTCGTCGACGACGTGCACCGCGCGGTGCTCGGCGGGCTCGACCGACTGCTCGTCGTGTTCGAGCGAGTTGCCCTCCTGGGCCTCGTCGTCTTCGGCCGACTGCTCTGCGGCCGTGGCCCAGTCGACGTCGTCGCGCTCAGTCTTTGCCAATTTCTCGATTCCTTCTCTTGCGTGCGCCTTGCGGCGCGCGGTTCTTCAGGACGAGTGGCTGATCAGGCCCCTGTCGACCCGAAGACGTACAGCACAACCCATCCGAACACCGAGTCGAGTGCCCAGACGAGCGCCATCATGATGACGACGAACACGAGCACGACCACGGTGAAGCTGAAGAGTTCCTTGCGGGTCGGGGTGACGACCTTCTTCAGCTCGGCGATGACCTGCCGGATGAACAACGCGATCCGCGCGAAGGGGTTTCGCCGCGCCGCGCGCTCGCGCTTCGCGTTGGCGACGACATCCTCGCTGGGTTCGTCGATGATCTTTCGGGCCACCTCGTACACCTTTCGTGGGCCGGCAATCACTGCCGGCTCGCAGGGCGGACAGGACTCGAACCTGCAACCTGCGGTTTTGGAGACCGCTGCTCTACCAATTGAGCCACCGCCCTTCGGAGACGTCGCCTCCGAGGATCGCACACTGCGACCGGCCAACCATACTCGAAATCCGAAGACATCCGGGCACGGGAAAGCTTGGTCGTCGTGCGCAACCTCAGCAAGTTTAGGCGACGGATGCCCCACCGCCAAACCGAGGCGACTTCCGCCCCCGAGAGGCGAACGCGAGCACCGCTCCGAGGGCCGCCACGACGACGCCGGCGAGGGCCGCCCACCAGGCGGAATCCGCCGGGATGTCGAGGTAGACCGTGATGCCGAGGATGCGCGAGAGGCCCCACGGCAGCAGCGCCATCTGGTCGTTCCAGGCCG
Organism: Agromyces sp. CF514; assembly: GCF_900113185.1. NCBI lineage: Bacteria > Bacillati > Actinomycetota > Actinomycetes > Micrococcales > Microbacteriaceae > Agromyces > Agromyces sp. CF514. The sequence continues at coordinate 875,700 of NZ_FOZD01000001.1, read as the reverse complement.
TGAGCGCGGCCTCGAGGCCGACGATCGCGACGAGCCCGGCGATCGCTGCCAGCGCGGCGCCGCACGCCGCCGTCACGACCCCGATCGCCCGTCTGGCGCCGATCGACTGGGCGAGCGCCCACGCCGCAGCCACGAGCACCCAGGCGAACAGCGCGAACGCGACGGTCGAGTACGCCGAGCGCGCGACCGGGTCTGTCCAGAACCCGAACCAGTACCCGCCCGGCCCGGTCGGGGCGAGCGCGAACGAGAGCAGGGCGACCCGCAGCAGCACGGTTCCGGCGAGGGCCGCGGCGACCGGGGCGACGCCTGCTCGGCCGCCGAGCAGGCGTGCCAGGAGCAGCACCACGGCTCCGAACACGAGCCACGCGCCGAGCGTCACCACGAGGTGCGCGGGTGCGGCGAACCAGGTGAGGATGCACCGGCTCAGCACGAGCGCGACGGCGGGGATCGCCACGAGCAGCACGCGCTCGACCCGGCCGAGCTCCGCGACGACCTCGGGCGCCCGCCAGGGCCGGGTGCCGGCGACCCACATCGCACGCGCGAGCCGGGCGCCGCGCCATCGGCCGATCCGGGGCGACCCGGCCGCGGCGCCGTAGGCGAGCCATGCGAGCACGAGCACGAGGCTCGCTCCCGCGGCCCAGCCCATGGCCTGGTCGCGATCGCCGCGCTCGAGCCCGAGCCGCGCGGCCGTGAGGTTGTACGCCGGGCGGTACGGGTCACCGGCGTAGTCGCGTTCGTGGGCGGCCGAGGACTCGAGCCACGCCGCCCTCGCCTCCTGCCACGCGCCGAAGGCGGCGGCATCCCGCGTGTCGTGCCACTGCGCCTTGCGCAGCACCATGGCGCGGTAGTCGGCGAGCATGGCGAGCGTGCTGTGCTCGTAGGCGAGCGAGTCGACGAACGCGTCGCGGAGCGCGGCATCCTTCCACGTGCCCGCATCCGTGCCCTCGATGCGCTCCTGCATGCGCTCGACGGCCTCCAGCGCCCGCGGCCCGCCCGCGATCGCCTCGTCGAGGTCGTCGCGCGCGATCGCGTAGATCACGTCGAGCGCCGCGCTGTCGCCGGTCGGGATGTCCCACTCGAAGATCCACATCATGGGCGGCGGCTCGAGGCCGATCGCCTGCACGCGGTGCTCGGCGTACGGGCCGATGTAGAGCCCGTCGGCGATGGCCTCGCGCGAATCGGCCATGGCGTCGGCGATCGACTGCACGGTCGACGGGTCATCCGAGAACCACCGCCTCGCCCAGTCGGCCGTGACCTCGGCGGGGTCCAGCGACGGATCGCGCGCGAGTCGCACCGCGAGCTCGGTGTTCAGCTCCGCCAGCTGCCAGAAGCCCGCCTTCAGCTCGAGCGAGAGCGGACCCGCACGCCACGGGCCGCCGTCCTGCGTCCACGTCCAGATGCCCTCGATGTGCGGGTTCGCGGCGAGGAGGCGGTCGAGCGTCTGCGCGTACAGGTCGCCGAGGTCGTTCGGCCATGCGCCGAAGTTCTCGAACTCGCGGCGGCTCTGGAACTCGATGATGCGGCGCTGGTCGCCGACCTCGAGCGTGTCGTTGATCGGCAGGTGGCTGTAGAAGTCGCCGAGCGAGTACTTGGTCGACACGATGAGCCGGTCGGAGTCGATGCCCTCGAACACCGTGCGGTACGAGTCGGCGTTCGTGTGCAGGTCGCCGACGGCGCCGACGCCCACCGTCCAGGTGCGGAAGATCACCTCGCGGTCGGCGCGCTCGGCCTGGTCGAGCAGGGTCGTGAGCATCGCCTGCACGGCGTCGACGGTCGTCACGGCGAGCGCCGAGCGGTAATCCCAGTCGGGCAGGTCGTAGACCTGGCCGGCCTCGCCGATGCGGATGAGCACGCCGTCGATCGCGGGCATCTCGCGGTAGAGCTCGTCGAGGCCCGCCGCGTAGACCTGCCAGAACTCGGGGTTCTCGGTGTCGAGCGAGCCGAACCGCTCGGTGAGGTACTCCTCGAGCGGGGTCGTCACGACGAGCATGTCGGTGCGCAGGAACACCTGCAGGCCGGCATCCCGAGCGGACTGCCACATCGGCCCGAAGGCGTCGCGCATGGCGAGGGCGCGGGCCACGTGCTCGTCACCGGACTCGTAGACCTCGGTGCCGTCGCCGACGTCGGAGAAGGTCAGGTACTCGAGCAGGCCGGGCACCGCGATCGCGGTGTACCCCTCGGCGAGCAGGTGCCCGACGTACGCGTCGAAGTCCTCGCGTGCGACGTCGAGCGCCGCCTCGTCGATGTACGGCGCATCGGGCAGGATCACGTCCTCGAACGCCTTCGAGTTGTGCGAGTAGTCGTCGCCCGCCGCCCACGCGGCCTCGTCGACCGTGACGCCGACCGCGCCCAGGTCCGCCATGCGGAACCCGAGCCGCGACTCGACGAGCCCGCCCAGGTGCTCGGTCGTCGAGCGGCCGTCGCGCACCGCCTGGGCGAGGTCGTAGACGCCGCGCACGGCGCCGGTCTCGCTCGCGGCCACGACGCGCAGTGCGGTCGCCGTGCCCTCGAGCGCGTACGCCTCGTCGGCCGGATCGCCGTCGCCCGCGACGACCTCGAGGGTCGCCGTGCCGTCGGTGGCCGCGGCATCCGACACCGCGTCCCGGAGCTCGTCGACGGCCGCGACGACGCGCGGCGCGTTCGGTGCCGCGACGTTGGTGAACTCCGGCGGCGGCACGGCTGCCGCGGCATCGACCGAGTGCGACGACTCGACCGGGATCTCGGCGGACTCGGTGCTGATGCCGAGCGCGTCGGTCAGCACGAACGCGACCCCCGCTCCGAGCGCGAGCAGGATCAGGGCGGCGACCACGGCGAGCGCGGGTCGAGCGGGGCGCCTCTTCGCGCCGGGGTGCATCGTCACGCGCGGAGCATACCCCGAAGTGGGTCGCGTGACCCAGTCGTGATGTGCGCGCAGCGCGACTGCGGGCGCACGCTCCACCCGTAGATTGGGAGGAACGCCGGGGCGCGGCATCCGCGCTCCGACCGCACCGAACGGACGGGGACTCGACGATGCTCGAACGCGGAACGAGGCTCGTGACCGAGCCCAGCACGAGCGTGCAGGTCACGGGCGAGCACTCGCAGTTCCGGCTCGACCTCGAGCGCATCCGCTTCTCGCCGTACTTCTCTCGGCTCTCGGCCGTGACCCAGGTCATCGCGCAGCCCGGCGCGGGCCCGCTGATCCACAACCGGCTCACGCATTCGATCAAGGTCACCGCGGTCGCACGCGCCATCGCGGTCGGGCTGGCGGATGCCGCGTCGCCCGCCCGTGCGCTCGCCCTCGAGCACGGCTGCGACGCCGTCGCCGTGCAGGCCGCCGCGAGCGCCCACGACCTCGGGCACCCGCCGTTCGGGCATCTCGGCGAGCGCGTGCTCGACCGGCTCGCGCGCGAGACGCTGGGGCTGTCCGACGGGTTCGAGGGCAACGCGCAGACCTACCGCATCATCGCGACGCTGGATGTCTCGGCGAACGCCCCGCACGGCCTCAACCTGACCGCGGCGGTGCGGGCCGCGGTCGCGAAGTACCCGTGGACGCGCTTCGTCGACGCCGCGTCGCTGCCGTCGGGTCCGCTGCCGCGCGGCATGCGCCGTGTCTCGGGCGGGGTCGAGGTCGCGAAGTTCTCGGCGTACGACCTCGACGCGGCCGACCTGTTCTCGGCCCGCACCGGACTGCCGCCGCTGCAGCAGTCGCTCGAGTGCTCGATCATGGACATCGCCGACGACATCGCGTACTCGATCCACGACGTCGACGACTTCTACCGTGCGGGCCTGCTCAGCCAGGGCTCGGTCGCCCGCGAGTTCCGCGGCTTCATCGAGGACGGGGCGATGCTGCGCGACCTCGACGACGACGCGATCGCCGCACGCTCGGCTCCCCCGGGCGCCGCGCTCGAGGGCCTGCGCCGCAAGCTGCACCGGAGCGACGCCTGGATCGCCTCCGACGAGGCGTTCGCCGAGGCGGTCGACGTCGTGGCCGACGACCTCGTCGACGGGCTGCTCGCGATCCCGTTCGACGGCTCGATCGCCTCCGAGCGCTCGCTCTCGTCGTTCACGAACCGGTGGATCAGCCACCTGCAGACCTCGGTCGTGCCGGCTCCCGCCGACGAGATCCGCACGGGCCTCGTGACCCTCGACCGACTCGCCTGGCACGAGGTCGAGGTGCTGAAGTTCGTGCACCGCCACTTCATCCTCGACCGCGCCGACATCGCGATGTACCAGCGCGGCCTCAGCCGGGTGCTCACGCGCGCCGTCAAGGGCCTCACGGCGTGGATCACCGACGACATCGACCGCCACCGCGTGCCCCAGCGCCTGCGCGAACTCGTCGACCTCGCGACCGAGGGCTACGCGCTGCTGCGGGTCGTCAAGCCCGAGGGCGTGCCGATCCCGGATGCCGGCGACGTGCACCGCCTCGGCGTCGGCCGCGGCGTCGTCGACTACGTCGCCTCCCTCAGCGACGACCAGGCGCTCGCGGTGTCGGAGGCGATCGACGGTCGCCCCGACCGGCTGTGGGACATCGGGCAGAACCTGTAGTCCCGGCATCCGCCCATCGACCGGGCGGCGCACGATTCGCGCGCCTGTCAACCCCCGGACATGCCTGCCCCGCGCGTCTAACGTCGCCCGTGACGGAGGGGGCCGACGATGACGACGACGACCACGCTGAAGACGATCTCGACGAAGATCCCGGCGCGCATGGACCGGCTGCCGTGGGCCAGATGGCACTGGCTCGTGGTGCTCGGGCTCGGCACGGTGTGGATCCTCGACGGACTCGAGGTCACGATCGTGGGCGCGCTCGGAAGCCGGCTGACCGAGCCCGACAGCGGACTCGGGCTCACCACGGCCCAGGTCGGACTCGCGGCCGGCATCTACGTCGCGGGCGCCTGCGTGGGATCGCTCGTGTTCGGGTACCTCACCGACCGGTTCGGCCGCAAGAAGCTGTTCATCATCACGCTCGGGCTGTACCTGCTCGCCACGGTCGCGACCGCGTTCTCGTTCACCCCCATGTGGTTCTTCGTGTGCCGGTTCCTCACGGGCGCCGGAATCGGCGGCGAGTACGCGGCGATCAACTCGGCCATCGACGAGCTGATCCCGGCCAGGCGTCGCGGCGCGGTCGACCTCGCCATCAACGGCTCGTACTGGCTCGGCACGGCGTTCGGCGCGGTACTCACGGTCTTCCTGCTGAACCCCGCCCTGTTCGCCCCCGACGTCGGCTGGCGCCTCGCGTTCGGCCTGGGCGCGGTGCTCGGCCTCGTGATCCTGCTCGTGCGTCGCAACGTGCCGGAGTCGCCGCGCTGGATGTTCATCCACGGCCGCGACGAGGAGGCCGAGCAGCTCGTCGGGGAGATCGAGCGGACGATCGAGGCGGAGACGGGCACCACGCTCGAACCGGTCGCCGACGACCGGGCGATCAGCATCAGGCAGCGCAGGAGTACCGGATTCGTCGAGATCGCGAAGACGGCCGTGACCGAGTACCCCAAGCGCTTCGTCCTCGGACTCTCGCTGTTCGTCGGACAGGCCTTCCTCTACAACGCCGTCTTCTTCACGTACGCGCTCGTGCTCACGAAACTGCTCGGCGTGCCCGACGACATCGCACCGTGGTCGCTCGTGCCCATCGCGATCGGCAACTTCCTGGGGCCGCTCCTGCTCGGCCGGTTCTTCGACAGCATCGGCCGCAGGGTCATGATCTCGACGTCGTACATCGGCTCGGGCGTGCTGCTCGCGATCACGGCCGCGCTGTTCGCGGGCGGCGTGCTCGACGCGTTCTGGCTGACCGCGTGCTGGGTCGTCGTGTTCTTCTTCGCATCGGCCGGCGCGTCGAGCGCCTACCTGACGGTGAGCGAGATCTTTCCGCTCGAGACCCGGGCGATGTCGATCGCGTTCTTCTACGCGCTCGGCACCGGGCTCGGCGGCATCATCGGCCCGATCCTCTTCGGGCGGCTCATCGAGGACGGGATCCCGGCCATCGCGATCGGCTACTGCATCGGCGCTGGCCTCATGATCGCCGCAGGGCTCGTCGAGGTGTTCCTCGGGGTGGATGCCGAGCGCAAGCCCCTCGAGGAGATCGCGCAACCGCTCTCGGCGCGCGACGCCGACTGAACCGCTGCGGAGACCCGGCACCCGACACGCGGTCCGGATCGAGGGCTGATGCCGGTCGGCTCGACGGCCCGCCCGCGGCATCCGCTCGGTAGACTTCACGGGTGACCGAGAAGCCGCGCCTGTCCGCACGTATCGCCGCCATCGCCGAGTCCGCGACCCTCAAGGTCGATGCGAAGGCGAAGGCCCTGCAGGCCGAGGGCCGCCCGGTCATCTCGTACGCCGCAGGCGAGCCCGACTTCGCGACGCCCGACCACATCGTCGAGGCGGCGCTCGCGGCTACGCACGACCCGAAGAACTACCGCTACACGCCCGCCGTCGGCCTGCCCGAACTGCGCGAGGCGGTCGCCGCCAAAACACTGCGCGACTCGGGCCTCGAGGTCTCGCCCGGCCAGGTCGTCGTCACGAACGGCGGCAAGCAGGCCGTCTACCAGGCGTTCCAGGTGCTGCTCGACGCGGGCGACGAGGTGCTCGTGCCGACCCCCTACTGGACCACCTACCCCGAGGCGATCAAGCTCGCGGGCGGCGTGCAGGTCGACGTCTTCGCGGGCTCCGACCAGGGCTACCTCGTCACGGTCGAACAGCTCGAGGCGGCGCGCACCGAGCGCACCAAGGTGCTGCTCTTCGTGTCGCCGTCGAACCCGACCGGCGCGGTGTACTCGCCCGAGCAGACCCGCGCCATCGGCGAGTGGGCGCTCGAGCACGGCATCTGGGTGATCTCCGACGAGATCTACCAGAACCTCACGTACGCCGGGCTCGACACCGAGGTCGGTGCTCCCGCGCCCCGCGCCGTCTCGATCGTCGAGGCCGTGCCCGGCCTCGCGAACCAGACGATCCTCGTGAACGGCGTCGCCAAGACCTACGCCATGACCGGCTGGCGCCTCGGCTGGATGGTCGGCCCCGCCGACGTGATCAAGGGCGCCGCGAACCTGCAGTCCCACCTCACGTCGAACGTGTCGAACATCTCGCAGCGTGCCGCGATCGCGGCCCTCAACGGCCCGCAGGACGCGGTCGAAGAGATGCGCCGCGCGTTCGACCGCCGCCGACGCCTCATCGTCTCGGAGCTGTCGAAGATCGAGGGCCTCACGGTTCCGGTGCCCGAGGGCGCGTTCTACGTGTACCCCGATGTCACCGGCCTGCTCGGTCGCGAGTGGGGCGGCGTCACGCCGACGAACTCGCTCGAGCTCGCCGACCTGATCCTCGAGCAGGCCGAGGTCGCCGCCGTGCCCGGCGAGGCGTTCGGCCCCAGCGGGTTCCTGCGCTTCAGCTACGCGCTGGGCGACGCCCCGCTGCTCGAGGGCGTGCAGCGCCTGCAGCGCCTCTTCGCCTGAGACTCCCGCGGCGGTTCGCCGGGTCCGCGCCGGGCCTCCCCGACGCACGAGAACGCCCGCACTCCCCGGGTGCGGGCGTTCTCGCTCTGGGCCCCGGTCGCGTTTCCACGCCGGGGGATCTGGAGGTCAGTGCTTGAAGGCGTCCTTGACGTCTTCTCCGGCGTTCTTCAGATCGGCCTTCGCCTGGTCGGCCTTGCCCTCCGCGACCTTCTCGTCGTCGCCGGTCGCCTTACCGTAGGCCTCCTTGGCCTTGCCCCCGAGGTCTTCGGCGGTGTTCTTGATGCGGTCGTCGATGCCCATGGTGAACTCCTTCCGGAACGGCGGCGATCTGCCTGCTCCGAGACCAGTCAACGCGCAGCCGCATCGGTCGGCTAGGGGTTGAGTTCTCAGGAAGGAATGGCTACCGCACGACGCGCAGCGCTGTGGCGGCCTCGATCGCGAGCGCATCGGCGACGGCATCGAGCAGCGGCGACCGCAGGTTCCACTGCTGCCAGTGCAGCGGCACGTCGACCGGCCGCCCGCCGAGGGCCACGAGGGTTCCGGCCGCGAGCTCGTCGGCCGACTGGAATCCCGGGAGCAGGCCCCAGCCGAGCCCGAGCTTGATCGCCGTCGCGAAGTCCGCCGAGGCGGGCACGAAGTGGCGGGGCGGCGCATCGGCGTCGAGGCCGCGACCGGCGAGGTACTCCCGCTGCAGGTCGTCGCGGCGGTCGAACTCGACGACGGGTGCCACCGCGAACGCCTCGGACCGCTCGGGCAGCCCCCAGCGCGCGGCGAAGGCCGGCGTGGCCACCGCCTCGTAGCGCATGGTCCCGAGCGGTCGCACGAGGCATCCGGCGACCGGGTCGGCCTGCGACGTGACGGCCCCCATGACCGTTCCGGACTCGAGCAGGCCGGCGGTGAAATCCTGGTCGTCGCGGTGCAGGTCGAAGACCACCGGATGCCGATCGGCGACGCGTGCGAGCGCCGGGAGGAACCACGTGGCCAGCGAGTCGGCGTTCACTGCGAGCGGCAGGCTGACCGGTCGGGGCGACTCACCGGGCTCGGCGTCGAGTCCGAAGCCGGCCAGCGTGTCGTGCTCGAGCAGGGCGAGCTGGCGCGCGAGGCGCACGACGGCGGCACCGGCCTCGGTGGGCCGTGCCGGCCTGCTGCGCACGACGAGCACCCGGCCGAGCTGCTGCTCGAGCGCCTTGATGCGCTGCGACACGGCCGAAGGGGTGAGCCTGAGCTTTCGCGCGGCCGCGTCGAACGTGCCCTCGTCGATGACGACGGCGAGCGTGCGAGCGAGGTCGATCGGGATCTCCATCTGAAGCAACGCTAATGCTTCTGAAGTAACATGAGCTGGATTGATGCCCCCCGCCCGCCTAACGTCGAGATGTGCCCCTCTCCTCTGCGCTCGCCGGCCTCGGCCTCGGCCTCTCGCTGATCGTCGCGATCGGCGCGCAGAACCTGTTCGTGCTGCGCCAGGGCATCCGCCGCGAGCACGTCTTCGTCGTCGCCGCGATCTGCGCGCTCAGCGACCTGACGCTCATCGTGCTCGGCGTCTCGGGCGTCGGAGCGGTGCTCCAGGCCGTGCCGTGGCTCGTCGAGGCCGTGCGCTGGGCAGGAGCGGCGTTCCTCGTCGTCTACGGCCTGCTCGCGGCCAAGCGCGCGATCCGACCGAGCGGCGAGGCGCTGGTCGCGGGCGAGGGTTCCGCCGACGGCGACGGCGACGGTCTCGGTCACGGTGAGACGGATGCCGCGGGCGGCCCGGGTGCGGAAGGCTCGGGTCGGGACACCTCGGCCGCCGTTCCCGGCCCGGCCGCGGCATCCGCTTCCCCGACGATGACCCGACCCGCACGAACGCCCACGGCGCCCCGTGCGACTCGCCACGCCGGATCGGCAGGCGCCGCCGTCGGCCGCACCACGCTCACGGCCGCCGTGCTCACGTGCCTCGCGCTCACCTGGCTGAACCCGCACGTGTACCTCGACACGCTGTTCCTGCTCGGGTCGATCGCGAGCACCCACGGCGACGGGCGCTGGGCGTTCGCCGCCGGCGCGGGCCTCGCGAGCATCGTCTGGTTCTTCGGCCTCGCCTACGGGTCGAGGCTGCTCGGCGGCGTGCTCGCGAGCCCCCGGGCGTGGCGTGTGCTCGACGGCGTCATCGCGGTCGTCATGATCACCCTCGGGGTCATGCTCGTGCTGCCGCACTGACGCCTCACCTCCCTCGCTCGACACCGGTTTCGGTTCCGATCGGGGATTCCGGATGTCGGCAGTGCCTGTCAGACTCCCGCCATGTCCATCCTCTCGACGCTGAGCGAAGCCCTGCCCGGCCGTGCCTTCGGGCCGGGCAGCCCCGAATACGACGCCGGCCGCACGGTGTTCCTCGGCCCCGGAACGCCCGATGCGGTCGTGCGGCCGACGAACTCCGCCGAGGTCGCCGACGCCGTCCGCACCGCCGTGGCGCACGGCCTGGCGATCCACGTGCGCAGCGGCGGCCACGGCGGCGAACCCGCGACCGACGGCCTCGTGATCGATCTCGCGGCGCTCGACGCCGTCACGCTCCGCGACGGCGACCTCGTCGACGTCGGCGGCGGGGCGCACTGGTCCGACGTCGCCGACGCGCTGGCGCCGCACGGGCTCGCCGTCACCTCGGGCGACACGCGCGATGTCGGCGTCGGAGGCATCGGCGTCGGGGGCGGCATCGGCTGGCTCGTGCGCACGCACGGGCTCGCCGTCGACCTGCTCGTCGAGGCGGAGGTCGTGACGGCTTCGGGCGACGTCGTCGCGGCGAACGCCGATTCGCATGCCGACCTGTTCTGGGCGCTCCGCGGCGGTGGCGGCAACTTCGGCATCGTGACGCGCTTCACGTTCCGCGCGAGCCCCGTCGACGGCCTGGTCGGCGGGCAGGTGCGGTTCGACGACTCAGACGTGCCCGCGGTGCTGCGCGCCTGGCGCGAGGTCACGCTCGCCTCACCCGACGAGCTGAACTCGACGCTGCTCGTCATGCCGCCGTTCGGCCCCGAGATGCCGGGCGGCCCGCAGTTGGGCGTCGCACTTCGCGGCAGCGAGGCCGAGCTTCGCCGGCTGCTCGCGCCCCTGCTCGAACTGCCCTCGGTGACCGAGGTGGCGCTCGCGCCGCTCGACTACGGCGAGCTGCTCGAGGCGGCGCCGCCCGGCAAGCCGCCGTTCCGGTTCGTGGGCGGCAACGGCTTCGTGCCCGAGTTGAGCGATGCGTTCCTCGACGCCTGCGTGCAGGCACTCGACGCCTCGGCACCGACCATGCTCATGCTGCGCGCGCTGGGCGGCGGCTTCGGGCGCGTCGCTCCCGAAGCGACCCCGATCGCCTTCCGCGATGCGCAGGCGTTCCTGGTGGTCAACGGCGTGCTCGGCCCCGACGCGAGCGACGAGGCGGCCGCCGACCTGCTGCTCGAGGTCGACGCGCCGCTCGCCCACACGTCGGGGCGCTACGCGAACTTCACGCAGGAGTACGGCGACGACGTGCTCGCCACGATCTACCCGCCCGCGACGCTCGAACGGCTGCGCCGGGTGAAGGCGCAGGTCGACCCCCGAGACGCGTTCCGGCCTGCGCACCACATCCGGCCGGCCTGAGGTTCTACGGCTCGAATCCCTCCGAGAGCGGCCACGCACGCCGCAGCTCGATGCGCCCGAACCTCGCCATCGGGTGCTTCGCCGCGATCTCGATCGCCTCGTCGAGGTCGCGCACCTCGATCACGTCGAAGCCGGCGATCCACTCCTTCGATTCGGTGAACGGGCCGTCGGTCACGAACGCCTTGTCGCCGCGCACGCGCACGGTCTTCGCGTCCTCGGGCGGACGGAGCCGATCGCCGGCGATCCAGACACCGCGGCGCTCCACCTCGTCACCCCACGCCTGCAGGTCGTCGTCCTCCGGCGCATACGGCTCGGCAGCGGGGTCGTGCAGCACGAACATCATGTACTCCACGATTCACTCCCCCTGGTGCAGCGGCCAGAACGGCCGCACCTCGAGGGCGCCGTGGCGCGCCAGCGGGTCGCCCTTGGCGAGTTCGACCGCGGCGTCGAGATCGGGCAGCTCGAGCACGTCGTACCCGGCGATCCACTCCTTCGACTCGGTGAACGGTCCGTCGGTGACGATCGTCTCGCCGCCGCGCACCCGCACCGTCACGGTCTCGTCGATCGGGCGCAGCCGCATCGCGCGCGTCAGCACGCCCTGCTCGGCTCGCAGGCGATCCCACTCGGCCACTGCCTCCTCGTCGACCGGCCCGGCATCCACGTCGGGGTCGGCGACCACGAACATCATGATCTCCATCACGTCATACTCCTCTCGTCTTCGTGCTCATGCACCTGCGACGAACGGCGGCCGCTCGAATCGACAGTCGGCGCGACATCCGCTCGATTCCCCGTGTCGGGCGACGATTTCGGTGCAGGTGTCGATTCGCCCTGTCGCCGTTCGTCGCCTGGGCATACCGTGAATCACGAGACCGAGGAGTTCGCATGAAGTACTTCATGTTCGTCGCCACCGACACGCAGCCCGACCGCTCAGGCGACGAGGGCATCCCGATCGAGCAGTGGGTCGCCGAGAACGACGAGCGGGGCACGCGCATCGACGGCGAGCGGCTGCAGCCCGTGCGCGACGCGACGCTCGTGCGCGTCCGCGACGGCGAACTGCTCGTCACCGACGGCCCGTTCACCGAGTCGAAGGAGTGGATCGCCGGGTACGACATCCTCGAGTGCCGCGACCTCGACGAGGCGATCGAGATCGCGTCGCGGCATCCGATGGCGAGGGGCGGGCGCATCGAGCTGCGGCCGTTCTGGAACGGCGCCGACGACGAGTGACCGACGGATGACGCGGGCCGACCCGGGTGCGGCGGTCGACCGGGCCTATCGCGAGGAGTGGAGCCGCGTCGTCGCGACGCTCATCAGGGCGACCCGCGACTGGGACCTCGCGGAGGATGCCGCGGCCGACGCGTTCGTGCGCGCAGCGGAGCGCTGGCCCGACGAGGGCGTGCCCGACAACCCGGGCGCGTGGCTCACGACCGTCGCACGCAACCGGGCGCTCGACGTGCTGAGGCGACGCGGCGTCGAGATCGACAAGGTCAGGGAGTGGATGGTGATGGACGAGCTGCGCGGGCCCGGCGCCCCCACCGATCCGGGCGACCTCGCCGCATCGGCCGACGAGATCGACGATCGACTGCGGCTGATCTTCACGTGCGCGCACCCCGCGCTGCCGCTCGAGGCGCGGGTCGCCCTGACCCTGCGCACGGTCGGCGGGCTCGAGACGCCCGAGATCGCGCGCGCGTTCCTCGTGCCAGAGGCCACCATGGCGCAACGGCTCGTGCGCGCCAAGCGCAAGATCCGCAACGCGGGCATCCCGTACCGCGTTCCCGAGGGCGACGAGCTCCGACGGCGACTGGACGGCGTGCTCGCCGTGCTCATGCTCGTGCACAACGAGGGGTACCTCGCCAGCTCGGGCGACCGGTTGCTGCGGCTCGACCTCCAGGAGGAGGCGATCCGCCTCGCCCGACTCGTCACCGAGTTGATGCCCGACGAGCCAGAGACCGCGTCGTTGCTCGCGCTCCTGCTGCTGCAGCACGCGCGTTCGGCCGCCCGCGTCGACGCCGACGGCGAGCTCGTGCCGCTCGACGAGCAGGACCGGTCGCGCTGGAACGGCGACGAGATCGCCGACGGGCTCGCAGTGCTCGACCGGCTCGACCGGTTACCCGTAACCGGCGATGCCGGTCGGCGGGGCCCCGCGCCGGGCTCCTACCGCCTGCAGGCCGAGATCCAGCGCGAGCACGCACGGGCCGCGCACGCCGACGACACGGACTGGGGCGCCATCGTGCAGCGGTACGACGCACTGCTGACCATCAACCCGTCACCCGTGATCGCCCTCAACCGTGCCGTCGCACTCGGCCTCGCCGGCCACCCTCTGGCGGGCCTCGACGAACTCGACCGGCTCGCGGCATCCGGAGTGCTCGACCGCTACCACCTGCTGTCGGCGGCCCAGGCCGACCTGCTGCGCAGGCTCGGGCGAGCGGATGCCGCGGCCGACCGCTACCGCGAGGCGATCGCGCTTGCGCCGACGGGCCCGGAGCGCCGGTTCCTCGAGCGTCGGCTCGCCGGGCTCGACGGGCGACCGGCCTGAGACCTCGGGCCCCTGGGCCCCGAACCGGCCCGTGCCGGCTGCCACGCCTGCGCGATGACGGAGACGGCGACCGGCTTTCGACTACGACGCGGGACGCCATCCGTCGTCTTCGCGAATCGCGCCCATGATCCGTCGACTGATCTCGCGCAGCTGGCGAGATTGAGCCTGGGTCAGTGCGCCGAGCACCAGCCGGTGCACCGTCTGCACGTGCCCGGGCGTGGCCTCGACGAGCTTCGCCCGCCCCGCCGCAGTCAAGACGGCGAGCGTCGACCGGCCGTCGACCGGGTCGGGCTCGCGGCGAGCCCAGCCGCGCGCCTCGAGACGCGACATCGCGCGCGAGAGCCTCGAGAGCGAACTGTTCGCGTATGCAGCGAGCACGCGCATGCGCAGCGTTCCGCCGGGCTCGTTGCCCAGGGCGAAGAGGATCCCGTACTCGAAGTGGGTCAGCTCGGCATCGCGGAGCAGCTGCGCGTCGAGCGCGGGCGGCAACCACTCGAGCACGGTCGCGAACGCCGACCAGGTCTCGAGGGCTTCACCCGTGAGCCCGTCATCTGGACCATCCGAAGCCATGCGTACGAACTTACGCCAATTTGACTTGCTCAGGCAAGTGAATAGTCTGGACTTTCACTTGCTTGAGCAACTAAAAAGGAGCACTCGATGGATCTCGGAATCGCCGGCAGGCGCGCATTCGTGAGCGGTTCGACGCAAGGGATCGGGTACGCGATCGCACGGGCCCTGCTCGAAGAGGGGGCCGTGGTGACGATCAACGGTCGAAGCGAGGCGCGAGTGGCGCAAGCGGTGGCCGGCCTGCGCACCGCCATTGCCGGAGCGCGCGTCGACGGCGTCGCCGCGGATCTCTCAGACGGCGCCGAGACGACGGAGCTGATCGGTCGCATCGGCGACGTCGACATCCTCGTCAACAATGTCGGCCTCTTCGAGGTGAAGCCCTTCGGCGAGACGACCGATGAGGACTGGCAGCGGTTCTTCGACGCGAACGTGATGAGCGGCGTGCGGCTCTCCCGCCACCTGCTCCCGGGAATGCTCTCCAGGGGCGACGGACGCGTCATCTTCATCAGCAGCGAATCGGGCGTGAACGTGCCCGCCGACATGGTGCACTACGGCATGACCAAGGCAGCCATGCTCGCCGTCGCCAACGGGTTGGCGAAGCTCACCGCAGGGACCGCGGTCACGGTGAACACCGTGCTCGGCGGCCCGACCTACTCCGACGGCGTGAGGCAGACGGTCGCGCAGCTCGCCTCCGCCCAGGCGGTCGGCGAGGCGGACTTCAAGGCGGCCATCATCGGACAGAACCGGACGTCTCTGCTGCAGCGATTCATCGAGCCCGACGAGATCGCCGACCTCGTGCGCTACCTCGCGAGTCCGCGCTCCGCAGCGACCAACGGCGCAGCCCTCCGCGCCGACGGCGGCGTGCTCACGACCGTGCTCTGACCGGGCTGGCTGCGGCGCGATCGCGGCGGGCTGCCGCGCATCCGCGGAGACGAGCGGGCGACGGGCTCGCGCGCCGGCCTGGCGGCGAGCCCGTCGCCGGTTCAGGCAGTCTCGGCGAGCACCTGCTCGGCCCGCTCGGGCGAGCCATCCGACAGGCCCCTCGCGATCGAACGGCGGTAGCCGAGCCACATGCCGAGACCCGCGACAAGCACGGCGACCTCGCTGACCGTGAGGGCCCAGATGATGCCGGGCAGCCCGAACCACAAGTTGGCGACGATCACGACGGGGATGAACAGCACGCCCTGCGCCATCGACATCACGATGCTCGGCACGGCCTTTCCGCAGGCCTGGAACAGCGAGGTGAGCAGTCCGGTGAACCCGTTCGCGATCATCGCCACCAACTGGGCCGTGATGATCACCGCGCCGATCGCCAGCAGCGACGAATCGTCGGAGAACAGGCCGAAGACCTGGTCGCGGAACGCGAACACGATCGTCGAGAACAGCACCGCGAGGATGCCGACCGCGATGAACGACGTGCGCACCGCCGAGCCCAGCCTGGCCCGGTCGCCCTTGCCGTAGGCGTACGCGAGCAACGGCAGCACACCCATGGTCACGCCCATGATGAGGAACTCCGGAACCTGGGCGATGCGCACGGCGACGCCCATCGCGGCCAGCGGCCCCTCGCCGTACCCGGCCGCGAGGGTGTTCAGCACGAGACTCGTGACGATCATGAACGCGGCCTGGCCGAGCGCCCCGACGCCGATCGACAGCACCGGTCCGACCGTGGTGCGGGCGAGGGTGAACCACTTCGGCGACACGCTCACCGCGGCGCCGGTGCGGCGCAGCCAGCGCACCCAGTACGCGATCGCGAGCAGGTTGGCGAGGCCCATCGAGAGTGCGACGCCCCCGACGCCCCAGTGCAGCAGCAGGATGAACACGACGTCGAACGCCAGGCTCGCCGCGGTCGTGAGCATCAGGCCGACCATCGCCTGCCGTGCGGCGCCCTCCGCACGGACGAGTTGCTCCAGGCAGAACGCCGCAGCGAGCACCGGCATGAAGGCGAGCATCACGGCGACGTACTCGCCCGTCGCGGCCGCCGCGCCGGTGCCGCCGGCGCCCAGCAGGCCGACGAGCGGCTGCAGGAAGACGAGCCCGAGCGCGCCGAGCAGCACGCCGGCGCCGACGGCCCCCCAGAGCGAGAACGACGAGGCGCGCTTCACGTCGTCGGCGCGAGCGGCGTCGTGCTCGGCCGCACCGAGCAGGCGCGACACCAGGGCGCCGCCGCCGACGCCGAACATGCTGCCGACGGCCATGATCAGTCCGAGGATCGGGGTTCCGAAGGTGACCGCCGCCAGCAGCGACGTGTCGTGCTGGGAGCCGATGAAGCCGGCGTTGATGACGTTGTAGAGCGCGCTGACGACGAAGGCTGCGGCCATCGGCACGCTGAGGTGCACGAGGGCGCGGAGCACGGGAGCCGCCGAGAGGTACCAGCGGTTGCTGCCGACGTCGACCTGCGATGCGGTGGCGGTCGGGGGCTCGACCGAGGTCGGGGAATCGGGTTCCGCCGGGGAATCGGGTGCCGTCGAGTGGTCAGGCGAGGTCGAGGTGGTCATGACGAAGTCCTTTCCGGGCGCGCGGGCGCGCCGGGTGACGTGGCGGCGGCGCGCGAGCGCGCCGAAGGCCGAGGTGGCGCGCGCGCGGCGCGCCGGACGAAGCCGCCGGTCAGGCGGATGAGGTGAGGAGGTACGGCGCCGAACGTCGGCGGCGGACTCGGCCGCGACCCGGTCGCGGCGTGCGGTTCAGTCGCGACTCGGTCGCGGCAGGGGGTCGGTGATCTTCGTGAGCAGGGCGTGCAGACGGTCGCGTTCGGCGGGTGTGAGCGGGGCGAGCACGCGACGGTTCACGTCTTCGGCCGCGTCTCCGAATCCCGACACGAGCTCGGCACCGGCCGGAGTGGCGTACACGCGCTTGACGCGCGCGTTCGCCTCGTCGGCCCGGCGTTCGATGAGCGCCCGGCGCTCGAGTCCCTGCAGCAGGCTCGAGACGCTCGCGGGCGTGGTGCGACTGACATCGGCGAGGTCGCGCTGGATCGACCCCGGATGCTGGGCGAGGTAGCCCAGCACGAACGCCTGCTCGTGGGAGAGGTCGCGCGAACGCATCCAGTCCTCGAACGCCCGACGCTGCTCCCACCCGATCCACCTCATGAGGTCGAGGCTCGTCGTGAGCGGAGGGCCGGAGGCATCCGTTTCAGTCATAGTCAGGAGTCTAACTGTTAGGACTCAAACTATCAAGTGCGGGAGAGACGTTGAATCACCCGGTGTTCTGCACGCCGGCGGCGACGCCGTTCACGGTGAGCAGGAGCAGCGCGTGGTGGTCGTCGCTCGGCAGGTCGGCCTCGCCCGACCGGATGGCCGTGAGCGCGCGCAGCTGCAGCAGCGAAAGCGCGTCGACGTAGGGGCTGCGCAGGCGCACGGCCTTGGCCAGCACCGGGCGAGCGACGAGCAGCTCGTCGCTCTGCGTGACCCGTCCGAGCCAGTGCTTGGTGAGCCGCATCTCGTCGAGCACGAGTTCGGCGAGATCGTCGCGATCGCCGAGGCCGAGGTAGCGGGCGGCGATGCGCTCGTCGGTCTTCGCGAGCGACATCGAGAAGTTGTCGATCATGGCCGTGAACAGCGGCCACTCGGCGTAGGCCTCGCGGAGCAGGGCCTCGTCGCCGACGGCCTCGAGCGCGGTGCCGAGGCCGAACCAGGCGGCGAGGTTGATGCGGGCCTGGCTCCACGAGAACACCCACGGGATCGCACGCAGGTCGTCGAGCGACTCCACCGACAGCCCGCGACGCGCGGGACGCGAGCCGAGCGCGAGGTGCCCGACCTCCTCCATGGGCGTGACGTCGGCGAACCAGGGCGCGAAGCCGTCGGCCTTGACGAGCGAGTGGAACCGGGTGCGGCTCGTCTCGTCGAGCGTCGCCGCGAGCGATGCGAACCGCTCGTCGGCGGCCCGGTTGCGCGCCTCGTTCGACGGGCTCCCGGCGAGCAGGGCGGCCGAGGCCATCTGCTCGAGGTGCCGCTTGGCGATGGCGGGGTCGCCGTACTGGGCGAAGATGACCTCGCCCTGCTCGGTGATCTTCAGCCGGCCGTCGACCGAGCCGGCGGGCTGGGCGAGCACGGCCTCGTTCGCGGGACCGCCGCCACGACCGAGCGCGCCGCCGCGACCGTGGAAGAGCGTCAGCTCGATGTCGTTGCGATCGGCCCAGTCGGCGATGCGGGCCTGGGCGCTGTGGAGTGCGAGCGTCGCCGAGACGGGACCGACGTCCTTCGACGAGTCCGAGTAACCGAGCATGACCTCGACCTTGCGGCCCGTCTCCGCGAGGCGGGCCTGCACCTGGTCGAGCTCGAGCATGGCGTCGAGGATCTCGACGCTCGCCTCGAGATCGGCGAAGGTCTCGAAGAGCGGCACGACGTCGATCGCGACCTCGGCTGCCTCGTCGCCGAGCGCCGCAGCGGCCAGTTCGTAGACGTTCGCGAGGTCTTCGGGGCTCTGCGTGAACGAGACGATGTAGCGGCGCACCGTGCGCACGCCGAAGCGGCGCTGCAGGTCGGCGATGACCCGGTACACCGAGAGCACCTCCTGCGTGGTCTCGCCGAGCTCGCCGCCCGCGCGGATCTCGGCGAGCGCCTGCCGATGCACCTTGGAGTGCTGGCGCACCTCGAGCTCGGCGAGGTGGAAGCCGAAGGTCTCGACCTGCCAGAGGAGGTGCTGGAGCTCGCCGTGCGCGCTGCGGAGCGCGCCGCCCTCGCTGAGCGAACGCTGCAGCACGAGCAGGTCGGCGAGCAGCGCTTCGGGCGCGGAATAGGCCAGGCCGGCGTCACCGCGGCGCGTGGCGGCCACGCGCTCGGCGACCACGAGCAGCACGCGGCGGTGCGGCTCGTGCGGCGCGCGGGTGCCGATGGTCGCCGTCACGGCGGGCGCGAGCGACTCCTGCGCGGCGAGCAGCTTGAGCAGCTCGGCCGACGGCGGCGTCTCCTTCGCGTCGAGCGTGAGCGTGCGGCCGATGCGCTTCGCGGCACGCTCGAGGCCGAGCAGCACGTGCTCCGCGGCGATGTGGGCGGCCTCGCGCGTGGTCTCGGCCGTCACGAAGGGGTTGCCGTCGCGGTCTCCGCCGATCCAGCTGCCGAGGCGCAGGAACGCCGGGGCGACGGGCGCGGCGCGGCCGGCGGCGCCCGGCTGCAGGCGGTCGTCGATGCTGCGGTACACCTGCGGCACGACCTCGAACAGCGTCTGGTCGAAGACGCCCATCGCGGTGCGCACCTCGTCGAGCGGCGTCGGGCGCGTGGTGCGCAGCGGCGCGGTGCGCCAGAGGATGTCGATCTCCTCGAGCAGGCGGCGATCGATCTCGGCGGTCGTGCGGTCGCCGCCCGACAGGTCGTCGCGCTCGTCGATCAGCTCGCCGATGCGCCGGATCGCCGAGGCGATCGCGCGACGGCGAGCCTCGGTGGGGTGCGCCGTGAGCACGGGGTGGAAGCGGAGCCGTGCGACCCTGGCGCGGGCCTCGTCGGCCCCGACCTCGTCGACCAACTGGCGGATCGTCGCCGAGAGGGAGCCGTCGATGCCCGCGACGGGTGCCTCGCCCTGGGTCGTACCGTCGGCGATGCCGGCGCCGACGCCGGCCCCGACGCCGTCGCCGAGCGAGAGGCGCTCGCGAGTCTCTGCGCGCGCACGGAGGATCCGCACGCGCTGGTGCTCCTCGGCGAGGTTCACGAGGTGGAAGTACACCGTGAACGCGCGGGCGACCTGCTCGGCCCTGGCCGGGTCGAACGATGCGGCGATGCCCTCGGCCTCGGCGAGCGCGGCGGCGTCGCGCGTCTCGTGCGCGTCGATCGTCGCGTGGCGCAGGCGCTCGACGTCGTCGAACAGCTCCTGCCCGCCCGCCTCGACGAGGATCGTGCCGAGCAGGCCGCCGAGCAGGCTCACGTCGGCGCGGAAGCTCGCGTCGATGTCGCCCACGACGAGTTCGCGGTCGCGGTCGTATGCGGATTCCGAGGTGCTGGGCATTCCTCGAAGTTACTGCGGGGCCCGGCGAGGTCGAAATCCTGTGACGCGATGTTCACACGCACACCCCCCTCGCCACGAGCCGGGTGCGCTTGCGCACGCGGCCCGCCACCGGCATCCGCGGGTCGACGGATGCCTCGATCGGCCGCAAGGGGGTGTTGCGCAGGCTCCGCGAAGGGCAGTCTCGATGCATGCACTCTTCACCGACCGACGTCGCCGTCCGCATTCGGGGACTCCGCAAGGTCTACGGCGGATTCGCCGCCGTCGACGGGCTCGACCTCGACATCCACCACGGCGAGACCTTCGCGCTGCTCGGTCCGAACGGAGCGGGCAAGTCGACGACCGTCGAGATCCTCGAGGGGTACCGCTCCCGCACCGCGGGTGAGGTCGACGTGCTCGGCGTCGATCCGGCCCACGGCGGCCGTGAGTGGAAGTCGCGCCTCGGCATCGTGCTGCAGACCGGAGGCGAGACGGGCCTGCTCACCGTGCGCGAGGTGCTGCGGCACTTCGCGGGGCTGTATCCGAAGCCGCGCGACGTCGACGACGTGATCGCCGCCGTCGGGCTCGAGGCCAAGGCGACCACGCGGGTCTCGAAGCTCTCGGGGGGCCAGCAGCGTCGGGTCGACGTCGCGCTCGGCATCGTCGGGCGACCCGAACTGCTGTTCCTCGACGAGCCGACGACGGGCTTCGACCCTGAGGCCCGTCGGCGGTTCTGGGGGCTGATCCGGTCGCTCAAGTCCGAGGGCACGACGATCCTCCTCACGACCCACTACCTCGACGAGGCGGCGCAGCTCGCCGACCGCGCTGGCGTCATCGCCGGCGGCCGGTTGCTCGACGTCGGCGGCATCGACGAGATCGGCGGCGCCGACGCCCGCGTGCCGGTCGTGCGGTGGACGGATGCCGCGGGCGAGCCGCACGAGGAGCGCACCCACGAACCCGGGCGACTCGTGGCATCCGTCGTCGAATCGCTCGGGCGCGAACCCGAGGGCCTCGAGATCATCAGGCCCACCCTCGAGGACGTCTACCTCGGGCTCGTGCGCACCGTGACCGAGGTCGACTCCGGCAGCGCGGCCTCGACCGCGGCAGACGCCGAGGAGGCCGTCGCATGAGCACCAACGTGATGACCCAGGGCGCCTCACGCATCGGCGTCGAGTCGAAGATGTACTTCCGGGCGCCCGACACGCTCTTCTTCACGTTCCTGTTCCCGTTCGTGATGCTCGCGATCTTCTCGGCGGCGTTCAGCGCCACGGGCGAGGTCGGCCCGCCCGGCGCCGAGATCTCGATGGCGGCCATGTACCTGCCGGCCATGCTCGCGGCGGGCATCTTGCTGTCCGGCGTGCAGAACCTCGCGATCGACATCGCCCTCGAGAAGTCGAACGGCACGTTGAAGCGGCTCGGCGGCACGCCCCTCTCGCCCGTGGCCTACTTCTTCGGCAAGATCGGCCAGGTCTTCGTGACGGGAACGCTGCAGGCCGGCCTGCTGATCCTCGCGGGGTGGCTCGTGCTGGGCATCGCGCTGCCGACCGAGCCCGAGAAGTGGCTGACGTTCGCGTGGGTGTTCGTGCTCGGCCTCACGACGTGCGCCCTGCTCGGCATCGCCCTCTCGGCGCTGCCCCGGTCGGGCAAGAGCGCCGCGGCCGTCGTGATCCCGATCGCGCTGATCCTCCAGTTCATCTCGGGCGTCTACCTGCAGTGGAGCATGCTGCCCGACTGGCTGCAGAACATCGCCAGCATCTTCCCGCTCAAGTGGATCGCGCAGGGCATGCGCTCGGTGTTCCTGCCCGACGGGTGGGAGGCGCTCGAGCAGAACGAGTCGTGGAACCTGCCCGGCGTCGCCATCGCGCTGCTCGTCTGGCTCGTGATCGGGCTGGTCATCAGCCGGCTGACGTTCCGCTGGATCCGCCGGGACGCGTGAGCGATCGACCCGCGCTCGACGAGCGGGAGGAAAACCACTAGTCGCACGGATTTGCACTCTCGGGAGAAAAGTGCAGAATTGCACTTCATGAGCGAGAGTGCAAAGTCAACGCCCGGCCTGCGCGAGCAGCGCATGCGCCGCACGCGTCGCGAACTGTGCCACCGCGCACGCCAGCTCACCGTCGAACGCGGCCTCGCGGGGTTCACCATCGACGAGCTCTGCACCGACGTCGGCGTCTCTCGACGGACGTTCTTCAACTACTTCGAGGGCAAGGAGGCCGCCGTCGTCGGCCACGACGCCGACGGGCTCGACGAGGAGGCGCTCGCGGCCTTCGTCCGCGGCGACGACGAGGCTCCCACCCTGCTCGACGCCCTCGCGGAACTGGCCATCACGACCGTCTCGGCGTGGGAGGAGGGCCACGAGGCCATCGACCCCCACGCCCTCGTCGAGCGGGAACCGCGCCTGCTCCCCCACCTCATCGGCGCGGGGCGCCAGCTCGAGGCCCGCCTCGTCGCGGCGATCGAGGAGCGCGAGGGCCTGCGGGCCGGCGACCCTCGCGCCCGCACCGCGGCCGTCGTCATCGGCGCCCTGGTCGGCAGCGCCGGGCACCGGTTCTTCGACGATCCCGAGAGCCGCCGCGAGGACTTCGCCGCGCTGCTCCGCGAATCGGTGACCGCGACCCGCGCGGCCTGCGCACCGGCATCCGCACCGGCCTGACCGCCCCGCCCCGCCCCGCCCCGCCCCGCGCCTGAGCCTCACCGCTCACCCTCACCACTCTCCCGCTCCCGCTCCCGAACCACACCTCCCTCGAATCCCCGACCCCTCACCGACGCACCCACCCCTACCCCGGAAGCACCCATGACCTCTGCACGCACCGCCCCGCCCGGCGGCCCACTCGTCCTCACCCAACGACGCATCTGGATCATCTTCTCGGCGCTCATCGCCGGCATGCTGCTCTCGAGCCTCGACCAGACGATCGTCTCGACCGCGATGCCGACCATCGTCGGCGAGCTCGGCGGCGTCGAGCACCAGGCCTGGATCACGACCGCCTACTTGCTCGCGACGACCATCGTCATGCCGATCTACGGCAAGTTCGGCGACGTGCTCGGGCGGCGCAACCTGTTCCTCATCGCGATCGCGCTGTTCACCGTGGCATCCGTCGGCGCCGCCTTCGCCCCGACCTTCTGGGCCTTCGTCGCGTTCCGTGCGATGCAGGGCCTCGGCGGCGGCGGGCTCATGATCCTGTCGCAGGCGATCATCGCCGACATCGTGCCCGCCTCCGAGCGCGGCAAGTACATGGGTCCGCTCGGCGCGATCTTCGGCCTCTCGGCCGTGGCCGGCCCGCTCCTCGGCGGCTACTTCGTCGACCACTTGACGTGGCAGTGGGCGTTCTACATCAACATCCCGATCGGCATCGCGGCGTTCGCGATCGCCTGGTTCACGCTGACCCTGCCGAGCAAGAAGGCCGAGAAGAAGGTCGACGTGCTCGGGGTCATGCTCCTCTCGGCGGCGACCGTGTGCCTCATCTTCTTCACCGACTTCGGCGGCAGCGCCGACCACGGCTGGGACGCGATCGAGACGTGGGCGTGGGGCCTCGGCCTCCTCGCCGCGGCATCCGCCTTCGTGTTCACCGAGGCTCGCGCCGAGGACCCGATCATCCCGCTCTCGCTCTTCAAGAACCCGGTCTTCATCAACGCGACCGCGATCGGCTTCACGCTCGGCATCGGCATGTTCTCGGCCATCGCGTTCGTGCCGACGTTCCTGCAGATGTCGTCGGGCGCCTCGGCGACGGCATCCGGCCTGCTCATGCTGCCGATGATGGCCGGCATGATGGGCACCTCGATCTGGTCGGGCATCGCGATCTCGAGGTCGGGCCGCTACCGCGCCTACCCGATCGCGGGCACCGTCGTCACAGGGCTTGCCATGCTCGCCATGACGACGCTCTCTGCCGACACCCCGATCTGGCTGATCTGCGTGTACCTGTTCGTGTTCGGCGCGGGCCTCGGCCTCATCATGCAGGTCGTCGTGCTCGTGGTGCAGAACGCCGTGCCGGCCACCCAGGTGGGCACGGCGACCAGCACGAACAACTACTTCCGCGAGGTCGGCGCCTCGCTCGGCGTCGCGATCTTCGGCGCGATGTTCACGACCCGCCTGTCGGAGAACCTCACGAAGATCTTCACGGATGCCGGCGCGAGCGCCGCGCAGGCCGGCGACGCGATGTCGACGCTCGACCCGCAGCGCCTGTCCGAGCTGCCCGACCCCGTGCGCGACGCGATCGTGACGGCGTACGCCGACTCGCTCGCCCCCGTGTTCTGGTACCTGATCCCGTTCATCGCCGCGGCCTTCGTGCTCGCGCTCTTCCTCAAGCAGATCCCGCTCTCCGACGAGGCCGGCATGGTCGCGCGCGGCGAGGCGATCACGGGCGAGCAGGCGGATGCCGCCGAGCAGGCCATGCGCGACGGCGGAACCGTGGTGACGGGCCCGGCCGACGACGGCGATCCGGTCTCGACGGCGACCGGTTCGACGCCCGCGCAGCGCTGACGGCTGCGGCCGGCGGATCCGGCTGCCGCCGGCCGACGACTCCGGGGGCGCGCCTCGACACGGGCGCGCCCCCGGTCCATCGGCCCGGACCCGGCCGATCCGGCCTACGCTGGACGAGGCATCCGCTCACGCCGGAATCACGACGGGCATCACCGGCGAGACGTGCGCGTGGTGGCCTCGAGAGGCGCGAATGAACCCGTACGAACACCGGCCCTGGCTCGACCACTACGCCGACGCCGTGCCGCCCGAGATCGACGAGCCCACCCAGACCCTCGTCGACATGATCGACGACGCGGTGCGCCGGTTCCGCCGTCGGACGGCGCTCGAGTTCTTCGGCGCCGAGACGAGCTACCGCGACCTGGGATCGCAGATCGCCGCCGCGGCCGAGGGCCTGCGGCGACTCGGCGTGCAGGCGGGCGATCGCGTCGCGCTCGTGCTGCCGAACTGCCCTCAGCACGTCGCCGCGTTCTACGCCGTGCTGCGGCTCGGGGCGATCGTCGTCGAGCACAATCCGCTCTACACCCCGCCAGAGCTGCGCCACCAGTTCGAGGACCACGGCGCGCGCGTCGCGATCGTGTGGGACTCCATGGCCGACACGGTCGCGGAGTTCCCGAGCGACATCCGGCCCGAGCACATCGTGGCGGTCGACCTCACGCGCGCCCTGCCGTTCGGCAAGCGTCTCGCCCTCCGCCTTCCGGTGCCCGCGGCGCGGCGCTCGCGCCGCGCCCTCACGACGAAGCCGAAGGCCAGGGGGCTCGTCGACTGGCGACGGCTCGCCGACGGTCGGGCGCTCGCCAAGCGGCATCCGCGCCCGTCGCTCGACGACACCGCCGTGCTGCAGTACACGAGCGGCACCACGGGCACGCCCAAGGCCGCCGTGCTCAGTCACCGCAACCTGCGCGCGAACGCCATGCAGGGCCGGGCCTGGGTTCCGGGACTCGTCGAGGGCGACGAGGTCTTCTACGGCGTGCTGCCGCTCTTCCACGCCTACGGACTCACGCTCTGCCTCACGACGCCGATGAGCATCGGCGCGCGGCTCGTGCTGTTCCCGAAGTTCGACTCGGGCATGGTGCTCGACGCGGCCCGCCACTCGCCGCCCACGTTCCTGCCGGCCGTGCCGCCCATCTACGACCAGCTCGTGCGCGCCGCCGAACGACGGCCCGAGGCACTCGCGAGCATCCGCTACGCCATCTCGGGCGCCATGAGCCTGCCGATCGCGACCGTCGACCGCTGGGAGAGCGCGACCGGCGGCCTGCTCGTCGAGGGCTACGGCATGACCGAGAGCTCGCCCATCACCCTCGGCAACCCCATGGGGCCGACCCGGCGCCCCGGCACGGTCGGCGTGCCGTTCCCGAGCACCGAGATCCGCGTCGTCGACCCCGACGACCCCGAGGTCGACCGCCCCGCGGGCGAGACCGGCGAACTGCTCGTGCGCGGCCCGCAGGTGTTCCAGGGCTACTGGCGCAGGCCCGCCGAGACCGCCGAGACGCTGCTGCCCGGCGGCTGGCTGCGAACCGGCGACATCGTGCACGTCTCCGACGACGGCTTCGTCACGATCGTCGACCGCCGCAAGGAGCTCATCATCACGGGCGGGTTCAACGTGTCGCCCTCCGAGGTCGAGGCCGCGCTGCTCGCGCACCCCGATGTGCGCGGCGCCGCGGTCGTCGGCCTCCCCCGGGCCGACGGCGGCGAGACGGTCGCCGCGGGCGTCGAGCTCCGCGAGGGCGCGGTCTTCGACGAGACCGGCCTGCGCGACTTCTGCCGCACCAACCTCACGCCCTACAAGGTGCCCAAGCGCATCGAGCCGTTCGACGAGCTGCCCCGATCGCTCATCGGAAAGGTGCTGCGCCGCGAGGTGCGCGACGCGCTGCTCGAGCGGTAGCGGGGCCGCACACGGGCAGGCGGCAGGCCGGCGGGCGACCCTTCTCCAACCAGTCGGGAGGAGATTCGCGCGAGGGGAGGGCGGTTTCGCGCGCAGCATCCTCCCGTCGCACGGATCTCCTCCCGAACGCAGGCGAGCCGGCGAGCGGGCGAGCGGGCGCGCGGATGCCGCGGGCGGCCCGGGCTAGAGCAGGCGCCGGGCGTTGGCCCAGGCCGTGAGCTCGTGACGGCTCGAGAGCTGCAGCTTGCGCAGCACGGCCGAGACGTGCGACTCCACGGTCTTCGTCGAGATGAACAGCTCGGCCGCCACCTCCTTGTAGGCGTAGCCGCGGGCGATGAGGCGCATGACCTCCTGCTCGCGCGCCGAGAGCCGGTCGAGCTCGTCGCTCGCGGCGGCGGTCTCGCCGACGGCGGCCCCGAAGGCGTCGAGCACGAACCCGGCGAGCTTCGGGGAGAACACGGCGTCGCCGCTCGCGACGGCGTGCACCGCACGGCTGACGTCGGCCCCCGAGGAGCCCTTCGTGATGTAGCCGCGCGCGCCGGCGCGGATCACGCCGACGACGTCTTCGGCCTTGTCCGAGACGCTCAGCGCCAGGAACCTCGTGTCTGGCACGGATGCCGCCGCCCGGCGGATCACCTCGGCCCCGCCGCTCGTGCCGGCCGGCACGCCGACCCCGGGCAGGTGCACGTCGAGGAGCACGACGTCGGGCGCGGCATCCGTCACCGCCTGCACGGCGGACTCGACGTCGTGCGCCTCGCCCACGACCTCGATCGAGGCGTCGAGGTCGGCCTTCAGCCCCGAGCGGAAGATCGAATGGTCGTCGACGACGACCACCCGGACGCTGCCGTCCTGAGCCGGTCGATCGGATGCCTCAGCCACGCGTTCCCTCCGCTCCGATGCTGCCGATGCTGCCGACCCGCTCGGCGGGGAACCGCAGCCTGACCTCCGTGCCGACGCCGCCGGCCCCCGACCGCACCTGGCCGGATCCGCCGGCGCGGCGCATCCGCCCGATGATCGACTGGCGCACGCCGAGCCGGTCGGTCGGCACATCGGCGAGGTCGAACCCCGACCCGCGGTCGCGCACGAACACCTCGACCGCGTCGGGCGAGGCCTCGACGTAGACCGAGACCTCCCCGCCGGCGTGGCGCGCGGCGTTCAGCATGGCCTCACGCGCCGCCGCCGCGAGTTCGCCGCTCGCGCGCTCGCTCGACGAGCCGACGGCGACCACGTCGACGGTCACCGGGTACTCGATCTCGAGCGATGCCGCGAAGTCGCGCAGGTCGCTGCCGAGGTCGCTGTCGGCGGGCGCCTCGCCGTCGAAGAGCCAGTCGCGCAGTTCCCGCTCCTGCGCACGGGCGATGCGCGCGACCTCGCTCGTCGCTCCGGCCCGGTTCTGGATGAGCGCGAGGGTCTGCAGCACGGAGTCGTGGAGGTGCGCGGCGATCTCGCTGCGCTGCTCCTCGCGGATGCGCTTCGTGCGCTCCTCGGTGAGCTCGCGCCACGAGGTCACGAGCGTCGGCGCGTAGACGAGGCCGATGCCGAGCACCGCGGCGAGCGCGGCGAGGAAGGTCGGGGCCGGGTACCACGCGGCGGTCGGCCCCACGACGAGCGCCGCAGCGGTGACGAGCAGCAGGCCGGTCGCGACGAGGCGGATCGTGAGTTCATGCCTCGGCCCGCGCTCGGGCTCGGGCCGGTCGATGAAGCTCGCCCACGCGGCGGATGCCACGGCGAGCCCGACGCCCGCGAACACGATGCCGAACCACCATCCCGGCCCGGCCGCGGGCCCGCCGACGACGCGCCCGCTCGTCAACCAGCCCACGAGCAGCGACGCCGCCGACGCGGACACGAGCAGCCACGCGACCGGCGCCCGGCGGGTCGGACGCGACTCCCCCGGCTCCCACGGGGTCAGCGCCCAGAGCCACAGGTAGAGCAGCACACCCGCTCCTGCGGCGAGGCTCGTCACGACGAACGCCGCGCGCACCGCGAACACCGGCCAGCCGAGATGCGCGGCCAGGCCCGCCGCGACGCCGGTGGCGACGCAGGCGCGCGGGCGCGACATCCGGTGTTCCATGCCTGCAATCCAAGCAGACGAGGGTGTGCGCGGCCCCGCCCCCGAGCCCGGTTCAGGGTCGAATCAGGGACTCACCCCATGGCGGGCCCGCCGCCGCCGCTGCCAGCATCGAAGCATGGAGACGAACCAGACCGCCCCGCCGACCGACCCAGCGCCGGAAGGCGCGCAGGGGGACTCCGCGCAGACCGGACCGTCGGTCGACGGCGCGGTCGGTTCGGCTCCGGCAGGTGCACCCGGCGGTGCCGGCACGGGGTCCGCCACGGGATCCGGCGCGGGTCGCGGCACCGACGGGCGAGCGGATGCCGCGGGCGGGCCGTACGCCGCGACGCCGCCCGACACGACGGGCCCGGGCTTCTACGCCTGGCTCCGTCGCCTCGGGCTCCCCCGCCGCGCCGGATGGCTCGGCGGCGTGTGCGCCGGCATCGGCGCCCGCCTCGGCATCGACCCGATCATCGTCCGCGGCATCGTCGTGGTGGTCGCCGTGCTCGGCGCACCCTTCGTGCTGCTCTACGCGATCGCGTGGCTGCTGCTGCCCGACACCGACGGGCGCATCCACCTCGAGCAGCTCACGCGCGGCGTCGTCGACCCCGCGATCGTCGGCATCGCCGTCATGGCTGTGCTGGGGTTCATCCCGCTCGTGCAGGGCGGATGGCTCGGCTGGCAGTGGTGGGACGCGGATGCATGGCCCTCCCTCGCCGACCCGATCTTCGGCTTCAACCTCGTGGTGCCGCTGCGCATCATCTGGACCCTCCTCGTCGTGGGCGGCATCGTCGCCCTCGTCATCTGGCTCGTGCGGCGGTCGTCCACGTCCGCGGCGAGCTCCCCGAACCCCCCGGCCGGCGGCGCCGGCGCGCGAACGGCTTCCGCTGCCGACGCCGCCCGGTCGGGGACCCCGTACGGAGCGGCCGCCGCGCCGGCTCCGGTTCCCCCGGCGGACGGCGACACCCGCGCGTCGGGTGCGGATGCGGCATCCGCCGACGTGACGGATGCCGCGGCATCCGCCGACGTGACGGATGCCGCGTCCGCGACTCCCGCCGACGGTTCCGCCCCGACGGCCGAGCCGCCCGTGCCCGCGATGGGCGCAGACGCGGCCGCGATCGCCGAGTGGCGCGAGCAGCACGAGGCGTGGCGCATCGCCCACACCGAGTGGAAGGCCGGACAGGACGAGGCCATGCGTGCCGCGAAGGCGCAGGCCGCAGCCGAGAACCGCGAGAAGGCCCGTGCGCTGGCGGCCCAGGCCGACGCCGCCAGGGTCGCCCGACGGGCGAGCCGGCCCCGCGCGAGCGCCGCCTTCGTGTTCACGATGCTCGGCGTGAGCCTCATCGGCGGAGCCGTCGCGGCGCTCTGGGCGCTCGGATCCGCGGATGTCGCCGCCTTCGCGGTGCCGATCGCGCTCGCCGTCGCGACCCTGGCGCTCGCGCTCGGCATGGTCGTCGCGGCCCTGCGCCGCCGCCGCAGCGGAGCCCTCGCGTTCTTCACCTCGGTGTCGGCGCTGGCGATGCTCACGGGAGTCCTCGGAGCCTCCTTCGGCCAACAAGGCCTGCTCATCGGGCCGAGCACGAGCATCGAGCTCTCCGAGTCGCAGCAACTCGTGCAGCCGATCGGCGACGCCTACCTCACCGCCTTCCCGCTCGGCGACGCGCAGACGCCGGTGGTCGAACTGGTGCAGGGCGTCGGCGACGCGTGGATCAACGTGCAGGGCGGCGCCACGGTGCTGCTCGACGCGAGCGAGGCCGGTGACCTCGACGTCTTCGTCTTCGACGCCGACGGCGGCACCGGCAACCCGCAGCTCGGTGGCCTGGACCGCAGCGCCATCGTGCTCGGCGGCGAGACGGGCGTGCGGGCACTCCGGCCCGGAGAGCAGGTCGACGCCCGCCTCGACCTCACCCAGCGGACCGGCGACGTCCACATCCAGATCATGGAATGAGCGAACACATGACCGAGAACACCTCACGCCCCACCGACGCGGACGACGCCGCCGCCGACGCGACCGACGTCATCGACACGGATGCCGCGACCGAGGCCTTCGCCACGACCCCGCTGCCCCCGGCATCCGGGTCCCCGATGTTCGCGCCGCCCGCCGACCCCGCGGCATCCCTCGACGATGCCGTGTACGCGGCATCCGTCGCGCCCCTGCCTGCGCCCGTCGCCGCGGCGCGGCCGACCGTGCGCTGGGGCGCCCTCGTCTGGGCGCTCATCTTCGGCGCGACGGCGGCCCTGACGCTCTGGGTGCTCGTGGATCCGGCCAGGCGCCTCGCCGCCGACGAGTGGATCGCAGCCCTGAACCCGCTCGCCGCCTCGCTCTACGCCCTCATCGCGATCGGCGTCGTCGTCGCCCTCTTCGGCGTGGTCGGCCTCATCCGCCGCGGCGAGCGGGCGCGCCGGGCCGCAGTGCGCAGCTGACGCACCGCGCCCACCCCACCCACGCTCCCCGAGTTCGCGAGCGGAGGAGATTCGCGTGAGCGGAGGATGGTCCTGCGGAAGCAGGCCTCCGCTCGCGCGAATCTCCTCCGCTCGTGTGTGCGCTGGCGCTCGGCCTGCGCGCGGCGTCGAGCTACAGCGAGAGGCCCACGACCACCGGCTCGGGGTGCAGCAGGATGCCGAACTCGGACTGCACGCGGCTCCGCACGAAGCGCGCGAGCTCGGCGACCTCCTCGGCCGACGCTCCCCCGCGGTTCGTCAGCGCGAGCGTGTGCTTCGACGAGATCCCGGCGCGCGAGCCCGGCAGCGCGAACCCCCGCCCGATGCCGGCGCGCTCGATGAGCCAAGCCGCCGAGAGCTTGACGGCCGGTCGCGCCGACGCGGCATCCGTCACCTGAGCGGATGCCTCGAGCTCGGTCTGCAGTGCGAGGAACTGGTCGAGCGGCGACTCCTCGAGCGCGTTCGCGATGGGCACGACCTCGTCGACGGGCTCGGGATCGACGTACCAACGCGGCGCATCTGCGGGCAGCGAACGCGCGACGTGCTCGCCCACGATCGGGTTGGTGAAGAAGGATCCGGCGCTCGCCGTGTCGCGGTCGGCGGGGTCGAGCACCATGCCCTTCGAGGCGCGCAGGGCGAGCACGCTCTCGCGCACGCGCGCGATCGGCACGCGGTCGCCGAGATCGACGTGCAGGGCGCCGGCGAGCTGCGCGTACGCGACCGGCCGACCGAGGGCCTCGCCGAGCACGGCCCGCTCGGCGGCGGTGTCGTGCAGCGCGAGCTCGACCGAGACGACGATGCCCGCGAGGCCCTGCTTCAGCACCGACGTGCGGTAGCCGAGCTCGAGCTCGGCAGCGCTCATGCGGCGGGGCTCGGTGGCCCCCTCGTCGAGGAACTCGATCGCGACGAGCGTCGACTCGAGCTCCTGCCCGTAGGCGCCGATGTTCTGCACCGGGGCGGCGCCGACGCATCCGGGGATGCCCGAGAGCGCCTCGATGCCCGAGTACCCGCGCGCGACGGTCCAGGCGACGAGGTCGTCCCAGACCTCGCCGGCCTGCACGCGCACGTGCACGGTCGCGGCGTCGGGCCGGGCGTCGGCGCCGACTTGGCCGACCTGGTCGCCCGGGCCGCCAGGGCCGCCCGCGGCATCCGCACCGCCGTCGACGCCCGGAGCCGGGAGCACCTCGATGCCCTTGGTCGCGATGCGGATCACGGTGCCGTCGAAGCCCTCGTCGCCGACGAGCAGGTTCGAGCCGCCGCCGAGCGCCATCCAGGGTTCGACGTCGTTCCAGGCCGCCTCGGCGGCGTCGACGAGGTCGCGCTGCGTCGTGACCGTGACGAGTCGCCGGATCGGTCCGCCCACGCCGAGCGTCGTGAGATCGGCGAACGTCGGCGTGGTCGCGTCGGAGGCGGCGCCGGTCTCGGCGTCGATCGGGGTCATGTCGTCGAGGTCCACGTCAGCCGAGGACGACGCGGACCTGCGCCTTGCCGAGCACGGTCGCGCCGCCGAACGACACGGTGAGGTCGATGCGGGCCGCGCGAGCCTCGGCGTCGAGCTGGCCCACCTTGGCCGTCACGCTCACGGTCGCACCGAACGACGGGTCGACGACCACGGGGCGGGTGAAGCGCACCTGGTAGTCGAGCACCCTGCCGGGGTCGCCGGCCCAGTCGACGACGGGCTGCACCGCGAAGCCCATGGTGAGCATGCCGTGCGCGAGCACGCCGGGCAGGCCGACGGTGGCGGCGACGTCGTCGCGGTAGTGGATCGGGTTGAAGTCGCCTGAAGCTCCGGCGTAGCGCACGAGGGAGTCGCGGGTCAGCGCGAACTCCTGCTCGTCCACGACGTCGCCGACGGCGAGGGCATCGAACTCGGGGGTCTCGGTCACGGTGGCCATCACTCCTCGCCTCGCACGACGAGCGTCGAGATCGCGGTCACCACGTGCTCGCCCGCGGCATCGGTCACGTTCGTCTCGGCCGTCACCATCGAGTGCGGGCCGAGCGTCTTCACGCTCGACACCGTGAGCGTGGCGGTGAGCAGGTCGCCCGCGACGATCGGGCGCGTCGACGTGAACCGCTGGTCGCCGTGCACGACGCGGGTGAAGTCGATGCCGGCGTCGGGCTCGGCGAGCAGCTGCGCGAGCGTGTGCTCCTGCACGACGACCGCGAACGTCGGCGGCGCGACGACGTCGGCGTAGCCCGCGGCCTGCGCCGCAGCGGGGTCGAGGTTGATCGGATGCGTCGCGAACACGGCGCGCGCGAACTCGCGCACCTTCTCGCGACCGACGAGGTATGGCTCGGCCGGCGGGAAGACCCGCCCCTGCAGCTCGGGGTTCACTGGCACCCGGACAGTCTATTCGGCGAGCGGATGCCGCGGCCGGGCCTCCGCCTCAGATGGCGAGCCAGCCCGCCGTCAGGCCGACGATCGCGACGACGGCGCCCGCGAAGGCGACCGCGAGCACGACGACGTCGGCGGCGCCCGAGATGAGCGGGCGGCCGTTCTCCCGGCGCGCGATGAAGTAGAGCAGGGTCGCGGGCGCCTGCACGATGAGGGAGATGAGCAGCAGCTCGAGGCCGGCGCCGAGCAGCAGGAAGATCACGTAGGCCGTGGCGAGCGCCCCGATCACGAGTTCGGCGGTGCGCGAGCGGCGCGCCGCGGCATCCGTTCCGTAGCCGTCGCGCCGCACCGCGATCTTCAGCAGGAAGCCGGCCGCGAACAGGAGCGGCACGAGGGCGAGCGCGCTCGTGAGGTCGAGGGCGAAGCCGAACGCGTCGGCCGAGAAGAACGAGACGGCCAGCACGAGCTGGGCGAAGATCGTCGACCAGAGCAGCGCGGTCGTCGGCACGTCGCGCGAGCTCATGGTCGCGAACACGCGAGGGAAGTCGCCGTCGCGCGCGGCGGTGAAGACGACCTCGGCGGCCATGAGCGTCCAGGCGAGGTAGGCGCCGAGCACCGCGACGATGAGGGCGATGCTCACGAGCACGGCCCCCCACTCGCCCACGGCGGCCTCGAGCACGCCCGCCATCGACGGCTCCCGGAGCGCCGCGATCTCGTCGGCCGGCAGCACGCCGTACGACACGATCGTGACCGACGCGAAGACCGCGAGCACCGAGAGGAAGCCGAGCACGGTGGCCCTGCCGACATCCGCCCGCCGCCGTGCGTGCCGAGAGTAGACACTCGCCCCCTCGACGCCGAGGAACGCGAAGACCGTGACGAGCATGGTGCCGCGCACCTGGTCGAACAGCGGTCCCGCGTCGACGCCGCCGAGCAGGTTCGCCGCGAACACCTCGGGGTCGAGCACCGTGAGCGAGATGACGATGAACACGACGATCGGCACGAGCTTGGCGACCGTCACGATGCGGTTCACGGCCGCGGCCTCGCGCACGCCGCGGCGAACGAGCAGGAACGTCACCCAGAGCCCCGCGGTCGCGCCCAGCATCGCGACGACCGTGTCGCCGTCGCCGAGCGCGGGCAGCCACGCGCCGAGCGTCGACATGATGAGCACCCAGTAGGTGACGTTGCCGACGCACGCGCTCGCCCAGTAGCCGAACGCCGAGAAGAAGCCGAGCAGGTCGCCGAACCCCGTCTTCGCGTACGAGTACACGCCCGCGTCGAGGTGCGGCTTGCGGTTCGCGAGCGCCTGGAACGCGAACGCGAGCATGAGCATGCCCGTGCCGGCGATGGTCCACGCGATGAGCGCGCCGACGACGCCGGTGTTCGCGGCGAACTGGCCCGGCAGCGAGAACACGCCGGCGCCGACCATCGAGCCGACGACGACCGCGGTGAGGCTGCCGACGCCGAGGTGCACGGTGGGCGGTCGCCCCGGCGACTGCGCAGCGGTCGGTCGCGTCGTCGACATGGCTCCCCCGTTCGCCGTCCCCTGGCGCCGACGCTACACCGACGGGAAACGGCGGGGCGAGCGGATGCCGCGCGCGGGCGCGGACGCGAGTGGTCGCCATTCGCGCGTCGAGGCGACCACCCGGGTCCGCGGGGCGTCGTGCGCCCACCACCATCATGCTCAGGGCGAGCGGATGCCGCGGGCGGGCGTCGCGGGGTCGGTCAGCCCAGGATGCGGGCGAGGCGCCCGCGCAACGAGTCGATCAGGAACTCGAGGCCGAGCTCGAACGCCCGGTCGGAGCGCTCCTCGCCGTGCGGGGCGTCGTCGAGGAGGCGACCGAGGTTCTCGGTCTCGCCCTCGGGCTGCCAGACGTCGTGGGGCGAGGCGAGGTCGAGTCCCATGCCGATCGCGAAGGCGTCGAGGATCGCGATGACGCCGAGCACCTCGTCGTCGGGGAACCCGGCGGCGAGCAGCGTCGTCGCGAGGCGGTCGTAGCTGCCGATGACGTAGGGGTCGGTGATCGTCTTGCCCACGATGAGGGGCACGAGGTTCGGGTGCGCCGCGTACATGCGGCGCTGCGCGCGGAGCGTCTCGGCGACGACCTCGAACCACTCGCCCTCGGCGGCCTGGGCGCCGGCGTTCGCCTCGCGCGAGAAGCGTCCGCGCATGAGCTCGACTATGCCGTCGCGCCCGTCGACGTGGTTGTAGAGCGACGACGGCGTGACGCCGAGCTTGCGGGCGAGGGCGTTGACCCCGAACGGCTGGCCCGAGTCGACGAGTTCGAGCGCGGCATCCGCGATGCGATCGACCGAGAGCAGGGGCACCTTGGGCCTGGCCATGTACGCCTCCTCCATCGGATGTCGCGGGCACGACGGCCCGGGATGTCGCGGCTCGTGCTCCAGTCGCCACAGCTCGGCGGTGCCGAATGTCCCGGATCAGGGTAACCCTCTTCCCGGATGCGAGCTCGATATGCATAATAAACGAACACCATTCACTTACCGTGTTGCGACACCCCCTGCAGACACGGCCCCCACCGGCACGACGGAGTGCCCACCCCCTCGGAGAACGAACATGACCGACCTCGACCACGGCATCGACCAGGGCGCGCGAGTGCCCCTGCGCCTG
Source organism: Agromyces sp. CF514 (assembly GCF_900113185.1). Lineage (NCBI taxonomy): Bacteria > Bacillati > Actinomycetota > Actinomycetes > Micrococcales > Microbacteriaceae > Agromyces > Agromyces sp. CF514. The sequence continues at coordinate 839,875 of NZ_FOZD01000001.1, read as the reverse complement.
CCCACCGCGACCGCGACCTTCACCATCGGCATCGCCGGCTACCTCGGCGTCAACCTGTCGCCGTACATGATCACCGCGCTGCAGGGCGCCCTCGGCAGCGACGTGCTCACCGCGAGCTGGATCGTCACCGGTGCGCTGCTCGCCACCGCGATCACGGGCCTCGCGATCGCCCCGCTGTGTGCGGGCCCCCGCCGCCTGCTCGTGGCCCGCGCGGGCCTCGTGCTCGCGATCCTCGGCTTCGGCGCCGCCGCCCTCATCGGCGCACCGGGTGTCGTGGTCGCCGGCCTCCTGCTCGGCGGCGTCGGCGCCGGTGGCGCCGTGGCCGCCTCGGGCGCCGCGATCGCCGCGTTCACGAACCCCGACCGCGTCGCGGGCTTCAACGGCCTCGCGAACCGCGCGATCGTGACCGTGATCCTCGCCGTCGTGCCGCTCATCGGCCTCGCCCCGATCGACGTGTTCGGCGCACTCGCGCTGTTCTCGCTCGTCTCGCTGCTCGTGAGCGGCTGGCTTCCCGCGGCACCCGTCGCGGCCCCGAACGCCGCAGCCGCGGTCGCCGAGGCCGTGCCCGTCGAGGTGCCCGAGACGTCGGCGATCCCCGCGCTGAAGGCCCGCGCCGCGGCATCCGCCCGCCCCGGTCGCCTCGCGACCGTCGCCGGCTTCGTGCTGCTCGCGACCTTCGCGCTCTGGGCCGTGAGCGAGGACTCGCTCTGGGCCATGGCCGGCGTCATGGGCGCCGAGCAGGCCGCGCTCACCCCCGAGGGCCTCGGCCTCGCGCTGAGCGGTGCCACGGCCGGCGGACTCGTCGGCTCGATCCTGCTCATGGTCGTCGGCAACCGGCTCGGCCGCGCGGTGCCGCTCGTGGTGCTGCTCGTGCTCGGCGGCGTGCTGAAGATCGTCGAGGGCTTCGTCGCCGACCCGACCATGTTCATCGTCGTCTTCATCGCGTGGAACACCATCTACGCCATCGCCTTCATGTACTTCGTCTCGACCTCGGCCGCGCTCGACGTCGACGGCCGCTGGTCCGGCCCGCTGCTGGCCGTCTACCTCGTGGGTTCCGCCCTCACGCCCGTGATCGGCGCAGCACTCGTCGAGGTCTTCGGCTTCCAGGGCTTCACGGTCGTGCTCGGCATCGCGAGCTTCGTGCTCGCCGTGCCGGCCGCGTTCGCCGCGCACGTCTCGACGCTGCACGAGAAGGCCGAACGGGCGGCAGCACCAACCCGCGGCGCCTCGGATGTCTCGGGCGCCGACGCCGCGGAGGTGCTCGCATGAGCCGCACGATCTACCGCAACGCGCGCGTCTTCACGGCCGAGCCGTCGGTGCCGTGGGCCGAGGCGTTCGTCGTCGACGGCGACGCGCTCGCCTTCGTGGGCGACCTCGCCGGCGCGGTCGCGACGGTCGAGGGCGCCGAAGCGGCCCGCGCCGCAGGCACGGCGGGCGCGGCCGGCTCCGACGTCGAGACCGTCGACCTCGACGGTCGACTCGTGCTGCCCGGCTTCACCGACGCGCACACCCACCTCGTCATGATGGGCGACGCGCTCGGCCGGGTCGGGCTCACCGACGCGCGCACGCTCGAGGAGATCCAGGCCCGGCTCAGGGCGGCACGCGCCGCAGACCCGTCCGCCCCGCGCGTGCTCGGGCGCGGGTGGCTGTTCGACTCGGTGCCCGGTGGGGCACCGACGGCGGCCATGCTCGACGCCGCCGTCGCCGACGTGCCCGTCTACCTCGACGCCAACGACTACCACTCGTGCTGGGTGAACGGGGCGGCGCTCGCCGAGCTCGGCATCACGCGCGACACCCCCGACCCGATCGGCGGGCGCATCAGCCGCGACGCCGACGGCGAACCCGACGGCATGCTCTACGAGACCGCCGCACAGCAGTTCGTCTGGGAGCACCTGGCGGCCGCGACCACCGACGCCGACCGCGACGCCGCCGTCGAGCGCACGATCGAGGCCTACCTCGCCACCGGCGTGACCGGGGTCGTCGACATGGCGTTCGACGAGCTCGGGCTCGCCGCGTTCCGGCGGGCGGCCGAGCGACGCGGCGGTTCGCTGCCGATCCGCGTGGCCGCGCACTGGTTCGTCGCGAACACGGGCGACGACGAGCAGAACCTCGCCCAGGTCGCGCACGCCGCGGCGCTCGCCGCCGAGACGTCCGCCGCACCGACGGCGGCGTGGCTGCGCATCGTGGGCATCAAGCTCGTGCTCGACGGCGTGATCGACGCGTGCACGGCCGCCATGCGGCATCCGTACGCCGACGGGTCGAACGCCGAGCCGATCTGGCCGCTCGACGCGCTGAAGCCGGTGGTCGCCGCCGCAGACGCCGCGGGCCTGCAGGTCGCGCAGCACGCGATCGGCGACTACGCGAGCGAGATCGCCCTCGATGCGATCGAGCACGCGATCACCGTCAACGGCGACCTTCCCCGACGCCACCGCATCGAGCACCTCGAGTACGCGGCACCCGGAACGGCCGAGCGGATGTCGCGCCTCGGCGTCACCGCGTCGATGCAGCCCGTGCACGCCGACCCGGCGATCTTCGACAACTGGGTCGCGATGCTCGGCGACGAGCGCGTCGAACGGGCGTTCGCGTGGCCCGAGTACGTCGAGGCGGGCGCCCTGCTGGCGTTCTCGACGGATGCCCCGACCGCACCGCACGAGGCACTCCACAACATGTACGTGGCCGCCACCCGGCGTTCGGCGCTCGACCCGTCGTTCGCCCCGGCGAACCCCGGATTCGCGCTGCCGCTCGCCGAGGCCATCGGCCACGCCACGCGCGACGCGGCCGCGTCGTGCGGCGACGGCGACACCCGCGGGCGCCTGGCCGCAGGCCTCGCCGCCGACTTCGCGGTGCTCGACGTGGACCCGTTCGCCGAGGGCGACGCGGCGCTGCTCACGGCGCGCGTCGTGCAGACCGTCGTCGCGGGCGCCACGGTGTTCGAAGCCGACGCCGCCGATGCCGAGGGCGTCGCCGCGGCCTGAGTCTCACCGCGGACGCAGATGGTCGCCATTCCAACGCTGATGCGACCATCTGCGTCCGCGCTCGCCCATCGGAGACGGAAACGAGCCCGAGACGACAGAAAGGATGAGGCCCCACCCGGTGTCGCGGGTGGGGCCTCATCTGTCTGTGGGACGGTGGCTACTCGACCGGCGCGGCCTCGGCGCGGTCGGCGACGTCCTTCGACAGCGTCTCGCCGCGGAAGAACCCGGGCCGCAGCTTCGCCTGCACGAGCATCACGACGACGCCGATGAGGATGATCGCCATGCCGAGGATGAACACGAGGCCGACGCCGCCGATGTTCGAACCGGAGCCGTAGGCCGGGTCCATCGAGTCGATGAGCGTCGTGAAGAACAGCACCGCCAGGATGAGCCCGCCGACGAGCGGCGCGAAGAACGTGAAGAACGCGTTGCGCGCGCTCGTGAACCAGCGCTTGCGGAAGTACCAGACGCACGCGAACGCCGTGAGGCCGTAGTAGAAGCAGATCATCATGCCGAGCGTGGTGATGGTGTCCCACAGCACGTCTTCGCTCACGAAGCGCATGACCGTGTAGAAGACGGCGGCGACGATGGCCGAGACGACCGTGGCGTAGCCGGGCGTGAAGAACCGCGGGCTCACACGCGCGAACTTCTCGGGCAGGGCGCCGTAGTGGCCCATCGCGAGCAGCGTGCGCGCTGGCGACACGAACGTCGACTGGAGCGAGGCCGCCGAGCTCGAGAGCACCGCGAGCGACATGAGGATCGCGAGCGGGCCGAGGATCGGGCCGGCCAGGTAGAAGAACGCGTTCTCCTGGATCTCGGGGTTGCCGAGGCCGACGCCGTCGGCGCCGGTGCCTGCGAACGAGAGCGCACCCATCGCGACGAACAGGTAGATCGCCACGACGATGGTGACGGTGAGCGTCGCCGCACGACCGGGGGTCGTGCGCGAGCCCTTCGTCTCCTCGTTCATGGTGAGCGTCACGTCCCAGCCCCAGAACACGAACAGCGACACCGACAGGCCGGCGACGATCGCGCTGAACGAGCCGACCTCGAGCGGGTTGAACCAGCTGAGCTCGATCGGCGTCGCATCGAACGCGGTGCCGTTTGCGACATGCCAGAACGCGGCGACGCCGAAGCCGATCATGACGAGCAGCTGGAATCCGACGAGCCAGTACTGCACCTTCTGCGTCGTCTGCATGTCGCGGTACGAGATGAGCGTCGCTCCGAGGATGAACACGAGACAGGTGACCACGTTCACGAACGGGTTGCCGACGAGGCCCGCGACGGCCGCGCCGTCGCCCCCGAAGAAGTCGACGATCTGCGACACCGCGAGGTAGAAGAACTCCACCGCGATGCCCGCGAGGTTCGAGAGCACCACCACGGTCGCGGCGATGAGGCCCCAGCCCGCCATCCAGCCGATCCACGGGCCGAAGGCGCGCGTCGCCCACGTGAACGACGTGCCGGAGTCGGGCATCGCATTGTTGAGTTCGCGGTAACCGAACGCGACGAGCAGCATCGGGATGAACCCGAGCAGGAAGATCGCGGGCAGCTGCGTGCCGACCTCGGCCACGGTCGGCCCGAGGGCGCCCGTGAGGGTGTACGCGGGCGCGATGCAGCTGATGCCGATGACGATCGCGCCGATGAGGCCGACCGAACCGGCCGAGAGCCCCTTCTTCGACAGGCCGGCCTCGCCGCCGTCGATCGAGGCGCTCGCCGAGGTGAGCGGCGCATGCGGCTCGGAGTGGTGCGGGTGGTTCGTCATGAGGTCGTCTTTCCGGTGGTGTGCGGCGCCGTGGAGCGCGGCACGACGATCATCGGCACCGGGAGCTCGCGGAGCATCTTCGAGGCCGTCGACCCGAGGAACAGGTGGCTCGGCTTCGCGAGACGGCTCGACGCGACGAGCACGATCTCGCCCTCGTGCCAGTCGAGGCTGCGCACGGCCTCCTCGATGGTGTCGCCGGTGGCGACCTGGGCCGTCGTCTGGATGCCGGCCGGAAGCGCGCGCTTCGCGGCGACCAGCACCTCGTCGGCGTGCGCCTCGCTCGTGAGCTCGGCGAGCCCCTCGTCCATGCCCGCGGGCAGGTCGATCGGCACGAGCGAGAGCAGCCGGAGCGGCGCGCGCAGCGACTTCGTGAGGCGCACGGCCGCGTCGAGCAGCACGCCGGCGCCCGGTCGCGTGCCGAGCGCCGCGGTGATGCGGGTCACGCCGACGGATGCCGCGAGCTCGCGCGATCCCGACGGGGCGAGTGCGACGGGCACGTCGGAGGAGTGCAGGAGCTCGTTGGCCACCGACCCGATGCGCGAACGCCCGAGGATGCCGCCGCGGGCCGCGCCCACGACGATGAGCGACGCGCCGAACTCGTGCGCGGCGGCGATCAGGCCCTCGGCGAACGACTCCGCGTAGCGGACGTGCAGCGACTGCGCCACCTCGGCATCGAGTGCGGCCGAGGCCTGCGTGAGCCACTCGCGCGAGCGCGCCTTGAGGTGGCGCTCGTAGCCGACGTCGGAGGGCACCGTGCTCGAGCGCGCCTCGCTCGGCAGCACCATCACGACGTCGAGCAGGGCCTCGCTCGCGGTGGCGAGCCTCGTCGCGAGCGCGAGCGCGTCGGCGCCGCTGTCGTTGGCCGTGTAGCCGACGACGATGCGGCGAGGCGCGGCATCCGTCACCGAGAGCCCGGCGTCCATCAGCCGGCCGCCAGGATCTCCGCCGCGACCTCGCGACCGACGCGGATCGCGCCGTCGACGTGCTGGTAGCCCTTGCCCGCCATGTCGCTGCACGAGAAGTGGATCGGGCCGACGGGTGCGCGCAGGTCCGAGCCGTAGCGCGCGAGGCCGCCCATGTCGAAGCTCGCCGCGTACGCGCCGCGGGTCCACTCCTCGGAGCCCCAGTCGGACTCGTAGTAGACGACCGGGTTCTTCGTCTGCTCGCCGTAGTAGTGCGACAGCGACTCGAGGATGCGCTCCTTGCGCTCCTCGGCGCTGAGCGTGAAGACGCCGTCGGCCTCCTCGTCGGACACGAAGCCGACGAGCGTGCCCCGGGGGTCCTCGTGGTTCGTGTTGTCGTACGCCTCGTGCACGAGCTCGTACGGGCTGAAGGCCGTGCCGCTCAGTCCGTCGGCTCGCCAGAACGGCGTCTCGTACACGGCGTGCACCTTGATGACGAGGCCCATCGAGAGGTGCTGGTGCAGCTGGTGCTGGCGACGGGGCAGCGGCGGCTCGTACGAGATGCGGCTGATGAGCACGGGCGGCACGGCGACGATCACGCGCTGCGCGTGCACCTCGAGCGAGTCGGTCACGGCCACGACGCCGGCCGGGTGCGAGCCGTCGCCGTTGGAGAGCCCGGCCCAGCGGATCGTGCGCACGGGCTGGCCGAGGCGCACGGCGTCGCCGAGCTTCGCGGCGAGGCCGAGCGGCACCTGCTGCAGGCCGCCGACGACGCGCTTGTCGAGGATGAAGTCGGCGTCGACGAGGTTCGAGAACGAGCCGGCCGAGGCGGCCATGAGCAGCGCCTGGAGGGCCGAGAACGCGTGCGCGGGCTTGGTGAGCATCGCACCGGCGATGAACATGCCGATGTTGAGCTTCGCCTCCTCGTCGTCGGTCTGCGTGCCCAGCCACTCGGCGAAGCTGACCTCGTCGAGCTCCTTCGCGCGCGGGTGGGCCCACGGCGCGTCGGGGTCGATCTCGGCGACGAGCGCGTCGAGCTTCTCGATGAGGCCGACGATCTCGCCCTCGGTCTTCGCGGGCACCGGGAAGATCTCGCCCTCGAACAGGCGGCGCTCGCCCGTCTCGCTGATGTAGACGTTCTGGCCCTCGCGGTAGCGCGAGTAGGTCTCGAGGCCGAGGTCGGCGATCGTCTCGATCAGGGCGTCCTGGTCGGGCGAGACCCACTGGCCGCCGATCTCGAGCATGGCGCCGTCGATGTCGTCGGTCCAGAGGCGGCCGCCGATGCGGTCGCGCGCCTCGAGCACGACGACGGACTTGCCGGCGTCCTTGAGCTTGTTCGCGGCGGTGAGGCCCGAGGCCCCGGCCCCGACGATGACGACGTCGCAGTCGATGCGTTCCATGGTGTTCATTCGCTTTCGGTTCGCGTGGTCGCGCGTGATGCGCGTGATTCGAGAAAAGGGAGAGCGGATGCCGCGGCGCAGCGCCGAGACATCCGCTCGACGGCTCAGTCCACCGGGACGAGCGTGTACTTCGTGTCGAGGTACTCGTGGATGCCCTCGAGCCCGCCTTCGCGGCCGATGCCCGACTGCTTCACGCCGCCGAACGGTGCGGCGGCGTTCGAGACGAGGCCGGTGTTGAGCCCCATCATGCCGGTGGCGAGGCGCTCGATCATGCGGTGGCCGCGCGCCAGGTCCTGAGTGAAGACGTACGAGATGAGGCCGTACTCGGTGTCGTTCGCGAGGCGCACGGCCTCGTCTTCGTCGGAGAACGTGGTGATGCCGAGCACCGGTCCGAAGATCTCCTCCTTGAGCAGGCGCGCGTCGGCCGAGACGTCGCCGAGCACGGTCGGGGCGTAGAAGGTGCCCGCGCCGTCGATGACGGTGCCGCCGGTGAGGATCTTCGCGCCCTTCGACACGGCGTCCTGCACGAGCGCGTCGGTCGAGGCGACCGCCTTGTCGTCGATCAGGGGGCCGATGGTGACGCCGTCTTCGGTGCCGCGGCCGACCGAGAAGCCGGCGACGCGTGCGGCGACGCGCTTGGAGAACTCGGCGGCGACCGACTCGTGCACGATGAACCGGTTCGCGGCCGTGCAGGCCTGGCCGATGTTGCGGAACTTCGCCAGCATGGCGCCGTCGACGGCCTTGTCGAGGTCGGCGTCCTCGAAGACGACGAACGGGGCGTTGCCGCCGAGCTCCATGCTCGTGCGGAGGATGCCGGTGGCCGCCTGCTTCATGAGGGCGCGGCCGACGCCGGTCGAGCCGGTGAAGCTCAGCTTGCGCAGGCGCGGGTCCTCGATGATCGGGCCCGAGACGGCCGACGAGGTCGACGTCGCGATGACGTTGACGACGCCCTTGGGCAGGCCGACCTCCTCGAGGAGCTGCACGAACGCGATGGTCGTGAGCGGCGTGAGTGCCGGGGGCTTGATGACGACGGTGCAGCCGGCGGCGAGCGCGGGCGCGATCTTGCGGGTCGCCATGGCGAGCGGGAAGTTCCACGGGGTGATGAAGAACGAGGGGCCGACCGGGCGCTGCGAGACGATCATGCGACCGGTGCCCTCGGGGTTCAGGCCGTAGCGGCCAGAGATGCGCACGGCCTCCTCGCTGAACCAGCGCAGGAACTCGCCGCCGTAGACGACCTCGCCCCGGGCCTCGGCGAGCGGCTTGCCCATCTCGAGGGTCATGAGGAGCGCGAACTCCTCCTTGCGTTCCTGGAGCAGGTCGAACGCCTTGCGCAGCAGCTCGCCGCGCACGCGGGGCGCGGTCTTGGCCCACGACTCCTGCACGGCCACGGCGGCGTCGAGGGCGCGGATGCCGTCGGCGGGCGACGCGTCGGCGATCTCCTTGATCGTCTCGCCGGTCGCGGGGTCCTGCACCGCGAGGGTGCGGCCGCCCTCGGCCTCGACCCATTCGCCGCCGATGAAGAGGCGGGTCTCGACGGCGTCGAGGACGGTCGATTCGAGCGTTGCGTTCGTCATGTGTGGCTTCCGTTCGATGTCGTTCGTGCGGTGCGGGCTGGTGGTGCAGGACTGGTGGGGCAGACCTCGAGCCGCCCGGATGCGGTGCCATCCGGGCGACTCGAGGAGTCATCCGGATGGATCAGGGATAGAGGCCGCGGAGGCGGTGCGCATCCGCCACGCGCTCGACGGCGAGCGCCGTCGCGGCGGTGCGAAGCGAGAGCCCCCTGGTCTCGGCGTATCCCAGCACGTGCTGCCACGCGTTGAGCATCCGCTCCTCCAGTCTGGACTCCACCTCGTCGGCGCGCCACCAGTAGGCCTGGTTCGCCTGCACCCATTCGAAGTAGGAGACGATCACGCCGCCCGCGTTCGCGAGGATGTCGGGCACCACGAGGATGCCGCGCTCGCGCAGGATCGCGTCGGCCGCGGGCGTCGTGGGGCCGTTGGCGCCCTCGACGATGACGCGGGCCCGCACCTGGCCGGCGTTGGACTCGTGCAGCACGCCCTCGACGGCGGCCGGCACGAGCAGGTCGACGTCGAGCTCGAGCAGGTCGGCGCCCTCGAGGGGCTCCGATCCGGCGAATCCGACGACCGAGCCGCTGGCGCGCACGTGGTCGGAGAGGGCCTCGATGTCGAGGCCGGCCGCGTTGTAGACGGCGCCGTACTGGTCGCTGACGCCGGCGACGCGCACGCCCGCCTCGGAGAGGAAGCGCGCCGCGTCGGCACCGACCTTGCCGAAGCCCTGCACGGCGGCGGTCGCCCCTGCGGGCTCGATGCCGACGTGGCGGAGCGCGGCGAGCGCGATGTGGGTCACGCCCCGGCTCGTCGCCGAGGCGCGACCCAGCGAACCGCCGAGCGCGATGGGCTTGCCGGTCACGATGCCGGGCACCGTGTAGCCGCTGGCGACGGAGTAGGTGTCCATCATCCAGGCCATGGTCTGCTCGTCGGTTCCGATGTCGGGCGCGGGGATGTCGCGCTCCGGGCCGATGATCGGGAGGATCTCGCTCGTGTAGCGGCGGGTCACGCGCTCGAGCTCGGCCTTGGAGTGCTCGCGGGGGTCGATCGCGATGCCGCCCTTGGCGCCGCCGTACGGCACGTCGAGCAGGGCGCACTTCCAGGTCATCCACATGGCCAGCGCCCGCACCTCGTCGATGTTGACGTTCGGCGCGTAGCGCAGGCCGCCCTTGGCGGGGCCTCGCGAGAAGTTGTGCTGCACGCGGTGGCCCACGTACAGGCGGCTCTCACCGGAGTCCATGCGCAGCGGCACGGCGACCGTCAGCTCGCGACGCGGGGTCGCGAGCATGCGGTGCAGCCCGTCGTTGTAGCCGAGCAGGGCGACGGCCTCGGCGAGCTGGGCGCGCGCGTCGGTCAGCGGGGTGGCGATGTGGTCGGCGACGGCTCCGGATGCGGGCGCGCCGGCGGTTGCGGTCGACGTCGTCGTCGCCGCGAGCAGGTCGGTCATGCGTTCTTCAGTCCTTCGGCGACGACCTGCAGGCCCTCGATGAGGAGGTCGTCCGAGATGGTGAGCGGGGGGAGGAAGCGGATCACGTTGCCGTAGGTTCCGCAGGTGAGCACGAGCACGCCCTGCGAGTGGGCGTACGCGGCGACCTTGCCGGTGAGCGCGGCGTCGGGTGCGCCGGTCGCGGGGTCGACGAGCTCGATCGCGACCATGGCGCCGCGACCGCGGACGTCGCCGATGCGGGCGTCGGTGGTGCGCAGAGCGTTCAGGCGGCCGATGAGCACGGTGCCGATCTCCTTGGCGCGCTCGATCAGGCCGTCCTCTTCGTAGGACTCGATCGAGGCGAGCGCGGCGGCGCAGGCCATCGGGTTGCCGGTGTAGGTGCCGCCGAGGCCGCCGGGGCCCGCCGCGTCCATGATCTCGGCGCGGCCGGTGACCGCGGAGAGCGGCAGGCCGCCCGCGATGCCCTTGGCCGTGGTGATGAGGTCGGGCACGATGCCCTCGTGGTCGCTGGCGAACCAGGCGCCGGTGCGGCCGAAGCCGGTCTGCACCTCGTCGGCGATGAAGACCACGTCGTTCGCGCGGCACCACTCGACGAGCGCCGGCAGGTAGCCGGCGGCGGGCACGATGAAGCCGCCCTCGCCCTGGATGGGCTCGATGATCATGGCGGCGAGGTTCTCGGCGCCGATCTGCTTCTCGATCTGCGAGATGGCCTTGGCCGCGGCATCCGCGCCCGAGAGCCCGCCGTCGCGGAAGGGGTAGCTGAGCGGCACGCGGTACACCTCGGGCGCGAACGGGCCGAAGCCGTTCTTGTACGGGATGTTCTTGGCGGTCAGGCCCATGGTGAGGTTCGTGCGGCCGTGGTAGGCGTGGTCGAACGCGACGACGGCCTGCTTCTTCGTGTAGGCGCGGGCGATCTTGACCGCGTTCTCGACGGCTTCGGCGCCGGAGTTGAAGAGGGCGGAGCGCTTGGCGTGGTCGCCGGGGGTGAGCTCGTTGAGCTTCTCGGCGACGTCGACGTAGGAGTCGTAGGGCGCGACGGTGAAGCAGGTGTGCGTGAAGGCGTTGAGCTGGGCGGTGACGGCCTCGACGACGCGCGGGTTGGCGTTGCCGACGCCCGTGACGGCGATGCCCGAGCCCAGGTCGATGATCGAGTTGCCGTCTGCGTCGACGAGCACTCCGCCGCCGCCGGCGACGACGGCGATCGGGATGGTGGTGCCGACGCCCGAGGCGACGGCTGCCGCCTTGCGCGCCATGAGCTCCTGCGAGCGCGGGCCCGGGATGGCGGTGACGAGGCGGCGCTCCTGCGGGAGCGTCGGTCCTCCGGTGACGGTGGCCGTGGTGTCGACGATGGTCATGACGGGCTCCTGTTCAGGGTGACGACGGTGGCGGTGCGCCCAATGCTAGGTCGCGACATCCGGATGTCGCACCGCCCCGTCGTACACTTGGAACCCGTTTTCTCGACGCGACGTACAACGCGTCGAGTGGACCTCAGCGCTTGGCCAGCGCCCTGCGCTCCTCGAGCTCCACCGCGGCCACGGCACGCGTGTCGGGGGCGTCGGGGACCTTCTGCAGCACGGCCGGCGGCGCCTCGGTGCCGGGGATGCGCGCGCGACGCCTGGCCCGCCCGATGGCGCGCAGCGACACCGCCCACTGCAGGCCGTAGCCGATCGCGAAGACGAGCAGCGTGAAGATGAGCGCCATCGCGGCGCCCTGGTCGGGCGCGTAGAGCTGCGCCGAGCGCGGGCTGATCATGGCGTACATGTACACCGAGAGCGGACGGGACTCGGGCGTCGCGAGGAACGCCGGAAGCGTGAACTCGTTCGTGCCGAGGATGAACATCTGGATCCACACCGCGAACACGGTCGGCATGAGCAGCGGCGCCACGATGCGCCGGAACCCCTCGAGCGGGCTCGCGCCGCTCACGACCGCGGCCTCCTCGAGCTCCATGCGGATCTGCAGGGTCGCGCTGTACCCCGAGCGGTAGGCGATCGAGACGCGGTACGCGTAGGCGATGACGAGCGCCGCGATCGTGCCGGCGAGCGGGATGACGGGATTGATCACCATGAACGTGAGGAACATCGCGAAGCCCGCGATGACCGCGGGGATCGCGACCGACGACGAGGCGAACAGGTCGACCGCCTTCGTGAAGCCCGTGCGCCTCGCCCTCGCGATGCCGTAGGCGAGCACGGTCGCCGCGATGCACGCGATCGTCGCGCTGCCGCCGGCGATGACCAGCGTGCGCCCGAGCGAGGCCCAGAACTCGGGATCGGCGAGCACCGCGCCGAACGAGCCGAACTGCGTCTGCGTGGCCAGGGCCTCGAAGGAGAACGCGATCGGGTACGGCGTGATCGCCGACCAGAGCAGCGCGAACAGCGGCAGGACGGCCGTCAGCAGCACGAACACGGCGATCGCGATCATGACCGGGATCCTCCACGCGCCGAGCTTCATGACCGTCGGGCGGAAGCCCTTGCCCGAGATCGACGCCCGCCGCTCGGCGTTGCGGGTCGCCCGCAGGTAGATCACGAACGCGATCGTGGTGATCACGAGGAACACGCAGCCCCACGCCGCCGCGAGGCCGTACTGGGGCAGCTCCCCCGCACCCGCGCTGATGAGGTTCCAGAGCTTCAGGGCGAAGATCGACTTGCCAGACTCCTGGCCGAACAGCAGCGGCACCTCGAGGCTGCCGAGGCCGAGGATGAACGTGAGCACGGTCACCCCGAGCAGGCCCGGCCACAGCATCGGCAGGGTCACGCGCCGGAGCGTCTGCGCCCACGAGGCTCCCGAGACGCGCGCGGACTCCTCGAGCGAGCCGTCCATGCTCGTGAGGATCGGCACGATCATCAGGTAGGGGAAGGTCACGTTCGTGAGCGACTGGATCACGGTCATCGTCGCGAACGAGTACGGGTCGATCACGAGGTCGCCCGGCAGCATCCGGAGCAGCTGGTTCAGCACTCCCGACTCGGGCGAGAGCATGAGCAGGTACGCCTGTGCCTTGACGATGGGCGGGATGATGAACGGCACCACGACGAGCACCGAGATCACCCGCCGCAGCGGGGCGTCGGTGCGCACCGTCACCCAGGCGAGCCCGAAGGCCATCGCGAGCGAGAGCACGGTCGAGACACCGACGAACACCGCGGTCGACCCGAGCACCGCCCAGAAGTCGTCGCGCAGGCTCCACAGGGTGACGAAGTTCTCGACCGACCACTTCGCGGTCGAGACGCCGAACGGCAGGAACGGACCACGGAAGGCCGTGATCACCTGTACGACCAATGGGATCGCGAGGAGGAGGAAGATCACCGCTCCCGCGATGACCGTCGCGATCTTCATCGAGGTCGGCCGAGTGCGCTCGACCTTCGTGGTCCGTCCTGCCTGAGACACGTGCTATCCGTTCAGTGCCGCGTCGGCGGCGTTGATCATCGCGATCCAGTCATCGCGGGTTTCGACGGTCTCGGTGATGGCCCCGCCCTGCAGGCCCGCGAGCAGCGCGTCGGCGTTCGTCTTCATGAGACCGGTGGCCGAGTCGAACAGCGAGGTCGGCAGGCCGGGATAGGGCACCTGCGTCGTCGAGAAGCGCTCGTCGGTCATGCGCAGTTCGAGCCAGTCGGGGTTGTACGCGTTCCAGAGCGACCACAGCATGCCGCCGGCCGGGTTCTTCGCGTCGACGTTGACGCCCGAGAACTGGGCGAACACGCCGGCGTCCTCGTACGGCGACACCGACAGGCTCGGGTTCGGGTTGAACAGGGTCTGGCCGAGCGCGATGGGCACGTCGCCGCTCGAGAGCGGCGAGTCCTGGTCCTCGAGCACCTGGAGGTTGCCCGACGACTTCAGGTCGCCGATGAGGCCGGTCATCGCGTCTTCGCCCTGGTCCATGCCGTACCCGGCGAACACGTTCGCGTTGTAGCTCGCGACCGAGACCTTGCCCTCGTACTGCGGGTCGAGCAGGCCGTCGAGCGTGGCCGGAGCCTCGGCCTTGTCGGTGTTGACCTGCATGAGCGAGCCGTTGACGCTGTCCGGCAGCATCTCGGGTGCGCCGATCGTGAAGTACTCCTCGGGCACGCCGAACTTCGTCCAGTCGACGTCGGCCCAGTAGCCCTCGTCGGTCATGGTCGCCGCCGAGACGAGCGAGCCCGAGATGACGTCGGTGTTGCGCGAACCCGTCGCCTTGGCCGAGATGATCGCCGACGACAGGTTGTAGGTGAGGCCGCGCGTCTCGATCTTCAGGTCGGGGTAGACCGAGTTGAACTCGGCGATGACGTCGGGCGACAGCTCGTACCAGTCCCAGATGACCACGCGGCCGCCGTCGGTCTGCTTGGCCGTCTCGTAGAGGGCGTCCATCTGCTCGGAGATGACCGGCCAGTAGTCGTCGTAGAAGTTCTCGCAGCGGGTGACGGCGCCGACCTCGACCGCGTCGCAGGCGGCGAGCTCGACGTCGCCCGTCGGCTCGATGGCGCCCGACGCAGCCGAACCCTCCGAACTGCAGGAGCTGAGCAGCAGCATGCCCGCGGCCGCGAGGGCCACCATTCCGTTCCGTGCTGTGGGTGATTTCATGATCCGGGTTTCCTTTCTCGGTGGCGCTCTTGCTTGGGGGTCGTGCGGGTGTTGCGGGTGGAGCGGGGTCGTGCGGATCGTGCGAGGTGGTGCGTCTAGGCCGCGAGCACGCGGCAGGCGTGCGGCGCGAGTTCGATGAAGACGGTGCTGCCGTTGGCGGGCGAGCTCAGCGGCGCGCCGCGGGCGACGAGGGTGCCGACGACGGTCTCGCCGTGCAGCACCTCGACCTCGACCTCGACGATCTCGCCGAGGAACTCGACCCGCACGACGCGGGCGGGCAGCACGTTGGGTCGGTCGGGCGAGGTCTCGTGCCAGCGAACGCTCTCGGGGCGGAAGGTCACGGTGACGTCCGAGCCCTTCGAGATCTCGGCCGGGCACGGGGTGACCAACCGGGTGCCGAACGCCTCGACGACGGCCTCGCCCGCTGCGGTGCGATCGCGCACGACGGCGGGGATCATGTTGACCCGCCCGACGAAGTCGGCGACGAATCGATCGGCCGGCTTGAAGTAGAGGTCGCGCGGCGTGGCCTCCTGCACGATCCGGCCCTGGTTCATGACGGCGACACGGTCGGACATCGACAGCGCCTCCGACTGGTCGTGCGTCACGTAGAGGGCCGTGATGCCGAGGCGCTGCTGCAGCGAGCGCAGCTCGTTGCGCATGGTGTCGCGCAGCTTCGCGTCGAGGTTCGAGAGCGGCTCGTCGAGCAGCAGCAGGCGCGGCCGGTGCGCGAGCGCCCTGGCGAGGGCGAGCCGCTGCTGCTGCCCGCCCGAGAGCGCGGTGGCCGGCCGGTCGGCGAATCCGTCGAGCTGCACGAGCTCGAGCGCCTCCATGGCCCGCTGCCTCGCCTCCTTCTTGGGCAGCTTGCCGGCCGAGACCTGCAGCGGGAACACCGCGTTGGCGAACACGGTCATGTGCGGCCAGATGGCGTAGTTCTGGAAGACCATGCCGACGTCGCGCTGGTCGGGCGGAACGTGCCGGCTGCCGGTCGAGAGCACCTTGCCGTCGAGCGAGATCTCGCCGCCGTTGCTGTTCTCGAGTCCGGCGACGCAGCGCAGGGTGGTCGTCTTGCCGCAGCCCGACGGGCCGAGGAGCGAGGTGAACGTGCCCGGCTCGATGGTGAAGGTCACGCCCTTCACGACCGGAACCTCGGTGCCGTCGAGCTCGTAGTGCTTCTCGAGGCCGTCGACGACGAGCCGGCCGCCGCCGCTTGCTGAAGTCATGTCGGTGTCCAACTCTCTGTGACGGTTTTTGTATTCAGGATCCAGTCGGTGGTTCCGGATGCCCCGGACGGGCGCCACGGCGCTCATCAGGCCTCGGCCGCCGAGGTCGAGCGGGCATCCGCGGCAGGCGCGTCCGGCCCTGGCGCCCCCCAGGCGACGGTGACCCGCGCCTTGGCGAAGCACGCCACCACGACGGCGCAGACCGCGAAGCCGGCGACGGCGAGCCACAGCGACTGCCCCATGGCCGTCGAGAAGCCCTCGGCGACCTCGGCGGGCAGGGCCGCGCCGGCGCCCGGGCGAGCGGCCTCGGCGTCGACGCCCGGCAGCTGCACCGCGAGCGTGAAGCTCATGAGCGCCGCGATCGCCGCCGAGCCGAGGACCGACCCGACCTGCCTCGTCATCGTGTAGACGCCCGATCCGGCGCCGGCACGGGCCGGGGGCAGGTTGCGGGTCGCCGTCGATGCGAGCGGGGCGAAGACGCCCGAGATGCCGAGGCCGAGCACCGCCGATGGCAGCAGCAGCGCCCAGTACGCGACATCCGGATGCAGCAGCGCGGCGTAGCCGGCGAGTGCGAGCGCCGAGAGCGACAGGCCCGCGAGCGCGACCCACTTCGCGTCGATGCGGTCGCTGAACCGACCGACGAGCGGCGAGAGCAGGCCCGAGACGACGGCCATCGGCACGAACATGAGCGCCGCCTGCGTCGGGGTCAGCCCGCGCGCCACCTGGAAGTAATAGGCGAGCGGCAACGGCATGGCGGTCATCGCGAGGCCGACGAGCGAGATCGCGACGTTCGACAGCGCGAAGTTGCGGTCGCGGAACAGCCCGAGCGGCAGCAGCGGCTCGGCCCGGTTGAACGCCTGCCAGACCACGAATCCGGCGAGCACCACGAGGCCCGTGACGATGAGGCCCCAGACCGTGATCGGCCCGACGATCGTGCCCCAGTCGTAGGTCTCGCCCTCCTGGATGCCGAACACGACGAGGAACATGCCGATTGCGCTCAGCACGACGCCGAGCCAGTCGAAGCGGTGCGCGTGCGTCTCGAGGTCCGGCACCAGCCGCCACGCCGCGACGAACGCGACCACGCCGACGGGCACGTTCACGAAGAACACCCACTGCCAGCCGAGCGAGTCGACGAGCAGGCCTCCGAGGATCGGGCCGACGAGGGTCGCGACGCCCGCGACCGAGCCCCACAGTCCCATCGCCGCGCCCCGCTGGTTGGGCGGGAAGATGCGGGCGATCACGGCCATCGTCTGCGGTGTCATCAGCGCCGCACCGACGCCCTGCACGGCACGCGCGGCGATGAGCATCGAGATCTCGCCGGAGAGCCCGCACCAGAGCGACGCGAGCGTGAACACCACGAGCCCCGCCAGGTAGACGCGCTTCGGACCGAAGCGGTCGCCCAGCCTGCCCGTGATGAGCAGCGGCACGGCGTAGCCGAGCAGGTACGCGCTCGTCACCCAGATCACCGAC
Source organism: Agromyces sp. CF514 (assembly GCF_900113185.1). Classification (NCBI taxonomy): domain Bacteria; kingdom Bacillati; phylum Actinomycetota; class Actinomycetes; order Micrococcales; family Microbacteriaceae; genus Agromyces; species Agromyces sp. CF514. The sequence goes on along the minus strand of NZ_FOZD01000001.1, from coordinate 822,589 downwards.
GTGAGGTCGGTGTGGAGGTCGGCCATGATCGACGGGTTCGCGATCGACACGATGGTCGTGTCGACGAGGATCATGAAGAAGCCGATGACCAGCGCCCAGAGGGCGGGCCAGGGTCTGGCGATCCGGTTCACGGTGGGGTTCATGGGCGGCGGACGTCTCGTGGCCGGCTCAGCCCGCGGCGGGTGCCGAGGCATCCGCCGCGCTGTCGCCGCCGGGGAGGCCGACGACGGGTTCGCCGAGCAGCGGGGTCGAGACCGCGTAGATGCCGTGGTTGGCGAACACCCAGATCAGGTTGCGGTCCCACTCGACGAACACGCCGTGCACGGGGGCGGCGAGGTCGTCGTCGTCCTTCAGGCCCATGGGCGGCACGAAGTAGGCGCCGACCTTCGGGTCCTCAGGGTCGCGCACGTCGAAGATCTGCACGCCCGCCGCGTAGAACGCGTACGGGATGACCCCGCCGTGCGGCGTGCCGGTGTTCGTGAAGTAGCCCGAGCGCTTCGGCCCGAACGAGCCGCGGCGCTGCGCCCAGTCGGTGAACTTCGCCTCGGCCGGCGGCAGGGGCCGCGGCAGGGTGCGCACGAGCACGGGCTGCGTCGGGTCGCTCACGTCGATCTGGTAGATCTCCTTGGCCGGCTCGTAGCAGTCGGTGTTCATCGGGTAGCCCGAGACGTAGACGTAGCCGGTCTCTTCGACCTGGGTGGTGTCGACGTTGTCGCCCTCGGTGCCCGCGACGCTCGACGGCAGCGCGCACCATCCGACGTGGTGGATGTTCGCGGGGTCCGAGACGTCGAGCACGAAGAAGCCCTGACCGCCCTGGGCGGCGTACGCGTAGCGGTAGCCCGACTCGACCGAGCGCGGCATGAACACGCCCATGCGCGAACCGAACCAGGAGGTCTTGTTGTTCCAGCGGTCGTTGCCGGCGAGGTACTCGGAGTCGGCCTCCTCGCCCTCGCGGGTGCCGGGCACCCACCACGTCGAGAGCAACTCGGGCTTCGACGGGTCGGAGACGTCGTAGGCGGCGTGGCCGGCGGCCCAGAGGGTCGTCTTGTAGGGCTGGTTGGTGAAGGTGTTGTCCGGCGCGGTCGCGACGAAGAGGTACTTGTCGCCGTAGTACACGGGCAGGTCGAGGACGCCGTTGCCCTCCTGGATCTCGTCGGGGCCGTGGTTCGGGTCGGTGGAGGTCTCGTTGATCAGGGTCCAGTCGCGCGGGCTCGGGCCGTTCATCTCGAAGGTGCGGAAGCCGCGGAGGCCCTCCCACTCCTTCAGCTGCCCCTCGACGGTGTCGTCGATCCACTTGTTGGCGACCCGGCCCTTGAGGAAGTAGCGGGGCGTCTCGCTCGCCTGGATCGCGAGGTGCTTGCCGAGCTTCTCGTTCCACTGCACGGTGGTCGCGCCGAACTGGGGGCGCGGGTCGCCCCAGCCCCACTGCTCCTCGTCGACGATCGTGAGGTTGCGCGGGTCGGTGATGTCGTAGAGCTTCCAGTGGTTGCCGCCGCCGTAGTGCAGCATGTAGCGCGTGCCGTCCCAGTCGTAGATGCACTGCCAGGAGTGGCTCGTGTTCACGACGATCGGGTAGAACGCCTCGGCCTTCGCGTTCAGCGCGTAGGTCTCGGGGTCGCGGTAGTCGAGCTGGCCGGGCCAGTCGACGAACACGTCGCGCGGTACCGACGGAGTGTGCGCTGGCGGCAGGAACGTGCCGTCGGGCTGCATGCCCCAGCTCGCGGGGTCGGGATCGGCCGGCTCGCCGGCCACGCGCACGAAGTCCTCGGGGCGGTACTTCTTCGCGTCGGGTACGTAGGGAGAGCCGGCCATGTCGCCTCCAGGTTGGGCAGTCGAGCGGATGTCGCGACGCAGGGGGCGTCGGTCATCCCAGCGTCGCCAGAGCGACCGATGCTGTCCAATGACTTTCCGGCTCCGAGCTATGACCGGGAGGGCATACCGGCATACCCTGCTCGGCCCGAGGCCCTTCGCGCTCAGCCGAGCGGGAACGGCTCCGACTGGGCGTAGTCGCGCTCGAGGGCGGCGAGCAGCGCCCCCTCCTCGCGCAGGTGCGTGAGCAGCGCAGCGGCAGCGGCCGAAGGCGCCCGGTCCTTGAGCATCGTGACGCCCACCGATCGGCGGATCGAGCTGAGCGGGGTCGGCAGGATCCGCAGCTCCCGGTCGTCGACCGCGATGAACATCGGCAGCGCCGCGATGACGTCGGTCGACACGAGCAGGTTGCGGAGCGTCAGCATCGACGTGCACTCCACGCGGTCGGCGGGCAGCGGCAGGCCCTCGTGGAAGAAGACGGCCTCGAGCTCGGCGCGGAGCGCGGTCTGGGCGACCGGGAAGATCCAGGGATACGAGATCAGGTCGGCGAGCGCGGTGCGCGATCCGTCGTGGACCGGGTGGCCGGCTCGCGCCACGAGTCGGATCGGCTCCTGGTGCAGTCGCTCCTGTTCGAGCCTGACCGGCACGGTCGACGAGAGGCGGCCGACCGTGAGGTCGAGGTCGCCCGCGAGCAGGAGCTGCTGGAGCATGTCGGGCGTGCCCTCGCGCACGACCACGGTGAGCCGCGGGTGCTCGGCCTTGAGGCCCGCGATGGCGCGGGGCAGCAGCAGGTTCGAGCCGGCGAGGTGCGTGCCGACCGTGACCGTGCCGAGGCGGCCGGTCTGCAGCAGCCGCACCTCCTCGCTCGCGGTGCGCAGCTCGGCGAGCACCGAGCGCGCGCGCTCGATGAACGGGCGGCCGTACTGCGTCGGCACGACGCCGCGGGGCAGGCGCTCGAACAACTGCACGCCGAGCAGGTCCTCGACCTCGCGGAGTCCGCGCGTGACGACGGGCTGCGTGATGTGCAGCGATTCGGCGGCGCGGACCAGGGTGCCCTCGTCGGCGATGGCCGTGACGAGCACGAGGTGCCGGATCTTCAGTCGTCCATCGAGGAGTCGGTCGGTGCTCACGATTCGGAACTATAGCCGTACAGGTATGGCAGCGCGACAAGTGGGTATTTGTCGGCATCGCCGCTGGTTCCTAGCCTGATCGCATGACCACCCGGACGACGTCGCTGCCCGACACGGCCCCCTTGCCCTCGTCGACGCGGCAGCTGCGCAACTTCATCGGCGGCGAACCCGTCGACGGCGTGCGCACCTTCGCGAAGATCGCCCCGACCGACGGCTCGCTCGTCGCCGAGGTGCACGAGGCGGGCCGGGAGCAGGTCGACCGAGCCGTCGCCTCGGCCCGCGCCGCACTCGAAGGCCCGTGGGGGCGCATGACGGTCGGCGAGCGCGCGAACATCATGCGGCGCATCGCCGACGGCATAGAGCGTCGGTTCGACGACCTCGTCGCAGCCGAGGTCGGCGACACGGGCAAGCCAGAGGCGCTGGCGCGCGACCTCGACGTCGCGAGGGCCGCCGCGAACTTCCGCGCGTTCGCCGACATCGTCTCGGCCGCCGGACTCGACTCCTACCTGACCGAGTTCCCCGACGGGCGCCGCGCGCTGAACTACGCCGTGCGCAAGCCGCTCGGCGTGGTCGCCGTGATCGTCCCGTGGAACCTGCCGCTGCTGCTGCTCACGTGGAAGCTCGCACCGGCTCTCGCCTCGGGCAACGCCGTCGTCGTGAAGCCCTCGGAGGAGACGCCCTCGTCGGCTACCCTGCTCGCCGAGATCCTGGTCGAGGCCGGCCTGCCCGCGGGCGTGGTCAACGTCGTGCACGGATTCGGACCCGACTCCGCGGGCGAGTTCCTCACGACGCATCCGGGCATCGACGGGGTCACGTTCACTGGCGAGTCCTCGACCGGCTCCGCGATCATGCGCGCGGTGGCCCCGCGCGTGCGGCCCGTGTCGTTCGAGCTCGGCGGCAAGAACGCCGCCGTCGTCTTCGCCGACGCCGACCTCGACGCGGCGATCGCCGGCCTCGCACGCTCGACCTACCTGAACACCGGGCAGGTGTGCCTCTGCACCGAGCGCATCTACGTCGAGCGCTCGGTCTTCGCCGACGTCGCGGCCGGACTCACCGAGCAGGCCGCGCGACTGCGCCTCGGGCGGCCCGAGAACCCCGCGACCACGACCGGCCCGCTCATCTCGAAGCAGCACCGCGAGAAGGTGCTCTCGTACTTCGAGCTCGCCCGCAAGGAGGGCGCGACCGTGCTCGCGGGCGGCGGCGTGCCGACCCTCGGCGACGGGCTCGACGCGGGCTCGTGGATCGAGCCGACGCTCCTGACCGGCCTCGACAACTCCCACCGCACGGTACGCGAGGAGATCTTCGGCCCGGTCGCGACGCTGATCCCGTTCGACTCCGAAGACGAGGCGATCGCCCTCGCGAACGACACCGACTTCGGCCTCGCCGCCGTGACCTGGACCCGCGACCTCTCGCGCGGCCACCGGGTCGCGCAGCGCATGCGGGTCGGCATGTCGTGGGTCAACACCTGGTACCTGCGCGACCTGCGCAGCCCGTTCGGCGGCGTCGGCCTCTCGGGCATCGGCCGCGAGGGCGGCCACCACTCGCTCGAGTTCTACACCGAGCCCACGAACGTGTGCGTGGCGCTGTGAGCGGCCAGAGCTCCCCGGCGTGGCCGGGCGAAGGCCCCGAAGCGGATGCCGCGGCAACCGACACGACGACGGTGCAGGCCGCGGTGCGGGCGGCCGACGAACGGCTCCGGCTCGCCGCGGCATCCGGAACCGCGTGCGCCCCGGTGCGCGACCTCATCGGCGACGCCGACCAGGATGCCGCGTACGCGGTGCAGACGCTGGGCATCGAGCGACGCCTCGCCGAGGGGCGACGCATCGTCGGCCGCAAGATCGGCCTCACCTCGCCGGCCGTGCAGGCGCAGTTCGGCGTGTTCACGCCCGACTACGGCGTACTGCTCGACGACATGGTGTTCGCCGACCGCGAGCCGATCGACCTGTCGCGGTTCCTCCAGCCGCGCGTCGAGGCCGAGGTGGCCTTCGTGCTCGGGCGCGACCTCGACTCCCCCACGACCCATGTCGCCGACGTGATCCGCGCGACCGAGTTCGTGCTGCCCGCGATCGAGGTCGTCGACTCGCGCATCGCCGGCTGGGACATCCGCATCGCCGACACCGTCGCCGACAACGCCTCGAGCGGCGCCGTCGTGCTCGGCACCACGCCGCGCTCGCTCGACGGCCTCGACCTCGCCGCGGTCGGCATGAGCCTCGAACAGGGCGGCGACGCGGTCTCGACCGGGTCGGGCGTCGCCTGCCTCGGCAGCCCGGTGATCGCCGTCGCGTGGCTGGCCCGCGCGGTCGCCCGCCACGGGCGCCCGCTGCGCGCGGGCGAGGTGATCCTCTCGGGCGCACTCGGGCCGATGGTCGCCGCGAGCGCCGGCGTGTACCGCGCCCGCCTCGACGGTCTCGGCGACGTGCACGCCGACTTCATCGGCGCCGTCGCGGGCGCACGCACGGGCACCGTCACGGAAGGAGCCGCCGCATGACCGCGGGCGTCGCCATCATCGGCTCGGGCAACATCGGCACCGACCTGCTCATCAAGGTCAAGCGGCTCTCGAGCACGCTCCGCGTGGTCGCCGTGGCCGGCATCGACGAGCACTCCGACGGGCTCGCGCGTGCACGCCGCCTCGGCGTCGCGACCACGCACGAGGGCGTCGACGGGCTGCTGCGCATGCCCGAGTTCGCCGACGTCGAGCTCGTGTTCGACGCGACCTCTGCGGGCGCGCACGCCCGCAACGACGCGCTCGTGCGCGACGCCGGCCGCATCATGGTCGACCTGACGCCCGCCGCGATCGGCCCCTACGTCGTGCCGGTCGTGAACCTCGAGGCGCACCTCGACGCCACGAACGTGAACATGGTCACCTGCGGCGGCCAGGCCACCGTGCCCATGGTGGCCGCAGTGTCGCGCGTCGCGCCCGTCGCCTACGCCGAGATCGTGGCCTCGATCGCCTCGAAGTCGGCGGGGCCGGGCACCCGCGCGAACATCGATGAGTTCACCGAGACGACCTCGCGCGCGATCGAGGCGATCGGCGGCGCCGAGCGCGGCAAGGCGATCATCGTGCTGAACCCGGCCGACCCACCGCTGATCATGCGCGACACCGTCTTCTGCCTCGTCGAGCGCGGGGCCGCCGATCTCGATCGGGACGCCGTGCGCGCCTCGGTCGACGCGATGCTGGCCGACGTGCAGGGCTACGTGGGCGGCTACCGGCTGAAGCAGCAGGTGCAGTTCGAGGCCGTCGACGAGGCCTACGTGCCCGCCCTCGACCGCGCGTTCCACGGCACGAAGGTGACCGTGCTCCTCGAGGTGGCCGGCGCGGGCCACTACCTGCCCGAGTACGCCGGCAACCTCGACATCATGACGAGTGCCGCCCTGCGCACGGCCGAGCGGCTCGTCGCGGCACGTCTCGACTCCGCCGCGCAGCCTGCCGCAACCCGGCCTGCCTCCGCGCAGCCTGCCGCCACCCCCACGGGAGCCACCGCATGACCGCCCGCACCTCGACGGGCGTCGCGCCCGCGACATCCGCCCCCCGCGTCTACGTGCAGGACGTCACGCTGCGCGACGGCATGCACGCCGTCGCCCACCGCTACTCGGTCGACGAGGTGCGCACGATCGCCGCCGCGCTCGAGGCCGCGGGCGTCGACGCGATCGAGGTCGCGCACGGCGACGGCCTCGGCGGGTCGAGCGTCGCCTACGGGCACGGCGCGCACACCGACTGGCAGTGGATCGAGGCCGCCGCCTCGGTGCTCGAACGCGCGAAGCTCACGACCCTGATCCTCCCGGGCATCGGCACGCTCGACGACCTCGAGCGGGCCCGCGACCTCGGCGTCACGAGCGTGCGGGTCGCGACGCACTGCACCGAGGCCGACGTCGCCGCCCAGCACATCGGCTGGGCGCGCGAGCACGGCATGGATGTCTCGGGGTTCCTCATGATGAGCCACCTGAACGACCCGCGCGGGCTCGCCGAGCAGGCGAAGCTCATGGAGTCGTACGGCGCGCACTGCGTCTACGTCACCGACTCCGGCGGGCGCCTGACCATGCACGACGTCGCCGACCGCGTCGACGCCTACCGCGACGTGCTCGACCCCGCGACGCAGATCGGCATCCACGCCCACGAGAACCTCTCGCTCAGCGTCGCGAACAGCCTCACCGCGGTCGAGCACGGCGCGTTCCGCGTCGACGCCTCGCTCGCCGGGCAGGGCGCCGGAGCCGGCAACTGCCCCATCGAGGCCTTCGTCGCCGTCGCGAACCTGCAGGGCTGGCGGCACGACTGCGACCTGTTCGCGCTGCAGGATGCCGCGGAGGAGCTCATCCGCCCGCTGCAACGCCGCCCGGTGCGCGTCGACCGCGAGACGCTCACGCTCGGCTACGCGGGCGTGTACTCGAGCTTCCTGCTGCACGCCGAGCGCGCCGCCGAGCGCTACGGGCTCGACGCCCGTGCGATCCTCATCGAGCTCGGCCGGCGCCGCATGCTCGGCGGCCAGGAGGACATGATCGTGGATGTCGCACTCGACCTCGCCGCCGCGCGGGCCGCGCTCGTCGAACCCGCCGACGCGGACGGGAGCGCCGCATGACCGCCGCGGCCGCATTCGCCGCGGCGCTCGACCGCGCCCAGCGCACCACCACGCCGATCACGAACCTCGCGCCCGACGCGGCCATCGGCCTCGGCACCGCGTACGCGGCCCAGCACGCGCTCATCGCCAGGCGGCTCGCCCGCGGCGAGCGCGTCACGGGCGTGAAGCTCGGGTTCACGAGCCGCGCGAAGGCCGCCCAGATGGGCGTCGACGACGTCATCATCGGCACGCTCACCGATGCGATGCGCATCGAGGACGGCGGCACGTTCGACGTGCGCTCCGCGATCCACCCGCGCATCGAGCCCGAGGTCGCGTACCTGCTGGGCGTCGACCTCGACCCGCTCGACGACGGCCCGGCCGACCCGGCGACGGCCGACCTGCTCGCCGCGATCGCCGCCGTCGCCCCCGCGCTCGAGGTCATCGACTCGCGCTACCGCGACTTCCGGTTCAGCCTCGACGACGTCGTCGCCGACAACGCCTCGGCCGCCGCGTACGCGATCGGGCCGTGGCGCCGCCCGGCCGAAGCCGGCCCGCTCGGCAACCGCGCCGTGCGCCTCGAGCTCGACGGCCGCCTCGCGCAGACGGGCTCGACCTCGGCGATCCTCGGCGACCCGGCACGCGCCGTCGCCGCCGCCCGGCGCCTGGCGCGGCTCCACGGCTTCGTCCTCCCGGCCGGCAGCGTGCTGCTCGCCGGCGCTGCGACGGCCGCCGTCCCGCTGGCCGGCCACAGCCTCGCCGAGGCGACGGTGGCGGGCCTGGGCCACGCGTCGCTTCGAGTGGCCGCCGGCCCGACCGGCTCGGCCGACCCGGCCGGCTCGGCCGACCCGACCGACCCCGACCGGACGGAGACGCGCTCATGACCGATGCACGCGGCATCCTCGTCGCCGGAAAGGCCACCCCGCGCGGTCGCTTCCCACACGCGAGGATCTCGGGAGACCTGGTCTTCGTCTCGGGCACGTCGAGCCGACGGCCCGACAACACGATCGAGGGCGCCGAGGTCGACGAGTTCGGCACGACGAGACTCGACATCGCGGTGCAGACGCGCGCGGTGCTGGCGAACATCCGCGAGGTGCTCGCCGCGTGCGGTGCCACGCTCGACGATGTCGTGCAGGCGAACGCCTTCCTGGTCGACATGAACGACTTCGCGGGCTACAACGCCGTGTGGGCCGAGACCTTCGACGAGACCGGCCCCGCCCGCACGACGGTCGCGGTGCACGCCCTGCCGCACCCGCACCTGCGCATCGAGATCCAGGCGGTCGCGCGTATCCCCGCCGCCGCGACGACGCCCACGCCCGCAGACCACCCCATCACCACCGCAACCCCCGAGGAGGAGCAATGAGCACCATCCCGCCCGTCATCGATTTCCCGAAGTGGATCGAGGAGCACGAGCACCTGCTGAAGCCGCCCGTGAACAACAAGGCCGCGTGGACGCCCATGGGCGACTTCATCGTGCAGGTCGTCGGCGGCCCGAACCAGCGCACCGACTTCCACTTCGACCCCTACGAGGAGTGGTTCTACCAGTACCGCGGCAACATGCACGTGAACATCCAGACCGACGAGGGCCTGCGGCGCATCGACATCCGCGAGGGCGAGATGTGGCTGCTGCCCGGCAACGTGTTCCACTCCCCGCAGCGCCCCGAGGCCGGCTCGATCGGCATCGTGATCGAGCGCATCCGCGAGGAGGGCACGCTCGAGAAGTTCGCGTGGTTCTGCCCGAACTGCAACACCAAGGTGCACGAGGTCGAGCTCCAGGTCCGCGACATCGTCGAGGACCTCCCGCCCGTCTTCCGCGAGTTCTACGAGAGCGAGACGGGGCGCACCTGCCCCGAGTGCGGCACCGTGCACCCCGGCAAGGGCTGACCCGGGTGGGCACGATCGACATCCACACGCATTACGTGCCGAACACCTGGCCCGACCTGTCGACGCAGGCCGGGCCGGGCGTCTGGCCGTCGCTGCGCGTCGACTCGGAGCGCGAGGCGATGATCATGCTCGGCGAGACCGAGTTCCGTCGCGTCGGCGTCGACTGCTGGGATGCCGAGGCACGCCTCGCCGACATGGACGCCGACGGCGTCGACCTCCAGGTCGTCTCGCCCACGCCCGTCTTCTTCTCGTACGACAAGGCGGGCGACGAGGCCGTGAAGGTCGCGCGCATCTTCAACGACCTCGCGCTCGAGATCTGCGAACCGGCACGCGATCGCCTGCTGCCGTTCGCCCAGGTTCCGCTGCAGGACACGGATGCCGCGTGCGCGGAGCTCGATCGCGCGATCGCCGCCGGGCACGCCGGCGTCGAGATCGGCAACCACGTGGGCGACCGCGACCTCGACGCCGAGGGCATCGTGACGTTCCTGCAGCACTGCGCGGATCGCGGGGTGCCCGTGCTCGTGCACCCGTGGGACATGCCGAACTCGCCGCGCCTCGATCGCTGGATGGCGCGCTGGCTCACCGGCATGCCCGCCGAGACGCACCTGTCGATCATCGCGATGATCCTGGGCGGCGTGTTCGACCGGGTGCCGCCGACGCTCCGCATCGCCTTCGCGCACGGCGGCGGCTCGTTCGCGTTCTGGCTCGGCCGGTTCGAGAACGCCTGGCACCAGCGGCGCGACCTGGTCGGCGTGAGCGAGCTGGCCCCGTCGGCGTACGTCGACCGGTTCAGCGTGGACTCGGTCGTGTTCGATCCGGCCGCGCTGCGCCTGCTGGTCGAGACGCTCGGTGCCGAGCAGGTCATGCTCGGCAGCGACTACCCGTACCCGCTCGGCGAACGGCCAGTGGGTGCCGTGATCGACCGGGCGGACTTCCTGACCGAAGCGCAGAAGGCGGCCATCCGCCACGGCAACGCGCGCCGCTTCCTGGCGCTCTGAGCCGCTGCCGCCAGCCCATCACCGAGCCCCCGACGCGAAGGACCCCGCCATGAGCATCGCCACCTCCATCCCCCACGTGATCGACCGAGCGACGTGCACCGCGCTCGACGCCGCCGATCCGCTGGCCGGGCATCGTGACCTGTTCGACCTCCCCGAGGGGGTCGTCTACCTCGACGGCAACTCGCTCGGCGCGCTGCCCAGGGCCACGGCGGCGCACGTGCAGCGCGTGATCGCCGAGGAGTGGGGCACGGGGCTCATCCGCAGCTGGAACGACGCCGGATGGTTCGAGAAGCCGACCGCGCTCGGCGACCGCATCGCCCCGCTCATCGGCGCCGCGGCCGGCGAGGTGGTGCTCGGCGACTCGACCTCGGCGAGCCTGTTCCAGGTGGCGGTCGCGGCGGCGCGGCTCCGCCCCGAGCGCCGCGTGGTCGTGTCGGAGCGGGGCAACTTCCCGACCGACCTCTACGTGCTCGAGTCGGTGCAGGAGCTGCTCGGCGACCCCGGCCGTCCGCTCGAGCGGCGCCTGATCGCCGACGACGGCCCGACTCTCGCCGACGTGCTCGGCGACGACGTGGCGGTCGTCGTGCTCACGCACGTGAACTACCGCACCGGGCGCATGTACGACCTGGCCGAGGTGACGCGGCAGGTGCACGAGGCCGGCGCGATCATGGTGTGGGACCTCTGCCACAGCGTGGGCGCGGTGCCGGTCGACCTGAACGGCGCGGGCGCGGACTTCGCGATCGGCTGCACGTACAAGTACCTCAACGGCGGGCCCGGCTCGCCGTCGTTCATCTGGGCCGCCGCACGGCACCAGGCCGCGGCCCGCCCCGGCGTCACGGCCTGGCACGGCCACGCGAGGCCGTTCGACTTCGACGTCGCGTACGCGCCGGCCGACGGCGTCACCCGGTTCCGGGTCGGCACGCCGCAGCTGCTGTCGGTCGCGGCGCTCGAGGCGAGCCTCGACATCTGGAGCGGCGTCGATCTCGAGCAGCTCCGCGAGAAGAGCCTGCGGCTCACCGAGCTCTTCATCTCGCTCGTCGACTCGCGCCTCGCCGCATGGGGCGTCGAGGTCGTCACGCCGCGCCAGTCGGCCAGGCGCGGCAGCCAGGTCTCGCTCCGCACGGGCGAGGCCGATGGCTACGCGGTCATGCAGGCGCTCATCGAGCGCGGCGTCATCGGCGATTTCCGGGCACCCGACCTGATGCGCTTCGGCTTCACCCCGCTCTACGTCTCGCACGCCGACGTGTGGGACGCGGTCGACGTGCTCGTCGAGATCCTCGAGACGGAGGTCTGGCGCGATCCCCGGTTCGGGCGTCGCGGCGCCGTGACCTGAGAGACCCCGGCGGGTCGGCCGGCGCATCGGTCGACCCGCCGGTCGAACGCAGCACCCGCATGTACACTCGGGGCTGCATGTTCGACACCACGTACATGCCCGAGCGGAGGGTGGCGACGTGCAGCCGACGGTGCAGACCCTGCTCGACCGCCCCGAGCTCGCCCTCGGACTGCTGACCCCCGCAGACGCCCTGCCCGCCGAAGCGCTCGTCGCGCCCGTCGTCTGGGCGCACAGCTCCGACCTCGCCGACCCGGCGCCGTTCCTCGACGAGGGCCAGGTGCTGCTCACGACCGGCACCCAGTTCGAGCACGACGATGCGAGGGCGGATGCCGAGGGCTTCGCACGCGCGTACGTGCAGCGCCTGCGCGACCGAGGCGTCGCCGCCCTCGGCTTCGGCACCGAGGTGATCCGCGCCGGCACGCCCGCAGCACTCGTCGACGCCTGCGTGGAGCTCGGACTCCCGCTCTTCGAGGTGCCCTACCGGGTGCCGTTCATCGCGATCGCGAAGCTCGTCGCCGACCTGCTCGCCGAAGACGCCTACGCGCGGCAGGCCTGGGCGCTCTCGGCGCAGCGCGCGATCTCGCGTGCCGCCCTGCGCCCCGACGGCCTCACCGCGACGCTCGCCGAGCTCTCGCAGCGACTCGGCACGTGGGTCGGGCTGGTCGACGCCACTGGCGCCCTCGACCGTGAGGCGCCCCAGGGCGCGCTCGGCCAGCCCTCGCTCGGCGAGGTCGTGGGCGAGGCCCGCTCGATGCTGCGACGCGGACAGCGCGCGAGCCGAACGGTGCTCGTCGGCGAGTCGACCGGGCACCCGCAGCACGTCACCATGCAGACGCTCGGCTCGGGCGGCGCACTCCGTGGCGTGCTCGCCGTGGGCGACTCCCCCGAGCTCGACCAGGCGGGACGCGAGGTCGTGACCTCGGTGATCGCGCTCGCCGGGCTCTCGCTCGAGCAGAACCGCGACCTCGACCGTGCACGCGGCCACCTGCGCACGGGCCTGCTGCGCAGCCTGCTCGCGGGCGACACGTCGCTGGCCGAGCGGGTCGCCTCCGAGATGTGGGGCCCGCTTCCCGAGGCCCCGGTGCGCGTCGCGGTGACGGATGCCGCGGCCCACGCGATCGACCGCCTGACCGAGCTGCTCGAGCTCCGCGTCGACGAGCGCGGCGGCCGCCTGTTCTTCGCGCGCGACGGCGAACTCATCGTGCTGGTGCTCGAGGCGGCCGACCAGGCGATCGCCGACGAGCTCTGCGCCGAGTTCGACCTGCCGGTCGGGGTCTCCGACGCGGTGCCGATCGAGGGCCTCGCCGCCGCGCACGAGCAGGCGCTCCGTGCGCTCGAACGCGCCCGGGAGGCCGGCTCCGGGGCCCGGGTCGTCGCCTTCGACGAGATCAGCCGGCAGGGCGTGCTCGCGTTCCTCGCGCGCACCGATGCCAGGGCGGTCGCCGTTGCGACGCTCGCGCCGCTCGTCGAGCACGACGCGGCATCCGGAACCACGCTCGTCGACACCGTGCGCACGTGGCTCGAGCACGGCGGCCAGTTCGACGCGACCGCGCAGCAGCTCGGCGTGCACCGGCACACCGTGCGCAGCCGCATCGCGCTCGCCGAGCGCCTGCTCGAGCGCGACCTCTCGGGCTTCCACGCGCGCGCCGACCTCTGGGCGGCCCTGCTCGCGGTGCAGTAGCCGCGAGCGCGCGCCCTCGGCATCCGCTCGCCCGCGACATCCGCTCGACCGCGGCATCCGTGCGCCCGAAGACACGCGCGCCCCCCTCAGGCGAACGTGCCCGATTCAGGTCGGAACGGCGTCCGATCGTCCTGAGCCCCGCGCGTTCGCCTGAGCCGCGCGTTCGCCCGAGCACCCCGTGTTCGCCCGAGCCGCGCGGGTTCGACCGGGCCGCTCAGCGCCGCTGCCGGGCGATGACCCTCCGATACCAGTCGAACGAGTCCTTGCGCGTGCGTTCGCCGGTCTCGAAGTCGACGTGCACGAGCCCGAACCGCTGCGTGTAGCCCTGCGCCCACTCGAAGTTGTCGACGAGCGACCACACGAAGTAGCCGCGCACGTCGACGCCCTGGTCGATCGCCTCGGCGACCGCCCGAAGGTGCCCGTCGAGGTAGGCGATGCGCTCGTCGTCGTGCACCGCGGGCTCGCCGTCGTCGCCCGGCACGACCTCGTCGACGTACGAGGCGCCGTTCTCGGTGACGACCACGGGCGGCAGCGCGTCGCCGTAGTCGCGGCGGAGGCCCACGAGCAGTTCGGTGAATGCCTCGGGAACGACGGGCCAGTCGAAGCCCGTGACCGGCGTGCCCTCGGGCGGCGCGACGGGCTCGAACGGCAGCCCCGCGAGCGCGAACTCCGAGCCCTCGGCGGGTGCCGCGACGTACGTCGGGTTGTACGAGTTCACGCCGTAGAAGTCGAGCGGCGCCGAGATCACCTCGAGGTCGCCCGGCTCGAGTCCGGGAAACCGCTCGAGCCCGAACGCCGACAGGTCGGGGTAGGCGCCCGTGAGCACCGGGTCGATGAAGATGCGGTTGTAGACGATGTCGAACGCGCCGGCGGCCAGGAGGTCGGCCGGCCGGTCCGACGCGGGCACGACGAGGGTGTGGTTGTTCGTGATGCCGACCTCCGCCGTGCCGGCGGCGCGGATCGCGGCGACCGCGAGCCCGTGCCCGAGCAACTGGTGGTGCACCGTCGGCAGCGCACCGAGCATGAGCGTGCGCCCGGGCGCCTGCGTGCCGAGCGCATACCCTTCGAGCGTCGTCATCGCGGGCTCGTTGAGCGTGATCCAGCGGTCGACGCGGTCGCCGAGGCGGTCGAGCACGAGGCCGACGTACTCGGCGTAGCGCTCGGCGGTGTCGCGCACGAGCCAGCCTCCGGCGTCTTCGAGCGGCTGCGGCAGGTCCCAGTGGTAGAGCGTCGCGAGGGGCGCGATGCCGGCCTCGGCGAGCGCGTCGACGAACCGCTCGTAGTGGTCGAGTCCGGCGGCGTTGGCCGCCCCGGAGCCCACGGGCTGCACGCGCGGCCACGAGATCGAGAACCGGTAGTCGGTCGCGCCGAGTTCGGCGAGCAGGGCGATGTCGTCGCGGTACCTGCGGTAACTGTCGGACGCGACCAGCGCGTTCGAGCCGTCGACCACCCGGCCGGGCTCGGCGGTGAAGGTGTCCCAGATGCTCGGACCTCGCCCGTCGGCCGTGGTCGACCCCTCGATCTGGAACGCGGCCGTGGCCGCACCCCACCGGAAGCCGCGGGGGAACTCGGGCATGCGTGCGTCGACCACTGGAACCTCGCCATCGAAGGAAGCGTCAGAGTGGGACATCTGACCCACTTGCGCCGAGCCTAGTGCCGAGCCGGTCGCCGCGCCATGGGAGCCGGTGCGATCGCCACGGCGAGCGCCGTCACCTCGGAAAGGTAGCGTTGAGCGCATGTTCCACTCCTATGCGGCCATCGGCGACAGCTTCACCGAGGGCGTCGGCGACGAACTGCCCGACGGCAGCGTGCGCGGCTGGGCCGACTTCGTCGCCATGGGCCTCGCGATCGCGGCGCGCGAACCGATCGGCTACGCGAACCTCGCGATCCGGGGCCGCAAGCTCGGGCCGATCATCGACGAGCAGCTCGAGGCGGCGATCGCGTTGAAGCCCGAGCTCCTGAGCTTCAACGGCGGCGGCAACGACATGCTCCGCCCCCGCATGGACGAGCAGGTCACCGCCGCGCGCTTCCGCGAGGCGATCCACCGCATCCGCGACGAGGGCATCCACGTGCTCATGCTGAGCGGTGCGAACCCCACCGAGCACCTCCCGCTCGGCAAGGTCTTCGATGCCCGGGGTGCTCGGCTGACCACGGCGCTCGTCGACCTCGCCGACGTGCCCGGCGTCACGTTCGTCGACAACTTCAACGACCGGGGCCTGCGCGACATCCGGTACTGGTCGGCCGACAAGCTGCACCTGAACTCGCTCGGGCACGCGCGCGTCGCGAGCAACGTGCTCACGGCGATCGGCGTGCCCGTGCCCGAGGAGTGGGGCGTCGCCGAGGTCGCCGCGGCGCCGGCCGGCCCGCGCAGCCGCAACACGGCCGCCTACTACCGCGAGTTCGTGCTGCCGTGGATCGGCCGCCGCCTCACGGGCCGGTCGTCGGGCGACGGCCGCGCGGCCAAGCGCGCGACGCTGGAGCCCCTGTCCCCGGATGCCGCGCACTGACGCCTGGGCGCCGGCCCGCGGCATCCGCCTCGCCTGAGCAGGCGCGGTCAGGATCCCTCGCGCACCGTGTGCACGAAGCCGGCCACGTGCTCGCGGAGCGCCTCGATGCGCCGCTGCCGCGCGGCCTCGACGTCGAACCCGACGTAGGCCACCGACGGCAGGCGGCGCGCATTGCGCGAGCACTCGAAGCCGGCGCAGGCCAACGTGCCGACCGTGTTGCCGTTGCGCCCGGAGGCCCCGGAGCGCTTGGCGGTGTAGAACACCACGTCGTTCGGCAGGGTGACGTCGGCGCACCACGAGCACTGCGGCCTGGTGCGGATGCGGCCGTCGGCCTCGCGCAGCATGACGCCGACGAGGCCGCCCTCGGCCTCGACCACGACGTAGCCGACCTTCGGCAGCTTGGGGTCGCGCCAGCCGAGGAAGTCGAGCGCGTCCCAGTCGAGGGTCGCGAAGCCCGCAGGCAGGGTCACCGCAGCGCGCTCGCGCTGGGTGGCGTTGATGAACGAGGCGCGGATGCGCGCGTCGTCGATGGGGAGCATGGTGATGAGTCCTTCGTCGTTGCGGGTCGCGCGTGCGACCCGTCGGGATGTTCCTGGAGGAGGTGCCCGAGCCGCGTGCGCGGCTCGCGGCTCGTTCGCGCCGAGGCGCGAGAGGTCACGGGCGCGACGGCCCTCTGAGGCCGGCTTGGAGAACGCCGACGACCTCCTGACGCCCCACGGGCATCGCGAACGGAACATGCTGACTCACAAGCGCCGAGTGTACACAGCGCGGCTGAGTCGATCCGGAGCGCCGGTGCTACCTGCGCATCGACCACTCGAGCCCGGTCGACTCCGCCGTCCACGCGAACTCGACGCCGTCGCCGGGCCCGACGCCGACGGGCCGCGCCAGGTCGTACAGCTGCTCGTACCGCACGACCTCGCGGATGCCGGTGCGCGCGAACTCCGCCTCCGCGACGCAGGTCGTGCCCGCCCCGGCCCAGTTCTCGCGCTGCAGCGTCATGCACACATCGCCGCGATCGCGGAAGACCCACGCACGGTACCCCACCTCGGTGCCGATGTACCTGACCGAGGCCAGCGACTCGGCCGTCAGGATGTCGTTCGCACCGGGGATGAGCGCCTGCGACGGGTCGGGCGCGCGGTCGAAGATCGCGAGACCCCTCGGCGGGTCGGTGAGCTCCCGCAGGGGTCCGATCGAAGCGACCGCCGCGACGGCGGCGGCGACCGCGCACACGATCAGCGCCCGCCGGCGCGCACCGTGCCGAGGCTCGTGCAGGTCGGGCCGCTCCGACGTCGCCCCGACGGCGTCGACCTGCTCCATCAGCGCGAGGCCTCCGGCGAGCCGGGCATCGGCCGGGGCCTGGTCGAGACCCCGAGGGTCGTCGCGCCCCAGCCCGGTACTCCTCGACGCCGACGCCGAAGCCGACGCCGACGGCAACGGCAACGGCTCCCGGGGCGACGAGTCTCGACGACCGAGCTCGAACTCGACCGCCTCGAGCTCCGCGGCGGCGGGACCCGCGTACCCGTCGGGCGTGCCGTAGACGATCCGCCGAAGCGCGGCCGCGCGTGCCTCGAGCTCTGAACCATCGGAAGACGTCATCGTCGCCCTGCTCCCCTACGCCAGTTCAGCCGGTCTCGACCACGTCGGCGACGAACGCGCGGGTGCGGCGCGCGAGGCCCTCGATGCGCTCGAGCTCGCGCAGGCTCGGCAGCACCTCCGACGGGGCGGCGGGCCTCCCGAGGCGAACGGTCTCCTGGCACGCGAGGTCGCTGCACATGTAGACGCCGATGCTGTCGCCGCGTTCCCCGGCTGCGCCCGCGCGCCTGGCCGACACCATCGCGACCTGGTCGGCGGGCTGCTGCGTGTGGCAGAGGTTGCAGATCGCCGCACGGTGGTGCGACCCGCTCGAGGAGGGCGCACGCAGCACGACGCCGACCGCTGCGCCGTCGAGCTCGGTCACGAGGTAGCCGCGTCCGGCGATGCGCGGGTCGCGCCAGGCGAACGCGTCGAGGTGCGCCCACTCGGTCACGAAGAACGAGACGGGCAACGAGAGCTGCGTGAGTTCGGCGGCCGACGCGTTGCGGAACGCGTCGCGCACCTCGGCCTCGGTCAGCGCCTGCATTCGTCTCCCCGCGTTCGTCGAACCCTTCCAGTCTACGAACGCCGGGCCGCTGCGCGACCGATTCAGCCGATCGAGGCGACGACCTCCTGCACGCGGGCGCGGAGGGTCTCGGAGATCGGCGACGACCCGGCATCCTGCGCCGCGGCGTGCTGCCCGGCCTCGCTCGCGACCCAGTCGAGGTAGGCGCCCACCAGCTCGCCCTCCTGGGCGTCGACGTACGAGCGGCACGCGATCACGTAGCTCACGAGCACGAGCGGGTACGCGCCCGCGGCATCCGTGGCCCGATCGATGTCGATCACGAGGTCGTCGTCGGCGCGGCCCGGCTGCATGGGCGACGCGTCGAGGATCGCCGCCGCTGCGTCGGGCGTCGGCGACACGAAGGCGTCGCCCACGGCCAGCTGCGCGACGGTCATGCCGGTCGCGCGCGAGGCGTCGAGGTAGCCGATGACGTTCACGCCGTCGCGGATCACCGAGGCGACGCCCGAGCTGCCCTGGGCCGCCTCGCCCGGGTACGGGAACGTGCCGGAGGGCTCCGTCGGCCATTCCGCGGGCGCGGCCTCGTGCAGGTAGTCGGCGAAGTTCTCGGTCGTGCCCGAGTCGTCGGAGCGATGCACGGCCGTGACGCGCGCGTCGGGCAGCGTCGTGCCCGGGTTGAGCGCGACGAGCGCGGGGTCGTTCCAGCGGTCGATGTCGCCGCTGAAGATCCGGGCGACGGATGCCGCGTCGAGGCGGAGTTCGTCGACCCCCTCGATGTTGAACGCGAGCGCGATGGGCGACACGTAGAGCGGCAGGTCGACCGCGCCCGCGCCGTCGGTGCAGCGCCCGACGTCGCCGGTCGTCTGGCCGGGATCGAGGGCCGCGTCGCTGCCCGCGAACGCGACCGCGCCGACGACGAACTGGTCGCGGCCCGCACCCGAACCGGCGGGGTCGTAGTTGACCGTCGTGCTGCCGTTGGCGGTCTGGAAGCCGGCGATCCACACGTCTTGGGCCGACGCCTGCGCCGAGGATCCCGAGCCGTCGATGGTGCCCGAGAGGTCGCTCGGCTGCTGGTCGCGCTCGTTGACGGCGCAGCCGCTCAGCAGTGCGAGCATCGCGATCGCGCCGAACCCGGTGGTGATGTGTCGCGCAGCAGCCATGGGGCCGATCGTATCGAGGCCTGCCCGAGAGCTCGCCGCACGCCCGCGGGCCGGTGCGCAGGTGCGCGCGTGCGCCGGTGCGGGTGCGCTCAGTCGAACGAGGCCCGCGGCCGGTCGTCGCCAACCGGACACCAGCCCTCGGGCGTGCGCGAGTACTCGAACGCCGGGCCGTCGGCCACGAGCTGCCCGAGCGCCGCGATGAAGCGGTCGACGTCGTCGGTCGTCGAGCCCGCGCCGAGGCTCGCCCGGAGGCCGTTCGAGCGCGCCGAGACGCGGTCGAAGAACGGATGCGCGCAGAAGCGTCCGGCGCGCACCGAGATGCCGTGCTCGGCTCCGAGGGCGGCGGCGATGAGCCCGACGGAGCCGTGCTCGAGCTCGATCGTCGCGATGCCGAGCCGATCGTCGGCATCGTCGAAGCCTCGGATCACGCGCACCCCGGGCAGGGCGTCGAGACCCTCGTGCAGGCGCGCCGTGATGCGGGCCTCGTGCGCCTCGCGCGCGGTGTCGCCGAGGCGCTCGAGCTCGGCGAGCGCGCGGGCAAGCGCAGCGATGCCGACCACGTTCGGCGTGCCGGCCTCATGGCGGTCGGGTCCGGTCTTCCACGCGACCCGGTCGAGTGCGACGTCGTCGACGGCACCGCCGCCCGCGAGGAACGGCGGCGCCGCGTCGAGCCAGTCGGCTCGGCCGATGAGCGCGCCTGCGCCGAAGGGCGCGTACGCCTTGTGACCCGAGAACGCGACGAAGTCGAGGTCGGATGCCGCGAGGTCGACGCGTCGGTGCGGCAGGAGCTGTGCGGCGTCGACCGCGATGCGCGCGCCGTGCGCGTGCGCGATGCGCGCGAGCTCGGCGATCGGCAGCACCTCGCCGGTCACGTTGGAGGCCCCGGTCACCGAGAGCAGCGCGGCCGGGCGGGCGGCGAGCTCGGCCTCGAGGGCGGTGAGCGTCTCGGCGATGCTCGGCCTGGCGACGACGACCCGCCGGTCGCGCCACGGCAGCAGGTTGGCGTGGTGCTCGATGTCGAGCACCACGGTCTCGCCCGGAACTGCGGTCGCGAGCAGGTTCAGCGCCTCGGTCGTGTTGCGCGTGAAGATCACGAGGTCGCCGTCGCGCGCGCCGACGTGCCGGCCGATGCTCACGCGCGCGTCTTCGACGAGCGCCGTCGCGGCCTGCGACGGGTACCCGCTGCCGCGGTGCACGCTCGAGTAGTAGGGCAGCACGCGCACTACGTGGGCGGCGACGGCCTGCAACGCGGGGGCGGATGCCGCGATGTCGAGGTTCACGTGGCGGACCGTGGCGCCTCCGAGCACGGGCACCTCGAGGCCGGCATCGGTGAGCAGCGCGAGCGGCGCGGTGCCGTCGGGCGCCGGGCCGTCGGAGATCGGGTGGGACGCGGCATCCGTGCGCACCGATTCGCGCACGTCGGTGCGGGCTGCGATGTCGATCACGGATGCTCCAATTCGCCGGTCAGGCGTCGAACCTACGACCGACGCCGACGGCCGACAAGCGACACCCGTCGTACACGGTCACAGGCTGCAACATTCGGTCACGAACAACGCGGCGCTGGGCTCGCGCCCGGGCCGCTCGACGAGCGCGGCGCGGGGCTCGCGCCGGCGAGCGCCGGCTCAGATGTGGGCGCCCGCGTAGCTCGGGTAGGCGAAGCGGCTCTCGGGGCGGGCGAGCCCCAGGTGGTCGCGCAGGGTCTCGCCCTCGTAGGCCGGGGGAAGCACGCCGCGGCGCACGAGCTCGGGCGCGACGAGCGAGGTGAACGCCTCGAACTGCGCGGGTTGCACGGCCGAGAGCACGTTGAAGCCGTCGACGGCCCCGGCATCGCCCCAGGTCTCGAACTCGCTCGCGATCTCGTCGGCCGAGCCCACGATGATCGGGGCGTTCACGGCCGCGGCGACCACGAGGTGTCGCAGCGTCGGCGGACGCGTTCCGCCGGGCGTGCGCCCGGTGCGCTCGGCGACGATTTCGACGAGCTGCTGCCCGGCCGCGCCGAACTGCTCCGCGATCGCGGGCGTCACGGCCAGGTCGGGCGAGCGACCGGTGAGGTCGACGCCGACGAGCGGCGACAGGCTCGCGAGCGACCGCGAGGCCGGGAATCCGGGCGGCGGGCCGTCTGGCCAGTCCTCGACGATCTGCATGAGCTCCGAGAGCTCGTCGGCCAGCTGCTGCGCGTCGGCGCGGGTCTCCCCCACGATCGGCAGTACCGGAGCGATGACCTTGAGCGTGCGGTCGTCGCGCCCCGACTCGAAGGCGAGGGCGCGCAGCTCTTCGCGCACCGACACGGCGTGCGCCAGGTCGTTCGCGGCGACCAGCGCGAGGTCGGCGCTCTGCGCCGCGATGAGCTGCGACCGCGGCGAGGCCCCGGAGCGCACGATCGGCAGGTGGCCCTGCACTGGGCGAAGCACGTTGAGCGGCCCCGTGGAGCGCACGTGCTCGCCGCGGAACGCGGTCTCGTGCAGGCTGCCGGGGGCGAGGAACCGGCCCGTCGCGGCATCCGCCACGATCGCGTCGTCGTCGAAGGAGTCCCAGAGCCGGCGCAGCAGCGTCTCGAACTCGACCGCCCGCTCGTACCGGCTGCCGTTCACGCGCTCGAAGTCGACGCCGTGATTCGCGGCGGCACGCGGATCCGCCGTCGTCACGAGGTTCAGCCCGGCCCGTCCGCCCGAGAGCAGGTCGATCGACGCCGTCGCCCGCGCGACCGTGTACGGGTCGGCGTACGTCGAGTCGACGGTCGCGATGAGCCCGATGCGGTCGGTCACGGCCGCGAGGTGCGCGATCGTCGAGAGCGGGTCGATGCGCGCGACCAGGTAGGGGTCGCGGTGCTCGAGGTCGTTGCCCGTCGCGAGCCAGTCGCCGAAGAACAGGTAGTCGAGGCGGGCCTCCTCGGCCAGGCGCGCGGTGAGCCGGAGCACGCCGGCGTCCTGCCGGGGGTCGCGGTGCGCTCCGGGGTAGCGCCAGCCCGACGGGTAGGCGCCGATCGCGCGCACCATCGCGCCGATGATGAGTCTCGTCATCGTCGTTCCCCTCGTCGTGGCGTCGTGTTCGGCATTCCTCGAAGCTAGGTCGAGGGGGGCGGATGTCGCGACCGTCGTCGACGCGATCGGTAAGGCGGCGCAACAGGCCGTCGCATTGCGCCGCATGACGACATGTCCGGCGTCGGGCGCGCAGGAATCCCGTTCGGTCGCCGGAGTCCCCGTGCGGCGGGATTCCCGCGCGCGAACGGATTCCGCGCGCGGGCCCGGCGCTCGGACCTCGGGTCAGGCGAGCCGGAGCAGCCGCTCCGTGACGCGTGCCGAGAACGCGAGCGCATCGACCGGGATGTGCTCGTCGGCCGTGTGGAACTGGCCGAACACGTCGAAGCCGTCGGGCACGCGCAGGGGCACGAAGCCGTAGCCGGCGATGCCGAGCCGCGACAGGTGCTTGTTGTCGGTGCTCGCGGGCAGCAGGTACGGCACGACGAGGCCCTCGGGGTCGTCGGCCTCGATCGCCTGCTGCATGGCCGCGACGATCGGCGCATCGACGGGCGACGCGATCGGGGCGATCCACGTGCTCACCTCGAGCTCGACGTCCGCCCCGACGACGTCGCGCAGCTCCTCGATGAAGGAATCCTCGTGGCCGGGCAGCACGCGCAGGTCGAGGCTCGCCGTCGCGACGCCCGGGATGACGTTCGTCTTGGATCCGGCGTCGAGCACGGTCGGCGACGCCGTGTCGCGGGCGCCGGCCCCGAGCAGCGAACCCGTGAAGCCGAGCCCGGCGAGCTCGGCCTCGACGTCGGCCGCGGCATCCGGGAACCCCTGACCGCGAGCCTCGCCGAAGCGCTGCAGGAACACCTCGAGCGCGGGCGTGCGCGTGAACGGGAACCGGTGGTCGCCGATCGCCGCGACCGCGCGCCCGATGCGCACGACCGGGTTGTCGGGGGTCGGGCGCGATCCGTGGCCGGGGCGGCCGCGAGCCGTGATGCGCGCCCACGCGACGCCCTTCTCGGCCGTGGCCACGAGGTACGCGCGGCGCGGCCGATCGGGCGCCCCCGCGGCATCCGGAACCTCCGAACCGAGTTCGCCAGGCGAGGCCGGCGGGATCGGCACCGAGAAGCCGCCGACCTCGCTGAGCGCCTCGGTCGCGCCGGCGAAGAGGTCGGGCCGGTGCTCGACGAGCCACTTCGCACCCCACGTGCCGCCTGCCTCCTCGTCGGCGAAGAACGCGAAGACGAGGTCGCGGGGCGGCACGAAGCCCTCGCGGGCGTACGAGCGCGCGACCGCGACGAGCACACCGGCGAAGTTCTTCATGTCGACCGCGCCGCGCCCGTAGAGCAGGCCGTCGTGGATCTCGGCCCCGAACGGCGGATGCCGCCAATCCTGTCCGTCGACGGGCACCACGTCGAGATGCGCGTGCACGACGAGGGCGCCGCGCTCGGGCGGGCCTCCGTCGGGCCCGGCCCCGCGAAGCCGGGCCACGACGTTGCCGCGGCCCGGCGTGGACTCGACGAGCTCGCCCTCGAGGCCGACCTCGGCGAGCGCCGACAGCACGAGCCGGGCGGCCCGCGTCTCACCGTCGCCGATGGTGCGCGGGTCGCCCGTGTTGACGCTGTCGATGCGGATCAGCTCGCGGATGTAGTGCAGCGCCTCGCGCTCGAGCAGGGTCTCGCCGACCGGCGCCTGATCCTCACGCGCCTCGCCCGATGTCTCACTCACCGTCCCAGTCAACAGCGTCTCGCTCATCAGTGTTCGTGCAATCCCGAGAGCTTGAACGCGAGCCGACCGTGCGCGTAGCCGCCGCCGGCGCGGATCGCGGTCGCGACCCACGCCGATTCGGCGAGCTCCGCCTCGGTGGCGCCGGCCTTCACCGCGTTCTTCGAGTGCGCGTCGATGCAGTACGAGCACTGCGTGGTGATCGACACGGCGAGCGCGATGAGCTCGCGGTACTTCAGCGGGATCTCGCGCCCCTCGGCGGCGAACACCGTGGCATCGAACTCGGCGAACGCCTTCAGGATGTCGGGCGTGTGCTCCTTGTAGACCTTGGTGTAGCTGCGATCGGTCGGCTCGTAGTAGCCGGTCACTCGGCCTCCTCCCATGCGCCGACGAGCGAGTCGAGGCGCGAGTCGGCGCCGAGGCTCACGCCGTGCACCGTCGGCAGCGTGCCGAGGATCGAGGTGAGCTCGTGCACGGGAACCTGGTGCACCTGCTCGGCGATGCGGGCCTGCGCCTCGGCGAGCACGTCGTCGCGCGCGTCGGGGTCGGCGAGCGCGGCCTGCTCCTGCAGGAGCGACTCGAGCTCGGGGTCGTCGAGGTGCAGTCGGTTGCTCGCCGCGATCGAGTACGTGGTGCGCAGCACGTCGCCGTCGGCACGGGAGAGGTTCTGCCACGACAGGTCGAAGTCACCCGACTCCTGGACCTTCAGGAACTCGGGGACGCTGCCGCCGACGAGCTCGACCTCGACGCCGACCTCCTTCAACTGCTGCTGGATGAGTTCGAGCGAGGTCTGGTTCGGGCCGAAGTTCGTGATCCACGCGAGCTTCAGGCTGAGCGGTTCGCCGTCCTTCGTGCGGATGCCGTCGGCGCCCTCGGTCCAGCCGGCCTCGTCGAGCAGGTCCGCTGCGGCCTCGGGGTCGTACTCGAACGCGTCGCCCTCGTCCGCGAAGCCGGGCGTGGTCTGCGCGAGCGAGCTCGTCGCGACGGCGAACAGGTCGTTCAGTGCGGTGTCGCGCACGACCTCGGGGTCGATCGCCGCGGCGATCGCCTTACGCACGTCGAGGTCGGCGACGGCCGGCCGCGACTCGTTGAAGTAGACGCCGAACGTCGCGCCGGGGTTGCCGCGGTACACGAGCGGGAACCCGGCGTCCTCGATGGTCTGCACGTCGTTCGGCTGCACGCCGCCGACGACGTCGACCTGCTCGGAGGTGAGGCTGCCGGTGCGCACGCTCGCCTCGGGCACGACCTGGAACACGACCTCGTCGAGGTGCGCGGCTCCGTCGTTGCCGAGCGCCTCGGGCGCCCACGCGTAGTCGTCGCGGCGCTCGAGCACGGTCTCGACGTCCTTCGTGTACTCGCCGAGCGTGAACGCGCCGGTGCCGACGACCGCCTTGCCGTCGGCACGCTCGTCGTAGGGCGTCTCGAGCGTCGAGGCGCCGACGATGCCGAGGGCGACGGTCGCGGTCGAGTTCGGGAACGCGGCGTTCGGGGTGCTGAAGTGCACCTCGACGGTGTGCTCGTCGACGGCGACTGTCTCGTCGTAGCCGATCAGCAGCGCCGAGGCCTGGCTCGCGGCGCCCGCGGCGATGATGTCGTCGAACGTGCCCTTGACGTCGGCCGCGGTGAGGGGGGTGCCGTCCGAGAAGGTGACGTCGTCGCGCAGCGTGAACGTGAAGACGGTCGCGTCGTCGTTCGAGCTCCACTCGGTCGCGAGCCACGGCTCGAGACGGCCGGTCTCGGGGTTCTGGTAGAGCAGCGAGTCGACGAGCTGACGGGTGACGTAGAGCGTGTCGTTGCCCGACCCCGTGCCCGAGGGGTTCAGCGAGATCGGGTCGTTCCCGATCGCGAAGGCGAGGCTCCCGCCGTCGACGACGGTCGCGGTGGTCTCGCCGCTGCCGGCCGACTGCGCGTCGGCGCAGCCCGCGAGGGCGAAGATGGTCGACGTCGCGATGGCCGCGACGACGAAGCGTGTGGTGGTGCGCATGTGCTTCTCCAGGTGTGTTCGGTGTGCTGGTCTGGGTGGTTCGGGTGGTCTGTGGTTCCGGATGCCGCGGGCGGCCGTCAGCCGCGAGTGGCGCGCCCCGGGATCGCGTCGAGGAGTTCCTGCGTGTACGCCTCGCGTGGATCGCGGAAGAGCCGCGAGGTCTCGCCCGCCTCGACCACGCGTCCGTCGCGCAGCACGATCACGTCGTGCGCGATGCGGCGAACGACGGCGAGGTCGTGCGAGATGAACAGGTAGCTCACCCCGAACTCGCCCTGGATCTCGGTGAGGAGCGTCAGGATCTGGTCCTGGATCGACACGTCGAGTGCCGAGACCGGCTCGTCGAGCACGACGAGGTCGGGCGCGAGCGCCAGGGCCCTGGCGATCGCGACGCGCTGCCGCTGCCCGCCCGAGAGCTCGGCCGGCTTGCGGTCGATCGTGCCCGCGGGCAGGGCGACGACGTCGAGCAGCTCCTCGACCCGACGGCGGCGCTCGGCGCGCGAACCGACGCCGAAGGCCTCGAGCGGGTCGGAGACGATGCGGCCGATCGGCAGGCGCGGGTTGAGCGACGCGTACGGGTTCTGGTGCACGAGCTGGGCCCGCCGGCGGAACCGCCGCACCGCGCCCGATCCGAGCGCGGAGAGGTCAACGCCGTCGAACTCCACGCTGCCCGAGGTCGCCTCGGCCAGGCGCAGCACGAGCCGCGCGGTCGTCGACTTGCCCGATCCGGATTCGCCGACGAGGGCGAGCGTGCGCCCGCGCGGGATCGCGAAGCTCACGCCGTCGACCGCGCGATGCACGCCTCCGCCGGCGGCCCGGGGCACCGGGAACTCCTTGACGAGGTCGTGGGCGACCACGAGCGGGGCGGATGCCGCGGCGAGCGCCTGCCCTGCCGCATCCGTCGCGCCTGCGGCATCGGCCGGCCCCGCGGCATCCGTGACCCGAACCTGCTCGGCGAACGGAGCGTCGAGGTCGAGGCTCGGAGCAGCCGCGATGAGCGCCCGCGTGTAGGGATGCGTGGGCGCGCCGAGCACCTCGGCCGGCGTGCCCTGTTCGACGACCTCGCCCTGCGACATGACGACGATGCGGTCGGCGCGGTCGGCTGCGACTCCGAGGTCGTGCGTGATGAGCAGCACGGCCGTGCCGAGGTCGTGCTTGAGCCGGTCGATGCGGTCGAGGATCTGCCGCTGCACGGTCACGTCGAGCGCACTCGTCGGCTCGTCGGCGATCACGAGGGCCGGGCGGGCGATCAGCGCGATCGCGATGAGCACGCGCTGCCGCATGCCGCCCGAGAGTTCGTGCGGGTACTGCTGCGCCTGGCGCTCGGGGTCGGGCAGTCCGGCTTCGGCGAGCGCGTCGATCGCTTGCGCCGCGGCCGTGCGCCGATCGGCGAGCCCGTGGATTTCGAGCACCTCGGCGACCTGGCGTCCGATGCGCTGCACGGGGTTGAGGCTCACGGTCGGGTCCTGCGGAACGAAGCCGATGGCCCGGCCCCGCAGCCCGCGCAGCTCGACGCGCGAGATCTTCGTGACGTCGCGCCCCTCGAAGCGGACGCTGCCGCGGGCGATCGACGCGGACGAGGGCAGCAGCTGCACGACGGCGTGGGCGGTCGTCGACTTGCCCGAACCCGACTCGCCGACGATCGCGACCGTCTCGCCGGCGTGGACCGTGAGGCTCGCGTCGCGCACGGCCTCGATCGTGCCGCTCGCCGTGCGGTAGCTCACGGCGAGGTTCGAGATCTCGAGCAGGGGCGTGCGCGGGGTGGCGGGCGGGTGCTCGGGTACGGCTGATGCGGCGCTCATCGCGTGCGCCTCCCTTCGGAGTCGAGGGCCCGCGAGACCCGGTTGGCGGCGAGCACGGTGGCGGCGATCACGAGGCCCGGGAAGGTCGTGAGCCACCACGCGTTGCGGAGGAAGTCGCGGCCTCCCGAGACGAGCGATCCCCACTCGGGCGCGGGCGGCGGAGCCCCGTAGCCGAGGAAGCTCAGGGCCGAGACCGCGAGGATCGCGCCGGCGAACTCGAGCACGGCGAGCACCAGCACGGGCCCGGCCGAGTTCGGCAGCACGTGGCGGAAGAGCACGCGGCCCCAACGGTCGCCCGAGGCCCTGGCGGCGTCGACGTAGACCGAGCTGCGCACGCGCAGCACCTCCGAGCGCGAGATGCGCGAGACGGTCGCGATGCTCGCGAAGCCGACCGCGACGGCGACGTTGATCGTGCCGAAGCCGAGCGCGGTGATGATCGCGAGGCTGAGCAGCAGCGCGGGGATCGCGAGCAGCACGTCGGCCAGTCGCATGACGGCCTCGTCGACGAACCGGCCGACGAATCCGGCGAGCAGGCCGAGCAGGGTTCCGACGACGAGTCCGACCGCGACGGCGATGCCCGCGGCCGAGAGCGTCAGGGCCGTGCCGTGCACGACGCGCGTGTAGAGGTCGCGGCCGAGCTGGTCGGTGCCGAACCAGTGCTCCGCAGAGGGGCCCTGCAGCCGGTCTGCGGGCACGCCGTCGAGCGGGTCGCCGGGAGCGAGCAGGTTCGGGGCGATCGCGGCGATGACGACGAGCACCAGCCACACGAGCGCGAGCAGCAGCACGGGCCGGCCGAGCACCTGCCTGATGCCGCGACCGGCGCGGAGGGCGGCGTCGGCCGAACGGCTGCGCACCGCGTCGGCGAAGCGCGCGTCGGCCGTGGCGGCGAAGACGTCCTCGGACTGCTCGTGCCGTTCGGGCACGAGGGCGGTCGTGTCGCTCATGCGGGCTCCCCCTGGGGTGAGACGGTCGACGTCGCGGTCGAGGCGGTGGCTCCGGATGCCGCGGGCGCGGGTCGTGCGCTCGGCACCGCCGCTGCGGCACGGCCTCGTCGACCGGCGGGCCCGCGCGCCGTGACGATGCGCGGGTCGAGCAGCGGCGCGACGAGGTCGACGGCGAGGTTGGCGAGCACGAAGGCGATCGCGGCGACGAGCACGACGCCCTGCACGACGGGCACGTCCTGCTGCTGCACGGCGCTCGCGGTCACGCGTCCGATGCCCGGGCGCGAGAAGACGGTCTCGGTCACGACCGTGCCCGAGAGCAGCTGTCCGACGATGAGGCCCGTGACGGTGAGCGCGGGCAGCGCGGCGTTCTTCAGCGCGTGGCCGAGGTGCACGCGAGCGCGGCTCGCGCCCTTCGCCCATGCCGTGTCGACGTAGGGCTCGCGCAGCGTGTTCGAGAGGCTCTTCGAGAGCAGCTGGGCGATCGTCGCGCCGGTCGGCAGCGCGAGCGTGATCGCGGGCAGCACGAGCGAGATGAAGCCGCGATCGCCCACGGCCGGGAAGATCGGCACCGTGAACGAGAACCACTGGATGAGCATGAGGCCGAACCAGAACGCGGGAACGGCGACGCCGAGCGGCGGCAGCCCGAGCACCACGTCGGCCAGCCAGCGGTGGCGCGTGTAGTTCGCCGCGATGGCGATGCCCGCCCCCGCGACGACGGCGATCACGAGCGCGAACGCGGCGATCGCGACGGTCGGCGGCAGCGCCTCGCCGATGATCTCGGTCACCGGCCGGCCCGTGACGATCGAGGTGCCGAGGTCGCCGCGCAGCACGGCGGCGAGCTGGTCGAGGTACTGCACGATGAGGGGGCGGTCGAGGCCGAGCTCGGCGCGCAGGGCGTCGAGCTGCGCCGGCGTGATGTCGTTCGCGTCCGCACCGGCGAGCAGGGTCACGGGGTCGCCGGGCAACGCGTAGAGCACGAGGAACGACACCGTGTACGCGGCCCACAGCACGCCGACGGCCTGCAGCAGGCGCAGCAGCACGTACCTGGCCATCAGGCGGCCTCCGTGCTCGCGCCGGCGATGAGGGCGCCATCGGTTCCGGATGCCGCGGCGGCGGCCGTGACATCCGGAACCGTCTTCGGCGCCCAGCCGAGCTCGGGCGCGATGAGCGAGGCGACGTCGTCGAGGATCTGCCGGTAGTCGTCGACCGAGAACTCGTACGGCAGCTCGAGCCGCAGGTCGGTCGCCGCGGCGACCACGGGGTCGGCGGCGAGCCGCTCGAGGATCTCCTCGGCCGTGCCGACCAGATCGGGTGCGAACTGCGTGAGGCGCTCGCCGTGGGCGATGCGCGTGCGCTCCTCGCGGCTCGCGCGGTACTCGGCGTATCTCGCCCTGGTCGCCCGGTCTGCGCCGTCGGTCGGCACAATCACCCGACCGAGCGCGACGCGCGGTGCGCCGGCGCCCCGGTACGCGTCGCGGTAGCGGGCGAGCACGTCGGCCTGCGTCGCGGCGAACGCGGCGGGTCCGCCCTCGGCGACGGGTCCGCCCGAGACGATGTTGCCGGTCAGGAGCCCGAGCCCGCGCTCGGCGGCCCACTCGGCCGAGCGTGCGGAGCCGGCGCCGATCCAGACGCGGTCGCGCAGGCCCGCGGCGAACGGCTGCAGGCGCGGCCGCTGCACGTTGCCCGGCGAGTGGATCACGGTGTCGGCGTCGCCGAGGAACCCGCCCGACAGGTTCTCGAGCAGCCGGTCGACGCGGGCGTGCGAGAAGTCCTGGCCGCTCCAGTCGCCGTCGAACACGCGCTCGCCGATGAGCTCGACGTGCGGCGGCCGCCCCGCGCTCACCCCGACCTCGAGGCGGCCGCCCGAGAGCACGTCGGCCGTCGAGAGGTCCTCGGCGAGGCGGAACGGGCTCTCGTAGCCGATCGGGATCACCCCGATGCCGAGCCGGATGCGGCTCGTGCGCTGCGAGGCCGCCGCGAGGAACACGGGCGCCGACGACACCCCGTGCTCGAGGTGCCGCTGGCGCACCCACGCTCCGTCGAACCCGAGGCGCTCGCCGTGCTCGAACAGGGCGAGGGTGTCCTCGAGGCCCTGCTCGGGGCGGGCGTCGTCGTAGTTGCCCGGGGTCAGGAACGCGATGGTCGAAAGGGTGCTCATGCCGCCACTGAACCGTCGGCCGCCGCCTTCGCCAAGCCGTGTCGCGAACCGTGACCGAAGGTGGCGCCGGGTGTCCTCGCGCGACGGCTCGTGACGGCGGCCGGCCGCACGGTGTGACCGCGTGTGACCTCGGCCGGCGGCATCCGATGAAGCCGTATGACCTTCGACTTCACCTCGTGACGGGCCGCCTTGCGAGGCCCACGGGCACGCGCGGAAGGTGAACGGCATGACTCGACGACCCACCATCGCCGTCGCGCTCGACGGGGCCGGATGGCACCCCGCCGCCT
Source organism: Agromyces sp. CF514 (assembly GCF_900113185.1). Lineage (NCBI taxonomy): Bacteria > Bacillati > Actinomycetota > Actinomycetes > Micrococcales > Microbacteriaceae > Agromyces > Agromyces sp. CF514. The sequence continues at coordinate 791,576 of NZ_FOZD01000001.1, read as the reverse complement.
GGCGCGACCCGTCGGCCCGACCGGCCGAACTCTTCACCGCCCGGTACTGGCGCGACCTGGCGCAGTTCGCCGAACGCGCCGACGTCGACCTGGTCACCATCGAAGACGCGCTCGGCCTGCAGAGCTCGACGCTCTGGACGCCCGACGAGCGGACCGACCAGGTGCGGGGCCGCCTCGACGCCCTGCTCATCGCCTCGTTCGTCGCCCCCGTCACGAGCCGCATCGGCCTCGTGCCCACCGTGACGACCACGCACACCGAGCCGTTCCACGTCGCGACCGGACTGCAGACGCTCGACATCGCGAGCCGCGGACGCGCCGGCTGGCGCGCACAGCTCTCCGGCTCGCCGACCGAGGCGGCGCACTTCGGCCGTCGCACGCTGCCGCCCGTCGACATCGCCGCGCTGCAGGCCGGCGACTCCGAGCAGATCCGCCCCGGGTTCGACGAGGCCCGCGACGTCGTCGAGGTCGTGCGCCGCCTTTGGGACAGCTGGGAGGCGGACGCGATCATCCGCGATGCCGCCAGCGGCCGCTTCATCGACCGCGAGAAGATCCACGGCGCCGAGTTCTCGGGCGAGTGGTTCGACGTGCACGGCGCCTCGATCGTGCCGCGCTCGCCGCAGGGCCAGCCCCTCGTCGCGGTGCTCGCGCACCAGACCATCCCCTACGAGCTCGCCGCGACGAGCGCCGACCTGGTGTTCATCACGCCGCTCGACGACGCGCAGTCCGTCTCGATCCTCGCCGAGGTGCGCGACGCCGAGACCCGCACGGGGCGCACCGGCCGACCGCTGTCGGTGCTCGCCGAGGTGATCGTGGTGCTCGAGTCGACGCCGGCTGCGGCACGCGCCGCGCTCGAACGGCTCGACGAGCAGAACGGCTCGCCCCTGACATCCGACGCCCTGATCTTCGCGGGCACGCCCGAGCAGCTGCTCGAGCGCATCGACGCGTGGACCGCGCTCGGCTACGACGGCGTGCGCATCCGCCCCGCACGCCTGCCGCGCGACCTCGAGCAGCTCGCCGACTGGGTGCTGCCCGCACTCCCGCGAGCGGATGCCGCGGGCACGACCCTGCGCGAACGGCTCGGCTTCGAGCTGCCCGAGAACCGGTACACCGCGGCCCGTCGGGCCACCGGCGCCGCACGAACGAACGAGGAGGCCGCCTGATGGCTGCGAGCAAGCCGGCACCGTCCAAGCGCCAGGTGCACCTGGCCGCCCACTTCCCGGGCGTGAACAACACGACGCTCTGGGCCGACCCGCTGCACCGCAGCCAGATCGACTTCTCGGCGTTCGAGCACTTCGGCCGCACCGCCGAGCGCGGCCGCTTCGACTACGTGTTCCTCGCCGAGGGCCTGCGCCTGCGCGAGCACAAGGGGCAGCTGCACGAGCTCGACGTCGTGGGCCGCCCGAATACGCTCGCCGTGCTGACCGCGCTCGCCGCGGTCACCGAGCACATCGGCCTCGTCGGCACGCTGAACGCGACGTTCAACGAGCCCTACGAGCTGGCCCGTCAGCTCTCGACGCTCGACCACCTCTCCGGCGGCCGCGCCGGCTGGAATGTGGTGACGAGCTCGGACGCGTTCCACGGGGCGAACTTCCGCCGCGGCGGGTTCCTCGACCACGGCGACCGCTACCACCGCGCCAACGAGTTCGTGAGCCTCGCAAAGGAACTCTGGGACAGCTGGTCGGCCGACGCGATCGTCGCCGACCGGGCCTCGGGCCGCTTCCTCGCGTCGGATGCCTCGGACGAGGGAGTCGGCTCGGGCGCCTTCGCCCACCGCGGCCCGCAGTTCGACGTGCGCGGCCGGTTCACGACGCCCGCCAGCCCGCAGCGCTACCCCGTGATCGTGCAGGCCGGCGACTCGGCCGACGGCCGCGACTTCGCCTCCGAGCACGCCGAGGTGATCTTCTCCCGGCACAGCGCGTTCGACGAGGCGCGCGCGTTCTACGCCGACGTCAAGGGCCGCCTCGCGGGCTGGGGCCGCACCGAGGACTCGCTGAAGATCCTGCCCGCCGTGACCTTCGCGATCGGCGACACGCAGGCCGAGGCCGAGGAGGTCGCCCGCGAGACCTCGCTCGCACAGGTCACGCCCCGCAACGCGATCACGGTGCTCGAGCAGCTCTGGGGCACCGACCTCACCTCGTACGACGCCGACGGCCCGCTGCCCGCGTTCGATCCCGGCGAGGGCCCCGCCGACACCGTCGCGGGCACGATCACGAAGGGCTGGGCACCCCGCTTCCCGAACGCCGTGCAGATCGCCCAGGCCTGGCGCGCCCAGGCCGAGGCCGAGGGGCTCTCGATCCGCGAGCTCGTGATCAAGGTCGCCGGGCGCCAGTCGTTCATCGGCACGCCGTCGCACGTCGCCTCCGAGCTCGACCGCTACGTGCAGGAGCGCGCGACCGACGGGTTCGTCATCGTCGGCACGACCTCGCCGCACGGCCTCGACGCGTTCGTCGACCGCGTCGTGCCCGAGCTCCAGGAGCGCGGCGTCTACCGCACCGACTACAAGCCAGGCGCGACGCTGCGGCAGAACCTCGAGCTGCCCGAGCCGGGCGCGCGGGTCGCCTCCGTGCGCGAGGCCGAGGAGGTGCGTCGTGTCGGCTGAGCAGCGTGACGCCGCCGCGGGTGCCGCCGGTCGAGTAGCGGAGCGTATCGAGACCAGCGCCGCCACTCCCGCCACCACCTCCGCCCGCCGGGTCCCGCTCGCCGTCCTCGACCTCGTGCCGATCGCCGAGGGCTCGAACGCCGGCGAGGCGCTGCACCGCTCGATCGACCTGGCCCGCCGGGCCGAGGCCTTCGGCTACGCGCGCTACTGGCTCGCCGAGCACCACCTGAACCCGGGCGTCGCGGGTGCCGCGCCGCACACGTTCCTCGGCATCCTGGCCGCCTCGACCGAGCGCATCCGCGTCGGCACCGCGGCGACGATCCTCGGCAACTACGAGCCGCTCCAGGTCGCCGAGGCGTTCGGCACGGTCGCTGCGCTCTGGCCGGGCCGGGTCGACCTCGGGCTGGGCCGCAGCGGCCTCCCGCCCGCGAAGGCGGGTGCGCCGGATGCCGCGGCTCCCGCCGTCCCCGCCGCGGTTCCCGCCGCCCCACCGCTTCCCGCGGTGCCCGACGCGCCCGAGGCCGTGACGGAGCCCGCCCTGCCCGCACCCAACGAGGTGGTCGACGGACTCGTCGTGCCCCCGCAGCGCCCGTTCCGCTTCGACTCGGCGCGCTTCGCGCTCCAGGCGAGACTCCTCGGCCGCACGGTCGGCGACGCGGCCCGGTTCGCCGACGACGTCGACGCCCTGCGCGACTTCTTCGCCGGCCCGGTGCGCTACGCCGACGACACCCGCCCAGACGGCGTGATCGTGCAGGCGCAGCCCGCGACCGGCAACCCGGTCGAGCTCTGGGTGCACGGCTCGAGCGCGGGCGAGAGCGCGCGCCTCGCCGGTCGCCTCGGCCTGCGCTTCGGCGCGAACTACCACGTCGCGCCGAGCGGCGTGCTCGCGGCCGTGGCCGAGTACCGGGCGCACTTCCGCCCCTCGGCCGAACTCGAGCGTCCGCACACGATCGTGTCGGTCGACGTCGTCGTGGCCGAGACGGATGCCGAGGCGCAGCGCCTCGCCGCCGGCTATGCCGAGTGGGTGCTCTCGATCCGCGAGGGTCAAGGCGCCGTACCCTACCCGAGCCCCGAGCGCGCGACGCCCGACGCCGAGCTGTCGAGTATCGAGCTCGAAGCCGTGCAGGACCGCCTCGACACGCGCTTCGTCGGCTCGCCCGCGAGCGTCGTCGCGCAGCTCGAGACGCTTCAGCGCGCGACGGGCGCCGACGAGCTGCTCGTGACGACGATCACGCACGACCACGAGGCGCGCGTCGCCTCGTACCGCCTGCTCGCCGAGGCGTGGGGCGTCGAGGTCGCGAACTCCGCGAACTCCACGAACTCCGCGAACTCCGCGGACTCCGCCGCGTCGACGCACCCGGCACCCCGTGATCCGTCGAACCTCGCCCCTGGATCCGAAGGGAAGGGCGAGGATCGACGGATCGAGGCGGATGCCGCCGGCGAGCCGTCCGAGCTCGCAGTCGCCGCGGTCGGGGCGTGACGTCCGCCGCGCACGGCCTGCGGATCGGTGCCCGGCCCACGACGCCGAGCACCCTGCACCTGGACGCCGTCGCCCGCGAGGCCGAACGCCTCGCGGCGGCGGCTCCGCCCATCTCGTCGCCGCACGTCGGCGCATCGTCGGAGCTGCGCGCCGCCCTGGCGGTCTCCGTCGACGAGCTGGCGCCCGCCCTCGGCGGCCTGTCGGCGCACCTGTTCGCACTCGCCGAGCCCGGGTTCGCCGAGGTGAAGAGCGCGGCGGCCATCGTCGAGACGCTCGAGGCCCGCGGCATCCGTTCGGAGCTCGGGGTCTTCGGGCTTCCGACCGCGTTCGTCGCCGAGCTGTCCGCGGCATCGGACAGCGTCAGCGGCCCCGGCCCCGGCCCCGGCCCCGGCCCCGGCCCCGGCCCGACCGTCGCGCTGCTCGCCGAGTACGACGCCCTGCCCGGGGTCGGCCACGCTTGCGGGCACAACCTCATCGCCGCGGCATCCGTCGGCGCCTTCCTGGCCCTCGCCGAGGCGAGGCGGCAGAACCCGGCGAGCGTGCCCGGCCGCGTGCTGCTCATCGGCACGCCCGCCGAGGAGGGCGGCAACGGCAAGGAACTGCTCGCCCGCACCGGCGCGTTCGACGAGGTCGACCTCGCGGTCATGGCGCATCCGTTCGGCGCCGACCTCGCCGACCCCGTCTTCATCGGCCGGCGCATCGTGCGCATCGTCTACCACGGGGTCGCCGCGCACGCCGCGGCCGCGCCCTTCCAGGGCCGCAACGCGCTCGACGCCGCCGCCCTCAACTACCAGGCGGTCGGCCTGCTGCGGCAGCACCTGCCGCCGGGCGACCGCATCCACGGCGTGTTCATCGACGGCGGCGCCCGACCCAACGTCGTGCCCGAGCGCGCCGAGCTCGAGTACTACGTGCGCTCGCACGAGATCTCGACCCTGCGCGAGCTCTCGGCGCGCGTCGACGACATCGCCAACGGCATCGCGCTCGCGACCGGCACGGGCGTCGAGGTCACGTGGGATCCGCAGCCGTTCAGCCTGCCGATCCGCCACAACGGGCCGCTCGCCGCTCGCTGGGCGCTCGCGCAGGCCGAGCGCGGCCGACGCGTGCTGCGCGCCGCCGACGCGCCGGGTGCGCAGGCCGCGTCGACCGACTTCGGCAACATCAGCCAGCGCCTGCCCGGCATCCATCCCGTCATCGCGATCGCACCGCCCGAAATCGCGCTGCACACGCGCGAGTTCGCCGAGTACGCGGGCTCCCCCGCGTCGATCGAGGCGGTGACGGATGCCGCGTACGGCCTCGCGGCGACGGCCGCCGACGTGCTGGCCGACGCCGACCTGCTGGCCGACGTCCGCGCGGACTTCGCGGCGGCCGGCGGCCCGGTAGACGTCGAGCGGACGTTCGGGGCGGGTGCCTCGGAGTGAGGCCCGCGACATCCGCGACCCCCGTGAAACCTCGGGATCGCACCTCCGGGCGCGTGCTCGCGCTCGGCGTCTCGACGGGCTTCGTCACGATCATCGACCAGGCCGCCTTCTCGTTCGCCGTGCCCGGCCTGCGCGACGACCTCGGCGCCGACGCCGGGCAGGTGCAGTGGCTGGTCGCCGGGTACTCGCTCGCATTCGGCGCCGCGCTGCTGCCCGGCGGGCGGCTCGGCGACGTGTTCGGGCGCCGGGTGCCGTACCTCGTCGGACTGCTGCTCTTCGCGGTCGGCGGGGTCATCGCCGCGGGGGCCGGTGACGCGAACACGGCCGTCGTGGCCCGGCTCGTGCAGGGCCTCGGCGCCGGGCTCGTGAACCCGCAGGTGCTCGGGTACTTCCAGGACCTGTTCACGGGCCCCGCGCGGGCGAAGGCGCTCGGCGCCTACACGGTCGCGGGCTCGATCGCGGGCCTCGTGTCGCCGCCCGCCGCCGGGTGGATCCTCGCGACGGCCGCACCCGGGCTCGGCTGGCGGTTCGTCGTGCTGCTCTCGGTGCCCGTCGCGCTGGCGCTGTTCGTCGTCGGCCTCGCGGTGCTGCCGTCGGGGCGGTCGCGGGCGGCTGCGGCGGCTGCCGCGGCGGCGGCATCCGCGTCGAGGGGAACGGCGGCGACGCGCGGTGGGCGCGATAGTCGCGGCGGGCTCGACCTCGTCGGCCTCGCCCTGCTCATGGCCGCGATCCTCGCGCTGATGATGCCCGTCACCGCCGGGGTGCCCGGCGGCCCGCTCTGGCTCGTCGTCGCTGCGATCGCCGGCCTCGCGTTCACGGGTTGGGAGCGGCGCGTCACGCGCCGCGGCGGGTCACCGGTGCTCGACCCGGCGCTCGTGCGCTCCCGAGGCTTCATGCTCGGCACCGGGGTCGCGACGCTCATCTTCGGGGCGGGCCTCGGCCTCGGCATCGTCTCGACGCTCTACCTCATCGACGGCCTCGGGCTGCCGGCCCTCACGGCGGCGCTCCTGCTCGCGCCGCGCGCGCTCGGCATGGCCCTCGGCAGCATGCAGAGCTGGCGCGTCGCCACCAGGTTCGGGCGCCGCGGCATCACGTTCGTGCTCGCGGCCGGAGCCATGGCCGTCGCCGTCGAGGCGGCGCTGGTGTCAACGGGCTCGGAGGTGCTCGTACTCATCGCCCTCGTCGGCGTCGGCACGGTGCACGGCGTGCTGTACGGGCTCGCGATCCCGTCGAACCAGACCCTGACGCTCGACCACGCGCCGGCGCACGCGGCCGGCGTCGGTGCAGGGGTGCTCGCGCTCACCCAACGACTCGCGGGCGCCGTGTGCCTCGCGGTCGGCATCGGGCTGTTCCTCGCAGCTCCGACGCCGGCAGCGGGCTTCGCGACCGCCGCCGCGGTCTTCGCCGCGCTCTCGGCCGCGGCGGTCGCGATCTCGGCGTTCGACCGCGCCCCCGTGCGCGTGCATTGACGCGTGGGGCTCGCCCGTTACTGCTTCCGCACGCTTCCGCGCAGCACCGGATCGTTGATCCGTCGATCTTCGCCCGTCGAGGCATCCGGTCGGGCGAAGATCGACGGATCAACGGTTCCACGGATCAACGGATCGACGGATCAACGGATCAACGGCTCGACGGACCAACGGTTCGACGGGGCGCCCAGCCGGCCGCAACGCCGCCGCGGAGGCCATGCGGTTACGCCCCGTGACGCCCGCGCGAAACCTGCCGTCACGACCTCCGGAACACCCTTGCGACCTGCCTAGCATCTCCACATGACCGACACGCTGACCACCACGAACCCCGCCGCCGAGGCACCTGCCGCAGACGCGGCATCCGTCGCCCCCGAGGCATCCGTCACCCCCGTTGTCGCACCCGCCGCAGCGCAGACCGCCTCGATCGACCGCGCCGCCTTCGCCCGCGAGTGGGAGGAGTGGCACCGCGCCCACGAGGCGTTGCGTGCGAGCGGACACGGGTTCCTCGCGGTGACCGGCCTGCACTGGCTCGGAGCCGAGCCGCAGCGCCTCGACGGCACGCCGGGCCTCTGGTCGACGAGCGACGCTGGCCCGGTCGTCGTGCTCGACGAGGGCGAGGTGCTCGAGCTCGACGGCGTCGCGCTCGAGGGCCGCCACGAGTTCGGCCCGATCCCCGAGCGCGGCGGGCTCACGCTCCGCTCGGGCGACCTCGCGATCGAGCTCGCGCGCCGCGGCGGCAACGACATCGTGCGCCCTCGCGACCCGGCGTTCCCGTTCCTCGCCGCCTACGCAGGCACGCCCACGTACCTGCCGAACCCGCGCTGGCTCGCCTACGGCCGCTTCGTGCCGTTCGACGCGCCACGCGAGGTCACGGTCGACGCCGCCGTCGAAGGTCTGCAGCACGTCTACGAGGCGCCGGGCGAGGTCGAGTTCGAGCTCCGCGGCGAGACGTTCCGCCTCATCGCGTTCAACGGCCACGCGCCTGGCAGCCTCTTCGTGCTGTTCACGGATGCCACGAGCGGGCTCACCACGTACACCGCCAACCGCAGCCTCGCCATCGACGCGCCCGCCGAAGACGGCTCGGTGCTCCTCGACTTCAACCGCGCGGTCAACCTGCCGTGCGCCTACACCGACTACGCGACGTGCCCCCTGCCGCCCGCCGGCAACCAGCTGCCGGTCGGCATCGAGGCCGGCGAGAAGACGCCGCTCGCGCGGGTCGAGGCAGCAAGCGCAACGGCGACAAGCGCAACGGCGACGAGCCCGGCGGCGACGAGCTCGGAGGCCTGAGCCGTGCGGTTCCAGCTGCTCGACATCGTCCCGCACGTCGAGAACCCGGTCACGGGCCGGCTCGTCAGCGCGGCCGAGCGCCTCGACCAGACCGTCGAGTCCGCCCGCCGCGCCGAGCGCCTCGGGTTCGACGCGTTCTCGGTCGGCGAGCGCCACGCCGGTCATTTCCTGTCGTCGTCGCCGACCGTGCTGCTCGGCGCGATCGCCGCGACGACCTCGCGCATCCGCCTGCACTCGGGCGTCACGGTGCTCTCGGTGCTCGACCCGGTGCGCGTCGCCGAGGACTACGCGACGATCGACCAGCTCTCGCGCGGCCGCCTCGAGATCACGATCGGCAAGGGCAACGAGGTCGCCCAGTTCCCGCTGTTCGGGCTCGAGATCGACGACCAGTGGGAGCTCCTCGCCGACAAGTACGCGCTGCTGCGCCGCCTCTGGCGCGAGACCGACGTCGACTGGCAGGCCACGCCGTACACGCGCGCCCAGCACGCGACGACGACCCTCCCCCGCCCGTTCGCCGGCGCCCCGCGCGTCTGGCACGGGTCGGCCACGACCCTGGCGAGCGCCGCCCTCGCGGCCAAGTGGGGCGACCCGCTGTTCAGCGCGAACGCGATCCAGCCGCTGCAGAACTACGCGGTGCTCGTGCGGCACTACCGCGACGAGTACGCGAGGCACGGGCACGACCCGCGCTTCGCGTACGTGGGCGCCGGATCGGGCTCGCTCTTCATCGCCGATACGACCCAGCAGGCCAAGGAGCTCTACGGCCCCGTCTACGATGCTCTGGTGGCAGCCACCAACGTTCCGGGCAACAACACCCCCTTCCGCGACATCGATCACGCCATCGCCGAGGGGCCGGCGCTCGTCGGCAGCCCGCAGCAGGTCATCGACAAGATCGGCCGGTTCCACGAGGCGCTCGGCCACGACCTGCAGTCGGTGAGCCTGCCCACGACGCTGCCCGTCGAGCAGCAGCACGAGCAGCTCGACCGCCTCGCCTCCGAGGTTTTCCCGGCGCTCCGGCGCGAGCTGCCCACGACCCTGTGGGGCGAGGGCGACCCGTACGCGGCGCGACCGGCCTTCGCCGGCGGTTCCGAGGCGGATGCCGCGGCGGCCGTCGAGGCGTCCTGCACCGTTCGCGAGCCGGTGGCCGCCTGATGGCCGGGGCGACCGCGTTCACGATCCGCGCCGCGCGACTCGAGGAGGTCCCGGCCGTCGCCGAGCTGACCCACCGGGCGTTCGCGGCCGGCCCGTACGGGCACCTGCCCGTCTCGGCCGAGCGGCGCGCCCTCGTGGACGCGGTCGCCGAACGCGCGGCCGACGGCGCCGTCCTCGTCGCCGTCGAAGACGGCCCCGGTAGCAGCGTCGGGCGAGCGGATGCCTCGGGCGGCCGCCTCCTCGGAACCGTCAGCCTCGTGCGCGCAGGCTCCCCGCAGTCCCGGCTCGCCGTGGGCGACGAGGCCGAGCTGCGCCTGCTGGCCGTCGCCCCCGAGGCGCGCGGAAGCGGCCTCGGCGAGGCGCTCGCCCTCGCCGCGCAGGAGGAGGCGCTCACCTGGGGCGCCTCCGCGGTCGTGCTCGACACGGGCACGCTCAACCACACCTCGCAGCGGCTCTACGAACGGCTCGGCTACGAGCGGTTCACGCCGACCGCGTCTGGAACGACGACGGATGCCGCGGCATCCGCCCCTGCCGATTCGGCCGCCCCGACCGACGGCGCGCCGTCGAACGCCCGGCCGCCCGCGGCATCCGAAGACCAGATCGACCACATCGACTACCGACTGCCGCTGCGCGACCGCGACGACCTCGTGATCAGGCTCGTGCGCGACGACGAGGTCGACGCCGTCGCGGCGCTGTCGGTGCGGGCGTACGAGTACGCGTACGAGCTCTCCGACGAGTACCGCGCCTCGATCGCCGACGTCGCGCCGCGCGCGCTCGAGCACCAGGTCTGGGTCGCCGCCGACGCGGCCAGCGGCGAGCTGCTCGGCAGCGTCGCCACGCCTCGCCGCGGCAGCACCATCTCGCCGCTGGCCCAGCCCGGCGAGCTCGACTTCCGCCTGCTCGCCGTCGACCCGCCCGCCCGCGGACGCGGCGTCGGCGAGGAGCTCACGCGACTCGCCATCGAGCTCGCACGCCTGCGCGGCCTCGACCGCGTCGTCATGAACAGCGGACCGCAGATGACCGGCGCCCACCGCCTCTACGCGAAGCTCGGCTTCGACCGCCTGCACGAGCGCGAGCGCGAGATCGTCGACGGCGACCGGCGTTTCCGCCTGCTCGCGTTCACGATCGACGTGCCGCACGCGCTTCGCGTGCCGCGTTCGGCCGACGAGACGACCGCCGCATGACCGACCACGACGTCATCGTCGTCGGCGGAGGCGCCATGGGCTCGGCCGCCGCCTGGCAGCTCGCCTCACGCGGACGCGACGTGCTGCTGCTCGAGCGCTTCGCCGCCGGGCACGCGAACGGCGCCTCGCACGGCGCCAGCCGCAACTTCAACGTCTCGTATGCGGATGCCGCGCACGTCGCCCTGCTCGTCGAAGCCGGCCGGCAGTGGCGAGAGCTCGAGGCTGAGACCGGCACGAGCCTGCTCGCCCAGGTCGGCATCGTGAACCACGGCGACCACCCCGACCTCGATCTCGTGCACGAGGCGCTCGGAGCCGTCGGCATCCCGAGCGAGTTCCTGCCCGCGTCGGAGGCCGGTGCGCGCTGGCCCGGGCTCCGCTTCGCGACGCGCGTGCTGCACACGCCCACCGCCGGACGGCTGAACGCCGACGCCTCGGTGCACGCGCTGCAGCAGGCGGCCGCAGCCCGAGGCGCCGAGGTGCGCCACGAGGCGCCCGTGCGCGGCATCCGCGTGCTCGACGACGACCTCGTCGAGGTGACGCTCGACGATGCCGCAAGGACCGTGCTCACGGCACGTCGTGTGGTCGTGGCCGCCGGCGCCTGGACCTCGAAGCTCGTCGGCGGCCTGCTTCGGTTGCCCGCGCTCGTCGTCACGCAGGAGCAGCCCGGGCACTTCGCCGCGATCGACACGTCGTTCGAATGGCCCGGATTCAACCACCGCCCGGGCCCCGGCGACGAGTGGTGGTACTCGGGCGTCTACGGCATGCTCACGCCCGGCGAGGGCGTCAAGGCCGGCTGGCACGGCACCGGCCCCGTCGTCGACCCCGACCACCGCGACTTCACGGCCGAGCCCGTGCAGTTCGAGGCGCTGCGCCGCTACGTGCGCGAGTGGATCCCCGGAGCAGACGCCGACGCCGCCCGCGCCATCAGCTGCACGTACACGACGAGCCCCGACTCGGTGTTCGTGCTCGACGCGGTCGGCCCGCTCGTCGTGGCCGCCGGCTTCTCGGGCCACGGCTTCAAGTTCACGCCCGCCATCGGCCGTGTGCTCGCCGACCTCGCCGAGGGTCGCCCCTCCCCCGAGCCGTTCCGCCTCGCCCGCTTCGCCTGACACTGACAGCGGCGCTTCACCCCCGCGGTCGGAGTACGTCGAGTCTCGAGCGCTAGCCGACCTTGGGCAGCAACCGGCCGCTCGTGCGGTACCAGGCGACCTCCCCGCTCGGGCCGCGCACGAAGTCGGAGCGGGGCGAGAGCGGGCTCGCGCCCACCACGTGGTCGTCGCGGGAGAAGTCCACGTACTCGGGCGGCGCTGCGTCGGACACCGTGCCATCCGGGTTCAGTGGGCGGATGCGCAGCCGGCCGTTCTCGCCGGCGAACTCGAGCGTGACCCTCGCCGTGCTGCCGTCGGGCCCGATCTCGGCGAGGGCGTACCGACCTTCGTAGGGGGCCAACTGCGCAGCGGTCCTGCTCTCGGGATCGGCCGGCAGGTTGTGGACGCCGGCGAACCGCGACAGCGCCCAGTCGTCTTGGAAGAAGGTGCTCAGGAGCTTCGGGCCGTCCTCGGAGTTCGTGAGCATGGCGATGCCGAAATTCCGCTCGGGAACGAAGAGGAACCCGCTGTGCTGCCCGGGCCAATCGCCGCCGTGCTGCACGACGGGGACCCCTTCGGCCGTCGGTCGCACCCGGAGGCTGACGGCGTACCCGTCGATCTCGATGAAGATCGTTCCGCCCGGGCCCGGATCCGAGTGCATCGCCTCGAGCGAAGCGGGGCTGAGGATGCGACGGCCGTCGAGCGCGGCGCCGTCGCCCAAGTGGAAGCGCAGGTAGCTCAGTTGGTCGCGAGCGCTCGAGATGAGGGCGCCGGTCGGGTTGAGCGACCTCGGGACGTACCAGAAGGACGGGTCCAGCACCGCCTTGCCGTCGACCACGTCGTGCGCGCCGGTGAAGGTGTGTCCGACGAGGTCGTCGGTGAAGAACCGGGTCTGGTCGAGCCCCAGCGGGTCGAGCACGAGCTCCTGCATGGCCTGCTCGAAGGTCGTTCCGTGCACCTTCTCCACCACGCGGCCCGCGAGCACGACGGCGGCGTTGTTGTAGAAGAACGTGGACCCGAGCGGCGTCAACTGCGGAAGGCCGGCCATGCTCGCCACGTAGCGCTCGATCGCGTCGTCACTCCGCCCGAAGTCCTGCAGGTCGTCGCCGAACCAGCCGGCGGTGTGGTTCAGCAGGTGCCGTACGGTCACGTTGGCCGCCACGTCCTGGTCGACGACGGTGAACTCCGGCACGTAGGTGCGCACGGGCGAGTCGAGGTCCACCTTGCCCGCATCGACCAAGCGCATCATCGCGGTGCCGGTGAACGTCTTGGTCGTCGATCCGATGCGGAACAGTGAGCGCTCGTCCACCGGCACGGGCGCGTCGACGCTCGTGATCCCATAGCCGCGCACATGCTCGTTCCCGTTGTGCAGGACCGCCACCGCGACGCCGGGCACCGCGTACTCCTCCATCGCCGACCGGATCTTGGCGTCGAGCTCGGCGAAGAGGGCGTCGGACGCGCTGGGCGACGAGGCATCCGTCGGGCCGATGCTCCCGGTCGGGCTCGAAGCATCCACCTCCTCCGCGGTGCATCCCGCCACCACCGTGCCGGCCGCGACGATGGCAACCAGATCAGCGGATCTCCGCAGCATCGACCGCCTCGACATCATCCACGAGGCAGTCGGAACTTCGTCGTCCAGCAGGCCCATCGTCGCCTCCTCGCGCCGAGTCTGGCAGAGGCTCCTCTGCCGGCGCGACCACCGTTCAGGGGCCGCTGCACGGCGACCAGGCCCTCGTGCTCGATCAGGAGCAACGACGCGACGGCAGGATTCGAACCTGCGAATGGCGGGCTATGAGTCCGCTCCCTTTGACCGCTTGGGTACGCCGCGATGTGGAGTTCGTTCCGCACGCCCCGACCTGCCGCATCGGCGGCGACCAGGAGAAGCAGGATGCCGCGCAGCCACCCGCTGCGCGGCATCCCCCGTCATCCGAGCTTCTGCCTCACTCGGACTTCGGCAACCCCGGAGGGTTGATCTCGGAGGCGTCGACCGCCTCGCTGGTCAGCGCCCAACGGTCGAGCACCTCGTCGTAGGTGCCGTCGTCGATGATCGACTGGAGCACGAGCTGCACGGGCTCGATGAGGCCGTTGCCCTTGGCGGTGCCTGCGGCGATCGGCGCGGTCTCGGGCCATCCGCCGTTCAGGGTGCCGACGAGCTTCGTCTCACCGGTCGTGGCCGCCTGGTAGGCGGAGGTGGCGTTCGGGCCGAAGGTCGCGTCGACACGTCCGGAGGTGAGGGCGAGCGTCGCCGCGGCCTGGTCGTCGTAGTAGACGAGTTCTGCGGGCTCTTCGCCGTCGGCCTCGAGCTCCTCGTTCCAGGCAAGCAGGATCTTCTCCTGGTTGGTGCCCGAGCCGACGACGATCGACAGGCCGGAGATGTCGGCGGCCTCGGAGATCGAGTCGATCTCGCTGTCGGCCTTCACGTAGAAGCCGAGCAGGTCCTGACGGTAGCTCGCGAAGTCGTAGAGCTCCTTGCGTTCCTCGGTCACGGTCACGTTCGACGCGATGAGGTCGTACTTGCCCGACTGGATGCCGAGGGGCCAGTCGGCCCAGTTCACGGCGACCGGGTTGTACTCGAGGTCGAGGCCGTCGGCGACGAGCGCGCCGAAGTCCGCCTCGCTGCCGATGATGGTGGTGTCGTCGTCGGAGGCGAGCACGCCGAGCGGGGCCGCGAACGGCGAGATCGCGACGGTCAGCTTGCCGGCCTCGATCGGCTCGAAGCCGCTCTCCTTCAGCGCCTCGACCGCGGCGGCGACCGGCTCGATGGAGGGCCGGTCGGCCGCGTTCTGCGACGTGAGGTCGAACTGCGTCGAGGCCTCGACCTGCTCCTCGGTGCCGGCCTTCGCGCCGCTGTCGGCCGCCTCGGCCGAGTTGTTGCCGGCCAGGACGGCCCACGTGATGCCGCCGCCGATGAGGGCCACCGCCGCGACGCCCGCGACGATCACCCCCGCCTGCTTCTTGTTGATCGCCATGATGGATGCTCCTAGTGTCGAACTGTTCCGATTGCCGGACGGTTTCTCGGTTCGCCCGGTGCGGCACTGCCATGCCGCACCGGGGCTTGTCTTGCTCGCGGCGCCCGACACGAGGTCGGGACGTGCCCGACACGAGGTCGGGCTCGGTGCCCGGTGCTAGAGCACCTTCGCGAGGAAGTCTCTGGTGCGCTGCTGCTTCGGCGAGCGCAGCACCTGCACGGGTGGGCCCTGCTCGACGATCTCGCCGCCGTCGAGGAAGACGACGCGGTCGGCCACCTCGCGGGCGAAGCCGATCTCGTGCGTCACGACGATGAGCGTCGTGCCGTCGCGGGCGAGTCCGCGGATCACGTCGAGCACCTCGCCGACGAGCTCTGGGTCGAGTGCGCTGGTCGGCTCGTCGAAGAGCAGCACCTTCGGCGACAGGGCGAGGGCCCGCGCGATCGCGACGCGCTGCTGCTGCCCGCCCGAGAGCTGCCGCGGGTAGTGGTCGACCTTGTCGGCCAGGCCGACCCGTGCGAGCAGCGCCTTGGCGAGCTCGCGGGCCTCGGGCTTCGAGAGCCGCCCGAGGGCGACGGGCGCCTCGACGATGTTCTCGATCGCCGTGAGGTGCGGGAACAGGTTGAAGTTCTGGAAGACGAGCCCGAACTGGGTGCGCCGCCGCAGGATCTCGGCCTCGCGCAGCTCGTACAGCTTGCCGCCGCGCTCCTCGTAGCCGATGTACTGGCCGTCGAGCGTGATCGATCCGCGGTCGACGGTCTCGAGGTGGTTGATCGTGCGCAGCAGGGTCGACTTGCCCGAGCCAGAGGGGCCGATGAGCGCGACGACCTCGCCGGGCCTGATGTCGAGCGACACGTCGCGCAGCACGGTGTTCGCACCGTACGACTTCGAGACGTCGCGGATCTCGACGCGTCCGACGGTCGTCGTCGGCCGCGGCGCGATGGGCACGTTGCCGTCGAACGACGGGGCGAGGGCCTGGCTCATCGGGTGCCTCCGTTGCGGTGGTGGTCGGCGGTCGAGACGAGGGCGGATGCCGCGTCCGCGCGTTCCGCGTCGGCACCGCCACGGGTGGCGGCCACGAGGGGTGCGGATGCCGCATCCGCATGCCGTTCGCCTGGCGCCCGCTCCTCGGGCGGCCGGGTCGAGCCGGGCGCGCCGCCCGCGGCATCCGCCCCGCCGCCCTGTTCGGGACCGCCGTCGCCGAGGCGCGCCCACTGCTCGGACGCCCAGCGCCGCGCCTTCTGGATCGGCGTGGGGGGCAGCTCGCGCACCGCGCCGCGGGCGTAGCGCCGCTCGACGTAGAACTGCGCGATCGAGAGCACGGTCGTGATGATGGCGTACCAGACGACCGCGACGAGCAGCATCGGGATCACGCGCTGGTTGCGGTTGTAGATGACCTGCACGGTGTAGAACAGCTCGGGCAGCGCGACGATGAAGACGACCGAGGTGCCCTTCACGAGCCCGATGACCTCGTTGAACGCGTTCGGCACGATCGCCCGCGCCGCCTGCGGCAGCGTGATGCGGAAGAAGCGGATGCGGCGGGGCAGGCCGAGCGCGGCGGCCGCCTCGAGCTGGCCCTGGTCGACCGACAGGATGCCGGCGCGGATGATCTCGGCCGAGTACGCCGCCTGGTGCAGCGAGAGGCCGATGGTGGCCGCGGCGAACGCGCTGATGAGCGTGGTCGTCGGGAACTCGACGAGCCAGAAGTCGGTCGTGAACGGGGTGCCGAGCCCGAGCGTCGGGTAGAGGTACCCGAGGTTGTACCAGACCAGGATCTGCACGACGAGCGGCACCGACCGGAAGAACCAGATGTACCACCAGGCGGCCGCGTTCAGCAGCGGCGACTTCGACAGGCGGAACACCGCGAGCACCGCGCCGAGCACGAACCCGATCACGCCCGAGATGACCGTCAGCTGCAGCGTGAGCACGAGCGCGTTCAGCACCGACGGCGCGAAGAAGTACTCGGCGAAGACGTCCCACTGCCACTGCGGGTTCACCGCGAGCGACCAGACGAACTGCAGCACGAGGAACACCACGACGGCCGAGAGCGCCCAGCGGCCCCAGTGCTTGACCGGGACGACCTTCAGGCCGTGCTCGAACTCCGGACGAGCGGATGTCGCGCTCACGCGATCACGCCCTCGGGAGTGCGGGCGATGCCCGACTCGACGCCGACGCCGACGCCGACGCCCGCGAGCCGCTTGCGGAACGCGTGGATGCCGACCTCCGCCGGCGGCAGCTTCGGGTCGAACTGGGGCTCGTAGCCCGTGCGCAGGTAGAGCGCAACGGCCTCCGGCTGTCGCGGGCCAGTGGTGAGGAAGATGTCGGTGTAGCCCTGGCGGCGAGCCTCGGCCTCGAGGGCGGCGACGACCTCGCCGGCGAGGCCGCGGCCACGGCGGTCGGCGCGCGTCCAGATGCGCTTGAGCTCGGCCGTGTGGTCGTCGTAGCGACGGAACGCGCCGCCCGCGATGGGCGTCTCGACGCCGTCGACGAACTCGACGAGCACGAGGAAGGCGCCGTGCGGGAGTGCGAACTCCTGCACCGGGTAGCGGTTGAGCTCGACGCTCGCGACTTCGCCGAAGAGGTCGCCGTAGCGTTCGTCGTACTCGCGCTCGAGGTCGTCGAGCAACGGCTTGGCCAGCGGATCGTCCGCGGCGATGAATCGCACGATCGTGTCGCTCATCGGTGCCTCCTTCGCGTGTCGGCCGGGGCGGTTCCCCGGGGTGTGCACGAAGGTACGAAGGCGTGCCGCCTGCTCGCAATCGCCGTGGACACGCGGTGTCCGATACCGTCACCGACCGTCACGCTCGGGCGATTCCGGGCGGTTCGCGGCGGTTCCGGCCGGTTCGCGGCGCTGAGGCGGCGTCATCCGGCGCAATCCGCGTGACGCTATCGGTCGTTTCCGCGCGGACGTAGACTCGAGGTTCCGATGAGCTCCGCGGCTCCCAGACCTCCAGGAGTCCATCTTCGTGACGACGAACGACCACGACCGCCATCTCGCCTTCACGCGTGCCGAGCCCGGCGCCCAGCCGCCGATGCGCATCTCCGATGCCTCCGAGCTCGTGCTCGTGACCTCGCCGGCCCGCGATCCGCGGTTCGACCGCGACGACGTCGTGATGCGCAAGGGCCAGTACGCGCTGCGCAACGGCCACCTCACGCCGCGCGAGTCGATGATCGAGGACCTCTGCGCGATCGGCGGCGCCCTCGACGCGGCCGGCATCGGCTACCTGCTCGTCCGCGGCAACGACGAGCGCCTCGTGCTCGCCCTCGACCGCGCCGACCGCAAGGCCGCGACGCGCGCGTTCGCCGCGGCGTTCGCGACCGAGCCGTTCTACGCCGAGACCGTCGAACCGGACCGCGGCGGAGACGCGTACCCCGTGCTGCTCGCCGACGGCCGCCTGTCGGGCCATCGCAAGGCCTCGGTCGTGAAGGTCTACCGGCCGCGGGTCGAGCCGGTCGGGCGCCTCCGCTACGGCGCCGAGACGGGCGTGCAGCTGGAGTTCTGGCGCTTCGGCGACGACACGATCGAGGCGCCGAACGAGAACGCGCTCATGCGCCGCACGCTCCCCCGTTCCGAGGCGATCGACGACGTCGTGCACCTCCACGGACGCGACTGGCCCACGCTCGAGCACATGTTCGCGCCGCTCGCGAGCGACGTCGACTTCGACATCGACCTCGTCTTCTCGTGGGTCGACGGCTCGAGCGACGACTTCGTGCGCGAGCGCGCCAAGCGCATGGCCAGCTACGTCGTGGGCGAGGGCGACGACTCCGAGGCCCGCTACCGGCAGATCGACGAGCTGAAGTACGCCCTGCGCTCGGTGCACCTGTTCGCCCCGTGGATCAGGCGCATCTTCATCGCGACCGACTCGCCGGCGCCCGAGTGGCTGGCGCGGCATCCGAAGGTCACGATCGTGCGCAGCGAGGAGATGTTCGCCGACCCGTCGGTGCTGCCCACGCACAACTCGCACGCCGTCGAGAGCCAGCTGCACAACATCGAGGGGCTCGCCGAGCACTTCCTCTACTCGAACGACGACATGTTCTTCGGCAGGCCGGTCTCACCCGACCTGTTCTTCTCGCCCGGCGGCATCACGAAGTTCGTCGAGGCGGCCACCCGCATCGGGCTCGGCGACTCGCACCCCGGGCGTTCCGGGTTCGAGAACGCGGCCCGCGTCAACCGCGCCCTGCTGCGCGAGCGCTTCGGCAAGGTCACGACGCGCCACCTCGAGCACTGCGCCGCCCCGCTGCGCAAGTCGGTCATGGCCGACCTCGAGGCCGCGTTCCCCGAGGAGTTCCGGCGCACGGCCGCGAGCCGCTTCCGCTCGGCCACCGACATCTCGGTCACGAACTCGCTCTACCACTACTTCGCGCTGCTCACCGGACGCGCGGTCGTGCAGACCGATGCCCGCGTCAAGTACGTCGAGACCACGCTGAACCGCGCGCTGCCCGCGATGCGCCGCCTGCTGAAGCGGCGGGATCAGGACATGTTCTGTCTGAACGACGGCAGCAGGCCCGAGATCTCGGTCGAGGAGCGCACGACGGCGGTCACCGAGTTCCTCGAGCACTACTTCCCGTTCCCCGCTCCGTGGGAGAAGGCGGATGCCGCGGGCCGCCCGCTCCCCGCGAGCACCGCCCCTGCCGGCGCGCCGTCCGAGCCCGCGCCCGCCCCCGACCTCACCGCCTGAACCGAGGCCGCCGCGTGCGGAACTCCGGATGGCAGCGCCGGCTCGCCGCGGATCCGCACCGGATCGCGGCGTGTCCGCGCCGGCGTCCGGAGTTGTGCAGCAGCCGCAGGCCGTCAGCCCGCGAGCACCGGGATCGGCATCGTGAACGGCGGGTCCTTCGGCACCGGGGGCGCCGCGGCATCCGCGATCGTGATGCCGTCGGCCGCGAGGCGGCGGGCGCTCTCGTCGGCGTCGATCCAGTCGAGGGCGGGCGTCGCGCCGAGCGGCACCACCGAGTGCAGCACGGTCGAGGGGTACACGTGCACGAGGTTGAAGGCCTGCGCCCCGTCGCGGCCGCGGGTGCCGCCGACGGGCACGTTGAGGTCCTGGGTGTAGCAGCTGGCCGATGCGACCGACACGGGCACGCCCGCGAACGTCGCGGTCGACGAGTAGTGCAGGTGGCCGGCGATGATCGAGCGGATGTCGCTGCCCTCGACGACCTCGGCGAGGCCGGACTGGTCGCGCAGCTCGACCGATACCGCCAGATCGAGCACGCTCGGCACGGGAGGGTGGTGCATCGCGAGGATCGTGCCGTGCGGGGCCGGGATCGAGAGCTCCTCGGCGAGCCAGTCGAGCTGGTCGGGCGAGATCTCGCCATGGTGGTGGCCGGGCACGGTCGAGTCGAGCGTGATGATGCGCAGGCCGTTCACGTCGTCGACGCGGTCGACCGAACGGGTGCCGCCGACCTCGTCGTCGAGCAGCCCACGGCGGAACGCGGCGCGGTCGTCGTGGTTGCCCATGACCCAGATGACCTGCGAGCCGAGCCGCTCGGCCACCGGGTCGACGATGCGGCGGATGCGGTCGTACGCGTCGGGCTCGCCCTTGTCGGCGAGGTCGCCCGTGAACACGATCGCCTCGGGGCGCCCGCCCGAGGCCTCGAACTCGTCGAAGAGCGTGCGCAGGTGCTGTTCGCTGGAGACGCGGTCGTAGAGGCTCCCGCCGCCGGCGAGCAGGTGCGTGTCGCTGATGTGCAGCAGGAAGTGGAGCGGCCGCGGGTATTCGGCGATCCGGGTGTTCACGAGGGAGTCCCATCGTTCGGCTTCGACGCACGACGTCGGGCGTCGCGCTCAACCTAGCCGACCACGCGAATCTGAACGACGCATGAAGACGGAATGTGGCCGAGTCGAAACCTGCTCGACGGGTTCCGATCGAGCGGATGCCACGGCGCGCACCGAAGCGAAGGGCGCCCAGTGTGCGGCATCCGTTCGTCGAACGCAAGGGGATGCGAGGCATCCGGAACTTCGGAATGGTGGGTGGTTCGTGATCGCAGAGGAGGAGCACATGCTCACACTGACCGAGAACGCCAGCACCGTCGTGAAGGAGATCGTCTCCGGCAACGGCGCACCAGACGGATCGGGGCTGCGCATCAACACGCGGGACCCTGGGGCGACCGAGTTCGCGGTCGCGATCGTGACGACGCCGAACGAGACCGACGAGGTCATCGAGCAGTCCGGCGCGCGGGTCTACCTGGGCGAGGCCGCGGCCGCGGCGCTCACCGACAAGACGCTCGACGCGAAGGTCGACGAAGAGGGCCGGGTCGCCTTCGAGATCAGCCCGCAGCGCTGACGGCGCGCGCGTGACGGATGCCGCGGGGCGCGAGCCTCGCGGCATCGTCGCGTGTGCGGGACCGGCCGGGGCCGGTGGCGCGCCGCGCCGAGGCAGGCCGGGCGAGGCAGACCGACGGCGCCGATCCGCTCCGGCCTCAGGCGGCGGGCGCCTCGTCGACCGGTTCCGCGCGCGGCGAGGCGCCCTGCCCGAGACGACGGGCCGCCGCGTGCACGGCGAGCAGCAGCACCGCCCCGATCGCGTAGCCGACCAGGTCGAGCGGGTCGAACGAGCTGCCGAACACCAGGCGCAGGGGCGCCACGGCGTCGACGATGTGCGCCGGGATGCCGGTGAGCTGCAGCAGCTCGACCGCGGCCGAGACGCCGAAGCCGGCGACGGCCACGATCCACGAAGGCAGGCGGGGCCACGCGATCGCGATGACGAGTCCGACGAGGCAGGCGTAGAGCGCGCTGCCGGCGAGGTCGACGGCGACCGTGCGGTCGAGCAGCTGCAGGGCCAGGCCCGCGAGCAGCACGACCGCGGCGGCCGCGGCGAGGATCAGCCGCACGTGCGGTTCCGGATCGCTCGACTACTCGTCGCGCGGGCCCTTGTGGCGGGGCTTGCGCGCCGGGCGATCGTCTGAGGCTCCGCTGTCGCTCCCGCCGTCGTACGAGCGCGCCGGGCGGTCGTCGCGATCGCCGGAGGAACGGCGCGGCTTGTCGTCGCGGTCGCCGTACGACCGACGCGGCCGGTCGTCGCGGTCGCCGGAGGAACGGCGCTGGCCGCCGTCGCGCCCGCCGTCGCGACGCTGGGGCGCTCCGCGGTCGGGGCGCAGCTCGATGAGCCGGCCGCTGATGCGCGTGCCGTCGAGGCGCTCGAGGGTCTCACGCGGCAGGTCGGCGGGCAGCTCGACGAGCGAGAAGTCGGGACGGATCTGGATCGCGCCGAAGTCTTCACGACGAAGGCCGCCCTCGTTGGCGAGCGCGCCGACGATCTGGCGCGGCTCGACCTTGTGGCGGCGCCCGACAGCGATGCGGTAGGTCGCGAGCTGGGGGCCGCCGCGCGAGCGACGGTCGCCGCCGCGGTCGTCGTCGTAGCGTCCGCCGCGCGAGCCGCCGTCTCGTGCGCCGCGGTCGTCGCGGTCGCGGCTGCCGCGGTCGTCGCGGTCCTTCCACTCGCGCGCGGGCCGCACGGGCTCGGGCTCGAGCAGCAGCGGCGACTCGCCCTGCGCGACCACGGCGAGGGCCGCGGCCACGTCGACCTCGGGCACGTCGTGGTGCTTCATGTAGTGGCCGATGATGTCGCGGAAGCCGTCGATGCGTTCGCTCTGCTCGAGTGCCGCGGTGATGCGGTCGTCGAAGCGCGAGAGGCGGGTGACGTTGACGTCTTCGACGCTCGGGAGCTGCATCTGCGTGAGCTCCTGGCGGGTGGCCTTCTCGATCGCCGAGATGAGGCGGCGCTCGCGGGGCGTCGCGAAGCTGATCGCGTCGCCGGTGCGCCCGGCACGGCCGGTGCGGCCGATGCGGTGCACGTACGACTCGGTGTCGGTCGGGATGTCGTAGTTGACCACGTGCGAGATGCGCTCGACGTCGAGGCCTCGGGCCGCGACATCCGTCGCCACGAGGATGTCGAGCTTGCCCGACTTGAGCTGGTTGACCGTGCGCTCGCGCTGGGCCTGGGCGATGTCGCCGTTGATGGCCGCGGCGGAGTACCCGCGTGCCCGGAGCTTCTCGGCGAGCTCTTCGGTGACGCTCTTCGTTCGCACGAAGATGATCATGCCCTCGAAGTTCTCGACCTCGAGGATGCGAGTGAGGGCGTCGATCTTCTGCTGGTGCGCGACGACGAGGTAGCGCTGCGTGATGGTCGAGGAGGTCGTGGTCTTGGTCTTGACCGTGATCTCTTCGGGGTCGTTCAGGTACTGCTTCGAGATGCGACGGATCGCCGACGGCATGGTCGCCGAGAACAGCGCGACCTGCTTGTCGTCGGGCGTGTCGGCGAGAATCGTCTCGACGTCTTCGGCGAAGCCCATCTTGAGCATCTCGTCGGCCTCGTCGAGCACGAGGTACTTGAGCTCCGAGAGGTCGAGCGTGCCCTTGTCGAGGTGGTCCATGATGCGACCGGGGGTGCCGACGACGATGTGCACGCCGCGGCGCAGGGCCGAGAGCTGCACGCCGTAGCCCTGACCGCCGTAGACGGGCAGGATGTGCACGCCGCGCATGCGCGACGCGTACTTCTCGAAGGCCTCGCAGACCTGCAGGGCGAGCTCGCGCGTGGGGGCGAGCACGAGCGCCTGCGGGGTCTTCTGGGACTCGTCGAGGCGCGCGAGGATGGGCAGCGCGAAGGCGGCCGTCTTGCCAGTGCCGGTCTGCGCCAGGCCCACGACGTCGCGCCCTGCGAGGAGGGTCGGAATGGTGGCGGCCTGGATGGCCGAGGGGGTCTCGTAGCCGACATCGGAGAGGGCCTTGAGCACGGCGCCGTCGAGTCCGAGGTCGGAGAAGCTGATCGCGGCGGGCTCTTCAGGAGCCTCGGCCACGACGGGGTTTTCGCCGGAAGTCACATTTCAGCCTAGACCTACCGCCTGTGAGACCTCCGGGTGCGCGCTGGGCGAGGCGGGCGGTGATACCGTGGCGCGGATTTCATCGCCGAAACACGCCCGAGAACGAGGACCGATGCCCCGCCCCGACGAACCCGCCACCGCCTCGACCGACGGCGTCCGCGCACCCCGCGTCGTCGCCGAGCGCGAGCTCACCGCGCCCGTCGCCCTCTGCGGCTCCGACGGGCGCCTGAACCCCGCGGCCGTCGGCTGGACCCGCACGCCGCTGCACGACACCTCGGGCATCGACGGCCGCCGGGTCTGGGGCCGCAACAAGCGGTGGGAGTACTGGGGCGTCATGACGCCGACGCACGTGCTCGCCGTCACCGTGTCGTCGCTCGACTACGCAGCCGTGAACGCCGTGCTCGTGCACGACCGCCGCACGGGCGAGACGATCGACCGCACCGCGATCGTGCCGTTCGGGCGGGGCGTCGTGCTGCCCGCGTCGCTCGGCGACGGCCCTGCATCGGCGCGCGGCGGCCGGCTCGCGATCGACATCGAGGACGTGCGGCGCGACGGCGTCGACGGCACGCTGCTCACGGCCGCAGTCACGGCCGCGGCCACCGGCGCCGAGGGCGTGCGGTTCGAGGTGTTCGCCGAGCGCCCGACGGGGCACGAGGCCCTCGGCGTGGTCGTGCCGTGGTCGACGAAGCGGTTCCAGTACACGGTGAAGGATGTCGCGCGCCCGGCGACCGGGTGGCTCGAGGTCGCCTCGGCCGCCGGGGTCGAGCGCACCGAGCTCGCGGAGGGCGAGAGCTGGGCCGTGCTCGACCACGGACGCGGCCGCTGGCCCTACCGCATGGCCTGGAACTGGGGCGCCGCCTCTGGCACGGTCGACGGTCGCGCGATCGGGCTCCAGCTCGGCGGCAGGTGGACCGACGGCACCGGTTCGACCGAGAACGCCGTCGTCGTCGACGGTCGCCTGCACAAGATCGGCGAGGAGCTCGACTGGGCGTACGACGAGGGCGACTGGCTGGCGCCGTGGCGCGTCCACGGCGCGACGGCCGACCTGCGTTTCGAGCCGTTCTGGGATCGGGTGAGTGCGACCGAGCTCGTCGTCTTCGGCTCCCACGGGCACCAGTGCTTCGGCTCCTGGTCGGGTTGGGTCGAGGTCGACGGCGCGCGCCTCGAGGTCGACGGGCTGGTCGGCTGGGCCGAGGAGGTCCGCAACCGCTGGTGAGCAGGTGCCGCGAGCCGCCGCCGTCGCGTCGGCCGGCGCGCGGCATCCGTCACCGCACCGCCCGCATGCCCGAGCGGATGCCGCCCGCTACGGCTTCTTGCGACCCTTGCCCCGCCCGGGGTGGTCGTCCCCGGCCTCGTCGGACGGGGATGCCGTCGGTTCGGGCGACGGTTCGGGAGATGCGTCGGGCGCGGGCTCCGGCGCGGCGGCGGGTTCGTCGGGTGCGTCGTCGGCCGTCGCGTCGACGACGGGGTCCGCCGGCGCGGGCGTCGCGATGGGGATCCGCGTGGGCGTGGGCGGCGTCGACGCTCCGGGCGCGGGCGTCGGGCGCGGCGCTTCGACCGTCGACGCCGCAGGACGGTCCTGGGCTCCGGCCGGACCATGCAACAGGGCGACCGCGCCGACGACGAGCGCGACGACGGCGACCGCCGAGGCCGCACCGAACGCCGCGGCGCGATGCGACCCCAGCCAGGCGGCGACGGCTTCGCGCACCGCCGCGGCACGTGCGGAGAGCGCCCGGAACGCGATGGCGGTCGGCGACGTGGGCTCGGCGGCGCGACGCCCGCGCCGCCGCGTGCGGACAGGCGGCGTGCCGGGGGCGTCGCTCATGCAGCCTCGATTCGTCGAGGACCCCGCGTTCGGGGGCCGCGTTCGAGGATACGTGGAGGCAGGGCGCGCACGCATCCCACGGCCGGCCACGACGTCGGTCGTCGAAGCGCGAACGGTTGCCGCGGGCGGCCGCCCTCGGCATCCGTCACCGCCGGCTACAGCGCGAGCAGCCGCTCGGTGTCGCCGAACACCTCGAGCCCCGCGCACGCCGCCGTGCCCGCGAGCAGCACCCGGCCGTCGTGGTCGACGTGGCGGAAGGCGATGCTCGCGTCGAGCGTCTCCTCCACCCGCTGGTGCATCGCGGTGCGCAGCGGGGCGTGCAGCAGTCCGCCCCGCACGCGCTCGGCGTCGAGCTCGAGCACGCCGTCGGGCCCGGTGACGCTCCACCGCACGTGCGTGTCGTCGATCGAGAGTCGCGTCTCCTTCGAGCGGTTGTACGTGGTCCACCGGTGCAGCCGCCCGCCGTGCCTGAGGCCGATGATCGAGCCGCGGAACGCCCGCCCGAGCCACGGGATGATCGCGATCGAGGCGATGAGCGAGGCATCCGTCCCGTCGCCGACGTCGGTGTCGAGGTGGTTGCTCGCCATCCAGACGTACCCGGCCGGGAACGCCTTGCCCCAGTCCTTCTCGAGGTAGCCGCGGCCGCCGTCGAAGCTCGTCGGTCGCCCCTCGACCTCGATCTCGCCGGTGAGGCCGTGGCCGAACGAGACGATGCCGTGGAAGCACTCCATGGCGGGCACGAGGCCGTACCAGCCCATGATCCCGGGCTCGCGCGCGGTGACCGGCCACGGTTCGAGCGGCGTCGCGTACGCGATCTCCCCGCGCAGCTGCGGCAGGTCGAGGGTCATGCCGCGGGGCGAGAAGCGGTTCGGGCCGACGCGCACGTCGAAGTCCCGATCGGATGCCGCGAACTCGCCGACTTCGTAGCGGTGGTACCAGCTGCGCCCCGTGAGCCCGTCGAGCACCTGCACGAACGCCTCGTCGGTGCTCGCCCCGCCTTCGCCGGCCCGGGCCTCGGTGGCGGCTTCGGAGCCACCGCCGATGCCCCTGAACACTCCGGGGATCACCGCCCAGCGCTGCGTGCGGTCGGCCGAGACGACCTTGTTGTACCAGCCCTCGAAGTACCCCTTGGTCACCCCGTCGCCGTGGAAGGCCTCGGGGTGCCGAACTCCTCGCACATACGCCGCCGGGCTCCGCATGCGCCGAGCATAGGGCCGATCAGGTCGGCAGGGAACGGGTCCGGGTCGACGCGAAGACGATCGCCCACGTCGCGAGCAGCAGCACCGTGAGCAGCAGGCCGAGGTCGTCGATGCCGATCGAGGCCATCCACTCGAACGGCTGTCCGAACCCGAGGTGCACGACGAGCACCTCCGAGAGCTGCACCATGGCGATGACGACGGCGACGACCACCGACAGCAGGGTCATCGCGATGCCGTACCGGGCGCCGATCCGCTGCGGCGGGTCGGGCTCAACGGTCTCGACCGCCGGGACCGCAGCCGGCACGGGCGGCTGCGGCGGCTGCGGCGGCTGCGGCGGCTGCGGCGGCTGCCAGGTGTACGCCCGCCGCATGACGGCGCCCTGGGTCGTGTCGAACGCGCTCATCCCAGCCGCGAACAGGATCGGCAGGGTGAGCGCGGCCCACCACGGCACGGCCGCCAGGGTCGAGGCGCCCGCGAGCGCGAGCAGCCCGATCTCGGTCGCGGTGTCGAACCCGAGGCCGAACAGCAGTCCGACGCCGTACATGCGCGACGGGCGGTCGACGAGCCGCTCGAAGGGGCCGAGCAGGCGCAGCATCGCACCGCCCCGCGTGCGATCCCCTCGGGCCATGGCGCGGACCGACGCGACGTTGATCGCCGCGATCACGAGCAGGAAGACGCCGGAGACCGTGGGCCCGATGACCCCCGTCCACGCGTGCAGGGCCGAGGCATCGTCGGCCAGTGAGGCGCTGACGGCCGTGATGCCGAGGGTCAGCAGCACGCAGAGCGCGACCACGATCGTCGAATGCCCCAGCGAGAACCAGAACCCGACCGTGCTCGCCGGCCGACCGCGTTCGGCGAGGCGACGCGTGGTGTTGTCGATCGCCGCGATGTGGTCGGCGTCGAAGGCATGCCTCACCCCGAGCGCGTAGGCCGCGAGGCCGACGCCCAGGGTCACGATCGCCGTGCCGTCGCCGCCGCCGAGCGGGATGCCGGCCGGCGCCACGGCCAGCAGCAGCACTCCCCAGCCGACGACGTTCAGGGCGACGATGAACGTGACGACGGCGATCGTGCCGCGCCGGGACCCGCGCACGATGCCGCGACCGGTGCCGACCCGTCGGGGTGAGCTCATCGATCCCGCGTCCCTTCGCTCGGCGTCATGCTACGCCGGGCGAAGGGAGCCGCACTGGCCCGATCGGGCAGCCGTCAGTGCGTCGAGGAGGCCGTGGTCTCGGACGTCTCGTCGTCGGCCGGGCCGGTGACGAAGGTCGGGCCGCCCGCGTCATCCGCTCGCTCGTCCTCGGTGACGAGGTGGTGCCGACGCTCGAGCGCGGCCCCCTCGACGTCGACGTCGGGCATGATGCGGTCGAGCCACTTCGGGATCCACCAGGCCGAGCGGCCGAGCAGGTGCATGATCGCGGGCATGAGGAGCATGCGCACGACGAACGCGTCGACGAGCACGCCGAAGGCGAGGCCGAAACCGACCGAGCGGATCATGGTCGAGTCCGAGAACACGAACCCGCCGAAGACCGAGACCATGATGAGCGCAGCGGCCGTCACGACCGAGCGGCCGGCGCGGAAGCCCTGCGCCACCGCGAGCTTGGCCGACGACCCGTGCACGTACGCCTCCCGCATGCCGGTCGCGAGGAACAGCTGGTAGTCCATCGCGAGCCCGAACAGGATGCCGACGAGGATCACGGGCAGGAAGCTCAGGATCGGGCCGGTGCTGATGCCGAGCGGGTCGGCGAACCAGCCCCACTGGAACACCGCGACGATCGCGCCGTACGTCGCGAACAGCGACAGGATGAACCCGCCGGTGGCGATGAGCGGCACGAGCAGCGAGCGGAACACCAGGATCATGATGAGAAGCGACAGCCCGACGACCACCGTGAGGTAGAGCGGCAGCACGTCGGACAGGCCCTCGGAGATGTCGATGTTGATCGCGGTCTGGCCTGCGACGCCCAGCGGGATGTCGCCGTTCACGGGCGGCAGGTCGCGCAGGTCCCGCACGAGCTGCTCGGTCGACTCGGCGCTCGGGCCCTCGGCCGGCACCACCTGGAACGCGGCCAGGGTGTTGTCGTCGGACACCGCGATGGGCGCGACGGCCACCACGTTGTCCTGCGCGGCGAGCGTCGAGGCGACGTCGACCTGCAGCGCGAGCACCTCGTCGTCGGTCGTGCCCTCGGGCAGCTGCGCCGTGACGAGCAGCGGGCTGTTCGCCCCTGCTCCGAACTGCTGCTCGGCGACCGTGAACGCCTCGTACGACGACGAGTCGTGCGGTTCGGTCGAGCCGTCGGGCAGGCCGACGCGCATCGAGAGGGCCGGGATCGCGACGACGAGCAGGGCGACGATCGCGACGACCCCGGTGAGCACGGCACGCAGCGTCGACATGGGCTTCACGACGGGCGGCTCGTGCCGGTTGCCGTCGCCCAGGTGCGCGCGCACCTTGCGGCGGAGGATCCGCATGCCGAGCAGCCCGAGCAGGGCGGGCGTGAGGGTCGTCGAGATGATCACGGCGACGAACACGGCGACCGCGCCGACCGTGCCCATGAGCCCGAGGAACGGCACGCCCGTGATGTTCAGGGCGAGCAGGGCCACGATCACCGTGGTGCCGGCGAAGACGACCGCGTTGCCCGAGGTGCCGTTGGCGAGCCCGATCGACTCGACGACCTCGGCGCCCTGGAGGAGCTGCTTGCGGTGCCGGTTCACGACGAAGAGCGAGTAGTCGATGCCGACCGCGAGGCCGAGCATGACGGCGAGCATCGGCGTGACCGAGGCCATGTCGACGACGCCCGAGAAGGCGAGCGATCCGAGGATGCCGACGGCGACGCCGAAGATCGCGGTGACGAGCGGCAGCGACGCGGCGATGACCGAGCCGAGCATCACGAGCAGCACGATGGCGGCGATGATGAGGCCGACCGCCTCGCCGACGCCGAAGATCTCGGGGATGCCCTGCGAGATGTCGGTCGAGAACGAGACCGAGACGCCTTCGATGGGCTCGGACTCGAAGTGGTCGATGACCGACTGCTTCGACTCCTCGGAGAGGTCGAGGCGCGGCTCGGTGAACGACACGCTCACGAGGGCGGTCGAGCCGTCTTCGGAGACGAGGCGGATGCCGTCGGCGTACCCGGCGAGCTCGGTGCCGAGTTCGAGCTGCTCGGCCTGGGTCGCGAGCTCGTCGCGCCCGTCGTCGAGCTGCTGCTGCTGGTCGTCGAGGGTCGCGCGCTGCGCGTCGAGCTGCGCCTGCTGGGCGTCGAGCTGCGCCTGCTGCGCGTCGAGCTCGTCGGTCGGGGCGCCGGCGGCCTCGGCCTGCTGGCGCCCGGCGTCGAGCTGGGCCTGCGCGGCGTCGAGCTGGGCCTGGCCGGCCTCGAGCTGCGCAGATCCGGCGTCGAGCTGCTGCTGGCCCGCGTCGAGCTGGGCGGTGGCGTCGTCGATCTTCGCCTGGCCGTCGGCGAGCTGCTGCTGCTGGTCTTCGAGCTGCTGCTGCGCCTCGAACGGGTCGATCACGTCGGCGACGTCGACGAGGTCGCTCTGGTCGGCCACGAGCGCGCTGATCTGCGCCTGCTGGTCGGCGGTGAGCGCCGACCCGTCGTCGGTCGTGAACACGACGGTTCCGGATGCCCCGCTGAACTCGGGCAGCTCCTGCTCGAGTTCGGCGATCACGTCGCCCGAAGCCGTGCCGGGCACGTCGAAGCTCGTCGCGAGCCCCTTGAAGCCGACGAGGAACGCGCCGACGGCGATGGCGAGCACCACGAGCCAGGCGCCGATGACGACCCAGGCCCGTCTCGCCGAGAACTTGCCCAGTCGGTACAACAGCTCTGCCACGTCGTGTCCTCTCATCGCGATCGCCGGCACGATCGACCGTGACATCATACGAGACGGACCGTCTCGTCTTTCTGTGAGTAGCATGTGCAGGTGTCCGAGCATCGACGTGGTCCGGTCCGCAGCGAAGCCGCGCGGGTCGCCATTCTCGAGGCCACCGCACGCCTGTTCGAGACCCGCGGCTACGACCAGCTCACCATGGAGGGCATCGCCGCCGAGGCCCACGTCGGCAAGCAGACCATCTACCGCTGGTGGCCTTCGAAGAGCGCGGTCGTCGCCGACTGCATGGTCGAGGGCCTGCTGCTCCGCGAGTACATGTCGCCGCCCGACACCGGCGACCTCCGCGCGGATCTCACGGTCTGGGTGGGCGGCATCCTGCACTTCCTCGAGAGCGGCGGATCCTCCCTCGTGCGATCGCTCGTCGCGGCGGCCATCGACCAGCCGAGCATCGGCGATCGCCTCGGCGAGGCGCTCGGCATCAACCACCTGCTGAACGCGCGACTCGAGTCCGCGGTCGGGGCCGGGCAGTTCTCGCCGACGCGGCCGACGCAGCCCTTCGGCCGGGCCCTCGTCGGCGCGATCGTGCTCCTCGCCCTGGCCGACGAACCGGCCGAGCCCGGCGCGGCCGAACAGCTCGTCGACGCCGTGCTGGGCTGACGAGCGCGCTGACGCGGGCGCCGACGTCCGGGCGCGACGACTCACAGCACCTTGCCATTGGCTCGGGCGACGCCGACTGCCAGAGTGAAGACGAACGCACGTCGTCTTCATGAGAAGGAGCACTCGTCGCCATGCAGCACAAGCCCGTCACCCCGGCCATCGAGCAGGCGCATCGCGCGCTGCTCGAGAGCCTTCCGTTCGATGACACCGCCGACTTCGAGAACGCGGACCGCGGGTTCCTCGGCACGATCGACCCGGGCGTCATCACGGCCGCCGACGGGTCCGTCGTCTGGAACGCCGACACGTACGCGTTCCTCGAAGGCGATGCCCCCACCTCGGTGAACCCGAGCCTCTGGCGGCAGTCGACGCTCGTCGCCAAGCACGGCCTCTTCGAGGTCGTCGAGGGCATCTACCAGGTGCGCGGCTTCGACCTCTCGAACATCACCTTCGTCGAGAGCGACAACGGCGTCATCGTCATCGATCCGCTCATCTCGACCGAGACGGCCGCAGCGGCCTACGCGCTCTACCAGGAGCACCGCGGCGAGC
Source organism: Agromyces sp. CF514 (assembly GCF_900113185.1). Classification (NCBI taxonomy): domain Bacteria; kingdom Bacillati; phylum Actinomycetota; class Actinomycetes; order Micrococcales; family Microbacteriaceae; genus Agromyces; species Agromyces sp. CF514. The sequence goes on along the minus strand of NZ_FOZD01000001.1, from coordinate 760,073 downwards.
GCCCCGTCGTCGCGGTGATCTTCACGCACAGTCACGTCGACCACTTCGGGGGCGTCTTCGCCGTCGCATCCACCGAAGACGCGGCATCGGGCAAGGTCACCGTCATCGCGCCTGAGGGCTTCCTCGAGCACGCGGTCGAGGAGAACGTCTACGCGGGCGTGGCCATGGCCCGCCGAGCGGCCTACATGTACGGAGCGGCGCTCGAGCGCGGACCGCAGGGGCAGGTCGGCGCCGGTCTCGGCCAGACGACCTCGACGGGCGAGGTCGGCATCGTCGTGCCGAACCTCGACATCACCACCACCGGCGAGACCCACGTCATCGACGGCATCGAGATCGAGTTCCAGATGGCGCCGGGCACCGAGGCGCCCGCCGAGATGCACTTCTACTTCCCGAAGTACCGCGCCCTCTGCATGGCCGAGAACGCGACCCACACGCTGCACAACCTGCTCACCCTCCGCGGTGCGCTCGTGCGAGACCCGCACGTCTGGAGCCAGTACCTCACCGAGGCCATCGCCGACTTCGGCGACCGCAGCGACGTCGCATTCACCTCGCACCACTGGCCCACCTGGGGGTCCGAGGAGATCGTCGAGTTCCTCTCGACGCAGCGCGATCTCTACGCCTACCTGCACGACCAGACGCTGCGCCTGCTCAACAAGGGCTACACGGGCGCCGAGATCGCCGAGATGATCGAGCTGCCCCCGGCCCTCGAGAACTCGTGGAACACCCACGGCTACTACGGCTCGATCAGCCACAACGTCAAGGCGATCTACCAGCGCTACATGGGCTGGTTCGACGGCAACCCCGCTCGGCTCTGGCAGCACACCCCGTCCGAGGGCGCGAAGCGGCACGTCGAGGCCATGGGCGGCCTCGACCGCGTGGTCGAGCTCGCGAAGGCCGCGTTCGACGAGGGCGACTTCCGCTGGGCCGCGACGCTGCTCGACTACGCGATCTTCACCGACGACGGCCACGCCGGTGCGCGCGACCTCCAGGCCGACACGCTCGAGCAGCTGGCCTACGGCAGCGAGAACGGCACCTGGCGCGACTTCTTCCTGTCGGGCGCGACCGAGCTGCGCGAGGGCAACTTCGGCACCCCGACCGTGACGTCCGCTCCGGCAGTGCTCGCGCAGCTCTCGCCCCAGCAGCTGTTCGACTCCCTGGCGCTCTCGATCGACGGCCCCAAGGCCTGGGATCTCACCCTCGCGATCGATGTCACCGTCACCGACCTCGACGCGAACTACCGCCTCTCGCTCCACAACGGCGTGCTGATCCACGAGCAGCGGGCCGCGGCCGACGACGCCGACACGACGCTCACGCTCACCAAGGCGCGGCTCATCCAACTCGCGGCAGGCGGCGACACGACCAGTCCCGGGGTGGAGATCACGGGCGACCCCGGCACGCTCCAGGCCCTGCTCGGCGTGCTCGACCCCGGCGACACGACGTTCAACATCATCACACCGTAGCCCGCTCGGGGCTGCGGATGTCGCGGGGCGTCGACCGATCCGGTCGGCGCCCCGCCTCGCGCCATCGCCGGGCGGCACGGCAGACTGGGTGCGTGGCCGCCTGGGTGCTGCACGTCGACCTCGACCAGTTCATCGCTGCGGTCGAGGTGCTGCGGCGCCCCGAACTGGCCGGACTCCCGGTGATCGTCGGCGGCCGCGGAGACCCGACCGAGCGAGCCGTCGTCTCGACGGCATCGTACGAGGCACGCGCCTTCGGCGTCGGCTCGGGCATGCCGCTGCGCATCGCGGCGCGAAAGGCGCCCGACGCGGTGATCCTCCCGGTCGACCACGACGCGTACACCGCGGCATCCGCCGCGGTCATGGCCACGCTGCGCGACCAGCCGGGGGCGACCGTGCAGGTGCTCGGCTGGGACGAGGCATTCCTCGGCGTCGACACCGACGACCCCGAGGCGTACGCCGACGCGGTGCGGCGGGCGGTGCTGGAGCGCACGCGACTGCACTGCAGCGTGGGCATCGGCGACACGCTCGTTCGCGCAAAGGTGGCCACCGGGTTCGGCAAGCCGCAGGGCGTGTTCCGACTGACGGCCGAGAACTGGCTCGAGGTCATGGGCCATCGGCCGACGATCGAGCTGTGGGGCGTCGGCTCGAAGATCTCGAAGCGCCTCACGGCGCTCGGCATCTCGACGGTCGCCGAACTCGCCGCGGCCGAGCTCGACCCGCTCGTCGCCGAGTTCGGGCCGCGCATGGGGCCCTGGTATCGCGAACTCGGCCAGGGTGAGGGCTCTCGGGTGGTCGACGACACCGAATGGGTCGCCCGCGGCCACAGCCGTGAGACGACCTACCAGCAGGACCTCGTCGAGCCCGTCGAGGTGGAGGCGGCGCTGCGGGTGCTGGCCGAAGCGGTGCTCGACGACGTCGCCGCCGAGGGAACGCCCGGTGATGCGGCTCACGCTGAAGGTGCGGTACGCGCCCTTCCTGACGAAGACGTTCAGCCGCAAGGTGCCCGAGACCTCCGATCGCGGCGAGGTGCTGGCGCGCGTGCAGCGGTTCGCGGCCGACCGGATCGAGCAGGGAAGGCCGATCCGACTGCTCGGGCTCCGGGCGGAGATGCCCATGCCCGACGACGCCCGCGACGGGCACACGCCGACCCGCGGCGGGTGGTGACGCGCCCCGCTTCGGCCGGGACCCGCTACGAGCGGGTCGCCACGCGCATCCGCGCGTCGTCGGGGCTGATGCGCTGGATCAGGCCCGAGAGCTCGGCGTGCAGGTGCACGAGCTCGTCGACCTCGACGCCGAGCGCCGCGACGACCTGCTCGGGCACGCGTTCGGCCTGCTCGCGCAGGCGGCGGCCGTCGTCGGTGAGGCGGAGCGCGAGCTGGCGCTCGTCGTGCGGCGACCGCTCGCGCGTGACGAGGCCCGCCGCCTCGAGGCGCTTCACGAGGGGCGACAGGGTCGCAGGCTCGAGGCGCACGAGGCCGGCGATGTCGGCGAGGGCGAGCGGCTCGTGCTCCCACAGCGCGAGCATCACGAGGTACTGCGGATGCGTCAGCCCCATGGGCTCGAGGATCGGCTTGTACGTGCCGATCACGAGGCGCGAGGCGACGGCGAGCGCGAAGCAGAGCTGGCGGTCGAGCGCGAGCGGGTCGACGACCTCGGCCGCGTCGGCCGGGCGCGCCGGGCCGTCTGGTTCGGTTCTGGCTTCGGTGGCGGCGGCATCCATATTCGTTAGTATACTAATTGTTATGGCACGAAAGAATGAGGACGCGGCGGAATGGACGCCCGAACGCGGGCTCAACCCGCTGAACCCGTTCCTCGGCAAGCGAGGCTTCTACAACGCCTTCAATCGCATGATCTTCCGGTTCACCGGCCCCGCCCAGGTCGGCATCGGCCGACCCGAGGCGCCCTACGTGCCGCCCGCCGACCCGCGGTGCCCGCTCTGCGGCGGACTCATGGCCGACCACCGCATCGACCGCTCGGGCGAGCGCACGCAGGTGCACTGCCCCACTGCCGGCTAGCGCCGCAGCACCGCTGACACGCGAACGGCCCGGCTGGAGCCGGGTCGACCACCACCCTCGTCGAAGGGCGGTGACCGGCCGAGCCCCAGCCGGGCCGATTCGCGTCAGATGCCGAAGATCGTCCAGTGCGCCGAGCTCGAAGCACCCGGTTCGAGCACGATCAGGTCGGTGCCGGAATTGAACGCGTCGGGCGGGCAGGTCATCGGCTCGACCGCGAGGCCGGTGCGCCCGCTGCCGTCGGCCGTGTGCACCTGCACCCACGGGCACTCGCGCCCCCAGGCCATGCCGACGCCGCGGCCGTCGTCGGCGGTGACCGTGACCTGGACGGCGCCGTGGGCACCGGCCGTGTCGTAGGCGAGGCCCGTGAACGCGTGGTCGATCTCGGTCGAGCCGATGCGCCGCGGCATCCTGAAGTCGAACGATCCGCCGTCGCGGGGCGCGTCGACCGCGGCCAGTCCCGTCGGGATGAGCCGGTCGGGCGTGACCTCGAGCACCTCGGCCGCAGGCAGCGTCAGCGTCCAGTCGTCGACGAGGCCGTCGCCCGCCACGAGGTACGGGTGCGGGCCCGTGCCGTAGGGCGCGGCATCCGGCCCCACGTTCGTGGCGGTGACCGTGGTGTGCAGGCCGCCGGCGTCCACGCGGAAGTCGACCGAGATCTCGACGCGGTGCGGGTAGCCCGCCTGCGCCTCGATCGTGGCCGTCAGCACGACGCGCGCGCTCTCGCGGAGCACGGGCGTGAAGTCGAGCCACGCCGCGAGCCCGTGCAGCGCGTGGCCGCGGTCGGGCTCGGTGAGCGGCAGCTGCTCGTCGACGCCGCCGAAGCGGTAGCGCCCGTCGGTGACGCGGTTCGGCCACGGCACGAGGGTCACGCCGCGGTACGCCGGGCGCACCTCGTCGGCCTCGAACGGCACGACGAGGTCGCGGCCCTCGAAGGTGAGCGAACGCAGCGAGGCTCCGATGCTGGCGATGGTCGCCTCGTATCCGTGCGCGGCGATGGTGTGCTGGTGCCCCGAGAGCGCGAGTTCGGCTCCCACTTACAGGCCCTGCGCGAGACGGTAGTACGCCTGGTTCCAGCGCACCTCGTGCTTGAAGCCGGGCAGCGTGGTCTCCTCGTCGATCACGAGCAGCTCGACCTCGGCCATCTCGGCGAAGTCGCGGAACACCTCGATGCCGACCGCGGTCGACATGACCGTGTGGTGCGCGGCGCCGGCGGTGAGCCACGCGGCGGCGCTCGTGCGGAAGTCGGGGGCCGGCTTCCAGACGGCACGGCCGACGGGCAGGTTCGGCAGCGACTCGCGCGGCGGCACGTTCTCGACGACGTTGGCCGTGAGGCGGAACCGGTCGCGCATGTCGCTCATCGCGACGACGACGGCGGGGCCGGGGTCGGCCGTGAAGACGAGGCGCACGGGGTCGTCCTTGCCGCCGATGCCGAGCGGGTGCACCTCGAGCGTGGGCTTGGCGGAGGTGAGCGAGGGCGAGACCTCGAGCATGTGCGCGCCGAGGATGAGCTCGTCGCCGGGGGTCATGTCGTAGGTGTAGTCCTCCATGAGGCTCGCGCCGCCGGGCAGGCCCGCGCCCATGACGTTCGCGATGCGCACGAGGATCGCGGTCTTCCAGTCGCCCTCGGCGCCGAAGCCGTAGCCCTCGGCCATGAGGCGCTGCACCGCGAGGCCCGGCAGCTGCTTGAGCTCGCCCAGGTCCTCGAACGACGTGGTGAACGCGCCGAAGCCGCCCTCCTCGAGGAACGAGCGCAGGCCGATCTCGATCGCGGCGCCGTCGCGCAGCGACTGGTGGCGCTCGCCGCCCTTACGCAGCTCGGGCACGACGTCGTACTCGGTCTCGTAGACCGCGACGAGCTCGTCGATCTCGGCCTCGGATGCCGCGGCGACCGCCTCGGCGAGCTCGTTGACGCCCCAGGTGTTGACCTGCACGCCGAACCGCAGCTCGGCCTCGGTCTTGTCGCCCTCGGTGACGGCGACGTAGCGCATGTTGTCGCCGAAGCGCGCGAGCTTCAGGTCGCGGCTCGCAGCGAGGCCGGCCGCAGCACGCTGCCAGGTGCCGAGCTGCTGCTGCACGACCGGGTCGCTCGCGTGGCCGACGATCGTCTTGCGGGGCACGCCGAGCCGGGTCTGGATGTAGCCGAACTCCCGGTCGCCGTGCGCGGCCTGGTTCAGGTTCATGAAGTCGAAGTCGATGTCGGCCCATGGCAGCTCGACGTTCGCCTGCGTGTGCAGGTGCGCGAGCGGCTTCTGCAGCGCGTCGAGACCGGCGATCCACATCTTGGCCGGGCTGAACGTGTGCATCCAGGCGACGAGGCCGATCACGTTCGGGGCGGCGTTCGCCTCGAGGGCGACCTGCTTGATCGCGGCCGAGTCGGTCAGCACGGGCAGCCAGACGATCTTCACGGGCACGTCGGATGCCGCATCGAGCGTCGCGGCGATGGCCTCCGACTGCTCGGCGACCTGTGCGAGGGTCTCGGGGCCGTAGAGGTGCTGGCTGCCGGTGAGGAACCAGACCTCGTACTGGTCGAGCGAGGTGTTCAGGGGCGTGCGGGTCATGTTCGTTTCCTTCTGGTGGGAGCTGGAGGTCAGAGCGCTTCGACGGCCGCGGCCTCGGCGGCGAGGCCGGCCCGGTAGCGATCGAGGTAGGCGGCGAAGCCGGCGACATCCGTCGGCTCGGGATCGGCGGTCGTGACGCCCGCGTCGGCGAAGACGCGGTCGTTCAGGTAGGTGCCGAGGTCGATCGCGTGCCCGTCGTGCGCGCTCGCGGCCGAGAGGTACGACGCGAGCACCGCAATGCCCCACGCACCGCCCTCCGAGGCGGTCTCGCCGACGGCGACCGGCGCGTCGAGCGCTCCGGCGAGGAACCGCTGCGCGACGCCCGCCGTGCGGAACATGCCGCCGTGCGCGAACATGCGGTCGAGCTCGACGCCCTCGCCGTCGAGCACGCGCATGCCGAGCGCGAGCGTGCCGAACACGCCGTACAGCTGCGCACGCATGAAGTTCGGCAGGGTGAGCCGGCTGTCGGGCGTGCGCACGACGAGCGGACGCCCCTCGTCGAGTCCGGCGATGGGCTCGCCCGCGAGGTGGTTGTAGGCGAGCAGTCCGCCCGCGTCGGCCTCGCCCTCGAGGGCGGCGGCGAACAGCGCCTCGAACACGGCGTCGGAGTCGATCGGGGTTCCGGATGCCGCGGCGAACTGCCCGAACACGCCGGCCCAGGCCGCCAGCTCGCTCGCACCGTTGTTGCAGTGCACCATCGCGACCGGGTCGCCCGCGGGCGTGGTCACGAGGTCGAGCTCGTGGTGCGCGTGTTCGAGCGGGCGCTCGAGCACGACCATCGCGAAGATGCTCGTGCCCGCGCTGACGTTGCCGGTGCGCGGAGCGACCGAGTTGGTCGCGACCATGCCCGTGCCGGCGTCGCCCTCGGGCGGGCAGAGCAGCGCGCCGGGCTTGAGCCGGCCGGTCGGGTCGAGCAGGGCCGCGCCGCCTGCGGTGAGCACGCCCGCCGGAACGCCCGCCTCGAGCGACTGGGGCAGCAGCTCGACGAGCGGCTTCGGCAGCCGATCGCCCACCAGCGCGTCGTACGCGGCGACGAGCGCGGCGTCGTAGTCGTGCGTCGCCGCGTCGATCGGGAACATGCCGGAGGCATCGCCGACGCCCAGTACCTTGCGGTCGGTGAGCTTCCAGTGCACGTACCCGGCCAGGGTCGTCACGAAGCGGATGTCGGGCACGTGCGTTTCGGCGTCGAGCACCGCCTGATGCAGGTGGGCGATCGACCAGCGCAGCGGGATGTTGACGCCGAAGCGCTCGCTGAGCTCGGCGGACGCCGCCCCGGTCGACGTGTTGCGCCACGTGCGGAACGGCACCAGCAGCTCGCCCTGCGCGTCGAACGCCAGGTAGCCGTGCATCATCGCCGAGACGCCGATGGCGCCGAAGGTCTCGGGCGTCGCGTCGTAGCGGCGGCGCACGTCGGCGACGAGATCGGCGTACGAGGCCTGCAGGCCCGACCAGACGGCGTCGAGCGAGTAGCTCCACCGGCGATCTGCGGTGAACTCGTTCTCCCACTCGTGGCTGCCGACCGCGAGCACGTGCGTCGGGTCGTCGGCGTCGACGAGGCAGGCCTTGATGCGGGTCGAGCCGAGCTCGATGCCGAGCGACGTGCGGCCCTCGAGGATGGCCGCGCGCGCGGCATCCGCTTCGGGGCCCTGGGGTTCGGTGCTCATCGTCGGGCATCTCCGCTCTGTCCGTAGACGTTCTGGTACCGGTCGTACAACCGGTCGATCGCTTCCTGCGGGATCGGGACCAACGGGCCCGCCTCACGTGCCAGGTGCACCGTGCGGGCGACATCCTCGACCATGACCGCAGCCTTGACCGCGTCCTTCGCCGACGCACCGATCGTGAACGGCCCATGATTGGCCATCAACACCGCCCGGCTGCGGTGACCAGTCAGGGTCTCCACGATGCCCCGACCGATCGAGTCGTCACCGATGATCGCGAACGGACCCACCGGGATCGGACCACCGAACTCATCGGCCATCGCCGTGATCACGCACGGGATCGGCTCATGCCTCGCCGCCCACGCCACCGCATAGGTCGAATGCGTGTGCACCACACCCCCGACCTCGGGCATGTTCCGATACACGTACGCATGCGCCGCCGTATCCGACGACGGAGCCCGCTCAGCACCCGGAGTTCCCTCGATCACGTTGCCGTCCAGATCGCACAGGATCATGTTCTCCGGAGCCAGATCGTCATACGACACCCCCGACGGCTTGATCACGAACAACTCCGCACCCGGCACCCGACCCGACACGTTGCCACCCGTCCACACCACCAAGCCGTACCGCGTCAACTCCGCATGCAACTTCGCGACGTCTGCGCGGACGCGGGCGATGGCGAGTTCGGTCTCGGGATCGAAGGCCGGGGTCGTGTCGCTCATGCCGTCACCACGCCTGAAACGGTACTGCGATCCGATGCGGTCCGACACCGGGCGGGCTCTGCGGTTCGGTCGGGCATCGATGCCCGGGGTGCTGCACTCACGGCGTTCGTCCTCCATTGCGACCGGTCGCGGCATCCGCCACTGTGACCGGTCACATTCTGCCTCGGCCGAGGCTCGGAGTCAATCCGCGAGCCCCGGGCCGAACCGGGTCAGAAGGGATACACGCCCGGTCCGCTGCTCGTCGTCGTCAGACGGATCTCGGTGAAGTCCTCGATCGAGTAGTGACCCGACCTGCCCCATCCGCTGTCCTTGACCCCGCCGACCGGAAGGGCGGCCTCGCTCGCCATGGTCGGCGCGTTCACGTGCACGATCCCGGTGTCGAAGCGCTGCGCCAGATCCAGGCCCCGCGCCCGATCCCGCGTCATGATCGACGCGCTGAGACCGTAGCGCGTGGCCTGCGCATCGCGGAAGGCCGCCTCGGGGTCGTCGAAGGCCTCGACCACGAGCAACGGGCCGAACGTCTCGTCGGCGCCCGTCGTGCAGATCGCGTCCGACGGCACGTGCGTGAGGATGGTGGGCTCGTACACGCGCCCCTCGGCGCGCCCGCCGGTGACGAGGGTCGCTCCGCGATCGAGCGCATCGCGCACCCTGGCCTCCGTCTGCTCGACCGCGCGGTCGTCGATCAGCGGGCCGATGACGACCGCAGGATCCGTCGGATCGCCGGTCTTCAGCGACCGCACCCGATCGACGAGCCCCGCGACGAACTCGTCGTGGAGCGACCGGGCGACGTACACCTTGCGGGAGTTCATGCAGACCTGACCCTGGTGCAGGAACGCCCCGAACGTCACCGCCTTGATCGACTCGTCGATATCGGCGTCGTCGAGGACGATGACCGGGTTGAAGCCGCCGAGCTCGAGCACCATGCGCTTGAGCGAACGCCCGGCCCGCTCGCCGAGGATGCGGGCCGTGCGGTCCGACCCGGTGAAGTTGATGCAGCGCACCGCCGGGCTCTCGAAGAATTCGAGGTAGGCCTGCAGCTCGTCGGGGATGTCGTACTTGCCGAAGCCCTTGCGCAGCGCATCGAGCACCTCCGTCATCGAGGCGGTGACGTGCTGCATGTCGATCACCTCCTGGCTCAGCCGGTAGATGCGCTCGGCGACGGCGGCGTCGCCGCTGAAGACCTGCCGCTCGATCTGCTCCTTGTCGACCGCGAGCCCTTGGAGCACCGGCGCGTAGCCGTCGACGATCGCGTCGAGCAGTCGGTAGACGACGGCCTCGGGTCCGAGTCGCAGCAGCGGCGCATCGGCGAGGAGGGTGCGCTCCCGGCGATCGGAGCTCATCACCTCGCTCTCGTCGAAGTCGGTGCCGTCGGTACCATCGATCCACCGCTTGTCCTGGCAGAGCACCGCGACCGCGCCGGGGCGCACCAGCATGTGGAACTCCGCGAAGTCGACCTCCTCGGACTCGTCGAGGTACCGCGCCGACCGCACGACGAGGAAGAGCACGTCGCCGTAGCGGTCGAGCTTGGGTCGCTGGTGCGCGTGCAGCAGGTCTTCGACGAGCAGCGGATGCAGGTGCCAGGCGTCGGCCAGCTCGGCCACGGCGCCCGGGGTCGGCGCCGGGTAGAAGAACATCGCCATGCGGTCGGATGCCGCTTCGGCGAACCGGAGTCCGTCGGCCACGCTCGACCCGTCGGGTGCGGCTTCCGGGCGGCCGTCGGTGACGTACCGGGTGAGGTGCGGCATCTCCGCGGGAGGCAGGGGGTCCGCGAGCCCCGCTCGCCGCCGCCGGAGTTCCATGCGACGCACCGGCGCCGCCTCACCGCGTTCCTGGACCATGCGGCACCCCTCCCCGGCGATGCTCGCCAGACTACGCCTGTCGTCGTTCCGGGCACGTCGGCCCGTGAAGCCCGGGCGAGGCGGGGCAGGCGGCCGCTGCCTCGCCCGGGAGTTCGCGCGGCCCTAGCGCGCCTGCACGGGCAGCTGCAGGTACGAGGCGCGCTCGCCGCCCGTGTGGATCACGTGCTCGCCGCGGTTCTCGCCGACGTACTCGCGGATGCCGGGCATCATCGTGCCGAGCAGGTTCGCCGAGCTGACGACGAACCGCAGCTGCTGGCCGGCGTGGAACGCGAGGCCGACCGGCAGCAGGTCGATCTCGATCTCGACGACCTCGCCGGGCGAGAGCTTCTCGACCCGGTCGAAGGCGTGCGCCGGCACGTCGTCGGTCGACAGCGTCTCGTCGAGGTGCCGCGCCGAGACGCGCAGGCGGCCGTCGGAGCCCTTGTACTTCAGGATCGTGGCACCGTGGTCGGTGAGGTCGTGCGCCATCGCGCCCTGGTTCGGCACCGTGAACGCCTCGAGCGGCGTGCCGTGCGCGTCGAGCTTCTGCACGAGCACGAAGAGGTCCAGGTCGTCAGCGTCGCGCGCCTCGACGAAGAGGTGGGCCTTCGGATAGCCGACGAGCGTGGTCTCCTCGTCGAAGCGGGCGAGGAACGACACCGCCTCGGGGTTCGAGCCGACGACGTACGACGCGGTCGCGGCATCCGTCGGCACCGTCGTGGTCAGCGTGCGCGAACGCCCGTCGAGGTAGAACCGGGTCGACGCGACATCCGCCGGGGGAAAGCTCTCGGCCTCGAGGTTCACCTGGTCGCCGCCCTGCAGGTCGAGCACCGAGTAGCGCACTCGGGCGGTCTGCTCCCACCCGTTGTCGACGCCCTTGAGGTAGCGGTCGAAGAAGCGGCGCAGGTCGTCGACGTTGCCCTCGTCGTAGTAGTCGGGCCACTCCTGGGTGTTGTGGATGCGCAGCCACTTCTCTTCGGAGGCCATGCGGCGCCAGGCGCGGAAGGTGCCGGCCGTGTGCAGGGTGTTCGAATAGCTGGCCACGACGTAGGCGGGCACCGTGATGCGGTCGAACTCGGGGATCTTGTGCTCCCAGAGCTCGTTCACGAGCGGGTACGCCTCGACCTCGGCGAGGATGTCCTCCTTGCCGGCCTTGCCGAAGAAGCTGCCCGTCTGCAGCTGGCGCGCGAACCCGGTGTCGGGCATGCCGCCGCGCTTCACGAGGTCGCGGTAGACGTCGCTCACGCCCTCCCACGGGTTGATGGCCGCGAGGTGCGACGGCTGCTCGGCGGCCGCGAACCACTGCGACACGGCGAGGTAGGAGGTGCCGCTCATGCCGACCTTGCCGCTGCACCAGTCCTGCTCGGCGAGCCACTCGATCACGTCGTACGCGTCGCGGCCGTCCTGACGGTCCCAGAGCACGCTGTCGCCCTCGGAGTCGACGACGCCGCGGATGTCGGGATGGCAGAGCGCGTAGCCCTGCTCGACCCAGTAGGCCGGGTCGGCGCCCTCGAACTTCTCGAGGCCCGAGACGACCGAGTTCGGGATGCCGACCAGGCCGAACACGCCCATGACGCTGAGCGAGGTGCCCTGCGCCTTGCCGTAGGGGCTCCACGCCACGATGACCGGCACGGGCTCGTCGGTGACGGGCCGGAACACGTCGGTGTAGATCGTGACGCCGTCGCGGAGGGTGATCGCGACGTCCTTCTCGAAGATGACGTCGACGGGCAGCGGCTTGAACTGCGGGGCGATCTGGAAGCCGGCCTCGAGCGTGCGGGTGCCGGGCTCGAACGGGGTGAGCACCCCGGTGCGCGCGGGGGGCAGCGGGCTCGACGGGATGGTGATCTTCTGGACTTCGCTCATGAGGGTGAGCTCCTCTTCTCGGTTCATCCGATGGCGGGCTGCGATTCGGTCCGTTCTATCGGGGGCCGGATGGTCGTGCCGCCCGGTCGAGATCATCATACGGAACATTCATTCTGTTTGACTGGGAGTTCGCTGCGGGTCGTCGGGCACCTCGACCTCGACGCCGACGGCCCGTGACACGATGGACGCGAGTCGGCGAACCGCGCCGCACCACCGAGGAGGCCGAGCGTGACGGGTCGCCGAGCATGCCGAGACTGAACGAGTCCACGAAGCTGCAGCGGCGCGAGGCCATCGCCGCTGCGGCGATGCGCTGCTTCGCCCGCAACGGCTTCGCCGGCACCTCGATGGCCGACATCATCGCCGAGGCCGGGTCTTCGGCCGGCTCGGTCTACTCCCACTTCGCGGGCAAGGCCGAGCTCGTGCGCTACACCGCCTCGAGCGCGATGCGCGAACTGCTGGCGGCCGTGAGCGAGGGGCTGCCCGCCGAGCGCACGCCCGCGGTCGTGCTCGCGCACCTGCTCGAGGCCAGCCACCGCTCCGACCGGGCGCAGTCGTTGCTGCAGATCTGGGCCGACGTGCCGCGCGACCCCGAGCTCGAGGAGATCGCCTCTCGCAGTCTCGTCGAACTGCGCTCCCATGTGCGCGAAGCACTGCTCCCGTGGTGCGGCGACCCCGCACGCGACGAGCGCACGAGGGCCCGGCCCGAGGCGGCCGCCGAGGCGATCGCCGACGCCCTGCTGACCTCGGTGCAGGGGTACCTCGTGCGGCTCACGATCGACCGCGACGTCGATGCCGAGCTCGTCGCGAAGCGCATGACCGCGGTGTTCGAGCGGCTCTGACCGCCGCTGCTCAGCGGCGCGCGGCCGACTCGCGCACGATCAGCTCGGGCACGAGCATCGGACGGTCCGCCGCGGCATCCGCCCCATCCGGCCGTTCGGGTCGTTCGACGAGCGCCGCGACCGCGCGGCGGGCGAGTTCGTCGAAGTCCTGCCGCACGGTCGTGAGCGGCGGCCAGAAGTACTCGGCATCGGGGATGTCGTCGAAGCCCACGAGGCTCAGCGAGCCGGGCACGTCGCCGCCGTGCTCGCGCACGTACCGCATGAGGCCGAGCGCCATCTGGTCGTTCGCGGCGAAGACGGCCGTCGGCGGTTCGGCAGCCGAATCCCCGAGCAGCGCCTCGCCGGCGTCGTGGCCCGATCGGGCCGACCAGTCGCCGCGCACGATCGCGGCCGGCTCGAGGCCGTGCGCGGCGAGCTCCAGCTCGAATCCCCGTTCGCGCGAGCTCGACTCCAGCCAGTCGGACGGGCCTGCGAGGTGCGCGATGCGCGTGTGCCCGAGCTCGACGAGGTGACGCGTCGCGATGCGGGCACCCTCGACCTGGTCGACCGCGGGGCTGCGGTCGCCGCCGTCGCCCCTGACGCCCCGCCCACCCGCGAGCAGCGTCACGACCGGCACGTCCACACGCAGCTCGTCGAGCGCCTCGAGCACGCGCACGTGCGGCGCGACCACGACGATGCCGTCGACGGCCTGCCCTCGCAGGTGCGCGATGCCGGCCGAGACCGACCCGAGGTCTGCCGAGTCGACGTAGGCCGTGCTCACCCAGTGCCCGGCCGCGCGCGCGGCGGCCTCGAGCGCGGCGATGCTCGTCGACGGACCGTAGTGGCGCGAGTCCGACGCGAGCACGCCGATCGTGCGCGACCGCCTGGTGCCGAGCGCCCGGGCGGCGAAGTTCGGGGTGTACTGCAACTCGGCGATCGCGTCCATGACCCGACGCCTGGTCGACTCCTTGATCTGCGGATGCTCGTTCAGCACGCGCGAGACGGTCTGGCGCGACACTCCGGCGAGCGCGGCGACGTCGCGGACACCGGCCGCACGTGCGGAGGCGGGGCCCTGCGGCTCGCCGGACGAGCGCTCGATGCCGGATGCCTGCATGTCCGCCCCGTCCTTCCGCGTCTCGTCTCGTCCCGTCTCGAACCCGAGCGTAACCGACCGGCGGACGGCCGACGGCTGTCGCTGAACGGCCGACCGCAGAGGTCAGGGCCAGCACCCTGTGCGCTCCTCCCGCTCGCCCATAGGATGCGGACATGAGCAAGCCTCAACCTGATCCGGCGTCCCCGATCGGCCGGGTCGTCGCCGACCTCGACCGCGTGCGGCGGCCGCTGCGCGCCTCGGATGGCCTCGCGGTCTTCGTCGACATGTACCGCAAGGTCACGGCCCTCGTCGGGCAGCGCGTCGCGGAGGGCCGGTTCGACGATCCGCCGTTCATCGAGGAGCTCGACGTGGTCTTCGCGGGTTACTTCCTCGCCGTGCCGCGGGCGATCGCCGCGGGCAGGCCCGTGCCGAAGGCGTGGGATCCGTTGATCGATCGCCGCGCCGCGCGCCTCTTCCCGCTGCAGTACGCCCTCGCCGGCATGAATGCGCACATCAACCACGACCTGGCGCTGGCCGTCGTCGACACCTGCGAACGGCGCGGCCTCGACCCGAACCGCGGCACCGTGCACGCCGACTTCGACCGCATCAACGGCGTGCTCGCCGAACTCGTGCGCCCGATCCGGCAGGGGTTCCTCGAGCAGGAGGTCGTGCGCGCGGGAGCACCGCTCTCACCGCTGGCCGACCTCGTCACGAACTTCTCGATGGAGAAGGCCCGCGACGCGGCATGGGCGACCACGCTCACGCTCTGGGCCGTGCGAGACCTGCCGTTCGTGCCCGAGTCCTCGGCGCGCGCCCTGGCCGGCACGGTCGGCCTCGTGAGCCGCCAACTGCTGGTGCGCTTCGATCCGGCCGACTGAGTCGGCTCGGCTCCGCATCGAGCAGGCGAGCGGATGTCGCGGCAGCCGCCCGCGACTACTCCGCGGCGAGCTCCGGCGCGCCGTCGAGCCCGCCCCCGAGCTCCTCGACCAGCTTCGCGATGCGTCGCTCGCGCGTGGCCTCGGTCTTCGCCTGGTCGATGACCCGGACGGACTGGCGGCGCTGGCTCACGGTGCGGGCGTCGAACCGCTCCCGCACGCCGGGTTCGGCGTCGAGCGCCGCGCCGACATCATCGGGAACCTCGACCTCGGTCGGCTCGGCAGCGAGGTCGAGGCGAACGTCGACCTCTTCGCCGACGACGAGCCGACCGGCCTCCCGGTTGGCGTTGCTCAGCCCGATGAGGTTGCGTCCGAGCATGATCGCGACGCGCGTCTCCCACGAGTGCCCGTTGACGGTGACGGTCACGCGCGGGCGCCTGCCGCCGGCCAACGCCTCGACCGCGGCCTCCGGCACCTCGAGCCCGTGCATCTTCTGCTGCGGCTCGACCACCGCTCGGAACTCCACCATCGACTGCCTCCTCGGGGCTCGATCTCGGGGCTCGATCTCAGGACTCGGCCGGGTCAGAGGGCGGCGGACGCCCACCAGACGATGATGAACAGGCCCATCGCGGCGAAGACGAGCCCGACGATCAGGAAGACCCTCGGGCTCGGACCGCGGGCCCCGGCTCGCGCCACGGTCGACTGGCGCTCCGCGGTGATGGTGTCGGCGAGCCAGCGGCGTCGCACGACGAGCAGGACACCCCCGACGAGCGCGAGCACCGCCCACGCGAGGGCGAAGACAATGCCGGGTTCCATCCGGCCAGCCTAGTCGCGACCGCGACCGCGCGAAGGCCCGCTGCCCGTGGCGACATCCTGGAAAAGCATTGGTCTGATCGATTCCCTTCTGCTAGGAAAGGGGAGTCCCGAAACCCCCCTACTTGAATGGACACCCGACATGACTTCCCTCGATCTTCAGACCGAACCTGCCCAGAGCGACTATGCGGCCGTGGGCGGCGCACCGGCGGTCACCGCCGTCGTCAACCGGTTCTACGAGCTCGTGCTCGGCGACGACCTGCTGGCCAAGCACTTCGAGGGCACCGAGATGGCGCGCCTGAAGCGGCACCAGGTCGCGCTCGTGTCGCAGGTCATGGGCGGCCCGGTCGCCTACGAGGGGCGCGAGCTGCGCGCGGCGCACTCCGGAATGGGCATCACGGCCGAGGAGTTCGGCGCCGTCGCCGGCCACCTGATCACCGCACTGACCGAGGCCGGCGTTCCGTCCGAGATCATCGACCGCACCGTGGGTGCGGTCGCGGCGACCCAGCCCGACATCGTCGAGGTCGCTTCGACGCAAGCCTGACGGCGTGGACACCGCCGCGCTGAAGCACACCTGGTCGCTGGCCGAGACGCTCGGCGACGAGGTGCCGCTCTTCTTCTACTCGCACCTCTTCTACACGCACCCCGAGCTGCGGGCGATGTTCCCGGTCGCGATGGCCACCCAGCGCGACCGGCTCGTCGGCGCGCTCGGACGCATCGTGTCCAACGTCGACCAGCTCGATGAGGTGACCGCGTTCATCCAGCAGCTCGGCCGCGATCACCGGCGATTCGAGGTCATCGCCGAGCACTACGACGCGGTCGGGCTCTCGCTGCTCACCACGCTGAAGCACTTCCTCGGCGAACTCTGGACTCCCGAACTCGCCGCCGACTGGGCGGCGGCGTACGGCGTCATCGCGACCGCGATGGTGCAGGCCGCCGAGGAATCGGAGCTGAGCAGCCCGCCCGCATGGGAGGGCCACGTCATCGGCGTCGAGCGCCGCAGCATGGACATCGCGGTCGTACACGTGCGCCCCGAGCCCGAGCTCGTGTTCGAACCGGGCCAGTCGTTCGCAGTCGAGACGCCCTACACCCCGCGGATGTGGCGCTACTTCAGCCCGGCGAACGCGCCGCGGGCCGACGGCACGATCGAGTTCCACGTGCAGCTCGTTCCGGGCGGACAGGTCTCGAGCGCCGTCGTGCGGCGCCTGAAGGTGGGAGACGTGCTGCGCCTCGGCTCCGCGGTCGGCCAGGAGCTGACCCTCGACGAGGCCGACCGCGGTCGCGATCTCGTCATGATCGCCGGCGGAACCGGCCTGGCTCCGCTCCGGGCCCATCTCGAGCGGATCGACCTCCAGTGGCAGGCGACCGGATCCGCACCGCGGGTGCACCTGTTCCACGGCGCACGGGTTCCGTGGAACCTGTACGAGCACCGTCTCATGCAGAGCCTGAGCGGTCGCCCGTGGTTCGACTACACGCCCGTCGTCTCCGACGACCCCAGCTACCCGGGTCGCAAGGGCCTGGTGGGCGACGCGGTCACCGAGCTCGGGGTCTCGCCCGGCGCGCTGGCCATCGTGTGCGGGTCGGCGTCGATGGTGCGCCATGCGGCCGCCGCGCTCCGGGATCTGGGCGTGCCCGCGCCCGACATCCGGTTCGAGCGGTTCGCCAACCTCGAGGAGGGCCAGTCGGCCGCGGCCGTGCAGCCGTCGTCGCTGGCCGAACAACCGATGGGAAGTACCCGATGACCATGTGGGAAGACGAAGAGGAAGACCTGCAGATCCCCCGCCCGCCGGCTCCCGAAGGCGGCCTCGTGGCCGCCGTCTCGCGCCTGCCCGAGCGTGGCGACGTGACCTTCGCGACGAGGCCGATCGGCGGATACGACCGGGCCGAGGTGGACGCGTTCGTGGCCGATCTCGCTCAGACGATCGCCGAGGTCCACGCGGCGCTCGACGAGGACCGTCGGGCGCTCGCCGAGCTCCGAGCCGAGAACACGAGGCTCAGGAGCACCGACACCGCCGACCTCGAGAACGAGGTCGCGCTCGGCGCCGTCGGCCTGCTCTCGCAGGCCCAGATGATCGCCGACAAGGCGGTCGCCGACGCCGAGGCGTACGCGCGCGACCTCGTGCTCACGGCACGCACGCAGTACCGCGAGACGCAGGAGCGCAACGCGAACGCTGCCGCGGCGGCCTCGGCCGCCTCGGCCGCCTCGGCAGCCGCAGAGCCGACCACGGCGACGGGGAGCATCGCGCTGCCGTCGATGCCCGAGATCGAGTTCGTGCGCACCTACGCGCAGGTCGCGCAGATCCAGTTGCGCTCGGTGCTCGATGCACTGACGGAGCAGGTCGATCGCCTCGGCACGCTGCCGCATCCCGAGGTCGCGGATGCGTCCGCACCGGGCGCCGCGGCGTCGGAGGATTCGGCGTTCCCCCCGTCGCAGGACCTCCCCGACGACGAGTTCCCCGACGAGGAGCCGAACTGGCTGCCGGCGGTGCCCCCGCAGCCGACGATCCAGCGGCAGACCTACGTCAGTCCGTGACGTCGCAGGAACGGCGACCGCGCGATGCGCGGTCGCCGTTCCCCGAGGCGCTCCCCGGCCTCAGCTGAGCCGGAGGAAGAGCGTCTCGAGTTCTTCGATCCGCGCCCGCCGCACGCGCTCGTCGGTCTCGGGGCGCAGGCACTCCTGCATGGCCTGCGAGATGATCGCGAACCCGGCCTTGTCGAGCGCGCCCGACACGGTCGCGAGCCGCGTGACGACGGTCTGGCAGTCCTCGCCCGACTCGGCCGCCGAGATGACGGCGTCGAGCTGGCCCCTGGCCCGCTTGAGCCGGTTCACGATGCGACGCGCGGCCTCGGGATCCTGGACGACGCTCACGCCGCGCTCCGCTCGTCCAGATCGGAGGCGGTGCCCTCGATGCCCGCCCGTCGGCCGTCCGCGCCGTCGTCGGCGAGGGCGATGGCGCGCATGCCGTCGCGCCAGGTGAGGTATCCGCCGTCGAGATTGCGCACGTCGTGGCCGAGCTCGGCGAGCAGCCGCGCCGCGGTGTGGGCACCCTGGCCGACCCGGCAGTGCACGACGATCGGGCGTCCGGCGAACTCGGCATGGCGCGACCGCAGCTCTTCGACGGGGATCCACGCCGCACCCGGGATGAGGCCCTCGTCGAGCTGGGCCTTCGCGCGCACGTCGAGGAGCACGGCACCGTCGGAGACCGCGGCGTCGAGTTCGTGCCACTGGATCGTGCGGTCGCCGCCCGACGCCCGATTGCGGGCGAGGTAGCCGAGCTGGTTGACCGGGTCCTTGGCGCTGCCGTACTGCGGCGCGTAGGCGAGCTCGAGGTCGGCGAGCGCCGAGGCGCGCATCCCTGCGCTCATGGCGACCGCGATGACGTCGATGCGGCGGGCGACGCCGTCGGTGCCGACGGCCTGCGCGCCGAGGATCCGGTCGTCGGCCGCGTCGACGACGAGCTTCAGCGACATCGGTCGGGCACCCGGGTAGTAGCCGGCGTGCGAGAGGGGGTGGGAGTGCAGCACGCGCACGTCGCGGCCGCGCGAGCGCGCGACCTGCTCGTTCCACCCGACCGATGCGGCCGTGATGCCCGCGACGTCGACGATCGAGGTGCCGAGGGCTGGACGGGCCGGAGTCGCGTCGCGACCCGCGATGATGTCGGCGACGTGCCGCCCGTGGCGGTTGGCGAGGCCCGCGAGCGCGACGGGTCGCGAGACGAGATCGATCGCGTCGACCTTCTCGGCGGCGTCGCCGATCGCGAAGACGTTCGGGATGCCGGTTCGGTGCAGCCCGTCGACGGCGATGCCGCCAGACGCGCCGATGCCGATGCCGGCGCCGCGGGCGAGCGCGGTCTCGGGCTCGGCGCCCATCGCGGCGATCACGAGCTCGGCGGGCAGCCGGAGACCGGTGGCGAGGCGGACCTCGTCCGCTCCCACCTCGGCGACGCCCACGCCGAGGCGCACGTCGATGCCGAGTCCGAGCAGGTGGTCGGCGAGCGGCGCGGTCATCTCGGCGTCGAGCACGGGCAGGAGGTGCGTGCCGCGCTGCACGACGGTGACCGCCAGCCCGCGCTGATGCAGGTTGTCGGCGATCTCGATGCCGAGGTGGCCCGCGCCGATCACGACGACGGGCGCGCCGGGCGCGAGTGCGTCGACCGCGCCCGCGATGCGATCGAGGTCGTCGAGCGTGCGCAGGGATTCGACCCGGGCGCCGGACGCGATCGACGCGGGTCGGCGGGGCGAAGCCCCCGGCGCGAGTACGAGCTCGTCGTAGGCGAGGTGCTCGATGGCGCCGGTACGGAGATCGCGGGCCTCGACGGTCTGCGCGTCGGGATCGATCGCCACGGCCTCGGTGAGCACGCGCACGTCGAGTCCGAAGCGGGCCCGCAGCCCGTCGGGCGTCTGCAGCTCGAGCGCGCCGCGATCGGGGATCGCCCCGCCGAGGTGGTAGGGCAGGCCGCAGTTCGCGTACGACACGGCGCCGCTGCGCTCGAGCACGACGATCTCGCGCTCGGCGTCGAGGCGGCGCAGGCGCGTGGCCGCCGACATCCCCCCGGCGACCCCGCCGACGATGACGGTACGTCGTGGCCGTGCCGGGTCCACGGAGCGCACGGGTTCCACGCTCACGTCAGCGCCCGAGGATCCGGGCGAACAGGCCGGGCTTCGCTTCGGCATCGTCCTCGTGGCCGTTGCAGCGATCAGCCTGCGGAACCCCGTGCAGGGCCTCTTCGACATGTTGGCCGCATCCGGCCCAGGTCGTCTTGCCGCAGGTTCGACAGATGATGGCGCTGCACATAGGGTTCGCTCCTTCTCGAAAGCGGGTCCGATCGCCTCGGACCCGCTCGAGAAGAATACCCCGGGGGTATCTGATCGAGTGCTGGGAGCCGTGCTTCACCCGTGCGCGGCGGGGCCGCGGAGCGCGACGGTTCGGGCGCGTGCGCGAGCTCGAACGGAGTCGGGCGAGCGGATGCCGCGACGACGGACGCGATCCGCGATGCCGGACCCGATCCGCGACGTCAGACCCGATCCGCGATGTCAGACAAGAACGGCCCGGAACTTCTGCTGAAGTCCGGGCCTGTTGTAGCGAGGGCGGGACTCGAACCCGCGACACCACGATTATGAGCCGTGTGCTCTAACCACCTGAGCTACCCCGCCGGGAAGGCTTCACCGGCCCTGCCGCGAAGCCGAACCGAGAAAACCGAGCCCCGAGTCAGGATTGAACTGACGACCCCTTCCTTACCATGGAAGTGCTCTACCACTGAGCTATCGGGGCGTGTGCCGTACTCGGCAACCTGAAGAGAATATCACCTCCCGGGCCATGTTCCGAACCGAGGCCGCCCGAGCCCGTCATGGGCGTGCCATCCGGCCGGCCGGACCCCCGAACTGGGGCCATTCCGGTCGTCCTGATCAGGGCTGCCACCGATTCCGGATGATCCGGGCGAGCGGTAGCCTCGTCGCATTCCCGAGCGGTCCGTCAATTGGGGGTGACGGTGTTCTCGATGGCAACGTCCGTGCGCGATTCAGGCCCGGCGCGTGGACCCGCGGAATCGGCTCGTCCGTCTTCAGGACGGTCCGCCTCGACGCTGAGTCCACGCGATGTGACCTTCGTGACGGGTGCGCCCGGCAGCGGGAAGTCGACGCTCGCCCGCCGGCTCGTCCTCGAAGCCGATGGGGCGCTGGTCGCCGCGGCTCGGGAGTGGGCCGATCCGGAGGTCGCCCGTCGGGCACTGCTCGACGCCGCGGCGATCTCGAGGGGCACCCTCGCGGTCGACGACGCGCAGCACCTCATCGGCACGGCGGCGGAGTCCGTGCTGGAGGAGTTCGTCGCGGCATCCGACCTGGATCGGCTGATCGTCGTGTCGCGTCGGCCGCCGACGTTCGCGATCGACCGGGACTCCGTGGTGCCCGCGTCGGCGCTGGCGCTGCGGCTGCCCGACGTCGCGGCTGTATTCCGTTCGGTCTGCGGGCGCCGCATCGACCCCGAGATCGGCTCGCGGGTGCGCCACGAGACGGCCGGGTGGGCGCGCCTGGTCCGCGAGCTCGCGGTCTCCGCCGAGGCGGAGACCGACGAGGAGCTCGACGCGTGGCTCGGCGACGCGGTCGAGGGCGACATCGCCGCCGGTTGGCTCGAGGAGGTGCTCGCCGACCTGCCGCAGTCGCTCGTGGACGCGCTGACGGCGACGAGCCCGCTGCCGCAGCTCGACCTGGCGCGGACCTCGAGCGTGCTCGGCCACGAGGGCGCCGCCGAGTTGCTCGCCGCACTGGATGCCGGCGTCGTGATGCACACTCGCCGGGACGGCGGCCGAAGGGCCCTGCCGCCGATGCTGCGGCGCCACCTGCTGCACGGCATGGACCCGCCGGCGCGCACGCGCGCGGTGCGAGCCGCGGTCGACGTGCTGCTCGACGAGGGCGCCGGGCCGGAGGCCGCCGATGCGCTCGCCGCCGGTCGGGCCTGGAACGAGCTCGAGGATCTGCTGCAGGCCGACCCCGACGCACGCCACGCCGCGATGCTCTGGGTCGAACGGCCGCCAGCACGCCTCGCCCGCCGGTCGGCGGGCATCGCCGCCGCACTGGCTCAGGCCGCGAGCGACGACCGGCTCGTCCCGACGGGTGCGACCGAGGCGACCGGGGTCGAAGCGAACGACACGGGCGGCGTCGGGGCGCCGGGTCGCGGCGCCCCGACCTCCGCCCAACGCAGGCTCCCCGGGTCCACCCCCCGGCGCCCCCTGCTCGCAGATGCGGCCGAGCGCATCGGCCGCGGCGACCTGGCCGGTTCGGTGCCGCTGCTTCGTCGCGCGGCACGCACTGCCGAGGCCGGGGCCGACCGGTGCCGGGCCAGGCTCGTGCTGCTCGTGGTGCGGGCGCCCACCGCCGGCTCCGCCGAGACGCTCGACGGGCTGCTCGCACTCGAGCGCCAGTGCGTCGAATACGGGCTCGGCGGCCTGGCACGCCTGGCGCGCGGCGCGATCGCGGCGCTCACGACGGTTCCCGAGCGGGGCACGGTGAGCCAGGTCGTCGACCAGTTCGAGGCGCGCGGCGACAGCGTCGGCGCCTGCGCCGTGAGCGCGATCGACGTGCTCGACCGCTTCCGCCGAGGGATCTTCGAGATCGATCGCACGATCGAGTTCGCCGACCGCTGCGAACGGTTCGGGTTCACGGATGCCGCGACCTGGTGCCGTGGGATGGCCGCCGTCGGGGCGGCGATCACCGGCAGCCCGCGCGCGCCCGACCTCATCGCGGCGCTCGATGCCGCCACGATCACCCTCCGGATGCCCGGACCGCGGGCCCTGCTCGAAGCAGCCGTCGCGCTGCGCACGGCCGATCCCGCCGCGGCGGCCGGCCGCGCGGCGACCGCGCGCCGTGCCGCGATCGAGACCGGCCTGCCCAGGTTGCCGTTCGCCCTGCCCCGGCGACCCAGGCCTCGCGTCGAGACGGCCGAACGGGCCGGCGTGCGCGTCGCCGTGGCGTGCTTCGGAGGGTTCCGGCTGCAGCTCGACGGCGTCGACGCCGACCTCCGGCTCGTGCGCCCCCAGGCGCGCATGCTGCTGCGCATGCTCGCCCTCAACGCGGGTGCGCCCCTGCACCGCGAGCACATCGCCGACCTGCTCTGGACCGACCTCGGCAGCGAGTCCGCACTGCACGCGCTGCACGTGAGCGTGTCGAGCCTGCGCCGCATGCTGCCGGCGTCCGGACGGCAGGGCGGCATCGTCGAACGCGTCGGCGAGGCGTACCGGCTCGGCATCGCCGCGAACCGGGACTGCGACCTCGCGGATTTCGACGAGCACCTGAGCGAGGCGGCGATCGCCAAGGCCCGACGCGAACCCGGCATCGCCCGAGACCGCCTCGTGTCCGCGATCGACCTGTACCGCGGCGACGTGCTGCCCGAGGACGGTCCCGCCGAGTGGGCCGTGGGCGCACGCGAGCGGTACCGGCACCGCGCGGGCGAGGCGGCCTCCTCGCTCGCGCACCTGCACTCCCACTTCGGCGATCAGCACGCCGCCGTCGCGATGGCCAGGCGAGCGGTCGAGATCGACCCATGGCTCGACGACTCCTGGCGCACGCTCGTCGCGATGCACGATCGCGCCGGCGACGTCATCGCGGCACGCCGCGCCGAGGAGGGCTACCGCTCGATGCGCGAGGCCCTCGGAGCGGAGTGAGCCCTGACCGCCGAGGGGCGGCGGCGTCAGTCGCGGGGACGCGAGGGCGGTCGAGCGGTCGCCGCGGCATCCGTCACCTGCCGCTGAACTCGACCTCCGCGACCGCGACATGCGTGTCGGGCGACGCCCCGTAGGCGCCCTCGATCGTGAACCGCACGGCGACCACGTCGTCGATGCCCACGTCGAACCGCTGCGGGCCTGGCTCGTCGGCGAGCTTGATCCGCAGGTCGTGCGTGGCGCCTTCGGCATCCGTGGTCGTCACGAGCATCGACGACGGACGCGCCTGCGCGAGGAAGTCCGCCTGCTCGGCCGACGCGCCGGGCGAGATCGCCACGGCCACGAGGCGGAACGGCGCATCGAAGGTCGCGTCGAGCCATTCGCCGACCGCCGGTCCGGTGGGCGCCGGAGCCCAGGACAGGTCCGAGAAGCCGTCGTGCGCGAGTTCGGGAGTCCGGCCGTCGGCCGAGCTCGACGCCGTGACCCCGGTCGGGTTGCGCGCGCTCGAGTCGACGATGCGATCGGCGGCCGACGCGACGAACCCGGTGATCGCGTCGCGGAAGAACCACCCGGCCCAGACCATCGCGGCGATGACGATCAACGTCACGAGCCAGCCGACGCGGAACCGTCGGCGGCGCTTCGGCCGGGTCCCGGCCGCCGCCTGATGCGAGGCCGGCAGCGACCGATCGGGCTCGGCCTCGAGCGGCGCGGCGCAGCGGCGGCAGAAGTGCCGGCCGGGCGCGTTGCCCGCTCCGCAACTCGGGCACACGAGGTCGCCCGGCTTCGGTGCGTCGAGCGGCCCTGCCGCGCGCTTGACCTGGCGCGGCGGCACGGCCGACGGCTTGCGTGCCGCCGGGGCCTTCGTCGGCGCCTGCGCCCTCGGCACGACGGCGGCGACGGTCGCCGGCGGGACGGATGCCGCAGCAGCCGCGATCGGCACGGAAGCCGCGGCGGCGGGTTCCGGCTTCGGCTCGGGCTCCGGCTCTGGCTCCGGCTTCGGCTCGGGCTCGGGCTTCGGCTGAGGCTCCGGCTCCGGCTCCCGCTCGGGCTCGGGTTCCGGCTCGGGCTCGGGCTTCGGCTCGGGCTCCGGCTCCGGCTCGGGCTCGGGCTCGGGCTCGGGCTCGGGCTGAGGCTCCGGCTCCGGCACCGGCGCGGGTTCCGGCTCCGGCTCCGGCTCCGGCACCGGCTCGGGTGCTGGCTCCGGCTCGGGCTCCTCCTCGAACGGCGCCGGCGCCGCGGCATCCGTCGACGCCTTGCGCTCCCAGGCGAGGTAGGCCCCGCACTGTCCGCAGAAGTCGTCGCCCACCTCGTTCTGCGCGCCGCACTCGTCGCACACGATGCCCTCGGCCATGTCACGCCTCCGTGATCTCGATCTCGGTGCGGATGTGCGCGGGCACGACCCGCCGTGCGGCCCGGGCGAGCCGCCGGCGCAGCACCTCGGCGCGGTCGCCGAGACCCGGCATCGCGACCGTGATGCGCACGACGCCGTCCGGCGATCCGGGGAGCGCCCCGTGCGCGGTCCCCGACCACGACGTGCCGCCGCTCTCGACGACCTCGACCGAGGCATCCGGACCCGCGATCAACCGAACCGTCTCGAGCACGCCGTCGAACCTGCCGGCCCGCCGATGCAGGCCGGCCGCATCGGCGACGACCCGGCGCCGTTGGCCGACCGACCACTCCTCGTCGAGCTCGACGTCGACCCAGGTCGCGAGCCAGTCGAGGAAGTCGACCGGCGTCGTACCCGGCCGCACGTAGGCGTCGAGGTTGTCGAGCACCGAGACGACGGGCGCGATCGACGCGTCGAACGCAGTCAGCCAGCGCTGCAGGAACTCGTCCTCCTGCAGCACCGCCGGCAGCCGCGTGACGTACGGCGACGGGTTCTCGAGCTGGGGCACCAGGCCGCGCACGTCACACCCCCGCCGTCACGCGGACGCGGTGCTCGAACCCGAAGACGAGCGCGTCGGGCTCGAGGTCGATGCGCTGCACGGGGTCACCGCGCTTGCCCGTCACGGGGTCCGCGCCGAACAGCAGCACCTCGTCGACGAGTTCGGTGCCGGGCAGCGACTGCAGCACGGCGTACACCTCGCCCGCGAGCACCGGTCTGCCGAACGGCCACCCGCCGCCGTCGGCGCCGCCCGCCGCCGCGTCGAAGTAGCCGTAGAGGGCGGCGACGGCGTCGTCGCGCAGGCGCTCGGTCGCGACGCGCGGCTTGGCGATGAGCTTCGCGACGATCGTGATGCCCTGGTAGAGCGGCGGCTCGATCGCGAGCCGCGCGCCGACCGTGCGGCGGCGGTCGAGGTCGTCGGCGAGCAGCGTGAGCACCTCGTCCGACGGGATGAGGTCGGCGAACTCGACGCGCCCGTCGGCCGCGCGCACAGCCGTCGGCACCACGAGGAGGCGCACGCCCTGCTCGGAGCCCTTGCCGGTCGCGGAGACCGCCTTGACCCGCGCGATCGACGGTGCAACGCGCTTCGCCAACTGCTCGTAGTCCTCGAGGGTGACCGCCCGGTCGAGCGTGCGCAGCGTGAGCGGCCCCCTGGCCTTGGCCTCGTCGACCGTCTCGCCGTCGACGCCGTCGTGCGCGGCGCGCCGGTTCTCGACGCGGTTCACGAACGGCACCGTCGACCGCAGCACCGACACCGCCCCAGGAGCGACGTTGCCACGAGCACCGCCGCCGACCCGGTACCGGGGAACGCGGATCGGCGCGCCCTTCGGCGGCACGGCACCGTACTGGCGCAGCCGTCCGTCGTCCTCGCGCACGGCGGGCGCGAACGACACGACCCCGCGCGTGCGGTCGAGCTTCACGACCCGCGCGTCGGGCTCCTGGTCGGCGAACCCGTCGACCTCGGTCCACTCCGCCCACGCGGCTCCCGTTCCGACCTCGACGACGAACGGGGTGCCGTCGTCGACCACCGGGCTGACGCCGAGCGTGAACTCCTGCCCCGGCACGCCCTCGCTGAGCCCGAGGATCTCATCGTCGACCGTGCTCGCGTGCACCGCGTGGGCGACCGCGCCGACCGTGTCGGCCGCGGCCGACCGCACGAGCGGCGAGGCGCTGTACGTGGGCACGTCGGCGTCGCGCTCCTCGAGGCGCGTGCGGATCCAGCCGGCCCGCTCCCCCGCGACGACGGATGCCGCGTGCCCGGCGGGAACCACGAGCACCACGTCGCCGCGACGGTTGAGGCCGCCCGTGGCATCCCTCACGACATCGCAGGCGCGCCACTCGCTGCCGCACCACGCCTCCCACACGATGGGCGGATCGAGCGGGTCGACGCCGACGCCTCGCACCGCGCAGTCGAGGTGCAGCGAGATCGCGAGGCCCGGCGACGGCTCGTCGAGGCCGAAGAGCAGCGCGTCGCCGATCACCGGGGTCTTCTGGAACGCGTCGAGCTCCTCGCCCTGCAGGTTCGTGTCGCGCACCCACGGGTCGCCCTCGGCGGGCTGGCTGCCGATGCGCACGAGCCTGCGGGGCGGGATCTCGCGCTCGTCGACCGTCGTGAACACGATCGCCTCGCTCGTCTCGGTGCGCGGCGTGCCCGCCTCCGAGCGGGCCGGCACCACGACGGTCTCCTCGCGCGGCGCCGAGAGCCAGAACAGGAGGTCGGCGCTCGCGTTCGCGGGCGGGAAGAGCGTGACGCCGAGCAGGTCCAGGTACGCGAGGTAGAGCCGGTCGGGCACCCGGTTCAACCGGTAGAGCAGCTCGTCGGTCATGAACGCGAACGCCTCGATGAGCGTGACGCCCGGATCCGACACGTTGTGGTCGGTCCACTCCGGGCAGCGCAGCGCGACGAGGCGCTTCGCATCGTCGACGAGGTCCTGGAAGCGTCGGTCGTCGAGGTTCGGTGCGGGCAGGTTCATGACGTCGCTCCTTGCTCCTGCGGGATCACGTAGAACGGGAAGACGAGGTTCCTCGGATCGTTGGTGCCGAGGATCGTGTAGCCGACGTCGATGTACATGACGCCCTCGTGCGCGTGCTCGAGCGAGACCGTCACCTCGCCGAGCTCGATGCGGGGCTCCCAGAACCGCAGCGCCGCACGCACCGCGACGCCCATCGCGCCGGCGGTCGAGGCGTCGGCGGGCGCGAACACGTAGTCGTGCACCGCACACCCGAACTCGGGTCGCATGGGCCGCTCGCCAGGAGCGGTCGCGAGGATCAGCCGGATGCTCTCCTCGATCTCGCGCTCGTCCGACGTGAGCGCGATGCGACCCGTCGCATCGGCGTGCACGGGGAACGCCCAGCCGTGCCCGACGAACTCTCGAGACATCCGCCCCACCTCTCAGTTGATCTTGACCATCGATCCCTTGACCGTCGTGATGCCGGATGCCGACAGCTCGGCGGTCGCGTCGGCCTTCAGCGTGAGCATCGCGGCCTTGACCTCGGCCGACTGCGTGCCCTTGAGCGCGAGCGTCGCCCCCTCGATCGAGAGCTCGCCGGTCGCCTTGATCTGCACGCTCTGGCCGGACAGCGCGAGCTTGCCCTGATCGGCCTTGACGGTCGCATCGGCCTTCGCGGTGACCGTGACCGGTCCCTCCGAGATGATCTCGATGCCCTTCTGCCCGGTCTGGGTGAGGGTGATGCGCTGCTTGCCGTCGGTGGTCGAGACCTCGAGGGTCTCGGTGCCCGACTGCTCGACGAACACGACCTCCATGCCCGTGCGCGACGTGAACGAGCGCCGCTCGACCTTGCCGCCCTTGACCGACTCGGCCCAGCTCGTCTTCGGTTCGTCGCGTCCGTTGTAGAGGCCGCCGATCACGTACGGACGGTCGAACCTGCCGCCCTCGAAGGCCACGAGCACCTCGTCCCCGACCTCGGGCATGAACACCGCGCCGCGCTTGGCGCCCGCGCCGAACTGCACCGTGCGCGCCCACCCGCTCACGTAGTCGTCGGAGAGGTACGGGAAGGCGAGCTTCACGCGCCCCGCGTTCTCGGGGTCGTCGATGTCGCTCACGAGCGCCGACACGACACCGGGCATGCGCGACGCCGGGTCGCCGATCGAGGCGCCACCGAACGCGCCCCCGCTCGCGAGCCCCAGCAGGGACCGGTCCGACGCGTTGCTCACGACGACCGTGGTCGTGTACCCGGCCTCCGCGGAGAACTCGTGCACGGCCTCGGATACCGTGTAGCGGCCGTCGAACGGCACGCCGTACCCCTTGAGCGTGACGGCCGTTCCGGAGTGCAGGTGCGAGTTGCCGAGCACGCGCGCCTCGACCTCGGCGAACCCGCCCGCGATGCGGTCGGCGACGGCCTTCGCGCGCACGTCCTGCGTGTTCGGCACCCCGTCGCCCGTCGGGCTCACGTACTCGGGCGAGGTGAACGTCTTCGCGACCTTCTCGGGCTTCAGCGTCGCGAGGTCGACCGACCGCGTCTCGGGCTTCGCCTTCGAGATCACGGCCTTCTTCTGCTTCGGGTCCCACCCGCGCACCTCGACGCCCGAGACCTGGCTCGCGGCCGTCACGGTCGAGGTGAGCCAGATGGTGTTCAGGCCGTGCTCGATCACGACGGGGTCGTCGCGCGCGGACTCCGCCCCGGCGGGCGCCTCGTTCGCCGGGGTGCGCGGGGTGAACACCAGG
This sequence comes from Agromyces sp. CF514, assembly GCF_900113185.1. Taxonomy (NCBI): domain Bacteria; kingdom Bacillati; phylum Actinomycetota; class Actinomycetes; order Micrococcales; family Microbacteriaceae; genus Agromyces; species Agromyces sp. CF514. The sequence goes on along the minus strand of NZ_FOZD01000001.1, from coordinate 730,636 downwards.
CCGGACTCGAGCACCGAGAACGTGCAGCCCGAGGCATCCGCGAGCCGTTTCAGGAAGACCCAGTCGCTCACGTTGTCCTGCGTGACGTGCTTCATGACCGAGCTCACGGGAACCTCGATGCGATCGACCCGCACGCCCGCGCCGCTCGCGACCTTGCGCACGATGTCGGCCACGGTCTGGTCGACGAACGCCGCGACGCGCCTGCCGCGCGAGAGCCGGTGCGACCGGTCGAACCCGCGCACGCGCGTGCGCAGCGACCCTGCGACATCCTCGCGGTCGATCGCGGTGACCTCGCCGTCGATCAGGCGCTGCGGACCCTGCGCGCCGTTCTCGGACACCGTGAGCACGACGGGCTTGCCGATCTCGAAGCCGCCGTCGGCGAGCACGGTGCCGCCGGAGTCGGTGAACTCGAGCTCGAACGAGTCGGGCAGGTTCGCGGCATCCGTGATCCGTCCGGCGAGGAGCAGGCTCGACACCGTGGCGGGCAGCGGGCGGCCCGCCACCGACACGAGCAGCAGGCTCGTGAACGTGTCAACGGCCGGCATGCGCGACCTCCCGCCTCGCGACGTCGACCGAGGCGGGCTGCGAGAGCTCGTCGGCGGCCGGGAGGAAGACGGCGCGACCCGGCGCGAGCCTCATGGGGTCGTCGATGCCGTTCACGTCGGCGAGCACGCGCCACATCGCGGCGCTGCCGTACTCGCGGTACGCGATCGCGGCGAGCGTGTCCCCCTCGCGGATCGTGTGCACGCGCCTCGGACGGAGTCCGCCAGAGGTGGGGTTCTGCTTGCCCGGCTCCTCGGCGATCTCCTCGAGCGCCACCGTGCACACCGCTCGCAGCGGAGTGCCCGTCGGCGAGAACAGCGTGTACTTCGCCGACACCGACTTGATGTAGCCGACGAACCCCGACAGCACGCCCCACTTGAAGCGCACCCATGGCGCGGACGGCTTGTCGCCGCGCTTGGAGTCCTTCGTCGGGGCGCATGCCTGGAAGAGCTTCTCGACCCGTTGCACGACGCTGTCGCCGCTCCCCCCTGCGGTGTCGTCGAAGAACATCTCGACCGAGAGCTTCTGCGCCTCTGGACCCTGGTAGGTCGCCGGCGGCGCCGACGAGGCCTTCTTCTGCTTCTCGGTCTTCCAGCTCGCCGACTTCGCCATCGTCAGCTCCTTGGGGTTCATCTGGAACTGGATCGACCCGATCGGCCCGCCTGGCACGCCCGGCGTCTTGCCCGGCTCGAGCAGTTCGAGCACGGCGTGTGTGAGGCTCGCGCTCGTGGTGTCGGTCTTCGTGACGGGCATGGCGGCTCCTTCATTCGGCGTCGAGGCCGTGGTGGGCGAGCTCGAGGGTCTCGGTGAGCACCTTCGGCTGCTCCGCAGTGAGCGACGGGCCGGTCCAGCGCACGGGCACCACGCGCTGCAGGTGCCAGGTCGCGATCTTCTCGCCGTGCGCGTTCTGCGCCTGGATCTCGGCGTTGCTCGGCGTGAGCGACGGCGCCTTCGCGATCCACGCGAGGATCGGCTGCGACGTGCCCTTGCCGACGGGTCGCGAGAGCTTCACGTTCGAGAACTTGAGCCTCGTCGGCAACTGCCAGACGAAGCTGTTGTTGCCGCCCTCCTCACGCGACTCGAGCACGACCTCGACGCCGAGGCCCTCGCAGCTCGCGAACGCGCCGAGCGATTCGCCGTCGATCGTCACGATGTAGCTGACGCCCACGGCGAGGTTCACGTCTTCGATGACCTCGATCATGCCGATCCCTCCTCCCGTGCTGTTCTCAGATTCCATCGATGCGGATGCCGCGGCGTTCCCGATCGAGCAGCAACTCGGCCTTGAGCCGACGCGCGAGCGGGCCGTACAACCTGGCGGCGAGCGTCTCGATCCCCGCGGGCGACGTGTCGACGGCGCCTGCGGACGCTCCTGCCGCCCCGGCCGCGGGTGCCACGGCCGGGGTCGCCGGTGCGGTCGGCGGCGTCGGAGGCGTCTCGCCGGATTCCGCCTCCGTCTGCACGACCGGACCCTCGGGCGACCCGTCGGAGCCGGCGGCGATGCCCGGCATCGTCCAGACGATCGCGCCGTCGTCGCCGGCGGGGTCGGCCTCCCGGCGGGTGGCGGCGGGCGTCGCGACCGGGAGCGCCATGCGCGAGACGGATGCCGCGGGCGGCCCCGGAATCGTCGGCACGGCACGCTGCACCCCGATGGGGAGCGTGCCGGAGTTCGAGACCCGGCCCGAGCTCGGGGCCGTCGGCAGGACGGAGGCCGACTGCGCAACCGCCGGAGCTCGGCCGATCGAGCCGAGACCTCCGAAGTCCGGCTGCCCGGCGGATGCCGAATCGAGGCCGCCCTGGCCGTTCCAGCTGCCCGCGTCGCTCGCGCTCGTGCTTGCGCCAAGTGCGGCGGCATCGTCGAGGTCGTCTCGCAGCTGGCGCGCATCGGACGACGGAGCGGCCGACGGCAGGCGCGACGGCGACGGCGACGGCGACGGCGCGAACGTCCGCTGCACCCATCCGAGGATCGCGTTGCGGGGCGCGGGCCCGCGATCGGAGGCGACCTCGGCCGATCCGGAGCTCCCGCGCCGGTCGGGCAGGCCGGCCGACGCGAGCGACGCGCTGTCGGCCGTCGGGCCTGACGCAAGGGTCCGCTGAACGCTCGCCGGCCGGTCGGCCGTCGGGGCGGCAGGGGCCGGCTTCGAGGGCGGCGCCGGCTCGACGACGACCGCGGTCGCGGGCACGGCCCTCGGCGGCAACGGCATGGCGGTCGATGCGAGGGCTTCGAACGAACTGTCGAGCGCGCGCTGCGCGATGAGCGGCACCTCCTCGGGTGCGGGCGGCGGGCCGGGCTCGGATGCGGCCGCGTCCGCTGCCGGAAGGGCGGACGCCGACGATTCCGGATCAATGGACGCCGCGCCCGCGGCCTCCGCCGAAGCTGCGCCGCCCACGACCGGCGGGTTCGCCGGATCCGCCGGCATGCGCTGGAGCGGCAGTTCGACGGGTGCAGCCCACTCCACGGGGGATCCGCCGAACGCCGACCGCTCGTCGCCAGGATCGCCCGCCTCCGCCGAATCGAGCCCTGCCGGGCGTTCGAGGGCGGGGGCAGTGGGGTCGGCGGTGCTCGGGCCCGACCGGTCGGCGGCTCCTGCCGCTCGTGGCACCTCATCGCCACTCGGCCCTTCGACGATGCCGGGCGAGGCGGCCGGATGGGGGGTCGCGACCGCCTCGCGTTGCAGCGGCAGCGCCGTCGGCGTCGGCGTCGGCGTCGGCGGCTGAACCTCGCTCCCGACCTCGGCGCGCCCGGTCTCGACCACGGGCTCCTGCCCGGCCTCGCCGCTCGAGCGCTGCACCGGCCGGACCGCCGGCACGCCTCCATGCGGCAGCGGCGCTCCGAGACCCATGCGTCGCGGCGGGGACACGGGGGCAACAGGGTCCCCACGCACATCGCCCGGCGCCGTCGATCGTTGGACGGACGGCTCCGACGGCGAGGCCGGCGTCCGGACGCCCGGCAGCGGCGCGGCGAGCCCGAATCGGCCGACGTCGCGTTCCGTCCTCGACGCCGCGATGGTCGGCGTCTCCGCCGGGATCGGCTCGACGACCGACGGCTCGGCCGGCTGCCCGGCCGACGACGACGCGTCGTGCGCGGGTCCGGAGTCGACCGGGGCCTCAGGTTCCGGCCCGTCGAGCGGGCGGCCCGCCTCGACGGTGCGCTGCACGGCCGACGGCGGAAGGTCGAGCGAGACCCGCTCCGCGGGGCGTGCGCCCACGTCGTTCGCGGCAGCGACCGAGCCACTCGGGTGCGAGCCATCCGTGGCGGGCGTCTCGATCACGGGCGTCTCCACGACCGACGCCTCGACGACCGACGACTCGGCGATCGACGCGTCGGCCCCCGCGGCGTCGGCGTTCGGGGAGTCGCCCGCCACCGGCATCCGCTCGCCCGAGTCCGAGCCCGAGCCCGACGCCACCGTCGTGGCGGCCTGACGCTGCACGGCCGTCGGCTTCTCGCGAGCCAGCTCGGCGGCCGTTCGCGGCGGACGCAGGGTGAGGTCCGCGGCGACGGCGCGCTGCACCGGCGCTCCGAACTCTGCCTGCGCGGCGGCGACCGTGCCCGCGGGCGCCGCCGAATCGACGACGTGCGTGAGCTCGGCGACGCGCGTCGGCACGGCCCGGGTCGGCAGCGCCTCGATCCACCCCGAGCGCAACGTCGCGGGCGGCGCGAGGCCGATCTCGCGCTGCAGCGGCGGCAGGAACGCCCAGCCGGCGGGCGACTGCGCGGGCGGCGTCACCGACGCAGGCCCGGCCCCGGTCTCCCCAGGGGCAACACCCGCCCCTCGCGCCCGGTCGTCGTCATCGGCCGCGACGCGCTGCCACGGCCACCGCATCACCGCTCCTCGGAGAGCCTGGTGTTGATCGCCGCGATCTCGCGCACGTAGCGCAGACGCGCCGCGTGCTCCATGTCGAGGATCTCGTCGAGCGACCAGTGGAAGTGATAGGCGACGTACGCGACCTCCTCATGGATGCGGTCGGCCGAGTACGTCATGATTCCCCCAGGCGGCCGCCTGCGAGGTCGGCCGTGAACCGGTGCGAGCATTCTGGACAGGTCACGGCGATGCGCGTGTGCCCCTCGGCGTTCACCCGACGGTAGAAGTCCTGCAGGAACGCGACATCCGAGGCGAACATGTTCTCGACCACCGACGCGTCGATCGAGCCGAGCGAGCCGAGCGACGTGATCACGCGGCCGAGCAGCACGACGGTCGTGTACGCGGGGTTCTCCTGCACGCGCGCGTCGTAGAGCGGCAGCAGCTCGTCACGGGCGGTCGCGAGGCGCATGACCCCGCGCCGGTGCACGGTGCCGTCCTGTCCGACGTATCCCCGAGGCAGCTCGAAGGCGAACTCGGTGCGCATCACCCCGTCGTCGTCCGAGGAGGGCGCGCCCGCGGCATCCGCCCCCTCACTGGTCGGACGGGTCGCGATGACGCGCTGCATGTCACACCACCTTCGACTCGTCGTAGCAGACCGTGAACTTCTCGGTGGCCTGCTCGGTGGCGCCCGCCTTCAGCGAGTTGACCTCGACGCTGCGCACCCAGCAGTTCGTGAACTCGTACTTCTTGAGCGACGCGCCCGCGTAGTCGAGCAGCTCGACCGCCGCGGTCTTGCGCGAGCCCGCGACGTCGCCCGTCATGACCTTGCTCAGCCAGTCGGTGATCGTCTTCGAGTCGGTCAGGCCGCGGGTGACCGTGAATTCGCCCGCCTTCGGGCGCCCCATCAGCTGCCGCACGACGTACTTGCCGTCGGCGAGCTGCTGCTTCAGCTCGATCTTGTCGACCTCGTTCTTCAGGCCCGACACCTCGGTGACCTTCGGTACCTCGATGCCGTCGATGGTGACCTTGAAGGCGTAGGCCGGTGACGAGTCCATCGCATCTGCGAGTCCCATGATGTGCTCCTATTCGGTGAGGTGGTCGCTGCGTGTTCCGTGAGGGCTACTCGTTGACGAGGCTCGTGCCGCCCGAGAACTGCGAGAGCTCGAAGATCACGAACTCCGCGGGCTTCACGGGCGCGACGCCGATCTGGCAGACGACCTGGCCGGCGTCGATGACCTCGGCCGGGTTGGTCTCCTCGTCGCACTTGACGAAGAACGCCTGATCGGCGGTCGCCCCGAACAGGGCGCCCTTGCGCCACTCGTTCACGAGGAACGCCGAGATCGAGCGCCGCAGCTTGCCCCACAGCGCCTCGTCGTTCGGCTCGAACACCGCGAACTGGGTCGCGCCGAGGATCGACTTCTCGAGGTAGTTGAACAGGCGACGGATGTTGACGTACCGCCAGGCCGGATCGCTCGACAGCGTGCGAGCACCCCAGATGCGGAGTCCGCGGCCCGGGAAAGCCCGGATGGCGTTCACGCCGATCGGGTTCAGCAGCTCCTGCTCGGTGCGGGTCAGCTGCGTCGCGAGCTCGACGGCGCCGCGCACGACCTCGTTCGCGGGCGCCTTGTGCACGCCTCGCTCGGCGTCGTTGCGCGCCCACACGCCGGCCATGTGACCGGAGGGCGGCATGAACCGGTTCGTCGAGGTGACCGGGTCGAGCACCTTGATCCACGGGTAGTAGAGCGTCGCGAACTTGGAGTCGTAGCCCGCGCCCGTGCGACGCCACTCGCGCACCTCCTGCGCCGACAGCGCCGGCGGCGGATCGAGGATCGCCATGCGGTCGCCCATGAGCTCGCAGTGCGCGATGACCGCGAGCTGCACGGCCTTCACGATCTCGAGCGTGACCGCCCCCTGCTCGTACGCGGCCATGAGGTCGGGAACGGCCACCATGGTGACCTCCTCGATCTCCTCGAGGCCGCCGAATCCGGTGCGGTCGGCGGGGCTGCCGATGTAGTTCGCCGCCGAGATGCCGTCGAGCACGATCGGCTGCTCCTCGGGCTCCGGCACGACGAGCTCGAACGTGCCCGTGCGCGGCGTGACTCCGGCCGACGCCGGGTCGCGCTCCTCGACGGTCACGAGCTTGGAGTCGGCCGTGATCTTCGTGACCACGTATGCGGCACTGTCGGGCTTCGGCGAGACCTGCTCGTACGTCTCCGGCGAGCGCCCGTCGACCGTGATGACGACCTTGAAGGCGCCCTCCTCGGGCTCCTCGCCGCCCGGGTCGGCGATCTCGACCGAGATCGGCTTCGCGTTCGGCGACGCATTCTTCGCGGTGAAGACGTAGTTGCCGATCGCCGCGGTCTGCGGTCCGGTCGCGAGCGACTTCGGCTCGCCTCGCTTGCCACCGCCCTTGCCGCCGCCGCCACCGGCCGGCGACGTGCCGATGCGCACGACGTAGCAGTTGCCGCCGCCGTTGAGGAAGTACCCGTAGACCGAGTACGCGAGGTACGCCCCCGGATACAGTCCGCCGAAGGTGTCGACGAACTGGGTCCAGTTCGACACGAGCGTCGGGGCGTTCTCAGGGCCTTTCGGTGCCATGCCGACGAAGGCCGCGACCGCGGTTCCGACGCCCTCGATGGGCCTCGTCGCAGCCTCGATCTCCTGCACGTACACGCCTGGAGAGAGATAGGTGGGCATCGGATGCTCCTTCGCGGTTCGCAGCGGTTCGCATGCTCGCGATCAGGATCGAACGGATGCCGCGGGGCGGCGCTGTCCGCCGGGACGTGCGTGGGGGTAGCGAGGCGTGCGCGATCGGGCAGGCGTGTCGTCGATCACACCCCCCGTGCTGCGAAGATCGCCTCGATCTCCTGACGTTCGGTCGCACCGGCGCTCTGCACCGTGCCCGCATCCGGCTTCAGCGGATACGGCTTGCCGTCGGGATCCACCCTCGAGGATTGGTGCGCGTTCCAGTCCGCGGTGACGGCGCCGACCGTTCGATTCACGGCACCGGTCGAGAGCATCGAGAAGGCCTTCTTCGCATTCGCCACGTTCGCGGTCGACTTCGCCGCGCGCTCGGTCGAACCGCCGCCTGCGACGGTCTTGGCACCGCCGTAGAACCCCGCGATCAGACTGAGGTCGCGGTTCGGTCCGAAGTCCTTGTCAGCGCGGGCCGTGCGGTAGGTCAGCACGGTGGTCAGGCTGTCGTACTCGCCCTTCGTGAGGATCGGCACACCGGCGACCGAGAGCACCGCGTTCGCATACCCGCGCGGGATGACGTGCTCCGACCACAGCCCGGGTCGCGGCGACGGCTGCGAGCCGTGCGGCGCGACGTTGCCGACGTGCTTGTCCTGTTCGCCCGGTTTGACGCTCGACTGACCGACGGCGGTGGGGTTCACGGCACCCGAGACCGCCCAGAAGCCGTTCTGCACGATGAGTTCGAGCGAGGTCATGCGGTACCGGAGCTTGATCGCGCCGAGCAGCGGGCCGACGAGGGCTCGCAGCATCGGCCGGTCGGCGAGCCGGTTCACCACCTTCAATCCGGCAGCCACGCCCTTGTCGAGCCGCGCCTTCTTCTCGGCCTCGATCTGTTCGGGCGTCTTCTCCTTGATGCCGAGCTTCTTCTTGACCTTGCCCCAGGCCTCCTTGCCCTTGGCCTTGATCTTGGCGAGCGCCCTCTTGCCGAGCGCGATGGCCTTCTTGCCGAAGGCGATGGCCTTGCCGACGACCCAGTCGATGACCTTGTTGACCGGCTTCTGCACGGCCTCGATGATCTTCCTGATCTTGCCGCTGATGCCGCCGAGGCCGAGGAGCGAGGCCATGAAGCCGATGATGACCGGCACCATGCGGCCGAGCGTGTTCTCGATGTAGCCCGCGACCGCCCCCACGCCGCCCGAGGCGATGGACTCGACCGAGTCGAGGATCGAGTCGACGAACGCCTTGATCTGCTCGGCCTTCTCGACGAAGAACATGACGACGTCGTAGATCATCTTGCAGGCCTTCACGAACGCCGAAGCGGGGTTCAGCATCGAGACGAGCCAGACGATGCCGGCCTTGATGATCTCGACGGCGACCATCTCCTTGACCTGGTCCATGATCATCTCCTTGATGTCACCGACCTTCTCGAGGATCATGCGCCAGATACCGCCGAGCCCTTCCTTGATGATGAGCTTCACGACGTCGAAGCCCTGCTCGACGAGCTCGATCGCGCCGGGCGGCAGCTTCGCCGCGATGCGGGCGCGCACGTTCGCCCACGTGAGCCCGAGGATCGAGAGCACGAGCTTGAGGATCCCCTGCAGGTCGAACTTCGCCGGCAACTCGATGCCGGCCGCCGACAGCGCCCCGAAGAGCCACGTCTGCAGGCCGTTCTTCAGGTGGGTCGCGATGTTCGAACCGAACGCCATGATGCCGCTCTTCACGGCGTTCACGAGGTTGCCGAGGAACGCGATGGGGTCCTTGATGATCTTCTCGACGGCTCCGGCCGCACGGGCGAGCACGCCGAGCAGCATGGCCTTGAGCTTCAGGATGGTCTCGACCGCGCCGACGACCGCGTCCTTCGCCTTGTCGACGAGGCCCTTGTTGGCCTCCTGCATGGCCTTGATCTCGTCGTCGACGGCGGTGCGCGCCTCGACGTACTTGGTGGCGAGATCCTCGGCGAGCGCCTGCCCCTTCTCGTCGACGGAGGCCTCGAGCTCGTCGAACCGGCCGCCGACCTCCTTCGCGGCATCCGCCCCGACCTTCTGCAGCGAGGGCTTCAGGCTCTTCGTGTAGGCGTCGATCTTCGCCCTGCCCTCGGCGACCTTCGTCTTCGCGGCCGTGAGCTCGCCGCCGACGACGTCCGCGACGCGGTCGATGGTCTTCGACATCTCGCGCTCGTAGGTGGCGCGGGCGCGCTTGAAGATCTCGTCGACCTCCGGCTCGGGCCCGAGCAGCAGGTCGGCCGCCCAGCGCATGGCGCCGATGGTGTCGTACGAGTAGCGCTTGTCGCGGAACGCCTTCATCTCGCGCGTGTGCTGCTCGGTGAAGGCCTTCTTCGCCGCCCCTTCGCCCTCCTTGAACGCCTGGTCGACCTTCGCGTCGATGCCGTTCAGGATGCCGTCGACGGCCGTCTTGGTCTCGTCGAAGAGCCGCGTGACGTTGGCGGTCACGGCGGCTCGTTCCTGCTCGTCCTTGGTGCGGGCTCCCTGCTGCCCTCTGGCGGCCCCGCTTCGGCCCGCCGCTGCCGCCCCCGCCAGGCCCGCGGAGGTCACGGCACCGGCGCCCGCGGCATCCTGCTTCGCCTGCCCGAGCTTCTGCGCCTCGACGGCGCGCACCTGCGCGGGCGCTGCCGCCGAATGCGCCTCGGCCTCAGCCTTGGCGGTGAGCGCGCCGGTGAACTCCGGCTCGTTCGAGCGCCGGAGCTGGTCTTCGGTGACGCCTGCGTCGGCCATCTTGCGGTCGGTCTCGGCCGGGCCGTTGCGCAGGTCGGTCTGCTCCGGTGGCGCGCGCGACGGCGCAGCCTGGGCGGCGTCGATCCTCGTCGGCCCCGGAGGAGCCTCGTTCGGGAGCGGCGTGACCTGCTTCTCGACCGCGCGCGACGGGTCGGGCGGGCGATCGGATGCCTCGTTCATGGGCCGGGCGGCGGCCTGCGCGTTGCGCCCGGCGAGTCCGCGCACCTCTGCGCCGACCTGGTCGGCCTTGCCGGACTTGCCGAACTCGTCGGCGTCCTCGAGGGTCTTCGGCGACTGCTTGTCGATCGCGGCCTTCACGGCCGCGACGAAGGCGGCCTTGTCGAACCCTGCTGCGGGCACCGCACCCAGCGTCTCGGCCTTCGCGGCCTTGGCCTGCGCGTCGCGGTCGCCCGCGGGCGGCTGTGCGGCCTGCTGCGCCTCGGCCGCCTTCTTGACCGGCGACGGATGCTGCGCCGCGCGCCGGGTCGCCGACCGGATCGCGCCGTTCGCGAGTCGCAGTCCCGGATGCGCGGCCGGGTTCGGCGGCGGCGGCGCGACCGGCGGCGGCGGGATCGCCCCGCCGCGCACGAGGCGCTGCACGGGGTGCGCCTGCTCCGGCGGCGCGGCCAGCATCGCGGAGACTGCGGCGTTGCCCGCCGACGCCTGCAGACGCTGGAGCATCTGCGCCCGTGCGCCGCCCGATACCGTCCCGTCGTGGGCGGCGCGCGGAGCCGGCGCGCGCGCGTGATCCGCGCGCGCACGATCGGCACCGACGAGCGTCATGACTCCATTCCCCCTCGGCCGGCGCTCGCACGCGTCTCCTTCCGGGACCCCATCCGGGCAGCTCCGGATGCCCGATCGTGCACGGCGCCTTCCGGTCCGGCGCGCAGTGGGCCAGTCTGGAGGGGTGACCCCGGTCGCAGCGAAGCAGCCTGCCCCGGTTCGCGCGTCGAGCATGCGAGCCGTGCACGCCGCGCCTGTGCCCCGCCTCGCCTCGGCATCGGCGAGCACGGCGGGCCTGTCCCTCGACCTCGTCGCCCTGCAGCGCACCGCGGGCAACCGCGCCGTCAGCGCACTCGTCGAGCGGCAGCGGCACGCGCCGGCCACGGGACCGGCCGGGCGCGCACACGACGCGCGGCACGCGGCATCCGCGGTGGTGCAGCGCGTGCCCGTCACCGTGCCGACGAGGCAGGAGACGCTCTTCAACAACCGCCAGGCGTCGGCACCCGGGGTCGCGAGCGCACGCGTCTACGGCAGCGCGAGGGGCGCGAAGCTCGACATCGCTCGGAGCGGCGCCCCCGAGGTCGCGACGGTGACCGTGAAGATCCGGTTCGTCGATCAGGCTCGAACCCAGGTGCCCGGTCCCGGCGGCACCATGGTCAACGACACCGAACGGGTCGTGCCGGCGGGCGACGCACGACGGCAGTTCGCGATCAACACGTGCACGACCGCGCCGGGGCACTGGAACAACCGGGCCGTGCTCGTCGGCGACCGGGCGGCACCGAACTGGCTCGTGCGGCAGTTCAGCAGCGATCGAGGAGGGCCGGTCCGGCTGCCCCTGCGGTTCCGCGCCGAACCAGTGTGGGACCTCAGCGGCAAGGGCGTGCACCCGACCGTTCGGCTCTTCCCCCAGACGCAGGCGGCGGGCGGCAACGTGCACCCGATCGACGCGGGCAACTACTACATGAACGTCGCGAACTACGGGTCCGCGAACGCCGAGGCGATCTACGCGCACGAGTACGGCCACCTCATCGGCCTCTCCGACGAGTACTCGCAGTCGAATCCGCAGATGCACGCGCTCATGCACGAGATGGACCCGGCGACCTCGGCCGCCCGAGGTGCGGCCATGGACCGTGAGGCCGTGCGGCGCATGGTGCTCGCCGCGCTGATCCCGCAGCTGCACGGGCGCGTCGCCGGGGCCGCCGCCGAGATCTCGCAGCAGTTCCTGCGGGCGCAGGGGCCGGTGCGCACGGCGCTCGGCGCGAGCGTGCGCACGGCGATGGTCGAGCCCGCGACGGTCGCCGCACTGCAGGTCAGCGTGCCGCCCACGTCTGCGCGGCTCGCGGCCTACGTTCCGCGCGCGCTCGCGGCGGCGGCCAGGAACCCCGCGAACACCACGGCCCCGGCCGCGGCCGCGGTGTCGGCCCAGTTCGCGCCCGCGCCGATCGAATCGATGCTCCGCAGGCTCTACTGGTCGTCGCTGAACACCGCGGCGACCGGGGTGACGGATGTCGGCGGCAACCTCGGCATGCACATCAAGGTCGAGGGCAGCGCGGGCCTCACGGCCGACGGTCGCGCCACGGTCGGCGGCGCGACCGGACTCTGGGCGGGCGGTCCGGCCAACGCGGCCGATCTCACGGCCGTGGTCGACCAGGTGGCCGGGGCGTCGCGCACGGGCCGGGTGCCTCCGCTCCGCGCATCGGGTTCGATCCTGCGCGACCTGACCTCGCTGCCTGCCGGATGGGCGGCGCTCGCGGGCGGCGCGCCCGCCTCGATGTCGGTCGCGACGGTCGGCAACGACGTGCGGCAGTCGCTCGCGAGCGCGTTCCTGGCCCGCGTCGGGCCGATCCTCGCTGGCACTGCGGCACCGACCACGACCGGCAGGCTCGGCACGTTCGTCGCCGGCGTGAACGGGGCGGCGAGCACCGCCGCGACCGCGGCGAGCACGAACGCGGTGCGCACGTTCCTCACGTCGGAGATCGAGCCGGTCGTCACGAGGTCGACGAACTCGTTGATGGCCGCCATCGGCACCGAGGTCACGCGCATCATGGGCACGCCGGCCGAGCAACTCGCGATCGCGGCACCTCGCGACCCGGCGATCGCCTCGATCGCGTCGGCGATGTCGACCAGGCTGAAGGCGTCGGCCGCGGTCGCGACGGTCGCCCAGGTCGTCACCGGAGGCACCGGGGTGAATCCGGGCACGGCGGCCCCCGCGCAGGAGGTCACCTACAACACGGTGAACATGATGAGCGATAACACCGACATCTTCCGGGCCGACCAGTTCGCCGACATCGCGACCGCGTTCAACGGGTCGGGCCTGAAGCGCAGCCGGGAGAGCGACTTCCGCATCGAGATGGGAGCGGCGTGAGCGCCGTCAGAGGGTCGCGACTGCTCCTCGCGCGCGTGCGCGGCCCCGAGAACGACCTCGCCTTCGCGGTGACGGATGCCGCGTGCTGGGTCGCGGTGCTCACGCGGCCGGGGGCGGCGGGCGACCCCGTCGGCGTGTTCCGGGCGGAATGCTCTGCGGCCGAGGCGGATGCCGCGTGGTCGGCGGCGACCGCCGCCCTCGACGCGTCGACGGCCGGCGTGGGCGGCGACACCGGCTGGTTGCTCGACCTCGACGGACACGCGGACGACGTGCCGCACACGATCGCCGTCGAGGCCGGTCTCGACGCCGCGGTCGACCCGCTCATCACGCGTGCGTTGGACTCCCCGGTGGGCGCGGTGCGGCTCGAGGTGCACGTGGTCGACGTTCCCGGCATGGGCGCGATGCTCGGATGCACGCTCGCGACGATCGGCGCCGAGCCGGTCGTCCTGCTGCTCGACGCCGAGCGGTTCGCGGTAACCCTCGACACCGGCGATGCCGTGACGCTCGCGCCGCCCTCGCTCGGTCTCGTCGACGGCGACGGCTCGTTCCGCGACGGCATCCGGGCGACCGCCGAGCTGCCCGCGGGCAGCCGGGCGAGCTGCTCGTTCCCGCTCGCCGCGCTGACCGCGGCGGGCGTACCCGACGCGAACGCGATCGCCGCGGCATCCCTCTCGGGGTGGCTGGCGTTGGTGGGTCCATGGGCCGGCGGCCCGATGGAACGATTCGTGCTGCGGGCCCCGGCGCAGATCGTGCCGTCGTCGGCGCTCGGCTGACGCGCGCCGCGCGGCCGCCGACGCGGAGCATCCCGAGACGCCGGAGCGTTCAGAGCGAGCGCTCAGCCCGGCGCTTCCTCCTCCTCTTCCGGCGCCTCCTCGCGCTGCACGAAGCTGCCCTGCACGGGCGCCTCCTCCTCTTCGCCCTCGGCGTGCCGCTGCACGGGCGCAGGCTCGCTCATGACGCGGGTCGCGTTGTCGGAGGCCGCGCGCTCGAACCGGTCGGCCGGGTCGCTGATGCGGACCCCGCCGGCGCTCGGCGTGCCGTCGACGGGCCCGGAGCGCTGCTGCACGACGTGCGTGAGCTCGTGCGCGAGGGTCGTCTGCCCGGCGAGCGATCCGGGATCGTACGCGTCGCGCTGGAACACCACGTTGCTGCCGACCGTGTACGCGTTCGCGCCGACCGACTTCGCCGACTCGTGGGCCGCGCCGTCCGTGTGCACGCGCACGTCGCCGAAGTCGGCGCCGATCCTGGACTCCATGTCGGTGCGGACTGCGGGTTCGAGCGGCGCACCGCCGCCCGACACGACGTCGAGCACGGGCGAGCGCTGCTCCTCGACCATCTCGGCGACGGCGCCGTTGCCGGCCTCCCGCTGCAGCCGAAGCATGCCCGCCGGTCCGATCACGTCGGCACGCCGCTCGGCGAGGCCCGCCGTCCGCACGGCGGCGTCGCGCGCCGCATCCGTCGTCCGGCGCGCGAGGTCGAACTCCGCGCCGTCGTAGTCATGTGCATGCATGGTGCACCTCCATGATCGCCCGATCCCATTCCACCGCCGTGAGGCGCTCGCGGCACGAACTCTGCCCGATCGGGCATCCGGCCCGTCGCGATCGAGCGCACGGCCGCCCCGAGCGGATGCCGCGCATCGTCGCCCCGCCACCGGCATCCCCACCCCTGGTCATCGCCCGGCCACCAGCGCCCAGTAAGGCCCGAACTCGCGCTCGACGAGCAGGCGCCCGAGCTTGCGGTACTCGCGGTGCACCGCGAGCACGAGGTGGTGCATGCGCACGATGCCGTCGTCGGCCGCCGCGAGGTAGGCCGCGGTGACCGCCGCCGAGCGGATCGCCCCGCCCGCGAGCTCGAACGCGTCGCCGAGGAACACGAGGTCGAGGTCGTCGCCGCGCCGCAGCCGCGAGCCGAGGCTGCGATCCCACAGGCGCGTGCGGTGCGCGGCATCCGGCATCGGGAAGTCGACGATCACGTCGAGCCGACGCGTGAACGCCTCGTCGATGTTCGCCCGCAGGTTCGTCGCGAGGATCGCGAGCCCGTCGAAGGTCTCCATGCGCTGCAGCAGGTAGGCGCTCTCGACGTTCGCGTACCGGTCGTGCGCGTCCTTCACGTCGCTGCGCTTGCCGAAGACCGCGTCGGCCTCGTCGAAGAGCAGCACCGCGTTCGTTCCGGCCGCGGCGACGAAGATGCGCTCGAGGTTCTTCTCGGTCTCGCCGATGTACTTGTCGACCACCGACGACAGGTCGATGACGTAGAGGTCGAGGCCGAGCTCACCCGCGACGACCTCGGCCGACATGGTCTTGCCGGTTCCCGAGTCGCCCGCGAACAGGCCGACGACGCCGTGCCCGCGCCCGCCGCCCGGCCGCATGCCCCAGTCGCCGAGCACCTGCTCGCGGTGACGGGCGCGCACCTCGATCTCCTGCAGGGCATCCATGGTCGCGGCCGGCAGCACGAGGTCGGCCCAGCCGACGCGCGGGGTCACCCGGCGTGCGAGCCGGTCCAGCGCCGACGCGTTCTCGGCTCTCGCGCCCGCAGCGAGGTCGGCGACCGTGAGCTCGCCGGTCGCCGACAACGAGGCCTGCGTGCGGGCCGTCGCCGACGCGCGCAGCACCTGCTCGGGGCGCAGGCGGAACTGCGCGGTCGCCGACGCGACGTCGAGGCCCTCGGCCGCCCGCCCGAGTGCGTGGGCCCAGAGCGCCGTGCGCTCCTCGGTCGTCGACGCCTCGACGTCGTCCATGGCGGGCAGCTCGCGGAACCACCCCGGATCCCAGGTCGGCTCGCCCACGAGCACGGTCGGCCGCGGCGAATCCGCGAGCACCTCGATGAGCGCGGTCGGGGTCTCGAGCGTCACGGGCGACGCGACGACGCCCCTGCCGGTGAGCCGGGCCTCGCGCACCGCGAGCCGCGCGAGGCCCGCGGCATCCGGCTCCCGACCGAGTCTCGCCAGGTCGACCTGCACGGTGCCGAGACCGTTCGCGCGCAGGGCGCGCCTGGCGATCGCCTCACCCGAGCCGGTCGCGGTCTCGCGCAGGTACATGAGCCGGATGCCGCCGGCCAGCGCATTGCGCAGGCGACGGTCGTCTCCCCACTCGATGTCCTCAGCCTCGACGAGCACCCCGTCGAGCGACCGGTCCGGCGTGTCGTCCCCGAGCAGGTGCCCGACGACCCGGTCGGGAACCCGGACCGCGCGCCCCGGCAGCGGCCGATCCTCGTCCTCGACCAGCACGAGCCCCCCGGCCACGAGCGGACCCGTGAGCAGGCGGGCCCGGTCGGCCGCGTTCGTGAGCGGAACGCCGCACAGTTCGAGCGCGACGGTGACCGACGGCCGGCGCCGGCCGACGTCGTCGTTGAGGTAGCCGAAGAACCGCTCGAACCGGGGGTCCAGGTCTGCGGCGAGCGCGATCACGAGCAGGTCGACGTCGATCGGTGCGAGGCCGAACTCGTCGGCCAGGCGGCGCAGGCGCACGGGGTGGCCCGCGGCCTCGGCCATGTCCGCGGCCTGCTCGCACGCGGCCAGCCGGGACGAGGCATCCGACCAGTCCGGAATCCCCGGTGCGCCCTCGAGCATCCGATCGATGAGTTCGTCGCTGAGGTAGAGCCCGCGGAACGGGTCGTCCGGCTGCGGGTCGACCGACCTCCTCGCCGCGACCAACCGCCGGATGCGGTCCTCGATCGCCCCGAGGCGCCCGAGCAGGTGCGCGAGGCCCGGGTCCTGCGTCATGTCAGCCCTCGTCTTTGGCCGGCTGGAACCTGGCATCTTCGCTCCCGAATCCCATCGCCTCGAAGCCGGCACTCACGCCCGAGGTGACGGGCGGACCGACGTGGTACGAGATCGCACGGCTCAGCGGCGCCGTGACGACGACGTCGAGCGACGGCTTCAGCTCGCCGCCGAGCGAGGACCAGACGTCGGCGAACGCGCGATCCTCGGGGGGCGGCTGCGCGATCGTGATCGAGCACGGCAGGCCGGTCTCGGCGAGCGTGTCGACCACGAACGCGTCGGGGATCGCGTCGAACCGCAGGAAGCACCGCAGCAGCGCGTCGAGCAGTCGGTGCTCGTCGTCGGGTCGCTGCGTCCACGCCGTCACGAGGTACGACAGCTTGAAGTACCGCGGCGCGGGCTCGCGCGACACGACGATGCCGTGCTCGTCGCGCTTCTCGACGAACCCGAACTCGCGACGGCGCACATCCTCGCGGATGTCGTAGAGGAACAGGTCGACCGTCGGCGCGTTGCGCCTCGCCGCCCAGTCCTTCGTCGGCGCGTCGAGCGCGATGTCGATGTCGGCGGCGATGCCCTCCGACGCCTTCACGAGCGCGCGCAGCGCCTCGTCGATCTCGCCGATCATCCGCCCCTCCCGACCAGGTCCGGGCCCATCGCCGAACGCGGCACCACGAGCAGCGCATTGCTCGTCGGCACGTCTGCGAACAGGCCGTCCTCGCTGTGCATCACCAACTGCTGCTCACCGACGCCCTGCCATCGCAGGACGACGAGCGACCAGCGCCCCTCGGTCGGGTTCGCCGGGTTCGGCCACTGCGTACCGACCGTCGGCGACGCGCCCTCCCAGCGCAGCGTGATGCGCGCGTTCGGCGGCAGGAAGGCGCCGAACGCCTCGATGCCGTCGCCGGGGGTCGCGACCGACTGCGAGAACAGCAGGTTCGGCTGAAGCACCGTGAACGGCTCGCGGTCCTGGCCGATCCACGACGGCGGCAGGGTGCCGTCGACCGGCTCGGGTTGGGGCTCGGGGCCGGGCGTCGGCGTCGGCGTGGACGTCGGTTCGGGCGGGCAGACCTGCGACTGGTTCTCGCAGACGCAGACGCCGTCCGCATTGATGTAGCAGCCGTCCGGAGGCCACGTCGGCGGGTCGGGATCCGGGTCGGGCACCGTCGGCGGCGGAAGCGGCTTCGCCGGCGGCGGGTCGAACGACAGGCTCACCCCGTCGACCGCGAGGTCGTCGGTGCGCGGTGCCTGGATGGGGTTGGGAGGCAGCGTCGGCGGCGGCATCGCGAAGGTCAGCCTCACCACGGCGGATGCCCCGGGCTCGTCGAGTCCCTTCACGGTGCATGTCGTGCCCGCGAACGTCGCGCAACCCGTCTGCGTGGTGCGCGTGAGGTATCCGGCCCACTCGAAGTCGAGTCCGATCACGAGCCCGTCGAGCTTCGCGCCCGGATTCTCGCGCGTGACGGTGGTCGTGACGACGAGCTGCTCGCCTCCCGTGTACCCGGGGTCGTGGTCGAGCGTCAGGTCGAGGCCGATCGTCGGCCTGATCGCCTCGACGGGCTCCTCGTCGGCGCCGATCCACTCGGGCGGCAGCGGATACTCCGTGCCCGCCTTGTCGCTCGCGACCGCGATGAGCTCCACCCCGGTGACGGAGATCTGCCCGCTGCCCTTCCCGTCCGGGGCGACGCGGAACCGCATGGTGACCACCGCCGCACCGGAGCCGCCGAGCACCGGTTCGACGACGCAGTCCGGAGCGGCACCGAGGCATCCGTCCACCGACACGGGCACGAGGAAGCCCGGCACGTCCACGCTGATCCGCACCCGATAGTGATCGATGCGCTCGCCCAGCAGGTCGTCGGCGGTGAGCTGGATCTGCGCGACGACGATCGGCCCGCCGTCCCAGCTCAGCTGGGGGCTCACATCCAGGGCGACATCGATCCGGGGCGCGCGCACCTCGTAGTCCTCGCTGTCAGACCCCACCCATGCGGTCGGCAGTTCCGAGTAGTCGTTCGGCACGCCATTGCGCAGGAACTCGGCCGTCGCGCTCACCGTTGCGGGACCGACATCCGCGTCGGGCATCGTGAATCGGAGGCGGATGACCCGCTGATCGCCCTCGGCTTCCAGCCCCGTGATCGTGCACACCGAGTCGACATAGCTGTCGCACCCCTCGACGCCGGGCGGGTCGGCGAGCCCGAGGAGTTCCGTCCAGTCGAGTCGCAGCCCGACGAACGGGCTGTCGGCGCTCACCTTCATGCCGCGCGCATAGGTCACCGTGACCTCCACCATCAGGTCCGGTCCGGCGGGCCAGCCGAACTCCCGGTCGAGCGCGACATCGACGGTGAAGTTCTCGAAGTCGACGACGTACCGGATCGCCTGCGGCACGATCCACTCGACCGGCAGCGGACGGTTCTCGGTGGCGCCGAAGGACTGCCGGACCTCGACGCCCTCTGCGCCGATCATCCCCTCGCCGATCTCCTCGCCGGGCGACGCGAAGCGCAGGGTCACCGTCTGCGATGATCCCGGTTCGTCCAGCCCCGTGAGCAGGCAGGTCTGCTCGACCGGATCCCAGCCGTTGCATCCCTCTGGACTGCCGGACGGATGGATGAATGCCGGCCACGTGGGCCGGAACTCGACCTCCGCATCGAACGCGAGGGACACGTCGGGGTCGTGGGAGATCCGATACGTGGCCACGACCCCTGGGCTGCCCGGCCAGCCGACATCCGTATCGAGGTCGACGGTGATCGGGAACACGTCGCGGGCAACGCTGAAGGACGCCGTGTCGGACATCACCCACGCGACGGGAATCGGCACGGCACCGCTGGGAAGCGGCGCCGCGAGCGGCACGGCCGCCGTCCCCACGTCGGAGCCCCGTGCAGCTGCGAACGACGCGCCCCGTGCGCCGGAACCTGAGCCGA
Source organism: Agromyces sp. CF514 (assembly GCF_900113185.1). NCBI lineage: Bacteria > Bacillati > Actinomycetota > Actinomycetes > Micrococcales > Microbacteriaceae > Agromyces > Agromyces sp. CF514. The sequence continues at coordinate 711,149 of NZ_FOZD01000001.1, read as the reverse complement.
TCCCGCGCGTCCTGAACAACGCGGTGTCGACCGCCGGCGCCGGCGCGATCGCGATCGCCGGCCCCTCGAAGGGTGGGTAGTACCAGCCGTTCGGGCCTGCCGCGATCGCGAACTCGCCATCGGACTGCTTGCTCGGGATGCTCCCCGGTGCAGCGAACTCGATCATGAAGCTCGCGAAGATCGCCGTCCCGTCGGACACGGTGATCGTGCAGAGTCCGGCAGCGCTGAAGCCGCCGTTGCAGTTCTCACGGGCGCCCGCATCGTCGACGACGGTGAACCCCGGAGGCCAGGTGAGCTGCAGGTCGAGCTCGTAATCGGGTGTGTCCGCCCCCTCCTGCAGCTCGGCGTCCAGCGCGCCCTCGACCTCCCGCACGAGGTAGTAGACGGCCACATGTCCGCCGACGCCCTCGAACGGCACCTGCGGCAGCACCGAGACGCGGAAGGCAGCGAGGCTGACCGGAGCGAACGCGCTGTGCTGGCTGGACTCGGAGATCACGTCCCAGCCAGGCGGGTCGCCGCCCGGTTCGATGACGAGCGCTTCGGTGCGGATCGTGAACTGCCCGGTGCGCGCGACGACGCCCGTCCGGCCGACGAACGAGAGCTCGAAGGTCGCGGTCCCACCGGGGCTCCCCGCTCCCGCGGTGTAGCAGACGTCGCCACTGGCCTCGGGAACGGCGGCCGGATCCTCGGTGTACCAGGACTCCTCGTCGCCCCAAGCGACGCATCCGGTCGGCGCGTTCGAGCTCGACGTCGACGGCTCGAGGATGGATCCGGGCCAGCTCACCGAGACCCCGACGAGGGCCCGAGCACCGTAGTCCACGGCCCCGGCATTCGTCACCTCGACCGTGATCCGCATCGCATCGCCCGGGGCCACGGTCGCCTCCGTCGCGGATACCGAGACCGTGAACTCCGCATCCACCGGGGCAGCGGACGCGCGGGCCGCCGGAAGCACCGGCATCACCGCGGCAGACACGCCGAGCACCGCGGCGAGCGTCATGGCGACGCTCACCCAGGCGATCCGGTTCCGGCTCGTCACGGTCCTCCTCCGACGTCCTCCACGATCGGTCCCACGCCGCCGCGCGACGGACAGATGCCGGGCACCCTTCCGCGCACCGGCGGATGCCCCGACGGGCACCCGGCGGACGGCGGCCGCGCGGCGGGGCGCCCGCCCGCGCCATCCGATCAGATGAGTCCCTCGCGCACCGCGTAGGCGACCGCGTGCGACCGGTTGCGCAGCTGCAGCCGGGTCGTGACGTCGTGCAGCACGTTCTTGACGGTGCGTTCCGAGTAGCAGAGCTCCTTGGCGATCTGCGCGGTGTCCCAGCCCTCGGCGACGAGCCTCAGCACCTCGACCTCGCGCGAGGCGAGCCCGCTGAAGGTGATGCCGCGCGGGTCGAGTACGGTGCGCTGCAGTCGCCCGACCTGGTCGAGGAGGCGCCCGAGCAGGTCGGGCGGAACCGTTCCCTCGCCGGCGGCGGCCGCCGTGATCGCCGACAACAGCCGGTCGGTCGTGGCCTCGGACCTGCGCAGCAGCCCCACGACGCCGCACTCGACCGCGTCGACGAGCACCCGGTCGTCGAGTTGCGACGCGACCAGGATGACGCGCGCCTCGCCGTTGCGGCGCAGGAACCGCAGGCTGTTCATCGTCTCGTCGTCGAACACGTCGACGACCACGATGACGACCTCGGGCGCCTCCGGGTCGTCCGGTCCGACGACGCGCACCTCGGGCCGAGGCCTGAGCGCGCTCGTGACGCCCGCCTCGGAGATCGGGTCTCGTGCGTACACCCGCACGGTGGTTCTGGTCATGATTCCCCCTGTGTCCATCGGTGCAGCGGCGTCAGTGCGGTGATGCAGTGGCGCTGGGGGAATACGAACAGGATGCCGCGGCCTCCTCTTCGCGCACTCAACAACCGCTCAACGGGCAACTCCGGCTGCGCGACCGGCTGACCGCGGAGCCCTGTCCCGCACCGCCGCCACGCCCGTACGGTGACGCCATGGCTACCAGTGCGACCATCGCCCCGGCCGCCCTGTCCCTCGATCCGGGCACGGCGGCGACGCTCAGCGTCAGCGTGCTGAACGACACGCTGCTCGTCGAGTCGTTCGAGCTCGCCGCCGTCGGCGAGGCCGCCGCGTGGACGCGCATCGAGCCGGCCACGCTCACCATCTACCCCGGCCAGACCGAGCAGGCGACGGTCACGGTGCTCGCACCGCGCCTTCCGGACTCGGCGGTCGGCCAGGTGGCGCTGGGCATCCGGGCGCGCGCGGTCGAGCAGCCCGACGTGCAGGTGGTCGCCGAGGCGATGCTCACGGTGAACCCGTTCGCCGAGACCGAGGCCGAGCTGATCCCCCGGATCGCGCACGGTCGCGGACGCAAGCGCGTGCGCGTGGCGATCGACAACCGGGGCAACGTTCCCCTGGTCGCGGCGATCGCCGGGCAGAGCGACGATCGCCTGGGGCTCTCCACGCCGACGCCGGACGTCTCGGTCGATCCCGGACACACCGAGTTCGTCGACGTCGACCTGCGCCCGACCAAGCGCGTCTGGCGCGGCGACCCGGTGACGCACCAGTACAGCGTCGCGGTCGCCCCCGAGGGCGCCGACCAGCCGTTCGTGCTGCCCGGCAGCTACGTGCAGGAGCGCGTGTTCCCGAAGTGGTTGTGGAAGCTGCTGCTCGCGCTGCTCCTCCTCCTGCTCCTGCTCCTCGCACTGTGGTTCTTCGTGCTGAAGCCCACGATCGAGTCGGCCGCGCGCGACGCGGTCGAGGAGCCGCTCGCGCAGGCGAACGAGAAGGCCGACTCCGCATCGGAGCAGGCCGGCTCGGCGGCCGAGCAGGCGGATTCGGCTGCACAGACCGCGAACGAGGCGCTCGAGGCGGTCGGCAAGACGCCGGCACCGGTCACGCCCGTGTCGAAGACGACAAGCGTCGACATCCGATTCGAGCTCACCGCCACGACCGCGCAGGGCGAGGTCGAGAGCGACCGGTGGGTGGTGCCGGCGAAGTCGGTGCTGCGCATCACCGACATCGTGATCAGCAATCCGAGCGGCGACTTCGGCGTCATGACCCTCGAGAACGCGGACATCGCGGCCCCGATCTTCACGACGGGGCTCGAGAACTTCCGCGACATCGACTTCCACTGGGTGACCGCCGTCGAACTCGCGGCCGACGACGAGCTGTTCGCAACCCTCACCTGCTCGAAGGTCGCCCCGCCCGTGACCGGTCCGGCGCGCGGTGCGTGCGAGGCGTCGGTGCTCATCACGGGCCGTGTCGTCACGACGGGCTGACGATGCCGACCGGACCAGCACTGCGCGCCGGCGACATGGCGACGTGCGCCCTGTCCGACGGCCCGAAGCCGCACGTCGGCGGTCCGATCACGCCAGCCGCCGCCGTCATGACCGTGCTCATCGCGAACATGCCCGCGGCCGTCGCCAATGGCATGCCCGGCGGCATCGTGTGCGTCTCACCCGCACCGAACGGCATCGCCCAGGGCAGCCTCACGGTACTGATCGGCGGGTTCCCGGCCGCACGCGTCGCCGACCTCAGCCTGCACGGCCAACCGATCGTGCCGGGCCCCGGGGCGCCGACCGTCATCATCGGCGGGTGACCGGCGACAGATCGGTGCCCGAGACCGCCCGGCGCCAGGGGATCAGAGGTTCGAGATCTCCCCGCTCGTTGCGGCTGCACCGAGCATCAGCGCGATGAAGCCGAAGTAGAGCGCCAGGCCGGCGACGATGAGTCCGGTCATCACGTATCCGAAGATGAGGCCGATCAATGCGGCGGCTCCACCCTGATCACCCCGCTCGCGGATCTGCCGGCGGGCGATGTGTCCGCAGATGATCGCGGCGACCGAGGCGAGCAGGCCGAACATCATGCTGCCGAGCCCGAGGCCGAGCGCCACCCAGGCGAGCACGTTCTGCGGTGCCGTCACGGGCGGCACCCACGAGACGGGCGATCCGTGACCCGCGGCAACGTCCGTCGTGCCATACGACGGCGGGCCGTACGACGGAGCGCCATAAGACGGAGCGCCGTACGCGGGCGCATTGGGAACGGGCTGGGGCGTGGGGGCGTCCATCGGGCTCGATTCGGGGTCGTCGGTCCGGTCGGCCGCCATGCTACTGGCACGAACAGCACCGACGACACTCGGGTCGGCCCTGCCGGTTGTGCTGATCAGGTTCGAGTCAGCCGAGATCGGCGGCTGCGAGCCCCCACACCCCGAACGCGGGTCCGTCGGCTGTGAGGGAGACGGCGCCGTCGGAGGCCGCGAGCCCGGCGTCGCCGAAGAGCACGGTCGCCGCGACGACCGCGGAGGCTCCCCCGACCAGTGCGGCTGCATCGAAGGAGAGCTCGGCCGCGGCCCGTGCCGCGAAGACCAGCACGGTGGCATCGGCGGATTCGCGCACGAACGCCAGCGCGTCGTCGCCGACCGCGAGCCAGCGGATGCCGCCGGTCGCGAGCACCGGGTGCTCGCGCCGCAGCCGCAGCAGCGTTCGATAGGTCTCGAGCACGGGTGCGACCCCGGGCGAGGTCTCGGTGCCCCACGGCATGGGCGTGCGCGAGGCCTCGCCGTCTTCGCCCGTGAGGCCGAACTCGTCGCCGGCCCACACCACGGGGATGCCCGGCAGCGTCACGGCGAGCCCCAGCCCGACCGGCACCGTTCCGGGTCGGGCGTTCGTCGCGAAGCGCGGGGTGTCGTGCGTGTCGAGCGCGTTCATCGTCGCGGTGCGCGTGCGCCACGGGAACTCGGCAGCGAACCGCCGGTGCGTCGCCACGAACTCGCCGCCGGTGAAGGTCGGCACGCGCCCGAGCGCGAACCCGATGCCGCCGCCGCCCGGGCTACCGGGTTCGAGCAGCCAGCTCCACAGGGGCCGGGTGAAGGGCGTGTACGTCATCGCGCCGTGCCACGCATCGCCTTGGAAGTCGGATGCCGCGTCGTTCGTCGACTCCCCGAGGAGGATCGTGTCGGGGTTCACGTCGAGCATCGTGCGGCGGATCGTCTGCCGCACCTCGGCGTTCAGGTCGACGTCGCCGAGCCGGCCGGTCATGTTCGCGACGTCGATGCGCCACCCGTCGAGCCCGAACGGCGCCTGCAGGTACTTGGCCACGACCGAGTCGGGCCCGTCGATGAACCTCCGGCGGAGCTCGGTCGAGCTCCAGTCGAACTTGGGCAGGCTCGGCACGCCGAGCCACGACTCGTAGCCCGCATCGGCGCCATCGCCGTCGAAGAAGTAGAAGGAGCGCTCGTGCGCCGTGTCGTCGGCCTGCGCGCGACGGAACCACTCGTGCGCGTCGCCCGAGTGGTTCGACGTGAGGTCGCCGATCACCCGGATGCCGCGCGCGTGCGCCGCAGCGACGAGTCGCACGAGCGCCTCGTCGCCGCCGAGCAGTTCGTCGACGTGGTCGAAGGTCGACGCGTCGTAGCGGTGGTTGGAGCGCGCGGGGAACACGGGCGTGAGGTAGAGCAGGTTCACGCCGAGCGACTCGAGGTGGTCGAGGTGCTCGCGCACGCCGTCGAGGTCGCCGCCGTAGAACTGTCCCGACCGGTAGGGCGGGTCGAGCCGCTGCGGGTCGCCCCACTCGGCTGGGAACGCCCAGTCGGGCGCGGGCCGGTCGGCGGCGCCCGCCGAACGGGCGAACCGGTCGGGGAACACCTGGTAGAGCACGCTCGACGCGGCCCACTCGGGTGCGGCCGCGTGGGCGACGAGCTTGAAGTCGTCGCGATCGCGGGTCTCGGTGCCGAAGAACCCGAGCTGGTTCAGCCAGTGCTGCCGTCCGTCGTCGCCGACGAGCAGCCACCGGTAGCCGTGCACCGGGTTCTCGACCTCGACCTCGGCCTCCCACCACCGCCACCCGTCGAGCGTCTCGATGACGGATGCCTCGCTGAACCTCGGCTCGCGGTTCGGGTTCGACCGGGTGCCGACCCACGCGAGTCCGCCGAGCGGCGAGCCGTCGGCGGCCGCGGCGGCCGCGGGCACCCGCAGTCGCACGCGCACGACGTCGCCGAGCGCCGGCGTCTGCGTCGAGACGTGCATGGGCGACCCGTCGTGGTGCGGGTGCAGCGGACTCGGCTCGGCGCTCATGCGCTCACCTTTCCATCTCCGTGTGACATCGGCATGAACGCCGCCTCGCGGCATCCGCTCGCCCGAGGTCCTACTTGACCGCGCCCGCCGTCAGCCCGCCCACGATGTACTTCTGCAGGAAGAGGAAGAGGGCGACCACCGGCAGCGCCGCGATGACCGCGCCGGCCGAGAACGCGCTCCAGTCCGCGTAGCGCGGGTTGGAGACGAGCTTCGTGAGGCCGACCGCGAGGGTCTGCTTCTCGGTGTCGATGAGCAGCACGGATGCCACGACGAACTCGTTCACCGAGGCGATGAACGACAGCAGCGCGACGACCGCCAGGATCGGGGCCACGAGCCGCAGCACGATCGTGAAGAAGATGCGGGCGTGCCCGGCGCCGTCGATCTTGGCCGCCTCGTCGATCGACTGCGGGATCGTGTTGAAGAACCCGTACATGAGGTAGGTGTTCACGCCGAGCGCACCGCCGAGGTACACCATGATCAGGCCGATGTGCGTGTTCAGGCCGATCGCCGGGAAGAGGTCGCCGATCGCGCTCATGAGCAGGAAGATCGCGACGACCGCGAGCAGCTGCGGGAACATCTGCACCACGACGATGCCGATGAGGCCGAACCGTCGCCCCGTGAACCGCATGCGCGAGAACGAGTAGGCCGCGAGCGCGCCGAGGAACACCGTGAGCAGTGCGGTGACGCCCGAGATCATCAGCGTGTTGCCGAGCCAGGTCGTGAACGGCACCTGCGGATCGGTGAGGATCCGCACGTAGCTGTCGAGGCCGATCTTCGAGAACAGCGCGTTCGAGCCGGTCAGCGTGCCGTTCGGGTTGAGCGACGACGAGATCACGAACACGATCGGGAACAGCGAGAAGACCAGCATCACGACGCCGACGATGTGGCGCCAGCCGGTGGCGCGGAACCAGCGGCCGAAGTTGAACGGGCGCTTGGGCATCTCGCGCACGGGCGCGGCGTCGCCGAGGCTGGCGTGCGCACGCGTCGAGTCGTCGAACTCCTCGAGCTCGCCGACGACGAGGCCGGCCTGCGTGCCGGGAACGGGCTTGCGGGCCATCAGTTCAGCTCCTCGAGGGACTTGGTTCGGCGGAACGCGATGATCGAGATCACGGCCACGATGAGGAAGATCAGGATCGAGTAGGCGCTCGCGAGCCCGTAGTCACGGGTCTGCCCGGTGAACGCGACCTTGTAGACCATCGAGATCAGGATGTCGGTGAAGCCGACCGGGATCGGCGCGTTGGAGTCGCGCGGTCCTCCGTCGGTGAGCATGTAGATCACGTTGAAGTTGTTGAAGTTGAACGCGAACGACGCGATGAGCAGCGGTGCGACGCTCACGAGCAGCAGCGGCAGCTTGATCAGTCGGAAGATCGCCCACGGCTTCGCGCCGTCGACCGTCGCGGCCTCCTGCAGCTCTTCGGGGATCGACTGCAGCGCGCCCATGCACACGAGGAACATGTACGGGAACCCGAGCCAGAGGTTCACGATGAGCACCGAGACCTTGGCGAGCCATGGATCGGTGAGCCATGGCACGGATGCCCCGCCGAGCAGCACCTGGTTGATGAACCCGAAGCTCTCGTTCATCATGCCGGCCCACACGAGCGCAGACAGGAACGACGGGATGGCGTACGGGAGGATGATCAGCACCCGGTAGAACTTGCGGCCGCGCATGCGCATGTCGTTGAAGACGATGGCGAGGAACAGGCCGAGGAAGAACGTCGACGCGACCGAGATGAGCGCGAACGCGAAGGTCCAGAGCGTGACATAGACGAGCGGGCCCGCGAGGCGTTCGTCGGTGACGGCGCGCACGAAGTTGTCGAAGCCGATGACGATCTGCCATCCGGGCAGCAGTTCCTCGCCGTCGGGCGAGGTGAACGCTCCCGTTCCGATGTCGGTGTAGACCGTGCCGGTCTCGAGGTCGGTCATGGTGCCGGCGGCCTCGTCGTACTCGAGGGTCGAGACGTAGAGGTAGGCGCTCGAGCCGTCGGGCGTGCGCACGGCGCCGTCGTTCGGGTCCTCGGAGAACGGCACCGCGAGTTCGGTGATCTCGTCGGTGCGGGCGAGCACCTCGGCGAAGCTGAGGGTGGTCCAGCCGTCGGCGGAGACCGCCTTCGAGCCGTCGAAGTCGGCCGAGACGGGTTCGAGCGGGGTCTCGGCGGTGCCGACGAGCGCGTCGCCGTCGGGGTCGGTCAACAGCAGTCCGAGCTCGCCGGCGCGGTCGACGACCGTGACCGGATAGCTCGGCGAGTCCTCGACGCGCTCGAGCGACGAGGCCATGAGCGAGGAGACGGCCTGCTCCTTCGAGCCGTTGTGGCCCGTGCCGTAGTTCGTGAAGGCGATGTAGCCCGTGTAGACGAGCACGAACACCTGGAAGACCACGAGGAAGATCACGCCGGGCGTGAGGTACTTCGCGGGCAGCTTGCGCCGCGAGAAGTAGATCCAGTTGACGACGATCGCGACGATCGCGACGATCGCCGCGACGAGCCACTGGTCGGCGCCGACGAGGATGATGACGCCGAAGATCGCGAGCGCGTCGACGATGCCGAGACCCAGCAGCTTCACGAGCAGCACCTTGACCCCGACGGATGCCGCGTCGGCGATGCCTGCGGCCTGTCGCTGTCGTCGCGTGGGCGGCTTGCCGCCCGTTGCGCCCGTGTTGGGCTCGCCGGCCTTGGCCGGGTCGTCGATCGTGGTGCTCATGCTGCTCTTCCCTGTTCGTCGTCTGGGGATCCGAACGTCGGTCGAGTAGCGAAGCGTATCGAGACCCGCGCAAGGCCGGTCTCGATACGCTCCATGGTCGCTACTCGACCGACGATGGATGCGACTAGCCGGCGATCGCCGCCTGCACGTCCGCGGCGAGCTTCTGCCACGTGGTCACCGGGTCGGCACCGTTGATGATGTCGGCCTCGGCGATGCCCCAGTACTGCCAGACCTGGCCCATGGCCGGGATCGCGGGCATCGGCACGGCGTCGGCACCGGCGGCGGCGAAGCCCTCGATGATCGGGTCGCTCGAGGCGGTCTCAGCGGCCGCGGCGTTGGCGGGGAGCACGTTGCCGGCCTTGAAGAGCTCGAGCTGGGTGTCCTCGCTGCCGAGGTAGTTGACCAGGAAGTCGTTCGCGGCGACCTTGTTCTTCGACTCGGCCGAGATGAAGAAGCCCTTGACGCCGGCGAAGGGCTGCGCGGGGTCGGAGGTCGGGCTCGGGGTCGGGTCGACCGCGACGTTGATGCCGGCGTCGACGGCTGCGCCGACGTTCCACGGGCCGGTCAGCCAGAAGGCGGCCGTGCCGTCGATGAAGGCCTGCTTGGCGATGTCGCCGTCGATGTCGGTGTTGAAGACACCGGTGCCGTTCTTGCCCTGCGCACCGAGCCAGGTGGCGAACTGCTCGCCGCCCGCGTTGCCGAGCTGCAGGTCGTCGGCGTTGTAGCCGTTCTCGTCGCTGCCGAACACCGGTGCGCCGAACGCCGTCTGGAACGGGTAGAGGTGGTACGGGTTGCCCTCCGCGCCCTGCTCGACCACGAACGGCTGGGTGAGGCCGGCGGCCTTGCCCTTGGCGATCATGTCGTCGAAGCTCGTGGCGGCCTCGGGAACGAGGTCGGCGTTGCGCAGCACGGCGATGTTCTCGACGGCGTACGGAAGCATGTAGACGGTGCCGTCGTAGGTCGACGCGTCGATCGCGACGGGGAGGTAGTCGGCTGCGGAGTCGCCGAGCTCGAGCGGGGCGACGACGCCGTTCGTCGAGAGCTCGCCGAGCCAGTCGTGCGCGCCCATGGTGATGTCGGGGCCCTTGCCGGTCGGCACCTGCTGGATGAAGTCGTCCTTGATGTCGGCGTTGTCCTTGCCGACGAGGTCGACCTTCACGCCGGTCTTCTCGGTGTAGGCGTCTGCCGCGCCCTGCAGTGCGTCGACGCGCTCGGCGTCGACCCAGACCGTCAGCGTGCCGCTGGCCGAGGCTTCGCCTTCGGAACCGCTGTCGCCCGATGCGCAGCTCGCGAGTCCGAGCGTCGCGACGACCGCGAGCGCGCCTGCGGCGACGAGGCTCTTCGTGTTCACCCTCATTGGTGTGCCCTTCTCAGTGTGCGTTGTGTCCGGCGCCTTCGCCGGGCGACGACGCTGTACCCCGTTCTGGGGCGGGCGCGTGCACCGAGACCGAAAGGCCGTTCTTCCGTATGGAATGCCCGCAAGAAATGCAAGCGATTACAGGTATACCTTCCATCAAGTCAATCGCCAAACCGGGAGGCGTCTATCGATACGGGTTTGTGATCATTCGCGTTTCGAGCTGGTTATGCAAGCGTTTCCATAAGGTTGACGCATGACGTACAGTGGCGCCATGACTTCCGAGTGGTGGCGGACCGCCACGATCTACCAGATCTATCCACGCTCCTTCGCCGACGCGAACGGCGACGGAATGGGCGACCTCGCGGGCGTCACCGCGCACCTCGCCGACCTCGAAGAACTCGGCATCGACGCCATCTGGCTGTCGCCGTTCTACACGTCGCCCCAGAAGGACGCCGGGTACGACGTCGCCGACTACTGCGACGTCGACCCGCTGTTCGGCACGCTCGCCGACTTCGACGCGATGCTCGCCGAGGCGCACGCCCGCGGCATCCGCGTGATCGTCGACCTCGTGCCGAACCACTCCTCGAGCGCGCACGAGTGGTTCCAGGCCGCCCTCGCGGCAGGGCCGGGCAGCGCCGAGCGCGCCCGCTACCTCTTCCGCGACGGTCGCGGCGAGAACGGCGACGAGGCTCCCAACAACTGGGAGTCGGTGTTCGGCGGCCCCGCGTGGACCCGCACCACCGACGCCGACGGCACGCCCGGCCAGTGGTACCTGCACATCTTCGACAGCTCGCAGCCCGACTTCGACTGGACCAACCCCGAGGTGCGCGAGGAGTTCCGCCGCATCCTGCGGTTCTGGCTCGACCGGGGCGTCGACGGCTTCCGCGTCGACGTCGCACACGGCATGGCCAAGGCCGAGGGCCTCCCCGACTACACGCCGCCCGTCGAGGGCGGCAGCATGGGCGGGGCCGCCGGACTCGAGGGCACCGCTGCTGCGGCCGCCGCCGCAGAGGCCGCCGGCGTGGCGCTCGAGCCCGCGATCAGCGACGAGGAACCCGCCGGAGCGCCCTACTGGGGCCAGGAGGGCGTGCACGACATCTTCCGCGACTGGCGCCTGCTGCTCGACGAGTACCCCGGCGACCGCATCCTGGCCGCCGAGGCCTGGGTCGACCCGCTGCCGCGACTGGCGAACTGGGTGCGCCCCGACGAGATGCACCAGTCGTTCAACTTCGCCTACCTCGAGACGCCGTGGGATGCCGCAGCGCTTCGCTCGGTCGTCGACGCCTCGCTCTCGGCGTTCGGCGCCGTGGGCGCGCCCTCGACCTGGGTGCTCTCGAACCACGACGTCGTCCGGCACGCCACGCGCCTGTCGGTGACCGAGCCGAACCCGCAGGGCCACGGCCTCGGCCCCCGCTCGAAGGGTCTTCCCGAGTACGCGACCGGCGTGCGCCGTGCTCGCGCGGCCACGGCGTTCATGCTCGCGCTGCCCGGATCGTCGTACCTCTACCAGGGCGAGGAGCTCGGACTGCCCGAGGTCATCGACCTGCCCGACGAGGCCCGCGAGGACCCGACCTGGTTCCGCACGAACGGCGAGCGCTACGGCCGCGACGGATGCCGCGTGCCCCTGCCCTGGAACGCGGATGCCGCGAACTACGGCTTCGGCGCCACCGGCACGCCCTGGCTCCCCCAGCCCGAGCTCTGGCGCTCGCTCGCGCGCGACGCGCAGCGCGGCGACGCGGACTCGACGCTCGAGCTCTACCGTGCAGCCCTGCGCCTGCGGCGCGAGCACGCGCTCGGCGCCGGCACGCTCGAGTGGGTGCAGCTCGACGGCGTCACCGACCCCGCCGTGCTCGCGTTCCGCAACGGCGACGTGCTCGTCGTGGCGAACACGGGCTCGTCGCCCGCGACGCTGCCCGCCGGCGAGGTGCTGCTCGCGAGCGGCTCGCTCGACGGCGACACGCTGCCCGGCGACACGACCGTCTGGATCGCCGCCTAGGGCCCGCACGCACGAACGCAGAACGGGCGCCCGCACACCGCGGGCGCCCGTTCTGCGTCGCTCGCCGTGCCGCGGCATCCGATCGCCTCACGGCACGGCGCCCCGGGAGCGGCGAACGAGCGTGCCGCGGATGAGCGGGCCGCGGATGAGCGTGCCGCGCACGAGCGTGGCGCGCACGAGCACGTGTCCGCCGCAACAGCGGATGCGCGACGCAGGCGCCCGGGCTAGTTCGTGTTGGCGTAGAGCCAATCGAGCGGGTCGACCCACTCGCCGTCGATGCCGCCGATGCGGATCTCGAAGTGCAGGTGGGGTCCGGTCGACATGCCGGTGTTGCCGGTGTTGCCGAGCACGTCGCCGACGTGCACCGTGTCGCCGACCTCGAACCGCCGCGAGTCGTACTGCATGTGCGCGTACACGCTCGTGACGGTCTGGCCGTCGATCTGGTGGTCGATCATCGTGACCACGCCGAGCGATCCGCCCTCGTCGGTCGAGTTCGAGACGACGCCGTCGGCGATCGCCTGGATCTCGGCACCGTAGCCGGGGTTGAAGTCCTGGCCGTGGTGATCCGACGAGCAGCCCGCGCAGTCGCGGTAGCCGAACCGGTCGCCGATGTGCACGCCGACCGCGAACGGCCACTGGATCGTGCCGTTCGGGTCGTTCGTGAACGTCGCCTCGGGGCGGATGCCCGCCGCCTCGGCGTACTCCTCGATCGTCTGCGACTCGTAGCCCTCGCGGTCGACCGACTGCGCGACGACGTCGCCGTTGATGAGCACGCGCTGGCCCGCGAGCGAGTCGGTGCCGTACTGGGTCAGCGCGAGCGCCTGCACGTCGTCTTCGGTCAGCAGCGAGAGCGACGGGATCGTCGTCGTCACGGCGAGCATCGCGACGAAGCTCATGGCCACGATGCTCGCAAGTCCGCGCGCACGACGACGCTGCGGGCGCGGAGCGGAGGTGCGGGCGTCGGCCGACGGCCTGGAGGCCGGCTCGGCGGCGGAGGTGTCGCGACGGCGACCCTGGTGCGGTGCGGCGGCGGTGCTGCCGGCTCCGCGGCGCGATGGGCGAGCGGATGCCTCGGGCTGGCGGCTCGCGGGATGCCGCTGGCGTCGGGCCGTGGTCGACGCCGCCTCGCCTGCGGGCATGCCGGTGTCGGTCTGCAGGCCGAAGATGTCGAGTCCGGTGATCTCGGTCGTGGCGTGGATGTCGAGCGGAGCGGCCTGCGACGGGATCGGAGGAACCGACGCGCGCGGCGCTGCCGGTGCGGGCTGCGCAGGGGCGGCGAGCGGCGAGCCGGGCACGACGGGCGCTGCGGCGGTCGCACCGGCGGAGTCTGCCGAGCGCCTGGCGCGGCGCGACTGGTCGCCCGACGAGGCCGGCGCCTGCTGAGGAGCCGGCGCCTGCTGCGCGGCTCGGGTCTGCTGCGCGGCTCGGTTCTGCTGCGGAGCCGGCGCCTGCTGCGGTGCCGGAGCGGGCGCCTGGGCACGATTCTGCGGCCGGCCGGGTGCCGTGCCGCCGAACAGGTCGTCGAAGGACGCCCGTGCCGGCGCCGGTGCAGCTGCCGCGGGGCGCGTCGGCTGCTGCGGTGCCGCCTGCTGAACCTGCTGCTGGGGCGCCTGCGGCATGCGCGGCTGCTGCGCCGGGGTCTCCTGCGCCTGCCGCGCCGTCTCGAGTTCGCGGAGTTCCCGACGCGTGAGGGGTCGCCCGGACCGCAGTGGATCCATGGAGCCGGGCGTTGGGGCGTCCGGCGCGAGGGGGGACTCGGGCACGGTGGGAAGACCTTCGACGATGAGTAGGGGGAACGGAGGTGGCATCCCGACTCGTGCCGAGATTACAGATTCATAAAGGCTACCCCGGACGCGTCATCGCGCGCCACGTCGAACGACGCGGATTCGTTGCGGAACGGCGTTCAGACGACGTATTCCGCACGTTCCCGCTCGTTGCGTGCGTGCCCTGACGGCACTCGTGGTCAGGCTGCGAAACTCCTGCGAATCATCCGCCGTCGCACAGCCCCGCGAGTCGCCGCCGCGAACCGCCGCGAACCGCGCTCAGGCCTCCAGGCCCGCCCGTCGGAGCAGCTCGGCGAGCTCCTCGTACAGCCCGGGCGCTGCTGCGACCAGCAGCTCGGAGTTCTCGGGCCCACCGTGCGGCCCGGCGACGTGAGCCCCGGCCTCGCGGGCGATGAGCCCGCCTGCCGCGTGATCCCAGGCGTTGAGCCCACGCTCGTAGTAGGCGTCCACCCGGCCGGCGGCGAGCGCGCAGAGATCGAGCGCGGCCGAGCCGTTGCGCCGGATGTCCCGCACCGAAGGCAGCACGCCGAGCAGCACCTCCGCCTGCAACCGGCGCAGCTCGGCCGCGTACCCGAATCCGGTGGCCACGAGCGCCTGGTGCAGCGGCACGTCCCGGTTCACCGCGAGCGTCCGCCCCGTCGAGCGCGCTCCCCCGCCGAGGCTCGCCTCGAACAGTTCGCCGCTGCCCGGGTTGCAGACCACGCCCGCCAGGGTCACGCCGTCGATGGCTCCGGGGCCGGCCGCGGCATCCGCCCCACCGCCCTCGGCGACGGCGATGCTGACCGCCCACGACGGCAGGTCGTAGAGGAAGTTCACGGTGCCGTCGATCGGGTCGACGATCCAGTCGAGGCCGCTCGTGCCGATGTGCGCGGCGCCCTCCTCGCCCACGATGCCGTCGTCGGGGCGCGCCTCGAGGATCAGCGAGCGGATGAGCTCCTCGGTGTCGCGGTCGACCGCGGTGACCACGTCGGTCGGCGTCGACTTGGTCGCGGCGACGCTCACGCCGTGGCGCCTGGCCTCGAGCGCGAACGCCCCGGCGCGTACCGCGATGTCGCGGGCGAGTTCGAGCAGGTCTGCGGATGCCGCGGCAGAGGTCATGCCCCCAAGCTACGCGCAAGCCTGCTCCGCCGTCACCGCCCGCGGGCGCCGCACGCTGTCACGGCCCGCCGTCACGGCCGTCGGAACGACGAAGCCCCGGCTCGGGACACGAGGTCCGACCGGGGCTTTCGGTGGCGAGTGAGGGATTCGAACCCCCGAATGCTGAGCAGTCTGATTTACAGTCAGATCCCTTTGGCCGCTTGGGTAACTCGCCAGACGCACCCGACCGAGTTCTGCACACAACCGGGGGCCTGACAAGGATACCCGGAAGGCGGCAAGTCGTGAAATCGGTGCACGAAGCGGATGCCGCGGCATCCGCTCGCCCGTCGCGAAGCCCGGGTTCCGGGGGCCGTCAGCCGACTACTGCGCGCGCCACCACGGCATCTCGGCGGTCGTGTTGAGGTCTTCCGAGGGGAACTCGGCGGTCTCGCTCGTCGAGTACTGCGGCGCCGTCAGGGGTGCGGCGACGGCGGACTGGGCGGCGGCCGCAGCGGCCGCGGCCTGCGCGGCCTCTCGCTCGCGACGCTCGTCGTCCTGACGCCACGACTGGCTCGACCCGCGCAGGCCCGCGCGCTGGATCACGCGCTGGATCGTGAGGCCGCGCTCGTTCGGCTTCGGCACGAAGCGGATGTCGCGCAGCCCCTGCTCCTGCGCGGCCGACTCGAACACGAAGTGGCCGTAGCCGAGGATGCGGCCGATGAGCGGCCGGTGCACCGAGATGTCGAGGATTCGCGCGAGCGGCATCGTCGCGATGTTCTGCGTGAGGATGCCGTGCACGCGGAACACGCGCATGTTCGTGATCACGAACCGGTCCATGCGGGCGCCCATGATGCGCCACGACGCGTGCACCACGAGCCCGACGGCGAGCAGGAGCGGAACCCAGTACGCCTGCGACGGCACCCACAGGATCAGCAGCAGCACCGGGATCGCGGCGAGCGCCTCGAGGATCGCACCCGCCACGGCGGCCCAGTGCTTGCGCACCTCGTCGACGACGAACTCGCCCTCGTCGGCGATCAGGTGCCGTTCGACGCGCGGATCTCCGAAGGCCATGTCGCTACGAAGACGCGAGCGTGCTGAAGAACTGGCCGATCGCCTCGGTCGCGCTGAACACGGCGCCGAACGCGCCCTGCACGATGTTCGCGGCTTCTTCGGGGCGCGTGATCACGTAGAACGCGGCGAACACGACGACGAGCGTGAGGACGATTCGTTTGACCCACTTCACGTGCGCGATTCCCTTCGGTTCGGTGGTTGGCGGACACCGCCCCTCCCCCGAACGTGGGCCCGACCGTGCCTGTCTACCTTACGAGGGCTGGCCGGGCAACGCGCCACGCAGGGCACCGGACGATAGGATGTCGAGGTTCAGCCCGACCCGTACGGAGGCGCGATGGCCGGCATCGAAGAGGTCGCCCGGCTCGCCGGCGTCTCCACGGCGACCGTTTCACGGGCCCTCAGCGGCCGCGGACACGTCTCGGCGGCGTCGAAGACGAAGGTGCTCGACGCGGCCGCGCAGCTCGGGTACGTCGTCTCGTCGAACGCGTCGAGCCTCGCATCGGGGCGCACCCGCAACATCGGCGTGGTGATCCCGTTCCTCAACCGCTGGTTCTTCTCCTCGGTGCTCGAGGGGGCGCAGGGCGAGCTCCTCCGCCGCGGCTACGACCTCACGCTCTACAACCTCTCCGGCGACAGCGGCGAGCGCGCGAGCGTGTTCGAGCACTTCCTGCTCCGCCAGCGCGTCGACGCCGTGATCGCCGTCTCGCTCGAGCTCACCGAGCCCGAGGTCGCCCGGCTGCACGACCTCGGCAAGCCGCTCGTCGGCGTCGGCGGCCCCATCGCCGGCGTGCGCACGCTCACCATCGACGACGTCGCGGTCGCGCAGCTCGCCACCGAGCACCTGCTGGCCCTCGGCCACCGTCGCATCGCCCACATCGGCGGCGACCTCGAGAACGACCTCGACTTCCACCTGCCCACGAATCGGCGTCACGGCTACGAGAACGCGCTGCGCGCCGCAGGCGTCGAGGTCGACGGCCGCCTGTTCGCGCCGGCCGACTTCACGATCCGCGGCGGGTTCCACGCGGCCAAGCAGCTGCTCGGCGTGCCGCACGGCCGCCCCACCGCCATCTTCGCCGCCTCCGACGAGATGGCCATCGGCTCGATCCTCGCGGCGCGCGAACTCGGCCTCGTCGTGCCCCGCGACGTCTCGATCATCGGCATCGACGACCACGACCTCGCCGACTTCTTCGGCCTCTCGACCGTCGCGCAGTTCCCCAGATTCCAGGGCGAGAAGGCCGTCGAGATCCTCATGGAACAGCTCGAACCCGGGTCGGATGCCGCGGCGCCCGCATCGACTCCGCTGCCGTTCGAGCTGCGCGTGCGCTCGTCGACCGCCACCCCGCCGCCCGCCTGAGCGCTCGCGGGCGCGCCTCGGTAGACTGGCCGGCATGGCTGATTCCACGTTTGACATCGTCTCCAAGGTCGACCACATGGAGGCCGAGAACGCCGTCAACCAGGCGCGCAAAGAGGTCGAGCAGCGCTACGACTTCAAGAACGTCGGCGCCTCGGTCGAGTGGTCGGGCGAGAAGATCCTGCTGAAGGCGCAGACCGACGAGCGCGTCAAGGCCGTGCTCGAGGTCGTCGAGTCGAAGTTCATCAAGCGCGGCATCACGCTGCGCTCGCTCGACACGGGTGAGCCCTACCCCTCCGGCAAGGAGTTCCGCATCGAGATCTCGCTGAAGAACGGCATCGACAGCGAGAACGCGAAGAAGATCTCGAAGATCATCCGCGACGAGGCGCCGAAGTCGGTCAAGAGCCAGATCCAGGGCGACGAGCTGCGCGTCTCGTCCAAGAGCCGCGACGACCTCCAGGCGACCATGGCCCTCCTCAAGGGCAAGGACCTCGAGGTCGCCCTGCAGTTCACGAACTTCCGCTAGGCGCGCGGATCCGCCCTGCGCACGCGCTCAGCGGCGCGGGGCGTAGCCGCGCAGCCAGCGCGTGATCGACGCGTAGGCGGCAGCGCGCACGGGCTCGCGCGAGAGGAACACGTCGTGCAGCGCGCCGTCGATGCGGGCGACGGCCACCTGGGGTCCGAGGCGCAGCGTGCGCTCGGCGATCTCGTCGACGACGAGCACGATGTCCGACGAGCGCATGGCCTCGTCCCAGCGGGGCAGCAGCGTCGACCTCGCCGAGAGCAGCGTGAGCACGGGCGCACCGACGTCGATGCGCGCGGCGACCTTCGCGTGCCCGGCGAGGATCCCGGTCAGCCACGCCGGGTGCGTCGTGAAGCCGCGATCGGGCCGCCAGTCGTGGTTGTACTCCCACTCGCCGCCCTGCTCCTTCGCGACGGTGCGCGTGTAGAACCCGAGGTCGACGTTCGGCATCGGCCCGAGCGGATTGACGCGGGCGCCCCAGCCGATGACGGGCGCGAGCGCCGCGCGTCCGGTGCTGCTGAGCTGGAACTCCAGCCACGGGCTGTTCAGCACGAGCGCGGCCGCACGGCCCTGGTTGCGGGCCGACCAGAGGCTCAGGGTCAGTCCGCCGGTCGAGTGGCCGAGCAGCAGCAGCGATCGCCCGGATGCCGCGTCGCCGCGCCCGTGCCCCATCACCGTCAGCGCCGCCTCGATGTCGTCGTCATAGGTGGCGAGGTCGGTGACGAACCCGGGCGTCTGCCCCGGCCGGAGGCTCCGCCCGTACTTGCGCAGGTCGAGGGCGAAGAAGCGCGCCCCCGCGTCGGCCCAGTACCGGGCCAGCTCGGGGTTGAAGAAGTAGTCGCTCCAGCCGTGCACGTAGAGCACGTCGACTCCGGATGCCGCGCCGCGCCGAAGCGGCCATCGGAACCCGGGCGAGTACCGCACGATCGTCGCGACGACCTCGCCCTCGTCGTCGGTGCCCAGCGGAAGGGTGCGCTGCTCGAATCCCGCCCCGAGCACGTCGGGCCGCCACCCTTCGGGCGGGTTCGCGGGCTGGTGCTCGGACACGACACCTCCCCCGTGGTCTCGGTCCGATCAGCCTATCGCCGGCGACGGCGCGCGCATCCGATTGCCGGGTCGGTCAGTTCGCGGCCGAGAACGCCTCGACGATGCCGATCACGGCGGGCGTCATAACCACGATGAACAGCACCGGCAGCAGGCAGAACACGAGCGGGAAGAGGATCTTCACGGTGACCTTCTGCGCCTGCTCCTCTGCTCGTTGACGGCGCTTGAGCCGCATCTCCGCGGCCTGCACGCGCAGCACCTCGCCGATCGCGACGCCGTAGGCGTCCGCCTGCACGATCGCGCGAACGAAGCGCCGGAGGTCGTCGACGCTGGTGCGCCGTTCGAGCTCGTGGAACGCGTCGCGCCTGGTGCGTCCGATGCTCATGTCCTGGAGCACCCGGATCAGCTCCTCTGCGAGGGGCCCCTTGCCCTGACGTGCGGCCTTCGCCATGGCCGCGTCGAAGCCGAGGCCGGCCTCGACGGCGATGGTCATCTGGTCGAGCACGTCGGGCAGCGCGCGCCGCATGGCCTCCTGGCGGTCGTGCGCGCGACTGTTGACGAGCACGTCGGGCAGGAAGAACAGCAGGGTCGTGAGCGCGACGGCGAGCAGCACCTCGAGCGGCTGCGGCCCGCCGGCGAAGACGTACAGCGCGCCGGCGACGACGCCGAACAGGAGGAGCGCGATCTTCCAGGTGACGATCGAACCCACCGTCCACCCTGCGGGGCGCCCGGCGTAGAGCACCTGACGTTCGACCCACTCCGAGTACCCGGCCGGAGCCGCGGTCGTGAGGCTCCGCACCAGCGAGGGACGCTGCTGCACGATGCCGAGCGCGGGGTGCACCTCTGCGCCGTCCGGCACCTCGGCGGTTCGACGTCGGCCGGGAACGAGTACGAGGACCAGCAGGGCGAGCGCGATGGCGACCAGCCCGATGCCGGTGTAGACGATGACGAGCGACATCTCCATCAGAACTCCACCTTCACCGTGAACGCCATCCAGATGCTGCCGACGATCAGGAGGACCCCGGCGATCGCGAGCGCGGCCATGCCGATGATGCTCTGGAAGAACGCACTGAAGTAGTTCGGCTGCGTGATCGCGAGGAACGCCGCCACGCCGATGGGCAACGCCACGAGGATGATCCCCGACAGGCGCCCCTCCGCGCTGAGCGACTTGACCTGACGGCGGATCTGGTTGCGTTCGCGGATCGTCTTGCCGACCTGGTCGAGCACCTCGGCGAGGTTGCCGCCGGTCTCCTGGTTGATCGCGACGGCTTGGGCGAGCCAGTCGAAGTCGTCGCTGTGCATGCGTCCGGCCGTGACCGCGAGAGACGAGGCGAGGTCTCGCCCGAGCCTGGTCTCGTTGACCACCCGGGTGAGCTCCTCGCGCATGGGCGATTCGGCGTCCTGGGCGACGCCCGCCACCGCGCGGTTCAGGCCGTGGCCGGCGCGGAGCCCCCCGGACAGCAGTTGCACGGTGTCGTCGATCTGGTCGGCGAACGCCGCCTGACGACGCGAGGTCCGCACGACGAGCACGACCTTCGCGCCGATCACGGCGAGCACGGCGAAGACGATCGCGAGCAGGAAGGCGGTCCCGTTCAGCAGCCCGAGGAGGGCCCCCACTGCGGCGGCGGTCACCGACGTCGAGATGACGAGCATGAGGAAGCTGCTCGGCTCGAGCTTCACGCCGGCCATCTCGAGTTCGGTCGCGCCGAAGAGACGTGCGGTCTGCTTGGACACGACACGGTCGACCACTTCCGTCGCCTGTGCCGTGACTCGGGTCAGGGTCGAGACCTCGACCACGCCGGGCGCGCTCCGACGGGACTTCGCCACTCGAGGGGCCGGCGGCGCGATGACGAAGAACAGCAGCACGAACAGGGCGATGAGGGCGATGCCGATCCCGCCGACGAAGGGCACCGGATTCATCGCGGGCCTCCGATCGGGCTGACGTCGGTCGCGAGGAAGAGGTCGACGGGGAGCGCGATGCCGTGGGAGGCGACGTGCTCGGCGAACCGCGGACGCACCCCGGTCGGCTCGAGGCGGCCGCGCAGTCGGCCCTCGTCGTCGTAGCCGCCGCCGTAGGCGAAGTCGAAGGCGTCCTGCAGGGTGACCACCTCGCCCTCCATGCCGTGCACCTCGGTGATCTTGGTCACCCGGCGCACGCCGTCCTGGTGTCGGGTGATCTGCACGATGATGTCGATGGCCGACGCGATCTGCTCGCGGATGGCGCGGAGCGGGAGGTCCATGCCTGCCATGAGCACGAGCGTCTCCATGCGCGAGACGGCGTCGCGCGGCGAGTTCGCGTGGATGGTCGAGATCGACCCCTCGTGACCGGTGTTCATCGCCTGGAGCATGTCGAGGGCTTCGGCGCCGCGGACCTCGCCGACGACGATCCGGTCGGGGCGCATGCGGAGCGAGTTCCGCACGAGGTCGCGGATGGTGATCTCGCCTCGCCCCTCGATGTTCGCGGGCCTGGACTCGAGGCGCACGACGTGGTCCTGCTGCAGTTGCAGTTCGACGGCGTCCTCGATGGTGATGATCCGCTCGTCGCTCGGGATGAAGGCCGACAGCACGTTGAGCAGCGTGGTCTTGCCGGTGCCCGTTCCGCCCGAGACGAGGATGTTCAGCTTGGATCGCACGGCGGCGTCGAGCACCGCCACCGCTTCGGGCGTCGCAGAGCCGAATCGCACCAGGTCGGACGCCGTGTACGGCGTGCCTGCGAACTTGCGGATGGTCAGCGACGAGCCGTTGACCGCGAGCGGCGGGATGATCGCGTTGACGCGGGAGCCGTCCTCGAGCCGGGCGTCGACCAGCGGCGACGACTCGTCGACGCGGCGTCCGACCCTGGCGACGATGCGTTCGATGACCCGCCGCAGCTGCGGCTCGCCGGTGAAGCGCAACGAGGTCTCCACCAGCCGGCCGGCACGTTCGACGTAGATCCGATCATGGCGGTTGACCATGATCTCGCTCACGGCCGGGTCGTCGAGCAGCGCTTCGAGCGGCCCGTACCCGAGCACGTCGGCGCCGATCTCGTCGATGAGCCGGTTCCGCTCGCCGGTCGTGAGGGCGACCTGCTCGGCCGCCACGATGTCGGCGAGTTCGGCGCGCGCGAGCAGGTGGAGCTGCTCCTCGGTGAGCGACGGGTCGTTCATGCGCATGCCGATGCGCGAGAAGAGCTCCTGCGCGGCCTTGTCCTTGACGGTCGCCAGCGGATCGACGGCCGGAGGCTCCCGTCGGGCCGCGTCGATCGGGTCGACGGCGTGGGCCGCGTGGCGGTACTCCGGGTCGTGCGCGTTCGATTCGGGGGGCGCCTGACCGGATCCGTCGTCGGACGGCGCAGGATCGGCGTGTCCGGCGGGGCCCGCCGATGCCCAGGCATCGGATCCTCCGGCGTCGGATGCCCGCTCCGCCGAGGGCTGCCTGAGTGCAGCGGCGTCGTACGGTGCCGCGGGGAACGGAACCGATGCGCTCGGCTCGTTCGCGCCCACGGGGTCGTCGGATCCCTGCCGTGCTGCCTTCAGACGGTCATTGAGGTTCATGGTTGCGCCGCCTCCGGTGGATTCTGCTGCGGGTGGGGTGCGCATCGGGTGCGATGCGCAGGACGAGTGCTCTCAGCGCCTTCGCGGCCGGGTCGCGCACGTCGTCGTGGACGAGCGGAACGCCACGGTTCGCCGCGAGCACGACGGCCGAGGATCGCGGAACCTCGACATCGATCGGGGTGCCGATGATGCGTTCGACGTCGCGCGCGTTCAGCCCGCTCTGACGGTCCGAGAAGTTCAGCACCGTGTGCCGGTTCGCCGGCGTCAGTCCGACCTGTTCGAGCAGTTCGAACTCCTTGCGCACCGCCCTCAGGCTCGGCACGCCCATGTTCATGACGAACACGGCGTCGGTGACCTGCTCGATCGCGACGAGCGTGTGCTCGCCGAGCCCCGGTGTGGTGTCGACGACGACGTAGCGGAACATGCCTCGGAGCTGCGCGATCAGCCGGGCGAGCGCGCGCGGCGTGACCTGCTCGACGAACTCGGGCGACGGCGCGCTCGCGACGACGAAGAAGCCGTCGGGGTGATGGGTCAGCGTGGTCTTGAGCACGAGCTCGTCGTCGGCCGCCGCGACGGCGTCGACGATCGTGCGCTGCGGCTCGAGCCCGAGCGCTGCGGTGATGTCGCCGAACTGCAGGTCGGCGTCGACGAGCACGACCGAGTTCAGCGCGACGTCTGCGAGCCCGGTCGCGAGGTTGATCGAGACCGTCGTCTTGCCCTGTCCGCCCTTGGGGGCGACGACCGCGATCGCCTCGCTCGGCACGTTCGAGTCGAGGGGCGGGAAGTCCCAGTCCGAGGTGGCGGATGCCGCGGCATCCGTCTCCGCCTCGGTCGCCGCTGTGAGCTGCACGAGGCCGTCGGGCCCGTCGGCCTCGGCGATCTCCGGCGCCTCGATCTCGGGTGCGACGACGAGGGCGGCCTCGGCGAGCAGTCGCTCGAGTTCGTCGTCGATCAGCGGGGGCGCCTCGAAGTCCTCGACGGCCGCGTGTCCGTTGTCGACGAGCCAACCCGACAGGCGCTCGATGAGCTCCAGGGTCGTCGCGTCGCTCGCCTCAGGGCTCAGCACGGCGTGGAACGACAGCTCGTCGACCCAGTCCTCGAGCTCGGAGCGCTGTTCGCGCACGAGCACGACGCCGACGTCGGGGTGCCGCTCGGTGAGCTCGCGCACGAGGCTCCGGGTCTCGTCGAAGTTGAGCACCGGACCCAGCAGGGCGATCCGCGGATCTCCGGCGCGGAGCACGACGCTCTCCGAGCCCAGCAGCATGAACTCGCCCGGGACGACGCGCAGCCTGGCGCCGAGCAGCTCGCGCATGCGCAGCTCGTACTCCGGAGAGCGACTGACCAGGAGGAAGGGAGTCATCCGAACGCGACGCTTCCATCGACCGGCGACGTGCCGGAGTTGTCGGTCTGCTCGTTCTCGAGCGTGAGCCACATCTGGGCGTAGTCGGCGGCCTCGCCCTCGGCGAACCAGACCCAGCGCTCGACGTCGTGGGCGGTCAGCGCGATGGTCAGCATGATCGAGTCGCCGGCGCCCTGCTGGGCGACCTGCTCGGCGTCGGGGTCGGGAACGACGACGCCCTGCACCTTGGTGACGAGCACGCCGTGGAAGGCGAAGCTGGTGATCGGGTTGATGACGTCCTCGTCGTCGCCGACCTCGTCGGGGTCGACGGTGCCCACGAGTCCGATGCGGTCACCGGCCCGCACGTCGCCGCCGACGACACGGTCGGCCGGGAGCGTGAACGAGACGAGCTGCATCCCGTCGGGCACGGAGACGTCGCCCGCGGCCGCCAGCTCGGCGGGGTCGGCGAATCGCGCGGACAGCAGCTGCTCGCCGGGCAGCACGTCGGCGGCGGCGACGAGACCGTCGAGGTCGGAGAGATCGGTGACGATGCCGTCTGCGACGTTTCGCTCGGCCATCGTGTCGACCGTGACGAAGTCAGCGATCGTCGCGCCCTCGGTGCCCTTGGGGATCTCGGTGTCGACGATGTAGACCTGCTGCTGCTCGGCGCCGGTGGCCGCCCGCGCATCCGCACCGGACACGTAGGTGAAGATCACGTAGGCGCCGATCGCGGCGATGACGATGGCGACGAACGCGCCGATGATTCGGGTCTTCATGGTGACTTCCTCGGGCGGGTCTGAGGCGGGTGGGGCCTGGAGCGGTTCGGGTGGGATCGGGTCGGGTCGGGTCGGGGTGATCCGGGTCAGCTGATGAGGCGGGTCGAGGCGTCGGCCGGTCCGAGCAGCCAGGCGTCGTCGACGGTGACGTAGGTGAGGAACTTGCCCTCGAAGGCGAGCGAGCCCCAGTCCTTGGGGAGCGAGCACTTGTAGCCCGACTTGCACTCGTCGATCTTCTCGTCGCCGTTGATCTTGGTGTGCACGCCGAGCACCTCGAAGGCGGCGAACTTCTCGACGCAGAACGCCTTGCCCGCCGGCGGCGTGCCGCACTTGCTCGCGATCGTGTAGACGGGCACGAGCACCGTGCGACCGACGAAGCAGCCGAAGAGCTTCTCGACGTTCGACTTGCCCTTGCCGGCCGGCGGCGTGCACTTCAGCTGGGCGGCCGCGGCCGCCAGCTCGGCGTCGGTGAGCGAGCACTTGCCCGTGTTGCCGGTGGTGATCGAGGTGAAGTCGAGCAGCGTCACGTCCTTGATGCACGACGTGGTGCCGTCGTCCAGCCAGCCGAAGCCGCCGGGCACGGCGCCGGCGGGGGGCGTGCACGGGTCGTTGTCGATCGGGATGACCTTGATGGTCCCGGTGGCCGACGGAACGGTGCATGCGCCGATCGCGAACGGCACGACGGAGGCGCTGGTGCCGATCTCCCACTTGGCGGTCGCCGCGGCGCCGACATCCGAGGAGCCGAACCCGATCGCAGCCGCGAGGGGGTGCTCCATGCCCGGCGTCGACGTGGCGACGCGCACGGTGTCGGCCGTGAACGTGAGGGGGGAGGTCGTGTTCTCGCCGTCGAGCATGTTGCCGCCCGTGACGGCGAGTGCCGCGGACGTCGCACCGGTCTTCTGCGCGGTGGTCGCGCAGCCGCCGTTCGCGCCGCAGTACTCGGCCGCCGCGATCGCGCCCGCGTCGGCGGCGTTCTGCAGTTGCGCGCGTTCGGAGTACATGGCGCCCACGTCGACGGCGATCGCGCCGAAGCCGACGAGCACCAGGAGCAGGATGCCGACGAGCACCGCACTCGCGCCGTGCTCCTCGCGCAGACGACCGGTCAGCCACCGCATGCGGTCTTCCCCTTTCCGGAGAGCGTGGGGCCGAGCGCGGCGGTGAAGAGGCCGGTGAGCGACGGCATCGGGATGGTCGCCGTGACCGTGACCGCCTTGCCGACGCCGGCGCTGTAGTTGGGCTTTGCGCTGTTGCAGCCCTGGACGAGGGTGAGGCCCGCGCCGGCGGCGGTCCAGCTCGCCGCCGCGACGGTCGGTGCGGCGTCCTTGCCCCAGGCGACGGCCTGAGCGACCGTGCCGCCGTCGTGTTCGTGCACCGCGTAGTAGCGGGCCGACTCGCGTGCGGCGTTCGACAGCGACACCTGCTGGTTGAAGATCCAGCCGAAGTCGATGATGCCGAAGAGCAGCGCCATCAACGGGATGACGACGAGCGCGAACTCGACGGCCGCGGCGCCGCGCTCACCGGCGCGACCGCGGGCACGGTCGTCGACGCCGGGGCGGGCGAGGCGCAGGGGGGTGGTGCGCACGATGCATCCTTCGGGTCTGGATGGCTGGGGCGGGGCGGAGCACGGCCGGGTGCCGTACCGCCCGGTGGCCCGACTGGTCAGGGCCACCGGGGGCTGGGGAGTTACGGCGCCTTGATGTCGCCGGCGACGCCGTTGAACATGGTCTGCAGGTTGCCGCCCAGGAGGGTGACGCCGGCGATGATCGCAACGGCGATGAGCGAGACGATGAGTCCGTACTCGACGGCGGTGGCGCCGACTTCTTCGGAGCGGAGGGAGTTGATGCGCGCCTGGATGCGCGAGTATGCCTTCAGCATGGTGGTGTGTCCTTCGGGTTCGGACCGTCGCAACCCAGCGACGGTGGTGGGGTTGACTCCCTGATCCGGAGATCAAGTGGGATCGACCGTAAGTCGCTTGGATGCGAACGCATATTCCCCACAAGAGGGGGTCCGCATTAAGGGGGACCTCCTGTGGGGGCCAACCGCGCATCCGGCCGTAATTGGCCGGTCCGGCGCGAAATCCACCCGCGATGCAGGCGAGGCGTCTCAGCCCGCGATGAGCAGTGCGACCAGCGCGCCGGCGAGCATCGAGGGCCCGAATGGGATCGATCCGCGCAGCGTGACCCGCCTCGTTGCAAGGCCGATCAGGGCCAGCACGCCGCCGATCACGAACGCCCCGAGCAGGCCGTAGAGCCACGTCTGGAGCCCGAACCAGCCCAGCAGCATGCCCAGCGGGGCCGCGAGTTTCACGTCGCCCATGCCCATCGACGACGGCGAGATGAGGGCGAGCACGAAGTACACGGCGAACATGCCTGTCCCTCCTGCGAGGGCCTGGAGCGGTCCCTGCCAGTTTCCCCCGAGCACGGCCGCGAGCAGCAGGAGCCCGGCCGTCACCGCCCCGAACCACCCGATCACGACGTTGGGCAGGCGTCGCTCGATCACGTCGACGACGCCGAGCACGGCGGATGCCGCGGCGAACGCCAGCAGCGCCGGCAGCTCGGCCGTCTGCCAGAACCGCCAGGTCAGCAGGCCGAATCCGGCGGCGGCGACCGCCGCGCAGGCGATGCGAAGCGTCGAGCGGCGGACCGACCGTCCGCGCTCCGTGACGAGCACGTGCGCAGACCACCGCGCGAGCGGCCACCAGCCGAGCACCGCGCCGACGAGTGCGGCGACGGCGACGGCGAGCGGCTCGGCGATGATCACAGGCTGCACACTAGTCGGTCGCGCCGCCGCGGCACGCGACGCTGCACAGCCGCGCCGTCACGCCCGGGCAGTCGCCTGCGCGAGCTGCGACTCGGCCGCAGCACGCGCCGAGGCCGCACGGACCCCGATCAGACCTCGCCGCGCGAGACCTGCACCATGTCGTCGCGGGGCACGACCTTGATGCGCACGCGACCCTCGGCCTCGCCGAGCGAGCGCTCGTGCTGGTCGAGGCGGTGCCATCCGTCGAGGTCGGTGTAGGCGATGCCGCGGGCGTCGAGCATCTCGAGCACCGACTCCTCGGAGGGCCACTCGGGGGTCCACCAGTTGCCGAGGTCGTTGATGACGTGCTTGATCGTCTCCATGGCGTCGGACTTCGTGTGCCCGATGAGGCCGACGGGCCCGCGCTTGATCCAGCCGGTCGCGTAGACGCCGTACATCTGCCGCGCCTCGCCCGTCTCGGGGTCTCGCGTGAGCACCTGTCCCTCGTGGTTCGGGATCACGCCGAACTGCTCGTCGAACGGCACGCCGGGAAGCGGCGAACCGAAGTACCCGACCGCGCGGTAGACGGCTTGGACCGGCAGTTCGCGGATCTCGCCGGTTCCGACGACGCCGCCCGCGCCGTCGGATCGCGTGCGCTCCCACCGGATCGCGCCGACGCGCCCGGTGCCGTCGTCGACGATCTCGAGCGGCTTGGCGAAGAAGTGCAGGTGGAGGCGCCGCGTCGCCTCGCCGACCTCGCGCCGACGCCACTGCTGCAGCACCTTGTCGATGACGAAGACCTGCTTGTTGCCTGCGACGGCCGCATGTGCGGCGTCGTCGTAGTCGAAGTCCTCGTCGTGGACGATCATGTCGACGTCGCGCAGCTCGCCGAGCTCGCGCAGCTCGAGGGGCGTGAACTTGACCGACGTCGGCCCGCGTCGCCCGAACACGTGCACGTCGGTCACGGGCGAGGCCGAGAGGCCGGCCGCGACGTTGTCGGGGATCTCGGTGACCATGAGGTCCTCGACGTGCTTCGCGAGCATGCGGGAGACGTCGAGCGCGACGTTGCCGTTGCCGATCACCGCGACCGACTCGGCCTCGAGCGGCCAGGTGCGGGGCACGTCTGGGTGCCCGTCGAACCAGCTCACGAACTCCGCGGCGCCGTAGGAGCCCTGAAGCTCGGCGCCCGGCACCCTGAGCGAGGCGTCCTCGACCGCACCGGTCGCGAAGATGACCGCGTTGTAGTGGCGCTTGAGGTCGTCGAGCGTGATATCGACGCCGAAGCGCACGTTGCCGAAGATGCGGATGTCGCCCCGGTCGAGCACCTCGCGCAGGGCCGTGATGATGCCCTTGATGCGCGGGTGGTCGGGCGCCACGCCGTACCGCACCAGCCCGTACGGGGCCGGCAGGTGGTCGAACAGGTCGATCGAGACGTCGAAGTTGCGCTCGGCCTTCAGCAGGATGTCGGCGGCGTAGATGCCGGCCGGCCCTGCGCCGACGATCGCGAGCCGAAGCTTGGTCCTGGTCACGTGCTCGATCCTCCCCGATTCGAACTCCGGATGCCCGAAGCGCCCCCGCGCGCGCCGGAATCGCGCCTCAGCTGGCCCGGTCGACGACCGTCTCGGCGAAGCGCACGAGCGCCTTCTTCACGGTGCCCTCCGGCAGCGGCGCGAGCGCCGCGACGGCCTCGCGCGCCCAGCGGTGCGCCTCGTCGAGCGTCGCCATGGTCGCCTCGTGCTCGCGGAGCTCGGCGACGATCGCGTCGACGGTCTCGCGCGAGGGCACGATGCGCGACGCGAGCGTGTTGGTGTCGTGCGGGTCACCGGCGTCGGCGGGGTCGATCAGCACCCGCACGTCGCGCTCGATGCGGCGCAGCAGGTCGGCCGACGCGGCATCGGTCTTCGCCATTTCGGCCAGGCGCAGCACCGGAAGCGTCACGACTCCCGCGCGCAGGTCGGTGCCGGGCACCTTGCCCGTGGTCTCGGGCTGGGGCGAGAGGTCGATGACGTCGTCGATGAGCTGGAACGCGATGCCGATCTTCTCGCCGAACTCGACGACCGGCGCCTCGTAGGCGGGGTCTGCGCCCGAGAACACGAGGCCCGACTGCGCGGCCGCCGCGATGAGCGAGCCGGTCTTGTCGGCGAGCACCTGGATGTAGTGCTCGATCGGGTCGTCGCCCTCGCCCGGGCCGACGGTCTCGTGCAGCTGGCCGAGCACGAGGCGCTCGAAGGTGCCCGCCTGCATGCGGATCGCACGCTCGCCGAGGCCGGCCATGAGCTGGCTCGCACGGGCGAACAGCAGGTCGCCCGTGAGGATGGCGACGGAGTTGCCCCACACGGTCTGCGCGCTCGGAACGCCGCGCCGACGTTCGGACTCGTCCATGACGTCGTCGTGGTACAGCGACCCCAGGTGCGTGATCTCGATCGCCTCGGCGGCCGTCACGACGTCGTCGGTGATGCCGGCGCCGAGCTGCGCGGTGAGCAGCGTCAGCATGGGCCGCACGCGCTTGCCGCCCGCGTCGAGCAGGTAGCGGGTCGAGGCATCCGCGATCGAATCGGCGAAACTGACCTCGCGCACGAGACCCGCTTCGACCCGGTCGATGCCGTCGTCGATCGCCTTCGCGATCGCCTTGTCGGCGGATGACGCGAACAGGCGTTCGCTCAGACCGAGGTTCGAAGCGAGCGCTGAGCCGCGACGTACGACCGGATGGCTCGGATTCACGATCCCGAGTCTATCTGGGCGGGCCTGTGTGCCCGATCGACACGGCTTCCACGGCGTGCCCTCCCGGTCGACACCGTGTCGAGCCGCCGATCAGGCCGGGTTTCAGGCGAGCGGCTTGCGGGCCCGGTGCAGCGCGACGATGCCGCCGGTGAGGTTGCGCCACGCGACGTCGGTGTACCCGACGCTGCGGATGAGCGCCGCGAGCTGCGGCTGCTCGGGCCATGCGTCGATCGACTCGTTGAGGTAGTCGTAGGCGTCGTCGTTCGAGCTCGAGAGTCGCACGAGCGTCGGCATGACGTAACGCTGGTAGGCGTGGTAGCCCTGCCGGATGAGCGCCGTCGGCGGCTGCGAGAACTCGCAGATCACGAGGCGCCCGCCGGGCTTGGTCACGCGGAGGAACTCGGCGAGCGCCTTCTCGGGTCCGTTGACGTTGCGCAGGCCGAACGAGATCGTCACGGCGTCGAACTCGGCGTCGCCGAATGGCAGGTTCGTGGCGTCGGCCTCGACGAACACGAGGTTAGGCACGCGCTCCTGGCGCGCGCGGCCGACCTCGATCATTCCGGGCGAGAAGTCGGCGGCGACGACGGACGCACCCGACGCGGCGAGGCTCGCGCTCGACGTGCCCGTGCCCGCGGCGACGTCGAGGATGCGCTCGCCCGGCTTCGGCGCGACGGCGCGCGTCGTGGCGATGCGCCAGAGCGGCGCGTTGCCCATCGAGAGCACGGTGTTCGTGCGGTCGTAGCGTGCGGCCACCCGATCGAACATCGCCGATACCTGGCCGGGATCCTTGCCCAGATCTGCGCGCGTCATCCTCCGATCCTATGCGGCGGATGCATCGCATGCGCTGGGAAGCATGCGGCCGGCCGTCTCGGCCCCGGACCGCGGTCGGGCGCACGGAATGCCCGAGCGGCCGACCGCGTTGGACCTCTCGGGCCGCAGTACGACACGCCGACCCGCCGGCCGGTCGGCCGGTCGATCCGAGAGCATGAGGAGCACGCATGAAGGCCATCTGGAACGGCACGGTCATCGCCCAGTCCGACGACACGGTCGTCGTCGAAGGCAACCACTACTTCCCCCGCGAGTCGATCGTCGACGCGCACTTCTCCTCGAGCGAGAACCGCAGCGTGTGCCACTGGAAGGGCACCGCCAGCTACTTCCATGTCGACGTCGACGGGTCGCGCAACCCCAACGCGGCCTGGTTCTACCCGACGCCGTCCGAGGCCGCCTCCGAGATCGCGGGGCACGTCGCGTTCTGGCGCGGTGTCGAGGTCGTCGAGGCCTGAGCACGGGCGCAGCCGCCGCACGGCACCCGAGTCGTAGGCTGATCCGGTGACGAACACGGATGCCGCGCGCGAGCGCTCCCGGTCGCGCCTCGTGGTGCGAACCGAGCCGGTCGACGAACTCGCGCCGCTGATCCCCCGCGCCGACCCCCGGCATCCGCTGCTCTGGATGCGCCGCGGCGAGGGCATCGTGGGCCTGGGCGAGACGCTCCGCATCGAGACGTCGGGCGTCGACCGGGTGGCCGACGCGGCCGCCGTCTGGACCGAGCTCTCGGCCGACGCAGACATCGACGATCGCGTCGGGTTGCCCGGCACGGGACTCGTGGCCTTCGGCGCGTTCGCGTTCGCCGACGAGTCCGCGTCCACGAGCGTGCTCGTCGTGCCCGAGCTCGTGCTGGGGCGCCGCGACGGCAGGGCCTGGGTCACCCGCATCGCGCTGGCCGAGCGCGACGACGACGCGTCCGCGCACGGCGACGACGGGAGTGCGGATGCCGCGGCATCCGTCGAGGTCGAGATCCCCGAGCCGGCGCCTCGCCGCCGCGTGCCCCGCGTGACGTTCTCGCCTGGCGCGGTGCCGCCCGAGCGCTACGAGGCCGCGGTGGCCGAGGCCGTGCGGCGAATCGACGGCGGCGAGCTCGCGAAGGTCGTGCTCGCACGCGAGCTCGTGGGCGAGCTGCACGAGGAGGACGGCCTGCGCGCCACGATCCACCGGCTCGCCGAGGATTATCCCGACACGTGGGTGTTCGCGGTCGACGGCCTGATCGGCGCGAGCCCCGAGACCCTCGTGCGCGTCGACCACGGCACGGTCTCGGCCCGTGTGCTGGCCGGCACGTCCGCTCGGGGTGCCGGCGAGGCATCCGATCGCGAGCGTGCCGTCGCCCTGAGCGAGTCGGCGAAGGACCGCGCGGAGCACGCCCTCGCGGTGGCGAGCGCGGTCAAGCGCCTCGAGCCGCACACCGCCCGCCTCGACACCAGCCCCGAGCCGTTCACGCTGCAACTGCCGAACCTCTGGCACCTCGCCACCGACCTCAAGGGCACGCTCGGCGACGGCTCGAGCGCACTCGACCTCGTGCGCGCCGTGCATCCGACGGCCGCGGTCGCAGGAACCCCGCGCCGGGTCGCCCTGTCGGTGCTCGCCGAGCTCGAGGGCTTCGACCGCGGGCGCTACGCGGGCCCCGTCGGCTGGGTCGACGGCGACGGCGACGGCGAGTGGGCGATCGCGCTCCGCTGCGCGCAGATCGACCCCGACGGCACGGTGCGCGCCTACGCCGGCTGCGGCATCGTGCACGACTCGGTTCCCGCCGACGAGCTCGCAGAGACCGTCATGAAGTTCCGCCCGATCGTCGAGGCGTTCGGCGGGTAGGCGCGAGCGACGCGTCCGCGCGGGTCAGCTCGCGGCGAGCCTGGCCTTCTGCTCCTCGACGTCGAAGTCGGCCTTCGGCCAGTCGAGCCGCATGCGCTCGAGCGCGTCGATCAGCAGGTGCTGCACGGCGAGCCGCGCGTACCACTTGCGGTTCGCGGGGATCACGTACCACGGGGCGTCCGTCGTCGCCGTGCGCTCGAAGACGACCTGATAGGCCTGCTGGTACTTCGGGGCGAGCAACCGCTCGTCGATGTCGCCGGGGTTGAACTTCCAATGCTTGTCCGGCCGGTCGAGGCGCTCCTGCAGGCGCTCGCGCTGCTCGTCGGGCGAGATGTGCAGCATCACCTTGATGATGGTCGTGCCCGTCGCGGCGAGTTCGCGCTCGAAGTCGTTGATGGCGTCGTAGCGCCGCTCGATCTCGGCGGCCGGGGCGAGCTCCCGGACGCGCCCGATGAGCACGTCCTCGTAGTGCGACCGGTCGAAGACCCCGATCATGCCCGGCTCGGGAGCCTCCTTATGGATGCGCCAGAGGAAGTCGTGGGCGAGTTCCTCCTCGGTCGGCTTCTTGAAGCTCGCGAGCTGCACGCCCTGCGGGTCGACCGACCCCATGACGTGCTTCACGATGCCGCCCTTGCCCGCGGTGTCCATGGCCTGCAGCACGAGCAGGATCCGCCGCTCGTCGCCGAGTCGGCTGCACGCGAAGAGCTGTTCCTGCAGGTCGGCGAGCCGGGCGACTCCGTCGGCGAGCGCCCGCTGTCCACCGGACTTGCCCCCGTCGAATCCGGGCTTCCCGTCGGGGTCGACGTCGGCGAGCCGGAATCCCTCCCCCACCCTCAGCAGGTCGAGCGGGTCTGCGGTCCAGTGCGGCGCGTGGTTCATGCTGGCTCCCCTCGCGCGGCGCGGCACCGCGCACGCCTCCATGATGTCGAGCGAGCGGATGCCGCGGCAAGGGGTCGCCGGCTCGGCGACACCTCGGCGGGTGCCGGTCTCGAGACGGCGCCGGCGCGCCTTCTGGACCGGCGACCGCTCAGCGCGGCAGCGGCACCTCGAGCAGGGTCGGCCCGTCGACGGGCGCTGCGAGCGCGTCGCTCAGCTCGCCGCGGGTCGTGGCACGCGCGTAGCCCCAGCCGTAGGCCGCGGCGAGGGCCGCGAGGTCGACCGCCTGCGGGGTGTACTGCACTCGGTCGAACTCGGCCGCGTCGGCCGAGCCCGCGACCTCGAGCGCGTCGAAGATCGTGCCGCCTCCGTCGTTGCCCACGATGACCTGCAGGCGCGGGCGCGCCTCGCCTGCGGCGAGGAGCAGCGACCCGACGTCGTGGAGCAGCGTGAGGTCGCCGATGACGGCGCGCGTGACGCCTCCGCTCGCGATCGCGACGCCGAACGCGGTCGCGACGGTGCCGTCGATGCCCGCGAGACCGCGGTTCGCGTGCACGGTGATGCGTCGGCCCGGCACCGCGCGGTCGGCGTCGCGGATGAGCCTCGACGCACCGAACACGAGCCGGTCGTGCGGCCACGTCGCCGCCCAGACGGCGTCGACGAGCATGCGGCGGGAGACGGGTTCGCGCACCGCGGCGAGCTGCGCCTTCATGTACTCGCGCTGCGCCGCGTAGTCGGAGACGTGCCCGGTCTCGTCGACCCCGCTCATGAGGCCGAGCGTCTGCGGCAGGCCGGCATCGACGATCGAACGGCTCGCGTGCACCCAGCGCCCGAGCCACTCGCGCGCCTCGGGCGGCATCGGCGTGGACGCGGGCTCCGCGTGCACGGCCCGCTCGAAGCGTCGGACGCGCCGCCCCGGGTTGTACCACTCGATGCCCGACGGGGAGACGACGATCGCCTCGACGTCGGAGCGCTGCACGAGCGCCGGAACCTCGCGCGACAGCGTCGGATGCCCGAAGACCACGACCCGCTCGACGCGATCGCCGAAGCCGGGCTCGTTCAGGAGCTCGCGAGCCGCGACCACCAGGTTCGGGCCGAACCTGGCGCCGCTCGTGACCTCGGCGAGCAGCGGCCAACCGCCCTCGCGTGCGAACTGCTCGGCGCCGGGACCTGCTCCGGCGCCGGCGACGACGACGGTGCGCGGGCCCGCTGCGATGAGCGCGCCCTTGCGGTCGGCCCCGGGCACGGCGACGGCATCGGCGGATTCCGGAGTCGCCGCAGAGGCGTCGGCCCGCCGGTCGTCGACCGTGGGCGCCTCGTCGAGGTGCACCGGGGTCGAGAGCGGCTCGGAGAACTGCAGGTTCAGGTGCACGGGGCCCGGCCCGGGATGGGCGGCCGGATCGCCCCGCTCGTCGCGGCCGAGCGAGACGGCGACTGCGGTGCGCGCGAGGCTCGCCGCGGCATCGGGCTCGCCTGCGTCGCCGACCGGCGCGGGGACGTCGCGTTCGAGGCGCACGGCGTCGGCGAAGATGCCGGGCTGCACGGTCGTCTGGTTCGAACGGATGCCGCGCAGCCCGATGGGCCGGTCGGCCGAGCACACGATCAGCGGCACGCCCGAGTGATGCGCCTCGAGCACGGCGGGGTGCAGGTTCGCGACGGCGGTGCCCGAGGTCACCACGACGACCGCGGGGCGGCCCGACTCGACCGCGAGGCCGAGCGCGAGGAACCCGGCGCTCCGCTCGTCGATGCGGACGTGCAACCGGATCGCGCCGACGCGCTCGAGTTCGGCCGCGACCAGCGCGAGCGCCTGCGAACGGGAACCCGGAGCGACGACGACGTCACGGACCCCCGCGCGCACGAACCCGGTGAGGAGTGCGAGCGCCGAAGCGGTCGCGGGACTGCGCTGGAGGTTCGAGGCCGGGCGTTCGCCCGATGCCTCAGCCATTCGGCCGGCCGGAGGCCCCCGCCTCGCCCGTGGCGTCAGGGCCGTCGTGCCGCTTCGGCTCGTGCGGTTCGGGACGCGGGGCGCCGTCGTCGTCGCCCGCGGCCGCATCGCCTCCGTCGAGATCGGCGAGCTCCTGCTCGAGGCGGCGGATGCGCTCGTCCTGGTCGGCGTCGGCCTTGAGCCCGCGCAGGAACTCGGGGTCGTCGTCGGGTGCGACGGTCTTGCCGGCGCGACCGCGCCACGCTCGACCTCGACCGATGAGGAACCAGAGGATGCCGCCGATCACCGGCAGCAGGATGATGATCGCGAGCCACCACCCGCGGCTCACTCCGCGGATGCGGGACCGATCGAAGAACGCGCAGTCGGCGATCGCGTAGATCCAGAAGATCACGGCGACGATGCCGCCCACGAACCAGACGCGTACCATTCCGCCAGTCTAGGCGCGCCGAGCGGGTTCCGGGCTGGGAGAGCGCTCAGGCTGCCCGACCTAGACTGGCAAGGTGAAGTCCGTGCCCGTCTGGATCTGGTTCACCGCGTTGCGCATCCTGCTCTTCGCGGTGCCGCTCGTCGTGCTGCTCGTCGTCGGCGTGCCCGGCTGGATCGCGGCCCTCGTGGCCGCCCTGTTCGGGCTGAGCGCGTCGCTCCTGTTCCTGCGTCGCCCCCGCGAATCGATGTCGAGCGACCTCTACGCCGCGCGCCATCGCGAGAAGCCCCTCGTGCACGAAGACGACGCCGAAGAGGATGCCGCGGTCGACGCCGCGCCTGCGCAGCCGGCTCCGACGACGACCCACGACGGCCCCGCGGGCGAGACCTCGCGCGGCTGAACCCGGCCCCACGCGGCATCCGCCGGCCGGATCGGCCCGTCAGAGGGCGATCGCGAGCCCCAGGCCGATGCCGTACAGGAGCGCCGTGAAGCTCGCGAGCTGCAGTGCGAGGATCAGCTCGCGCGGCGTCTTCGCCGTGATGACGATGAGGCACGCCGGCAGCGCCAGCAGCAGCGCGAAGAACACGAGCACCGCGGTCGGGTAGAGCAGCGCGAACACGCCGACGATCGCGAACGGCACGAGCATGAAGACCGTGAACAGGATGCGGCCGCCGACGGGTCCGATGAGCACTGCCAGCGTGCGCTTGCCGGCGAGGCGGTCCTGGTCGACGTCGCGCAGGTTGTTCGCCATGAGCACGGCGCACGCGAGCAGGCCGACCCCGACACCGCCGAGCCACGCCTCGAGGTTGACCGTGAGCGCCTGCACGTAGGCCGAACCCGCAGTCGCGACGAGCCCGAAGAACACGAAGACGAAGACCTCGCCGAGTCCCGCGTAGCCATAGGGCCGCTTGCCGCCCGTGTAGAACCACGCCGCGACGATCGCGACGGCACCGACGGCGAGCAGCCACCACTGCTGCGTGATGACGGTGAGGCCGAGGCCGGCGAGCGCGGCGACGCCGAAGAACGCGAGCGCGACGCCGAGCACGACCTTGGGGTTCACGAGGCCCGAGGCCGTGAGGCGGGCCGGGCCCACGCGGTGGTCGTCGGTGCCGCGGATGCCGTCGGAGTAGTCGTTGGCGAAGTTCACGCCGATCTGCAGTGCGAGCGCGACCACGAGCGCGAGCACGAACCGCGTCGGATGCCACAGCACGTCGTCGGGGATCGCGACGGCCCCGGCCCCCGTGCCGAGCGCGACGGGTGCGATCGCCAGCGGAAGCGTGCGCAGGCGGGCGCCGGCGATCCAGTCGCGCGGCGTCAGCCGGGTGCGGCCGGCGAGCGCCGGTCCGGCCTGCGCCGCTGCGGCGGCTCGCGCCGGGTTGCCGGATCGGCCGTTCGTCTTCGCCGGCTTCGCGGCGGGCTTGGCGGCGGGCTTGGCCGTCGACTTCGCATCGGCCTGGTTCATGCGCTGGGGGTTCGTGCGTGCCACACCCACATGCTAATTCGGGTTTCCTATGGGCGGGCTTCGCGTGCGCTCAACCCGGGACGAGCTCGGCGAGCGCACGGCGGTCGGGCTTGCCCGAGGCGAGCAGCGGCATCCGTTCGAGCACGAGCACGCGCACGGGTCGCCCGGCGGGCGGGAGGCCGGCGGCGTCGGTCGCGGCGGCCAGCAGGGCGAGTTCGTCTGGGATGACGGATGCCGCGGCATCCGCTCGCTCGACGACCACCGCCGGGCGTTCGCCCCACTCCGGGTCGGCCACGGCCAGCACGACGGCGCCCGCGTACCCGGCGACGGAGCGCACGGCCCGCTCGACCTCGCCGAGGGCGACCTTGACGCCGCCCGAGATGATGACATCGTCGGCGCGGCCGGTGATGCGCAGGCGTTCGAACGCCCGGTCGCCGGGTGACTCGGCGTCGGGCACGAGCTCGCCGAGATCGCCCGTGCGATACCAGCGCGTGCCGTCGCCGTCGGTCGTGAACGCGGCGGCCGTGCGCTCGGGGTCGTCGAGGTATCCGGATGCCAGCATCGGACCGCTGAGCTGCACCTCGCCGTCGACCACCCGCACGCCGACGCCGGGCAGCGCATGCCCGTCGTAGACGCAGCCGCCCGCGGTCTCGCTCGAGCCGTAGGTGCGGTGCACGCGGGCACCGAGATCGGCCGCGCGCTCGACGAGCCCGGCGGGTGCCGCCTGCCCGCCGAGGAGGATGCGCTCGAAGGAGCCGAGCGCCGCGCGCACGCTCCGGTCGTCGGCCGCCGCCTCGACGAGCCGCGCGAGCTGCACCGGCACGAGCGACGTGAGCCACGGCAGGTCGGGGTCCATCGTGCGAGCCGCTTCGACGAAGGCGTCGGGCGTGAAGCCGCCCTGCGGCATGACCGCGGGCGTCGTTCCGCCGACGAGCGAGCGCACGAGCACCTGGACGCCCGCGATGTACGTCGCCGGCAGCGCGAGCAGCCACTGGCCGGGCGATCCGCCGAACCACCGTTCGGTCGCGCCCGCGCTCGCCCGCAGCGCCGCGCTCGTGAGCATGACGCGCTTCGGGGCGTCGGTCGATCCGCTCGTCTCGACGACGAGGGCGACGTCGTCGGGCACGAACGCGGCGACGTGCTCGTCGGCCGTCGGCTCGGCGGTGCCCGCCACGGGGAGCACGGCGAGCGCGGCCTCGTCGAAGAACAGGGCGTCGCGCAGTTGCGCGGTGAACGCGGGCACGTCGCCCGCCGGGACCCGGATGAGCGGTTTCATCGCGACATCCGGAACCTGATCGGCCGGTTACGCGTAACCCCCATCAGTAGTGCCAGGGATAGGGGCCCCAGTCGGGGTCGCGCTTCTCGAGGAACGAGTCACGGCCCTCGACGGCCTCGTCGGTGCCGTAGGCCAGGCGCGTGGCCTCGCCCGCGAACACCTGCTGGCCGACCATGCCGTCATCGACGGCGTTGAACGCGAACTTCAGCATGCGGATCGCCGTCGGCGACTTCGTGAGGATCGTGCGGGCCATCGCGATCGCCTCGCGCTCGAGCTCGGCGTGCGGCACGACCCGGTTCACGGCACCCATCTCGTAGGCGCGGTCGGCCGAGTACTCCTCGGCCAGGAAGAACACCTCGCGCGCGAACTTCTGCCCGATCTGGCGCGCGAAGTACGCGCTGCCGTAGCCGGCGTCGAAGCTGCCGACATCGGCATCGGTCTGCTTGAAGCGCCCGTGCTCGCGGCTCGCGATCGTCAGATCGCAGACGACGTGCAGCGAGTGCCCGCCGCCCGCAGCCCAACCCGGCACCACGGCGATGACGACCTTCGGCATGAAGCGGATGAGCCGCTGCACCTCGAGGATGTGCAGGCGGCCGGTGCTGGCCGCCGCGGCCGGGTCGCGCACGACGTTCGCTTCGTCGGCCGAGTACTGGTAGCCGTCGCGCCCCCGGATGCGCTGGTCGCCGCCCGAGCAGAACGCCCAGCCGCCGTCCTTCGCGCTGGGGCCGTTGCCCGTGAGCAGCACGACGCCGATGCGCGGATTCGTGCGGGCGTCTTCGAGGGCCCGGTAGAGCTCGTCGACCGTGTGCGGGCGGAACGCGTTGCGCACCTCGGGCCGGTCGAACGCGATGCGCGCGATGCGCCCGTCGGTCGAGTGGTGGTAGGTGATGTCGCTGAGCCCCGCGTCACCGGCGACGGCGGCTGCCGCGTCGACCCACTCGCTCGCATCGAACAGTTCGGAAACGCTCACCGCACCAGCCTAACGACCGCCGGTCGTACGCACGGCGACACACGTCCGGCCGCGGGAACGTGCGCGCCCTACCCTTGGGGGGTGACCAAGACTTCGCGCGCCCTCGGCGCCTCCGCAGCCCTGCTCCTCGCACTCGCCCTCGCCGCATGCGCGCCGTCCGGCGGGGGTGCGACCGACGAGCCGGTGGCCTCCGCGTCCGCCTCCGCCGACGCGAGCGGCTCCGACGGCGAGTGCGCCGGCGTCGAGGTCGTCGTCGAGCTGCCCGCCGACCTCGACGTCTCCGACTCGCCCGCGGGCACGACCTGCGTCGAGGCCGACGAGCCGATCCTCGCGAGCGACGCCGTCGCCGAGGCCGGCCTCACCACCGAGGGCACCGACGAATACGGCGACCAGGTCGTCTGCCGTGTGAACGGCGTGCCCGCCGAGGACTTCGCCCTCCCGGCCGAAGACGGCTCCGACTACTTCGAGACCTGCGCCTCGATGCCCGCCGCGTTCGCGTACTGGTCGCTCTGGACCAAGGCCGCCGGCGGCGAGTGGGGCTATGCCGAAGAGGGTCTCTCGACCCTCGAGGTCTCGCCCGGCGAGAGCATCGCGCTGCTGTTCACGGTGAACGGCGAGCCGGCCGCGCCGAGCGTGTGACCCTCGCGTCAGCCCAGATGTCATGACCATCCGACCCGCGCCCCTGCGAACCGCGGCGATCATCGCCGCCGGATTCGTGGGGGCGCGGGTCGTCTACCGGGTGCTGTTCCACGGGGCCGACGGCACGGGCCCGGTCGTGCTGCCGCTGCCCGAGATCCCGCTGCCCCGACCGTTCTCGCACGTCGTGCTGCTCGGGCCCGCAACGGTCGACGGACTCGCGGATGCCGCGGCGAGCGCCGTGCCGATCGCGCTCGCGATCCTCGCGTTCGGCGTGCTGAACGCCGTGCTCGACGTGCCGCGGCTGCTCGTGCGCGGCGCCCGGCGCGGACCCATGCGGGGCGTCGCCCGTACCCTCGCCGTCGCCTGGGCCGGCCTGCCCGCACTCGCCGACGCCGTACGCCGGGTGCGCTTCGCGCAACGCCTGCGCGGCGAGCGCGGCGGCCCGCGCCTGCTCGCGCCCGTGCTCGAACGCACGCTCGAACGCGCGACCGCCGTGGCCGCCGCGCTCGAGCTGCGCGGCCTCGCCGGGCGCGCCGACGACGCCGTCGACGGTGCATGCGAACGCCCGGTCGAGGCGCGTCACCTCGCGATCGTGCACCGCGACGCGCAGGGCGCGACCGTCGTGGTCCCGTCGCTCGAGCTCGCGCCTGGCACGCTCACCCTCGTCACGGGCGCGACCGGAAGCGGCAAGTCCACGCTGCTGCGCACGCTCGCCGGCCTGCACGCCCACCTCGATGGAGGCACCGCGCACGGCGAACTGCTCGTGGTCGGACTCGACCGATCGGTGACCCCGCCCCGCGACACGGCCCGCACGGTGGGCGTCGTGCTGCAGCATCCGCGCGAGGGCTTCGCCACCGAGCGGGTCGACGACGAGATCGGGCTCGCGCTCGAACTGCGCGGCGTCGACCCGGTCATCGTCAGGGCGCGCGTCGACGAGGTCGCGGCGCGGGTCGGCATCCGCGCACTGCTCGGTCGTGAACTGCGCGGGCTGTCGGCGGGCGAGGCGACCCTCGTCGCGATCGCGGCGTCGATCGCCGAACACCCCATCCTGCTGCTCGTCGACGAGCCCCTCGCCGACCTCGACCTCGCCATGCGGCAGCGCATCGTGGCCCTGCTCGACTCGCTCGCACACGAAGCGGGCATCTGCGTCGTCGTGGCCGAGCACCGGCAGGCCGAGTTCGCGGCGGTGGCCGATGCACGCGTCGCAGTCGCGGACGGGCTCGCCCGACCGGTCCGGCATGAGGCGACGGGCACGGTGCGAACACCGACGGCGACGTCCGCCCCGAGTGCGACGTCCGCCCCGGCCACCGCCGCGACCTCGGCCGCCGGATCGTACGAGACGGCAGCCGAACCGCTCGCATTCGACCGGCGGGCGCGCGAGACGCACGGGGAGGTCGTGCTCAGGGCTCGAGCCCTGACCGTGCGCCACGGCGCGACGATCGCGGTCGACGCGGCCGACCTCGACCTGGCCTCCGGCGAGATCGTCGCGCTCACCGGCCCCAACGGCGCGGGCAAGTCGAGCCTGCTCATCGCGCTGGCGACCGGCCGAACCGCGGCCGTCACCATGCGCGGGACGCCATCGCATCGGATGCCCCCGCACGGGATGCGTGCGCGCTGGACGTGGGCGCATGGGGCATCGCCCGACGGCGCGTCCGCGCACCGCGGACGCCGCGACGAACCCCGCGACATCGTACTCGTGCCCGACACCTCGGACGACCTGTTCGCCGCGACGACCGTCGCAGCCGAGTGCATCCGCGCAGATCGGCGGGCACGCCTCGAGCGGGGCACGACGGCGGCGAGGTTCGCCGCGTTCCTCGGATCCGCACCGGGCGACGCCGACCTGGCCGCTCGCCTCGAGCGGCATCCGCGCGACCTCTCGGTCGGCGAGCGGCGGTGCCTCGCGATCGCGATCCAGTCGGCGGGCACCCCGAGCGTGGTGCTCGTCGACGAACCGACGCGGGGTCTCGACGCGCACGCGCGACGCCTCGTGGCCTCGGCACTGTGCCGAGCGGCCGACGAGGGCGCCGCCGTGCTCGTCGCGACGCACGACGCGGGATTCGTCGAGGCGCTCGCGGATCGCAAGCTGCCCATGGACGGCGGACGCCTCGGGCGTTCCGAGCCCGCCGCGAGCTGGCTCCGCCGACCCGGCGGCGACGCGGCGACGAGCCCGGCCAGCCCGGCGAGCCCGGCCAGCCGGATCGGGTCGACCGCGCAGGCCGAAGCGGCCGACGATGCGCCTTCGGGATTCGAGGCCGAGGAGCGCCGGGGCGCCGGCGCACCACGGTCCGGATCCGAGGAGCAGTCGGCCGGGGACGCCGAGCGCGCGCGCACGACCTCGCCGCGTGCGGCGACCCGGGTGCCCCCTTACGTCGGCTCGCGGTCGCGCAGACGCGGGGCACGCGGCATCCGCTCGGCCGCCCTCGTGCTGACGATCGCGAACCTCGTCGCCCTCGCGGCCTTCACCTGGCCGCTCGTGGCGACCGCGCTGCCCGAGCAGGCGAGCGCCGCCGTTCCGGTCGCCGCCCTGGCCCTCGCGCCGCTCGCAACACTCGTGGTGCTCGCCGCGCTCGACGGATCGGTGCGCAGCGCCCATACGCTTGCGCTGCTCGGCACGCTCGCCGCGATCGGGGCGGCCGTGCGCATCGCGGGCACCGGCGTCGGTGGGGTCGAGGCCGTGTTCATCCTGTTGATCCTCGCGGGTCGCGCGTTCGGGCCGCGCTTCGGCCTGCTGCTCGGACTGCTCACGATCGCGCTCTCGACGATCGTCACGGGCACGTTCGGGCCGTGGACGCCGTTCCAGATGTTCGCGTGCGCCTGGGTCGGCGCGGGCGCTGGGCTGCTCCCCCGGCGGCTGCCGGGCCGCGCCGAGATCGCCATGCTCGCCGTCTACGGCGTGCTCGCCTCGTACGCCTTCGGCCTCATCATGAACCTGTGGTTCTGGCCGTTCGCCATCGGCACGGCGACGAGCATCGCGTACGAGCCGGGAGCCCCGCTCGGGCAGAACCTCTCGAGCTTCCTGCTGTACTCGCTCGTGACCTCGTCGCTCACCTGGGACACGCTTCGCGCGATCACGACCGTCGTCGGACTCACCGTGATCGGCTCGGCCGTGCTCGCGTCGTTCCGACGCGCGAAGCCGGTCGGTGCCGGCGCCGGCCGTTCTCCCGACGGACTCACCGCCCCCGCGACGGCTCGACTCGTCAACGCACCGACGAGCCGCTGACCGCGTCCGATACGCCGGGTGCCGACGTCGGCGTCACGCGCACGCCCGCGATGCGTCGGCGATCGAGCGCGGTGACCCGGATGCCGGCACCCGGCACCTCGATCGCGTCGCCGACGACCGCCAGTCGGCCGAGGCGCTCGGTCACGAATCCGGCGATGGTGTCCGACGAGCCGCGGGGCAGGTCGAGCCCGGTGACGGCCTCGAAGTCCGAGAGGTTGAGGCGTCCGTCGAGCTCGTCGCCCACGGCGGGCGGCTCGGACGCGGTGTCGTACTCGTCGAAGATCTCGCCGACGACCTCTTCGACCAGGTCCTCGAGCGTGACGATGCCGTCGGTTCCGCCGTACTCGTCGACGACGACGCCGATGTGGTGGCCGTCGGCGCGCAGGCGCGTCAGCGTCGGCAGCACGCCCGCCGTCGCCGGCAGGTACGGGATCGGGCGCACGAGCCGTTCCACGGCGCCGTCCGGGTCGACGGCCGCCGCATCGAGGAGGTCGCGCACGTGCACGAAGCCGGTGATG
This sequence comes from Agromyces sp. CF514, assembly GCF_900113185.1. Lineage (NCBI taxonomy): Bacteria > Bacillati > Actinomycetota > Actinomycetes > Micrococcales > Microbacteriaceae > Agromyces > Agromyces sp. CF514. Next base: position 667,094 of record NZ_FOZD01000001.1, on the reverse strand, counting down.
TCGTCGATGGACCGGTCCACGACCGGGTAGCGCGAGAACGGGAGTTCGCGCACCTGGCCGACCGCGTCGGCGATGCTCGCCGTCCGGTCGATGGCCACCACCTCAGGGCGGGGGCGCATGACCTCGCTGATCTGACGACCGCGAAGCGAGAGCACGTCGTCGAGGATGCGGCGCTCGTCTTCGGGGAGGCCCTGATGGGTGGCGACGATGTCGCGGATCTCCTCCTCGGTCATCTCGTCGCCCGTCTTGTGCGGGTCGGCGCCGAGCAGTCGCACGAGCGCATTCGTCGAGATCGAGAGCAGCCAGATGACCGGACGCATGACCTTCGCGAACCCGTCGAGCACCGGGGCGACGGCGTAGGCGAACTGCGCGTTGCGCTGGATCGCGAGCCGCTTGGGCACGAGCTCGCCGAGCACCAGCGACAGGTACGCGATCACGAGCGTGAGCAGCACGGTGGCGAGCGTCATCGCGAGCGGCGGCGCCACGCCCCAGAGCTCGAACAGCGGGGCGACCGAGGGCGCGATCGACGTCGCGCCGTACGCCGCGGAGGCGAAGCCGGCGACCGTCACGCCGATCTGCACCGCCGAGAGGAACGTGTTGGGGTTCCTGGCCAGCGCCGCGACCTTCGCACCGCGGCGACCGCGCGCGGCGATCGCATTGATCTGGCTCTCACGCAGGGTGACCAGGGCCATCTCGGTCGCCGCGAACACGCCGCCGACCAGGACGAAGACGACGACCAGTGCGACGTTCCAGAGCAGGTCGGTCATCAGCGGGCCTGCTCGCCGGGTGCGCGTCCGGACGTTTCGCCGGACGCGACGGCGGACGCGACATCCGCCTCATCGACCGCGCCGTCGCTCGCACCAGCCCCATCGCCAGCGACGACCGACGACGCGCGATCGCCCCGGGTCTTGATGAGGCTCGCCACGGTCGCGACCGCGATGGTGGCGCCGATGAACAGCAGCGAGAACCAGATCGGGATCTCGGGGGCCCACAGCATCGGCTCGCCGCCGTTGACGAAGGGCAGCTCGTTGACGTGCATGGCGTGCAGCACGAGCTTCACGCCGATGAAGGCGAGGATGACGGCGAGGCCCTGCGCGAGGTACACGAGGCGCTCGAGCAGCCCGCCGATGAGGAAGTAGAGCTGGCGAAGGCCCATGAGCGCGAACGCGTTGGCGGTGAAGACGAGGTAGGCCTCCTCGGTGAGCCCGTAGATCGCCGGGATCGAGTCGACGGCGAAGACGAGGTCGACGAAGCCGATGGCGATGATCGTGAGCAGCATCGGCGTGACGAACCGGCGGCCGTTCTTGCGAACCGTGAGGCGGTCGCCGTCGTACTCGTCGCTGACCGGCAGCACGCGGCGCACGAGGCGCATGAACCGCCCGTCGGCGGGGTTGGAGTCGCCGTGCGCGAAGGCCTGACGGTACGCGAGCACCAGCAGCAGGGCGCCGAAGAGGTAGAAGACCCAGGAGAAGTTCTCGATCAGGGTCGCCCCGACCGCGATGAAGATGCCGCGCAGGATCAGGGCGATCACGATGCCGATCATCAGCACCTTCTGCTGGTAGATCTTGGGCACCGCGAAGCCGGTCATCACGATGAGGAACACGAAGAGGTTGTCGATCGACAGCGCCTTCTCGGTGAGGTAGCCCGCGAAGTACTCGCCGCCGTACGTCCAGCCCGAGACGACGCCCACGCCGATGCCGAACAGCACGGCGAGGCCGATGTAGAACGCCGACCACCTCGCCGATTCGCCTATGGACGGCTCGTGGGGCTTGCGCACGTGCGCGAAGAACTCGTAGACGAAGAAGGCGATCGTGACGGCGATCGTGATGATCCACACGAGTGGGGTGACGTTCAACGGGGCTCCAGACCTCGGCGTCGCTGATGGACGTCAAGGTCTCTTCCATCCTCGTGACGAGGACCGGTGGCCCGGGATGCGACCTGCATCCGTAATGACGAGCCGACCGTGTCGGAGTACTCCCCTTGGACTTGCGAGCCTACGGGTGCAGGCGCCCGGCTTCCTGTGAAGATGCCGGGCGCTGCGGCATCCGTCAGACCGAGAAGTACTTCGCCTCGGGGTGGTGGAACACGAAGGCGTCGGTCGACTGCTCGGGGTGCAGCTGGAGCTCCTCGCTGAGCTCGACGCCCATGCGCTCGGGCTTCAGGAGCTCGACGACCTTTCGGCGGTCCTCCATGTCGGGGCACGCGGGGTAGCCGAGCGAGAAGCGCGCGCCGCGGTACTCGAGCTTGAAGAGCCCGGCGGTGTCGGCGGGATCCTCGCCCGCGAACCCGAGCTCGTCGCGGATGCGCGAGTGCCAGTACTCGGCGAGCGACTCGGTGAGCTGCATCACGAGCCCGTTGAGCTCGTAGTAGTCGCGATAGCGGTTCTCGGCGAAGAGCTTCGCGGTGACCTGGTCGATGTGCGCGCCTGCGGTGACGAGCTGCACCGGCAGCACATCGACCTGTCCCGACTCCTTCGAGCGGACGAAGTCGGCGAGGTTCAGGTGGCGGTCGCGTCGCTGGCGCGGGAAGTGGAAGCGCAGGCGCTCCTCGCCGAGCGGGCCGCCCGAGCCGCCGTCGGGCGCGAGCAGCCCGGGCCGGCCGAGCACCCCGGTCGGGTCGTCGCCGTGGTGCAGCACGACGAGGTCGTCGCCCTCGCTCACGACCGGGAAGTAGCCGTAGGCGACCGACGCGTCGAGCATGCCCTCGCCGAGGATGCGGTCGAGCCAGTACCGCAGGCGCGGGCGCCCCTCGGCCTCGACGAGCTGCTCGTAGGTCAGGCCGTCTTCGCCGCGACCGGGCTTGAGGCCCCACTGCCCCATGAACGTGGCGCGCTCGTCGAGGAACGCGGCGTAGTCGGCGAGCGCGATGCCTCGCACGATGCGCGTGCCCCAGAACGGCGGGGTTGGGATCGGGTTGTCGGATGCCACGTCGGACCGCCCCGGCATGGCCTCGGGTTCGGTCAGCGTGAGCTTCGAGCCGGCCGCGTGGATGCGCTTCTTGAGCGCCGGCAGGCCCACCTCGGCCGGGTCCGCGCCGCGCGCGACCTTCACGAGCGGCTCCATGAGCGTGAGGCCCTCGAAGGCATCGCGGGCGTAGCGGACCTCGCCGTCGAAGAGTCCTGCGAGGTCGTCCTCGACGTAGGCGCGCGTGAGCGCCGCGCCGCCGAGGATCACGGGCCACTTCTTCGCGAGGCCGCGGGCCTGCAGCTCCTGGAGGTTCTCCTTCATCACGACGGTCGACTTCACGAGCAGGCCGGACATGCCGATGACGTCGGCATCGTGCTCCTCCGCCGCAGCGATGATGTCGGCGATCGGCTGCTTGATGCCGAGGTTGATCACCTTGTAGCCGTTGTTCGTCAGGATGATGTCGACGAGGTTCTTGCCGATGTCGTGCACGTCGCCGCGCACCGTGGCGATGACCATGGTGCCCTTGCCCGAGGCCTCGGTCTTCTCCATGTGCGGTTCGAGCAGCGCGACGGCGGCCTTCATGGTCTCGGCCGACTGCAACACGAACGGCAGCTGCATCTCGCCAGAACCGAAGCGCTCGCCGACGATCTTCATGCCCTCGAGCAGGTGGTCGTTGATGATCTGGAGCGCCGACAGCCCGCCCTCGCGCGCGAGGTCGAGGTCGTCTTCGAGGCCCTTCGAGGCGCCGTCGATGATGCGACGCTCGAGGCGCTCGCCGACGGGCAGCGCGGCGAGCTCGGCCGCGCGCTGGTCGCGGAGGGCCGCGGTGTCGACGCCGGCGAAGAGGTCGAGCATGACCGCGAGCGGGTCGTAGGTCGTCGCGCCGTCGGCGTCGTACTCGCGGCGGTCCCAGACGAGGTCGAGCGCGACCTTGCGCTGCTCCTCCGAGAGCGAGGCGAGCGGCACGATCTTCGCGGCGTCGATGATGCCCGAGTCGAGTCCGGCCTCGACGGCCTCGTGCAGGAACACCGAGTTCAGCACACTGCGGGCGGCGGGGTTGAGGCCGAACGACACGTTCGAGACGCCGAGCGTGGTGTGGATGCCGGGGTACTTCGCGTTCAGGCGACGGATCGCCTCGATCGTCTCGATCGCGTCGCGGCGGGTCTCCTCCTGACCGGTCGCGATCGGGAACGTCAGGCAGTCGACGATGAGGTCCTCGACGCGCATGCCCCAGTCGTCGACGAGCGCGTCGACGAGGCGCGAGGCGATGCGCAGCTTGTCGTCTGCGGTGCGGGCCTGGCCCTGCTCGTCGATCGTGAGCGCGATCACGGCCGTGCCGTGCTCCTTCACGAGCGGCATGATGCGCCCGAACCGGCTGGTCGGGGCGTCGCCGTCCTCGTAGTTGACCGAGTTCACGACCGGGCGACCGCCGATGAGCTCGAGACCGGCCGCGATGACGGCCGGCTCGGTCGAGTCGATCACGAGCGGCAGCGTCGAGGCGCTCGCGAAGCGCGACACGACCTCGCGGATGTCGGCGACGCCGTCGCGGCCCACGTAGTCGACGCACACGTCGAGCAGGTGCGCGCCCACGCGGATCTGGTTGCGCGCGATCTCGACGCACTCGTCCCATTCGCCGGCGAGCATGGCCTCGCGGAAGGCCTTCGACCCGTTCGCGTTCGTGCGCTCGCCGATCGCGAGGTACGACGCGTCCTGGTGGAACGGCACGTGCTGGTAGAGGCTCGCGACGCCCGCCTCGGGCACAGCCGCCGGTCGAGTAGGCGCGCCAGCGCCGTATCGAGACCCAGCGTCGTCGGCATCCTGGTCTCGATACGCTCCTTCGTCGCTACTCGACCACCGGGGGGCCGGACGCAGTCGCTCGACGACGGCGAGCATATGCTCGGGCGTCGTGCCGCAGCATCCGCCGATCAGGCCGAGGCCGAACTCGCGCACGAACTGCTCGTGGGCGGTCGCGAGCTCGGCGGGTTCGAGCGGGTAGTGCGCGCCGTTCGCGCCGAGCACGGGCAGGCCCGCGTTCGGCATGCAGGCCACGGGCACGCGCGAGTGCTTCGACAGGTGCCGCAGGTGCTCGCTCATCTCGGCCGGGCCGGTGGCGCAGTTCAGGCCGATCGCATCGACGCCGAGGGGCTCGAGCGCGGTGAGCGCCGCACCGATCTCGCTGCCCATGAGCATGGTGCCGGTGGTCTCGACGGTCACCTCGACGAAGATCGGCAGGCGGATGCCGCGGCTCACGATGGCCTGCTTGCATCCGTTCACGGCGGCCTTGGTCTGCAGCAGGTCCTGCGACGTCTCGATGAGGAACGCGTCGGCGCCGCCGTCGATGAGCCCCTCGGCCTGGAGGGCGAACGTCTGCTTGAGGTGGTCGTAGGTCGTGTGGCCGAGGCTCGGCAGCTTCGTGCCGGGGCCCATCGACCCGAGCACCCAGCGCATGCGGCCGTCGGCCGCCTCGGCGGCCTCGACGCGCTCGCGTGCGATGCGCGCACCGGCCTCGGCGAGTTCGGCGATCTGGTCGTCGATGCCGTAGTCCGACAGGTTCGACCAGTTCGCGCCGAACGTGTTGGTCTCGACGGCGTCGATGCCGGTCGCGAGGTACGCATCGTGAATGCCGCCGATGACGTCGGGCCGGGTGCGGTTCAGCACCTCGTTGCAGCCCTCATGGCCCTCGAAGTCGGCCTCGAGCGAGAGCTCGTGCTGCTGCAGCATGGTTCCCATCGCGCCGTCGGCGATGACGACGTTCGCGTGCACCGCATCGAGCAGCGCCTGCGACCGCGCAGGGCGCGCGACCCCGTCGACGTCGAGCGGGAAGCGGGGTTCGATCAGCGTGCCGGTCACTCGCGCGAGTCTAATCAGCGGCGACCGCGGCCGCAGGCGATGATGTGTTCATGACATCGCCGTCGCTCGACGACCTGCTCTCCACCGCGCGCGTGGTCGCGCTTCCGCTCGTCACGCGGTTCCGCGGCATCGACGTGCGCGAAGCGCTGCTCATGGAGGGCCCGCACGGGTGGACGGAGTTCAGCCCCTTCGTCGAGTACGACGACCACGAGGCATCCGTCTGGCTCCGAGGCGCGATCGACTACGGCTGGAACGAGACACCGGCGGCGCTGCGCGACCGGATCCCGGTGAACGCGACCGTGCCGGGCGTCGACCCCGACAGCGTCGCCGCCGTGCTCGCGCGCTTCCCCGGCTGCCGCACCGCGAAGGTGAAGGTCGCCGCAAGCGACCAGACCCTGGCCCAGGATGTCGCGAGGGTGCGCGCCGTGCGCGAGGTGCTCGGCCCCGAGGGCCGCATCCGCGTCGATGCGAACGCCGGGTGGAACGTCGACGAGGCCGAGCACGCGATCCACGCGCTCGCGGAGTTCGACCTCGAGTACGTCGAGCAGCCGTGCCCGAGCCTCGAGGACCTCGTCGAGATCCGGCTGCGCACGAAGTACATGGGCATCCCGATCGCGGCCGACGAGAGCGTGCGCAAGGCCGACGACCCGCTCGCGGTCGCCGAGGCCGGTGCCGCCGACCTCCTCGTGATCAAGGCGCAGCCGCTCGGCGGCATCCGCCGGGCGCTCCGCATCATCGAGACGGCCGGCCTGCCCGTCGTTGTCTCGAGTGCGCTCGACACGAGCGTGGGGCTCGCGATGGGCGCCGCGCTCGCGGCATCCGTCGCCGACCTCGACTACGACTGCGGGCTCGGCACGGCCTCGCTGCTGGCGGCGGATGTCACGGGCTCGCCGCTGGTGCCCGTCGACGGCGCGATCGAGGTGCGCCGGGTCGTGCCCGACTCCGAGCTGCTCGACCGCCACGCCGCCTCGCCCGAGCGCACGGACTGGTGGCTCGAACGCCTCGGCCGCTGCTTCGCGGTGCTCGACGGCTGACCCGCGCCGACGGCTGACCAGCGTCGACGGCTGACGCGGCGCCTCGCGTGACCCGGTGCATCGTGCGACGGGTGAATCACCGGGTGAGAGAATGCACGCACCCGCTCGTCACCGTGCGGGTACACGGAGTATCCCCCCTACAGGAGGCATGCATGCAGGCTGGTCCGCGACTCGTCATCACCGGCACCGCCATCGCCCTGGCTGCCCTGACCCTCGCCGGGTGCAGCCCGGCTTCCGACGGGGCGAAGACCGCGGCGTCCGCGAAGCCGAAGGCGTCAGCAGGGGTCGAGTCGACCGGCGCCGCCGACGACGCCGACGCCGACGCCGAGGCGGCCGCAGCCGCACCGGGCGCGTGCCTCATCGGCGACTGGGTGCTCGCCGACGACCAGATGCAGGCCTTCTACGACCAGGTCAACGCCGATCTCACCGAGTACGGCATCGTCTACGACCCGACCGGCACGGCCGGACTCTCGTTCGCCGACGACGGCACCTACGCCTACACGCCGAACCTCACGCTCGCGGTCGACATCGCAGGCCTGCCGGCCGCTGCCACGATGTCGGGAACGCTCGCCGGGCAGTACACCGCCGACGCCACGACCGTCACGACCGATCACGACACGAACGGGCTGACCATGGACGTCACCGTCGACGGCGTGGCCATGGACGGCACGCCCGTGACCGAGCAGATCCTCGCCTCGCCGATCGCCTCGTCGGCCTACGACTGCTCCGGCGACACGCCGGTGGTGCAGTTCTCGACCGGGCCGGCCACGGTGCCGCTCACACTGACCCGAGGCTGACCGCTCGGGCGACGCGGCCTCGTCGGTCGCCACGACGCCCTGAGCGCCGTGGTCAGGCGACTTCTCCCGCTTCCGAGCTGATGAGGTCGTCGATGGCTGCGAAGAATCGTTCGATGCCGGGGCGGTTCGCACCCTTCGCCCGGGATGCCGTGAGGTCGGCGTCGCTTCGCCATTCGACGATGTCGAGCCACTCGTCGCCGGCCAGTCGCACGAGGCGGGCATCGGTGAATCCGTCGCGGTCGGCGCGGAAGTCGGCGAGCATCTGCGGCCGCGCCGCGAGCAGTGCTCGGGCGTCGCTCGCCCGGAATCGCGTGAGTTCGATCGTCATGTCGTGCCACCCTTCGTCGAGCCACGAGGATATAGTAAGTTTTAGTGATCGTCAATGAAACTTACTAATGAGGAGCACGATGCGGCGCAGCGAACGCAAGACCCTCGATCCCGACCTCGGCATGCTGACGGCCCGGCTGCTGTTCCGGGTGCAGCACGAACTCACCGCGTCGCTGCCTGAACGCGAGCACACCGACCTGAAGCCCAAGCACGGCGCGATCCTCGCCTACCTCGATGCCGAAGGCAGCCGGGCGACCGACCTCGCCCGGTTCTCAGGGCAGCACAAGCAGGTCATCGGCACGCTCGTCGACGAGCTCGTCGAACTCGGCTACGTGCGCCGCGAACCCGACCCGGCCGACCGGCGCGCCAAGCTCATCGTGCCGACCGACCGCGGCCTCGCCGAGATGCGGGCATCGGATGCGATCCTCGAGCGGATCGAGCAACGCTACGCCGACGCGATCGGAGCCGCGGAGTTCGCGCAGTTCAAGGCCACGTTGCGTCGCATCGCCAGCGCAACGCCGGTCGAGTAGGCGCGCCGGCGCCGTATCGAGACCCCGCGCAGGGTGGGTCTCGATACGGCCGCGAGCGGCCTACTCGACCGGCGGACTGGCCACCGGGTGCGTCAGTAGACGAGCACCGGGATCGGCAACGACGTCGAGTCGCTGAACCCCTCGCCTCCGTCGAACGACGTGCGGATCAGGTGCAGCCCCTTGCCGAGCTTCGGCAGGTCGACCTGGAAGCGGCCCTTGTCGGACGCCTTCAGGGTGACCGTCGCGACCGCCTTGCCGCCGTCGAGCACGGTGACCGTGCCCACCGGACGGCCGCCGTCGACCGCGAAGGTCTGCCCGACGACCTTGACCGCGGATCCGGCCTTGACGAGCAGCTTGTTCGGCGCGGCGACGGTGACGGTGGCCACCGCGGGCGGCGGCTGCTCGTCGACCAGCACCGCGACCGAACGTGCCGGGATGGTGACCGTGCCCGTCGCGGTATCCCACTTCGTGGTCTTCACGATCGCGTCGGAACCGGATGCCTGCGCCTTCGCGAGGGCGAATCCGCGGCCCTGGAGGCCGTCGACCCGCTCGGTGATCGCCTCGGGCGAGGCGTTGAACACCACGAGGGCGCCGTCGAGCTCCGGGTCGACGTCGGCGCCGACCAGGTCGTCGACGAGCATCGTGATGAGGCCCGGCGTGGCATCCGTTCCGCTGTTCGGGAACGAGACCTTCTCGTCGATCAGCGAAGCCGAGCCGAGCTGGAGCAGGTCGACCGACGACCGCACACGGAGCAGGTCGAGGGCGGATGCCTCGGCTGCGGCCATGTCGGCCGCGGCCGGCTTCAGCGCGGCGTTCTCGAGCAGCGGCGTCATGATCGGCCACTTGTCGCCGTTGTCGGCCTCGTTCGGCAGGCCCGACCCGAAGGTCGACTCCTGACCCGTCCAGTCGATGCGGTTGAACCAGTCGCCCGAGTTGTAGCTGTTGCGGTCGAGCGACTTCGAGCGCAGGAGCTCGGTGCCGGCGTGCCAGAACGACGGCGACTGCGACAGGGTGACGGTCGCGAGCTCGAGCGTGTTCATGCGCACGCGGTCGGCCATCGACGTGTCGGTCGGGAGCTTGAACACCGAGAGGTCGTAGAGCGTCTCGTTGTCGTGCGCGTCGACGTAGTTGATCACCTCGTCGGGCTGGTCGGCGTAGCCCGCCGGCGAACCCCGGTAGTCGAGCTCGTCGCCGCGCACGGTCTCGCCCGAGGCATCCGTCAGCTCGTACGCCCGCAGGTTGCCCGCGAGGCCGAGCTTCACGAGATCGGTCTGGTGCCCGAGGTCGACGAGCTGGTCGGCCTGCGACGGGGTGCCCGGCTGCCCGTTCGGGTCGGTGCCGAGGCCCGTGCCGAAGCCCTGCTGGAAGGTCGAGGTGCCGTCGACCGGGCTGCCGCCGTGCACGGCGTCGCGCAGCCGGTCGTTGAACGTGCCGATGCCCGTGCCGCCGAGCTGGCCCTGCGTGGCCTGCTCGAAGAGGGCGTTGTTCGCGACCTCGCCGAAGTTCCAGCCCTCGCCGTACAGGTAGACCTTCGAGCCGTCGACGCCGTCCTCCTTCAGCGTGAGCTCGTCGAGCGCGGCGCGGATCGCGAGCATGTTCGCCTTGGAGTGGTGGCCCATCAGGTCGAAGCGGAAGCCGTCGACCTTGTACTCCTTGGCCCACAGCACGACGGAGTCGACCATGAGCTTCTCGGCGACCTCGTGCTCGGTGGCCACGTTCTGGCAGCAGGTCGAGGTCTCGACCGCGCCGGCCGCGTTCAGGCGCTGGTAGTAGCCCGGCACGATGCGATCGAGCACCGACTTCTGGCCCTGACCGGCCTCGGCCGTGTGGTTGAACACCTGGTCGAGCACGACCTGGAGTCCCATGCCGTGCAGGGCGCCGACCATGTCGCGGAACTCCGCGACCCGCGCGCCGCCGTCGGCGTCGACCGCGTACGAGCCCTCGGGCGCCTGGAAGTGGAACGGGTCGTAGCCCCAGTTGAAGCCGTCCGCGTCGCGCACCGCATCGATGCAGGCCTGCTGCTCGGGCGACGCCGGCCCGAACGACGCGAGGTCGCAGTCGGGCGTCGCCTGCGCGGCGCGCTCCTCCTCGATGGTCGCGATGTCGAACGTCGGCAGCAGGTGCACGGTGTTGATGCCGGCGCCCGCCAACTGCTTCAGCTGCGCGGTTCCTGCCGAGTCGGCCGTGAACGCCTCGTACGTGCCCCGCTCGGCCTCGGGCACCGACTCGTCCGTGATCGAGAAGTCGCGCACGTGCAGCTCGTAGATCGCGCGGTCGACCGCACGCTCGACGACGGGAGCCTTCGCCTTCGTCCACTGCTTCGGTGCGAGCTTCGGGTCGTCGAGGTCGACGACCACCGTGCGGGCCGAGTTCGTGGTGAGCGCGACCGAGTAGGGGTCGGTCACCGAGTTCACCTCGTACGCGCCCGTGGTCGGCGCGAACACGTCGACCGACCAGCGGTACTCGTCGCCCTTCTTCAGGCCGTCGACCGTCCACGTTCCGTCGGCGGCGTGCCACTCGGCATCGAGCCGCTGGGGGTCGCCGGTCGCGCCGGCAGCCCAGCGCTCGAGCACGACGTCGCGGGCGGTCGGCGCCCAGAGGGTCGCCGAGGCCTGCTTGCCGTGCCACCCGGTTCCGAGCGCAGCGGATGCCACCGCGTCGGCGTAGAGGTCGTCGAGCACGCCGGGCAGCTGCACGCCCGTGAAGGCGGTCAGCTCGTCGCCGGTCGTCTGCGCGACGGCCAACTGCCGGGTGAGGATCGCCTGCACGTCGGAGCGGTCGAGGCCGACCGGGTGCAGCGCGATGAAGCCCTCGAGTGCCGGGAACTTCGCGAGCTGCGCGTCGGTGAGGCCCGCGGGATCGCGTTCGAGCTCGATCGGCTCGCCGCCGCCGGTCACCGCGCCGTCGACGACCGCGAGGGTCGCGTCGGCGGAGTGCTCGAGCGTCCAGGTCGTGTCGTCGGCGTCGGCCGCGCCGAGCAGTTCGGCGGGCCACGCGAGCGTGTCCTCGCTCACCCAGTGCGCGCGGGTCTGGCCCGTGCCCGCGAGCGGCGGGTCGCTGACCACGATCTCGAGCACGTGCGTGGCGAGCGTGTACCGGAACTCGACGAGCTTGCCGCCGGTCGCGGTGAACGAGTAGTTGGCTCCGCCGGGAGCGCCGCCGACACCATAGTTCTCGTCCCAGCTGCGGCCGTGCGCGACCTTCACCTCGTACGCGCCGTCGGGGATGCTCGACGTCGAGAAGGTGTAGACGCCGTCCTTGTCGCCGTCCTGCATGAGCGACGCGAGGCACTCGGGCTGCCAGTCACCCGCGCAGCCGACCTCCGATTGGAAGCTGCCCGGCAGCGTCACGACGGGACCTTCGGCGGTCGACGAGACGACGTGCGTCACGGGGTTCCAGAAGAAGGTCACCGGCTTCGTGCCGTCGGTCGAGTACGAGACGTTGCCGCCGTTCGGCTCGCCGTTCGCGCCGTAGTTGAGGTCCCAGCTGCCGTTGATCGCGACCTTGTACTCGTAGTCGCCCGCCGGGATCGCGAACGTGCCCTCGTAGATGCCGTCGGCGCGCTTGGTGAGCTTCGCGACCTCGCAGCCCGGAGCCCAATCACCCGCGCATCCCATCTCGGAGTTGTGGTTGCCCGGCACTGTCACCAGGTCGATCGGCTGCTCGGGCTCCTCCTCCTCGACGAGGTTCACGGCGTCGCCCACGCTGGCGTAGGTGCTCGCCGCGGTGCGGTTGCCCGCGGCATCCGTCGACACCGCGCGGTATTCGAGGAGCGTGCCGTTCGCGAGACCGGCCGTGTCGTGGAAGACGCGGGGGCTCGTGTCCTCGGCCGTGCCGAGCGGGTGCCAGGCGTCGTCACCCGTCGCACCGGCGACGCGCCACGCGAAGCTCGTCTCCTGCCAGGTCGCGTCGTCGACGTCTGCCACGACGGGCGTGATGCCGGTGACGCCCGCGCCGGCGGCCGGGGTCGCGACGGTGATGGCCGGAGCCGCGTCGGGCGCGCTCACCTCTCGGTCGGCCTGCAGCACCACGGCGCCGAGCGCCGGCACGGTGACGGACGCCACGCCGTCGGCGTCGGCCGTCACGCTCGCCCCGCCGCCGAAGATCGGCGTGAAGACGCCGCCGTCGGTGAGCGTGGAGACCTGCACCGTCTTCGCGGCGTTCGAGTTGTTCGCCGCGACGAGGTACTCGACCTTGTCGGCGCGGTCGACGCGGCTGAAGGCGTAGACGCCTGCGCCGTTGTCGACGTAGCGCTCGATCTGGGCGCCCGTCGAGAGCGCCGGGTGCGCCTGCCGAAGGGCGGAGAGCGCGGAGATGTGCTCGTAGAGCGGGGCATCCGTGTCGTAGCGGTCGACGCTGCCCGCGTTCTCACCCGTGATCAGGTTCTGGTTCTGGTACTCGGCCACCTGGCTCGCGAACAGGGTCTGGCGTGCGCTCTGGTCGCCGCCGAGGCCCGCGAAGCCCTGCTCGTCGCCGTAGTAGACGACGGGCTGGCCGCGCGTGAGGAAGAGCAGGTCGTGCGCGAGTTCGTCGCGCTGCAGCGGGGCATCCGTGTTCTGCAGGAACGAGCCGACGCGGCCCATGTCGTGGTTGCCGAGGAAGGTCGGCAGCGCCGTCGCCGACGAGTCGGAGGTCGTGTAGTAGTCGTCGCCCGCGAAGAGGGACTGCAGGTTCTTCGCCGAGTTGCCCGCGGCGAAGCTCACGGCCTGCGACTGGAACGTGAAGTCCAGCACCGAGTTCATGTCGGTCTTGCGCACGTACGGGCTGAGCTTCTGGGGGTCGGCGTCGTAGACCTCGCCGAACATGAAGAAGTCGGGCTTGCCGTGCTCGTGCGCGTAGTCGAGCACCTGCGTGGTCCACTGCTGCCAGAACTCGAAGTTCACGTGCTTGGCGGTGTCGATGCGGAACCCGTCGATGCCGAGGTCGATCCACTGGTCGTAGACGTCGACGAAGCCGTTCACCACGGTCGGGTGCTCGGTCATGAGGTCGTCGAGGCCGACGAAGTCGCCGTACGTGACGGACTCGCCCTCCCACGTCGAGTCGCCGCGGTTGTGGTACAGCGTCGGATCGTTGAGCCAGGCGGGCACCTTGAGGTCGGCGTCCTCGGGCCGCACGACCGGCGTGTACGGGAAGCTCGTCGCCGCGTCGAGGGCGGGGAACGGCGTCGTGCCGTCGGCGTAGTCGGCGAGGTCGATCTCGTTGCCGTCGGCATCGGTGTACGGGCTCGTCGCCTGGTCGATGTACGAGTACTGCTGCTGCTCGTAGTCGATGACGTCGGCCGTGTGGTTGGTGATGATGTCGAAGTAGACCTTGATGCCCTTGTCGTGGGCCTCGGCGATGAGCGCCTCGAGCTCGGCGTTGGTGCCGAGGTGCGGGTCGATCTGGGTGAAGTCGGTGACCCAGTAGCCGTGGTAGCCGGCGCTCGTGTTCACGCCCTCGCCCTGCACCGGGCGGTTCTTGAAGCTCGGCGTGAGCCAGATCGCCGTCGTGCCGAGCTCGTCGATGTAGTCGAGCCGGTCGCGCAGGCCCTGCAGGTCGCCGCCGTTGTAGAAGGCCTTGCTCGTCGGGTCGTAGCCCGTGGTGAGCGCGCCGCCGGTGAGGCCGCCCTCGTCGTTCGACGTGTCGCCGTTCGCGAACCGGTCGGTCATCACGAAGTAGAACTGCTCGTCGCTGCCGGGCTGGCGCACCGGGTCGGCGACGAGCGCCGTGTCATCCGCCTCGGTGTAGCCGGCCCGCATGCTGACGAGCTCGAGCCCGACCTTCTTCTGGTTGTCGTCGAAGACGAAGCGGATGCTGCTGGGGCCCGCCACCGACAGCGTCAGGTTGTCGCCGCCGGGCGCGCTGCCCTTGCCGTACGCCTCGTCCCAGCTGTCGTTCACGGCGACCTTGTACTGCCAGTCGCCCGCCGGCACCTCGAACTCGGCTGCGAAGACGCCGGGGGTGGCGGTCGCGAGCAGTTCGGACTCGGCGCAGTCGGGCGCCCAGTCGGCGGCGCACCCCACCTCGGTCTGGAGGTCGCCGACGAGCGCGAACGTGCGCTCCTCGGCCGAGGCCGCGAGGCCGGGTAGGAGGGCGAGAGCGGATGCCGCGACGGCACCCGTCACCCCCATGGCGATCCAGCTGCGCGCGCGTCCGCGTTGCGTCATCGTCGACTCCTGCTGTTCGGGCACGGCGACGTGCCTGGGGACATGTGCGGCGAACCTATCAGCGCCGTCATGGTTAATGCAAGCGCTTGCAATTCTTGCGGCGATCCCCCTATCTTGAGGGTCACGCGCCGTTCACGGCGTAGCTGCCGCATCGGCGCGGCAGATTCGCGGACCACGGGGTTCCCGGCTTGTGATCTGCGTGAGGACACGAGGAAGAGCTCCCATGTCAGCCACCATTCATCAGCGGGACGCCGTGCCCGCAACGCACCGCAAACGCTTGCGATTCCTTGCGAGCGCAGCACTCATCGCCCTCATCGGCACCCTCATCTCAGCCACCGCCTTCGCCGCGCCGGCGACCGCCGCGGCCCCCGGTCCGAAGGACACCACGGCCGTGCTGTTCTCGTGGACCTGGAACGCCATCGCCCGCGAATGCACCGACAACCTCGGGCCGGCGGGCTACGGGTACGTGCAGACCTCGCCCCCGCAGGAGCACGTGCAGGGGCCGGAATGGTGGACGTACTACCAGCCGGTCAGCTACAGGATCGAATCGCGGCTCGGCACCCGCGCCGAGTTCAAGGCCATGGTCGACACCTGCCACGCCGCCGGCGTCAAGGTCATCGCCGACGCCGTCATCAACCACATGTCCGGCAAGAGCGCGGGCGGCACCGGCTGGGCCGGCTCGTCGTTCCAGCACTACGACTACCCTGGCATCTACCAGTCCCAGGACTTCCACTCCTGTCGGCGCGACATCTCGAACTACCAGAACCGCACCGAGGTGCAGGAGTGCAACCTCGTGAACCTCTCCGACCTGAACACGTCGTCCTCGTACGTGCAGGGCAAGATCGCCGGATACCTCAACGACCTCGTCTCGCTCGGGGTCGACGGCTTCCGCATCGACGCCGTCAAGCACATCGCCGCGAGCGACATGCAGGGCATCCTGTCGAAGGTGAACGACCGGGCACGGCTCTACGTCGTGCAGGAGGTCATCCGCGCGAACGAACCGATCCAGCCCGAGGAGTACACCTCGTACGGCGACATCCACGAGTTCGCGTTCGCGCGCAAGCTCAAGGAGGCCTTCGGCGGCGGCACGATCAACTGGCTCGTGACCGGCAGCGGCATCGGGCCGAGCTGGTCGGGATTCCTGCCGCAGGCCAGTGCCGCGGTGTTCGTCGACAACCACGACACCGAGCGCAACGGCGAGACGCTGAGCTACAAGGATGGCACGACCTACGACCTCGCGCAGATCTTCACGCTCGCGTGGAACTACGGCTCGCCCTCGATCCACTCGGGCTACCAGTTCTCCGACAAGGAGGCAGGGCCCGCACTCGCCGGCAACGGCGAGGTCGTCGACCCCGTCTGCGGCCAGAACGGGTGGACCTGCAAGCACGCGCAGACGAACATCGAGAACATGGTCGGCTTCCGCAACGCCACATACGGAACCGCGATCACCAACAAATGGGACAACGGCTCGAACGCGATCGCCTTCGGCCGAGGCGACAAGGGCTTCGTCGCGATCAACCGCGGCGGTTCGCTCACGCGCACGTTCCAGACGTCGCTTCCCGCCGGCGACTACTGCAACGTCATCGTCGGGCTGCCGACGGCGAGCGGATGCTCCGCGGGAGGCGTCGTGACCGTGAACGCCGCCGGCCAGTTCACCGCGACCGTCGACGCGAACCAGGCGCTCGCGCTGCACGTCGGTGCGAAGGCCGGGTCGAGCACGGACCCCGGAACCGACCCCGGCACGAACCCCGGCACCGGCGACCTGACGGTCTACTACTCGACCTCGAAGGGGTGGAGCACCTACAACGTGCACTACCGCGTCGGAACGGGTGCCTGGACCACCGCACCCGGCGTCGGAATGGCCGCGGCGTGCACGGGCTGGGTGTCCAAGACGATCCCTGGCGGCGGGACGGGCATCACCGCGGCGTTCAACAACGGGTCGGGCACCTGGGACAACAACGGCACGCGCGACTACACCCTGTCCGGCGCGGTCGCGACCGTGAACGGCGGGGTCGTCGGCTCGACGAACCCGTGCGGCACGACGCAGCCGACCACGACGACGACCGTGTACTACTCGACCGGGTGGGCGACCGCGAACATCCACTACCGGGTCGGTACCGGTGCGTGGACGGCCGTGCCGGGCGCGGCCATGGCCGCCGCATGCACCGGTTGGAAGGTGAAGACGATCGAGCTGGGCGGCGCGGCCGGCATCACGGCCGCGTTCAACAACGGTTCGGGCTCGTGGGACAACAACGGCGGCAACGACTACGCGATCGGTTCCGGGGCGGTGAGGGTGTCGAACGGCACCGTCACCCCGGGCAACCCGTGTAGCTGACAGACCTCGCATCGCCGGGCACTTCGGCGGTGCGAGCCGGGAAGGGGGCGGCGTCGGTGCTCCGGCGCCGCCCTCTGACGTTCTCGCGCGAGCCCGCGGTCACATCAGGCGGCCGATCGCGATCGACGCGTACTGCTCGTCGCGCAGCCGCGCGGCGGTCATGCGGCGCTCGTGCAGTTCGGCGAGGTCGGCCCGGCTCGGAAGGCGTCGAGGCCGGCGGCGCAGGTGCGCGGCCAGCCACGCGCTCAGGGGGCGTGCGGGTGCGATGTCGGTCACGACGAGTGCGGTGTTCATGATGTCCTCGATTCCTCGGCTCGCGCCCGGTTCCAGGCACACCCCAGTTCTACGGCGGGCGCCCGGCCCGCTCATCCGCACTCGCTACCGAGATCTCTGCTGCGCACCACCGAGATCTGCGGATGCCGCTCGCAGACGCACTCAGTCCGCGAGGACCCCGAGCCGATGCGCCGCAAGCACCGCGTCCTGCCGCGACGACGCGTCGAGCTTCTGCAGGATCGCCGCCACATGGCTCTCGACCGTGCGCACCGAGAGCACGAGGCGATCGGCGATCTCGCTGTTCGTGAGCCCGTCGGCGAGGAGTGCGAGCACGTCGACCTGTCGATCGGTGAGGCCGACGGGGTTCCGGCGTGTGGCGCCCGACGGCCCACGCGGAACGCTCCGCGCGCCGCGGGCGCGGAGGTCGGCCCGCACCGCGTGCGCGAGCGGGAGGGCACCGAGCCGGTCGAGGATCGCGAGCGCCTCGAGCAGGTCGGCTTCGTGCGGGCTCTCGGCGAGGGCCGCCGCTTCGTGGTACGGCGCACCGAGGGAATGCCAAAGCCCGGCGGCCGCGCGCCAGTCGCCGCGGGCCTGCACGGCGAACGGATGCTCCCCCTCGGGCGCCGCGACGCCGAAGGCGCCGGCCCTGCGCAGCAGGGACGCCAGTTCGGCCTCCTCGTTGCCCGCACCCAACCGGCGGGCCTCCTCGTACGCGCTGCCGGCGATCGCGACCGCCGCAGCCCGGTCGTCGCGCAGGAGGGCCGCCTCGGCTCGCGCGGCCGCAACGGGCCCGGTGCGCTGGAACTCGCCGAGTCGCGCCGCGACCTCGGCGGCTTCGGAGAGCGTGCGCTCGCCCGCGGCATCGCCGGTGCGCACCTGCACGAGCCCGATGACCGTGAGGGCGACGCAGTGGGCGTGCGGAAGCGCCTCGCGTCCGTGCGCGGCGGCGACGAGCGCCTGCTCCCACTCGGCACGGGCGAGGTGGAGCCTCGCCCGTTCGACCTGCTGGTAGGTCCAGAGCCCCATCACCTCGGCACGCGACGAGGTCTCGAGCGCCGCGTCGAGGTGGCGTTCGGCGAGCTCGAGCCGGTACTGGTCGAGCAGGCTCCACACGAGGTTGACGTGCGCGCGGGCCGCGTCGTCCATGAGGTTCGCGGCCGTCGCGACGTCGGCAGCCTCGACGAGCTCAGCGATGCCCTCGTCTCGGTTCATGAGCAGGTGCGCGGTGCCGAGGTTGTTCAGCGAGTGCGAGAGCGCCCGGCGATCACCGGTCTCGCGGGCGATCGCGACGGCCTGCGGCGCGAGTTCGAGCGTGCGCGCCAGGTCGTGGGCGAGCATGGCGAGCTGCGCCTCGTTGCTCAGCGCGAGCGCGAACAGCGAGCGGTCCTCCGACGTCGCCAGGCAGGCGGATGCCTCGCGCGCGGCGGCCTCGGCCTCTCGCCGCTGCCCGGCGAGCCAGTGGAAGCGCGACGCCCAGCGCAGGCTCGCGCCGAGCGCCGTCGGATCGCCGCCTGCGCGTCGGGCGCCGATGACGTCGGACTGCACCTGCACCGCCTCCTGATCGAACCCGAGCGTGTACAGCTCGATCGCGTACGCCTCCATGAGGTCGACGCGCTCGGAGTCGTCGCCGCCGTGCTCGAGCGCCGCCCGGTAGTGCGCCGCCGCCTGCCGATGGGCTCCGCTCACGGCCGCGTCGCGCGCCGCCGTGGGCGCCCAGGCCGCGACTGCGTCGCCGTCGCCCGCTTCGACGGCGTGCGAGACGATGCGCGCGGGATCGGCGCCGAGTTCGAGCAGCACCGCCAGCACGCGGGTGTTCAGCTCGATGCGACGCGCCGTCGGCATCGCATCGACGATCGCCCGTCTCGTGAGTTCGTGCCGGAACGCCACGCCGCCCGGACGCACGGTGAGCAGGCCCCGCTCCTCGGCCGCTCCGAGCGCCGCCGCTCCCCCGGCGACGAGACGCGCGACCTCCGCGGAGTCGACCGCCGACGGGATGACCGCGAGCTGCTCGACCTGCACCCGTACGTCGGGCGGCAGGCGGTGCAGGCGGCCGGTGACCGCGTCGACGACCGAACGCGGCACGTGGTCGGCGTCGGCCGACGCCACCAGCTCGCCCACGAAGTACGGGTTGCCCAGCGTGAGGTCGAACACCTGCTCGGGATCGAGACCCCGGTCGGCGGCGATCCCGGCGACGGCGGCACGTGACAACCTCGCGATCGCGAGATGCCGCACGTTCGCATGCACGTCGCCGAGCAGCCGGGCGAGCGGATGCCCCTGGTCGACCTCGTCGTCGCGGTACGTCAGTACGAGCAGCACGGGCAGCGCATCGATGCGACGCGCCACGAAGGTCAGTGCGTCGAGCGTGCCCTCGTCGGCCCAGTGCACGTCCTCGACGACGAGCACGGTGCCCGGCGATCCGGCGAGTTCGTCGCGCAGTGCGTCGAAGACCTCCTCGCGATCCCCGGCCCTGAGCGCCCCGGCGAGGCGCGCACCGACGAACGGCGCCAGGTCACGCAACGGACCGAGGGTCCGCGGCGTGGCGAGGGCGTCGCACGACCCGACCAGCACGCGGCATCCGTTGGGCGGATCCGCCCGGAGCGCCGCGACGAGGCTCGACTTGCCGATGCCGGCCTCGCCGTGCACGAGCACCACTTCGCCGTGCCCGTCGAGGGCGGCACGCGCGGCGGTTGCGAGGTCGCCGAGCTCGCGATCACGCTCGAGCAGCGTCATAGAGCGATCGTGCTCCCCATGCGGCGCGCGCGCAATGCCCTCGCCCGTACGCGCCGAACGGGGCGCCGCCGATCGGCGACGCCCCGTTCGATGCGAGGACGGTTCGGCGGCTCAGAGCCCCGAGTAGGCGTGCAGTCCCTTGAAGAACAGGTTGACGACGGTGAAGTTGAACATGACCGTCGAGAAGCCGATGATCGCGAGCCATGCCGAGCGGGAGCCGCGCCAGCCGCGCGTCGCGCGCGCGTGGATGTAGCCGGCGTAGACCACCCAGATGATGAAGGTCCACACCTCCTTGGTGTCCCAGCCCCAGTAGCGGCCCCACGCGGCCTCGGCCCAGATGGCTCCGGCCATGAGCGTGAAGGTCCAGAGGATGAAGCCGATGATGATGACGCGGTACGCGAGGTTCTCGAGGGTCGCCGAGTCGGGCAGGGTCGCGAGGAACGACCGCTTCACGTCCTTCGCGGTGGCGAGCACGGTCTCGCGTCGTGCCTGCATGAGCTGCACGACCGAGAGCGCGAACCCGAGCGCGAGGAACCCCGTCGCCGAGGTCGCGACGAACACGTGGATGATCAGCCACGCGCTCTGCAGCGCCGGCGGCAGCGGCACGACGCTGACGTAGAAGTTGACGGTCGCGACGCCGAGCAGCACCAGCACGAGCCCGGTGATGAACGTGCCGAGGAACCGCAGGTCGTGCTTGGAGACGACGAGCACGAGCAGGTACACGGTCGTGATGATGAGCGTGCCGGTGAGCGCGAACTCGTACATGTTCGCCCACGGCACGCGGCCTGCTGCGAGACCCCGGGTGATGTCGGCCGCGAGGTGCAGCGCCCACGCGAGCACGGTCATGGCGACGCCCACGCGCAGCGACGGCGAACGGCCGTAGGCGACCGAGGCCCCCGCGATCGCCGAGGCGGATGCCGCGCCGCGGCCTGCCTTCGCCGGTGCACCGGGTGCCCTGCCGGCGCCCGAGACGGCCGCACCCACGGTGGCCGGAGCCCCCACGGTGGCCGGCGCGCCCACGGTCGCCGCGGCCGGCGAGGATGCGTCGCGGGCCGCGTTCGCGGCATCCGCTGCGCTGGCGGCGACGGCCGAACGGCGCGCGAGGTCGATCGCGTAGGCGATGAACGCGATCGCGTAGACGGCCATGGCCGAGTACACGAGGGTGATGGAGATCTCGTCGAGCGTCACGACTACAACCTTACGTCGTCGGTTTCGCCGGTTCACCGGCGGATTCGGGGCCTTCGGGGGCGGCGTCGCCGGGCTCGTCGGCGTCGTCTGCCTCGTCGAGCGGCGCGGCACCGCCGTGCCTGTCGGCGAACGAGGCCACCGCGTCGTCGAGTCCGGGGTCCTCGCCGCGGGCGAGGCCCGCGTACTCGAGCACGACGCCGCCGTCGGGGCGCTTCGCGGCCTTCACCCACACGCGGCGGCGCGGGATGAAGAGCGAGACGAGCAGCCCGCCGAGGATGAGGATCGCGAACACGAGCACCCAGGCCTGCGACGGGTCGCGGTGGATGTCGAAGCTCGCGAACCGGTCGACGCTCTGCGAGTAGTCGCCGTCGGCGGCGTTCGGCTCGCCGGCTGGCGTCACGTCCTCGAGCGTGACCGTTCCGAGGCCGTTCGGCAGGTCCTGCGTCTGGCCCGGCATGAGCTCGATCGAGTCGACGCCGGTCGTGCCGCCCGTGAGCTGCTCCATCGTCGACGGATCGAGCGTGTAGACCGAGGTCGGCTTGCCGCCGTCGATGCCGAGATCGCCTGCGTAGACGTTGAGCGTCAGCACCGGGTAGACGAGGTCGGGGTAGCTCGACGAGTAGGCGCCCGAGTCGAGCGTGGTCTGCGTCGGGTAGAAGAAGCCGACCATGCCGAGCTGCTCGGGCATGCCGTCGGGCACCTTGACGACGCCGATCGAGGTGAGGTTGGCGTCTTGCGGCAGGAACGGGATGGCGTCGGTGAACACGACCTCGCCGTCGGCGTCGCGCACGGTGATCGTGGGCGCGTAGCCGTTGCCGAGCAGGTAGACGTCGGTGCCGTGCACGCGCAGGGGGTGGTTGACCTTGACCTCGCCCTCGACCGTCTCGTCGCTGTCGCGAGCCGTGATCTCGACGCTCGCCGTGAAGTCGACGGGCTGCCCGAGGGCCTTCTGGTTCTCGGTCTCGTAGACCGCATCGAGGTCGGTGAGGGTGAGGCGGTAGGGGTCGAGGTTCGAGTCGCTGAAGAAGCGCCCGGGATTGAAGGAGTCGAACGAGGCGAGCGTGTTCACGAACGACTGGCCCTCGACGACGACCCGCTGCCCGGCGAAGCCGAACCCGCCACCGATGCCGACGGACACGAGGATGCCGAGCAGCGCCGTGTGGAACACGAGGTTGCCCGTCTCGCGCAGGTACCCGCGCTCGGCGGAGACCGACGGTTCGCCGCGCAGCTCGTAGCGCTCGACGCGGTAGCCGGCGCGCTTGAGGTCGGCCGCGGCGCGCGTGATCGCGGCATCCGCCGTCTCGCCCTCGGGCAGCGCGCGCTCGGTGTACCCGGCCAGTCGCGCGAGGCGCACGGGGGTGCGGGGCGGGCGCGCCCGCAGTGCGTCGAAGTGGTGCTTCGTGCGCGGGATGATGCAGCCGATGAGCGACACGAACAGCAGCAGGTAGATGGCCGAGAACCACGCCGACGTGTAGACGTCGAACATCTGGAGGTTGTCGAGCACGGGTGCGAGCGTCGGGTTGTCGGCGAAGTACTGCGTGACGCCGTTGGGGTCGCTCGACCGCTGCGGCACGAGCGAACCCGGGATGGCCGCGATGGCGACCAGCAGCAGCAGCAGCAGCGCGGTGCGCATGCTCGTGAGCTGGCGCCAGGCGAAGCGCAGCCACCCCACGAAGCCGAGCTTCGGCTGCGTGATGGATGCCGCGTCGTCGCCGGGTTCTGGCGAATCGATGTGGTCGTCGGGGCGCGAGAGCGCACCCGGGTCAGATCGCGGGGACAAAGCCGGAGATCACCGCCTGCAGTTCGTACATCCAGATGGTCCAGAGACCCGAGAGCATGAGGAGGCCGATCACGATGAGCAGCGACCCCCCGATGATGTTGATCGTGCGGATGTGGCGGCGCACGAACGCGAGCGAGCCCGTGACCCAGCCGAAGCCGAGGGCGACGAGCAGGAACGGGATGCCGAGGCCGACGCAGTACGCGAGCCCGAGCAGCACGCTCCGCCACACCGAGCCCGAGTCGGCGCTGAGCGTGAGCACCACCGCGAGCGTCGGGCCGATGCACGGCGTCCAGCCGAGGCCGAAGACGACCCCGAGCAGCGGCGCACCGGCCAGCCCGGTGGCCGGACGCCACGAGGGCTTGATCGTGCGCTGCAGGAAGGTGAACTGGCCGATGAACACGAGGCCCATCACGATCAGCACGACGCCGAGCACCTGCGTGATGACGTCGCCGTAGGCGTTGAACCACGCGCCGGCGACCCCCGCGAGCAGGTTGAACGTGACGAACACGAGGGTGAAGCCGGCGATGAACAGCAGCACGCCGAAGACGAGCCGGCGACGGTACCGACGCTCCTCCGCGGCATCCGCCGACGCCTCGACGAACCCGCCGATGTAGCCGAGGTAACCCGGCACGAGCGGCAGCACGCAGGGCGAGAGGAAGGAGACGACGCCCGCGAGCATCGCGATCGGCACTGCGGCGAGCAACTGCCCGTTCAGGACGATCTCGCCGATGCCCCCCACGTCAGGCCTGCTCGTCGAGCACGCGGTCGACGAGCGACTCGAGGATCGACGCCTCGGTGAGCTGGCCGAGCACGCGCGCCGCGACCCGACCCTGCTGGTCGAGCACGATGGTCGTCGGCACGGCTGCGGGCGGCACGGGCCCGGCGAACGCGAGCTGCGCCTCGCCGGACTCGACGTCGAGGATCGACGGGTACGTGACGCCGTACTTCTTCTCGAAGGATGCCGCGGTGCCCGGCTGGTCGCGCACGTTCACGCCGACGAAGGCGACCTCGGCGTCGTCGTCGAGGTAGCCCTGCGAAACCTCTTCGAGGATGGGCGACTCGACCCGGCACGGCGCGCAGCCCGCGTACCAGAAGTTCACGACCGTGACCTCGCCGAGCGTGTCGGCCGAGTCGAACGCGTCGCCCTCGACGGTCTCGCCCGAGAACTCGATCGGCTCGCCGCGGTCGGCTTCGGCGTACTCGCTGATGCTGCCGTCGCCCGCGATGTAGTTCTTGCCGCTGCCCTCGCGGAACTGGTCGGCCAGCGGGTCGCTCGTGCACCCGGTGAGCAGCAGGGCGGATGCCGCGGCGAGCGCCAGAGCGCCGGTCGAGTAGCGAGCGAAGCGAGCGTATCGAGACCCTGCGGCCTCGGTCGATCGGCGGGTCTGCATCACACGGCTCCCACGTCGGTGGCCTGCGCGGCGAGGCCGGAGGCGGGGTCACGGTAGTCGACCTCGACGTACCGGTCGCCGCGGCGCTCGAGCGTCGTGATGCTCGAGAGCGCGCAGCGGCGACGGCGCGGGTCGTGTGCGAGCGAGGCGCCCGCGAGCTTGCGGTGCACCATCCAGATGGGCAGCTGGTGGCTGACGATCACGACGTCGCCGCCGTCGGCGGCCTGCCAGGCGTCGTCGACGGCGAGCAGCATGCGCTTCGCGATCGACCCGAACGGCTCGCCCCAGCTGGGCTCCCACGGGTTGATGAGGAAGCGCCAGTTGCGCGCGTCGCCGAGGGCCCCGCCCGGGCCGGTCATGCGCTTGCCCTCGAAGCGGTTCTCGGGCTCGATGACGCGGTCGTCGAGCATCGGCTCGAGGCCGAACGCGACCGTCATGGGCTCGGCGGACTGCTGCGTGCGCTGCAGCGGCGAGGCGACGAGGCTCGTCACCGGCCGGCCGACGCGCACGAGTTCATCGGCAGCGGCCTGCGCCATGCGCCGCCCGAGGTCGGACAGGCCGTAGCCCGGGAGACGACCGTAGAGCACGCCCTGGGGGTTGAACACCTCGCCATGGCGCACGAGATGGATCTGCTCGGCAGGCACGGTCTCCAGTCTAGGGATCGCGTTCCTTTGAAACCGCCGTGCGTCGGCCTTCCGGCGCTGGCGGGGAGGCATGCCTCGGCGACGTGCGGCACCCCTCGCTACCGCATTGACCGGTTAGCCGGATCGCACCGGCGCGACCCCAGTAGGATGGACCCTCGTGAACGAACGCACCCTCGTCAAGAACCTCGCCGCGCTGCCCGACGGCCCCGTCACGATCGCCGGATGGGTCGAGACCGTCCGCGATCAGAAGAAGGTGCAGTTCGTCATCCTCCGCGATGAGACCGGCGCCGTGCAGGTCGTGAACCCCGCGCTCCGCGAGCTCCCCGAGCCCGGCGAAGACGGCGTGGTCGACGAGACCGCGCCCGCTCGCCTCGCGACGACCGAGGCGATCTCGGCACTCGCGCACGGCTCGTTCATCCGCGTGACGGGCGAGCTCAAGCACGACGAGCGCGTGAAGCTCGGTGGCCTCGAGGTCAAGCTCGCGACCCTCGAGGTCGTCTCCGAGGCGAACCCCGAGACGCCGATCGCGGCCGACTCCAGCCTCGACAAGCGCATGGACTGGCGCTTCCTCGACCTGCGCAACCCGAAGCAGGCCCTCATCTTCCGCATCCAGACCACCTTCCTGCACGCGCTGCGCGGGGTCTGGGTCGAGAAGGGCCTCATCGAGATCCAGACGCCGAAGCTCATGGCCTCGGCATCCGAGTCGCGCGCCGAGCTCTTCGAGGTCGACTACTTCGAGGGCAAGGCGTACCTCGCGCAGAGCCCCCAGTTCTTCAAGCAGATGGCCCAGGCCGCAGGCTTCGGCGGCATCTTCGAGGTCGGCCCGGCCTTCCGCGCCGACCCTTCCTTCACGAGCCGCCACGCGACCGAGTTCACGTCGGTCGACACCGAGATCAGCTGGATCGACTCGCACGAAGACGTCATGGCCCTGCACGAGGAGCTGCTGGTCGCGGGCTTCGAGGCCGTCGTCGCCAAGCACGGCGCCGAGATCCAGGAGCACTTCGGCATCGAGCTGGCCGTGCCCTCGCGCCCGTTCCCGCGCATCCCGCTCGCCGAGGCGAAGCAGATCGTCGCCGACCACGGCTACGTGGTGCCGCGCGCCGACGCGGACATGGACCCCGAGGGTGAGCGCCAGATCTCCGCGTACGTCAAGGAGACCTTCGGCCACGACTTCGTGTTCCTCACCGACTACGCGTCGAGCATCCGGCCGTTCTACCACATGCGCCACGAGGGCGACGCGAGCCTCACCAACTCGTACGACCTCATCTACAACGGCGTCGAGATCTCGACGGGCGCGCAGCGCGAGCACCGCGTCGACATCCTCGTCGAGCAGGCGAAGGAGAAGGGGCTCGACCCCGAGGAGCTCGAGTTCTACCTCGACTTCTTCCGCTACGGCGTTCCCCCGCACGGCGGGTTCGGCATGGGCCTCGCGCGCGTGCTGATGCTCATGCTGGGCGAGAGCTCGATCCGCGAGACCACGTACCTGTTCCGCGGCCCGACGCGCCTGCTCCCCTGACAGAGGCGGGCGCGGCTCGCGCCCGCCGGACGGACGCCCTCTCGGTCGAGCACCGGCGCGGCTATTCGGCCGCGTCGGCGCTCGCGGATGCGGGCGACGGGGCGATGGGTGCCGCGACGGCCTCGGCGAGGGTCGGGTAGACCCGTCCCGACCGCTCGAGCCCGGCGAACCATCGGCCCTTGCGCGCGGTGACGGCGCCCGATTCGGGCACCGCGGCGAGCCGCAGCTCGACGCCCTGCCCGGCCAGTTCGCGGTCGAGGTCGGCGAGCGTGTCGAGCACGGTCACCGAGACCGCGCCCTGCCTGGTGAGCTCGAGTGCGACCGCGCGGACGCCCGGATGCTCCTCGACGGCGGCGAGCACGGCGTTCTCGTGGGCGAGCACGTTGGCCGTGTACAGCGGCGCGATCAGCCGCACGGGCAGCACCTCGCCCACCTGCTCGTCGATGTCGACGCGCACGCGGTTCAGCTCGTGCAGCACCAGGCCGAGCGTCGCGATGATGCCGACCGCGACCGCGAGGAGCAGGCCCGCGCTGAGGCCGACGGCGGCCGTCACGACCGCGATCCAGAAGTCGTCGCGGCTGATGCGCCAGAACCGCACGAGCGAACCGATGTCGATGAGCCCGACGACGGCGACGAACACGAGCGACGCCAGGGTCGCCTGCGGCAGCAGGCTGAGCACCGGGCCGAGGAACAGCACGACGAGCACGGCGAGCACGACCGTCACGATCGATGCGAGCTGCGTGCGAGCGCCGGCGCCCTGGTTGACCGCGCTCTGCGAGAAGCCGCCGGCGGCCGGCACGACCTGGAAGAACGAGCCGATCGTGTTGGCGGCACCGGTCGCGAGCAGCTCCTGGTTCGAGTCGATCTGCGTCTCACCGGGCTTGCGGATGCCGCGGGCCACCGCCGCGGACTCGAGGAACGCCATGATCGCGATCGCCAGCGCACCCGGCAGCAGCTGCGCGACGTGCGCGAAGCTCGGCAGCTCGGGGGTCGGCACTCCCTGCGGAACGGCCGCGATGAGCTCGACGCCGGCGTCGTCGATGCCCGCGAACGCCACGAGCAGGATGCCGGCCGCGACCACGATGAGCGGGCCGGGCACGCGCGGCAGGAAGCGCTTCAGCACGAAGAGCGTCGCGATCGACCCGGCGGAGAGGGCGATCGTGGCCCCGTTCGCGGCCGGAAGGGCGGCCCCGACGGCCTCGAGCGATCGGAGGAAGCCGTGCGCCGAGACATCCGTCGTCTCACCGAGGAGCTTGGGCAGCTGCCCGACGGCGACCGTGGCCCCGACGCCGATCTGGATGCCGACGATCGTGGCCCGCGAGATGTTCTCGACGAGTGAGCCGAGTCTCGCGAGGCGGGCGACGAGCAGAAGCACGCCGACGAGCAGCGTGAGCGCCATGAGGTCGGGGATCGGGTCGTCGCTGCCCGAGGCGACGCCGGCCGCCACGAGCGTGGTCGCCGTGAGCGTGGCGATCGTCGACGTCGTCGACACGCTCATCGCCCGGGAGCCGCCGAGCATCGCGTAGACGAGCATCGGCACCATGCACGTGTAGAGACCGACCTGCACGGGGAGGTTCGCGATGGTCGCATAGGCCATCGCCTGCGGGATGACGACGGCGCCCGCCGAGAGCCCGGCGAGCAGGTCGGGCCCGAGCCATCCGCGCCGGTAGCCGACGAGCGTCGGGAAGAGCAGGCGCCTGCGATGCGCCGTCGCGGGAGCGCTCATCCGGCCGCGGGGTCCACGAAGACGTGCGACCAGTCGTCGCGGACGCTGACCACCGTGTACCCGCGCTCCTCGGCCGCGGCGAGCGCGGCATCGGCCCCCTTGTCGTAGGGCTCGTCGCCCCGGGCCGTGTCGTCGTCGTGGTGCACGAGCAGTGCGAGGCCGTCGCCCTTGCGCGTGAAGTCGAGCATCTGCATGTCGCCGTTCGAGTTGCCACAGGCGATGAGCGGGCGGCGGCCGATGCGGCTCCAGATGCGCACGGGCTTCTCGGGTCCGTCGTCGAAGAAGTCGAGGCCCGCGGTGTAGCGCACCTCATGCGAGTCCTCGTCGTAGGCGAGCCCGAGCGCCGAGCCGACGACGTGCTCGGGCGGGATGCCGTAGTACTCCTGCGTCATGGGCCGCATGAAGTCGCGTTCGCCCCCCGAGACGATGTAGACGGTGAACCCGTTCGCCTCGAGGTACCGCAGCAGCTCGACCATCGGGCGGTACACCGCATCGGCGTAGGGCGTGCCGAGCGTCAGGTGTCTCGCATTCTCGTAGAACTCCGAGACGGATGCCGCGTAGTCGTCGACGCTCATGCCGGCGGTGATGCCGACGAGCGCGCCGATGAGCACCTTGAGGTCGCTGTCATCTCCCTCGTAGTGCTTGTCGACGGCACCGCCGAGCCACGCGAAGTCTCCGGTGACGGCGGCCTTGTACGGCTGGCGATCGGCGATCGACGGATCGGCCTTCGCGGCGGCCGCCCAGCGCTGCACGATGTAGTGCAGCTGGGTCGGCATGGGCTTCTCGCTCCACAGCGTGCCGTCGTTGTCGAAGACGGCGACGCGCTCGCCCTCGGGCACTGCGGCCGGGCCCGACGAGACGCGTTCGACGAAGGCGGTGATCGCCCGGCGGGTCGGGGTGTCGCCCCACGAGGGCAGTTCGTTCGGCATGCGGATCCCTTCGAGGGAGCGGGGGTGCGCGGCATCCGCACACCCCCGCCCGGTGGTTCGACCGGTCAGTCGCGGGCCATCGCGGCGGCGAGGTGGGCCTCGAGGTCGAGGTACACGTCGTCGGCGATGTCGAAGACGACGCGCGCGATCTCACCACCGGTGAAGTCGAACCCGTACCCATAGAGCGACGACACGGGGTCGGCGCTGTCGCGGCCGATCGTGAGGCCCTCGCCGCAGAGCGAGAAGTGGCCGAGCACCGTGCGGATCTGCTGCTCGCCGACCTGCTGGTCGTCGATGTACAGCTTCACCGGTCCGATGCCCTCGCGGTTCGGGCCCATGCCCTCCTTCGTGAACTCCACGCCGATGATGTGCTTGCCCGACGTGGGCACCGGAGCGGAGACGCGATCCTCGGGCGGGATGCCGAGGAAGTTGTAGATGTAGTGCACCTGGCCGTCCTTGACGACGAGCGCGTGCCCGCCGAACCTCGACCCGTGCGCGAAGATCACGCCCTGGCTGTCGGGCGTGAGCTCGACCTCGGCCGCGATCTTGTACGAGACGCCGTGCACGTTCGCGGCGCTGCGCTCCGGCACCTCGGACGTGTCGGGGTAGTAGACGAACTGCCCGCTGGGTGGGACCGGCTGGTGGAACTCCATGGCGACGAAGGTCTCGAAGTCCTTCGGGTTGCCGATGATCTGCAGGTCGTTCAGCGGCAGCACGTCGTTGGCCTTCGCCTCCTCGAGCCAGAGCGCCTTGAGTTCCTCGAGCTTCTCGGGGTGCTCGGCCGCGAGGTCGTGGGCCTCCGCCCGGTCGACATCGGTGTGGAAGAGCTGCCAGACATCCTGGTCGAACCCGCTGATGCCGCTCACCGGCCCGTGCACCGCGACCGCCTTCCACCCCTCGTGCCAGATGCCGCGGCTGCCGAGCATCTCGTAGTACTGCGTCTTCTTCTCGGTGGGGCCGTCGGCCGCGAAGGAGTACCCCATCGAGATACCCGACAGCGGCGTCTGCTCGACGCCCGCGTAGACCTCGGGCATCGTGACGCCGCACGCCTCGAGGATCGTCGGCACGATGTCGGTCGAGTGGTGGTACTGCGACCGCACCTCGCCCTTCGCCTCGAAGCCCGCCGGCCAGTGGATGACCAGCGGGTCGCAGACCCCGCCCTGATACGAGTAGCGCTTGAACATGCGGTACGGCGTCGAGAAGGCCATCGCCCACCCGGTCGGGTAGTGGTTGTACGTGTCGGGGCTGCCGAGCTTGTCGACCATCGTGAGGTTCTGGGCCTCGTCGTCGGGGTAGCCGCCGAAGATCTTGCCCTCGTTGACCGAGCCGTTCGGGCTGCCCTCGCCAGATGCGCCGTTGTCGGCGCAGTACAGGATCAGGGTGTTCTCGAGCTGGCCCGACTCCTCGAGGTAGTCGACGATGCGGCCGACCTGCGCGTCGGTGTACTCCGAGAAGCCGGCGAACACCTCCGCCATGCGGCAGAACATCGCCTTCTCCTCATCGGTGAGCTCGGCCCACGGCCGCACGAGGTCGGTCTGCGTGAACGTGCCGTCGGGCATCGGGTTCACGTCGGTGAGGTCGGTGTCGGCCGGGAGGATGCCGCGCTCGATCATGCGGGGCAGCACCCACTCGCGGTACGCCTCGTAGCCGTCGTCGAACCGGCCCTTGTACTTGGCGATGTACTCCTCGGGCGCGTGGTGCGGCGCGTGGTTCGCGCCGGGACAGAACCACAGGTACCAGGGCTTGTCTGGCTCGGTCTGCTTGACGTCGCGGATCATCTTGAGCGCCTGGTCGGCGAGGTCCTTCGACAGGTGGTAGCCGTCTTCGGGCAGGTACGGCTGGTCGATGTAGTGGTTGTCCTCGGCGAGCGAGGGGTACCAGTTGTTCGTCTCGCCGCCGATGAAGCCGTAGAACCGGTCGTAGCCCTGGGCGAGCGGCCAGTTCTTCTTCGAGGCTCCCGCCGTCCACTCGTCGATGGGCACGTTGTGGTTCTTGCCGACCCAGAACGTCGACCAGCCGGCATCGCGCAGGATGTTCGCCATGGTGGCGTTCGACGGCGGGATGTGGGAGTTGTAGCCCGGGAACCCGGTCGACGACTCCGAGATCGTCGCGAAGCCGTTCTGGTGGTGGTTGCGGCCCGTCAGGAAGGTCGACCTGGTGGGCGAGCACAGCGCCGTGGTGTGCCACTGGCTGTACGTCAGGCCGCCCTTCGCGAGGCGGTCCATCGTGGGCATGTCGATGCGCCCGCCGTACGGCGACCAGGCTGCGGTTCCGGTGTCGTCATAGAGCACGACGAGCACATTGGGAGCGCCCGCAGGAGCCTTCTCGGACAGGAACGCGTCCCAGTCCGCGGTCGAATCCCGAACATCGAGCTTGATCTCACCCTTGAACTCGCGAACCATCCGATATCCCCCATCGTCGCGCCCAGGCCGCCCGCACCGTAGCGGACGACTCTTCCGACCCTGTCATACCCGCATGAACGTCACAATGAACAACACGAGGGGATCGCAGCCGAGCACGCGAGGCCGACCGTGATCGAGCCGGCGTCCTGCTAACGCGAATCGGCCCCGGCGCTCCGGCCCTCAGCGTCGTCGTCGCCCACCGCCAGGCCGAGCGAACGGAGCTCAGCGCTCGACCTGTGGGCCAGCTTGCGTCCGAGCAGGGGTCGTGCGTCCTCATGCATGCGCACGCCCTTCGGCTCGGCCGCGAGCGGCTCCTCCCATCCCAGGTACAGCGCGGCGACCCGGAACGAGAAGGCGATCGCGAAGGCGATGAGCCCGGCCGCCCAGAACGGCAGGCCTGCGGCGTCGCCGATGATCCACACGACGGCGGCGATGATCGCCGTCACGACGAACCACTCCCCCCGCACGAACTGCTTCGGTGGCACTCCGCTGATCACGTCGATGAGGAAACGCCCCGTCGTGGCTCCGATCACGCCGATGGCGACGGCACCGATGACGGGGAACCCGGCCTCGATCGACTTCTGGGCTCCGACGATGGCGTACCACGGAAGTGACATGCTCGTCATGAACTGGAAGAGCCCCTCGCGGAAGAGCTGGCCCTTGCCGTACGCGAGCGCGTAGCCGAGCACCCCGGCGGCGACGCACAGGGTGAGGTAGGCCGGATTCATCAGGGCGGCGGGGGGCTCTCCGAGGATGACGTCGCGGGTGACGCCGCCTGCGATGCCGCCCACGATGGCCATCAGGATGATGCCGACGAAGGTGAAGTTCCGGAAGTGGTCGGGGCGACGTGCGAGGAGGGCGCCGTTCAACGCGTTCGTCGTCGCCGCGATGAGATCGAAGAGCGTCTGGTCGCCGTAGAACGACCACGTCCCGAAATCGATCGCTGCCGAACCCGTCATGGCCGACCCGAGCTCGTCGACGACCGCGATGCAGTGCAACGAACGGATGCCATGTGCCTTCCCGAACTCCCTGCAGCAGACGCGCCGCCCCCCGGCGACGCCGATCCAACCGTTGCACGGGGGTCGGGGAAAGACAAGGGTGCCCGACTCGGCTCGGACGCGACCTGCGGGCACGGCGGGATGCGGGGCGGAGCTCCGATCAGAGCGCCGGGGAACGGCTCAGCCGGCGCGCAGCGCCTGCTTCAGGCGCTCGGCGTCGATGCGCCAGTACGCGTGCATCTCGCCGTCGACGAGCAGCACGGGGATCTCTTCGGCATAGCGATCGGCGAGTGCGGGGTCGTCGAGGATCGACTGCTCCTCGAGCACCGGCGCGACACCGGCATCCGTCGCCTCGAACTCGGCGATCACGCCCTGCACGACCTCGCGCGCGTCGTCGCAGAGGTGGCATCCGGGCTTGCCGATGAGGGTGAGGTGGATGTCGCGGGTCATGCGACCAGCCTACGCATCCGGGTACAGCGAAAAGCGCCAGGCCGGGGGCCTGACGCTCTCAGCGGTGAAGCAGCGGACTACTTCTTGTTGCGACGCTGGTGACGCGTCTTGCGAAGCAGCTTGCGGTGCTTCTTCTTCGCCATACGCTTGCGGCGCTTCTTGATGACGGAACCCATCAGAACCTCACAGAAAAGATCGTGTCGGCCGCGCGAGTCGCAGCCGCAGGCAGAAAGCCTCGGGATAGTCTAGCCGATTCGCGCCGCGCCCCTGATCACGGTGCGTTAGCGTCGAGGGATGCGCCACCGCGAGCCCACCATCCGCACCACCCGCGAAGAGGACTGGCGTCAGGTTCGCGAGCTCCGCCTCGAGATGCTGCAGGACACGCCCCTCGCGTTCGGCGAGACGTACGAGCACGCGCTCGGCGTGTCCGAGGCTGTCTGGCGCATGCGGGCCGCGCGCGGCACGACGCCCGGGCAGACCTCGGTCGTCGCGATCGACCGCGACCGGTGGGTGGGACACATGGGCGGATGGGTTCCGGATGCCGCGTCGGGCCCGCTGCTCGTCGGCGTCTACGTGAGCCCGGCGTACCGCGGCGACGGGCGAGGCGTCTCGCGTCGGCTGCTCGAGGCAGTCGAGGAGTGGGCGCTCGGCCACGGCGATGCCCTGCGCCTCGAGGTGCACGAGCAGAACCCGCGCGCGATCGCGTTCTACGAGAAGCTCGGGTTCAGCCTCACCGGGCACTCGCGGGCGTACGAGCTCGAGCCCGGCGGCCTCGAGCTCGAGATGATCAAGCGACTGCGCTGACCGGGTCTCGATACGCTTCGCTACTCGACCACCCGGTTGTGCGCGTATCCGCCGAAACCCGGTGGTCGAGTAGCGAGCGCAGCGAGCGTATCGAGACCCCGCCCCGCCCTGCTCCCGGTGGTCGAGTAGCGAGCGCAGCGAGCGTATCGAGACCCCGCCCCGCCCCTGCGACTCACTCACGCGCAGACCTCGGCCGCTTTCGGCTCAGCCCGTTGAGGTCGGAGAACCTGCCCTCGATCAAGGCTTGACGCTTCGCGCGACCCCAGCCCTGCACCTGCTTCTCCCGCGCGAAGGCATCGTCGATCCGCAGATGTTCTTCGGCGTACGCGAGCCGCACGGGCCGCCGCCGTGCGGTGTGATTCGCGGCGTCGCCAGCCTCATGCTGCGCGAGGCGCCGCTCGAGATCGATGGTGCTCCCGACGTAATAGCTCCCGTCGGCGCATTCGAGGATGTACATGTACGGCATCGGCACATGATGTCGAACGCTGACGGACCGAGTGACGACGTGTCCACAGGGATGGGTCTCGATACGCTTCGCTACTCGACCACCAGGTTGTGCGTCTCGGGTCTCGGAGCTACTTGCGCTTGATGGGCGCGACGACCGAGCTGACCTGGTGCGCGGTCTCGGCGAACGCCTTGCCGATCGCCGACGCGAAGGCGCGCTGCTCGGCCCGGAGGTTCTCGGCCTCGGCTCCGGCGACGCCGGCGAGCGTCGCGGCGTCGGCCGCGGCATCCGACGACGTGAACGGGATCAACCAGTCTTCGAGGGTCTCGAGCGGGGCGCGGTCGAGCCGGTAGTAGCGGTGCTGGCCCTCTTCGCGCACGCTCACGAGGCCGGCTTCGCGCAGCACCTTGAGGTGCTTCGAGACGGTCGGCTGGCTGAGCCCGAGGGAGGCGACGATCTCGGAGACGCTGATCTCGCCATTCGACTCGGGCGAGACGGATTCGCGCTCGAGCAGGACCGCCAGGATGTCGCGTCGGGTCGCGTCCGCCACCACGTCGAAGATGTCCGCCATGGTGCAAGGCTAGTCATTCCGGGCGGGGAGTACCATGACTCACGCGTTGCGACGAGGACACTGAGGGGGGTCGATGCGCGTTCAGCCGATGGGCCGCGGGGGTCGCTACGACCAGCGGTCATGGCTCGGACGCCTGCGCGACGGAGTCGACTCCTTCGTCAAGCACTCGCCGTCGCGATTCGCCATCGTGATCTTCGCGGGCCTGATCCTGATCTTCACGCTCCTCTTCTCGCTGCCGGTCGCACGCGCCGGCGATGCCGGC
This sequence comes from Agromyces sp. CF514, assembly GCF_900113185.1. Taxonomy (NCBI): domain Bacteria; kingdom Bacillati; phylum Actinomycetota; class Actinomycetes; order Micrococcales; family Microbacteriaceae; genus Agromyces; species Agromyces sp. CF514. Next base: position 632,060 of record NZ_FOZD01000001.1, on the reverse strand, counting down.
AACGCCCCGCTTCACGACGCGCTCTTCACCGCGGTCTCGGTGATCTGCGTGACCGGTCTCGCGACCGTCGACATGGCGACCTACTGGTCGCCGTTCGGCAACGCTCTCGTGTTCATCGGCGTCAACATCGGTGGCATCGGCGTGCTGACGCTCGCCTCGATCCTCGGCCTGGTCATCTCGAGGCGTCTGGGGCTTCGCTCGAAGCTCCTGGCGGCGAGCGACACGAACCCGTCGCGCATCCACGTCGGGCCGGTCGCCGAGCGCCAGGCGGTCAAGCTCGGCGAGGTCGGCGGGCTGCTCGCGACGGTCGCGATCAGCGCCCTCGTCATCGAAGGCGCCATCGCCATCGCCATGATCCCGAGCATGCTCGCGGCGGGATACGACGGCTTCCACAGCATCTGGTACAGCTTCTACTACTCGGCGATGGCGTTCACGAACACCGGATTCAACCCGAACCCCGGAGGGCTCGCGCCCTTCGAGCACGACTACTGGATGCAGTCGCTCCTCATGATCGGCGTGTTCCTCGGCAGCCTCGGCTTCCCCGTGATCTTCGCGCTTGCGCGTGCCTGGCGGCAGCCGCGCAAGTGGAGCCTGCACGTCAAGCTCACGATCACGACGACCGTGATCCTCTTCGTGCTCGGCGCGGGCATGTTCGTGCTGCTCGAGCACAGCAACCCCAAGACCTACGGGCAGCTCGACGCGGGCGCCACGGTGTTCCAGTCGTTCTTCATGTCGGCGATGACACGTTCGGGCGGGTTCGCGACCGTGAACATGCACGACCTGTACGGATCGAGCCAGCTCGTGAGCAGCATGCTCATGTTCATCGGCGGCGGCTCGGCCTCGACGGCCGGCGGCATCAAGGTCACGACGCTCGCCGTGCTGTTCCTGGCCGCGGTCGCCGAGGCGCGCGGCGCGCCCTCGATGGAGGCGTTCGGCCGCCGCATCCCGCGCGACATGCTGCGGCTCTCGGTCAGCGTCGTGCTCTGGGGTGCGACGATCGTCGCCGCGTCGTCGATCGTCATCCTGCAGATCACGAAGGCGCCGTTCGAGAACGTGCTGTTCGACGTGATCTCGGCGTTCGCGACGTGCGGCCTCTCGACGGGGCTCACGGCCGACCTGCCGCCAGAGGGCGTCTACGTCATGGCGGGCACGATGTTCATGGGTCGCGTTGGTACAGTGACACTCGCCGCGGCCCTCGCAGCGAGCCAGCGACGACAGTTGTTCAAGCGTCCGGAAGAGAGGCCCATCGTTGGTTGATCGCATCAAGCACGACGCCCCGGTGCTCGTCATCGGACTCGGTCGCTTCGGCGCCGCCACGGCCGGCCAGCTCGATCGCCTCGGCCGCGAGGTGCTCGCCGTCGACACCGACGAGATCCTCGTGCAGAAGTGGTCCGAGCGGGTGACGCACGCCGTCGTCGCCGACGCCAAGTCGATCGACGCGCTCCGCCAGATCGGCGCCCAGGACTTCTCGATCGCGGTCTGCGCGGTCGGTTCATCGGTCGAGGCGTCGGTGCTCATCACCGCGAACCTCGTCGACCTGAAGATCCCCCAGATCTGGGCGAAGGCGATCTCGGCCTCGCACGGCAAGATCCTCGAGCGCATCGGCGCGAACCACGTGATCTATCCCGAGCGCGAGGCGGGCGAACGCACGGCCCACCTGGTGTCGGGCCGCATGCTCGACTTCATCGAGTTCGACGACGACTTCGCGCTCGTGAAGATGTACCCGCCGAAGCCGATCCGCGGCAAGAACCTCACCGAGTCCGGCGTGCGCTCGAAGCACCGCGTGACGGTCGTCGGCGTGAAGAGCCCCGGCAAGCCGTTCACCTACGCGACCGAGCAGACCGTGGTCTCCAACCACGACCTCATCATCGTCTCGGGCACCGAGGGCGACATCGAGAAGTTCGCCGCACTCGAGTAGGGCGGATGCCGCGGCATCCGCCCGTTCGCACGACGACGCTGCTGCGCGATCAGGCGACGAGCATGGCGATGACGCCGACGATGCCCGCGACCACGGCGAGCGCCAGGAACACGATGCCGAGCAGCCGCAGCACCCGGCGACCGGCGGGCGGCTCGTGCAGGCGCAGGTGCTCGGGTTCGCGCTCGCGGTAGAACGCCGGTTCCTGCTGCGGATCGGCGACGTGGTGCCGCTCGTCGGCGCTGAGCCGACGCGAGTGGAACTCCCCCTCGGCGAACCACCGCACGACGCTGCCCTCCGCGCCGTCGACGACGAGTGCGTCGGTCGGCAGCCACCGCCCGTCGGCGATGCGGATGAGCAGGACGAGCAGCATGCACGCGAGCCCCACGGCGAGGCCGACCCAGCCGATGACCTCGGCGATCGCCCCGACCGTCTCCCACGCGCTCATGACGAGAACGCTACCGGCGAGCGGGTGCCGGGGCGAACGACCAGCCGGAACTGCGTAGCCTTGCATCGTGGACTGCGCGTACTTCGACGCCGGGCGATGCCTCTCGTGCTCGCTCATGGGCGAGCCGTACCCGGCGCAGGTCGTGGCGAAGCAGGCGAGGGCCGAGCAGCTGCTCGCGCCGTTCGGCGTCGGCACGTGGCATCCGCCGGTCGCGAGCGGCGAGCGCGACTACCGCAACAAGGCGAAGATGGTCGTCGGCGGCACGGTCGACTCGCCGACAATCGGCATCCTCGATGCCGACGGCCACGGGGTCGACCTGCAGGCGTGCGGCATCTGCTCGCCCGGGCACCGTGCGGCGTTCGGCCCGATCTCGCGGTTCATCACGCTCGCGCGCATCACGCCGTACGACGTGCCGACCCGCACGGGCGAGCTGAAGCACCTCATCGTCACCGAGTCCCCCGACGGCGAGCTCATGGTGCGGTTCGTGCTGCGCTCGACCGAGCCCGTGGCCCGCATCCGCAAGCACCTGCCGACTTTGCTCGCCGACCTGCCGAACACGCGGGTCGTGAGCGTCAACGTGCTGCCGGAGCACAAGGCCGTGCTCGAGGGCGAGCACGAGATCGTGCTGACCGAGGCGCAGACCCTGTCGATGCGCCTGAACGACGTGACGATGCACCTGCGCCCGCAGAGTTTCTTCCAGACGAACACGGCGATCGCGGCGGCGCTCTACGCCGAGGCGCGCGACTGGATCACCGATCTGGCGCCGGCCGCGGCGTGGGACCTCTACTCGGGCGTCGGCGGCTTCGCACTGCACCTCGCGAGTAACGACCCCCACGCGGGGCCGACGGTCACGGGCATCGAGACGAGCGTCGAGGCCGTCGCGAGCGCCGAGCTCAGCCGAACGGATGCCGCCCTCCACCGCGTGCGCTTCGCCGCCGGAGACGCCACGCGCTTCGCGCTCGAGGCGCCGGAGGCCGACGTCCCCGACCTGGTGGTCGTGAACCCGCCGCGGCGCGGCATCGGCGCAGATCTCAGCGGGTGGCTCGAGACATCCGAGATCCGTCACGTGCTCTACTCGAGCTGCAACGCGGCCTCGCTCGCGAAGGACCTCGCGGCGATGCCGTCGCTGCGCCCGGTGCGGGCACGGGTGTTCGACATGTTCCCGCAGACCCCGCACTTCGAGGTCATGGTGCTGCTCGAGCGGGTCGGCGCGGCCTGAGCCGCCGCCCCGATCCGACGCACGGATCCGTCGCACGGATCCCCAGCCGCACGCGAGGTCCGGAACCCGCGAGAACGCACGCCGGCCGCCCGCGAGGCTGGAGGTCTCCTACGGAAGGCGGTCACCTTGGGCGACCTCAGCACCCTCGTTCCCCCGTCGCGGCGCCACGTCGCGATCACCCCGGCGATCCTCTACTTCGGCACGCCCGTCTCGGTGCTGTCTACGCTCGACGAGCACGGCCACCCGAACCTCGCGCCGAACTCGTCGCTGTGGTGGCTCGGCCAGACCGCGATGGTCGGCGTCGCGGCACGGAGCCGCACGGGCCGAAACCTCGTCGCGACGGGCGAGATCGTCATCAACCTGCCGTCGGTCGCAGAGGTCGACGAGGTCGACCGACTGGCGCTCACCACGGGCAACTCCCCCGTCTCGGCGCGCAAGGCGAAGGCCGGCTACCGGCACGTGCGCGACAAGTTCGCGGCGGCCGGAGTGCGCGAGCTCGCCTCCGAGACGGTGGCGCCGCCTCGGATCGCCGAGTTCCCGGTGCACGTCGAAGGGCGCGTGCGAGCGATGCACCCGCTCGGCGGGATCGCCGTCGGCGCCGCGGGGGCGGCAGCCGGCACGCCCGACGTGAGCACGGCCGACGTGATCGCCTTCGAGATCGAGGTGACGCGGGTGCACGTGCTCGAGGAGCTTCGGATGCCGGCGCACGCGAACCGCATCGACCCTCGTCGGTGGCGTCCGCTCATGATGAGCTTCCAGCACTTCTTCGGCTTCGGCCCCGAGCGGATGCCGTCTCGGCTCTCGACGATCGACGAGGAGTGGTACCGCGGCTGAGGCGGGCGCCGGTCCGCCGCGGCCCCGCAGCGGCGCAGATCGCGTCAGGCCCGGCCGGGGCTAGCAGCGGAGCGCGCGAGGCAGAACCTCCGCACCGGCTCGGTCGGCACGAGGTCGGCGAGCAACGCGTACTCGACGGCGGCCTGCTCGCGGCGCCCCGTGCGCCACGCCAGGTCGGCGAGCGCGAACCGCGCGTCGAGCGCGGCGTACGGCGCCGGGCCGGCGGCGAGCCCGTGCAGCTCGGCCTCGATCGCCCGGAGCGTGGCGGTGCGCTCGCCCGAGGCCGGCGCGAGCAGGCTCCGATGCAGCTCGGCGGCGAGGCGGCCCGCCGTCACCGACGGCGACCCCCACACGCGCTCGAGCGCGCGGTAGAACCCGACGACGCGGGCCCAGTCGGTGCGCTCGAAGCTCGGCGCGGAGGTGTGCAGGCCCGCGATCGCGGCTTCGAGCACGAACCGTCCGTCTCCCCGGTCGGCGGCGGCCGCGGCATCCGCGAGTCCCGCCTCGATCAGGCGGCGGTCCCACCGGCTGCGGTCGGCCTCGTCGAGCGGCACCGCGACGCCGTCGGCATCGAGCCGACCGGGCCGCCGTGCGAGGCCCAGTCGGATCACGGCCCTGAGCCCGCGCACCTCGGCGTCGTCGGGGTACTCGGCGACGAGCGCGTCGGCGATCGACAGCGCCTGCCTGCCCAGGTCGTCGAGCGGGTCGTGCGGGTCGAGCACGTCGCGGTGCGCGACCGTGAACATGCCCGCGACGCTCGCCAGCACCACGGGCAGCCGTACCCGGCGTTCGGGCGCATCGGGCACGCGGAAGCGTCCGCGCGCCTTCGCGAGCGCGTGCTTGGCCCGCGTGAGCCGCGCCGCCGCGGCCGACTGCTGGATGCCGAGGTGCGCCGCGATGCGCGCCACGTCGAGGCCGCAGACCACGCGCAACGCGAGCACGAGCCTCGCCTGCTCGGTGAGCGCCGGGTCGCAGGCGACGAACAGCAGGGCGAGGCGGTCGTCGAGGGCGTCGGCGAGCGGCGCCTCGATGACGGATGCCCCGGCGTCGGCGTCCGAACCGGCGAGTGCGCTGCGCAGCTCGCCGGCCTCGCGCTGCGCGTGGCGCTGCTCGACGGCGGCTCGACGGCGGTCGTCGATCCATGCCCGTTTGCCGACGGCCGTGCACCAGGCCGCGAGCGACCCGAGCGCGGGAGGGCCGGACCCGTCGGCGCCGCCGCGGCCGTCCCGGTGCCCGACCTGGGCCACGGCTCGCGCGATCGCCTCGGCCGCGTACTCCTGCGCCTCGTCGAGGCTGCCCGTGTAGGCGGCGAGCGCACGCACGATCCGCGGCCAGGCTTCGACGAAGTCCTCGCCCAGGTCGGCGATCGGGTCGGTCACGAGCGGTCGGTCACGCGATCGGGAAGACCTTGCGCCACTCGATGTGGCCGCCGGTCGGCACGAGGGCCGCGATGCGACGGGCGAGCGCCTCGTCATCCGTCTCGACCATGTAGAAGCCCGAGACGACCTCGGTCGTGTCGGGGTACGGGCCGTCGGAGTAGACCGCGTCGGCCTCGAGCCGATCGCCGGCGCCCGGAGTGACGCGACCGCCGTGCCGCGCGTTCTGCAGTGCGGACGCGCCGACGATGCGCGCACCGAGGCGCTCGACCGCCTCCTGGAAGACCCGGTGCTCGGCGAAGTTCGATCCGTGCGTGTCGTCCTCCGCACCGCCGCCCTCGAGCACCGCGTCTGAATCCCAGTCGGGTTCGTGGATCAGGTAGAGGTAGGTGTCCGTCATGGTTCTCTCCTTGCGTCGGAGCCCGTTCGGGCCGTGACGAGCCTCGTCACACCATGGTGACGAGGTCGACCCCGAGAAATCGACACCTTCCGCCAATTCGGTCGGCCCCTCGTCGGTCGCGGGCAGCGCTGCGATCGTACGCGGCGACCGTAAGCACGGCGTTCGGATGCCGCATCCGCGCCGTTAGGGATCCGTGAGGATCGGCCGGGGGCCTCCGGCCGAGGTGTTGCATCGCAGGTGCAGCGAACCGCTGCCCGCTCGCCGCCCCTGCGGCCCGCGGCATCCCCGAACTTGGAGTCCTCGTGCTCGACGTCGTCTACATCCTCGGCATCCTCGCCGTGTTCGCACTCGTCGGCCTCATCGCCAGGGGGGTCGAGAAGCTGGGCCCACCCGCCCCGGTCTCGGCCCACCGCGAGGCGATGACCCGAGAGGAGCGGGGATGATCATCTTCGAACTCCTCGCCGCCGCGTTGGGCGTCGCCGCCGTGGTGTACCTCGTGGTCGCCCTCGTCAGACCTGAGCGGTTCTGATGGAGGTGTTGTTCGCCGTCATGCAGGCGGCCACCCTCGCCCTGATCCTCGCGCTCGTCTACCGCCCCCTCGGCGACTACATGGCGAACCTCTACTCGACCGACCGCGACTGGAAGGTCGAGCGGGGACTCTACCGGCTGATCGGCATCGACCCGCGCGCCGAGCAGTCATGGCCGGCATACCTGCGCGGCGTGCTCGCCTTCTCGGTCATCGGCGTGCTGTTCGTCTACGTGCTGCAGCGCGCCCAGGCGGTACTGCCGTACTCGCTGGGCCTGCCGGCGGTGCCCGAGGGCCTGTCGTTCAACACGGCCGCGTCGTTCGTGGCCAACACGAACTGGCAGTCCTACTCGCCCGAGCTCACGATGGGCTACACCGTGCAGCTCGCGGGCCTCGCGGTGCAGAACTTCGTGTCGGCGGCCGTCGGCATCGCCGTCGCGATCGCCCTCGTGCGCGGATTCGCACGTCGCGGGTCGGGCACGATCGGCAACTTCTGGGTCGACCTCTTCCGCGGGTCGTTCCGGCTGCTGCTGCCGCTCTCGGTGGTCGGCGCGATCGTGCTCGTCATCGGCGGCGTCGTGCAGAACTTCAACGGCTTCACCGAGATCACGTCGCTCGCCGGCAACACGCAGTCGATCCCGGGCGGCCCGGTCGCCTCACAGGAGGTCATTAAGCTGCTCGGCACCAACGGCGGCGGCTTCTTCAACGCCAACTCGGCGCATCCGTTCGAGAACCCGACCGCGTGGACGAGCCTGTTCCAGAACGTGCTCATGCTCGCGATCCCGTTCGCACTGCCGCGCACGTTCGGCAGGATGGTCGGCTCGAACAAGCAGGGCTACGCGATCCTCGCCGTCATGGCGACGCTCTTCGTGATCTCGCTCTTCGCGCTCAGCGCACTCGAGGCGGCCGGCAACGGCACGGCACCCGAGCTCGCCGGCGGAGCGATGGAAGGCAAGGAGGCGCGCTTCGGCATCTTCGGGTCCACGTTGTTCGGCACCACGTCGACCCTGACCTCGACCGGTGCGGTCAACGCGATGCACGACTCGTTCACCGCGCTCGGCGGCATGCTGCCGATGCTGAACATGATGCTCGGCGAGGTCGCCCCCGGCGGCGTCGGTTCAGGCCTCTACGGCATGCTCGTGCTCGCGGTCATCGCCGTGTTCATCGCAGGGCTCCTGGTGGGCCGCACGCCCGAATACCTCGGCAAGAAGATCGGGCCGCGCGAGATCAAGCTCGCGAGCCTCTACATCCTCGTCACGCCGACCCTCGTGCTCGCGGGCACCGCACTCTCGTTCGCCATCCCCGGCATCCGCGAGGACGTCGAGTCGACGTCGATCTGGAACCCCGGCATCCACGGTATGAGCGAGGTGCTCTACGCCTTCACGAGCGCGTCGAACAACAACGGCTCGGCGTTCGCCGGACTCACGGCCAATACGCCGTGGTTCAACACCGCGCTCGGCGTGGCGATGCTGCTCGGCCGGTTCATCCCGATCGTGCTCGTGCTCGCACTCGCCGGCTCGCTCGCCGCGCAGGACAAGGTCCCCGCGACCGCGGGCACCCTGCCCACTCACCGGCCGCAGTTCGTCGGCCTGCTCATCGGGGTGACGGTCATCGTGACCGCGCTCACCTACTTCCCCGTGCTCACGCTGGGTCCCCTGGCTGAAGGGCTGAACTGACCATGTCCACCATCACCTCCACTTCCAAGCCGTCGCCCGAGCCGGCCGAGGGGCACTCCCCGCGGTCCATGGGCTCGTCGTCGAAGCGCTCGGCGAGCGCGTTCGGCCCGTCGCAGATCGTGCAGGCCCTGCCCGGCGCGTTCCGCAAGCTCGATCCGCGTTTCATGTGGCGAAACCCGGTCATGTTCATCGTCGAGATCGGCGCGGTGTTCACGACGGTGCTCGCGATCGCCGAGCCGTTCCTCGGCGGGCCGGGCTCCTCAGGGGGCACCGCGGTGCCCGTCACCTTCACCTGGGGCATCGCCGTGTGGCTCTGGCTCACCGTGGTCTTCGCGAACCTCGCCGAGTCGATCGCCGAGGGCCGCGGCAAGGCGCAGGCCGACAGCCTCCGCCAGACCCGCACGTCGACGGCCGCATTCGTCGTCACGGACTACGACGAGGGGTCGGATGCCGCGGCTGAGCGCACGCCCTTGCGCGAGGTCTCCTCGTCCGACCTGAGGCTCGGCGACCTCGTCGTCGTGACGGCCGGCCAGCTCATCCCGGGCGACGGCGACATCGTGCAGGGCATCGCCTCGGTCGACGAGTCGGCGATCACGGGCGAGTCGGCCCCGGTCGTGCGCGAGTCGGGCGGCGACCGCTCGGCGGTCACGGGCGGCACCCGCGTGCTGTCGGACCGCATCGTGGTGCGCATCACCTCGAAGCCGGGCGAGACCTTCGTCGACCGCATGATCGCGCTCGTCGAGGGCGCCTCGCGGCAGAAGACGCCGAACGAGATCGCGCTGAACATCCTGCTCGCGAGCCTCTCGATCGTCTTCGTCGTCGTGGCGCTCACGCTGAACCCGATCGCCTCGTACGCCGCGACGCCCGCGAGCATCCCCGTGCTCATCGCCCTCCTGGTCTGCCTCATCCCGACGACGATCGGGGCCCTGCTCTCGGCCATCGGCATCGCCGGAATGGACCGCCTGGTGCAGCGCAACGTGCTCGCGATGTCGGGTCGGGCGGTCGAAGCGGCGGGCGACGTCACGACGCTGCTGCTCGACAAGACCGGCACGATCACCTACGGCAACCGGCGCGCCAGCGAGTTCGTGCCGATGCCCGGCGTGCCGTCGTTCGAGCTCGTGCGGGCGGCCGCGCTCTCGTCGCTCGCCGACCCGACGCCCGAGGGCGCCTCGATCGTCGACCTCGCGGCCGAGCACGGCATCCGTTTCGACTCCGCCCCCGCCGGCGAGGTCGTGCCGTTCACGGCGCAGACCCGCATGTCGGGCCTCGACCTCGCCGACGGCACGGTCGTGCGCAAGGGGGCCGGGTCGGCGGTCATCGCCTGGGTCGAGACATCCGGTCGCATCGCGTCGAGCGATCTCGACGAGCTCGAGCAGCGCATCGAGGCCATCTCGACCGGCGGCGGCACGCCCCTCGTGGTCGCCAGGCGCTCGGCCGATGGCGCCGCGACCGTGCTCGGCGTCGTGCACCTCAAGGACGTCGTCAAGGACGGCCTCACCGAGCGGTTCGCCGAGCTGCGCGCCATGGGCATCCGCACCGTCATGATCACGGGCGACAACCCGCTCACGGCGAAGGCCATCGCGGCCGAGGCCGGCGTCGACGACTACCTCGCCGAGGCCACCCCCGAAGACAAGATGGCGCTCATCAAGCGCGAGCAGGCGGGCGGCAACCTCGTCGCGATGACCGGCGACGGCACGAACGACGCCCCGGCGCTCGCGCAGGCCGACGTCGGCGTGGCGATGAACACGGGCACGTCGGCCGCGAAGGAGGCCGGCAACATGGTCGACCTCGACTCCGACCCGACGAAGCTCATCGAGATCGTGCGCATCGGCAAGCAACTGCTCATCACGCGCGGAGCGCTCACGACGTTCTCGATCGCGAACGACATCGCGAAGTACTTCGCGATCATCCCGGCCATGTTCGCCGGCATCTTCCCGGGGCTCGCGGTGCTGAACGTCATGCAGCTGCATTCGCCCGCCTCGGCGATCCTGTCGGCGATCATCTTCAACGCGATCATCATCGTGATCCTGATCCCGCTCGCGCTGCGCGGCGTCAAGTACCAGGCAGGCGGTGCGTCGGCGATCCTCAGCCGCAACCTGCTGGTCTACGGCCTCGGCGGCATCATCGCCCCCTTCATCGGCATCAAGCTGATCGACCTCGTCGTCAGCCTCATCCCCGGGTTCTAGGCCCGGACTCGAAAGGAATCGAACCATGAGCTCCACTCGCACCACTGTGCGCACCCACTGGGTCGCCGTCCGCGCGATGCTCATCTTCACCGCGGTGCTCGGCGTCGCGTACACGCTCGTCATCACCGGCATCGGCCAGCTCGTGCTGCCGGCGCAGGCGAACGGGTCGATGCTCCGCGACGGCTCCGGCACGGTCGTCGGCTCGTCGCTCATCGGCCAGTCCTTCACGGATGCCGAGGGCGCGCCCCTGCCCGAGTGGTTCCAGCCCAGGCCGAGCGCCGCGGGCGACGGCTACGACGGCGGCGCGTCGAGCGGCAGCAACTACGGACCCGAGAACGCCGACCTAATCGCCGCCATCGGGGAGCGTCGCGCACAGGTCGCCGCGTTCGAGGGCGTCGCGCCCGACGAGGTGCCGGTCGACGCGCTGACCGCCTCGGCATCCGGGCTCGACCCGCACATCAGCCCCGAGTACGCGCGGCTCCAGGTGGCGCGCGTGGCCGCCGCGCGCGGCCTGCCCGAAGCCGAGGTCGCCGAGCTCGTGGAGTCTAGGATTCAGGCACGGGATCTCGGATACCTGGGCGATCCGACCGTGAACGTGCTCGAGCTGAACCTCGCCCTCGCAGCACTCGGGGAGTAGGCGCATGAAGAAGGGGCGGCTTCGGGTCCTGCTCGGCGCCGCCCCAGGCGTCGGCAAGACCTACTCGATGCTCGAGGAGGGCAGGCGACTCGCCGCCGAGGGCGACGACGTCGTCGTGGCGTTCGTCGAGACCCACGGGCGACGTGCGACCGCGGCGATGGTCGACGGGCTCGAGGTCGTGCCCCGCCACGAGGTGACGCACCGCGGCATGGGCCTCGCCGAGATGGACCTCGACGCCGTGCTCGCGCGCCGGCCGGCCATCGCCCTCGTCGACGAGCTCGCCCACACGAACGCCCCCGGCTCCCGCAACGCCAAGCGATGGCAGGACGTCGGCGAACTGCTCGACGCGGGCATCGACGTGATCTCGACCGTGAACGCCCAGCACATCGAGTCGCTCGGCGACGTCGTGCTCCAGATCACGGGGGTGCCGCAGCGCGAGACGATCCCCGACCGGGTGCTGCGCGACGCCGACCAGATCGAGGTCGTCGACCTCGCCCCGCAGGCGCTGCGCGATCGCCTGGCCGGCGGCCTGGTCTACCCCGCCGAGCGCATCGACGCCGCGCTCTCGAACTACTTCCGCCTCGGCAACCTCACGGCCCTGCGCGAGCTCGCCCTGCTCTGGCTCGCCGACGAGGTCGACTCCGCGCTGAAGGCCTACCGCGCTGAGCACGGCATCGACCGCAAGTGGGAGGCGCGCGAGCGCGTCGTCGTCGCCCTTACCGGCGGACCGGAAGGCGAGACGCTGCTGCGACGCGGTGCGCGCATCGCGTCGCGCTCGTCGGGCGGGGTGCTGCTCGCGGTGCACGTGACGAATCCCGACGGCATGCGCCCGCGGCATCCGGGAGCCCTCGATGCGCAGCGCACGCTCGTCGAACAGCTGGGCGGCAGCTTCCACCAGGTCGTCGGCGAAGACGTGCCGCGCGCGCTCGTCGAGTTCGCCAAGGCGTCGGATGCCACGCAGCTCGTCATCGGCGTGAGCCGCCGTTCGCGCCTGGCCGCCGCCCTGTCGGGCCCGGGCATCGGCGCCACCGTCATCCGCGAGTCGGGCGACATCGACGTGCACATCGTCACGCATGCGTCGGCCGGATCGCGGTTCTCCCTGCCGAAGCTCGGGGGGTCGCTCGGCCGACGTCGGCTCATCGGGGGCGCCGCGATCGCGCTCGTCGCCGGCCCGCTGCTGAGCTGGCTGCTCGTGACCCAGCACACCGAGGCGTCGATCACGAGCGACGTGCTCGCCTACCAGCTGCTCGTCATCGTCGTCGCGCTCGTGGGCGGCATCTGGCCCGCGCTCTTCGCCGCCGTGCTGTCGGGCCTGACCCTGAACTACCTCTTCGTCGCGCCCGTGCATACCCTCACGATCGCCGACCCGCGGCAGTTCCTCGCGCTCGTGTTCTACGTCGCGAACGCGCTGCTCGTGAGCTACGTCGTCGACCAGGCGGCCAGGCGCACGCGCGAGGCCCGCCGCGCGGCGGCCGAGTCGCAGCTGCTCGCGGGCATGGCCGGCAGCGTGCTGCGAGGCGAAGACGCCCTGCAGGCCATGGTCACCCGCACGCGCGAGGCGTTCGGCCTCAGCGGCGTGCGGCTCGTCATCGACGGCACCGCGCGCGTCGCCGACGGCGAACCCACCCCGGACGACCGGGTCACGAACGTCGCGCTCGAGGGCGGCGCGGTGCTCGAGCTGCACGGGCGCGACCTCGAGGCGGGCGAACGACGCCTGCTGCAGGTCATCTCGACGCAGATCGAGCAGGCGCTCGAGCACGGCGCGCTCGCGTCGGCCGCCTCCACCGCGGGCGTGCTCGCCGAGACCGACCGCGTGCGCTCGGCGCTGCTCGCGGCGGTCGGCCACGACCTGCGGCGCCCGCTCACCTCGGCGTCGGCCGCCGTGAGCGCGCTGCGCACCCCCGACCTCGGGCTCGAGGCATCCGACCGCGCCGAACTGCTCGACACGGCGGCCGAGAGCCTCGACGCGCTCGCGTCGCTCGTCACGGACCTGCTCGACGTCAGCCGGGTCCAGGCCGGCGCCCTCGGCGTCTCGCTCGCGCCGACGCACCTCGCCGACGTCGTGTTCGCCGCACTCGACGAGCTCGCGCTCGGCCCCGGCGACGTCGAGCTCGACCTCGCCGACGACACCGAGCCGGTGCTGGCCGACGGCGTGCTGCTCCAGCGCGTCGTCGTGAACCTGCTCGCCAACGCGGTGCGCCACAGCCCGGCCGGCGAGCGCGTGCGCGTGGCCACGAGCTCGTTCCGCGAGGAGTCCGAACTGCGCGTGGTCGACCGCGGGCCCGGCGTGCCGCCAGAGCGTCGCGATGAGATCTTCACGCCCTTCCAGCGCCTCGGCGACACCGACAACGACACCGGCCTCGGCCTCGGCCTCGCGCTCTCGAAGGGGTTCGTCGAGGGCATGCGGGGCCGCCTCGAGGTCGAGGACACCCCCGGCGGCGGGCTCACGATGGTCGTGACGCTGCCCGTGCCCGGCTCGGGCGACGGCCCGGCCGGATCCGGGCCGGTCGGCTCGCCCGAGGCATCCGATTCCGACCCGACCCCGAAGGAGGCGCCGTGAGGATCCTCCTCGCCGACGACGACGACCAGCTGCAGCGGGCCCTGCGCATCACGCTCGCCGCCCGCGGCTACGAGGTCGTCGCCGCCCACGACGGAGCCGAGGCGCTCGACCTCGCCGCGAACGCCCACCCCGACCTCATCCTGCTCGACCTCGGCATGCCCCGGGTCGACGGCCTCGACGTGATCCGCGCGGTGCGTGCGTGGTCCAAGGTGCCGATCCTCGTGCTCTCCGGCCGCACCGACTCCGCCGAGAAGGTCGACGCGCTCGACGCGGGCGCCGACGACTACGTCACGAAGCCGTTCGCCATGGACGAGCTGCTCGCCCGCATCCGCGCCCGCGCCCGCTCGGTCTCCGAAGAGGGGTCGGATGCCGCGACGGTCCGCATCGGCGACCTCACCGTGGATCTCGCGGCGAAGACGATCCGCGACGACGCCGACCCCGCGGCATCCGTGCGCCTGACCCCGACCGAGTGGCGCCTGCTCGAGCTGTTCCTGCGCAACCCGGGCAAGCTGCTCACGCGGCAGATGCTGCTCGGCGAGGTGTGGGGGCCGTACCACGCCAACGACGCGGGCTACCTGCGGCTGTACGTGGCGCAGTTGCGCCGCAAGCTCGAGCCGGTGCCGTCGGAGCCGCGCCACTTCCTGAACGAGCCGGGCATGGGCTACCGCTTCGAACCGTAGGAACTCGCACGACCGCTCCACGCGCCTCGCCCCGCCTGGTCCTGCGAGCCGCCGCGTACACCCGGCGGAGTACGCGCGATGCCGCCCACGAGCGGATGCGGCGCCGCATCTCCCGGCGCAGGATCGAGCCATGACGAGACATCCCTTCAGGTTCGGCGCGGTCGTCGGACGACGCGCGTCGGCGGCCTCGTGGGCGGCCACGGCCCGGGAGCTCGAGCAGCTCGGCTTCTCGACGCTGCTCGTGCCGGACACGTTGCAGACGGCGTCGCCGCTGCTCGCGCTCTCCGCCGCGGCGACGGCGACCGAGCGCCTGCACCTCGGCACCTGGGTGCTGGCCGCTCCGCTCCGCTCGCCCGCCGAGACGGTGCGGGACGCCACCACCCTGCACGAGCTGTCGGGCGGCCGGTTCGAACTCGGCCTGGGCGCCGGGCGGCCGGGCGGCGAGCACGATGCGGCTCGACTCGGCGTCGAGTGGGGCGCACCGGCCAGACGCGTCGACGCGGTCGAGGCGACCGCCGCCGCTGCCCGTGCCGAGCTGCCCGACGTCCCCGTCGTCATCGCCGGAAGCGGCGACCGGATGCTGCGACTCGCCGGCGCCTTCGCCACGACGCTGGCCCTCGCCGTGCCGCCGACCGCCTCGGTCGACGAGGTCGCCGCCCTGACCGCCCGGGCACGCGCGCGAGCCGGGGCGGACCTCGAGATCGCGCTCCAGATCGCCGGGGTCGGCGACGACCTGCCCGAGTGGCTGCGTCTCCGGCTGGGACTGACCCCGGACGGGCTGCGCGACGCAGGAGCCGCCGCCCTGCTCTCGGGCGACGACGAGCGAGACGCGGAGCACCTCGAGCAGCTGCGCGAGACGGCAGGGGTCTCCTACTTCACGATGTCGCACGAGCACGCCGCGCGGCTCGGGCCGCTCGTCGGGCAGCTCAGCGGTCGCTGACCGCCGACGACTCGGCGGCGGTCGGACGACGTCGAGACCGGGCGCGAAGCTGCAGCGCGAAGCCCGCGCCGAACAGCAGGAACACGGATGCCGCGAGCAGCGCCCAGCGCGACGCATCCGCCATGCCGGCCGAGAGCGCGTCGGCGACCGCCGGCCCGGCCTCACCCAGCTGTCCGTCGGTGCCCTGTTCGCGCAGCGCGGGGATGTTCGCGCCCGCCGACAGCTCGGTCGCGTCGATGACCTGCTGCTCGGCCGAGGCCGGCAGCCCGGACTGCCCGTCGAGCTGCGCGGGCAACGCGAATGCGAGCCCTGCGGCGAGCACCGCGCCGATGACCGCGGTGCCCAGCGCGGAGCCGACCTGGCGCACCGTGCTCTGGGTCGCGGAGCCCTGACCCGACTGCTCTGGCGGGATGTCGGCGAGCACCGTGCCGGTGAGCTGCGCCGAGGCGAGCCCGAGCCCGAGCCCGTAGAGGGCGAGCACGGCGGCGAGCCACCACCCCGACAGGTCGGGTCCGAGCAGCAGCGCGGCCGCGACGGCGCCGACGAACTCGATGCCGAGGCCCATCAGCACGACGTTCGGCGCTCCGAACCGCTCCGAGAGGTGCCTGGCCGAGGCGCCCGACGCGAACGCGCCGAGTCCCATCGCGGCGAGCACCAGCCCGGCGGTGAGCGTCGACAGTCCGAGCGCGTTGACGATGAAGAGGGGCAGCACGAAGAGGATGCCGAACTCGCCGACAGCGACGCAGAGCGCGACGAGGTTGCCCCAGGTGAAGGTCGGCACCGAGAAGAGCCGAACGTCGAGGATCGCCGAGCGGCCGTTGCGCGCCCGGTGGCGCTCCCACAGCACGAAGAGCACGAGCGACACGACGCCGACGGCGAGCGCGATCGGCACGGGCGAGAGGGGCCAGTCGGCGGGCCAGGTCCAGCCGAACAGCACGAACGGCTGCTCTGGCGCCCACCAGCCGAGCGACCCGCCCTCGATCAGGCCGAACACGAGGGCGCCGAAGCCGATCGCCGAGAGCAGCAGGCCGTCGACGTCGAGCCCCGGGCTCGTGACGTGGGCTCGGGTGTCGTCGACCGTGAAGAGCGCGGCGATCACGATCGCGATGCCGAAGGGCAGGTTCACGAGGAAGATCCACTGCCACCCGAACGACTCGGTGAGCCAGCCGCCGAGCAGCGGGCCGAGCGCGGCGACGCCCGAGATGACCGCGCCCCACACGCCGAACGCGACGGCGCGATCCCGCCCGCGGAAGGTCGCGTTGACGGTCGACAGGGTCGCCGGGAGGATGAACGCGCCGCCGATGCCCTGCACGAACCGCGCGAAGATGAGCGAGTCGCCACCCGTGGCGAGCGACGCGAGCAGGCTGCCCAGCAGGAACAGCGCGATGCCCGCGAACATCGCGCTCCGCCGTCCGAGGCGGTCGCCGAGGCGCCCGGCGGTCAGCAGCAGCGCGGCGAACACGACCGAGTAGATGCCGTTGACCCACTGCGCCTCGCTGAAGTCGAGGTCGAGGTCGGTGATGAGCGTCGGCAGCGCGACGCCCACGATCGTGCCGTCGAGCACGATCATCGACAGTGCCGACGCGAGCACCCAGAGCCCGATCCACCGTCGGGTGCCCGTGCGCCCCTGCTGTTCGTGCTCGCCTGCGGTCATCGCCATCCCCTCCGTGCCCCCACCCTGCCCACGATAGGGCTGGGGGCCGCCCACCCCCGTCAACCGAATGGCGGAGGTCGAGCGGATGCCGTGGGCGGGCCGCGCACGGCCCGCCCACGATCTCGCCGCTATCCCCTGGCCGGACCTGCGGCAGGCACCTGCTGGGTGATGCAGTGGGGGCCGCCGCCGCCGAAGGCGATCGTCTCGCCCGGCACGCCGACGATCTCGCGGTCGGGGTGCATCCGCGCGAGGAACTCGAGCACGGGCGCGTCGCGCTCGTCGCCCTCGGGGCCGTCCCCGCCGACCGGCACGATGACCGCGCCGTTCGCGAGGTAGTGGTTCGCGTAGGAGACCTCGGCGGCGAGATCGGGGTCGAGGTGCTCGATCTCGAGCGGACGGCCGGCAGCGTCGTGGGATGCCTGCAGGCGCGCGAGGTTCGCGCGGGCGCGGTCGTACTCGCCCGAGCGCGGATCCGACGGGACCTCGAGCAGCACCCTTCCCGGGGCGAGGTACTGGGCGACGCCGTCGACGTGTCCGTCGGTGCCGGCCGGGCCGACGTCGAGGCTGTGGCCGAAGGGCAGCCAGATCACGGTCGAGACGCCGAGGTAGTCGCGCAGGCCCTGCTCGATCTCGGCCTTCGAGAGATGCGGGTTGCGGTTGGGGTTCAGCAGGCACTGCTCGGTCGTGATGAGCGTTCCCTCGCCGTCGACGAAGAACGCGCCGCCCTCGAGCACGAAGGGCGCCTCGAAGAGCGGCACACCCAAGTGCGCGGCGAGCCGGTCGGGCACGAGGGCGTCCTGGTCGTGCGGATGCCAGCGATTGCCCCACGCGTTGAAGCCGAACTTGACCGCGGCGAGCTCGCCCGCCGCGTTCGTGACGAACGCGGGTCCGCTGTCGCGCGCCCACGAGTCGTCGACCGGCACCTCGAGGGCCTCGACGCCGCCGCCGCAGAGGCTGCGCACCTCGGCGGAGAGCCCGGGGTTGCAGAGCATCACCACGGGCTCGAACGCGGCGATCGCGCGGGCCACGGCGGCGTAGTCGCGCTTCGCGTCCTCGAATCGCTCGCGCCAGAGCTCGCGGCGGGTCGGCCAGATCATGACGCAGGCCGAGTGGGGCGCCCATTCGGCCGGCATCGAGTAGCCGGCCTCGGCCGGGGTCGGCCCGGTTCGGGTCGGGGTGGGAGTCGTCTGAGTCACGGCGGACCTCCAGTGATCACGCGTCGGTGCGGATGGGGTTGTGTTCGACTATTTTGGATGAAAACCAAGAAAGTGGCAAGTGGTGCTCAGGGCGGATCACGGGTGCCGAACACCGCGCCCGAGTGCGCGTGGGAGCGCGCGCGAATGCATGGCGCACCGCGTGCGCGGCCGAGGTTCGCGAGGCGAGCGGCGCCTCGCTCGGCGCCTTGCGCTCGGCGAGCACCGAACAGCGCCGGTCAGCGGTGCGCGGGCTCCCCCAGGAACGCCGCCGCGCTCCGCACGCAGAGGGCGAGCAGCCGCGCGTGATCGACGCCCGCGGCGCCGACCGTCAACTGGATCGACAGCCCGTCGATCGTGGCCGAGAGGATCTGCGCGACCTCGCCGAGGTCGTCGAAGGCGAAGGCGCCGCGCTCGCGTCCGTATTCGAGCACGTCTCGCAGGATCTGCCGCCAGCCCTCGTCGAGCTCGTTGTGCACCTCCGAGACGACGTCGTCGGTCGCGGCATCCGACCACACCTGGAACCAGAGGATCCAGCCGGGATCGCCGCGGCCGTTCGACGCCGACAGCTCGATCAACCGCTCGAGCCGGGCCCACGGATCGTCGATGCCGCCGAGCTCGGCCTCGGCCTGCTCGACCAGCGATTCCTCGCTCTGGCGGATCGCGAGCATGAGCAGCTCGGTCTTCGACGGGAAGTAGTAGGTGACGTGCCCGGGGCGCATGCCCGCCCGCTCGGCGATGTCGGTGACACGCACGTTCGCGAGCCCCAGCTCGGCGATGGCCTTCGCGGCCGCCTCGACGACGAGCTCTTCGCGCGCCTTGCCCTTGGCACGCCGGTCGGTCACCACGTCACGCCGCCCTCTCGCTCATCGCGTCCCCATCCTAGCCAGCGCCCCCAGGTGCGGCGCAGCGGCGAGCAGGGCCGCGGTGTAGGGATGGTGCGGGTCGCGGAAGAGCTCCTCGGTGGGCCGATCCTCCACGATCCGACCCGCCGTCATCACGACGACCCGCTCGGTGAGGTGCCGAACCACGGCGAGGTCGTGCGAGATGAAGAGCAGGGTGAGCCCGAGCTCGGCGCGCAGCCGTTCGAGCAGGTTGAGGATGGCCGCCTGCACCGAGACGTCCAGCGCGGCGACCGACTCGTCGGCGATGAGGATCTCGGGCTCGAGGGCGAGTGCCCTGGCGATGCCCACCCGCTGCCGCTGCCCGCCGGAGAGCCGACGCGGGTATGCGGCGAGGAGCGAGGTCGGCAGCTCGACGAGTTCGAGCAGCTCGGCCGAACGGCGCGTCACGTCTGCGGCGGGCACCATGCGGTGCACCCGCAGCAGCTCGCCGAGCGTCTGCCCGATCGTCATCGACGGGTTGAGCGAGGCGCTGGGGTCCTGGAACACCATCTGGATGCGCCGGGTCTGCGCTCGGCTGCGTTTCAGCGGCAGTGGCTCGCCGTCGAGGGCCAAGGCGCCGCCGTCGAGCTCGACGAGCCCGACGATCGCCCGAGCGAGGGTGGACTTGCCGCACCCCGACTCCCCGACGATGCCGACCGCCGACCCGCGCTCCACGACGAGGTCGACCCCGTCGAGCGCGTGCAGCACGGGCACGGGCCTTCCCCGCAGCCTGGCGGCGAGCGCCGAACCGGTTCGGTAGCTCACGCGCAGTCCGCGGGCTTCGAGATGCGCACTCATCGGGCGACCTCCATGAGGGCTTCGGGATGGATGCAGGCGGTCGCCCGCCGTTCGTCGACGCCGACGAGTTCGTGCTCGGCGATCAGGCAGTCCTCGCGCGCGAAGGCGCACCGGGCGGCGAAACGACACCCGTCGGGAAAGCTGCGCGGGTCGGGCGGCGAGCCGGGGATCGTCGCAAGCCGTTCGCCGCCGCCGGCGAACGACGGCGCAGAGGCGAGCAGGGCCGCTGTGTACGGATGCCTCGGCGAACGCAGCACCTCGTCGACCGGGCCGACCTCCACGATCCGGCCCGCGTACATCACGGCGACCCGGTCGCACACCTCGGCGACGACCGCCAGGTCGTGCGAGACGAACACCATGGCGAGGCCGCGCTCCTCGCGGAGGCGTCGCAGCAGGTCGAGGATCTGCGCCTGGACCGTCACGTCGAGCGCGGTGGTCGGCTCGTCGCAGAGCAGCAGCTCGGGCTCGGTGGCGAGGGCCGCGGCGATCATGACGCGCTGCCGCAACCCTCCCGAGAGCTCGTGCGGCCACATGCGCGCGCGCCGCTCGGGTTCGGGGATGCCGACGCCCGCCATGAGCTCGAGCACGCGTGCCCGTGACGCCCGGCGCGACATCCTCCCCCTCGCCCGCACCGCCTCGGCGATGAGGTCGCCGACCCGCATCGTCGGATTGAGCGCCGTCATCGGTTCCTGGAACACCATCGCGACCCCGTACCCGCGCACCCGCTCGGCATCGCGGACCACGCCGCCGTCGAACGCGAAGCGAAGGTCCCCCTCGGCGGTCGCCCCCGGCGGCAGCAGTCCGAGCACGGCCTTCAGCGAGAGGCTCTTGCCCGAGCCCGACTCGCCGACGATGCCGAGCGATTCGCCCGCCGCGACCTCGAACGAGACGCCGTCGACGGGGTGCATCGTGCCGCCGCCGACCGCGAGGTCGACGCGCAGCCCGTCGACGGCGAGCACCGTGCGGCTCACTTCCTGGTCCATGCTTCGATCCCCTCTCCGATCAGGCTGAGCCCGAGTCCGAACCCGACGACGACCAGGCCCGG
This sequence comes from Agromyces sp. CF514, assembly GCF_900113185.1. NCBI lineage: Bacteria > Bacillati > Actinomycetota > Actinomycetes > Micrococcales > Microbacteriaceae > Agromyces > Agromyces sp. CF514. Next base: position 611,089 of record NZ_FOZD01000001.1, on the reverse strand, counting down.
CACGGTCGACAGCCACCACTGCTCGCGGATGTACGGCTGCCCGGCGGCGATCATGGCGCCCCACTCGGGCGTCGGCGCCTGGATGCCGAGGCCGAGGAACGAGAGCGCCGCGAGCCCGAGCGTCGCGCCGACGATGTCGCTCGGCAGGTAGACGAGCGTCTGCCCCACCGAGTTCGGGAACACGTGCCGCCAGAGCACCCGGCGCGGCGAGAGGCCAGAGGCACGCGCCGCCGACACGTACTCGAGGCCGCGCGTGCGCAGCACCTCGGTGCGGATGAGGCGCGCGTATGCGACCCACGCGATGAGCGTGAATGCGACGAGGATCGACGGCACCCCCGGCCCGAGCACGAACACCAGCGCGATGATGAGGATGTACGTGGGGAACGCCTGCACCACGTCGGAGACGCGCATGATGACGCCATCGACCCAGCCGCCGCGGAACCCGGCGATCGCGCCGAGCACCGTGCCGAGCACTGCGGGCAGCGCGGCCCCGAGGAATCCGACGAGCAGGTCGATGCGCGAGGCGTACACGAGTCGGGACACGACGTCGCGGCCGAGCTCGTCGGTTCCGAGCCAGTGCTCGGGGCTCGGCGAGGCGAGGGCGTTCACGATGTCCTGCTCGAGCGGGTCGTACGGGGCGATGACCGGTGCGAGCACCGCCACGAGCACGTAGATCGCGACGATGCCGGTGCCGACCCAGACGCGGCGCGGCAGGCGCACGCGTTCGGCGCCCGGCACGGCGCGGGCGGGCAGCACGCCCACGGCTGCGGCCGTGACGGTCGTGACGGTTCCGGCGCTCATGACTCGACCTCCAGTCGAGGGTCGGCGATCGAGGTGATGACGTCGGCGATGAGGAACACGAGCACCACGGCCACCGCGAAGAGCAGCGTGTAGCCCTGGATCGAGGGGATGTCGCGCTGCCGGGCGGCGAGCACGATGCCCTGGCCGATGCCGGGCAGCGCGAAGGTCGTCTCGACCACGACGGCGCCGAACAGCAGGTAGCCGAGGTTCAGCGCGAGGATCGACACGGTCGGCGGCGCGGCGTTGCGCAGCACGAACTTCGACATGACCCGCGAGGGTCCGACCCCGAGCGAGCGAGCGGTCGTGACGTGCTCGGCGCCGAGCACGGTGATCATGCTCGCCCTGAGGCTGCGCACCTGCAGCGGCGCGATCGAGAGGGCCAGGGTGAGGGCGGGCAGCACGATCGATCGCAGGTGCTCGGCCGGGGTGTCGCCGAATCCGCCGACCGGGAACCACCCCGTCGGCAGCGCCACCGTGAGGATGAGGATGATCCCCACCCAGAACGACGGCATGGCGAGCGCGACGAGCCCGAACGCACGGGTCGCGTGGTCGAACGCACGGTCGGGTCGGCGCGCCGAGAACATCGCGAGCGGCACCGAGATGACGAGCGAGAGCAGCGTGCCGACGCCGAGCAGCCACACGGTGACCGGCAGGCGCTCGGCGATGAGGCTCGTGACCGGCTCGTTCGACTTGAACGAGTAGCCGAGGTTGCCGGTGAGCACCTCGCCGACGTAGCGGAAGTACTGCACGATCGCGGGGTCGTCGAGCCCGAGCTGCGCCCGCACGACCGCCAGCTCGGCGTCGGAGGCGCGAAGCCCGACGATGAGCCTGGCCGGGTCGCCCGGTGTCACCTTGAGGATCAGGAAGACGAGCAGCACGATCGCGAACAGCAGCGGGATCGCGAACGCGAGCCGCTTCGCGATGAAGAGGTACCGGCTCACGATCCGTCGCCGACCTCGATCGTGTCCCACGCGTACATGCCCCACGGCGCGGGCTCGAAGCCCGAGACCCGGTCGGCCACCCCGTGCAGCACCTGGAACTCGGCGAGGCTGATGGCCTGCGCGTTCTCGATCGCGTCGTCCTGCACGGCCTGGACGATCGCCTGCTTCTCGTCGGGGGCCTCGGTCGCCGTGTAGGCGAAGAACTGCTGCTGCACGGTCTCGCCCTCGAAGCCCGAGAACAGCCACGAGGTGCCGTGGATCCAGCCCAGGGGGTCGACCACGTCGGGCGAGACGGCCCCGTACGACCACAGCACCAGGTCGGCGTCGAGGCCGTAGGCGCGGCTCAGGAACGCGCCGGTCTCGAGCGCGGTGAGCGTGACCTCGACGTCGATCTCGGCGAGGTTCGCCGCGACGACCTGTGCGACGAGGTGGTCGGTCGGGTTGCCGGCGTCGTAGATGAGCTCGAGCGGTCCGGGCTTCGGGGTGGCCGAGGCGGCGAGCAGGTCGCGCGCCTCGTCGAGGTCGAGCGAGTAGGGCTCGACGCTGGGCGGCGCCCAGTTGGCGAGGTTCGGCGGGATGATTCCGCGGGGCGCCGAACCGTAGCCGCGGAACGCGCCCTCAACGATCGAGTCGTAGTCGATCGCATGCGCGACGGCGCGTCGCAGCTGCGGATCGTCGAGCGGAGCGCGGGTCGTGTTGAAGCTCAGGTGTTCGACCTGCCCGACCGGCAGGGCGACGAGACCTTCGCCGTACTGCTTCGCGTCGATCGCCGAGACGTACTCGGCGATGTCGATCTGACCGGCCTGGAACTGCGCGCCCCGCTCCGTCGCGTCGGCGATGACCTCGATCTCGACGCGGTCGACGTGCGGCCGCCCCTCGAGGTAGTAGTGGGGGTTCTTCTCGAGCACGATGCGTCCGCCGGGCGACCAGTCGGCGACGACGAACGCGCCCGCGCCCGTCGGCTTCGCGAAGTACTCGTCCTTCGAGAGTCCGCCGAAGTCGACCGGGAAGATCGCCGACGACGACCAGGTCATGAGCACCGGCAGCGTCGAATCGGGCGTGGCGAGCGAGAACACCGCGGTGCGCTCGTCGGGCGTGGCGACGCCCGTGATGTTCGCGTACAGGGTGCCGTAGTTCGGGCCCTCGGCCCAGACGCCGGCCGAGAAGGCCACGTCGGCCGAGGTGAGCGGAGTGCCGTCGCTGAAGCTCGTGCCCTCGCGGAGCACGAAGGTCCAGGTCAGGGCGGCGGGGTCGTAGGTCCACGACTCGGCGAGGCCCGCCTCGATTCCGTCGCCTTCGGGGGCGACCCGGAGCAGTGGTTCGAGCACGCCCTGCAGCGTCTGGTAGGTCGAGTAGGCCGCCGCCTTGTCGGGGTCCCACCCGTCGAACGACTCGGCGCGGGCGACGTGCAGCGTGTTCGCGTCGGCCGGGTCTGCGCTGACTCCGGCCGGGCTGCATGCGGCGAGCGCGGCGACCGCGAACGCCCCGGCGAGCGCGGCGAGCGCCTTCGTCATGGAGGGGGCCATGAGGACTCCTGTCCCCGGCGACGACGACGTCACCGGTCGAATTTGGATGTCATCCGAATTTGGATGATATCCAAATATCATCGGCGGCAGCCGCCCGGATGTCAACAGCTCCTCGGGACGGATGATCGGGCCCGCCCGACCGCGCCTGAATCGCGCCCGCTCGCACGATCACGACCGGACGCCCTCGGGCTCCGGAGTCACTCGCCGGGTCGGGCCGGCAGGTCGTGCGTCGCGCAGTGGATGCCGCCGCCACCGGAGGCGACCGTGTCGATCGCGAGAGGCAGGATGTCGCGGTCGGGGAACTGCTCCTGCAGGACGTCCTGCGCGCGCCGGTCGGCCCTGCGATCGCCGAACTCCGGCACGAATACCGCGCCGTTGGCGATGAAGAAGTTGACGTACGACGCGAGAAAGTCGTCACCGTCGCCCCGGATCTTCGCGAAGTCGGGCTGGGGCAGTTCGACGACCTCGATCGGCCGCCCCGCGGCATCCGTCGCCGAGGCCAGCACCGACCGCGCCTGCTCGCTCGAGCGCGACCAGACGTCGTCGGGTGCGCCCGGCCCCGGCACGTCGAGCAGCACGACGCCGGGCGCGACGAAGCGCACGAGCGAGTCGATGTGCGCGTCGGTGATGTCCTGGTCGTAGACGCCGTCGAACCAGATCACCTTGCGCATGCCGAGCAGGTCCATGAGGCGCTGCTCGATCTCGTCGCGCCAGAGCCCCGGGTTGCGGTTGTCGTTGACGATCGAGCTCTCGGTGACGAGCAGGGTGCCCTGGCCGTCGGTCTCCAATGACCCGCCCTCGGCGACGAGCGAGGCCACGACGCGCGGAATCCCGAACTCGGCCAGCACGGCCGCGCCGACCCCCGCGTCGTGCTCGTGGAACTGCTTGCCGCCCCAGCCGTTGAAGTTGAGGTCGACGCCCTCGATCCCGGCCGGGCCCTCGACGAACACCGGCACGGTGTCCCGCGCCCACAGGTCGTCGACCGGAACGGTCAGGATCTCGACGTCGTCGCCGACCGCGTACGCGGCATCCTCCTCGTCGCCGGGCGAGGCGAGCAGCACGACCGGCTCGTAGGCGGCGATGGCCGCCGCGACCGAGGCGAGGTCGTCGCGCACGTCCTGCAGGTCCTCGCCCCAGATGGCCTCGGTCGGCCACGACATGACGGTGAGCTCGTGCGGCTCCCACTCGGCACCGAGCCGGCGGTCCATCGCGGCGTGCCCATCGGTCGTCGCCGACGACCGGCCGCCGGAGTTCGTCGCAGGCGCGCAACCTGCCGTGCCGATGCCCAGCAGGCCGAGGCCGGCCGCAGTGAGCACTCCGCGTCGGGAGATCCGCATTCCGGACACACCCCACCTCCCCATGAATTGGATTTCATCCAAATATAGGTCGATGCCACGGCCGGGCCCGCATCGAACGACCCGCTCCATGGCGCATTCACAGCGTGGCACGGACGCGCCCGATCGGCGAGGAGTCTGCGATCTCGCAACGGCGAAGGGCGGATGCCTCGGAGCCGCGCCCGAACCCTCGAACCCGTGTCGCCGGCTACGCGCCCGAGACCCGAGCGAGCGACGCGGTCAGCCGCTCGAGCTCCGCGATGCGCGCCGCCCGCTCGCGCGGCACCCCCGGAACGCCCGGGCGTTGCTGGTCGGGCCGGGGCCCCTCGAGCGGACGGAAGCCGACCCCCTGCTCGGCGAGCCAGGCGAGGTACGCGGGCAGGCGCGACGAGAACGCCGCCCAGTCGAGCGGCCCGCCGTTCCACGCGACCTCGGCGAACGCGCCGAGCCGCGGGAACACCGCGTAATCGAGCCGGTCCCGGGTGTCGAGCTGTTCGGTCCAGACGTTCGCCTGCACGCCGACGACCCGCTCGGCGAACCACTCGGGAGCCCCGTCGGGCACCGGATCGAACGACGCGACGTCTTCGAGCGAGAGCACGGTGCCGACCGGGATCGGCTCGTCTGCGGCATCCGACTGCCGATAGTCGAAGTAGGTCCAGAGGTCGGGGCAGAGCACGACGTCGTGGCCGAGGCGCGCGCCGAGCTCGGCGCCGACGGGCCCGCGCCACGAGGCGACGACCGCGTCGGCGGGCAGCGTCGGCACGGTCGGACCGCCGACCGCTGCGCCCTCCGCACCGGGCCCGCCCGCGGCATCCGCACCCTCGAGCATCTCGTCCCAGCCGATGACGCGACGCCCGCGCTCGGCGACGTGCCCGGCCACGCGCCCGAGGAACCACGCCTGCAGCTCGTCCTCGGAGACGAGCCCGCGCTCGGCCATGAGCTCCTGGGTGCGCGGGTCCTCATGCCAGCGCCGCTTCTGCGCCTCGTCACCGCCGAATCCCACGACGTCGGAGTCGAACACGTCGCAGAGCTCGTCGAACACCGTGCACACGAACGCGAGCGTGGCGTCCTCGACGTTCAGCACCTCGTCGCTGATGCCGAAGCGGGTCCACGGCTCGCCGATGCGCGCGCGCACGGCCTCGGCCCCGCCGACGCCGAACTCGGGGTACGCGGCGAGGATCGACTGCGCATGACCCGGAACGTCGATCTCGGGCACCACGCGGATGCCGCGGGCGGCCGCGTACGCGACGAGCCCGCGCAGCTCGTGCTGCGTGTACGAGCCCTCGTGGGGCACGCCGTCGAGCGTCGACTGCGGGCCATGCCCGAGCTGGGATTCCGAGCGGCGACCGCCGACCTCAGTGAGCCGCGGATACGCCCGCACCTCGAACCGCCAGCCCTGGTCGTCGGTCAGGTGCAGCTGCAGCACGTTGAGGCCGTGCGCCGCGAGCAGGTCGACGAAGCGCAGCAGGTCGGGCAGCGGGCGGAACCGGCGCGCGACGTCGAGCATGACGCCGCGCCACGCGAACCGCGGTTCGCCGCGGAGGTCGAGCGGCGCGAGCGGTGCAGACGACTCATCTGCCGGGCCGGCCTCGGGCGCGCTCACGCGCCGGCCGCCAGCTCGCGGGCGCGCGCGAGCGCGGCATCCGTCGCCTCGACGAAGATCGCCTCGAGCCCGGCCCCCTCGAGCACGGCGACGGCCCGCTCGGTGGTGCCCTTCGGGCTCGTCACTCGTCGGCGCAGCTCGGTCGGGTCGACATCGGATGCCGCGAGCAGCTCGCTCGCGCCCCGGAACGTGCCCTGCACCATGAGCGCGGCCTGCTCGGGCGTGAAGCCCTTGGCGACGGCCGCGGCCGTGAGCTGCTCGATGAGGTAGAAGACGTAGGCCGGACCCGATCCGGAGACGGTCGAGAGCGCGTCGATCTGCGACTCGGGCACGACGATGACGTCGCCCACGCTCCGGAAGAGCGTCACGGCGAGCGCGAGGTCGTCGTCGGTCGAGCGCGTGCCGGGCGCGACGCCCGTGACGGCGTGGCCGACGAGGGCGGGCGTGTTCGGCATCGAGCGGATCACGGCGACCGATGCCGGCAGGAGCGACTCGAAGGTCGCGACGGTCACGCCGGCCGCGACCGACACGACGACGGCATCGGGCTCGATCGCGTCGCCGATCTCGCGCAGCAGGTCGGGCACCATGGCGGGCTTCACGGCGACGATCACGATCTTGGCGCCTGCGACCGCCATGCGGTTGGCCGCGGCATCCGTCTCGGTGGCGTACGCAGTGACGCCGGCGAGGGCCGACAGCTCGGCCGCGTTGGCCGCGGATCGGTTGGTCGCGCGGATGCCCCCGGCCACCTCGATGCCGGGCTGCAGCAGGCCGTTCAGGATGGCGCGGGCCATGGAACCCGCCCCCAGGAAGGCGATCGTCGGGAGGGTCACGGGCTCGTCTGCGGCACTCATTCGACCATCCTAGGATTGGCGCATGAGCGCATCAGGCGGCAGCAAGGCGATCGTCGCGGCATTCCTCGCGAACCTCGGCATCGCCATCACCAAGTTCATCGCATGGTTCTTCTCGGGGTCGGCCTCGATGCTCGCCGAGGGCATCCACTCGGTCGCCGATTCCGGCAACCAGCTGCTGCTCATGCTCGGCGGGCGCCAGGCGAAGAAGGCGGCCGACAAGGAGCACCCCTTCGGCTTCGGCCGCGAGCGATACGTGTACGCCTTCGTCGTCTCGATCATCCTGTTCTCGGTCGGCGGCGTGTTCTCGATCTACGAGGGCGTCGAGAAGCTCACGCACCCGCACGAGCTCACCAATGCCTGGCTGCCGCTGCTCGTGCTGGCCATCGCCATCGTGCTCGAGTCGTTCTCGCTGCGCACGGCCGTGAAGGAGTCGAACCCGCTGCGCGGCAAGCAGAGCTGGGTGCAGTTCGTGCGGCGCGCGAAGGCCCCCGAGCTGCCCGTCGTGCTCCTCGAAGACGTCGCGGCCCTGCTCGGCCTCGTGTTCGCCCTGCTCGGCGTCGGTCTCACGGTCATCACCGGCAACCCGGCGTTCGACGCGATCGGCACGCTCATGATCGGCACGCTGCTGGTGGTCGTCGCGATCATCCTCGGCATCGAGACGAAGTCCCTGCTGGTCGGCGAGGGCGCAGGCGACGACGACATCGAGAAGATCGAGCAGGCGATCGCCGCCGGCCCCGAGATCGAGCGCATCATCCACATGAAGACGCTGTACCTCGGCCCCGACGAGCTGCTCGTGGCCGCCAAGCTCGGCTTCGCGGCCGACCAGTCGCTGCTCGAGGTCGCTGCTGCGACGAACGTCGTCGAGCAGCGCATCCGCACGGCGGTGCCCGCAGCCCGGGTCATCTACATCGAGCCCGACGTCTACGTCGACCCGAACCTCGTCGCGCCGCCCACCGACGCGATCGTCATCAAGGGCCTCGAATGACGGATGCCGCGGCGGCCGCCCGTCGCACGGCCCTCGTGCTGCGCCACGACTCGGCCATCGGCCTCGGCAACCTCGGCCCGACGCTCGAGGCGCACGGCTACGACGTCATCACGGTCGACGCCCCGGTGACGGATGTCGCCGAGCTCGACCCGCTGGCCGCCGACCTGGTCGTCGTGCTCGGCGGCGACGAGGGCGCGTACGAGACCGACCGATACCCCTACCTCTCCGACGAGCTCGGACTGCTCCGGCGTCGCATCGAGGCCGAGGCGCCGATCTTCGGCGTGTGCCTCGGCGCGCAGCTGCTCGCCTCGGCACTCGGCGCCCGCGTGTACCGCGGCGAGCGCAAGGAGGTGGGATGGCTCGAGGTCGACCCGACCGAGGCCGGGGCCGACTCCCCCGTGCGCCACTTCGCCGGGGTGCCGACCGTGCAGTGGCACGGCGACACGTTCGACCTGCCCGTCGGCGTCGAGCGCCTCGCCGGGTCGGCCCAGTACGAGAACCAGGCGTTCCGCCGCGGCGACTGGCTGCTGGCCGTGCAGTTCCACCCCGAGGTCACGACCGAGATCCACGAGGACTGGCTGGCCGCCTGGGGCGACGAGCTGCCCGAGTACGGGCTCAGCCGCGAACGCCTGCGCGAGCAGCGCGAGTCGTTCGGCGTGCCGGCCGAGGCGGCCTCGGCCGCCTTGCTCGGCGAATACCTCGACGGGCTCGAACGACGCGCGACGGTCGCCGCCTAGCTACGACCGGCGGTGCTCGGAGCCGCCGAAGAATGCCAGCAGCTGCGACGCCGCGGCATCCGCCTCGACGCCGGCGTAGACCTCGACCCGGTGGTTGAGGCGCCGGTCGCGCAGCACGTCGTAGAGCGAACCCGCGGCTCCCGCCTTGTCGTCCCACGCGCCGAACACGACGGTGGGCACGCGTGCGGCGAGGATCGCCCCGGCGCACATGACGCACGGTTCGAGCGTGACGACGAGCGTGCAGCCCTCGAGGCGCCACTCGCCGTGGGCGGCCGCGGCATCGCGCAGGGCCAGCACCTCGGCGTGCGCCGTCGGGTCTCCGGTGAGCTCGCGCTCGTTGTGCCGTGCAGCGATCACGCGACCGTCGGCATCGACGACGACGGCTCCCACGGGCACGTCGCCGGTCTGCGGCGCGAGCGCGGCCTCGGCGAGCGCGGCCCGCATCCACTCGCGATGCGTCGACTGCTCCATCGCCCCTCCTCGGCCTCCCGTGCGGCGACCCCCGCGAACTAGACTCGAGCCTATGCGAGTCCACGTTGCAGACCACCCGCTCATCACCCACAAGCTGACGGTGCTCCGCGACGTGAAGACGCCGTCGCCCGTGTTCCGCGCACTCGTCGAGGAGCTCATGACGCTGCTCGCCTACGAGGGCACCCGTGGGGTGCGGGTCGAGCCCATCGAGATCCAGACTCCGGTGTCACCCACGACCGGTGTGCGCATCGCCGAGCCGCGACCGCTCATCGTGCCGATCCTGCGAGCCGGTCTCGGCATGCTCGAGGGCATGACGAAGCTCGTGCCGACCGCCGAGGTCGGCTTCCTCGGCATGGCCCGCAACGAAGAGACCCTCGAGCCCACGACCTACGCCGAGCGCCTGCCCGACGACCTCTCCGGCCGCCAGTGCTTCGTGCTCGACCCGATGCTCGCGACGGGCGGTTCGCTCGCAGCGGCCATCGAGTTCCTGTTGAAGCGCGGCGCGACCGATGTCACGGCGATCTGCATCCTCGCGGCCCCCGAGGGCCTGGCGTTCCTCGAGCGGGAGCTCGAGGGGCACGACGTGACCATCGTGCTCGGCGCCCTCGACGAGCGCCTGAACGAGCACGGCTACATCGTGCCCGGGCTGGGCGACGCCGGCGACCGCCTCTACGGCACGGTCTGATCCGCCGAGACATCCGATCGGCCGGGCGGGGCGTTCGCACCACTATGCTGCGCGGCATCCGTCCGCTTCCCCGAAGGATCTTCGGCGGAACCCGCTCATGCCCAGAATCCGACGCAGATCATTTTTTTCGAGGCTTGATTTTCGCAGCTTCTTTCTCGGTTTGAAGCGTCTCGGCTGATCCTGCCGGATGCCGCACCCCGGCCTGCACCGTCTGCGCCGTCACGGTGCGTCATGCGACCGTCACGGATTGACACATCCGGAGACGTCGGATTGACTATCGCTCATGACTGACACCGCACGCACCCTGACCGCCCCCGAGGCTCTCAGGTCGACCGACATGATGATGTCGGCGCGTGCATCCATGTGTTGTCGAATGTGCCGCTGACCGCGACCTGACCGCCGAGCCGCCTGAGCCGATCACATCCTCGATCGGCTGCGACTCCCCGAACCCCTTCACCGCGGGTTCGCACACCGGCCGATCCGGCCTTCGCTCCACCCCGTCGTCCGGGGTGTTCGCTGCACCTTCTTCGCGCAAGGAATCCATCATGTCTCTCGCTCTCGCACCCGTTCGCACCGCTCCCGCCGTCCGCACCGAGGCCCCCCGCATCAGCGGCTCGGCCATCCGCAGCGCGGCTCCGCTGCAGGCCGCCGCCCAGTCGGCCGCCCCCACCGCCCCGCTCGCCGATCGCGCACCTCGGGTCCGCGCCGTGCCCGAGGGCACCGAGGCCCGCGGCTTCGTGCTCTACGTCGGCATCGACGAGTCCAAGGCCGACGCCGACGGCACCACGCTGCACCGCATCGTCGAGGCGCTCCGAGCGCTGACCGGCGAGATCGCCCCCTCGGCCGAGACCTACGCGGCGGTCGCCCTGGCTCCGGCCGGCGCCGGCGGTCGCGACGTCGACGTCGTGCGCCTCGCCCTGCAGGACCCGGCCGCGCTCGCGAAGCAGCGCGATGCGGGCGAGACCCGTGCCGACGCCGACCGTCACCCCAACGGCGTCATCATCGACATCTCGCGCAAGCGCGTGCTCCTCGACGGCGAGCCCGCGGGCCTCACCTACAAGGAGTTCGAGCTGCTCCAGTTCCTCGTGCTCCGCGAGGGCCGCACCATCGACCGCCACGAGCTCATCGACAACCTCTGGGCGGGCGAAGAAGAGGTCCCGAGCGAGCGCACCATCGACGTGCACGTGCGTCGCCTGCGCTCCAAGCTCGCGCACTACCAGGACATCGTGCGCACCGTGCGCGGCGTCGGCTACCGTTTCGACCGTCACGCCGACGTGTCGATCCGTCAGGCCTCCACGCCCTCGCCCGACCTGTACTGAGCGGCTCCGTCCGTCACGCCGTCCGATGAGGGCGTCCCGCCCAGCGGGCTACCCCGGTCGGCGCGTGCGATAGCCCGCGTACACGACGCCGTTCGAGAACCGCCGCTGGTCGACGAGTTCGAGATCCAGGCGGATGCCGACGGGCAGCGCCGGGTTCCCGCCGCCGACCACGACCGGCGAGACGTAGTGCCGGTACTCGTCGACGAGCCCGGCTCGCAGCGCGTGCGCCGCGAGCGTCGGACCCCCGATCGAGACATCCGTCGCCGACGTCTCGACCAGCTCGCGCACCGCGTCGGCATCGAACGAACGCACGAGGCGGGTCTTCGCGGTCCGCACGCGCTCGAGCGTCGACGAGTAGACAACCTTGTCGGTGGCCCGCCAGATCTCGGCGTACTCGCGGATGACCTCTGGCGCGCCGTCGACCGGCATGTCCTCCCAGGCGGCGAGCACCTGGTACATGCGCCGACCGATGAGCATGGTGCCGATCGCGCGCTCCTGCGCGTTGACGGCCGCGTGCACCTGCTCGCTGGGCATCGCCCAGTCGAACCCGCCCTCGGCGTCGGCCATGTACCCGTCGAGCGACGTGATCGCCGTGTAGACGAGCCTGCCCATGAGCACCTCCTCCGACCTCGATCCTCGCCCGATCGCGTGCGCGCGGCAACCCGCTTCGACGGGCTCCGGTCCGGGTGATCCGAGCGCTCTCGGGCAGGTCATGGGAACCTCGCCAGAAAATCACAGATTGATAACTAGCGCCCGTTACCTATCCGTTATATATTCGGTTGTGCACCGACTGTTTGCTGTGGCGGTCGGTGTGGAATGTGATTGCAGGACACTCTTGGTGCAAGGGTGAGGGTCGGACGTCAGCCTCTACGTCCGGCCCTCATCCATTTCCGGCGCCGTCGGCATTCGGCCGCGAGGTTGCCTATTGCGGATGCTGAGTCTCCGGATCCGTGGCACCACTCACTCGCATCGTCGCGACGCGTGAAACGCTCGGAGCTCCATCCGAACACCGAGCCGAAGGAGTCGCGTGACCGATCGAGCGATCGCCGTCGCCGCCTGGGAGTCCCTCTTCCGTGCACAGGTCACGGTCATGCGCGCCCTGGCCGACACGTTCCCGTCCGAGCTCATCTCGCTCAACGAATACGACGTGCTGTTCAACATCTCCCGATCGCCGGGGCGGCGCCTCCGATTGAAGGACCTGAACCGGTCGGTGCTCATCAGCCAGCCGAGCGTGAGCCGGATGCTCGATCGGCTCGCGGCTCGCGGACTGGTCACCAAGACCCCCGATCCCGACGACGGTCGCGGCACCATCGTCGCGATGACCGAGGAGGGCTTCTCGCTCTACCGCGGCGTCGCACTCCAGCACATCGTCGCGATCGAACGCAACGTCGGCGCCGAGCTCGACGACGACGAACTCGTGGAGCTCACCGACCTCTGCAAGCGCATGCGCCTCGCGATCGCCGACCCGCTCGTCGGCGAACCCTCCGACACCGCGAGCTGATGCTCCGGACATGACAGTGGGGCGGGAACCCTACCTCCCGCCCCACTGCGGCCTCTCTGGAGGCCTCCCCCTGCCGAGCGACCCGAACTGAGCTCGGCGAGGCATTCCAGAGGGAAACGGGTCATGTCCTGTCATCCCCCGGCCCGCGAGGCGGGCTGGTCGGTTCGGGCCGACTCTGGTCTGCTGGAATGGTATCCCCGCGGACCGCCGTGCACAGTGCCCCGTAAGAGGGCCAACCTCCGCGACCGCGGGTCAGGGCCAGTCGACGGATGCCTCGTAGCCGGGGTGCAGGCGCACGAACTCGGCGATGAACGGGCAGCGCGGCACGATCCGGAGCCCCCGGGCGATCGTGTCGTCGAGCGCGAAACGCGCCAGGCGGCTTCCGATGCCGCGGCCGCCGAACGCCGGATCCACGACGGTGTGAGTGAACGTGAGCGCCGTGGGCGACGCCACGAAGACGGCGATGCCCGCCTGCACCCCGTCGACGGTGATCACGTACCGGCGGGCGGCATCTTGACGCTCGATCTCGATGAGCTCGTCACGCGTGTCGGCATCGGTCATATCGGGGTCCTCCTCGCAATGGGCCTGCGTTCCAGTCCGGTGGCTTCCGGCGGCCGCTCCCCGGCAAGTATCGCCGGAAGCTCCACGCGCAGCACCTTCGCCCCGCGGGAGACGCGGTGCTGTGCGGCGTGCAGTGCCGCGAGGGTCGCGCCCGCGGCATCCGTCGCGCCGGCCCTGATCGAACCCGGCTCGCGCGACATGACCGTGATCGCGATGAGCCAGATGAAGATGAGCGAGAACGCGACGATCTCGAACACCGTGAGGCTGAAGAGGTGCAAGCCGTCGTAGAGCACCATCGCGACGACCTCGACGGCCACGAATGCGATCGAGAGCACCACGAGCCGACGCGGCGCACCGCGCACGAGCAGCCGGAGGCACAGCGCCGGCAACGCGAAGCACACGGCAGCGCCGAGCGCGAAGGCGTTGTGCACGTCGGTCGCGGTGTCGATCGGCACGAGACCGACACCAGCGAGGCAGAGGCCGAGCATCACGATGCAGACCCGCAGCACGCGGATGCCGACGTCGGACGCCCCGAATCGCGGTGCGGCGAGCCCGTTCGTCAGCGTGCGGGCCAGCATCACCATCGCGAGCCCCGAGAGCACGGCACCCGCGTTGAACGAGAAGGCGGCCGCGTCATCGGTCGTGCCGAGCGTGCTGAAGTTCAGGGCCCACCAGGAACCGGTGCCGGTGAGGCTCATGCTCGCGATCGAGCCGGCCGCGAGCGTCATCGCCGCGAGGTTGAAGGTGCGGTACGCGTGGTCGTGCACGGCGACCCGGTGCAGGCAGAAGACGGCGAGCGCGAGACCGCCGCCGAGCACGACGGCGACCACCCACTGGCCCCCGGGCACCGGCGAGAACGCGGCGGCGGAGAAGTGCACGCCGAGCGCGGCCGCCGCGAACCAGGAGCCCGCGGCGAGCAGCGCGCGGTTCTCAGGGGTCGAGTGCACGCCGAACCGATGCAGGAGCTCGATGCCCGACTGGGAGGCCGACGCGATCGTCAGTGCCACGAACACCCCCACCGCCGCGCAGGCCCCGATGAGGATCGCCCAGGCGTGACGGTCGTGCCACAGGGCGTCGACGGGCTGGTCGAGTCTCGGAGCGAAGAGCTGGAACACGGCGACGCCGAGGAACAGCGAGATGAGCGTCGTGAGCACCCGACGCATCACGGCGGCCGTGGCGTGATCGCGCAGTTCGGCGAGGCGCCGTCGCGCCTCTCGGCGCCTGACGGCGGCGTGCCGCCCGGCGCCGCGTGCGCGCCCGGCTGCTGCACCCCGGTTTCCGGGCAGCACGAAGTCGGTGGTCGTCGCATCGGACGCCACCCGAAGTCCCCCCGGGAGCCGTGTGGTCATGATCGAGCCTTCGCGGTCGGCGCCATCACAAGTTGCCCCTGAGCGTAACCGGGCAGACCGGCGCGACCAACATTCCTCAGCTCGATCAGGGCGACGCACAGTCGATGCACAGCATCCGGAGGCTCGTCTCCGCCTGGTCGGGAACGCCCCTCGCCGACACGAGCGAAGGCCCCTGCGTCGTGCGGATCGCACGATGCAGGGGCCTTCGCTCGCGGTTCTCGGCGCGCTCGCGGCCCGCCCTCGACGGAGCCGCTCAGTGCACCCCGAGGAAGTCCTCGAGCGTGGCCGGGTTCGCCCGCACGCTCGGCTCGAGCACCGGCTGACCGGGGAACTCGCTGGCTTCGAAGAACCAGCGACGCGACGCCGGCATGCCCCAGAGCTGCGCGCGCTTCGGGTTCGAGGTGTCCCAGCGGATCGGCTCGGCCTCGAGGTCGATGAACTGGTAGTGCGTCGTGAACAGCTCGATGCGGTGCTGGTCGGGGTCGCGCAGGTAGAGGAAGAGGGCGTTACTGATGCCGTGGCGGCCAGGGCCGCGATCGATCTCCTGCCCGAATCCACGCGCGCCCGCGACATCCGCCGCATGGATCAGGGCGGCCGCATCCGGCACGGTGAAGGCGAAGTGGTGCAGCCGAGGGCCGCGACCGTTGGTGAAGACGAGGTCGTGGGTGTTGCCCTTGACCTCCATCCACGTGCCCCAGAGCTCGTCGGTGCCGTCGGTCGCGGTGTACTCGCTCATGCGCATGCCGAGGCCGGTCCAGAAGTCGGTCGCGGCCTGCACGTCGTATGTGACGACCTGGTAGTGGTCGAGGCGCTGCGGGGCTCCCGCGACGAACTCGTCGAACTGCTGCATCCTGCGCTCGACGACGTCCATCGACGAGGTGAGCTCCAGGTGCGTGCCGACCGGATCGCGGAAGCGGATCGTCGGCCCCTGGTGGTCGACCTCGACGCGCTCGGACTCGATGCCCGCGGCCTTGAAGTGCCGCTCCGCGGCCACGATGTCGTCGTCGGTGCGCACGCGAAGGCCGATCGCGAGCGCCTTCGGCTCGGCGGCGAGCTCGAGGCGCAGGCTGTGATGCGAGGCCTCCTCGAGACCGCGCAGGTAGACCACGTCGTCGGTCTCCTCGGTGACGACGAGGCCGATGGTGTCGCGGTAGAAGTCGCGGCTCGCGGCGAGGTCGGTCACGGCGAGCGCGACGTGGCTCGCGCGGGTGATGGCGAACGGCGGGGTCTGGTTCCAGGTGGGCAGCATGGCGAGGGTCCTTCCGGGGTGTCGAACATCTCAAGGCTCGCAACGCACGGCCGCCTGCGGAACTACCGATGCGCTCTGCCTGCCATAGTTCAGAACTATCGAACGCTTCTCCCGATAGGCTCAACCCATGGAGCTTCGCCACCTGCGGTACTTCCATGCCGTCGTCGAGGCGGGTTCGCTCACAGCCGCCGCGAGGGCGCTGCGCATGTCGCAGCCGCCGCTCAGCGTCGCCATCGCCCAGCTCGAGACCGAGCTCGGCACGCCGCTCCTGGTGCGCACGTCGCGCGGCGTCGAACCGACGAGCGCCGGGAGGTCGCTGCTCGAGTCGTCGGGCCGCGTGCTCGGCGAGGTCGACGAGATCGTCGCGACCGTGCGCCGGTCGGCCGGGCGCGGCAGCGGCGTGCTCACGGTCGCCGCCGTGCCCGCGCTCATCTGGCATCGCATCCCGCGCCTGCTCCGCGAGGTCGCGGCAGGCTCCCCCGACCTCGAGATCCGGCTCGTCGACCCGCCGCCGTGGACCGCGCTCGACCTCGTCGCGAACGGACGGGCGGATGTCGCAGCCGTCCTCGTCGCCGACCCGAAGCGGTTCGTCGCCAGGCACGGCGACGCGTTCGAGATCCGCGACTGGGGCGCGGTGCCCCTCGTGGCGGCGCTGCCGCCCGGCACGGAGGCACCCGACCCGCTGCCCCTGCACTGGTTCGACGACCGGCTCGTGCTGCTCCCCCACCGCACGGCCGCGGTGCCGAGTCTGCCCGAGCTCGTCGAGGCCGAGTTCCTGCGGCTCGGCGTCGTGCCGCGCGAGGTGCGTACGGTGGCCACCATCCAGAACATGGTGCCGCTCGTCGAGGCGGGCCTCGGGGCCGCACTGCTGCCCGACGCCGACGGGGCGAGCCTCGGGCGGTTCGACATCGCCGTGCGGTCGACGCATCCCTCCACCGCTCCCTTGCGCGCGCTCGTGCTGGCGCGCCGAGGCGCCTCCGCCGACCCGGTCGTGGGCCGGCTGCTCGAACTCGTCGACTCGACATCCGACCATTCCGATGCCGTCAGCACAGATCGTGTGCGATTTCCCATACAATCGCAGGACGCGCGAGAGGACCGATGATGGCAGCGAGCAAGGCAGAGCAGGCGTACGCCGTCCTCAAGGCGCGCATCACCGATGGCACCTACGGGCCCGGGTACCGGCTCGTCATCGACCAGCTCGCGCGCGAGCACGGCATCAGCTCGGTGCCGTGGCGCGAGTCGCTGCGCCGTCTCGAAGCCGAGGGCTGGGTCGAGATCGTGCCGAACGTCGGCGCCCTCGTGCGCACGTTCGACGCGCACGCGTTCGAGCGCACCATCCGCCTGCTCGCCCGCCTCGAGGGGCTCGCGACCGCCGTCTCGGCGCCGCACCTGACCCCGGCCGACCTCGCCGAGGCTCGCGCGTTCAACGCCCAGATGGCCGAGGCGCTCGCGAGCTTCGACACCAACCTCTTCGGGCGGCTCAACCGGCGCTTCCACGAGGTCCTCTGCTCGAAGAGCGACGACACCCGCCTCAACGAGCTGCTCGCGAACGAGTGGGCGCGACTCGACTTCATCCGCCGCTCGGCCTACTGGCACGCCCCCGGCCGCGCGCAGGCCTCGGTCGCCGAGCACGAGGAGCTCGTCGCGCTCATCGAGCGCGGCGCCGACCCCGACGAGATCGAGACCGCCGCCCGCCAGCACGAGGTCAACACCCTCGTCGCGGTCACGACCTACGACGCCGCCCTCGCGGGCCACACGCCGAGCGAGTCGCTGCTGGCGTAGGGCGGCACGCCCGCGGCAATGCGGCAGGCGTCACATTCGTGCGATCGAGTACCCGATCGCCGCTCGGGATCCTCCCCCGGGAACGAGCGTGGCCGTGAACCCGGTCGACGTCTCGGGCACCTCGATCTCAACGTGATCGACGGTCCCGGAGGCCGTGCAGGCCGTGAGCGCGGAGACCTCCGCATGCGATCCCACGGCGAACGTCCCGGCGACGGTGCCTTCGCCGGCGCACACGGCGGTGATCCGGTAGCGGCCGGCCGCCCACTCCGATTCGTCGCCATCGCGAATGACCTGGGTGACGGTGCTTCCGGCCTCATCGCCGGGCACGATCGTCGGTCGCGCGTGCGCGGCGGCCAGGCTCGACGCTGCCTGCGCATCGAGCAATGCGTCGGCCGCGTCGATCTCGTGAGAGAGATCGATCACCTCTGCCTGCGATGAGGACACGTCGGGTGCCGCTGCTTCGGTGCACCCGGCGAGCAGTACTGCAGCCGACACGGCCACGCCCAGCATCCGAACGGCACGAGCGACGGTGTTCTGAGAGATCACGGGTACAGCTAAGCGGAAGTACCGAGCCCGGCACCAGACCGACGGCGCCTCAGCTGATGCCGCTTCGCCACTGCGCGATCCACGCGCGCCCGTAGTCGTTGCCGTTCGGCAGGCGCAGCGTGGTGTGCACGTGGAAGCGCGCCGGCAGGCGGTTCGCCAGCCAGACGCCCGCGTGGTTGTCGAGCTCGGCGATCACGACCGGGCTCTGGATGCGGAAGTACACGGGCTCGCTGCCGTCGGTCGCGCCGTACCAGGAGAACCAGGTCTCATCGAGGTGCGCGTCGTAGCGGGCGAGCATCGCCTCGCGCTGGGGCTCGCGCAGCAGCGCGAGGAAGTCGGCCACGATGCGGCGCACAAGCGCCTGCTGCGCGGCATCCAAATGCGACACCGCGATGCCCTCGGAGGGCACCACGCGGTTGTCGCGGAACGCGCCCGCGACGTGGCGCTCGTCGGCCGGGTGCAGCCGGCCCTCGGGCATGGCCGGGTCGAGCACCGACGCGAACACCACGGCCTCGGCGCGCTGCTCGGGCGTGAGCGAGCCGGCCAGTTCGAGCGCGAGACGCTCGCGGTCGTCGAACAGCGGCGGGCGGGCTCCGTCGGAGAGCGCGGGCTCGGCGCCGATGAAGACCGGCGCGATCACGTCGCGGCCGCCGACGGTCGCGAAGTTGATCGCGACGTGGTGGCCGAACAGCTGCCAGCCCCACGGTTCGTCGGCGGAAGGCGTGCCGAAGAGTGAGAACCAGTAGCTGCGCTCGTTCATGATCGTCGGCAGCCCGGTGAGTTCGCCGAGGTAGCCGTTGAGGGCCATCGCCTCGCGCACCTGCGCGAATCCTTCGGAGCTGAGGGATGCCTCGACGAGGCCCAGGATCGCCGCGACCTGCCGGTCGGAGAGATCCTCGAGCCGCAGCCCGTTGCGGTGGAAGACGAACTCGGGGTTGCTCCAGCCGCGCCAGTCTGGGGCGTCGACGTCGTACCGCACGCGCTCGCGCAGGTCGTCGGGCAGCGTCGCGAGGACGTGCTCGGCGGCGGCCACGACGGCGGGGTCGCCGGACGCGGAACGCGCGGATGCGGCATCCGCCCACACCTCGCTCCGTACGATGCCGTCGGAGGTGATGCCGACGAACGGCTCGTCGTAGAGCGCGTCCCAGTCGCGCAGCAGCGCCTGCAGGAACTCGTTGCCCTGCCTGGCGGCCGTGAACTCCTCGTACGACATGCCCCGCCACGGGGCGAGCTCGTCGCCGTCGAGCGGGTACAGGTGGTCGCGGAAACTGCGGTCGTCGAGCGACACGGCCTCGTCGCGGGCGCTCACGCGCGCCTCCGAGAAGAAGCCGTCGAGGTCGCGGTCCTCACTCATCGGCGGGGCTCTCCGGTGCCGGGGCGCCTTCGGCGGAGCCGCCGGCATCCGCCCCTCCACGCTGTCGCAGTCGCGCACGCGCGCCGTTCGTGTAGATCGCGGCGACGATGTCGTCTGGCGTCATGGGCGACGTGAGCTCGCGCTGGATCACGCCGTCGGCGAAGACGAGCACGCGGTCGCACACGAGGGCGAGCTCGTTCTCGTCGGAGCCGGCCACGACGACGTAGGTGCCGGTCTCGGCGGCATCCCGGATGGCGGCGCCGATGATGTGGCGGGCGCCGATGTCGACCGCCTGCGTGGGCTCGTGCAGCAGCAGGAGCTTCGGGTCGGTCGCGAGCCACTTGGCGACGAACACCTTCTGCTGGTTGCCGCCGCTCAGGGTGCCGACCATGGCGTCGGGGCGCGGCGGGCGCACGTCGAGGCGTTCGATCCACTCGTCGGCGAGCGAGCGCTCACCGCGCGACGAGAACGGCAGCAGGCCCCGCTTCGCGCGCGAGGTCTGCGGGAACGCGATGTTCTCGGCGACCGACATGCCCGCGGCGATGCCGCTGTGCTCGCGCCCCTCGGGCACGAGCGAGATGCCGCCCGCGATCGCCGTGCTCGGCGTGAGCCCGGCGAGGCCGATGGTCGAGCCCGCGAGCGCGACCTCGCCCGAGGTCGCCTTCGAGACGCCCGCGAGCAGGTACGGCACATCGTCGTAGCCCGAGCCGGCGAGCCCGGTGAGGCCCAGCACCTCGCCCGGGCGCACCTCGAACGCGACGTCGTGCACGCCGAGCCCGGTGACGCCCGCGACCGCGACGGGGTCGCCCGTCAGCCCGGGCAGCGGGGCGCGGTCGCCGAGGTCGATGAGCTCGCGCCCGAGGATGAGGCCCGTGAGGGTCGCCTCGGTCATGCCCGCCACCTCGCGGCCCGACTCGACCACGGCGCCGTCGCGCAGCACGGTCACGCGGTCGGCCGCATCGACGACCTCCTCGAGGCGGTGCGTGATGAGCAGCACAGCGGTGCCGGTCGCGACGATCTCGTCGAGCAGCGTGAAGAAGCCCTCGAGGGCGCGACGGCCGAGGGCACGCGTCGACTCGTCGAAGATGATGAGGCCCTTGCCGGGCGTGGCGTCCTGCAGCGCGCGGGCGATCGCGACGATCGCGCGGTCTTCCTCGCTGAGGTCGCCGACGAGCGCGTCGAGCGGCACCGAGCGCTGGATGCGGTCGAAGACCGCCTGGGAGGCCGCGCGCTCGCGCTTCCAGTCGATGCGACGGAACGGGCCGGTGGGCGTGAGACGCCCGACGCGGAGGTTCTCGAGCACCGTGAACGAGTCGACGAGGCCGAGGCTCTGGTGCACGATCGCCATGCCGCGGGCGCGCGCGTCGTGCGGGGTGACGGGCAGGTCGAAGGGGCTGCCCTCGAACGAGACGATGCCGCCCTCGTCAGGCGTGTAGAGGCCCGAGAGGATCTTCGCGACGGTCGACTTGCCCGAGCCGTTCTGCCCGACGAGCGCGTGCACCTCGCCCGGACGCACGTCGAACGAGATGTCCTTCAGCACCCGGGTGCGGCCGAACGTCTTCGAGAGCGATTCGACCGCGAGGCGGGCGCCCCGGGGAGCGGGCGATGCCGCCCGCTCCCCGATGGTGGTGCCGAGGGTCATGCAACACCCCACAGCGCTTCGAAGTCCTCGCGGAACGTCGTCGGGCCGAACCACTCGCCCGAGGCCTCGGCCTCTTCGGTGAGGCTCACGTCGCCGATGTTCTCGCGCGTGAAGAGGCGCACCGGGATGGTGTACTCGGGCACCGTCGAGCCGGTCATGAGCCGCAGCGCGAGGTCGGCCTCGACCCAGCCCTGGTAGGCGTTGGCCTGTCCGGTCGCGGCGTAGAGGTAGGTGTTCGACGCGAGCGCCTGGAGGGCGCCGATGCCGGCCGAGCCGGTCACGCCCTTGACGGACTCCATCATGCCGGCGGCCTGCACGCCGCCCTGGGTCGGCTGCAGGAACTGCGCGAAGTCGTTCACGACGTAGCCGATGGTCGGGTCGTTCAGCAGCGCGGCGCTCACCGACGGGGTGACCTGCGGGAAGTTCGACGACGACACGTCGTTGATCGTGTAGGTGCAGTCGGGGCAGATCTCGTCGAGCTCGTCGGTGCCGGCCTGCACGTACGCCTTCTGCGAGGGGCCGTCGGCCGTGCGGTTGATGAGGATGTTCGCGGTGCCGCCCGAGTCCTTCGTGATCCACTGCGCGATCGCGATCTCCTGGTCGGAGCCGCCCGCGGGCACGTAGCCGAGGGTCTCGGACGCGGGGTGGCTGTCGTCGGGGATCTGGTTCGAGATGACGACCGGGATGCCGGCCGCTTGGGCCGCGTCGAGCGCATTGGCGGCGAGGCCGTACGGCACCGCGTCGGTGACGATCGCGGCGGCGCCGGCTTGGGTGCCCTGGCCGATGCACGAGCCGATGTCGCTCGGGTTGCCCTTGCCGTCGCACACCTGCACCGAGATGCCGACGGACTCGAGGGCCTCGGTGAGCTGGGCGCTGACGATGCTGAACTGCGGCGACTGCAGCGTGACGGGCACGTAATAGACGGTCTCGCCCTTCAGGGCGTCCACGCCGTCGACCGCCTCGGTCGGCACGGGGTACGCGTCGAGCGGTTCGGAGACGGCCGCGAGCGCGGCGTCGAGGTCGGCGTCGCCCGCGGAGGCCGAGGAGGAGGCCGCGGGCGAGGTGTCGGCGGCGGCATCGCTGCAGCCGACGAGGGCGAGGGCGCCGACGGCGACGGCTCCCGCAGCCACGAGGCTGCGGATGCGGCGGGTGGAGGATGCGTTCATGCTGTGTGTTCCTTACGTGACGACGTTGACAGTTCGGACGGGTGGTGCGGATGGGGCTTCGCCTAGCGGGTTCGGCGATGGAGCACGGTGGAGATGCTGACCGCGATGATCAGCACGCCGCCGTAGAAGATGTTCGAGATCGCGGGGCTCGCGCCGAGGAACTTGAGGCCGAGCACGCCGGTCGCGAGGAAGTACACGGCCACGAGCGTGCCGAGCGGGTTGAAGCGGCCGGGCTGGAAGATCGCGGTGCCGAGGAACGTCGCGGCGAACATGGGCAGCATGTACGTCTGCGAGGTCATGGCCTCGGCGCCGCCGAAGTAGGCGGCCGAGAGCACCCCGCCGAGGCCGGCGATGACGCCCGCCGAGACGAACGCGCCGATGCGGATGCGGTTGACGCGCACGCCCGCGAGACGGCTGACCTCGCGGTTCTCGCCGACGAAGCGCATGTTGCGGCCGAGGGGCGTGAACTGCAGCAGGTAGGCGAAGCCGAGCATGAGCACGAGCGCGAGGTAGAACGTCGTGGGCAGACCGCCGAACGTGGTGGTCGCGACCTTCGAGAACTCGGCGGGCAGGCCGCTGACGGGCTGCAGGTTGCTCGCCCAGCTCGCGCAGCCGAGCAGCACCGTGCCCATGCCGAGCGTGACCACGATCGTGTTGACCCCGAGCCTGACCACGAGCAGTCCGTTGATGAAGCCCGCGAGCGTCGCGATCGCGATGGCGAAGAGGGCGGCGAGCCAGACGTTCCACCCGTGGTTCACGTTGAGCACGACCGTCAGGATCGACGCGAGGCCGAAGTTCGACGCCACCGACATGTCGACGAACTCGCCGACGATGATCGTGCAGAGCAGCGCAGCCGAGAGGAACACGAGGTCGGACTGCCCGCCGAAGATCGACGCCCAGGTGCCCGCGTGGAACATGTTCTGGGGTCGCAGCACGGCGAAGACCGCGATCAGCAGGATCCACACGGCGATCACAGAGAAGCGCGACGACGCCCAGCCGATCCACGATCGGGGCTGCGTCTCGCGTGCGGTCGCGATGGCGACGGTCTCGTTGGGGCTGGTCTTCGTGTTCGTCATGGGGGTTCCTGCTCCCGTCCTCGCACCATTGCGTCGCACGGTCGTCGTGCGGTCGGTCGAGCCGGGCTCCTGCCCGGACTGAGTTTCGTGTGTGAGATCATATGCGATCTCCTGCTTGATGGGCGTCATCGGATGCCGCCTCCCGGCCGCTGCTCGATCACCGCGGTCAGCTCGGCCTGCACGAGCGAGCCCCCGTCGAGCGGGGCAGCCATCACCATGCGCGCTGGCCGGTCCGCGGCATCCGGGAACATCGCGACCCACTCGCGGTTGATCCCCTCGCGGTCGCGGTGGTCGGCCACCCAGAGCGTGAGCTTCAGGATGTCGCCGACGTCGCCGCCCGCGGCCGCCATGACCTCGCGCACCCGGGCGAACACGAGCACCACCTGGGTGTCGAGGTCCTCGGGCATCTCGCCCGTCCGCCGGTCGCGGGCCGTGAGCACGCCCGACTGCACGAACGGGCCGATGCGGCACGCGGCGGGCACCGGGTTCACGTGCGCG
Source organism: Agromyces sp. CF514 (assembly GCF_900113185.1). Classification (NCBI taxonomy): domain Bacteria; kingdom Bacillati; phylum Actinomycetota; class Actinomycetes; order Micrococcales; family Microbacteriaceae; genus Agromyces; species Agromyces sp. CF514. Next base: position 587,112 of record NZ_FOZD01000001.1, on the reverse strand, counting down.
AACCCGTCGATCTCGATGGTCGCGCGAGTCATGGTCGCTCCCCCGCACTACGCTCGCGGACGACCCGGTTCTCGATCGCGCCGAGGCCCTCGATCTCGGCCCGCACGACATCGCCGACCTTGAGGAAGTTGCGCGTGGGCGCGCCGATTCCCGCCGGTGTGCCGGTCGCGAGGATGTCGCCGGGCTTCAGCGTGAACACCTGCGTCAGGTACGCGATCTGCTCGGAGATGTCGGAGATCATGTCGTCGGTGCGCCAGTCCTGACGCACCTCGCCGTTGACCGTGAGCGTCATGCGCAGGTCGAGCGGGTCGACGATCTCGTCGTCGGTCGTGAGCCACGGTCCGATCGGCCCGTGCGTGTCGAACGACTTCCCGAGCGTGAACGTCGGCGAGCGCTTCTGCAGCCAGTCGCGCACCGACACGTCGTTGACCACGAGGTACCCCGCGATCACCGACCGGGCATCCTCGACCGAGACGTTCCTGCACTCGCGGCCGATCACGACGCCCAGCTCGATCTCGTAGTCGAGCTCGTCGGAGACGTCGGGCTTGACGATGTCGCCGAACGGGCCGTTGAGGCACGAGACCTGCTTGTTGAACCACAGCTGGCTCGTCGGGATCGGGATGCCGGCGGCGCGCGCCTCCTCGGCGTGCTCCCGGTAGTTCATGCCGATGCCGAGGTACTTCTGCGGGTCGTCGATGGGCGGCAGGAGCTCCACGTCTGCGAGCGCGCGGGTCGGGCCGTCGGCCGCCTGGATGGCGGGGGCGAGCGCGTCGAGCTCGGGCAGGATCGCCCGGAGCGAAGTGCCGACGCCGGGCACGTCGGAGACGTCGACGAGCACTTCGCCGTCGACCCGGCCGATACGCGGCGCGGAGCCGTCGACGGTGAACCTGGCGAGCTTCATCGTGCGGCCTCCCCGGCGGAATCGACGGCCGCGGCGGGCTCGGCGGGCTCGGCGGTGGTGCGCTGCTCGGAGGGGACCTTGCCCCAGACCTCGTCACCGCGCGGCGTGAGCTGGAAGTTGAGGAACCGCCACGCGGCATCCGCCCCGGCTCCGGCCTCGTCGGATGCCCCGCGCACGACGACCTGCGTGACGACGCCCTGCTGCGTGCGCATCGAGCCGTCGGGGTTCGCGAGTTCGTTCACGATCGGGCCCGTGACGATCGCGACGTCGCCGACCACCCGGATGTCGAGGCCGCCGCGCTCGATCGAGCGGTAGGCGCGGCGGGTGCCGACGTGCTCGAGCAGCATGGCCTTGTCGTGCACGACGCCGGGCGCGTGGATGTGCACGAGCCGGTCGTCGAAGATGCGCGCGAGCGTGTCGAGGTCGCCGTCGACGAGCGCCTGCTGTCGGGTGGCCTCGAGGGCGAGGATCGCGGCGCGCTCCGCGGCATCCGCCGTTCTGATCTCAGTCATGCGCGACACCGGCCTCGACCTGCGCGGCCTCCCAGGTGCGGAAGCCCGTCGCCTCGCCGGCCTCGTGCCCCGGGCGGGGTGCCCCGACGAGCGCGTGGTACCTCGAGAAGATCTCGTCGGCCTCGGCCAACGGCAGCACCTGCTCGATGTCGTCGAACGGCTGCCCGTCGGTGCGCTCGGCCACGATGCGGCGGATGACCTCGTAGCCCTCGCCGCGCATGTTGTCGGCGATGCGGTTCACGATCTCGCGGCGCGCGCGGTCGTACGCGGCGAACGCCTCGCGCGGGTCGCCCAGCTCGACGAGCTGCTCGGTGAGCACCCGGGCGTCGAGCATCGCCTGCGTGATGCCGTTGCCGCCGCGCGGGTACATCGCGTGGGCGGCGTCGCCGAGCAGCACGACCCGGCCGTCGACCCAGGTGTCGAGCGGGAAGTGCCGGATGAGCGGGAAGAGGTAGACCTCGCGCGCGTCGCGGATGAGCTGCTGCACGTCGAGGAACGGCAGCTGCAACGAGTCGAACGCGGGGATGATCTGCTCGGGGTCGGCGACCTGGTTCCAGTCTTCGACGGTCTCCTCGCCGTTGGTCTCGACGACCCAGTTGATGAGGTCGAGGCCCGAGCCCTCGAAGTCCTCGGCGATCGGGTACACGATCATCGTCGAGATGCGGGGGTCGCCGAGGTGCAGGATGGTGTGCCCGCCGCGGATCGGCTCGCGCAGCGTCGTGCCGCGCCACATGGTGATGCCCGAGAACTCGGGTTCGGCGAGACCCGGATGCATCTGGCGGCGCACGGCCGACTTGATGCCGTCGGCGGCGATCACCGCCTCGTGGCGCACCTGCTCGGTTCGACCGTCGCGGTGCTCGAGGTCGAGCGTGACGCCGTCGGCGTCCTGGTCGTAGCGCACGACGCGCGCGCCGAGCACGACCGCGTCGTCGCCGAGGCGCTCGAGCACCGTGCGGAACAGCAGCATCTGCAGGATGCCGCGGTGCACGAACCGCTGTTCGTGCACGTAGCCCATGTGCACACCGCACTTCTCGGCGTAGATCTCCTGGCCGAAGTGGTTGCAGAAGATGGAGTCCTCGGCGTCGACCGAGATCGCGCGGAACTCCTCGAGCAGCCCGAGGTCGTCGAGCTCGCGGGTGCCCACGGTCTTGATGTCGACGCCGACGCCGAGCGGCTTCAGCTCCGGCACGGTCTCGTAGATCTTCGGGCTGAACCCGGCCCGTTGCAGCCGCAGGGCGGCGACGAGCCCGCCGGGGCCTGCGCCGATGATGGCGATGTCGGTCATGTGTTCCTCTGTTCTCTGACTCAACGGACGCTCGAGCGGATGCCGGCGGCTGCGCCGGTCACCTCGCCGAGGAAGTCGACGGTGCGCGACCACGCCCTGGCGGCGTTGCGCGGATGGAAGGCGGCTCCCGGCATGCCGAGCGCGTCGGTCCTCGGGTTGGTGAAGGCGTGCTGCGTGCCGCTGTAGAGGTCGAACTCCCAGTCGATGCCCGCGCCCGTGAGGCCGGCCTTGATCGGCTGCCAGTGCTCGGGGCCGGCCATGGGGTCGTCGGCGCCCGTGCAGAGCAGCACGGTCGCCGTATCAGTCGAGGCCGACCAGTCGTGGGCGACGTGGTCGAGGCCGCCGTGGATGCTCACGGCAGCGATCACCCGCCCGCCCGTGCGCACGTACTCGAGGGCCGACGATCCGCCGAAGCAGGCGCCGACGACCACCGTGCGGTCGGCGTCGAACTCGGGCTGGGCGGCTGCGGCCTCGTGCGCGGCGGCGAGGCGCGACATCCATTCGTCTCGGTTGCCGGCCATCGATCCGATGAGGCGGCCGATGTCGGCGCCGCTCTGCGGCTCGGCGCGCTCGCCCCACACGTCGGCGGCGAAGACGGCGTAGCCGAGCTCTGCATAGCGGGCGGCGAGGTCGATCGTGTCGGCGCCGAGGCCGAAGGCGTCGTGCACGAGGAGGATGCCGGGGCTGGGCTCGTCCGCTGCATCGGTCGGCGCCACGAGGCATCCGATCATGCGCGTGCCGTTCGCCTCGTAGGCGACGTCGCGCTGCACCAGGTCGATCAGCTCGATCTGCTCGGCCATGTCGGCCCCCTCTCTGCGCCCGGAGGTCGACGAGGTTCGTTCGACGTCGAGCGTGATCATGATCCTACACAGGATCACACACGATTTCCAACACGATCATCTATGCTGAATCGACATCACGCGAAGAAGCGAGAAGGAGCACCAGACCATGACGGTCGTCGACATCAACATCCACCACCTGCCGGAAGACCTCTTCACCAACGAGAAGATCCTGAACGGCTTCCTCGACTCGGCCCCCCGCGGGTTCGGCGAGATCGCCCGCGTCATCGAGATGGACAGCGGCAAGAAGCAGCTCATCCTCGAGAAGCCCGCCGGCCACCAGAACCTCAACTACGTCGAGGGCGACTACTCGGCCGAGGCGAAGCTCGCGGCCATGGACGAGGCGGGCGTCGACTACGGCATCATGCGCGTGCCCGTCTGGCAGGAGTGGCTCGGCCTCGAGACCTGCAGGGCCGTGAACGACAACGCCGCCGAGATCGTCTCGCGCTCGGGCGGGCGCCTGTTCGCCACCGCGTGCGTGCCGCCGTGGGGCGGCAAGGAGAACATCCACGAGCTCGAGCGAGCGGTCGGCGACCTCGGCGCGGTCGGCGTGCAGCTCGCCTGCCACTACGGCCAGCTCTACCTCGACGACCCGGTGTTCGAGCCCTACCTGAAGGTCATCGAGAAGCTCGACATCCCGGTCATCGTGCACCACACGCCGCTGCCCGTCGAGTGGAAGTCGGTCATCGACTACACGAACCTGCGTCGCGAGTACGGCCGCATCATCGACCAGGGCATCGCCGTAGGCCGCGAGCTCTTCAGCGGCATGTTCGACCGCATGCCCGGACTGCGCTTCATCCACACCATGATGGGCGGCAACTGGTTCGCGAACACCGCCCTGCTCACGCCCCACGCGACCAACAAGGCCGAGGCCATGCAGCGCCTCGACCCGACGGGCGGCGAGAAGATCAAGCAGTACCTGAACGAGAACATCTTCTTCGACATGACCCACCCGCACTCGTGGGGCAAGACCCAGGTCGAGGCCGCGCTCGAGATCAACGGCGCCGACCACTACCTCTTCGGCTCGTCGTTCCCCGTGTTCTACAGCTGGATGGGCCAGGGGGTCGAGTTCGTGAAGCACGAGCTCGAGATCAGCGACGCCGACCGCGACCTCGTGCTCGCCGGCAACGCCAAGCGCCTGTTCAACCTGCCGATCGACCTGTAGGTCGAGGGCGGCGGATGTCGCGGGGCCGGTCGGATCCGATCCGGTCGGGCCCTGCGCGTCTCGCCGAGCGGTCCCGGTCCGGCGCGGCTTCGCTTCCGCCGGAACGTCGTCGCGATTCGCAGGGGAAACGAGAAACGGCCCGCCGAAGCGGGCCGTTCTCGTACTGTCTCAACACAGATCCTGCGGCCAAAGCCGAGTGCGCCCGGAGGGATTCGAACCCCCAACCTTCTGATCCGTAGTCAGATGCTCTATCCGTTGAGCTACGGGCGCATGTTCAGTTTTTCTGTCTTCTGCGCTGTGTCCAGCAGCAGGCAACCCCGTTACTCTATCCCAGACTTCGCGCGGGCGCCAATCGAGCGGAACGCACCTCACCGGTTCACAGCGAGCGCTCAGGAGCGCGGCCGCAGCGCGTCGAGCGCGACCAGTTGCCGCTTGAGCGCGACCTGCCGATACGACGTCTCGATGAGTTCCGAGATCAGCTGCCAGTCGGTCGTCGGTGCGTCGAGGTCGGTGCCGACCCAGTGGTTGCGATCGAAGTACGGCACGCCGTAGAAGCGGTCGTCCTGCACGAGCGCGCGGTGCTCTTCGGGATCGGTCTTCACGACGATCGAGAAGGGGCGTTCCATGTGCGCGCTCACGTACGTGAAGATCGGCTTGGCCGCGCGGAACGTCGGCCGCCCCCAGGCCTCGACCTCGACCGCTTCGGGGAAGTCGAGGCAGAGCGCCCGCACGCGTTCGACGAGCGGATGCCGAGGGTCGACCACCTGGGGATGCTCCACGCGGGGCAGCCTACGCCCGCCCCGCGACATCCGTCACGGGGCCGACGCGGCCGCCCGCGGCATCCGCTCGCCCGACCCCATGAGGGGAGTCAGCCCTTGACCGCTCCCCCGAGGCCGGCGCCCCGAAGGAACAGCCGCTGGAACACGAGGAACAGCACGACCGGGATCAGCGTCGAGATCGCGAGCGCCGCGAGGAAGACGTCGAGCTCGGTCTGGGACTGCACGGCGGGCAGGCGCACCGACAGGGGCTGCACCGCGGGGTCGGGCAGCACGAGCAGCGGCCAGAGGAAGTCCTTCCAGGCGGCGATGACCGCGAACACCGAGACGACGCCGATGATGGGCTTCGACATGGGCAGCACGATCGACCAGAACACGCGGAAGGGCCCCGCCCCGTCGGTGCGGGCCGCCTCGAACACCTCGCGGGGCAGTCCGTCGAAGAAGCGCTTCACGAGCAGGATGTTGAAGGCGTTCGCCGCGGCCGGCAGCCACACGGCCCAGTACGTGTTCAGCATCGAGACGCCGATGACGGGCGGGTGCAGGATCGTGAGGTAGAGCGGCACGAGCAGCACGACCGCCGGAATGAAGAGGGTCGCGAGCACGAGCGCGTTCAGGATCGGCGCGTACTTCGGGCGCAGCACGCTGAGCGCGTATCCGGCCGTCGTCGCGATGAGCACCTGGAAGAACCACGACCCCGCGGCGACGACGAGCGTGTTGACGAAGTACTGGTCGATGTGGATGTCGTTCCACGCCTGCTCGAGGTTGGCCCAGTCGATGCCGTTGGGCCACAGGGCGAACGGCTGGGTGAGCGTGTCCTGCGTCGGCGTGACGGCCGCCTTCGCGAGCCAGAGCAGCGGACCGAGCCCGGCGACGACGAGCCCGACGAAGAGGATCACGTGCACGGCCGACATCGAGAGGCGGACGCCGCCGCGCTTGCGGTCGTGATCGCTCAGGATGCCGCGGTCGACGCCGTCGTCGGCGGCGTCCTTCTCACGTCGTCGCACGAGCCCCGAGAGCCGTGAGCGCAGCTGGCCCGACGCGGGTGTCGTGGCGGGGGCGGTCGTTGCCGGGGTGGTCAATTCGTGCTCCAACGGTCGGTCAGCTTGAAGTAGAGCCAGCTCAGCAGCCCGAGGAAGATCGCGAGCATGAGGCTCAGCGCGGTGGCCTCGCCGTAGGCGCCGCCGAGGCTGTTCTGGAAGGCGTAGCGATAGATGAGCAGCAGCACCGTGAGGGTCGCGTTGTTCGGCCCGCCGCCGGTGAAGAGGTACGGCTCGAGGAAGACCTGCGCGGTGCCGATGATCTGCAGGATCAGCATGATGAAGAGGATGCCGCGCAGCTGCGGCAGGGTGACGTGCCAGATCTTGCGCCAGATGCCGGCGCCGTCGACCTCGGCGGCGTCGTAGAGCTCCGGCGGCACGGCGATCAGCGCGGCGAGGTAGATGATGATCGAGCCGCCGGCCGCGGCCCAGGTGGCCTCGATCACGAGCGAGGGCATCGCGGTCGCCGAGGACTGCAGCCACGGCTGCGGCGGGATGCCGAAGAATCCGAGGATCGTGTTGAACACGCCGTCGGGGCTCGCGTTGTAGAAGACCTTCCACAGCAGCACGGCCACGACGGGCGGCACGACGACGGGCAGGTAGGCGAGGGCGCTGTAGAGGCCCTTGCCGCGCTTCACCTCGCTCATGAGCACGGCCATGATGATCGGCAGCGGAAAGCCGAGCACGAGCGCGAGGCCCGCGAAGTACAGGGTGTTGAGCACCGCCGTGCCGAGGTTCGGGTCGCTCAGCACGCGGGCGAAGTTGTCGAGGCCGACCCAGAGGGGCGGGCTGACGAGGTTCGTCTTCTGGAAGCTCATGATGACCGACTGCACGATCGGCCCCCAGCTGAAGACGCCGAAGACGATGAGCATCGGGGCGAGGAACGCGAGGTTCCAGGCGCCGCCGCCACTGATCCAGGTCATGGGGGTGCGACGCGCGCGCTTCGGGAGAGCGGATGCCGCGGGCGGCCCGGGTTCGTCTGCCGGCGGGGTCGTCGCCGCGGGCTTCGCGGTGAGGGTCATCGGTGATCCTTCTCGTGGGCACATTCGCCGAATGTCGGAAAGGGCGTCTGACACGCCGGGCCGGGCCCTGGCGCGCCCGGCGGGTCGCCTTCCGCATCCGACATTCGGCGAATGCAGGAGGTGGAGACGGGTCCGGATGCCGCGGCCGCATGGGGAGGGTGCGGCCGCGGCATCCGCTGGTCCTACTGGTCGAGCAGGGCCTGCGCGTCGACGTCGACCTGCTTGAGCAGCGCGTCGATGTCGGCGTTCTGGTCGGTCAGGACGGCCTGCACGAGGTTGTCCATCAGGGCGTAGATCGGCTGGGTCTGGCCCTTGAACTCGCCGACGGGCGTCTGGTCGAAGATGCCGTCGAAGAAGCCGGTCATCTGGTCCTGCGGCACGTTGACGTAGGGTGCGATCCACTCCTGCTGCTGGTCCCAGGTGTCCTTGTCGAGCACCGGCAGCACGGGGGTTCCGACGGCCTGGTCGGAGGCGGCGAGCGCCTCCGCGTCGGCGACGGCGGCGTCCTCGTTGAGGAGCTTCTGCATGTAGTACCAGTCGATCCACTTGACCGCGGCGGCCTTGGTGTCGTCGTCGAGCGTGGGCGGCATGACGGCGATGTCGCCGCCGCCGAGCACGCCGCCGCCGTTCTCCGTCGGGATGACGGTGAGGCCGTAGTTGTCGGGCGCCATGCCGAAGTCGCGCACGAGCGCCGTGTAGACGTCGGAGCCCGACGTGTACATGCCGATGTTGCCGGCCGCGAACTCCTGGTTGATCGCTCCCCAGTCGAGGTCGAAGGTCGAGCCCATCGCGTTGTCCTCCCAGCGGAGGTCGTGCAGGTACTCGAGGGTCGCCTTCGTGGCGTCGTTGTCGATGGTCGACGTGTAGGTGCCGTCGCCGTTGTCGGTCTGCAGCGATGCGCCGCGCGAGTCGGCCTGCACCGAGAGCTGCCAGCCACCGGTGTTGCCGGCGGCCATGGTCGCGTAGCCGGCCTTGCCGGTCTTCTCGGCGATGGTCTTCGCGGCCGCCCGCACCTCGTCCCACGTGGTCGGCGGGTTGTCGGGGTCGAGGCCCGCCTGCTCGAACAGGGCGCGGTTGTAGTGCAGGCCGTTGGCGTACGCCTGGCGCGGGAAGCCGTAGAGCTTGCCGTCGCTGCCCGTGACCTCGTTCAGGATGATCGGGTTGAACTTGTCGGAGTAGCCGAGGTCGTCGATCTCCTTCGTGACGTCCATGAGCTGGCCGTTCTCGAGGAGGGTCTTCGAGTCGGTGAACGGCACGGTGAAGACGTCGGGCAGGCTGCCGCCGGCGAGCTGCGCGGCGAACGTCGGCGCGGTCCACTCGTACTCGAGCCCGACGACGTCGATGTCGGGGTTCGCCTTCTCGAACTGCTTCTCCTGCTCGGCGAACGCGTCGTACGCGGCCTGGTCGGCCCCGGGCGGGAACGTCGCGACGCGGAGCTCGAGCTTGCCGTCGTCGCTTCCGCCTCCGTCGCTGCAGGCTGCGAGGGCGCCAACCATCGCGATTGCGGCCAGGCCGGCGATCGCGACCGATCTGCGTGACTTCATTGTCCAGTCCTTTCGGTGCTGTGTGATGCGGTGTGGTGAGGGATGCCGCGGGGTGGTGCAGGGTGGTGCGATGCGGCCTCGACGGTCAGGCGGGTCGGTGCAGCCATGCCGTGGAGTCTGGGGGCAGCAGTCCGCCGACGAGCGGGGCGCTGCTGAGGAGGATGCGGTCGTGCTCGGGAAGGGCGATGGGCCGGTCGCCGAGGTTCGTGACGCTCACGACGTCGTCGCCGCGGCTGAACGCGAGCACGCCCGGCTCGCTCGGCAGCCACGTCATGGGGCCGTCGCCGAGCGAGTGCTCGCGCTTGCGGATGCGCAGGGCCTGGCGGTAGAGCCAGAGCATCGAGCCCGGGTCGGCCTCCTGCGCCTGCACGGTGAGCGCGGCCCAGTCCGCGGGCTGCGGCAGCCACGCGGCGGTCGGCGTCGTGGCACCGGATGCCGCGGTGCGGCCGGCATCGGGCGAGAAGCCGAACGGCGCCTCGGTGCCGCGCCAGGGCAGCGGCACGCGGCATCCGTCACGCCCCGGATCGACGCCGCCCGAGCGGAAGTGCATCGGATCCTCGAGCACCTCGCGCGGCAGCTCGACCTCGGGGAGGCCCAGCTCGTCGCCCTGGTAGAGGTAGAGCGAGCCGGGCAATGCGGCGGTGAGCAGGGCCGCCGCACGGGCACGACGCGTGCCCGTCTCGAGGTCGGTCGGCGTGCCGAACCGCTTCTTCGCGAACGCGAAGCTCGAGTCCTCGCGGCCGTAGCGGGTCACGGGACGGGTCACGTCGTGGTTCGAGAGCACCCACGTGCTCGGGGCGCCGACGGGTGCGTGCGCCGCGAGCATGAGGTCGATCGAGGCGCGCAGCTCGTCGGCCTGCCACGGGCGCGTCATGAAGTCGAAGTTGAAGGCGGTGTGCATCTCGTCCGGCCGCAGGTACGCCGCGAAGCGGGCGGCATCCGGAACCCAGACCTCGCCGACGAGCACGCGCGTGCCCTCGTAGGAGTCGGCGATGCGCCGCCACGCGCGGTAGACGTCGTGCACCTCGTCGCGGTCCTCGGTGGGGTGCTGTCCGGGCTGCACCTCGGCGGGCACCTCGGGCAGCGCCGGGTCCTTGATGAGCAGGCCCGCGGAGTCGATGCGCACGCCCGCGACGCCGCGGTCGAACCAGAACCGGAGCACGTCCTCGTGCTCGGCGCGCACGTCGGGGTGGTTCCAGTTGAGGTCGGGCTGTTCGGGGGTGAACAGGTGCAGGTACCACTCCCCCGGCGTGCCGTCGGGGTTCACGGTGCGGGTCCACGTGTCGCCCTGGAAGTTCGAGATCCAGCTCGTGGGCATCTCGTCGCCGTGCTCGCCCTTGCCGGGGTGGAACCAGAACCGCTCGCGCTCGGGGCTGCCGGGGCCGGCCGCGAGCGCGGCCTGGAACCAAGCATGCTCGCTCGAGATGTGGTTGGGGACGATGTCGATGATCGTTCGGATGCCGAGGGCGAGCGCCTCGCTGATGAGCAGTTCGGCGTCTTCGAGCGTGCCGAAGGTCGGGTGGATGTCGCGGTAGTCGCTCACGTCGTATCCGCCGTCGGCGAGCGGCGACGGGTACCACGGGTTGAACCAGAGCGCGTCGACGCCGAGTTCCTTGAGGTAGCCGAGCCGGCTGCGCACGCCGCGGAGGTCGCCCGTGCCGTCGCCGTCGGAGTCGGCGAAGCTGCGCACGTAGACCTGGTAGATCACGGCGCTACGCCACCACAGGGCGTCATCCGACGGCAGAGCCGGTGCTGCTGCCGGGCCGGATGCGGTGAGTGACGTGGTCACGCGGCGGTCTCCTCTTCGAACGGGCGCGCCGTGTCGGTGGAGACGACGGCGTCGATGTCCGTCAAGGTATTGAAGGCAACAGGATGATGCAACTATTCAACAATGCGACAGAAATTTGCGACGACTTACGTCAAATTGCGGATGTCGCTTGCAGATTCCGCGCAAGCGGCACGTCGTCGACGTTGCCGTCGAGTCGCAGCGAACTCGGCGTCAGCGCGGAGCGGGCGCCGTCGAGGCGCGCACGACGAGCTCGGGCGCGAAGAAGACCTCGTCGCCGATGCTGCGCTCGCTCGACATCTGGCGCATGAGCAGCTCGATGATCATCTTGCCCATGGCCTCGATCGGCTGGCGCACGGTGGTGAGCGGCGGCTCGGTGCAGTTCATGAGCGCCGAGTCGTCGTAGCCGATGACCGACACGTCCTCGGGCACGCGCAGCCCCGCGCGACGCACGGCCCGCACGGCGCCGAGGGCCATCGGATCGCTCGCGCAGACGATGCCCGTGACGCCCGCCGCGATGAGCTTGGTCGCCGCGGTCTGCCCGGACTCGAGCGAGAAGAGGGAGTGCACGACGCGGTCCTCGCCGAGCTCGACGCCGTGCCGCTCGGCCATGCGCACGGCCGCCGCGTGCTTGCGCTGCGACGGGATGTGGTCGCGAGGCCCCAGCAGGATGCCGATGCGCTCGTGCCCGAGCTGGAGCAGGTGTCCGAACGCCTGCTCCATCGAGGTGACGTCGTCGCACGAGACGGTCGCGAAGCCGATGCCGTCGACGGGTGCGTTCACGAGCACGGTCGGCAGCTTGAGCTCCCGCAGGCGCTCGTAGTGCTCGTGGTTCGCGTCGGCCTGGGCGTAGGCGCCGCCCGCGAAGATCACGCCGGAGACCTGCTGGTGCAGCAGCAACTCGACGTAGTCGGTCTCTGAGATGCCTCCGGCGGTCTGGATGCAGAGCACGGGCGTGTAGCCGTTCTGCGCGAGCCCACCGCCGATCGACTCCGCGAGCGCGGGGAAGATGGGGTTCTGCAGCTCGGGCATCACGAGACCGACGAGCCTGGCCCGCTCGCCCCGGAGCTTGGTCGGCCGCTCGTAGCCGAGCACGTCGAGCGCGGTGAGCACCGCGTCGCGGGTCGACGCCGAGACGCCCGGCTTGCCGTTCAGCACCCGACTGACGGTCGCCTCGCTGACTCCGACCTTGCGCGCGACATCCGCCAGCCTCCTCGACATGAGCGCCATGCTACGGCAGGGCGCGCAAGAACTCGACAATTCGATGCAGGGGATGGCGCGGACCGTGCCCTGCCGATTCCGACCGCAAACCGAGCCGGTCGGCGCGGATCCAAGCCGACCCGGGCGGACTAGAGTCGCCTCATGGGTCGGCTCATCTACAACTCCTCACCTCGCGAGATCGAGATCGACGACCGCACGCTCGCCCACCTGCGCGTGGCGATCATCAACAAGCTGCGCCGCTCCGAGAGCTTCTCGATGACGTGGGAGCACGGCGTGGCGAACGGCAGCGGGCGCACCACGATCTGGATCCACGAGTCCATCCCGCTGCAGTTCGTGTTCAGCGGCAACCGCCCGCCCAAGCTCAATCGGCTGTGGATCGAGCAACTGCTCCTGACCGCGAACAGCACCTCGGGCCTGCAGTACGTTCCCGAGCCCGACGAGGACGACCCGATCGACGTGGACTGACCCGGCACGATCTCGACGCGTTCGGCCGAGCAGGCCGGAGCGGCGCCCGTACCGGCCGAGAGATCAGGCCTCGGGCGTGACCGGCTGCACGTCGACGCCGACCTGCACGGGCTGATCGGGCATCGTCGGGATGGGGTCGGTGTCGAGGTGCTCGGGAACGAGGCGGATGCCCCCCGTGCTGTTCGCCGACCGCATGAGATCCTCGATCCACTCGCGGCTGAGCTCGGGCGTCTCGGGCTCGTCGAAGACGAATCGGAGCGGGATCGACGGATGCAGCCACAGCGTGCTGCGGCCGCGCGGCTGGTCGTCGGCGTGCTGCCACGACAGCGTGAAGCTCTCGCCTCGCCGCAGCTTGGTCGTGATCGCCACCTTGACGTGCGCCAGCGCGCGATCCTCGATGCCGATCGGGGTTCCGGAGTCACCGTAGTAGAGCGTTCCCACCCGCCAAATATACGTCCGAGCGGCCCGCGGCGTGCATTCGATCGCGACGCCGGCCGCGGCGAGCCGTCGTCGGCCGGGCACACGACGACGCGGGCGGTCCGAAGACCGCCCGCGTCGTGAAGAAGCCCGTCGATCAGACGGTGCGCTTGCCCCCGAGGAAGCGCACCAGCCACACGATGACCGCGAGGATCAGGAGCACGAGTCCTACCCAGAGCAGGAAGTTCAGCGACTGCACGAATCCGCCGGTGAACAGCAGGATGATGGCGACGATGGCGATGATGGCGACGAGGATGTTCATGATCTCTCCTTCTCAGGATCCGCGCGACCCTGGTCGGGGCGACGGACGTTCGGCCTCCGCAGATCTGCGATCGGCGGAACCTCGGGGCGGATGCGCTCCGTGTCCTCCACGTTATGGCGCCCCGGAGATCCGCGCTGGGGGTTGACCGCCTCACGACGGGCCTGCTAGTCGCGCGTCCGCGGGCGCCGCCGGACGTCGGAGAGGCCGCTCCGCGATGGAGGTGCGCCGCGACATCCGCCGATGTCAACCCCCGGCGGCGGATGCCCGCGCTGCATAGCGTGGAGGCGTCCGCGGACGGGAGGAGGAACGCATGTTGAACCACTCGCTCATCGACCCGACCACGAAGCACACCACCGATCCGTTCCCGAAGCAGGAACAGCAGCCACCGGGCCTCACCGAGCGCATGGCGCCGCTGCCCGACCACGGCGAGCAGAGCTATCGCGGGGGCGGGCGGCTGCGGGGCAGGCGAGCGCTCATCACGGGCGGCGACTCGGGCATCGGTCGCGCGGTCGCGATCGCGTTCGCCCGCGAGGGCGCGCAGGTCGCGATCTCGTACCTGCCGAGCGAGCAGGCCGATGCCGACGAGACGGCCGCCTGGATCGCCGACGCGGGCCGCGACCCGCTGCTGCTGCCGGGCGACCTGAGCAGCGAGGCGCACTGCAACGACCTCGTGCACGACACGGAGGCCGCGTTCGGCGGTCTCGACCTGCTGGTGCTGAACGCCGCGCACCAGCGCGACCGCGGCAGCATCGAGCAGATCCCGACCGACGACTTCGAACGCGTGATGCGAGTGAACCTGTTCGCGCCCGTCTTCCTCGCTCGGGCCGCCGTCCCGCATATGCAGGCCGGCTCGTCGATCATCTCGACCTCGTCGATCCAGGCGTTCGACCCGTCGTCGTCGCTCGTCGACTACGCCATGACGAAGGCCGCCCTCGTCGCGTTCACGAAGGCCCTCGCCGAGGAGCTCGGGCCCCGCGGCATCCGCGTCAATGCGGTCGCACCCGGACCGATCTGGACGCCGCTGATCCCCGCGACGGGCTGGCCGGATCACGTGCCGGAGTTCGGGCACGACACCCCGCTCGGGCGGGCGGGCCAGCCGGCCGAACTCGCGGGCGCGTACGTCTACCTGGCATCCGACGAGGCGTCGTACGTCTCGGGCGCGGTGCTTCCCGTGACCGGCGGGCGGGGACTGTGACCCCGCCCGCCCCGCCATCGGCTTTCGAGAAGGGAACACGACCGTGCCACGACGCAGGAACGCATCGCTGAAGGATCCCGAGCTCTACGAGACGCTGCGCGACCACTGAGCGAGCGACGACGGCACCCGACGAACTGCACCGATGCCACGCCTCAGGCACGTCGAGCCGTACACCGCACCCGGATACACGCGGGTGCGACGCGGTCGCGGCTTCGGGTTCGTGCACTCCGACGGCACGGCTCCTGGCCGCGCCGAGCGCACGCGAATCGTGGACCTCGCCGTCCCGCCCGCGTGGGAACAGGTCTGGATCGCGGATGCCGCGAACGCGCACATCCTCGCGGTCGGCGTCGATGCCGCAGGCCGTCGCCAGTACGTCTACCACCCCGCCTGGCGCGAGCGGCAGGACCTCGAGAAGTTCGACCGCATGCTCGACCTCGCGCGTCGGCTGCCCGATGCGCGAGGCGCGACCGAGCGAGACCTGGCACTGCCCGACCTGCCGCGCGAACGGGTGCTCGCGGCGGCGTTCCGCACGCTCGAGCTCGGGGCGATCCGCGTCGGCAGCGAGGAGTCGCTCGCGGGTTTCCGCAGCCGCGGCCTCACCACGCTGCTCGTACGCAACGCCACGGTCGACGACGACACCGTGCGGCTGCGGTTCCGGGCGAAGGGCGGAATCCGTCAGGACCTCCGCTTCGCGGATGCCGCCCTGGCCGGGTTCGTCGAACGTGCGCGAGAACGCTCGTCGGCCGGGCGCCTGTACGCGTGGATGGACGGCCGACGATTCCGGGCCGTCGGGCCCTCCGACGTGAACGAGCACATCCGGTCCCGGACGGGTGGGGACTTCACCGCGAAGGACTTCCGCACCCTGCGCGGCACCGTGACCGCTGCCGAACGGCTCGCCGAGCTCGGTCCGGCGAGCACGAGACGCGCCCGCGACGTCGCCGTGCGCGACGCGATCGAGCAGACGAGCCGCGTGCTCGGCAACACGCCGGCCATCGCGAAGGGCAGCTACGTCGACCCGCGCGTCATCGCGGCGTACGAGCTCGACCGGACGATCTCGCTGCGCGGATCGCGCGAGCGAGCGCTGCTCGACCTGCTCGGCGAGGGCTGAGCCGGTCAGACCTCTCGCACCACCTCGCCGGGTGACTTGTCGGCCCGGAGGCCCCGCCAGCGCGGATGCCGGGCGACCCCGGTGCTCGTCCACTCGGCGAGCTCGATCTCCCCGACGAGCAGCGGCTCGACCCAGACGGCGTCGGCGGCATCCGCCTCGGGCACGGCGACGAACGGCGACGTGGCGCGCACGGCCTCGTCGAGCCGCGACAGCAGCCGCTCGGACTCCAGCTCGCGCAGGCCGCTGCCGACCCGACCGGCGTACTCGAGGCCGTGCTCGACGCCGCTCGACCCCGGTATGCCGACGAGCAGCGAGCGGATGCGGCCCGTGCGGCTGCCGACGCCCCGACGGTAGCCGCCGATCACGACCTCCTGCGTGCGCGTGAGCTTGAGCTTCAGCCACTGCTCGGAGCGCGATCCGGGGTCGTACGCGGAGTCCGGATGCTTGGCCACGAGCCCCTCGAGCCCGAGCCGGCGCGCTTCGGCGAGCGCGTCGGCCGCCGAGCCCGCGGCGAGCGCCGGAACCTCGACGGGCACGCCCGAACCCGGCCGCACGAGGCGCTCGAGCCGTCGCCGACGCTCGTGGTACGGGGCTTCCGTCACGTCGTCGCCCGCGATCTCGAGCACGTCGAACAGCAGCAGCCGAACCGGGGCGGTGGTCGCGAGCCGCTGCACCTCGCGGGCCCGGGTGAGGTTCATGCGCGACTGCAGCAGCTCGAAGCTCGGTCGGCCGTCGTCGTCGAGGGCGACGAGCTCCCCGTCGACCAGGGCGTCGCCGCGGAGTGCCGACGGCAGTCCCGCCAGCTCGGGATAGCGCGCGGTCACGTCGTTGCCGTTCCGGCTGACCATGCGCAGCCCGCCGCCGTCGGTGCGCGCGAGCACGCGGATGCCGTCCCACTTGTACTCGAGCGCCCACTCCCCCGTCGAGACGAGCCCGAGGGTGCCGGGCGACGCGAGCATCGGCCGCACGGTGATCGGCTCGACGACGCCCGCTGACGCCTCGACGTGCCCGCCGGTCGGGATCGCGGATGCCGCGGGCGGCCCGTCGGCGGCCGCGAACCCCCCGCCACCGCCTTCCGACGTCGAAGGCACGGGCGCGGCATCCGTCGCCGACCGCTGGTCCTTCATGCGGTGCAGCAGCCACTGCGACTTCTCGCCCTCGCCCGACGTGCGGATGAGTGCCAGGCGCACCGTGCCGAGCGGGCCGCCCGGGCGCCCGGTGAGCGTGAAGATGACCTCGGCGTCGCGCCACTTCTCGGCCGTGTAGGTCCCGGTGTCCCAGACGGTCATGCTGCCTGCGCCGTACTGGCCTGCGGGAATCGTGCCCTCGAAGTCGAGGTACTCCATGGGGTGGTCCTCGGTCTGCACGGCGAGGTGGTTCACGCCCGTGTCGTCGGGTACGCCCTTCGGCACCGCCCAGCTCTTCAGCACCCCGTCGCGCTCGAGCCGCAGGTCGAAGTGCAGCCGGCGCGCGTGATGCTCGCCGATCACGAACCGCGTCGCCCCGACGACCGCCCCGCCCCCGGACGCGCCCCACGCCGAGGCGGGCATGGGCTCGGGCGTGGACCCGCTCGTGCGCATCGAGAGGTACGTCGCCAGCGGGCCGCTTCCGGCCGTGGCGCCCGCCGCGCCCGAGTCCGCGAGTGCCGCAGTCGGATCGATCCCGGATGCCACGCGCTCGAGCACCTCGTGCGCCTCGAGGTGTCGCAGGCCGGGGTCGTCGAGCTCCTCCCACGTGCGCGGCGCCGCGACCGTCGGGCGTGGCCGGCCGCGCAGCGAGTACGGCGCGATGGTCGTCTTCCTGCCGTTGTTCTGGCTCCAGTCGATGAGCACACGGCCAGAGCGCACGATCTTGCTCATGCTCGACACGATGAGGCCGGGGTGGTCGGCCTCGAGCGCACGCGCGAGCTCGCGCGCGACCTCGGACACCTGCTCGGAGGTCTGCCGTCCGTCGAGCGGTGCGTACAGGTGGATGCCCTTGCTCCCGCTCGTGACCGGCGTCGCCTCGAGCCCCATGCCGGCGACGAGCGCGCGCACGAGGCGGGCGACCTCGGCGCACTCGGCCAGGCCGACCCCCTCGCCCGGGTCGAGGTCGAACACGATGCGATCCGGGTTCGCCGGCTGCCCGTCGGGCGCGAACCGCCACTGCGGCACGTGCACCTCGAGCGAGGCCTGCTGGGCGAGCCACACGAGCGATGCCCGGTCGCCGGCGATCGGATACGGCTTGTCGCCGTCCGAGTGGCGGATCACCCCGCGCCGAAGCCACTCGGGCGCGTGCTCGTCGAGGGTCTTCTCGAAGAACGGCTTCTCGGGGGCATCCGCCGTCCCGACGCCGTGCACCCACCTGAGCCTCGTGACCGGGCGACCGGCGACGAGCGGCACCATGACGGGCGCAATCTCGGCGTAGTAGGCGATGACCTCGCCCTTCGTCATGCCCGTCTCGGGATACATGACCTTGTCGAGGTTCGTCAGCCGGAGCCTCCGGCCGTCGACCTCGACGAGTTGGCGCTCCCCCTCGGCCATGCCCCCATCCTGCCATCGGGGGTTCCACCTCGGCGGGAAGAGGTGTTCACTGGAAGGCATGCGAGCCGTCTGGAAAGGGGCGGTCACATTCGGCCTGGTCAATGTGCCCGTCAAGCTCTACAGCGCCACCGAGGACCACGACGTGTCCCTCCACCAGGTGCACGACGCCGATGGCGGACGCATCCGGTACCAGCGCATCTGCGAGATCGACGGGCAGGTCGTCGAGTACAAGAACATCGACAAGGCCTACGACGACGGTGAGCGCACGGTCGTGATCACCGACCAGGACCTCAAGTCGCTGCCCGCCGAGCGCAGTCGCGAGATCGAGGTCGTCGAGTTCGTGCCGACCGACCAGATCGACCCGATCATGTTCGACCGCAGCTACTACCTCGAGCCCGACTCGGCGTCGTCGAAGGCCTACGTGTTGCTGCGCGAGACCCTCGAGTCGACCGACCGCACGGCGATCGTGCGCATGGCCCTACGTCAGAAGACCCGGCTCGCGGCCCTGCGCGTGCACGGCAAGGTGCTCATGGTGCAGACCCTGCTCTGGAGCGACGAGGTGCGACAGGCCGCGTTCCCGGCGCTCGACGAGGCCGTCAAGGTCACCGCGAAGGAGCTCGAGCTCTCGAAGCAGCTCGTCGAGAGCCTGGTCGCCGAATTCAAGCCCGACGAGTACGTCGACGAGTACCAGCAGGAGCTCCGCACGCTCATCGCCGCCAAGCTCGAGCAGGGCGACGCCCTCGACACCGCGGCCACGTTCGGCGAGCAGCCCGAAGAGACGGGCGGCGAGGTCATCGACCTCATGGAGGCGCTGCGCCGCTCGATCGCCACCAAGCGCGGAGGGGCGGATGCCGCGGGCGGCGAGTCCGAGACATCCGGCGCCAAGTCGCCGAAGGGCGGGTCCGCCCCGAAGAAGCCGAAGACCGACAA
Organism: Agromyces sp. CF514; assembly: GCF_900113185.1. NCBI lineage: Bacteria > Bacillati > Actinomycetota > Actinomycetes > Micrococcales > Microbacteriaceae > Agromyces > Agromyces sp. CF514. The sequence continues at coordinate 568,065 of NZ_FOZD01000001.1, read as the reverse complement.
GGCCAAGGCCGACAAGGCCAAGGCCCGCAAAGCCGCATCATGAGAGGAGCACACCCGTGACCGATTTCGTCGACCCGCTCGAAGAACCGCTCGACTCCGACCGCGACCCCCGCAACGGCGAGGACTGGGCGGCACAGGATGCCGCGGCCGCACGCTACGACGCCGAGCGCCGCGAGGCCGAGAACGCGGCCGCCGAGGCCGAAGAGGTCGAGGACTAGGCGCCGGTACTTCCGCAACTTCCCTTCCCTGTGGTGGAATCTTTCCACCCTCGTTCAGTGCCGTCCGCTGCGACCGCGGGTTCCTGCTTGACCCGAACCCGTGGAGACCCGATTGACCGGCATTGCCGCCTCACGCTGCGCACGCGCGCACTCCTTCGCTCGAGCTGCGCTCGCCCTCGTCATCGGGGCGATGCTCGCGTTCTCGACCGTGCAACCTGCCTCCGCAGAGGTGTCACCGTACGCGAGCATCACCGGCACGGTCAGGGGCCCCAGCGGTGAACCGCTGCCCGGCGCCACCGTCGAGCTCGTCGAGGAACTCCCCGCTGAATTGGGCGGGTCGAGCTCGCGGTTCGCCATGACCGACGCAACCGGGGTGTACACCCTGTCCACCGTCGACCCGGGCATCTACACCCTGAAGTTCTCCCAGTACGCCGCGGTCGCATCCGAATGGTGGGGCGGCCGATCCGATCTCACGACGGCCGAGAAGTTCGAAGTGAGTGCGGGGCAGGCGCTCACCGGAATGGATTTCCAGTTGCGGCCTGCCGCGACCGTCAGCGGCACGATCAGCGGAGAAGGCACCGAGGACGTCTCGAAGTTCGACGTCTACCTGTACGAGCTCATGGACGACGGATCGCATCGCTATCGCGGGCGATCCTTGGTCGCGCGTAACGGAACGTACAGTTTCGGGCAGCTGCTTGGGGGCAGGTACACCATCCGGGCGATCGTCCCCGATTCGTCGCTCTACGTCGCGGCATGGTGGGGTGGCGTCGGCCACGAACCCGATGCGCACCACTTCACCGTCGCGACGGGCGAAGCGGTGCGGGGCATCGATCTCCGCCTCCCGATCGGCGCGAAGATCTCGGGTTCGGTGAAAGACGAGCTCGGCAAGCCGTTCAGCTATCAATCGGTACGGGCCTATGAATTGACGCCTGCGGGGTACCGGGTGAAGGCGTACGCCTGGTCGTCGTCGAGCGGAGCGTACGAGTTCATCGGGCTGCCGAGCGGCACCTACAAGGTGTCGTTCACGCCGGAATCCGATCGGTACTTCGGCGAGTGGTGGCAGGACGCGCCGGACGAGGCCGCAGCCAGGCCGATCGATGTCGCGCAAGGCCAGGCCGTGCGCAACATCGATCTCGACCCGGCCCTGCGGTCGACGATCTCAGGGGTCGTGCGGGCACCTGACGGAACCGGTGTGGCAGGCGCCCGGGTCGAGGTCTTCTCGACCGCCGACTTGTCGAACGCCCTGAAGGTCCTCCGGTCCGATGCGAACGGCGCGTACTCCTTCGCTCCGCTGGATCCGGGTACCTACACGATCCGCATCGAACCGCCGTTTCCGTTCATCTCGCAGTGGTGGAGCGGTCAGCGCAGCTCGGCGACGGCGCGCACCATCCCACTCGGCGAGCGTGACCACGTGAATGCGGATGTCGAGCTCGAGTTGGGAGGCACGCTCTCCGGAATCGTGAGCAACCGGAACGGAGCGCCGCTCGAGGATGTGCGGGTCTTCGCGTTCGACGCTGGGAACAACTCCCAGACGATCGTCGGCGAAGGCCGGACCTCGTCCGACGGCACGTACACCGTTCGTGGTCTGGATCCCGGCCGCTACGTCCTGCGCTTCCTGCCGCCCGAGACGATGGGCGCCCGCGCGGAGTGGTGGGACGGCGCGACCGACCGCGCCTCCGCGAAACCCGTCGAGGTCTCCATCGGCGGTGTCGTATCCGGCCTCGATGCCAAGCTTGCGACCGGGGCAGCACTCAAGGGGACAGTGACCGGGGTCGACGGCAAGCCCCTGCTGAACACTTTGGTGACCGCGTACCGACTCGGCACGGACGGGTGGTACCGGCAATACCGCTACGCCTATGCCGATGCGCGAGGCGATTATTCGCTGGTCGGACTGCTCGCGGGTTCCTACGTCCTGGAGTTCGTCCCCCCGCCGCTCTCGGGCTACACCAAGGAGTTCTGGAACGACCAGACCCTCTCCGGCGATTCAGACCCGATCGAGTTGCTCGAGGACCAGTCCGTGTCGGGCTTGAACGCAGTCCTCACCCGAGGCGTGGCGCTCTCGGCTCCCACCGTCTCGGGCCGTGCGAACGTCGGCTCCACGCTCACGGTCACGGCGTCCTCCACCGATGCTGCCGTCGCCTTCGCCTATCGATGGCTGGCCGACGGCGCTCCCCTCGCGGGAGAGACCGAGCCGACCCTCGAGCTCACGGACGAGCACCTCGGCAAGCGCCTCAGCGCCGAGGTCACGGCCTCGAAGCCCGGGTACGAGATGACGACCCGGACGACCGATGAGACGACACCGGTCGCGCTCATCGAGCCTGCGCAGCTCTCGGCGCCGAGCATCAGCGGGATCGCGGCGGTCGGGAAGACGATGACGGCGCACGCGGCCTCGAGCACGCCCGGCGCCGCGTTCGCCTATGCATGGCTCGCCGACGGTGTCCCGATCGACGGCGCCACGCAGGCTGCGTTCACCCTCGGCGCGGCGCAACTCGGCACCCGCGTCTCGGTGAGGGTGTCGGTCACGGCATCGGGGTACGGACCCGGCACCAGCGAATCGGCCGCGACCGCAATGGTCGCCCCCGGAACGCCGACGGTCGGGACGCCCACGATCTCGGGAACCGCCGCGACCGGCTCGATCCTGACGGCGAAACCCGGAGGGTGGACCTCCGGAACCTCGTTCACCTATCAGTGGGACGCGGACGGCACCGCCATCGCGGGGGCGACTGCTGCCACGATCAGCCTGACCGACGAGGTTGCCGGCAAGGCGATCACGGTCCGGGTGACGGGGACCGCAGCCGGGTACGAGACCATCACCAAGACCTCTGCTGCCACATCGAAGGTGTTCCTCGCCCCGGTCCCCACGATCGCCGGCACGGCCTCGGTCGGCTCGACGCTCACGGCGGATCCAGGAACCTGGACCGCGGGCGCGACGCTCGCGTACCAGTGGTACGCATCCGGCACCGCGATCCCCGGTGCGACTGCCGCCACGCTCAAGCTCAGGCGTACGCAGACCGGCCGACAGGTCACCGTCCGCGTCACCGGCGCGCTCAGCGGATACCCGACCACAGCCAGGTCCTCGGCGCCCGGGCTGAAGGCCACGACGGCCGGCACGCCCACGATCACCGGCACAGCGGCGACCGGCTCGCTCCTGACCGCGAAACCCGGAGGGTGGACCCATGGAACCTCGTTCACCTACCAGTGGTACGCGGACGGCACCGCCATCGCCGGAGCGACCGCTGCCACGATCATGCTGACCGACGGACTGGCCGGCAAGGCGATCACGGTCCGGGTGACGGGGACCGCAGCCGGGTACGTGACCGTCAGCAAGACATCCACCGCGACACCCAAGGTGTCTCGGGCTGCACCGGCGGCCCCGAACACCGGGACACCCATCGGAGATCCGCGCCCTGCCACGACCTCGACGCCGCCGGCGACCCTCGTTCCCCCTGAGGCACCCATCGCCTCCGACAGGGCCGCGACCGGGTCGCTCCCCACCGCGGAACCTGACGCGCGACCATGGGGCACGACGAGCGGTGAACGTCCGCCGGTGGCTCCTCCACCGGTGTCGACGCCGGATACCGCAGACCCAGCAGAGATGTCGACAGGCGACGAGGCGACCGCGGAGGAGTAGCCGCGGGTCGGCGCTTCGACTCCAAAAGGCGGACGACCCACGGCGGCGCTCAACTGGGCGTCGTGCGTCGTCACTAGGCTCGGCCCATGACGTGGCCGGGCGAGCTCCTTCCGACGCTGGTCGGCGTGCTGGCGCTCATCGCGCTCACGACGCTCGTGCTCGCCGTCGCGCACGTGCCGCACCGGTGGGCGCCCGCGCTCGCGATCCTGCGCGGTACAGCTCAGCTCGCGGTGATCAGCGTGGTGCTCACGGGCGTGATCTCCGATCCGCTCTGGGTCGGCGCCGCCCTCGTGGTCATGTTCGGAGTGGCCGCCGCAACCGCGACCCGGCGCATCGGGTGGTCGGCCGCGCACGCGACGATGGTCGCGGGCGGCATGGCGATCGGCATCGTCGTGACGCTGACCATCGTCTTCGCGACGGGAGCGATCGAGTTCTCGGCCCGCTACGTGCTCGCGATGGGCGGCATCGTGATCGGCAACGCGATGACCATCGCGACGCTCGCGGGGCGACGCTTCACCGAGGGCACGATCGATCGGTGGGACGAGGTCGAGGCGTGGATGTCGCTCGGCGCGACACCCCGCCAGTCGACCGTCGACATCGTGCGCAACGCGATCTCGAACGCGCTCATCCCCGCGACCGACCAGACGAAGACGACCGGGCTCGTCACCTTGCCCGGCGCGTTCGTCGGCGCCATCTTCGGCGGGGTCTCGCCGCTCGAGGCGGGGCGGTTCCAGATCGTCGTGCTCGCGGCGATCATGGCCGCTGGCGCGATCACGGCAGTGCTCGTGGTGCGATGGCTGGCACCGGTCACGCGCAAGCCCCTCCCGCTCGGCTGAGCCGGCCGCCCCGGAATGCGCGAAGCGCGCGACATCCGTCGATCGGATGCCGCGCGCTCGCGTCGTGCGGTGGTGCGGGGTCCTACTTGCAGACCTCGGTGACGGTGACGGCTGCGGCCTGGATGTCGCCGGATGCCGTCGCCTGCGCGTCGGCGTCGGGGGTGAAGTCCTCGGTGGCCTCAGCCGGCAGCGTGGCGGCGTAGTCCTCGGCGGCGACGACCTTCTCCTGCACGCCCTCGATCGCCTTCGTGAGGTCGGCGTTGTCGGCGTTGTCGGCGGCGAGCTCGTCGAGGCGCTTCGAGTAGCCCTCGAGCGTCTCGGTCAGCGACTGGTCGGCCGCGGTCGCGATGGCGTTCTGCGCGCCGTTCGAGATGTCGCGCACGGCGACCCGGACGACCTCGCAGTTGTCGTCGCCGGATGCGCCGTCGGTCGTGCTCGTGGCGCAACCGGTGAACAGCAGTGCGCCGGCGAAGAGCAGCGCGGTGGTGGTGATGATCTTCTTCTGCATGGTGGCAGGGCTCCCAACGGATTGTGTAACCCCAAGAGCCTAGGGGCCCCGGCTGCAAGCTGCCACCCGGGCTATCCCTGAGTCGACGAAACCCCTCACGAGGAGGGGTTTCGTTCAGGTGCGGAGACGAGGGGATTTGAACCCCTGGTCCCCTTACGGGGACTCCACCTTAGCAGGGTGGTGCACTCGGCCGGACTATGCGACGTCTCCTCGCGGACGCTTTCGCGAACGCGACTGCCATCATAACCCGCGGACGCCGCGAAACACGATTCGGCGGCGCCCGCGGCCCTGACCGCTCACGGAATCACGCGCGTCCGCCTGCGGCGAGGAGCGTCGAAGGCCTACTGGTCGTCGAGCGTGCGGCCCGACGAGCAGCGCGTCTCGGCAGCGGTCTGACCCGAGACGTCGCTCGGCAGCGCTTCGGTCGAAGCGGGAACGGCCGGATCCGCCGGTGCTTCGACCGCGGTGTCGTCGGCGGGCACCTCTTCGGTGGCGGCATCGTCGGGAGCGGGCTCCGTCGTGTCTGCGGGATCGGCTGGGATCGCACTGGGATCGCCCGCCGACGCGAAGGCCGACTCCTGAGCGGCCGCGTCGAACGTCACCGGCATGTCGTTCTGCAGCGCGGTGTTGACGTACTCGGCGGAATCGGTCGGCGCGACGGCGCCCCCGCCCTCGACGTACGCGGTCGGGTACTGGATGAAGGCGATCTTGGCCAGATCGGTGTCCTTGAGGGCCTTGGCGATCGAGATCATGCGCGTCGGGTCCATGAGGCTGTCGGACAGCTGCATGTTCGCGAGGGCGGCCTTGGCGATGCCGTAGAGCTTCGCGGGATCGGTGAGGGTGCCGTTGGACTGCAGCGTGCGCGCGAGCGACGAGAGGAACACCTGCTGGTTCGAGATGCGGGCCAGGTCGCTGCCGTCGCCGACGCCGTGACGCGTGCGGAGGAACTGCAGCGCTGCGACGCCGGAGAGCGTGTGCATGCCGGCATCGAGGAACGTGCCGGTGTACTCGTCTTCGATAGGATCCGCGACGCAGACCTCGACGCCGCCGACCGCCTCGGACAGCCCTGCGACGCCCATGAACTGCACGATGCCGGCGAACGGGATGGTCACGCCGACGAGGCTCTCGACGGTCTTCACGACGCAGCCGAGGCCGCCGTACGAGAGCACCGTGTTGATCTTGACGCCGGACTGCTCGTACAGCGGATCGCCGTTCGGGTCTTCAGGGTCGGTGCACGCGGGGATGTCGACGAGCATGTCGCGGGGGAAGCTCACGACCGATGCGTTCGTGTGGTCTTCGGAGATGTGCAGCAGCATCGTGACGTCGTTCAGCACGGCCGTCTCTTCAGTCGGGTCGCCGAACGCCTCGCCCTGCCCCTGACGGCTGTCGCTGCCGACCACCAGGAGGTTGATGCCGCCTTCCATCGCTCCGACGTCTGGCACGCCCTCGAGCACGTCCTCGTTGCCGAGGGTCACGGTGGGTTGGGCGGTGCTCGCGAGATCCCACGCGGCGTAGGCTGCCACGGCCGATCCGGAGACGAGCGCGACCGCCGCGACGGACGCGACGACCTTTCCGATCGAACGCAACAGGCTGTGGCGCTTCAGACGCCCGTGGCGTGCAAAGGAGGGGTTCTTGGCGGCGTTGCGGGAGCTGTGCTGGCGATCGTCGGTCACGGTCACCTCTCTCGGTGGTCGGTCGCTCGGTCAAGCGGTTCGGGTCGGCTGGGGGACGGTACGACACGAGTGCGGAGGGCGTGGGATTCGAACCCACGAGACATTTCTGCCCACTGGTTTTCAAGACCAGCTCCATCGGCCGCTCGGACAGCCCTCCATGCCGCACCCGGGTTCGTCGGAACGCTCTCGGGACGGACAGGCCACGATTCTAGCCGACTCGTATCCCGACAACATTTCCAGCACACCCTGTGAACGTCCTGATGCGGAACCGGGAATCACCCTTCGTTCGCGGTCGAGCAGCGAACCTCGGCGGCGGTCTGCCCCGTGACGTCGGTGGGGAGGGCGCCGGTCGGCGGAGGCGTCTCGCCGGCTTCGCCGGTCTCGTCGGTGCCCTCGTCGGTGCCATCCTCGGGAGCTGGCGGGGCGGCGGTCGTGGGGTCGGCTCCGGTGCCGAACTCGGCGTCGGTCGTGGCGGCCGGGTCGAGCACGATCGGCTGGTCGGCCTGCAGCGCCGCGTTGACGAGGCCGGCGGATTCGGTGGGCTCGACGGCGCTCTGGTCGAAGGTATAGGCGGTCGGGTACTGCACGAACGCCACCTTCGACAGGTCGATGTCCTGCACGGCGCGGGCGATCGAGACGAGCACGGTCGGGTTCTGCATCGCACTCGAGAGGCTCATGTTCGCGAGGATCGCCTTCGCCATCGAGTAGAGCTTCACGGGGTCGCCCAGCGTGCCGTCGGCCTGGAGCTTGCGCATGAGGGCGGACATGAACACCTGCTGGTTCGAGATGCGCCCGAGGTCGCTGCCGTCGCCGACGCCGTGCCTGGTGCGGAGGAACTGCAGCGCCTGCATCCCGGTGAGCGACTGCATGCCGGCCGCGAGGTGGATGCCGGTGTAGTCGTCGTCGATCTGCTCCGCGACGCACACGTCGACGCCGCCCACCGCCTCGGCGAGCGCCGCGACGCCGTAGAACTCGACGATGCCGCCGACAGGGATCGTCACGCCGGTGAGCTGCCCGACGGTCGCGGCCACGCAGTTGAAGCCGCCGTACGAGAGCACGGTGTTGATCTTCACCGCCGACAGGGCCGAGAGCGGTTCGCCGTTCGGGTCGGCCGGGTCCGGGCACTCCGGCACCTCGACGAGCATGTCCCTCGGAAAGCTCACGACCTCGACGTGCGAGTGGTCCTGCGAGATGTGCACGAGCATCGTGACGTCGTTGAGGACCGCGGACTCCTCTTCGGGGTCGCCGAAGGCGCCGTCGGCCGGACGCTTGTCACTGCCCACGAGCAGGAAGTTCAGGCCGCCGTCCATGGCGCCGATGTCGGGCACGCCTTCGAGGATCTCCTCGTTCGCGAGGGTCAGCGTCGGCGCGGACACGGCGGTGGTGACGAGGTCGACGGCGGCGAATGCGGCGACCGCGATGCCGCTGATCGCGACGACGGCGACGACGGATGCCGCGAGCTTCGCTGCGGAGATCCAGCCGTTGCGGCGGGGCATGCGCCCGTGACGCGGCGGTTCCGGTGCCGTCGGTCCGGGCGCCGGCACCCCGTCGGCAGGCGCCATGGACTCGGGCTCGACCTCGTCGGCCGGTCCGGACTTCCCTCCGCGATCATCGCTCACGACGGCACTCCCCCCAGAATGCCGAGTGTAACCGGGTGGGCCGGGCCCGGCACGGGAGGCGGGACGCCTGCTAGGGCAGCGTGTCGAGCACCTCGGCGAGCCCGGCCTCGTCGATGCCGCCGGTGACCTCGGTCGCGGCCGCCTTGACCTCGTCGGGCGACTGGCCCATGGCGACCGCGCGACCGGCGGCGCCGGCCCAGGTGAACATCTCGATGTCGTTGCGGCCGTCGCCGACGGCGATGACGCGGTTCAGCTCGTGCCCCTGCCAGCCGCGCACGCGCTCGAGCGCGGTCGCCTTGCTGACGCCGTCGGGCGCGATGTCGAGCCAGGCGGTCCAGCCGATCGCGTAGCTGACCTGGTGCAGGCCCATGCCCGCGACGAGGTCCATGAACTCCTGCGTCTCGTGTTCGGGCGAGACCACGACAACTCGCGTCGCACTCGGCACGAACAGGCCCTCGAACTCGACCTGGCGGGCCGAGTCGAGATTCCAGGTGTCCATTCCCGCCGTGTAGAGCCGCTCGCCGTCGGGCAGCTCGACCATGAACCGCCCCTCCGGCAGGAACGACCGGATGCGCTCGAGCGCCTTCGTCGGGTCGAACGTCTCGACGTGCGATCGCACGTACCTGTCGGACGCAGCCCTGTCGGACGCCGCCTTGTCGGACGCCGCGTCGTCGAGCTTCATCGTCACGGCGCCGTTCGCGCAGACCACGTACTCGGGGCGGAGGCCGAGCGCGTCGAGCACGGTCGACGTGCCGGCCCACGAGCGGCCGGTCGCGATCGTGACGTCGTGCCCGCGATCCCGGGCGGATGCCACGGCCGAAGCCACCGCGGGATCGATGGTCTCGTCTTCGTGCATGATCGTGCCGTCGACGTCGAGCGCGACGAACCACGGGTCTTCAGTCGGGCGGATGGGCGCGTCGGCGTGATCCGGTGCCCGGAGGTCGGCCCGCGGCATCCGCTCGCTCATCGCGTGACGGGCTCGAGCACCTCGAGGCCGCCGAGGTAGCCCCGCAACGCCTCGGGCACGCGCACCGACCCGTCGGCCTGCTGGTGCGTCTCGAGGATCGCGACGATCCAGCGCGTGGTGGCGAGCGTGCCGTTGAGGGTGGCGACGGGCGCCGTCCTGCCCGATTCGGTGCGGTGACGGATGTCGAGGCGCCGCGCCTGGTACGTGGTGCAGTTCGAGGTCGACGTGAGCTCGCGGTACGCGCCCTGCGTGGGCACCCACGCCTCGACGTCGTACTTGCGGGCAGCGCTCGAACCCAGGTCGCCCGCGGCGGTGTCGATGACGCGGTACGTGAGCCCCAGGTCCTGCAGCATGCCCTCCTGCCACGCGAGCAGGCGGGCATGCTCGGCCTCGGCATCGGCCGGGTCGACGTAGCTGAACATCTCGAGCTTGTTGAACTGGTGCACGCGGATGATGCCGCGGGTGTCCTTGCCGCCCGAGCCCGCCTCGCGGCGGTAGCAGGTCGACCAGCCGGCGTAGCGGATCGGGCCGTTCGACACGTCGATGATCTCGTCGGCGTGGTAGCCCGCGAGCGCCACCTCGCTCGTGCCGGTCAGGTAGAGGTCGTCGGCCGGCAGGTGGTAGATCTCGTCGGCGTGCGCGCCGAGGAACCCGGTGCCCTGCATGATCTCAGGGCGTACGAGCGTCGGCGTGATGAGCGGGGTGAAGCCCGCGGCCAGGGCCCGGTCGAGTCCCATGGTCATGATCGCGAGCTCGAGACGGGCGCCGATGCCCTTGAGGTAGTGGAAGCGGGCGCCCGAGACCTTCGCGCCGCGCTGCATGTCGATCGCGTCGAGCAGCTCGCCGATCTCGAGGTGGTCGCGTGGCTCGAAGTCGAACGTCGGCACCTCGCCGACCGTCTTGATCAGCAGGAAGTCGTCTTCGCCGCCCGCGGGCACGCCGTCGATCACGACGTTGCCGATGCGGCGGACGGCCTCGGTGAAGGCGTCTTCGGCGACGGCGACGTCGGCGTTGGCCTGCTTGACCTTCGCCGCGAGCTCCTGCGCCTGCGCCACGAGTGCGGCCTTCTCGTCTTTCGGGGCCTGCGCGACCCGCTTGCCGAACGCGTTCTGCTCGGCGCGCAACGCCTCGAAGGCCGTGATGGCGTGACGACGTGCGGCGTCTGCGGCCACGGCGTCGTCGACGAGGTCGGGAGACTCGCCGCGGAGTTCCTGCGAATGCTTGATCAGGTCGGGGTTCTCGCGGAGCAGCACGGGGTCGATCACGCGTGCCAGTCTAGCCGCGGCATCCGAATGGAATATGTTTGCTCCGTGGTGCGGGGCGGCAAGCAGCAGGCGGCGGAGACCGCAGGCGATCAGCCGCGCGTCGCGGTGATCTTCAACCCGAGCAAGCAGGGCGTCGAGAACCTGCGCAAGGCGATCACCGAGGTCGCCGCGCTCCAGGGCTTCGCCGAGCCCCTGTGGATCGAGACGACGGTCGACGACCCGGGCAAGGGCATGGCCCACGAGGCGCGCGAGTCGAAGGTCGACCTCGTCATCGCAGCGGGCGGCGACGGCACGGTTCGCTCGGTCGCCGCCGGGCTCCGCGACAGCGGCCTGCCCATGGGCATCGTGCCGATCGGCACCGGCAACCTGTTCGCCCGGAACGTCGACATCCCCGTCAACGACATGCGCGACGCCGTCGTGCTCGCATTCTCCGGCCTCGACCGCGCGGTCGACGTGGTCGTCGCCGACATCACCCGCCCGAACGGCGACACCGAGACCCACACGTCGCTGGTCATGGCCGGCATCGGCATCGACGCCACCATGATCTCGAGCACGAACCCCGACCTGAAGAAGCGTGTGGGCTGGCTCGCCTACGTCGACGCCGGGCTCCGCGCGCTGCCCGCCTCGAAGCCGTATCGGGCCTACTACCGCACGGATGCCGGCCGCTTGCACCGGTCGAAGGTCTCGACCATCCTCGTGGCGAACCTCGGCTACCTGCCGGGCAACATCGAGCTGATCCCCGACGCCCAGCTCGACGACGGACGCCTCGACATGGCCGTGCTGCAGCCGCGCAACTTCCTCGAGTGGCTCTTCATCTGGCGCAAGGTCACATGGGAGAACCCGGTGCTGCGCAAGTCCGCCATCGGCCGGCAGATCATGGACCTCACCGGCGGCAGCCGTCGCCGCGAGATCGTCTACTCGCGCGGGCGCTCGGTCGACATCGAGATCGGCGAGGGAGCCGAGGAGTTCGAGATCGACGGCGACGAGTTCGGCACCGTCGTGTCGGCGCGGTTCACGGTCGATCCCGCCGCGCTCATCATCCGCGTGCCGTCGCTCGACTGACCTGCGGCCTTCGCAGCACGCGGCCAGAAGCACCACGCGAACACGAGGGCCAGGGCGGATGCGGCGGCGAACCCGCCGAGGACCGTCGCGGCCATGCCCGCGGCATTGATCCACGCGTACATCGCGTTCACCTCGACCTGCACCGCGGTCTGCTCCCCGACGGTGACGCTCTGCTGGAACGAGCTGATCGCCTGGTACCCGTCGGCCTGTGCGCGCGAGACCCACTGCAGCAACAGGACGGATCCGACGAGCAGCGCGATGAGCGCGATCACCGCGGGATTCCGGAATGCCGACCGACGGGTCACGATCGCCCGCGTCCCGTCTGCACGGCCCAAAGTCCGACGACGAGGACGACGCCGACGACCCCTGCCTGCATGAACCCGCTGCTCAACGAGTAGACCGCGCTCTGCAGCGCCTGCTCCTCGCTCGACAACGTCATCATCCCGCTCATCTGCATGAGGTTGATATTCCAGTAGAGAACCGCACCCGTCAGCACGAACCCGATGCTCGCGACGAGCGCAACCCAGTACCGCAGTGACGGATGCCGCACGAACGGCGACTCGCTTTCGGGCTCGGGTTCGACGACGAAGCGGGCGTCACCACGCTCGGAATGCATGCCGGGATCGGCATGCTCGCCGATGGCGCTCGGTGGAGGGCCGATGCGGGCTTGCTGCGGTGCGGAGCGCGCGTCGGAACGTGGCGCGAACATCGCCTCGTCGTCGGGCACGGGACGGGGGGCGTGGCCCGCCTCCGCCTGCGCCTCCGGAGCGAAGTACGCCAGCAGGGCAGCGGCATGGTCGGGCTCGGTGGCCCGGTCGGCCTCGAGGACGGCAGCCTCCTCGCGGTGCGACGCAGGTCGCTCGGCAACGGCGCCGACCTGGCGGGGCCCGTACAGCTCGGTCTCCACCGTGCTGGGCGGGGCCGTCGGCTCACGACGCGTGGACGCGCGGCGGTCCGCCGCGACATCCGGAACATACCCGCGTTGGAATCTGGGATCGAACCTCGGGTCGATGCCCCGCGCAGCCTCGTCGCTCATCGCGTTTCCTTCGGTCTCAGTGCCTGCGTGCCGGATGCTCGCGCTCGCCCGTCAGTCGGGCTCGCCGCTCAGCAGGCCGCGCAGCCAGTCGCGCGCCTCGATGAAGATCTCGTCATCGTACTTCGCGTGGTACTCGATCTCGCGCTGGTCGGCGCGGGGATACGAGCCGAGGAAGATCACGTTCGGGCTCGTGCGCCGGAGGCCGAGCAGGGCGTCGGCGACGCGCTCGTCGGCCACATGCCCATCGAGGTCGACCACGAAGCGGTAGCGCCCGAGGGCGTCGCCGATGGGGCGGGACTCGAGCAGCGAGAGGTTCACGCCTCGCGTCGAGAACTGCTCGAGCATCGCGAGCAGCGCGCCGGGTTCGTCGCTCGGCAGTTCGACGATGAGGCTCGTCTTGTCGGCGCCCGTGGGCTCGGGCAGCACGCGCGACCGCGAGACCAGCACGAACCGCGTCACCGCGTTCGGGTTGTCGCCGATGTCGCGGGCGAGCACGGTCACGTCGTGGTGGTCGGTGATGCCGGGCGGGGCGACCGCGGCGTCGGCCGTGTTGTCGGCGTCGAAGAGGGATGCCGCGGACTGCACGTTGCTCGAGGCGGGGATGTGGCCGTGCTCTGGCAGGTGCCGTTCGAGCCATCCGCGCGACTGGGCGTAGGCGACCGGGTGCGCGTTGACGGTGCGCACGTCGTCGAGCGTCGTGCCGTGGCGTGCGACGAGCACGAAGTTCACGGGCACCAGGTACTCGCCGACGATGCGCAGGCCCGGCACCGTCGCGAGCGCGTCCTGCGTGGCCGAGACCCCGCCCTCGATCGAGTTCTCGATCGCGATGACGGCGGCGATCGAGCGGCCGCTCGTGACATCCGCCAGTGCTTCGCCCACGTTGTTGACCGAGCGCCACGTCTTGCCTGCCGCCTCGGGCACCTGCTTCAGTGCGGCCTCGGTGAACGTGCCCGCCGGCCCCAGGTAGGAGTAGGTGTCCTCCGGGCGTGCAGGTGCGGCATCCGTCATGGAGCAAGCCTAGCCAGCGGTCGCAGGTCGAGGGGCTAGCGTCGGAACCGTCCGCAACGCGAATCGTGAGGAGATCGCGATGACCACGACCGTCGAACGCCCCACCCGGCCGCCCGTTCCGACCGAGGCCGAACGGCTGGCTGCGCTGCGGCGCATGAAGCGGCTCGCGACCTCGCTGCTCGTCGTCGCCGCGATCGTGTTCGCCGTCGCGTTCGCACTGCAGGACGAGATCCCCTGGATGGGCTACGTACGCGCCGCCGCCGAGGGCGCGATGGTCGGCGCGATCGCCGACTGGTTCGCGGTGACGGCGCTGTTCCGCCGGCCGCTCGGGCTGCCGATCCCCCACACCGCGATCATCCCGACGCGCAAGGACGAGATCGGCGCGACGCTCGGAGCCTTCGTGGAGGACGAGTTCCTCTCGGACGACGTCGTGCTCGGCAAGCTCCGCTCGATCGGCATCTCGCGCCGCCTGGGCGGGTGGCTCGCGATGCCGGCGAACGCCGAACGGCTCACCGCCGAGGCCACCGTCGCCGCACGCGGCGTGCTCGAACTGCTCGGCGACGACGACGTCGCCGACGTGATCGAACGGCTCGCCCGCAAGCACCTCTTCGAGCCCGAGTGGTCGCCCTCGATCGGCCGGGTCGGGGCGCGGCTCGTGGCGGCGGACCAGCAGCGGGCCGCGGTCGACGCCCTGCTCGTCAAGGCCGAGGACTGGCTCGTCGCCCATCCCGAGGCGTTCGGCAGCATGGTCTCCGACCGCCTGCCCCGCTGGATGCCCGGGTTCGTCGACCGGCTCGTCGACGACCGCGCGGCTCGCGAGGTGCTCGGGTTCGTGCGTGCCGTGCGCGCCGACCCGCGGCATCCGCTCCGCGAGGCGATCGACCGCTACCTCGCCGACCTCGCCGATGCGCTGCAGCACGACCCCGCGACGATCGCACGCGTCGAGGGCATCAAGCTGGACCTGCTCGAGAGCCCCCGCGTGCGGGAGTTCGCCGGCGAGGCCTGGACCGCCGTGAAGGCCGCGCTCGACGAATCGCTCGCCGACCCCTCGAGCGAGCTGCGGCAGAGCCTCGCCTCGGCGATCGCCGAGGTGGGATCCCGGCTCGTGGCCGACGAGGCGCTCGCGGCGAAGGTCGACACCTGGGTGACGGATGCCGCGGCCTACGTCGTGCGCACGTACCGGCACGAGATCGCGGGCGTCATCACCGAGACGGTCGAGCGGTGGGACCCGGCCGAGACCACCCGCAAGCTCGAGATCCAGGTCGGGCGCGACCTGCAGTTCATCCGCATCAACGGCACCGTCGTGGGCGCGCTCGCCGGCCTCGCGATCTACTCGGTCGCGACGGCCCTGCACGCGCTCGTCTGAGGTGCCGCGACCCGACGACCCGGCGGGGATGCGGCGGGCGGTCACTCGCGCCAGACTGGTCGCATGCACGCACGCGCGGGAACCCCGGCCACCGAGTCCGACCTCATCGACGTCGAAGCCCTCATCAGGGCGTATTACGAGCTGACACCGGATGTCTCGGTGCCCGAGCAGCGCGTCGCGTTCGGCACCTCGGGCCACCGGGGCTCGTCGTTCAACACGGGCTTCAACGAGCACCACATCCTCGCGATCACGCAGGCGATCGTCGAGTACCGCGCCACGCAGGGCATCACGGGACCCCTGTTCATCGGCTCCGACACGCACGCGCTCAGCGCCCCCGCCCAGACCACGGCGCTCGACGTGCTCGTCGCGAACGGCGTGCGCGTGCTCGTCGACCAGTACGACGACTACGTGCCGACGCCCGCGCTCTCGCACGCGATCCTCACGTGGAACAACGACCCGGCCAAGCGGGCAGAGGGCGAAGCCGACGGCATCGTCATCACGCCGAGCCACAACCCGCCGCAGGACGGCGGCTTCAAGTACAACCCGCCGCACGGCGGCCCCGCCGATTCCGACGCCACGAGCTGGATCGCGAATCGCGCCAACGAGCTCATCGCCGACGGGCTGCGCGACGTCAAGCAGGCCGAGCCGAGCGCCGTCGAGACCTACGACTTCCGCACCGCCTACGTCGCAGACCTCGCGAACATCATCGACATCGACGCGATCAAGCGCAGCGGCATCCGGATCGGCGCCGACCCGCTCGGCGGGGCCTCGGTCAACTACTGGGCCGCGATCCGCGACACGTACGGGCTCGACCTCACGGTCGTGAACGAACGCGTCGACCCGACCTGGTCGTTCATGACGCTCGACTGGGACGGCAAGATCCGCATGGACCCGTCGTCGCCGAGCGCCATGGCCTCGGTGCTCGAGCACGGCAGCGCCTTCGACATCCTCACGGGCAACGACGCCGACGCCGACCGACACGGCATCGTCACGCCAGACGGCGGACTGATGAACCCCAACCACTACCTCGCGGTCGCGATCGAGTACCTCTTCGCGCACCGGCCCCAATGGCGGGCGGATGCCGCGATCGGCAAGACGCTCGTGTCGAGCTCGATGATCGACCGGGTCGCGGCGGCCCTCGAGCGCAGGCTGTGGGAGGTGCCGGTCGGGTTCAAGTGGTTCGTGCCCGGCCTCGTCGACGGCTCGGTCGGCTTCGGCGGCGAAGAGAGCGCGGGCGCCTCGTTCCTGCGATTCGACGGCACGGTCTGGACCACCGACAAGGACGGCATCCTGCTCTGCCTACTCGCCTCCGAGATCCGCGCGGTCACCGGCAAGTCGCCGTCGGCGCTGTATGCCGAGCTGGTCGAGCGCTTCGGCGATCCGGCCTACGAGCGCAAGGACGCCGCGGCCACGCCCGCGCAGAAGGCCGCGCTCGGCAAGCTCACCGGCGACGCCATCGCAGCGACCGAACTCGCGGGGCAACCGATCACCGCGAAGCTCTCGCACGCGCCGGGCAACGACGCCGCGATCGGCGGCGTCAAGGTCGAGACGGCCGACGCCTGGTTCGCGGCACGCCCGAGCGGCACCGAAGACGTCTACAAGATCTACGCCGAGTCGTTCCTCGGCGCCGAGCACCTCGCGCAGGTGCAGGAGGAGGCCAAGCGGGTCGTCGACTCGGCGCTCGGCTGAACGCCCGCCTCAACGGCGAACGCCCGGTCGAGCGAGGCTCGACCGGGCGTTCTGCGCGTGGCGCGGCATCCGGATCAGCGGATCGGTCCGATCAGTGGATCGAGAAGTACGTGACGTACCCGCCGCCCGAGGCGAGCGCCTCGTCGACGTCCCAGTAGTCGGCGTCCTTCGTGTGGCCGCCGACCCAGATCTTCGTGCCGGCGTCGCTGTGCTCGACCCGCGTGACGACGGCCGTGTGGTCGCGGTCGCCCGAGCCGTCCCAGTCGAACTGGGCGATGTCGCCGACCTTGACCAGGCCGCGCTGCGAGTCGTCGAGGTAGGTCGCGCGCGCGGTCTGCGTCAGCAGGTAGTCGCGGAGCGCGGTCGAGCTCGCCCAGCTCGGCGACATGGCGCCGGTCGAGCCGTCGTAGTACCAGCCGCCGTCCATGGCGAAGCCGCGCGCCGCGAGCGACTGGCTCGCGAAGTTGGCGCAGTCGACGCCGTCGAGCACGGGGTACTGCGCGGTGTTGTAGTTGTTCCAGTGCGCGAGCACGTAGTTCAGCTGGGCGTCGATGCCGGGGTCGCTCGTGTACGTGAACGTGAGGTCGATCGGCTTGTCGACGGTCGCCTCGGCCTCGAGCGCCGCAGGCGCGAGCTGCGTCAGGAGCGACGCGGTCTGCGAGATCGGCGCGTCGGTGGTCACGGCCTCGATCGGCGTGCCCTCGGCGTCGGCGACGGTGATCGGCATGGCCGCACCCTGGTCGGCCTCGGCGACGGCGGGCACCTGGAAGGTGAGCTTCGTGTCCTCGGCGGCGACGATCGTCGCTGGCGTCGACCCGACGGTCACCGACGTGGCCTCGTCGAGGGAGTGGCCGGTCAGCGTGACCTCGGCGCCACCCGTGAACGGCGCACTCGCGGTCGAGAGCGCGCTCGTGATCTTCGGCGAGAGGTCGGGCTCGGCGACGGTGAGCGAGTCTCCGGCCGAGGCGCCGGGGCCTGCGCCCGCGTCGGGGTGGGTGTCGACCACGTCGTGCACGGCGGAGTCCGTCGCGGTGGTCGAGGGCTCGGCCTCGGCGGGAAGCAGCGCGCCGAACGCGCTGAGCCCCATGAACGCGGCGGCCGAGCCGAGAGCGGCCGACCGTTTGAACGCGGAGCCCTTCGCCGGCGCCTTCGTGCCTCGGCGGTTGCGGACGCGCTCGGCGCGGTGCC
This sequence comes from Agromyces sp. CF514, assembly GCF_900113185.1. NCBI lineage: Bacteria > Bacillati > Actinomycetota > Actinomycetes > Micrococcales > Microbacteriaceae > Agromyces > Agromyces sp. CF514. The sequence continues at coordinate 549,999 of NZ_FOZD01000001.1, read as the reverse complement.
TCGGCTGGGCGGGTGCCGTGATCGAGGGCCTCGCGGCGTCGACGCCTGCCGACGCGGTATCGGTCGCACCGGTCGTCGCGGTGCCGTCCGTCTCGGGCAGGGCCCGGTCGTCGGTCTCGAGGGCCGTCAGGGTGATGTCGGTCTCGACGAGGCCCGTGGCGTCGGTCTCGACGATCGTCGCGGTGTCGTCGGTCGCGACCGAGGCCTCGGCATCGATCGCGTCGACCGCGGGCGTGGCCACGATCGCGGAGTCGGCGACCATCACGGAGTCGGCAACCATCACGGAGTCGGCAACGATCACGGAGTCGGCATCGATCGCGGTCGCGACGACCGGCTCGACGACCGGCTCGACAACCGTCTCGACGTCGGTCGACGCCGCTGCGGAGCGGCCCCGACGGCGCGCGCGCAGCTTGGACGAGGGAGCGTCCTTCGGTTCGGGCGCCGCGGTGGGGGCTTGGAACGTGGCGCGGCGGAGGACGGGAAGATCGGAGGGATTCAGCAAACCGGAGAGTTTCGTGTCGGCGTTAAGGGGGACTTCCAGCCCAACACGCCAAATTGTGAGGATCCCTCTCGAACGCTGGGAGACCTATGAGAGCGCGCTCACGCAGAAACGGCGCGGCTCGACAGCGCCAGGCGCAGCCCGACGACCGCGAGCGGCACCAGTACGAGCAATGCCACCATGTTCACACCCGCGAATCCGAAAGCGCCGAGCACCAGCCCGGAAAGGGCTGCGGATGCCGCGGCCGCGACGTTCATCGCAGCATCCGTCGCCCCTTGGAGCGGAACGCGCAACCGGGAGTCGACCGAGGTGGTGAGCAGCGTCGACCCGCCGATCATGCCCGCCGACCAGCCGAGGCCGAGCAGGCCGAGTGCGAGCGGCACGAGCAGCACGTCGTCACCGGGCGCGAGGATGCCGATCACGGCCGCCGAGACCAGGATCGCCGCGCCGAGCAGCACGACCCGCACCGAGCCGACCCGGTCGACGAGCCACCCCATGAGCGGGCTCGCACCGTACATGCCGAGGATGTGGATGCTGAGCACGAGGCCGACGAGGCTCAGCGACAGGCCGTGCTGGGTCATGTGGATGGGCGTCATGACCATGACGCCGACCATGACGGTGTGCGAGCAGACGATCGCGAGGATCGCGAAGAGGGAGCGCGGCGACCTGGCGGCCTCGCGCAGCGCGGAGAACGAGCCGATCGGGGCATCCGCGGCACCAACTGCCGGATCGTCGAGGCGGCTCGCCTCGCCCTCGGTCGTGTCGTTCGAGACCGCCCCACTCCCCGTCTGCACCGTGTCGGTCTCGAGCACGCCGGCACGGGGCATGCGAAGCAGCGTGGCCACCAGGAGCGTCGAGGTCGCGAACGCGACCGCCGAGAAGATGAACGGACCCACGAGCTGCGGGAGGCCCAGCCCCTCGCCGAACTCGTTGCCGAACTCGGAGAGCAGGGGGCCTGCGACCGAGCCGATCGTGGTGGCCCAGAGCACGACCGACATCGACCGCGCCTCGAACCCGGGCGCCGCGACCTCGGTCGCCGCGAACCTGGCCTGGAGCCCGGCGGCAGCGCCGGCCCCGAACGCCGCGAGGCCGAGGAACACGAGCGGCGCCCATCCGCTCGCCGCGGCGGCGACGACCAGCAGTGCACCCACGGCGGCGAGCCCGTAGCCGACGGCCAGCGCGACGTGCCGACCGGCGCGGATCGCGAGCCGGGCCAGCGGGATCGCGACGATCGCCGCCCCGAGCACGCTCGACGACTGCGCAAGGCCGCCCATGGCCACGACCCCCGTGAGGTCGGCGACAAGGATCGCCGCGAGCGCCATGCCGGTCGCGACGCCGATGCCCGCGAGCAGCTGGTTCGCGACGAGCACGCCGAGCGCGAGCCCGCGGCGCGGGCGACGTGGCGCAGCGGCGGCCGCCCGCGGCATCCGCTCGGTCATCGAGGCACGTTCGTCTGACCGGTCACGCCGTCATCGTATCGACGCCCGCCGACACCCGATCAGGTCGCGATCGCGCCCGGCGTCACTGGTCGAGCGGCACCGACGGCAGTCCGAAGAACTCCTCGAGGGTGGTGAAGCCCGTGTCGTGCATCTCGGTCGCGAGGTCGACGCCGATGTAGCGGTAGTGCCAGGCCTCGTGCGGGTAGCCGGTGACGTCGACCTTGTCGGCCGGGTACCGCAGCAGGAACCCGAACCGGTAGGCGTTGGCGCGCAGCCACTCGCCCTCGGGGCTGTCTTCGAGGCACTCGAACGTGCAGCCGTTCTCGGCGCCGATGTCGATCGCGAGGCCGGTCTGGTGCTCGCTCGCCCCCGGCGGGGCGGTCGTCGGGTCGCTGCCGTCGCCGTAGAGCTCGACCTGCGTCGAGTAGCTGCGGAAGGCGCTGTTCGACGCGAGGTACAGGTCGGCCTCGTCGGTCGCCGCCTGGAACATCGCGGCGGCGGCGTCGGAGGCCTCTTGACGCATCATCGGCTCCCACGTGTGGGCGACCGGGACATCGACGAGGTCGACGGGCTCGTAGTCCTGCGGGTTCAGCGGGCGGAGCTTGTTGACGACCACCCAGATGCTCGCCGGGTCGTCGATGGAGCCCGCCGTCTTGTCGAACGTGTCGACCGCCGCGGGAGCGATGGCCTCGCTCGGGGCGGGGCGCGGGGCGGCATCGGCCCCCGCCGACGTCGCGTCGCCGTTCGGGTTCGTGGTGGATGCGGCGCCGGATGCCGCCCCCTGCGGGGCCCCGGCGACGGCGCCGATGACGACGACGGCGATCGCGACGAGCACGAGGCTGAGCACGCCCGCAACGGTCAGCCGACGCCGCTGGACCTCTTCTGAGGGGTACTCGCGCTCGTCTGCTGACACCGTACGAGTCTACGACGAGCCACTTCGAACCCTCCGATCAGGAGACGCACAGGTCACGCTTCGATAACGAAGGCTCGGAATGAGAGCGCTCTCTTGACATTCGTGAGAGCGCTCTCGTAGAGTCATCGACGCATCGTGAGAGCGCTCTCACCCAGTGGGTCGGCGCGTCCTCACGTGACCATTCCGCAACCCCATCCCACGCACACAAAGGAGTGACCGTGAAGCTTTCACGACGCACCAGGGCGATCGCAGCCGTCGCAGGCGCAGCATCCATCGCCATCATCGCCGCAGGCTGCGCGCCCTCGTCCGACTCGGGCAGCGACGGCGGCACCGTCGAGCTGACGGTCGCCACCTTCAACGACTTCGGCTACACCGACGAACTCCTCCAGGAGTACATGGACGAGAACCCGAACGTGAAGGTCGTCCAGAACGTCGCCGCCACGTCGAACGACGCCCGCGCGAACTACTTCCAGAAGCTCGGCAAGAAGGGCCTCGCCGACGTCGAGGCCATCGAGGTCGACTGGCTGCCCGAGGTCATGCAGTACTCCGACCTGCTCGCTCCGGTCCCCGCCGACCTGAAGGACCGCTGGCTCGACTGGAAGACCGACGCCGCGACCGACGCCGACGGCAACCTCATCGGCTACGGCACCGACATCGGCCCCGAGGGCGTCTGCTACCGCTCCGACCTGTTCGCCGCTGCCGGCCTCCCGACCGACCGCGAAGAGGTCGCCAAGCTCCTCGAGGGCGACTGGGCCAAGTACTTCGAGGTCGGCGCCCAGTACACCAAGGCGACCGGCGCCGCGTTCTTCGACTCGGCCGGCGGCACCTACCAGGGCATGATCAACCAGGTCGAGGCCGCATACGAGGACCCCGACTCCGGCGACATCATCGCGACCGAGAACCCCGAGGTCGAGGACCTCTACAACCAGGTGCTCGACGCCAGCGCGACGCAGTCGGCCCACCTCGGCCAGTGGAGCGACGACTGGTTCGCAGGCCTCTCGAACGGCGCCTTCGCGACCATGCTCTGCCCGGGCTGGATGCTCGGCGTCATCTCGGGCAACGCCGAGGACGTCACCGGCTGGGACATCGCCAACACCTTCCCCAACGGCGGCGGCAACTGGGGCGGCTCGTACCTGACCGTCCCCGCCAACGGCGCGAACGTCGAAGAGGCGCAGAAGCTCGCCGACTGGCTGACCGCTCCCGAGCAGCAGGTCAAGGCGTTCGAGAACGCCGGCACCTTCCCGAGCCAGAACGAGGCCCTGACCTCCGACACGCTCCTCGGCTCGACCAACGAGTACTTCAACAACGCCCCGGTCGGCCAGATCCTCACGGACCGCGCCAACGCCGTCACCGTCGCCCCCTTCAAGGGCCAGTTCTACTTCCAGGTGAACGACGCGATGCAGCAGGCGCTGACCCGTGTCGAGGACGGCACGCAGGACAAGAAGGCTTCGTGGGACCAGTGGGTCTCCGAAGTCGAGGCGATCGGCTGACCTGAGCTGACGCACCACGTGGCGGGTCGGGACATGTCCCGGCCCGCCACGCCCCTCGCACCGAACCGGAACCACTGAAGGAACGACCGTGACCTCGACAGAAACGGCGACGCCGTCCGCCCCGAGCCCCGAGCAGGCACGGCCCGACCGCACCGAACGCACCGAGCGCTCCCCCCGCCGCATCGCCTTCGGGCACCGGCTGAGCCGCTGGGACCTCAAGCTCTCGCCCTACCTCTACATCTCCCCGTTCTTCATCCTCTTCGTGATCACCGGGCTCTTCCCCATCGCGTACACCGCGGTCATCTCCTTCATGGACTGGGACCTGGTGCGCAACAGCGGCACCTTCATCGGCTTCGACCAGTACGTCTACGTGCTCACCCAGCCGAAGTTCTGGATCGCCCTCCGCAACACCTTCAGCATCTTCCTGCTGTCGAGCGTGCCCCAACTGATCCTCGCGGTCTTCATCGCGACCATGCTCGACCAGAACATCCGCGCCAAGACCTTCTGGCGCATGGGCGTGCTGCTCCCCTACGTCATGGCCCCCGTCGCCGTGGCCCTCATCTTCAGCAACATGTTCGGCGACAAGTACGGCCTCATCAACACGCTGCTCGGCAACATCGGCCTTCCCCCGGTCATGTGGCACAGCAACGCGTTCGCGAGCCACATCGCCATCGCGACCATGGTCAACTTCCGCTGGACCGGCTACAACACCCTGATCCTGCTCGCGGCCATGCAGGCCATCCCGCGCGACTACTACGAGGCCGCGGCCATCGACGGCGCGAACCGCTTCCGCCAGTTCACCGCGATCACCCTTCCGAGCCTGCGCCCGACCCTGATCTTCGTGATCATCACGTCGACCATCGGCGGCCTGCAGATCTTCGACGAGCCCCGCATGTACGACCAGTTCGGCACCGGCGGCGCCAACTCGCAGTGGCTGACGATCTCGCTCTACCTCTACGACATCGGCTGGGGGCAGTGGAACTTCGGTCGCGCGGCCGCGCTCGCCTGGATCCTGTTCCTCATCATCCTCGCGATCGGCGTGATCAACATGCTGGTCACCAACCGCCTCGTCCGCGACGAGGGCTCCCGCGACGGCCTCAGTCGCCGCAACCGTCGGGCCGCGGCCATCGCCGCCCGCAACGACCTGGAGCACCGCGTCGGCAGCACCGTGCGCGACGGCAGGGCCGAGGCCGGCGCCGCGGCATCCGATTCGAACGAACAGACCACGGAGGTGGCACGATGACCGCCACGGAACCCACGACCCAGGCCACCACGAACCTGAACACCGTCGCCTCGGTGACCGTGAACGCGGCCGACCCGAAGCGTCGCCTCCGCTCGCGCCCCGTGCGCGGCTCGCGACCCGGCTGGTTCGTGTACACGGCCCTCGCGATCGTGCTCGGCTCGGCGCTGTTCCCGTATTACTGGTCGCTCCTCATCGGATCGGGCGATGCCGGCACCATCCGCGACCAGAACATGTCGTGGCTGCCCGGCGGCAACTTCATCGAGAACGCCCTGACCGTCGTCAACGACCCCGCCGTGAACTTCTGGCGCGCACTCTGGAACTCGATCTACAGCTCGGCGCTCATCGCCCTGTCGGTGGTCTTCTTCTCGACGCTCGCGGGCTGGGCGTTCGCGAAGCTCAAGTTCAAGGGCGGCAAGGTGCTGCTCGTCTTCGTCGTCGCGACCATGGCCGTGCCCATGCAGCTCGGCGTCGTGCCGCTCTACATCCTCTTCGCGGACCTCGGCTGGACCGGTAACATCGGCGCGATCATCATCCCCGCACTCGTGACGGCGTTCGGCGTGTTCTGGATGACGCAGTACATCCAGCAGTCGGTGCCCGACGAGCTGCTCGAGGCGGCCCGCGTCGACGGCGCCAACTCGTTCCGCACGTTCCTCACGGTCGGCCTGCCGGCAGCCCGCCCCGCCGCGGCGATGCTCGGCCTGTTCACCTTCGTCACCGCGTGGAACAACTTCTTCTGGCCGTTCATCGTGCTGGACCGCAGCGACCCGACGCTGCCCGTCGCGCTCTCGCTCCTGCAGTCGAACCACTTCGTCGACTACTCGATCGTGCTCGCCGGCGTGCTGCTGTCGACCATCCCCCTGCTCATCCTCTTCGTGTTCGCGGGCAAGCAGCTCGTGAGCGGAATCATGGCGGGAGCCGTGAAGGGATGACCATCGAACTCCGAAAGGACACCAGCGCTGTGAACTTCGCTGCAGCCGCGAACCGCCCGTTCCCCACCGACTTCCTGTTCGGTGCGGCGACCGCCGCCTACCAGATCGAGGGCGCAGCCCACGAGGGCGGCCGCAAGGACTCCATCTGGGACGCCTTCAGCCGCGTGCCGGGTGCCGTCATCAACGCCGACAACGGCGACGTCGCCTGCGACCACTACCACCGCTACGCCGACGACGTCGCGCTCATGAAGCGCATCGGACTGCAGACCTACCGCTTCTCGACCTCGTGGGCGCGCATCCGCCCCGACGGCGGCCCGGTCAACCCCGAGGGCATCGACTTCTACTCGCGCCTGGTCGACGAACTGCTCGGCGCCGGCATCAAGCCGTGGCTCACGCTCTACCACTGGGACCTCCCGCAGGCCCTCGAGGAGAGGGGCGGCTGGGCCAACCGCGACACGGCCGAGCTCTTCCGCGACTACGCGCTCTCGGTGCACGACGCGCTCGGCGACCGGGTCGACGTGTGGACCACGCTCAACGAGCCCTGGTGCTCGTCGTTCCTGAGCTACACCGGCGGCGCGCACGCACCCGGCCGCCAGAGCGTGCCCGACGGCATCGCGGCGGGCCACCACCTCATGCTCGCCCACGGCCTCGCCGTGCAGGCGCTGCGCGAGCGCGACCCGAAGCTCGAGCTCGGCATCACGCTGAACCTCGCGCCCGTGCACGCCGTGAACCCCCAGGACCCCGCCGACGTCGACGCAGCGCGTCGCATCGACGGCCAGTTCAACCGGTTCTTCCTCGACCCGATCTTCCGAGGCGAGTACTCGGCGGACCTCGTCGAGGACCTCGGCCCGCTCGGGCTCGACGCGGTCATGAAGCCCGGCGACCTCGAGATCATCTCGACGCCCATCGACACGCTCGGCGTGAACTACTACCACGGCGAGTACGTGAGCGGTCACGCTCCGGCGGAGGTCCGGGTCGGCGCCGCGCCGACCGACCGCACGACGCGATCGCCCTTCCCCGCTGCCGAGAACGTGCACTGGCACCCTCAGGACCTGCCGATCACCGCCATGGACTGGGAGGTCGAGCCCGACGGTCTGCGCGACCTGCTGGTTCGCGTGCACCGCGAATATGCGGATGCCGCGGGCGTGCGCCTGTTCGTCACCGAGAACGGCGCCGCGTACGACGACGTCGTCGAGGCCGACGGCGCGGTGCACGACGCCGGGCGCGCCGAGTTCCTGCGCGGCCACCTCGGCGCGATCCTCGACGCGGTCGACGAGGGCGTGCCCGTGCACGGCTACTTCTACTGGTCGCTCATGGACAACTACGAGTGGGCATGGGGCTACGACAAGCGTTTCGGCCTCGTGCGCGTCGACTACGGCACGCAGGAGCGCACCATCAAGGACAGCGGGCTGTCGTACTCGGCGATCATCGCTTCGCGGTCGCTGCCGGCGGCGCCGCAGGCGAGCTGAGCCGCCAACGGGATCCGGCCGCCCAGCGGCATCCGTCGACGGCTCCACACCGGTGATCACCGATCGTGGAGCCGTCGACGCGCACATAGACTGACCGAATGCAGGGGGGTGACGACATCAAGACACGACCGACCGCACCGACCCTCGAAGAGGTCGCTCGCGAGGCGAACGTGTCGCGCGCGACCGTGAGCCGCGTCGTGAACGGCTCGCCCAAGGTGCGCCCCGACGTGGTGACCGCGGTGAACGCCGCGATCGCCAAGCTGAACTACGTGCCGAACCGGGCCGCCAGATCGCTGGCGAGCCGCACCTCTGGCGCGATCGCGCTGATCGTGCCCGAAGACACCGCGTTCTTCTTCGGCGACCCCTACTTCGCGGCGATCGTGCAGGGCATCACCCGCCGGCTCGAAGAGAGCGACTACCTGCTCAACCTGCTCGTCGCCTCCACCGACCCGGGCCACAAGACCGCGCGCTACCTGCGTTCCGGCGTCGTCGACGGCGCGCTCGTCGTCTCGCACCACGAGGGCGACGACCTGCAGCACGAGGCCGGCATGATGCTGCCGCTCGTCTACGGCGGCCGTCCGTCGCAGCCGGGCGACCACTTCTTCGTCGACGTCGACAACGTCGAGGGCGGGGCCATCGGCACCCAGCACCTCATCGACGTCGGGCGCCACCGCATCGGCACGGTCACCGGGCCCCTCGACATGCCCGCGAGCGTCGACCGGCTCGACGGCTACCGCCGCGCCATGGGCGCGGCCTCCCTGCCCGACGACGCCGTCGAGACGGCGGACTTCACGGCGGCAGGCGCCGTCGCAGCCACCCGCCGCCTGCTCGACCGCGTTCCCGACCTCGACGGCATCTTCGTCGCGAGCGACATCATGGCCACCGGCGCGCTCTCGGTGCTGCGCGAGCGCGGCCGGTCGGTGCCCGGCGACGTCGCGGTCGTCGGATTCGACGACAGCCCCGCGGCCACGTCGTCGGCGATCCCCCTCACGACCGTGCACCAGCCCTCCGAGCAGATGGGCTTCGAGATGGCCGACCTGCTGCTGCGCCACCTCGCCGGCGAAGACGTCCCGCGCCGCAGCATCATGCCGACGCACCTCGTGCGCCGCGCCTCGGCCTAGCGCATCGCACGCGGCACGTCGCGCACGGTCAGTGCCGAGGGCCGCTCGGCGGCTCGTCGTCGTCGATCGCGTGCAGCGATCCCGTGGTGGGTTCGAGCAGCGCTCCCGAGAGCCGCGCCGCATGGTGCGCGACCTCGTCGATCTCGGGCTCGTCGTCTCCCGGCACGACGCCGGCGACCACACGGCGACGGTGCGCGGCATCCGTCGTCCGCCCGTCAGACTTCGCGTGGGCGGGTTGCTGCTCGGCGACGTCCGCATCGGTGAGCGTCTCGGCCTCGTCGAGCCCCTGAGCCACGAGCTCGGCGGCCGCTGCGAGGTCGACGGCGTTCGCGTCGGCCTCCTCCTGCATGGCGGAGACCTGCCTCAGCGGCAGCGCGGGCACGAACCACGCGACGACGAACGCCAGCACCGAGATGACGAACCCCAGCCAGTACACCGAGACCGTCGCGTCGTTGAAGCCCACGAGGAACGGCTCGGCCAGCCGCGGGTCGGCGCCGACGAGGAACGAGCTGTCGGTGTCGAGCGCATCGCCGATCTGCGCCGGGTCCTGCGTGCTCAGCAACGCCAGGATGTCAGCGTTCGCCGGATCGGCCTGCACGGCCGGGTCCTGCGCCGCCTCGGTGAGCGGCCCGATGATGTCCGGATCGCTGAACGCCGCAGTGAGCGTCTCGGCGAGCCGCGAGAACAGCAGCGAGAAGAACACCGCCGTACCGAGCGTGCCGCCGATCTGGCGGAAGAACGTCGAGGCGCTCGTCGCAACCCCCATGTCCCGAGCGGTGACGGCGTTCTGGCTCGCGATCGTGAGGGTCTGCATGAGCTGACCGAGGCCGAGGCCGATGATCGCCATGCCGGTCATGATGAACCAGATGCCCTGATCAGCGGTGAGGTTTGTGAGCCACAGGTACCCGAGCGCGAGGAACGCCGTACCGAGGATCGGGAATATGCGGTACCGGCCCGTGCGCGCGATGATCTGGCCACTCCCGATCGACGAGACCATCAGCCCGAGGATCATCGGCAGCATGAGCAGGCCGCTCTCGGCCGGCGTCGCGCCCTGCACGAGCTGCAAGTAGAGCGGGATCGTCATCATCGCGCCGAACATGGCGAAGCCGACGAGCAGGCCGAGCCCCGCGATCACCGAGAACGTCGGGATGCGGAACAGCTTCATGGGCAGGAGGGCGTCCTGCTTCATCCGGATCTCGGTCAGGATGAACGCGACGATGCCGATCGCGCCGACGACGTAGCAGCCGATCGCCCACGCGGAATCCCAGCCCCATTCGGTGCCCTGCTCGGCCACGATGAGCAGCGGCACGAGCGCGACGACCACGAACGTCGCGCCCCACCAGTCGATGCGCACCTTCTCGGCCGTGCGGAACCGCGGCACGTGCAGGAAGCGCACGACCATGAACAGCGCGACGATGCCGACCGGGATGTTCACGAGGAACACCCACCGCCACCCTGCGACGAAGAGGATCTCCTCGGTGCCCGAGAGCAGGCCGCCGATGAGCGGCCCGATGACGCTCGAGATGCCGAACACCGCGAGGAAGTATCCCTGGTACTTCGCGCGTTCGCGCGGCGCGAGGATGTCGCCCATGATCGCGAGCGGCAGCGCCATGAGCCCGCCGGCGCCGATGCCCTGCAGGGCGCGGAAGGCCGCCAACTGGTACATCGTCTGCGACATGCCCGAGAGCAGCGAGCCGAGCAGGAAGATGCCGATCGCGAACAGGAACAGCGGGCGTCGGCCGAACAGGTCGCTCAGCTTGCCGTAGATCGGCGTCGTGATGGTCGCGGTGATGAGGTACGCGGTCGTCACCCACGCCTGCAGGTCGAGGCCGCCGAGGTCGTCGGCGATCGTGCGCATCGACGTGCCGACGATCGTCTGGTCGAGCGCCGAGAGGAACATGGCGGACATCAGTCCGAAGATCACCAGCAGGATCTGCCGGTGCGTCATGAGCGGGGCGGATGCGCCGCCCGGCGCGTTCGCCGCATTCGAGTCGTTCGGTGCTGAGGCCGTCACCCGCCCGACGCTACTCCCGCTGAGGGGGTTACGAGAAGGGCGGCGCGCCCATGGGTAACCGGCTCAGCCCGGCTCGACGCCCTCGAACTCGACGCCCTCGATGCTCGCGAACCTCGCGCGCATGACGGCGATCGCCTCGGGGTTCTCGTCGACGAGCACGAACCGTCGGCCGAGGGTCGCGGCCACGGCACCGGTCGTGCCCGATCCGGCGAAGAAGTCGAGCACCCAGTCGCCCTCGCGGGTCGACGCCTGCACGATGCGCCGCAGGATGCCCTCGGGCTTCTGCGTCGGATACCCGGTCTTCTCACGGCCGGTCGGCGACACGATCGTGTGCCACCAGACATCCGTCGGCAGCTTGCCGAGCTCCGCCTTCTCGGGCGTCACGAGCCCGGGCGCCATGTACGGCTCGCGGTCGACCGTCGTCGAGTCGAACCAGTACGCCGCCGGGTTCTTCACGTACACGAGGATCGTGTCGTGCTTGGTCGGCCACTTGCGCTTGGCCTTCGCGCCGTAGTCGTAGGCCCAGATCAGCTCGTTGAGGAAGCACTCGCGCCCGAACAGCGCATCGAGCAGCACCTTCGCGTAGTGCGCCTCGCGATAGTCGAGGTGCAGGTACAGGGTGCCGTCGTCGGCGAGCAGCCGCCATGCCTCGACGAGGCGCGGCTCGAGGAACCCCCAGTAGTCGTCGAAGCGGTCGTCGTAGCGCAGCAGGTCGCCCCTGATGCGTTCGTAGCGGCGGCCCGCGAATCCGGTGATGGTTCCGGCCGCGCCCTTGGAGCCGGGCGGTGGCGTCGCGTCATCCGTCGCCTCGACCCTGATGTGGCTGGTCGCCCGACGGGTCTGTGCGCGCCCCGTGTTGAACGGCGGATCGAGGTAGATGAGCGTGAAGCGCCCGTCGGGGAGCGTGGGGAGCACGGCGAGGTTGTCCGCGTGGATGATGCGGTCGGGCTCGTCGTGGGTCACGCGCTCCAGTCTGGCAGTGACCGGGTCGGTCAGCGCTCGACGTCGAGACGGATGCTGCCCTTGAAGCGATTGGGAGCACCGGCTTCAGCGTCGGCCGCAGCGTACGAGATGCCCTTGTCGGGGTCGCCCGCGAGCGGTGCGGGCGTGGGGAGCCGCGCCTGGCGCTCCTGCTCGATCTGCGCCTCGTACTTGCGCGGGGCGAAGACCTCGTCGCCGATCATCATGACGGCACTGCCGCTCGGCTTGCCCTTGCGGGTCTTGTCGGAGAGGTCGACCCACCCCCGGCGCACCGAAAGGGTCAGCGCGGCGACGATGAGCACACCGAGGCCGAGCCAGATCCACCACTCCATCCGGCGATTGTACCTGCGCCGGATGAGCGTTCCTCACACGGGCTTCGAGCCGAGCGGATGCCTCGCGCAGCCGCTGCGACGACACCGCTGCCGCTGCGACTGCCGCTGCGGCTTCGGGCGGTCACGGCACGCGGTAGAGCCACTCCTCGCTCGCGAACTTCGACTCGGCGAGCGCCTCGGCCTCGGCGAGCTCGTCGGGAGCGACCGTGCCACGGGTCGCGCCGTGCAGCGACACGAAGGTCTGGATGAGCGCCTCGATGATCGCCGCGCGGCTGAGCCCGGTCTGCGAACGCAGCGGGTCGACGCGCTTGGCCGCAGAGGCGATGCCCTTGTCGCTGATCTTCTCGCGGCCGATGCGCAGCACCTCGAGCATCTTCTCGTTGTCGAGGTCGTACGCCATGGTCACGTGGTGCAGCACGCCGCCGGATCCGAGGCGCTTCTGCGCGGCCCCGCCGATCTTGCCCAGGGGCGAGGCGATGTCGTTCAGCGGCTGGTACGTCGCCTCGATGCCGAGGCCGCGCAGGCCCTGCAGCACCCAGTCGTCGAGGAACGCGTAGGAGTCGGCGAAGCTCATGCCCTGCACGAGTTCGGCCGGCACGTACAGCGAGTAGGTGACGACGTTGCCGCGCTCCATCATCATCGCGCCGCCGCCCGAGATGCGGCGCACGACGTCGAAGCCGTTGCGCTCGGCGCCCTCGGGGTCGACCTCGTTCTTCACCGACTGGAAGCTGCCGATCACGACGGCCGACTCGTCCCACTCCCAGAAGCGCAGGGTCGGCTTGCGACGACCGTCGCCCACGCGCGTGGCGAGCACCTCGTCGAGCGCGAGGTGCACGCGCGGCGACACGGCCGGGTCGTGCACGACCTCCCACTCGTAGTTCGACCAGCTCGTGGCATCCGTCAGCGCACGCCGCACCGCGACCGCGACGGCCTCGGGCGAGAAGCCGAGCAGCACCGCGTCGGGTCGGAGCGCCGCGGCGACGGCGGCCGCGATGGTCTTGGCATCGGCCGCCGCGGCGAGCCCGTCGAGCGCCCCGTCGATGTCGGCGAGCGCCTCGTCGGGCTCGAGGAAGAAGTCGCCTGCGACCCTGGGCGAGCGGATGACCCCGTCGACGACGTCGAAGTCGACGACCACGAGCTTGCCACCGGGAACCTTGTACTCACCGTGCATGAGGGACAGCCTACGATCGAATCGTGGACCTGAGGGGGCTGCGATGACGACGTTCTTCCTGGCACGGCACGGCGAGACCGTCTGGCACGCCGACCATCGGTACGCCGGCAACTCGGATGTCGCGCTCACGCGCCACGGACTCGGTCAGGCGGCCGCGCTCGGCGCCTGGGCGGTCGACGCCGAGCTCGACGCGATCGTGGCCTCGCCGCTGAGCCGCGCGCGACGTTCGGCGGCGCCCTCGGTCGAGACCACGGGCCTGCCGCTGCGCGTCGACGACCGGCTCGTCGAGATCGACTTCGGCGACGCCGAGGGCCTCACTCCCGACGAGCTCGTGGAGCGGTTCCCCGACGAGTGGGCGGCCTTCTGCCGGGCCCCGGCGAGCAACCCGTTCCCGGGCGGCGAGACCGGTCGCGCCGGCATCGCCAGGGCCATTCCGGTGTTCGACGAGCTCGTCGAGGAGTTCCCCGACGGGCGCGTGCTCATCGTGGCGCACGCGACGCTGATCCGGCTGCTGTTCTGCGAGCTGGCCGGCATGGATCCCGACGGCTACCGCGACCTGCTGCCCGTGCTCGGCAACTGCCACGTCACGACGATCGTCTACCCGTGGGCGACGGAGTCCGACGCATCGCACCACCCGCGCATCCGCCTGCTCGGCTACGACGTGCCGCCCTGGCACGCGAAGATGTAGCCGGTCAGTCGACCGCGAAGCGCTCGTCGAGCCAGGTGATGAGGTCGCTGCGCACCTCTTCGCGGTTCGTCTCGTTGAAGACCTCGTGGCGGGCGTCGTCGTAGACCACGAGGGTCACGTCGACCAGGCCCGAGCGACGCGTGTACGCCTTGGCGAGCTTCACGGCGCTCTGCTCGCCGCCGAGCGTGTCGTCGGAGCCGACCATGATGAGCAGCGGCAGCTCGGGCGGCAGGTGCTTCGCGGGCCGGCCGAGCAGGCGCATGGCGTCGAGCGTGCCGAACAGCTTCCGCAGCGGCACCTCGGTCGTGTAGGGGTCGGCCATGAACGCGGGCGCCACCGCAGGGTCGCGGCTCAGCCACTCCACCGGCGTCGGCCCGAGGTGCTTGTGGCGGGCGTTCAGGTCGCCGCCGTTCATGTCGAACAGCGTGCGGTACGCGGTGCCCGTGAGCACGACGGCGTCGTAGTCCCGCGGATGCCGGTTGACGATGATCTGCGCCATCAGCGAGCCCCACGAGTGACCGAGCAGCACGAGCGGCACGTCGGCACCCTCGGTCTCGCGGATCACGCCCGTGAACTGGTGCACGGCATCGATCGTGGCGCGCAGGCCGCCAGGCCCGAGGCGGCCGATGCGGTCGAGGTCGCCGCCGTGCTGCTCGAAGCCGGTCTGGCCGTGGCCGCGATGATCGTCGGCCCACACGGAGTAGCCCGCCTCGTTCAGCGCGGCGACGAGTTCGCCGTAGCGTCCGATGTGCTCGCCGACGCCGTGCGCGAGCTGCACCACCGCGGTCGGCTCGGGCACCCGCCACGCCTGGTAGTGGATGTGGACCCCGTGCGCATCGGTGAACGTCGGCATGCGCACATCATGGCAGGCGCGGCATCCGCTCGACAGGTGCGACCTTCGCGTCGATCGTGCGTGTCCCCTTGACGGGGGTGATCTTAAAGTGATCTGATTTGAGCGTTTGGCCGCTCTAAACGTCACAAACTATCAATCTGAAGAATGCGAGCAACGATGCAGCAGTCTCGAACACCCGCCGTCGGCAGAGCCCGGCGCACCACCGCACTGGGCCTCGCGACCCTCGTCGCGATCACCGGCCTCAGCGCGATCACCTTCACGATCGGCACCGCCCAACCGGCCTCGGCCGCGGCGAGCGCGCCCACGCCGATCACGCCGAAGCCGGTGAGTCCCGAAGTCCCCGTGGACGACGCCGGCAAGACCCTGGGCGCCATCACCGGCGTCGAACGCGACGGATCGACGGTCACGCTCGAGGCCGAGCGCGGCGCCTACCGGGTCACGTTCCTCGACGCCGAGACCCTGCGGCTCGAGGCCTCGCCGACCGGCGAGTTCACCGACCCCGCGAACACGCCGGAAGGCGACCCCGCACGCACCGCGGACATCGTGGTCGGCACCGACGACTTCACGCATGCCTCGGTCAAGGTGAGCGAGCGCCGGGGCAAGCCCATCACCATCTCCACCTCGAAGGTGAAGCTCGAGGTCGATCCCGCCAGCGGCAGCACCACGCTCAAGCGCGACGGCGGCGACGTCGTCTGGTCGGAGTCCGCACCGCTGAGCTTCGGCGACCGCTCGACCACCCAGCACCTCGCGGGCGTCGAGGGCGAGCAGTTCCTCGGAGGCGGCATGCAGAACGGCCGCTCGATCCACACGGGCGCGACCATCAACGTGGCCAAGAACTTCGACTGGGACGACGACGGATACCCCAACGCGGTGCCGTACTACATGTCCTCGAACGGCTACGGCGTGCTGCGGAACACCTTCGCCGCCGGCAGCTACGACTTCGCGGCGCACACGACGACCCACGCCGAGCAGCGCTTCGACGCCTACTACTTCGTGGGCGACTACGCCCACGCGCTCGACTCGTACACCAAGCTCACGGGCCGCCCGATGATGCCGCCGGTGTACGCCCTCGAGTACGGCGACGCCGACTGCTACAACCGGTCGAGCCCCACCTACTCCGGCTCGCGCGACCCGGCGAAGCTGAAGACGCCGCAGGCGCTCGAGATCGCGAAGGACTTCGTCGAGAACGACATGCCGGCGGGCTGGATGCTCGTGAACGACGGCTACGGCTGCGAGTACCAGGACCTGCCGCAGACCGTCGACGCCATCGCCGCCGAGACCGGCCTGAAGACGGGACTCTGGACCCAGCGATCGCTGACCGAGCAGGAGTCGGAGGTCGGCGACGCGGGCATCCGCCTGCGCAAGCTCGACGTGGCCTGGGTCGGGTCGGGCTACCGACTCGCGCTGACCGGCTGCGAGGCCGCGCACGCGGGCATCGAGCAGTACTCCGACGCCCGCGGCACCTCGCTCATGGTCGAGGGATGGGCAGGCTCGCAGCGCTGCGGCATGCAGTGGACGGGCGACCACAGCGGCAACCTCGACGCCGTGCGCTGGCAGGTCTCGGCGCTCACGGGCGCGGGCAACTCCGGCCTGCCGTTCACGACGGGCGATGTCGACGGCATCTTCGGCGGGTCGGCCGAGAGCTACGTGCGCGACCTGCAGTGGAAGGCGTTCGCCCCTGCGCTCTACTCGATGAGCGGGTGGGCGTCGACCGACAAGCGCCCGTGGCTCTACGGCGACGAGGCGACCGCGATCAACCGCTCGTACCTGCAGCTGCGCCAGCAGCTCATGCCGTACATCTACTCGCTCGCGGCCGAATCGCACCGCAGCGGCCTGCCGATGATGCGCTCGGTGGCGCTCGAGTACCCCCACGACCCCGGCGCGTACAGCGTCGAGGCCAACAACGAGTTCCTCCTCGGCGGCGACTACCTCGTGGCCCCCGTCTTCACGAAGACCACCGTTCGCAACGGCATCTACCTGCCCGCGGGCGATCAGTGGGTCGACTACTGGACGGGTCGCGTGCACGAGGGCGGACAGGTGCTCAACGGGCACCCGGCGCCGCTCGACCGGCTGCCGATCTTCGTGCGCGCAGGGGCCGTGGTGCCGCAGGGCGTCGTCGCCCGCAACGCGTCGCTCGTGCCCGAGGACTCGCCCATCACGCTCTCGGTCTACCCGCAGGGCGACAGCGGCTTCGCGCTGTACGAGGACGACAAGGTGACCCGGGCCTACGCCGACGGAGACTCGAGCACGCAGGCGTTCTCGGTCGACGCGCCGAAGGCCGGCAAGAAGGGCACGGTGCGCATCGAGATCGGCGAGCGCGACGGCGACTACGCGGGCATGGCCGAGGCGCGACCCTATCGCGTCGAGGCGCACACCGGCTCGGCGCCGAAGCAGGTCAAGCTCGGCAACCGCGCCCTGCCCCGCGTCGACGACGTCGTCGCGCTCGACGCCGCGCCCGGTTGGACCTACCTCGCCGATCGGGCGGGCGGGGTCGTCGTGATCTCGACCGGCGCGGTCGACGCCGACGACTCGGTCCGCCTCACGCTCACCGACACGAGCGGCGTGGGCGGCCAGGACGCGGAGGTCGCCGCGGCATCCGTCGCCGTCGACCTCGCGGAGCGCGTGTTCCAGGGCGAGCAGACCACGGTGACGGCCACCTTCGCGAACACCGGCGGCAAGGCCAAGGACGCGGTCGTGCTGACGCCCGTCGCCCCCGAGGGCTGGACCCTCGTCTCGTCGAACGGCGGCGAGCCCGGCACCGTGAAGCAGGGCGGCACCGCGAAGGCCGAGTTCGTCTTCGAGATCACGGATGCCGCAGCGGCCGACCTGCAGACGGTCGCCGTCGAGGCGTCGTACACCTCCAAGGGCACGGCGAACACCGTGTCGGGGGCGAACCAGCTCTACGTGGCGTACGGGTCGCTCGCCGGTGCGTACAACGCGGACTCGGTCACCGAGCTCTCGACGGCGAAGGCCGGCGACTTCGACGGCGGCGGCGCGAGCTTCTCGGCCGAGGCGCTCGCCAGGGCCGGCGTCACGCCCGGGTCGACGGTGACCGTCGGCACGGGAGACGCCGCGATCGGGTACACGTGGCCGGCCCCGGACGGTGCCGCCGACTCGGTCTCGCCGGCCGGCCAGACCGTCGCGCTCTCGGGTCAGGGCACGCACCTCGCCGTGCTCGCCTCCGCCGCCACGGGCGGCGGAGTGAGCCCCGAGCTCGAGCTGCACTACACCGACGGCACGGTCGCGAAGCAGGGCGTCTACTTCCCGAACTGGCTGCTGCAGGCCTCGGGGCTCGGCGGTTCGAGCGTCGCGATCACGTCGCTCGGGCGCAACAGCGCGACGAACCCCGCGGTGTACGAGTACCCGACGGGCAAGTACCAGGTGTACTCGAACCTCGTTCGGCTGAACCCGGCGAAGGAGCTCGAGTACGTGGTGCTGCCGACCGAGTCGCGGATGCGCATCTTCGACTGGAAGGTCGTCGACCAGCCCATGCCCGCGACCCCGAGCGGCACCGCGTGGGCCTCCGACGTGCCGTGGCAGAGCGCCACGAACGGGTGGGGCGTCATCGGCAAGGACGTGGCGAACAAGGATGCCGCGGACTCGCCCGACGTGCCGCTCGCGGTGAACTACACCGATCCCGCGACGGGCGAGCAGCCGACGTACGCCAAGGGCCTCGGCGTGCACGCCGCCTCGAAGATCACCTACTACGTGGGCGGGGCGTGCAGCGCCTTCACCTCGGCGGTCGGGTTGGAGGCGGGCTTCGCCGGCAACGTGATCTTCCAGGTCGACGTCGACGGCGTGAACCGCTACCAGTCGCGCACGTTCACGCCCGGGTTCGCGCCCGAGCAGGTGGAGGTCGATCTCACCGGCGTGCAGTACGTCGACCTGATCGTGCAGGCGCCCGGAAGCATCAACGGCGCTCACGGCGTCTGGGGGGACGCGCGGTTCACCTGCGAGTGAGCCGACCGTGAGACCGACGGGGCCCGTGCGACCGAGTCGCGCGGGCCCCGTCGTGCGTCACGCCACGCGCGTGATCTCGACCGAGACGAACAGCTCCGACGCGCCGGGGCCCGCGTAGACCCCGCGCAGGGGCGGCACGTCGCCGTAGTCCCGTCCGCGGCCGACGAGCACGTGGCGGTCGCCGACCTCGACGAGGTTGGTCGGGTCGTAGCCGCGCCACTCCCCCGCGTACCATTCCACCCAGGCGTGCGACTCGCCCACGACGGTCTGGCCGACGGATGCCTCGGGGTCGGGGTGCAGGTAGCCCGACACGTAGCGCGCGGGAATGCCGACCGAGCGCAGCGCGCCGAGCGCGACGTGCGTGATGTCCTGGCAGACGCCCTTGCGCTCGGCCCAGGCCTCGGCGGCGGTCGAGTGCACGCCGGTGACCCCGCGCATGTACTCCATCGACGAGCCGACGGCCCGGCAGATCTCGAGCGCGGTCTCGCCGACGCCGCCGCCCTCGGCGCGGATCTCCGCGGCGAGCGCCCGCACCTCCTCGGGCGGGTCGGTCTGCCGCGAGAGCCCGCTCGACTCGACGAGCGTCACGGTCGACGCGGCCGCGACCGCGAGCTCGTCCCAGCCGAGCTCGCTGCGCGGCGCGGGCGCGGCGTGCACCTCGACGAGGCTCGTCGCGGTGACGGAGAGCTCCTGGTGCGGGGTCAGCACCTCGAAGGTCGACACGCGCGTGCCCCAGTAGTCGAGGTACGCGTGCTGGCTCGCGCCAGGGCGGATGTCGAGGCCCGACTGCAGCACGAACTGGTGCCCGTCGGAGTGCGGCAGCATGCGCGCCTCGTTGTACGAGGCCGTCGCCGGCTCCGCGTAGGTGAAGCCCGTGCGGTGCACGATGCGCATGCGGCTCATGAGACCTCCCCGATCCAGACCGGAACCACGCTCGTCGGGAAGTAGCGCGCCCTGATCGCCTCGCTCGTGGCCGACGTGACGGCCTGCAACTGCTCCATGTGCCCGGTGAGGTCGACGAGGATGTCGGCGATCGGCCGGTACTCGAGCTCCGACCTGATCTGGCCGAGCAGGCGCCTGGCCTGGTCAGTCACGCCGACGCGGCCCGCCCTGGGGTCGATCTCGCGGAGCGACTCCTCTGCGCGGATCACGCTCGAGATGATCGACCGCGGGAACAGGCGGTCGAGCAGCAGGAACTCCGCCGCCGACTCGGTCGAGGGCACGCCACGGTAGCTGCGCAGGTACGCCTCGTAGCCGCCGCAGCTGCGGAGGATCGTGGTCCAGCTCGGGCCGCTCGCCTCGGTGAGCGATCGGGTCGCGAGCAGTCGCGCCGTCATGTCGGCGCGTTCGATCGCCCGCCCGAGGGCGAAGAAGTGCCAGGCCTCGTCGCGGCTGGTCGCCGAGTCGACGACGCCGATCGCGAGCGCCGAGCGGTCGCGCACCCAGCGGAAGAACTCGTGCGTCTTGTCGCTCGCGACCCGGTGCGGCATGCGCGCGTTCGTGTGGTTCAGCGCCTCCCACAGCTCGGTCGAGACGATCTCGCGCGCCCGTCTCGCGTTCTCGCGCGCCGCGGCGACCGAGTGCGCGATCGACGCCGGATGCTTGCGGTCCACCGCGAGCAGGGCGATCACGTCGTCGCGACCGAGCCGATCGTCGGACTCGACCTCGCTGCCCATGACGCTCAGCAGGGATCGGCACGCGGTGTCCTCGTCGATCCACGGATCCTCGAGCAGCAGCTGGAGGTGCACGTCGAGGATGCGCGCGGTGCCGTCGCTGCGTTCGATGTAGCGGCCGATCCAGAACAGCGACTCGGCGATGCGGCTCAGCATGATGTGCCCTCCCTGCCTTCGACGAGCGGATGCCGCGGCATCCGCTGCTGCTGTTGCTGCTGCTGTTGCTGCTGGCGCACCGGGGCGTCCGCGTCCTGCGGGGATGCGGTCACGGGCGACGCCGTGCGCGTCTCGCCCGAGCCGGTTCGGGTCTCGCCGACGACGGCGTGGGTGCCGTGCAGCCCGGTCGCGGCAGGCGTGTTCGGCGAGGCCTGGTCGGCCACGAGCGCCCCGACCGAGCGGTGCGTCGTGTCGGCGAGCCCAGGCATCACCGGGAACCCGCCGGTGTCGACCAGCGGGGCCACGCGCGTCTCGAGCACCCAGGTGTCCTTCGAGCCGCCGCCCTGGCTGGAGTTCACGACGAGCCGGCCCTCGGGCAGGGCCACGCGGGTGAGGCCGCCGGGCAGCACCCACACCTCGTCGCCGTCGTTGACGGCGAAGGGGCGGAGGTCGGCGTGACGGGGGCGCAGGCCGTCCTCGACGAGCGTCGGGATCGTCGAGAGCTGCACGACGGGCTGCGCGATCCAGCCGCGCGGGTCGGCGAGCAGTCGCATGCGCAGCTCGTCGAGTTCGCCCTTCGAGGCATCCGGACCGATGACGAGGCCCTTGCCGCCCGACCCGTCGACGGGTTTCACGACGAGCTCGTCGAGCCGGTCGAGCACCTCGGCGAGCGCCTCGGGCTCCTCGAGGCGCCAGGTGTCGACGTTCGGGAGCACGGGCTCCTCACCCAGGTAGTAGCGGATGAGGTCGGGCACGTAGGTGTAGACGAGCTTGTCGTCGGCGACGCCGTTGCCCACGGCGTTCGCGATGGTGACATGGCCGAGGCGCGCCGCGAGCATGAGCCCGGGCGCGCCGAGCACCGAGTCGGGCCGGAACTGCTGCGGGTCGAGGAACTCGTCGTCGACGCGGCGGTAGATGACGTCGACGCGGGTCGGGCCGGCGGTCGTGTGCATCCAGATGCGGCCGCCCGAGCTGAACAGGTCGCGACCCTCGACGAGCTCGACCCCCATGAGCCGGGCGAGCAGCGTGTGCTCGTAGTACGCCGAGTTGTGCACGCCGGGCGTGAGCACGACGACCGTCGGGTCCTCGATGCCCTCGGGCGCGCTCGCCCGAAGGGCCTGCAGCAGCCGGTTCGGGTACTCCCCCACCGGCCGCACGCGCATGGAGGTGAACAGCTCGGGCAGGGTCTGCGCCATCACGCGTCGGTTGGAGATGACGTAGCTCACTCCGCTCGGCACGCGCACGTTGTCTTCGAGCACCCGCCAGTCGCCGAGCTCGTCGCGGATCAGGTCGATGCCCGCCACGTGGATGCGCACCCCGTTCGCGCTCACGATGCCCGCGGCCTGGCGGTGGTAGTGCGTCGACGAACTGATGAGGGCTGCAGGGATCACGCCGTCGGCGACGGCCCGTTGCGGCCCGTACACGTCGGCGAGGAAGGCCTCGAGCGCCCGCACGCGCTGGGCGACGCCAGTCTCTGCGCGCTCCCAGTCGGACGCGGCGATCACGCGCGGCACGGCGTCGAGGGGGAACGGGCGCTCCTCGCCCGCGAAGTCGAACGTCACGCCCTGCGCGAGGTACGAGCTCGCGAGCGCGTCGGTGCGGCCGCGCAGTTCGTCCTGCGACATGCGGGCGAGCGCCCGGTAGAGCTCTCGGTACGGCTCGCGCGCGCCGGCCTCGCCGTCGGGGAACATCTCATCCCACGGGCGCCCGGCGCGCCGCCTTCGCCCGGCCCGGTTCGTGCCCGCGGTGGCATATCCGTCGAAGAGTGTCGCCATGACGAGAGCATTCCAACCCGCCGTTTCGGGGCTGTTTCCATCGTGCGTCGCGCCCGCGGCATCCGTCCCGGCTCTGCATTTCTTTAGCAACGCTAATGAGCTATGCTAACCATCTATGACCGACGTCCAGGACCAGGCCGCCTCGCAGGTGCGACTCGCGGCCGTGCGCCTCTCACGCCGCCTGCGCGCGCAGAAGTCCGACGACCGCGTCACCGACAGTCAGATGACCGTGCTCATGCACCTGTCGAAGCACGGGTCGATGACCCTCTCCGAACTCGCCGAGGCCGAGCGCATCAGCGCACCCTCGATGAACCGCACGGTCGACTGCCTCGAGACCGAAGGGCACGTCGTGCGCACGCCCGACGCCGTCGACCGCCGCAAGACGAACATCACGGCCACCGACTCCGGCCGCGAGATCGTCGCCGCGACCCTGCACAAGCGCAACGCCTGGCTCGCCGAGCGCATGCACGAACTCACCGAGGCGGAACGCACGACGCTCATCGCGGCATCCGAGATCATGGATCGGATCGCCACCAGGTGAGCGCGATGTTCCGATCGCTCGCGGGCCGCAACTACCGGTTGTGGTTCATCGGCGCGATCGTCTCGAACGTGGGCGGGTGGATGCAGTCCACCACCCAGGACTGGGTCGTGCTCACCGAGATGACCGACAACAACGCCGCCGCGGTCGGCACCACCATGGCGCTGCAGTTCGGCCCGCAGTTGCTGCTCGTGCCGATCACCGGCGCCGTCATCGACCGGTTCGACCGCCGCAAGGTGCTCCTGGTCACGCAGACCGTGCTCATGCTGCTCGCGTTCGGCCTCGGCCTGCTGCTGCTCGCAGGGCACGCCGAGCTCTGGCACCTCTACGCCTTCGCGCTCGCGTTCGGCATCACGTCGGCCTTCGACGCACCCGCGCGCCAGACCTTCGTCTCCGACCTCGTGAGCGGCCCGAACGCCTCGAACGCGGTCGCCCTGAACGCGGCCTCCTTCAACGTCGCACGCCTCATCGGCCCGGCCGTGGCGGGCGGGCTCATCGTGCTCGTGGGCTCCGGCTGGGTGTTCCTCATCAACGGGGTGACGTTCCTCGCCCTCATCGGGGCCCTGCTCGCCATGCGCGAGCGCGAGCTGATCCGGCACCCGCGCCGACCCCGCGAGGGCAACGCGCTCGTGCAGGGGTTCCGGTACGTCGCCGGGCGTTCCGACCTCGTCGTGGTCATGACGATCGTGTTCCTCGTCGGCGCGTTCGCCATGAACTTCCCGATCTTCTCGTCGACCATGGCGGTCATGTTCGGCGAGGGCGCGGGCGAGTACGGCATCCTCTCGTCGATCCTCGCGATCGGGTCGCTCACCGCCGCCCTGCTCGCCGCCCGCCGTTCTCGGGCGCGGCTGCGGGTCGTCGTCATCAGCGTCGGCGCGCTCGGCGTCGCGATGGTCGTCGCCTCGCTCATGCCGACCTACGCGACGTTCGCCGCCTCGACCGTGTTCATCGGCTTCTGCACGGTCACCCTCCTCACCACCGCCAACGGATACGTGCAGACCACGACCGACGCCTCGGTGCGCGGCCGGGTCATGGCGCTCTACACCGCCGTGCTCATGGGCTCGACCCTCGTGGGCGCGCCCATCGTCGGGTGGGTCGCGGATGCCGCGGGCCCCCGTTGGGCGCTCGGCGCCGGCGCTCTCGCGTCGTTCGTGTCGCTCGGCATCGGCGTCGGGTGGCTCGTCGTCGCGCGCGGGCTGCGCATCACGCGCGTGCCGCAGCGGCCCTGGCGTTTCGGCGTGGCCTGGGCCGCGGCCACCGACGCCATCGCCGACGGCGACCGCGTCGCACTGCCGACCGGCGCGGTGGCCGTCGTGGAGGCCGGCCCCGAGGACTTCTCCGACGAGGTCGCGATGACCTCGCCCATCCCCCTGCCGAAGCTCCCGGTCAGCCGGACGGATGCCGCGGGGCGGGCGTCCGAGAACTCCGGGCGGGCGTCCTGGGCAGCTGGGCAGAACGCAGCCGAGGTCGCCGACCGCGCAGAGGCGGCAGACCGGACGCCCGACACCGCAGACTCGCGATCACGCCGCTGACGGCCGCCCGCGGCATCCGTCCGCTGCCGTGCGAACGCGGACCGGCCCTCGTCCGTCACGGCATGCCCACGTGATCCGTCGATCTTCGCCCCCGCCCCGGTGACGAAGGGCGAACATCGACGGATCAAGGCCGGCCGAGCGTCGCGTCCGCCGGACGGCCGTCGCCGCCGACGCGTCAGATGACGCCGAGCGCGAGCATCGCGTCGGCCACGCGCGTGAACCCGGCGATGTTCGCGCCGACCACGTAGTCGCCGGGAACGCCGTACTCGTCGGCGGTCGCGGCCGTGCGCTCGTGGATGCCGGCCATGATCTCGGCCAGGCGCTCCTCGGTGTGCTCGAAGCCCCACGAGTCGCGCGAGGCGTTCTGCTGCATCTCGAGGGCCGAGGTCGCGACGCCGCCGGCGTTGGCCGCCTTGCCGGGCGCGAAGAGCACGCCGGCCTCGCGCAGCACGCGGATCGCACCGGGCGTCGTGGGCATATTCGCGCCCTCGGCGACCGCGACGACCCCCGCGGCGACCAGCTTCGCGGCGTGGGCCTCGGTCAGTTCGTTCTGCGTGGCGCAGGGCAGCGCGACGTCGATGCGCTCGTCGCTCTCGATGTCCCAGACGGATGCCCCGGGCAGGAACCGCGCCCGCCCGCCGCGCTCGTCGGCGTAGACCGAGATGCGTTCGCGGCGGCGCTCCTTGAGGTCGCGGAGCAGGTCGAGGTCGATGCCGTCGGGGTCGTGGATCGCGCCGGAGGAGTCGGACGCGCCGATGACCACGCCGCCGAGCGCGTGCACCTTCTCGATCGCGTAGACGGCCACGTTGCCCGAGCCCGACACGAGCACCCGGGCGCCGTCGAACGACCGGCCGCGCGTCGCGAGCATGTGCTCGGTGAAGAACACCGCGCCGTAGCCGGTCGCCTCGGTGCGCACGAGCGATCCGCCCCACGTGACGCCCTTGCCCGTGAGCACGCCCGACTCGTAGCGGTTCGTGATGCGCTTGTACTGGCCGAACAGGTAGCCGATCTCGCGTGCACCGACGCCGATGTCGCCGGCCGGGACATCCGTGTACTCGCCGATGTGCCGCGAGGCCTCGGTCATGAACGACTGGCAGAACCGCATGATCTCGCCGTCGGAGCGGCCCTTGGGGTCGAAGTCGCTGCCGCCCTTGCCGCCGCCGATCGGCATGCCCGTGAGCGCGTTCTTGAAGACCTGCTCGAACCCGAGGAACTTCACGGTCCCGAGCAGCACGCTCGGGTGGAACCGCAGGCCGCCCTTGTACGGGCCGAGGGCCGAGTTGAACTGCACGCGGAAGCCGCGGTTGATCTGCACGCGGCCGCGGTCGTCGACCCACGGCACCCGGAAGATGATCTGCCGCTCGGGCTCGCAGATGCGCTCGAGGATCGAGGCCTGCACGTACTGCGGGTGCTTGTCGAGCACGCGCCCGAGCGAGTCGAAGACCTCGCGCACGGCCTGGTGGAACTCCACCTCGCCGGGGTTGCGCAGCAGCGTCGCCGCGTAGACGTCTTCAATGGCGGTGCGGTTCTGCAACGCGCGCCCCTTCTGTCGAACGGATGCCACGTGGTGCCTGTCGCGCGCAGCACTTCCACCCTAGCCAGCGAACGGCAGCCGCTCTCCCGTGTGACGCGGGCGCCGGCCCGGCACGCGGACAGCGCGGCGCCCGGCCCCGGCACCGGCCCCCGCACCGGAGTCAGGCGCGCGTCGACTCCCGCACGACGAGCTCGGGCTGGAACACCACGTGCTCGCGCTCGAACGACTCGGAATCCGAGGCCGCGGCCGCGGCCTCCTTGAGCAGCAGGTCGACCGCGGTGTGGCCGATGAGGGTCGCCGGCTGGCGGATCGACGAGAGCGGAACGACGGCGGCCGAGGCGAAGTCGATGTCGTCGTAGCCGATGAGCGCGATGTCGCCGGGCACTCGAAGCCCGCCCTGCATCGTGAGCGCCTGGAGCACGCCCATGGCGAGCAGGTCGTTCGCGGCGAAGACGGCGTCGGGTCGTTCGCCGGCGCCGCGCTCGCGCACGATCTCGCCGGCCGCGCGCCCCTGCAGCACCGTGAGCGAGTCGGTCGCGATGACCTCGAGCGTGGCATCGGGCTCGGACGCGACCGCACGGCGAGCGCCCTCGAGTCGGTCGGCCACCTGCTGGAGCCCGGCGGGACCGCCGACGAACGCGATGCGGCGACGGCCGATCGACAGGAGGTGCCGCACGGCGAGCTCGCCGCCGACCACGTCGTCGACCGCGACCGACGAGAAGGCGCGATCGGCGGACTCGCGGTCGACGAGCACGACGGGCGTGCCCCGATCCCGCAGCCTCGCCAGCCGAGGCAGGTCGTCGCTCAGGGGCGAGATGAGCACGCCGTGCACGCGCTGCTCCTCGAAGAGGTCGAGGTAGGCGCCCTCGCGCGACGCGTTCTCGTCGCTGTTGCCGAGGAGGATCGTCATGCCGTCTTCGGCCGCTCGATCTTCGGCGCCGCGCGCGATGTCGGTGAAGAACGGGTTGCGCACGTCGAGCACGACGAGCCCGATGCTGCGGCTGCGCCCGGCCCGCAGCTGCCGGGCGGCGTCGTTGCGCACGAACCCGAGCCGCTCGATCGCGGCCTGCACGCGCTCCACCGTCGCCGGCGCGACGATGTCGGGTCGGTTGAGCACGTTCGAGACGGTTCCGACGGAGACGGATGCCGCGGCCGCGACGTCCTTCACGCTGACGGTCATTCGCGCTCCTGTCGCGTCGGTTCGGGGAGGCCCCCTCGCGGCGGGCGATGCTCGGCCGTCGCGGGAGCCGAGTCCCTCACGACGAGTTCGGGGCTGAGCTGGACCGCCCGGTGGACGTGCCGCTCACCCTCGTGGATCTCGGCGAACACGCACCGCACCGCTTCGACTCCCATATGGTGCGTCGGCTGCGCGACCGATGTCAACGGCACCGGGCCGTCGAGCGCGAGCGACTGGTCGCCGTAGCCGACGACGATCGCCTGGCCCGGCACGTCGACGCCGCCGTCGCGCAGACCCGCGATGACGCCGACCGCCAGCTGGTCGTTGGCGCAGAAGATCGCCCGCGGAACCGCGGAGCCGGCGATCTCGAGGCCGACCCGGCGACCGGCGTCGACGGACATCGAGTCGACGACGATCTCGGTGAGCGCCTCGGCCCCGAACCGGCGCTCGGCGAGGGCCTGCACGGCGCCCGAATGCCGGTCGGCGCACTGCTGGATCGAATGCCGCCCGTTGACGAGGGTCACCTCGGTCGCCCCCGAGTCGAGCAGGTGCCGCACGGCGAGACGCCCGCCGAGCACGTCGTCGATGCCAACCGAGCACCCGTCGGCGCTCGACGCCATGCGGTCGAGCAGCACGAGTCTCGCCCCGATGCGCCGGAGCTGCGAGAGGCGGGGTGCATCGGCCGTGATGGGCACGACGATCGCCGCGGCGGCCCGCTGCTCGGCGAGCGAGTTCGCGAAGGCGACCTCGCGCTCGGGGTCGTCGTGGGTGACGCACAATCCGATCGTGAAGTCGTGCGCCGCGGCCTCGTCGGCCACGGCACCCACGATCTCGGAGTAGAACGGGTTCGCGACCTCTGGCACGAACAGGGCGATCAGCGGATTGACGCCGCGGCGCAGTGTCGCGGCCGCTCGGTTCGGCACGAAATCGAGCTCGCGGATCGCGTCGAGCACGCGCGCGGTCGTCTGCGGGGAGACGATCTCGGGCCGGTTGAGCACGTTCGAGACCGTCGCCGTCGAGACGCCCGCGGCGCGTGCGACCTCGGCGAGCCCGATGCCCTGCCCGCGACCCATGAACCCACCCCGTTTCGTTCAAACGTTCTGATGAACGAGATGGTATCCCACCGGTTCGAGCGGACGAGGTTTGGCATGATCCCCTCGAATCCGGGGATCTCGGAGACCGTTGAAACGTCACAGTTGATTTAATCGATTAAATCCGAAACGATGATCCCGCAGGTCTTGACGGCTCGGCTCCACGGTTCTATCGTCATCCCTGAATCGATTCAATGACGAGGAGACGAAGCAACGATGCTCGAAGAGACACGCGGAACGGACTCGCCCCCGCCGGCGCTCTCGCTCCGCGGGGCGGTCAAGACCTTCGGTCCCGTCGTCGCACTGGCCGACGGCACCGTCGAGATCCGCCCCGGTGAGATCCACGCCCTCGTGGGCGAGAACGGCGCGGGCAAGTCGACCCTGGTGAAGATCCTCGCCGGCCTGTACCACCCCGACGCCGGCCAGTTCGAGGTCGACGGCCAGGCGGTCGCGTTCCGCACCGTGGCCGACAGCAAGGCCGTCGGCATCTCGGTGATCTACCAGGAGCCGACCCTCTTCCCCGACCTCACCGTCGCCGAGAACATCTTCATCGGCCGCCAGCCCCGCGGTCGCCTCGGCCTCATCAGCCGAAGCGAGATGCGTGCACGCGCCACGCGGCTCTTCGAGCAGCTCGGCGTGCCGATCGACCCCGACCGCGTCGCCGAGGGCCTGTCGATCGCCGACCAGCAGATCATCGAGATCGCCAAGGCCATCTCGCTCGACGCGAAGATCCTCATCATGGACGAGCCGACCGCCGCACTGTCGGGCGTCGAGGTCGACCGGCTGTTCGCCGTGGCGCGGAGCCTCCGCGACCGCGGCGCCGGCATCTTGTTCATCTCGCACCGGTTCGACGAGATCTTCGCGCTCACCGACCGCATCACCGTCATGCGCGACGGCCGGTACATCGCCACGCACGAGACGGCGAGCGTCACGACGCCCGACATCGTGCGCGAGATGGTCGGCCGCGACATCGACCAGCTGTTCCCCAAGGAGGTCGCCGAGATCGGCGACGTCGTGCTGAAGGTGAGCGGGCTCACCCGCATCGGCGTGTTCGCCGACATCGACCTCGAGGTGCGGGCCGGAGAGATCGTCGCACTCGCCGGGCTCGTCGGCGCGGGCCGTACCGAGGTCGCACGCGCGATCTTCGGCATCGACGCCTACGACCGGGGCACCGTCGAGCTGCTCGGCTCGCCCGTGAAGGCGCACACGCCGCAGGCCGCCATCGACGCAGGCATGGGCTTCGTGCCCGAAGACCGTCGCAAGCAGGGCCTCGTCATGGACCTGTCGGTCACGCGCAACGTCTCGCTCACGCTCCGCAACTCGCTGGCCCGCTTCGGCCTCATCAACGGCGCGCAGGAGCGACGCGAGGCGGCCGAGTGGTCGAAGCGCCTCCAGGTCAAGACCGGCTCGCCCGACTATGCGGTCTCGACGCTCTCCGGCGGCAACCAGCAGAAGGTCGTGCTCGCCAAGTGGCTCGCGACCGAGCCGAAGTTCCTCATCGTCGACGAGCCGACCCGCGGCATCGACGTCGGCACCAAGTCCGAGGTGCACCGACTGCTCTCCGACCTCGCCGGCCGGGGCATCGCGATCCTCATGATCTCGTCCGAACTGCCCGAAGTGCTCGGCATGGCCGATCGGGTGCTGGTGATGCACGAGGGGCGCATCACCGCACACCTCGACCGAGCGGATGCCACGCCCGAAGCCGTGATGCACGCGGCGACCGCCTCCTTGGAGCACAGCGCATGACCCAGACCGCACCCCCCAGCCCGTCGCCGCAGCCGGCGGCACCGCCGACCGCGGCGAGGAAGCAGAGCCGGTTCGCGAACCTGATGCGACTGCGCGAACTGCCCGTCGCCTTCGCCCTGGTCGTGCTCGTCGTCGTCACGTACGCCGCGAACCCGCTGTTCCTGTCGCCCCAGGGCACCAAGGACCTGCTGCTGAACTCGACGATCATGATCATCCTGGCCGTCGGCCAGGCGATCGTGATCATCACGCGCAACGTCGACCTCTCGGTCGGTTCGATCCTCGGCCTCGTGGCCTTCGGCACCGGAACGCTGTTCGCCAACGTGCCCGGCATCCCGATCCCGGTGGTCTTCGTGATCGGCCTGCTCTTCGGCACGGTGCTCGGTGCGGTCAACGGCCTGCTGGTCACCCTCGCGAAGGTGCCGGCCCTGGTGATCACGCTCGGCACCCTCTACATCTACCGCGGGCTGAACAACGCGTGGGCCGGAGGCACCCAGTACTTCGCCGACGACCGGCCCGACGCGTTCGGTGCGCTCTCGGTCGACACGTTCCTCGGGTTCCCGGTCATCACGCTCCTCGCCCTCGTCGTGGTCGTCATCGTGGCGATCGTGATGGCGGCCACCCGCGGCGGCCGCGACCTCTACGCGATCGGCTCCGACCCCGATGCGGCGAAGCTGTTCGGCATCCCGGTCGGACGACGGGTCTTCACCGCCTTCGCCGTGAACGGGCTGCTGGCCGGGCTCGCGGGCGTGCTCTACGCGTCGCGGTTCAACTCGGTCGGCGCGACCACCGGCACCGGCCTCGAGCTCGACGTCGTCGCCGCCGCCGTCGTCGGCGGGGTCGCGATCTTCGGCGGCAGCGGCTCGGTCGTCGGCGCCGCGATCGGCGCGGTCCTGCTGACGACCATCACGAGTGCGCTGACGGCCCTGCGGGTCGACAAGTTCTGGCAGCAGGCGATCGTGGGCGTGCTCATCCTCGCCGCGATCATCATCGACCGCGTCGCGAGCCTCCGCACGGCCCGCCGACTCCGAATGAGCGAGGCACGTGATGTCTGAGACCGACACCAGGGAATCGACCGCGACCTCGGTCATCAGCGCCGACACCACGAAGACCCTGCGCGACGAGCCGCGCGGGCGCACCGGGTGGAGCCGGATCCTGCTCGGGCGCGACGCCATCATGATCTACGCGCTCCTCGCGACGATCGTCGTGGCCATGGTCTCGATCCCGAGGTTCGCCTCCCCCGTGACGACCGGGTTCCTGCTGCTCGACGTGATCCCGGTGCTGCTCATCGCGATGCCGATGACGCTCATCATCATCACGGGTGAGATCGACCTCTCGGTCGCCTCGATCGCCGGGCTCACGAGCGCCCTCATCGGCGTGCTCTGGCAGGCCGGTCTCGACATCGGCCTCGTGCTGTTCCTCGGCATCGTGATCGGCATCGTCGCCGGCGCCTTCAACGGCTTCCTCGTCGCGGTCGTCGGGCTGCCCTCCCTCGCGGTGACGATCGGCACGCTCGCGCTGTTCCGCGGGCTCGCGCTGGTCGTCATCGGCGACAACGCCGTGGCGAACTTCCCGCCCGAGCTCACGTCGTTCTTCACGTCGAAGCTCGGCGCCACCGGCATCCCGACCGTCATGATCGGCGTGGTGCTCGTCGTGCTCGCGTTCGGGGTCGTGCTGCACTTCACGCCGTTCGGGCGTGGGCTCTACGCGCTCGGCTTCAGCCCCGAGGCGGCCCGGTTCGTCGGCATCGACGTGGCGCGCTCGAAGTTCTGGCTCTACGTGGCATCCGGCGGCGTCTCCGCCCTCGCGGGCGTCTACTGGACGCTGCGCTACTCGAGCGCCCGTTCCGACAATGCCAGCGGCCTCGAACTCGCGGTGATCGCGGCGGTGCTCCTCGGCGGCGTCTCGATCTTCGGCGGCAAGGGCTCGATCCCCGGCGTCGTGGCCGGCGTGCTGCTCATCGGCACGATCAACTACGCATTGCGCCTCGGCCGCGTCTCCGACGTGGTGCTCATCATCGTGACCGGCACGCTGCTGATCGCCTCGGTCGTCACCCCGAGCATCGTCGACGCCGTCAAGCGCCGACGACACGACCAGCGCCTCAGGCGCTCGCTTCCTCAGGCCTAGCCGAACGGCCCGGACTCAGGACCACCCCAGCGCCACGCACCCGGCGCCCAATGAAAGGAAAGAACAATGGAGTTGTTCCGCAACCGCGGCACGGGCACCCGTGCTCGCCGCATCGCCTCGCTCGCCGCAACCGCGGCGGTCGTCGCACTCATCGCCACGGGTTGCGCCGCGGGCGATTCGGGGTCGGGCTCCGACGGCGGCTCCGGCGCCGACGGCGAGCAGACGATCACGTTCATCCCCAAGCAGCTCAACAACCCGTACACCGACGTCGTGCTCGGCGGCGGCGAGGAGGGCGCGACCGCAGCCGGCTTCGCGTCGAGCCAGGTCGTCGGCCCGCTCGACGCGAGCGCCTCGAGCCAGGTCTCGTTCATCAACGCCGAGACCCAGGCGGGCACGAACGTCATCGTGATCGCCGCGAACGACCCCGATGCGGTCTGCTCCGCACTCGACGAGGCACGCAGCGGCGGCGCGAAGATCGTGGCGTTCGACTCGGACACCAACCCCGACTGCCGCGACGTGTTCATCAGCCAGGTCGTCGCGAAGGACGTCGCACTGATCCAGACGAAGCTCATCTCGGAGCAGATCGGCGGCAAGGGCCAGATCGCGATCCTCTCGGCGACCGCCAACGCCACGAACCAGAACGAGTGGATCAAGTACATGGAGGAGGACCTCGCGGCCAACTACCCCGACATCGAACTGGTCGCGAAGGTCTACGGCGACGACGACGACACCAAGTCGTTCCAGGAGGCGCAGGGCCTGATGCAGGCCTACCCCGACCTCAAGGGCATCATCTCGCCCACGACCGTCGGCATCGCGGCGACCGCGCGCTACCTCTCGACCTCGGAGTACAAGGGCAAGGTCGCGCTGACCGGCCTCGGCCTTCCGAACGAGATGCGCCCGTTCGTCAAGGACGGCACGGTCACCGAGTTCGCGCTGTGGGACCCGGCCCAGCTCGGCTACGTCGCGGCGTTCGCCGGCAAGGCGCTCGCCGACGGCACGATCACCGGCGCGGTCGGCGACAAGTTCGACGCGGGCGACCTCGGTGAGAAGGAGGTCATCGACGGCGGCATCGTGATCGTCGGCCCGCCGACGGTCTTCAACAAGGACAACATCGACGACTACGACTTCTAGTCGGCATCCGGGGGCGGATGTCGCGGCGCGCGCCGTCGGCATCCGCCCCTCCCGTTCCGCCTGCTCGTCGTTTCACCTGCTGCGCCCACCCGACGGGACGCGTCGCAGCCGGGGAATCCGCTCGCAGCCCCTGATCTCGAAGGACCTGACATGACCGAACACCACCAGCCAGACGTGAGCGCACTGCTGCCGCCGAAGGTGCGCCGGAAGCCCCGCATCGGCCTCGTCGCCGGCGGCCTCGGCACCTACTGGCCGCAGTTCCCCGACCTGCTCCCCCAGTTGGAGGAGTCGGCCCGCTACGTCTCGTCGCGGTTCCGCGAGATGGATGCCGAGGTCACGGACGTCGGCTTCATCTCGGATGCGCCCGAGGGCGTGATCGCGGCCGAGCGGCTGCGCCAGGCGGACTGCGACCTCATCGTGCTCTTCCTCACCACGTACCTGACCTCGTCGATGGTGCTCCCGATCGCGCAGCGCTCGAATACCCCGGTGCTCGTGATCGACCTGCAACCGACCGAGAAGATGGACCACGCGAACTTCGACACCGGGGCGTGGCTCGCGTACTGCGGCCAGTGCCCGGTGCCCGAGGTCGGCAACGTGTTCCGCCGCGCCGGCATCCCGTTCCGCTCGGTCTCGGGGTGGCTGCGCCAGGAGTCGGCGTGGGCGCGCATCGAGCAGTGGATCAACGCCGCCCACGTGCGAGCCGCGCTGCGCCACGCGCGCCACGGGCTCATGGGCCACCTCTACCCGGGCATGCTCGACGTGTCGACCGACCTCACGCTGCTGCCGACCACGTTCGGCTCGCACGTGGAGGTGCTCGAGTTCGACGACCTGCGGGTGCGGGTCGAGGAGGTCACCGACGAGCAGACGCGCGAGCGCATGGCGCTCGCGCGGCAGGTGTTCACGCTCGACGGCTCGGTGAAGGACGAGGACTTCGAGTGGGGCGCGCGCGTCTCGGTGGGCCTCGATCGACTGGTCGAGGACTTCGACCTCGACTCGCTGGCCTACTACCACCGCGGCCTGGCCGGCGAGCAGCACGAACGCCTCGGCGCGGGCATGATCCTCGGCGCCTCGCTGCTGACGGGCCGCGGCATCCCGACCACGGGCGAGTACGAGCTCCGCACGACCGTCGCGCAGCTGGCGACGCAGGTCGTCGGCGCCGGCGGCTCGTTCTGCGAGATCCAGGCGCTCAACTTCGAGGACGACGTCGTCGAGATGGGCCATGACGGCCCGGCCCACCTCGCGGTCTCGAGCCGGGATCCGCTGCTGCGCGGCCTCGGCGTCTACCACGGCAAGCGCGGCTGGGGCGTCTCGGTCGAGTTCGACGTGCAGGCCGGACCGGTGACGCTGCTCGGCCTCGGGCAGGACCGCGACGGCTCGCTCTCGTTCGTGGCCTCGCAGGGCACCGTCGTGCCCGGGCCGCTGCTCGCGATCGGCAACACGACGAGCCGGGTCGACTTCGGGCGCGACCCCGGCGAATGGGTCGACGAGTGGTCGGCGACGGGCATCGGCCATCACTGGTCCCTCTCGATCGGGCATCGGGCCGGGGACTACCGCGCCGCGGCATCGCTGCTCGGCATCGACTTCAGGCAGGTGTGACGATGACTGCCGTGAGCGTCGTCGCCGTGCTGCAGGCGAAGCCCGGCCTCGGGCCGCAGGTGGTCGAGTCGTTCAGGGAGGTCTCGCCGCTCGTGCATGCCGAGCCGGGGTGCGAGCTCTACGCGGCGCACCTCGAACGCGACGGCGACACGGTCGTGATGGTCGAACGCTGGACGACGCGGGCCGACCTCGATGCGCACGCGAGCGGGGCACCCCTCGAGCGACTGAACGAGCTCAACGCAGGCCTGCTCGTGAAGCCCTACGACGTGTGGTTCCTCGACGCGGTGCCGCTCGGCGACCCCATCAGAGGGGTCGTGGGCTGATCCCGCCGGAGTAGCCCGCGGAACGCGTTCTCCGCTTGCGACATCGGGATCGCGAAGCTATCGTTGAAACGATTCATAAACGAGAGGGAGCTCGAAGATGAGCCATGACGCAGCGGCCCCACCGCTCACCCGGGTGTGCTTCCAGCTGCAGGTCAAGCCAGAGCGCATGGCCGAGTACCGCGAACGCCATGCGGCCGTGTGGCCGGACATGCTCCGCGCGCTCAAGCGCACCGGATGGAACAACTACTCGCTCTTCCTCCGCGACGACGGCCTGCTCATCGGGTACGTCGAGACCCCGTCGATCCACGACGCGCAGGCCGCCATGGCCGAGACCGAGGTGAACGCCCGCTGGCAGGCCGAGATGGGCGAGTTCTTCGTCGACCTCGACGTGCCGCCCGACGAGGGCTTCGTGCGCCTCACCGAGGTGTTCCACCTCGAAGACCAGCTTGCGGCGCTCGACGCCGCGCCCGCGGCATCCGTCACGCAGACCACCACCGACCACGCGGCATCCGTCGCCCCCACCGCAGAAAGCAGCAACTCGTGAGCATCTTCACCGCAGACCAGCTCGCCCGGCTCGAGCAGCAGGCCATCGAACTCCCCAGCTGGGCGTTCGGCAACTCGGGCACCCGCTTCAAGGTGTTCGCCACGCCCGGCACGCCGCGCGATCCCTACGAGAAGATCGCGGATGCCGCGCAGGTGCACGCGCACACCGCGCTCGCGCCGACCGTCGCCCTGCACATCCCGTGGGACAAGGTCGACTCGTACGACGACCTGCGCCGCCACGCCGAAGACCTGGGCGTGCAGCTCGGCACCATCAACTCGAACACCTTCCAGGACGACGACTACAAGTTCGGCGCCCTCACCCACGAGGACGCGGCGGTGCGCCGCAAGGCGATCGACCACCACCTCGAGTGCATCGACATCATGCACGCCACCGGCTCGCGCGACCTCAAGATCTGGCTCGCCGAGGGTTCGAACTATCCCGGCCAGGCCGACCTGCGCGGCCGCCAGGACCGCCTGCACGAGTCGCTCGCCGAGATCTACGCGCGCCTCGGCGACGAGCAGCGCCTCGTGCTCGAGTACAAGTTCTTCGAGCCCGCGTTCTACCACACCGACGTTCCCGACTGGGGCACGAGCTACGCCCAGGTGGCCGCGCTCGGCGACAAGGCCATGGTCTGCCTCGACACGGGCCACCACGCGCCCGGCACGAACATCGAGTTCATCGTCATGCAGCTGCTGCGGCTCGGCAAGCTCGGCTCGTTCGACTTCAACTCGCGCTTCTATGCCGACGACGACCTCATCGTGGGCGCGGCCGACCCGTTCCAGCTGTTCCGCATCATCTACGAGGTGATCCGCGGCGGCGGCCTGAACAACCCGGATGTCGCGTTCATGCTCGACCAGTGCCACAACGTCGAGGACAAGGTGCCCGGCCAGATCCGGTCGGTGCTCAACGTGCAGGAGATGACGGCTCGCGCCCTGCTCGTCGACGGCGAGGCGCTGGTCGCCGCGCAGCGCTCCGGCGACGTGCTCGAGGCCAACCGCATCTTCATGGACGCCTTCTACACCGACGTGCGCCCCGCCCTCGCCGAATGGCGCGAGTCGCGCGGGCTGCCCGCCGACCCGATGCGCGCGTTCGCGGCATCCGGATACCTCGCGAAGATCGCCGCCGACCGCGTCGGCGGCGTGCAGGCCGGATGGGGTGCGTGATCATGACGAACCCCACCGCAGCCGACCTCATCGCGCGGTCGAACCGCCTCGGCGCCGACCCCAAGAACACGAACTACGCCGGCGGCAACACGTCGGCCAAGGGCACCGAGACCGACCCGGTCACGGGCGAGCCCGTCGAGCTCATGTGGGTCAAGGGCTCGGGCGGCGACCTCGGCACGCTCACCGAGCCGGGACTCGCGGTGCTGCGGCTCGACCGGCTGCGCGCGCTCGTCGACGTGTACCCGGGCCTCGAGCGCGAAGACGAGATGGTCGCCGCGTTCGACTACACCCTGCACGGCAAGGGCGGTGCGGCGCCCTCGATCGACACGGCCATGCACGGCCTCGTCGACGCGGCGCACGTCGACCACCTGCACCCCGACTCCGGCATCGCGATCGCGACCGCGGCCGACGGCGAGGAGCTGACCCGCAAGATCTTCTGCGACACGGTGGTGTGGGTGCCGTGGCGCCGCCCCGGATTCCAGCTGGGGCTCGACATCGCCGCGATCAAGGCCGCGAACCCGCAGGCCATCGGCTGCATCCTCGGCGGGCACGGCATCACCGCGTGGGGCGACACCTCGGACGAGGCCGAGGCGAACTCGCTGCGCATCATCGACACGGCCGCCGCGTACATCGCCGAGCACGGAGCGGCCGAGCCGTTCGGACCCGTGGTCGACGGCTTCGAGCCGCTCGAGCCCGGCGAGCGCCGGGCGAAGGCGGCGGCCCTCGCCGCGACGATCCGCGGGATCGCCTCGCACGACCGGCCCATGGTCGGTCACTTCACCGACGCTCCCGAGGTGCTCGACTTCCTCTCCCGCGCGAAGTCGGGCGAGCTCGCAGCCCTCGGTACGAGCTGCCCCGACCACTTCCTGCGCACCAAGGTCAAGCCCATGCTGCTCGACCTGCCCGCCTCGGCGTCGATCGAGGAGTCCGTGGCCCGCCTGGCCGAGCTGCACGAGGCCTACCGCGCCGACTACCGCGCCTACTACGACGCGCACGCGACGCCCGAGAGCCCCGCGATCCGCGGCGCCGACCCGCTCATCGTGCTCGTGCCGGGCGTCGGCATGTTCAGCTACGGCGCGAACAAGCAGACCGCGCGCGTCGCCGGCGAGTTCTACGTCAACGCGATCAACGTCATGCGCGGCGCCGAGGCGCTCTCGACCTACTCCCCCATCAGCGACGCCGAGAAGTTCGCGATCGAGTACTGGGCGCTCGAGGAGGCCAAGCTGCAGCGCATGCCGAAGCCCAAGCCGCACGCGGGCCGCATCGCGCTCGTGACCGGCGCGGCCTCCGGCATCGGCAAGGCCATCGCGACCCGGCTGGCTGCCGAGGGCGCGTGCGTCGTCATCGCCGATCTCGACCTCGACAAGGCCCAGGCGGCCGCTGCAGAACTCGGCGGCACGGATGTCGCGATCGGCGTGCAGGCGAACGTCACCGACGGTGCCGCGATCCAGCGCGCGATCGACGACGCCGTGCTCGCCTTCGGCGGCCTCGACCTGGTCGTGAACAACGCCGGGCTCAGCCTCTCGAAGCCGCTGCTCGAGACCACCGAGGCCGACTGGGACCTGCAGCACGACGTCATGGCCAAGGGCTCGTTCCTCGTGTCGAAGGCCGCCGCGCGCGTGCTCATCGACCAGGGCCTGGGCGGCGACATCATCTACATCTCCTCGAAGAACTCGGTCTTCGCGGGCCCCAACAACATCGCCTACTCGGCGACGAAGGCCGATCAGGCCCACCAGGTGCGCCTGCTCGCGGTCGAGCTCGGCGAGTACGGCATCAAGGTCAACGGCATCAACCCCGACGGCGTCGTGCGCGGCTCGGGCATCTTCGCTTCGGGATGGGGTGCGAACCGCGCCAAGACCTACGGCATCGAGGAGGAGGACCTCGGCAAGTTCTACGCGCAGCGCACGATCCTCAAGCGCGAGGTGCTGCCCGAGCACGTCGCGAACGCCGTCATCGTGCTCACCGGACCCGAGCTCAGCCACACCACGGGCCTGCACATCCCCGTCGACGCGGGCGTCGCGGCGGCCTTCCTGCGATGAGCACCGGTTCGGGAACCGTCGCGGCCGTCGACCTCGGTGCGACGAGCGGGCGCGTGATCCTCGGACGGGTCGACGGCCGCGCCGGCACGCTCGAGCTCGACCACGTCGCCCGGTTCCCGAACGGGCCGGTGCGGCTCGCCTCCGGACTGCACTGGGACGTCACCGGCCTCTACCGCGACCTCACGGCGGGCCTCGCCGAGGCGTTCCGGCGCGACCGCGCGGTCAGCTCGATCGGCATCGACTCGTGGGCCGTCGACTACGGGCTGCTGCGCGGAGAGCGCCTGCTCGGCGAGCCGTTCCACTACCGCGACGACCGCAACGCCGCCGCGGTCGACGGCGTGCACGCGGTCGTGCCGTTCGCCGAGCTCTACCGTCGCAACGGCCTGCAGTTCCTCCCGTTCAACACCCTGTACCAGTTGGCCGCCGAGCAGTCCGCGGCAGACGACGGCGTCGTCGGCGGCTGGCTCGGGCTCGCCGACTCGCTGCTGCTCGTGCCCGACCTCATCGCGTACCAGCTCACGGGACGCCGCGTCGCCGAGCGGACCAACGCCTCGACGACCGGGCTCGTCGGCGTGCGCACCGGGGAATGGGACGACGAGCTCATCGAGCAGCTCGGCCTGCCGGCTTCGGTCTTCGCCCCGATCGTGGCCCCCGGGGACTCGCTCGGGGAGCTGCGTCCCTCGGTCGCCGAGCAGCTGGGCGCGCCCGCGGGCGTCGAGGTCGTTGCGGTCGGTTCGCACGACACCGCCTCGGCGGTCGCCGCCGTGCCCATGCGCGCCCAGTCGGCGGCGTACATCTCGTGCGGCACGTGGGGGCTCGTGGGCGTCGAGCTCGAGCATCCCGTGACGACGGATGCCGCGCGCGAGGCGAACTTCACGAACGAGGCCGGGGTCGACGGGCGGGTGCGGTTCCTGCACAACGTCATGGGCCTCTGGCTGCTCTCGGAGTCGGTGCGGTGGTGGGAGCGGGACGGCACGGACATCGACCTCGCCGAGCTGCTCGCCGCCGCGGCATCCGTCACCGTGCCGGTCGCCGTCTTCGACGTGAACGACGCGCGCTTCAGCCCGCCAGGCGACCTGCCCAGCCGCATCGCGGAATGGTGCGCCGAGCACGGCGTGCCCGCACCGCAGAGCCGCGCCGAGTTCGCCCGGTCGATCATCGAATCGCTGGCCGAGGCCTTCGCGGGCGCGGTGCGGCAGGCGTCGGTGCTCTCGGGCGTCGACGTCGACACGATCCACGTCGTCGGCGGCGGCGCGCTGAACGAACTGCTCTGCCGGCGCACCGCCGACCGCTCGGGGCTGCCGGTGCTCGCCGGCCCCGTCGAGGCCACCGCGATCGGCAACGTGCTGGTGCAGGCGCGGGCGCAGGGCTTCGTCGGGGGCGACCTGGAATCGATGCGGGCGCTCGTCGCGAGGGCGTTCGCCCCGCGGCGGTACGAGCCCCGCACTCGGTGAGGCACACGGACCCGGCGCGCGCTGAGGGGCGGAATCATCCTCCGACCCGGCTCGGAGTTCAAGACTGTCTTGTCTCGCAGGTGATTCATAGACTCATGGGCATCGCCGGATCCGGCGTGTTGCATCACCCCACAAGAGGCTGAGGCGCCACCACCAGTGACGGGCTCGTGAGCTGCCTCAAATGCTGCACCGCCGCCGCCCTCAGCGGCTCCGGCACTCCTCCTGGAGGTATACGTGCGCAAGATGCTGTTGGGGGCCGCGACCGCGGCGCTCCTCACTGCGAGCATGATCGGGGCTCCGGCCGCGTTCGCAGCCCCACCCGCCGACGAACCCTCGGCGGTCGTTCCAAGCGACAACCTGCCCAACCCGCTCGAGGAGAAGCGCACCGCGCTCCGCGAGTCGGCGATCACGGGCGTGCTCAACGGAGAGCTCACGACCGAGCAGCGCGGTGACAGCACCGTCGTCAAGGTCGGCACCGACACCTCCGGCCCCGCGGCGGGCAGCAGCAGCCGCTACGGCAAGCCGGGCAAGGCGAAGGACCAGTACGTCGAGCTTGCGCGCGAGACGACGGACCGCGTCTTCGCGATCCTCGTCGAGTTCGGCGACGACGCGTCGCCGTACCCGCCCGCAGCCAACGCGCAGCGCACCACGGGTCCGCTGCACAACCAGATCCCCGCTCCCGACCGCACGGTCGACAACAGCACGGTCTGGCGTTCGGACTACTCGCAGAGCTACTTCCAGGACCTCTACTTCGGCAACGACGAATCGCTGCGCACCTACTACGAGAGCCAGTCCTCCGGCCGCTACAGCATCGGCGGCGAGGTCACCGACTGGGTAAAGGTGAACTACACCGAAGGACGTTACGGCGCGAACTACTGCGGATCGAACGTCTGCAACAACGCCAAGGCGCTCGTGCGCGATGCGGCGAACGTCTGGTACGCCGACCAGATCGCGAAGGGCCGCACGCCCGCCGAAGTGAAGGCCGAGCTGGCCACGTTCGACGTCTGGGACCGCTACGACCTCGACGGGGACGGCAACTTCAACGAGCCCGACGGCTTCATCGACCACTTCCAGATCGTGCACGCGGGCGGCGACGAGGCCGATGGCGACCCGATCTACGGTTCGGAC
This sequence comes from Agromyces sp. CF514, assembly GCF_900113185.1. NCBI lineage: Bacteria > Bacillati > Actinomycetota > Actinomycetes > Micrococcales > Microbacteriaceae > Agromyces > Agromyces sp. CF514. Next base: position 508,173 of record NZ_FOZD01000001.1, on the reverse strand, counting down.
GCCATCTGGAGCCACCGCTGGTACGCCAACCTCGCGTACGTGCCCGGCACCGGCAACTCGATCACCGGCACCCAGATCGGCGACTCGGGCATGTGGATCGGCGACTACACGATGCAGCCCGAGAACGGCGGTCGCAGCGTGTTCTACCACGAGTACGGACACGACCTCGGCCTGCCCGACGACTACAACGTGCTCTCCGGCGGTGACAACAACAACGAGCACTGGACCCTCATGGCGCAGAGCCGGCTCGGCGCCAAGTCCGACCAGGGCATCGGCGAGCGCGGCGGCGACCTCGGCGCGTGGAACAAGCTGCAGCTCGGATGGCTCGACTACACGCTCGTGGAGCCGGGCAAGAAGAAGATCGTGAACCTCGGCCCCGCCGAGTACAACTCGAAGAAGGCGCAGGCCATCGTCGTGCCGCTGCCGAAGAAGGAGGTCGTCTCCGAACTCGGCGCACCCGCCTCGGGCGCGAAGCAGTGGTACAGCGGCACGGGCGACGACCTCGACGTCTCGCTGAGCCGTCAGGTGACCGTGCCCGCCGGCGCGCAGCTGACCTTCAAGACCAGGTACGACATCGAGGCCGGGTACGACTACGCGTTCGTCGAGGTCGACACGGGCTCGGGGTACCTGCCGATCACCGGCAGCCTGCCGTTCGATCCCGCCACCAACGGAACCGACGGGTCGCAGGCCGACTGGGTGCAGGCCTCCTACGACCTGGGCGCCTATGCGGGCCAGACGGTCGGCCTCCGCATCCGGTACCTGACCGACGGCGGTGTCGCCGGCAACGGCGGCGACCTGATCCCGGGCCTCTTCGTCGACGACATCGCGATCGCCGGCGTGTTCGAGGACGGTGCCGAGTCGGGCGACAACGGCTGGACGGTCGACGGCTTCACGGCGGTCGGCGCGCAGACGACGAACCTGTTCGACAACTACTACATCGCTGCGAACCGCTCCTACGTGTCGTACGACAAGTACCTGCAGACGGGTCCGTACTTCTTCGGGTACAACCCGACGTACGTCGACAAGGTCGACCACTACGCCTACCAGCAGGGTCTGCTCATCTCGTACTGGGACACCTCGTATGGTGACAACGACACGTTCGCCCACCCGGGCAGCGGTCGCAACCTGTACGTCGACGCGCACCCGAAGCTGCTGAAGGACGTCAACGGCAACTACTGGCGTTCGCGGGTGCAGGTGTTCGACGCACCGTTCGGCCTGAAGCCGACCGACAAGACGGTGCTCCATGTGGGCGGCGTGCAGAGCGTCATCAAGGCGCAGCTGCCCAACCCGCTGTTCGACGACACGAAGACCTACTGGTACCCCGAGCTGCCGAACCACGGCGTCAAGCTCCCGGCCGTCGGGGTCAGGATGGCGGTGCTGAACCAGCAGGGCACGTCGATGACGGTCGCGGTCTTCTGACCTCGGCTCGACGCACGACGCACGACGGGCGGCGCCCGGGAGTTCCGACTCCCGGGCGCCGTCCCGCTTCCGGCGGACGCAGTGCCGGAGGAGAATGTGCCACGGCGATCGCGCCGAGGGACGCTCGGAAGGAAGCACGCATGCAGAAGATCCTGGGCCTCGCACTCGCGGCCGTCACCGTCGGGCTGCTCGCCGGCTGCGCGCCCGCGAGCCGGAATGCGGGCGGGCCCTCGGCATCCGGAGCCGCCGACTCGCCGTCGAGTTCGCCGACGCTGTCGTCGACGGACCTGCCGACGCTGAAGCCGCCCACGGCTCCGCCGACCGACCCGACCGACGTGCTGCCGAACGGCACGGTCGCCGGGCGGGTGTCCGCGACATCCGAAGGCTGCATCGACGTGACGACCGACGACGGCGACGTCTGGTCGCTCACGGGCGCGGTCGACGTCGTGATCGCCGTCGGCGACACGGTGCTCGCGAAGGTCGAGCCGCTCCCGACGGACGTCGACTCGTGCGGGTCGGGTGCGCCGGCGCGGATCGTCTCGATCAGCCTGGTCGGCTGAGCCGGAACGTCGCGCGCAACGGCGACGACGGCGACGGCGACGGCCCGATCAGTGCCCGTGCGCCGCGAGCTGGATGAGGATCACGCTGAGGCCGACCGCCATCAGGATGGCGAGCGCCGCGAGCTGCTTCCACCAGGGCGCGTTGGTCCGGCGGACGCCCAGGTAGGCGATCACGCCGAGCGTGACGAGGTACACCAGCGAGCCGAGGCGGAGCGCGGGCTCCAACTCCATGACGCCGAACGCGGCGAGCAGCAGCAGCAGCACCGGCACGCCGGCCGACGCGATCGCCGAGGCGGCGATGCGCAGCATGACGCGCACCTCGTGGGCGCGCGGGAATCGGCTGTGCACCGAGACGAACGAGATGACGTCGGCGGCGAGGCCTGCGGCGCTGATCGCGAGGATGCCGACCGCCAACTCGGCGGCCGTGCGGCCTGCGACGAGGTGGTCGACGTTCTGCAGCTGCACGAGCACGATCGCGAGCCCGGTGAACGTCGCGTAGACGCGCTCCTTCAGGGCTTCGCCGCGCACCTGCTCGGGTCGCACGCGGTCGTCGCCGACCACGGCGCCGACCGCACCCTGGCGCTCATCGCCCTGGTCGTTCGCCTGCTCGGATCCCGTGCCCCCGCCATCCATGAGCGCAACGGTACCAGCCTGCAGGCACCACGCTCAGGCGGTGACGGATGCCGCGCGCACGCGCCCTGCGGCCGCCTCGGTGTCGCGCATGCCGAGCGCCGAGACGCCGACGCCGTACGTGACGAAGTCGCCCCGCGGGCGCACGCTGACGCCGATGACGTGACCGTGGTCGCCACCGTCGGAGACGTCGATGTCGTCGAGCAGCGCGCTGCGCACGTGCTCGGGCATCTCGGCGACGGGCACGATCTCGGCGTCGCCCGAGAAGGTGACGGTCGCCGCCGGGATCTTGATCCACGGCATGAGCGGCACGCGCTTGGCGACGGGCACGGTGATCGACACGTTGCGGTTGGCCGAGATGTGCCTCGTCTTCCAGGCGAGGTCGTGCGAGGTGAACCAGATGCGCTCGTCGTGCACGGCGTGCATGACCCCGGCCGTGCGCGACTCGCCGCGCGCGGTCACCATGCCGATGACCATGAAGTTCTCTGCGGAGATCGCCTTCCAGACCTCTCCGTTCGTGACGTCGACCATGTTCCCGCTCCAATCGCTTTACAATGTAAAGCACACGGTACGCGCGCCCGCTTTACATTGTCAAGCGCTTGCCCGGAGCCGACGATGCGCCCACCATGGAAGTCACGATGCCAGACACGATCCCGACCGTTCCCGCCGCCGAACCAGTGGCGCCCGTCGCACCACTGGCGCCCGCCGCGGCCGGCAAGCCCGTCGCTTCCGCCGCCCCCGGCGCCCCCGGCCGCGCCGCGTTGCTGCGAGCCATGGAGGAGCTGGCCCGCGAGCACGGCGTGAACAGCGTCGGGCTCCGCGAGGTCGCCCGACGGGCCGGCCTCTCGCACGCAGCGCCCACCCACTTCTTCGGCAGCCGCGAGGGCATGATCCGCGCACTCGCCCTCGAGGGCCTGGCGCTGCTCGACGACGAGCTCTGCACCGCGCAGGAACGGGCGGCCCATCTGCCCGGACGCGAGCGGCTCGTCGCCGACTCGCTCGAATTCGTCGCGTTCGCCCAGCGCAACCCCGCGCACTTCGACGCGATGTTCCGCACCCCGAGCATCGCCCGCGGCGATGAGACGCTCGACCGCGCCAGGCTCGCCGCGCTCGGCGGCCTGCGCGCCCTCGTCGTCGAGGTGCACGCGAACGGCGACATCACCGGCGACGTCGAGAGCACGTTCCTCCAGCTCTGCGCCATGAGCCACGGCATCGCCTCGCTCGCGGTCGACGGCGTGCTGCACGGCTTCGACGAGATCGCGCCGAGCGACGAAGCCATGGGAGTGGCGGAACGCATCATCCGGGCCCAGGTCGAGCAGCTGCCGTGACCCGGGCCGCGGCCTCGACCGCGCCGAGCCGGGTCGAGCGGATGCCGCGCCGCGCTGCCGACCGGCACCTCGCCCCTGAGAGGATCGACGCATGACCGACCGCCTGCTCGTCTCCCTGCCCGATGCGGCCCTGCGCGACGCGATCGGGCAGCTGCCCGAAGGCGTCGACGTGGTGCTGTGGGATCTGGCCGACCCGGCCCCTGCCGCGCACCTCGACCTCGTCGTGCCGCCGTACATGGGCTCGGCCGAGCGGCTCGGTGCGCTCGGGGGCGTGTCGACGCGCCTCGTGCAGTCGCAGTCGATCGGCTACGACGACGTCGAGGCGGCCCTGCCGCCCGGGCACGTCTACGCGAACGCGGCATCCGTGCACGAGACCTCGACGGCCGAGCTGACGCTGGCCCTCGTACTGGCGGCCCAGCGCGGCATCGCCGACTTCGTGCGCGCCGCGGGCGAGGGCCGCTGGGCGCCGGCCATGCACACCAGCCTCGCCGACCGCCGCGTGCTGCTCGTCGGCTACGGAGGAGTCGGGCAGGCGATCGAGGCGCGCCTGCTGCCGTTCGAGGTCGAGCTCACGCGCGTCGCGAGCCGCCCGCGCGACGACGAGCGCGGCCGTGTCCACGGCATCGACGAACTGCCCGATCTGCTGCCGCTCGCCGAGATCGTCATCGTCGGCGTTCCGCTGACGGAGGCCACGACCGGCCTCGTCGACGCGGCGTTCCTGTCGGCGTTGCCCGACGGCGCCCTCGTCGTGAACATCGCCCGCGGCAAGGTGGCCGACACCGACGCGATCCTGTCCGAGGCGGCATCCGGTCGCCTCCGCTTCGCGCTCGACGTCACCGACCCCGAGCCGCTGCCCGCCGGGCACGCGCTGTTCGCCCTGCCGAACGTGCTCGTCTCGCCGCACGTCGGAGGTGCGTCGACCGCGATGACGCCGCGCATGGCGCGGCTCGTGCGCGATCAGGTCGAGCGGATGCTCCGGGGCGACGAGCCCCGCAACGTCGTGCTGCGCAGCTGAACCCGCCCTGCCCGCCACTCCGAGAGGACTGCGATGCCGCACTTCGACCACGCCTTCGACTGGGCACGTGACCACGTCGAGTCCGGACGCCTGCCGACCGCGGTGCTCGGCGTCGCGAGCGCCGACGGCGTCGTCGCACTCGACGCGTTCGGTGCGACCGGGTCGCACGAGGCATCCGTCGACGACCGCTACCCGCTGTTCTCGATCACGAAGCCGATCGTCGGACTGGCCGCGATGCACCTCATCGAGCAGGGCCGGCTGACGCTCGAGACGCCGCTGACCGCGGCGGTGCCCGAGTTCGGGGCCGGCCGCGACGACGTCGTGCGCCTGCGGCACCTCGTGAGCCACACCTCGGGAATCGTCGAGCCGGCGATGGATGCAGTCGAAGGGTTGCGTGCCGGGCTGCTCGCCCCGGGCCGCGACTTCGCCGCAGGCACCACGAGCCGGTACTCGACGATCGCCTACTCGGGCGTCGCCGCGCTCATCGAGCACGCGAGCGGCGAGCCGTGGGAGCGACGGGTCCTCGCCGTCGGCGAGCGCGTGGGGGCGAACGGCTTCACGTTCGACGCCGACAGCCCGCATGCGCCGATCGACGCCGCCGAGAACGGCCTCGACTTCGAACGCTTCGCCTCGATGCGCCACCCGGGTGCCGGGCTGTTCGGCCGCGCCCGCGACCTGCTCGCGGTCGGCAGCGCGCTGCTGCGCGACGACGGATCGCTGCTCTCGCCCATCGGCCTCGAGGCCATGCTGCGACCGCTCACCGCGGGACTTCCGAGACTCGATCCCTATCCCGCGTCGCGCGGCCAGGACTGGGGCGTCACGTGGAACCTGCGCAACGCGGCGCCCGCACTGCTCACGCGCGACACCTACGGGCACGGCGGATGGGCGGGCACCCAGTTCTGGGTGACCCCGTCGCTCGGGGTGTGCTTCGTGCTGCTCACCAACCGGGCCGACGCGCCGGGCGTCGACGGCGACCTGCTGCACAACGCGGTGGCCTCGGCCGCGTAGCCGCGCCATCGGTCACCACCCGATCAACACCCGATCATCGCGCGATCATCGCGCGATCATCGCGCGATGAAGCACCATCATCGCGTCCAGGTGCCGAGGCCGTTCGTGTCGAAGAACTGCAGCGTCATCGTGTCGGCACCGCCGCCGACCGCGAACGTCGCCGACGACTTCGAGCCCCACGGCGCGTTCTCACCGGTCGGCACGAACGCGAACTCGTCGCCGTCCCACGGTTCGAGCTCGAACTCGTAGCCGCCGTCGGGGCCGAGCCGGGCGACGAGCGAGTCGCCCTCCACGGTCACCACGGCATCGCCGTAGTACGGGTTCGACCACGTGCCCGAGTACTCCTGGAGCGGGCCGGGCGCCGTGGCATCCGCCGGCTGCTCCTCGTTCGCGAGATCGCCGGCGGGCTCGTAGTAGTGGGCGAACGCCTGCCCGTAGTCGGCGAGCCAGTCGCGGTGCACCTCGCCGAACTGCACCCGGTCGAGGAAGGTGCTGACGATCGCCTCGGGCACGCCGATCGGCCCGCCGTTCGTCAGCGCGACGACGCCGAGGCCGAGGCTCGGCACGATCTGGAAGTTCGTCGCCGCACCGAGGCAGAACGCGCCGGAGTGCGACGCGGTCGTGTGCCCCGACGGGTCGGTGCCGGTGTTGAAGCCGTACCCGTAGAACCCCGCGCGGAGGTCGGATGCGCCGGCCTGCCCCGACACGATCTCGGGCGTCATCGCGGGCACGAGCTCTGCCGCCGGCACGATCTCCTCGCCCGCGAAGGTGCCCTCGTCGAGCAGCAGCGACATCCACTTCGCCAGGTCGAGCACGTTCGAGCTGACCCCGCCGGCCGGGGTCTGCGCGTCGGCATCCCGCTCGTAGAGCGGCTGGAACTCGCCGTCCTCGAGCGCGTGCAGCGTGGCCCGGTCGTCCTGCGCGAGGAAGTCCTCGTAGCGCGAGCTCGTGGAGTCCATGCCGAGCGGCTCGTACAGGGCCTGCTCCGACAGGGTCTCCCAGTCGGTGCCGACGGCGTTCGCGACCGCCTCTGCGCCCGCGGTGAGCCCGAAGTTGGCGTAGTTGTACGTCGACCTGAACGGGTCGAGCGGCACCTGGTCGAGGTGCTCGAGGATGTAGTCGCGGTCGTACCCGATGTCCTCGAGCGAGTCGCCGGCGGCCATCAGCAGCCCCGACCGGTGCGCGAAGAGGTCGCCGACCGTGACGTGCTCGGTGACCCACGGGTCGGCGAGCCCGAACCCGGGCAGGTACTGCGCAGCCGGGGTGTCCCACGTGAGTCCGTCGCCCAGCTGCGAGGCCACCACGGTCGCTGCGATCGGCTTGGACATCGAGGCGATCTGGAACACCGTCTCCTCGTCGACCGGCTCGTCCTCACCGACCTCGCGAACGCCGAACCCCTTGGCGAAGAGCAGCTCGTCGCCGTGCACGACCGCGACGGCTGCGCCGGGCACGCCCGATTCGTCGAGGATCCCCTGGATGTCGCCCTCCAGCGCTTCGAGCGCGCCGTCGAGGCCGCCCTCCGCCACCTCGACCGCGTCACCGGGCGGCGGGCCGTCGGCCGAGACGCGTGGCGCGTACGGCTCGGGTTCGGGCGCGCAGCCTGCGAGCGTCACGAGCAGGATCACGGCCGCCGAGACGGCAGCACCCTTCACAATGCGCACGGCATTCCTCCCCCATCGCCCGGCTCGTCGGAGCCACGGCTCCCCCTCGAGCCGACGACCGAAGCCTAGCGTCCGTCGCGGGGCGGGGGCACGACCCCCGAACGCCCGGGCTCCTGCTTCGGGCGCGGCGCCGCTACTCGCTCACGCTGCCGACCGGCTGCACCTCCGCGTAGCCCTCGAGCACGCTCTGGACCCGCGCGAGCGCAGCGGCATCCAGTCCGCCGTCGCCCGTGACCGCCTGCCATCCGTCGAGCATGATGTCGCCGTAGTTGTGGCCGTAGCTGGCGGGCACGCCCGCGCTCACGAACATGTCGATCGCGACCTGGAGCGCGGTCACGGCCGGGATCCAACGCATCGAGTCGCTGACGTCGTCGGAACGCTCTTCGGGGGTCAGCCAGTCGGGCTCGGCCCAGATCAGCTCGAGTCCGAGCCACGTGACCGGGTCCGTCGCGTGCTGCAGGTAGGCGACCCGCGGCGCCTCCCATCCCGGGCCGAGTGCCTCGAAGTCGCCGGGCACCGACTGCCAGCGCACCTCGCGCCCGTCGTCGACGACCGGGAGCCATTGCGGGCTCCCCTCCTCGCGCGCCGCCGTGAGGGTGCGCCACATGGTCGAACCGTTCGGGCTGCCGACCAGGAGCGCCCCCTCGGTGCGGGCGCGCATCTCGTCGAGGCCGCCGAACGCCTCCTGCGTTCCGTGCGCGCCGAGGCTCAGCCCGTACACGACGAGCTGCGGTCGGGAGTCCTCCGGCAAGGTCTCCCATTTCGCGTGCACGGCATCGAACAGGGCGACGGATGACGCGACCGGGGCATCGGGGTCGAAGAGGAACGACACCCAGCTCGGCGTGTACGCGTACTGCGTCGACACGATCGCCGTGTCGCCGCCGTGCAGGTACTCGACGGCGTCGACGGCCTGCGGCTCGAGCCAGCCCGAACCGGTCGTCGTGGCGACCACGAGCAGGTCGCGGTCGAACGCGCCGGTGCGCTCGAGCTCGCGCACGGCGATCTCGGCGCGTTCCTCGACGGTCGGGGCGTTCGCCTGGCCGACGTAGACGCGAATCGGTTCGAGCGCGGGTCGCCCCGTGAGCTCCTCGATGTCCACGGCCTTCGGACCGCCGCCGAGGAAGGCGGTGCCATGGCGGCCGACCAGGTCCCACTCGACCTCGGAGTCGGGGCCGGCCGAGCGGAAGGCGCTCATCGGCTCGGTGACCCAGGGCGCCGCCGGGCCGTTGTTCGCCAGGTACAGCCGGTCGAGTCCGAACATCACGACGGAGACGACCGCAACGGTCGAGGCGACGATGATTGCCACGGTCGCGGTCACGCCCCACGCGCGCCCGAGGCGGGCCGAGAGCCGGATCCCCAGCCGTCGTTCGGCACGGGCGAGGGCGATGCCGATGAGCACCACCGGCACGAATCCGACGACGAAGAGCAGTCCGTCGAAGCCGTCGGTCTCGGGGAGCTCGACGGTGCGACGCACCTCGTTCTGCCATCCGACCGAGGCGATCGACAGCACGATCGCGAGCACCACGGCGGCCCCGAGGTACACCCACCAGGCGATGCGGCGCCACTTCTCCGTCGGGCGCCAGCGGACGAAGCGACGCACCAGCCACCACAGGAACGCCCCGATGCCGTAGCCGATGAGGAACGCGAACGCGGTGATGACGCCCTGGAGCAGCGCCGGGCGGGGCAGCAGCGACGGGGTCATCGAGAGTGCGGCCGCGAGCAGCCCGATCAGGGCTCCCCCGGGGTCGAGCCTCCACCAGCGAGCGCGCACACCGACCCCCTTCGACGTCGCCCCGGGCTGCGGCGTCACCGCATCATGGCACGACGCCCGCGCCGAACCGCGGCGACACGGGCATCCGGAGTCCGTGCCGCCGCGCGAGGGTCAGGCGGATGCCGCGGCGAGCGCGGCGAGCTCCTCGGCCGTCAGCTCCAGCTCGAGCGAGGCGAGCAGGTCGCCCAGCTGTTCGACGCTGCGCGCGCTCGCGATCGGGGCGACGACGGTCGGCTGCTGCCTGAGCCACGCGAGCGAGACCGAGGCGACGGATGCCGCGTGGGCGGCCGCGACCTCGTCGAGCACCGCGAGCACGCGGTCGCCGCGTTCGCCCACGTACGGTGCCGCGCCGCCGGCACGGACGCTCGCGCCGGCGGCGGTGACATCCGCCTCGGTGCGGTACTTGCCGGCGAGGAAGCCCTTCGCGAGCGAGAAGTACGGGAAGACCGCGAGCCCCTCGCGCTCGGCGCGCTCGCGCAGCCCGTTCGTCTCGAAGTCGCGCTCGACGAGGTTGTAGTGCGGCTGGAGGGCGACCGCGCGGTGCAGACCGTTCGCCTCGGTCACCCGGAACCACTCGTCGATGCGCTCCGGCGAGTAGTTCGAGATGCCGATCGCCCGGATCTTCCCGGCGTCAACGAGCTCCGAGAGGGCGCCGATCGTCTCGTCGAGCGGAACCTCGGCGTCGTCGAAGTGCGCGTAGTAGAGGTCGATGACGTCGGTGCCGAGGCGCTGGAGCGAAGCATCCGCCGCCGCCCGGATGTTCGCAGCCGAGAGGCCCGTGAAGTCGGGGTGGGTGCTCACCTTCGTCGCGATCACGACGTCGTCGCGCGGACCGCGCGAGGCGACCCACTCGCCGATCAGGCGCTCGCTGTCGCCGCCCGTGTTGCCCGGCACCCAGGCCGAGTAGCCGTCGGCAGTATCGAGGAAGTCGCCGCCGCCCGCGGTGAACGCGTCGAGCACGGCGAACGTCGCGTCGCGGTCGGCGGTCCAGCCGAACACGTTGGTGCCGAGCGACAGCGGCGTGATCTCGAGGTCGGATGCGCCGATGCGCACGCGGTCGGCGGTCTGGACGGATTCGGTCATGCTGGCTCCTCGCAGGGGTCGGAACGGTGGACGTCTCGCCGGCCTCGATGGCGCGAGCGCCCACGACCGACAGTGACCCCAACGACCAGCGGATGCCGGTATTCCCCCGTTGCCCCGTGTGACGCGCCCGCTCAGCCCGCGAGCCGCGCCGAGACCTGCCACGCGCCGCGGCGCACCGCGCGCTCGAGCTGGGTCGACCGGGCGGCGAAGTCCTTCGCCTGCACCGAGACCGAGACGGCTCCGACCGTGCGGCCGGCGGCCGAGCGCACGGGTGCGGCGATGCACGCGAGCTTCGGCAGGTACTCCTCGATCTCGACGGCGACCTGCTGGGCGCGGATCTCGTCGAGCTGGTCGTTCAGCGCCGCGGCATCCGTGATGCTCGATGCCGTGAGGCGAGCGGGCGCGTGCCGCTCGAGGAAGCGGGCGACCGCGGCGTCGTCGCGCGACGCGAGCATGAGCTTGCCGAACGCGGTCGTGTGCGAGGCCTCCGAGAAGCCGACGTGCAACTGGCCGATGCGCGGGTGCGCGGCGGAATCCTCGATGTGGGCCACCGCGATGTCGTCACCGCGGAAGACCGTGAGGTACGCGGGCGCCCCGACGGCGTCGTGCATCGCGCGCAGCACCTGCCGCACGGGGTCGGTGGCGACGAGCTGGTACTGGAGCGCCCGGCCGAGCTGGTCGACCGTGCGGCCGAGGATGTAGCGGTGCTCGCCCGCCTGCCGGGCCAGGTAGTCCTGCCGGTGCAGGGTGGCGAGCAGGCGGTAGGTGGTCGACTGGCCGAGCCCGAGCGAGCTTGCGATCTCGGCGGCCGTGAGCCCGGTCGGCGCCGCGCCGACGAGCTCGAGGATGCGCAGCACGCGCTCGGCCGACTGGATGCCCGCGCCGCCGTGGCGCTCCTCTGCGCTCATGTCCCCGATGGTACGCCGGGCGGCGGCGCGACCGACAGGCTCGTCCGCCGCCCGCCCGCACCGATCCGGGGCGTTTTCGCACATAGTGCGAACGCGGCGTGACGCGGGCCGCACGCGGGCGCAGAGTCGACCCGTCCGGTCGGAGCAGACCGGCCGATCCAGACCAATGGAGGTCCCCTCATGACCAAGATCCTCATCATCACCGGCGACGCGGCCGAGACGCTCGAGGTGCTCTACCCCTACGAGCGCCTCAAGGAGGAGGGCTTCGAGGTGCACATCGGCGCACCCGAGGCGCGCAAGCTCCAGTTCGTCGTGCACGACTTCGTCGACGGCTTCGACACCTACACCGAGAAGCTCGGCCACACCTGGCCCGCGGATGTCGCGCTCGCCGACGTCGATCCGGCCGACTACGCCGCCATCGTGATCCCGGGCGGCCGTGCGCCCGAGTACCTGCGCAACAACGAGGACGCGAAGCGCATCGTGCGCCACTTCTTCGAGGCGGATGCCCCGGTCGCGGCCACCTGCCACGGCCCGCTGCTGCTCGCGGCTGCCGGCGTGCTCGCCGGCCGCACCTCCTCGATCTACCCCGAGCTCGCGATCGACCTCGAGGTGGTCGGGGCCGCGTTCGAGAACGGCGGCGGCGTGGTCGACGGCAACCTCGTCACCTCGCGTGCGTGGCCCGACAACGGCACCTGGATGAAGGCGTTCCTCGGGGTGCTGGCCGCAGCCGGGGTTCGCGCCGAGGGCGAGCTCGCCGCGGCATCCGCCTGAAGCCCGCTGCGCCGACCTCGCACGGACGCGGATGGTCGCCATCGACGGGATGACGCGGCCATTCGCGTCCGCGCTGCGTGGAGCCGCAGGTCAGCGCGAAGGCGCGGGTCGCGGCAGGCGGGTCAGCGCCCGCGGCGCTCGTCGGCGCCGGGGCCGTAGATGACGATGCCCGCGATGGGCACGAGCAGCCACCACAGCCAGGCCCAGCCCCAGCCGCCCAGGAACCCGCTCAGCAGGAACAGGATGAGCGCGACGAACGGCACCAGCGCCATGATCGTGGCGCCCACCGCCCCGCCGAGTGCGCGCGTGCCCGAGCGTCCCGAACGCGACGGCTCGAGGTCGGGGTCGGTGAAGGTCGCCGGGCGGGCGACGGGATCGCCCGGGTCGACCGAACCGTACCGGGGGCCGGGCGACCCGGGTGCGGGCGGAGTCTCGGCCGGCAGGTCGGCGAACAGCGGGGCGAGGTCGCCGCGCGTGACGGCGGCGCGGGCGCTCGCGGCCCGCTCGCCGTACTCCGCGACGCTCAGGCGCCCGGCGGCGTGCGCGTCGGCGAGGCGCGCCACCGCACGCTCGCGCTCGGCGTCGCTGAGCCGCAGGTCGGGGCTGCCGGGGGTGGCGTAGTCGTCGCTCATAGGCCCAGTGTGGCCGAGCCGGTCGGGCACGCCAACCCCCGCGTCGCGTGGCGGCTCCGGAGCTTGCACAGGTCGGCGGCGTAGGCTCGGAGGCACACCCTCGATGGAAGGTCTCCATGCCCATCTCGGCAGAACCCCGCGTGGCGCTGTACTTCGACTTCGACAACATCGTCATCTCGCGATACGACCAGTTGCACGGCGACAGCCAGTACCGCCGCGACACCTCCCGCCGCAAGACCGTCTCACCCGAGACGGCCGACCGGCTCGCACAGGCGACGGTCGACGTCGACGCCGTGCTCGACTTCGCCGCCACGTTCGGCACGATCGCGATCGCCCGCGCCTACGCGGACTGGTCGACGCCCGTCAACGCGAGCTACCGCGGCCAGCTCATCGACCGCGCCGTCGACCTCGTGCAGCTGTTCCCGCTCTCGGCGACGAAGAACGGCGCCGACATCCGCCTCGCGGTCGACGCGATCGAGGACATGTTCCGCATCGACGACCTCACGCACATCGTGATCGTCGCGGGCGACTCCGACTACGTCGCCCTGGCGCAGAAGGCCAAGCGCCTCGGCCGCTACGTCGTCGGCATCGGCGTCGCGGGCGGCACCAGCCGCGCCCTCACCGCGGCGTGCGACGAGTACGCCGACTACGACGCCCTGCTCGACCTCGAAGAGGCCGCAGACCAGGCGACGGATGCCGCGACGACCACGGATGCCGCATCACAGCCGCCCGCGGCATCCGCTCGCCGTGGTCCGAAGAAGGCACCCGCCGCGAAGGACGCGACGGTCGCAGCGGATGCCGCACCGGCCGCCGATGCCGCAGCCGATGCCGCGCCCGAGGCCGCGGCTGCCGGCGGCGCGAAGACCGACGCGGGCACCGCCCCCGCGAAGCGCACGAACCGCCGCGCCAAGTCGGGCGTCACCTCGGCCAAGGCCGCAGCTGCCGCGATCGAGTCCGAGGAGCCCGACGACGTCTTCGTGCTCGAGACCTCCGGGCCGCGCGGCGTTCCGGTCGTCGCGTTCATGCCTCCGGGGGCCGAGGCGCCGACCCGCAACCCCGGGCGCCTGCTCGTGAAGGCACTCGAACTGCTGCGCGCGAAGAACGACGAGGAATGGCAGTCGTCGGGCGCTGTGAAGAACCAGATGCTGCGCATGGACCCGTCGTTCCAGGAGCGGCGGCTCGGGTTCGGCTCGTTCACGGACTTCCTGAAGTCGCGCGGCGGTGTCGTCGAGGTCGACGAGTCGGGCCGAGGGCGCGTGCGCATCCGCCCCGACAAGGACTAGCGCCGAGATCGGTGCCCGGCTGGCTCCGAACGGGGGCTACCCCGGCGGCTGCTCAGCCGTGACGATAGGCGCATGAGAGACACCGTCACCCGACGCGCTGCACTGTTCGTCGACTTCGACAACATCTTCCTCGGCCTCCAACGCCTGGATCGCGCCGCGGCCGAGGCGTTCGCGACCGAACCCGAGGCCTGGCTCGACGCGATCGCCCGGGGCGACGGCCGCGAGCGCCGGTTCCTGATCCGCAACTGCTACCTGAATCCGGCCGCATTCTCGAAGTACCGCTCGTACTGGGTTCGGGCCGGGTTCGGTGTGGTGGATTGCCCCTCGTTGACGCAGCAGGGCAAGAGCAGCGCCGACATCAACCTCGTGCTGGACGTGGTCGATGTCCTGGGTGGAGCCACACGAGTCGATGAATTCTTCATCGCGTCGGCCGACGCCGACTTCACCTCGCTGGTGCGGAAACTCCGGGCCGAGGACCGCTGGACGAGCGTGATCGTCGCCGGCCCGGTCGCGAGCGCGTACCGGGCGGTCGCCGACCAGGTGGTGCAGGCCGACGACCTCATCGAACTCATCACATCGCGCGCCGTCTCCGCCGCCGCAGGTACATCCGAAGATCGAATGCGCTCGGACGGCCGTGACGCCGTGCTCGCACACCTGCGCTCCGCCAAGGGCCCCGTCGAACTCGCCACGCTGGCCCACCGGGCGCGCCTCGCCGATCCGACGCTCACCCGCGACTGGGGTGAGTCCGGGTCGTTCCGCAGTTGGCTCGCGGCGTCCGGCGCAGCCATCGGCATCCACTCGGGCGCGGGAGGGTGGGCTTGGGATGCCGAACGCTTCCGCGAGGAAGATCTGCCGTTCGCCCAGGACGCGCCCCGGCCCGAGCCCGTGATCGTCCCGACCGAGGTCGGGGCATCCATCGTGGGCGACCTCACGCCGTTGCAACACCAGGTGACCCAGGTCACGGACATCCCCCGACTGACGGAAGACGCCTACCGACGTGTGCTGACGGCATTGCACGCCGACCTCGCCGAGCACCCGCTCGTGCTCAACGACACGTCGAAGCGGGTGCGCGACGCGTGCGCGAGCGCGGGTACGCCGGTCGGACGCGGGTCGATCAGTTTCGTCATCCGGGGCCTGCAGTACTCGGACCTCGGTGTGAGCCGCCAGCCCACGCTGCGCGAGGTCGCCTCCGGGTGGACGAGGAACGTGGAGTCCCTCTGCCGTGGCGCTCGGATCGAGCTCGACGACCGGGACCTCGCCGAGCTGCGGGCCTGGGTGAGCGGCGGACTCCTCGAGGATGTGGTCTGACCACATCTGCTACTGTGGTCAGACCACAGTGGCGGCGATGCGGCAGGGAGGCGACGTGGCGACCGAGATGCAGAGCGAGGCCGAGGGCGAGAGCCCGCGCGCGTGGCGCACCGTGCTCGAGCACGTCGAAGGGCGGCTGCTCGCGGGCGACCTCCGCGCCGGCGATCGCCTGCCGGGCGAACGCGCCCTCGCCGCCGACCTCGGCGTCGGACGGTCGAGCGTCCGCGAGGCGGTGCGCGTGCTCGAGGCCATGGGGCTGATCCGCACGGCGGCCGGCTCCGGGCCGAACGCCGGGGCGATCATCATCGCCACGCCCGGCGGGGCCATGAGCGCACTCATGCGGCTGCAGGTCGCCGCCCACGGGTTCCCGGTCGCCGACATCGTGCGCACGCGGCTCATCCTCGAGACGGCGGTCGCCGGCGAGCTCGCCGAGACGGCATCGGTGATCGCCCCCGACCTCTCCTCCGCCGACGCCCTGCTCGACGCCATGGACTCCCCCGACCTCGCGCCCGCGGAGTTCCTCGCGCTCGACGCCGCGTTCCACCTGGCGCTGGCCGAGGCATCCGGCAACCAGGTGGTCGCCGCGACCATGGCGGGCCTCCGCAGCGGCATCGAGGCCTACGCGCTCGACGGCCTCGCGCGCATCGACGACTGGCACGCGACATCCGCCCGACTTCGCAGCGAGCATCGCGGCATCGTCGAGGCGATCAGGGCGACGGATGCCGCGGCCGCCCGCACCCGGACCCACGACCACATCTCGGGGTACTACGCCGAGACCATGCCCGAACCGCAGAACGATCCGCGGCCAGAACCCCACGCCCTCGAGGAGACCAGCTCATGGTGAAGCGCCAGTTCCCGAACCCGAAGGAGCTCGCGCAGCTCATGAGGTTCAAGACGCCCACGCTCGACCCGACCGACCGCCGGCTCGAGAAGGCGCTCACGATCGCCGACCTGCGCGACATCGCCAAGCGCCGCACGCCGAAGGCCGCGTTCGACTACACCGAGGGCGCCGCCGAGGGCGAGCTCTCGCTCGCACGTGCGCGCCAGGCGTTCCAGGACGTCGAGTTCCACCCGTCGATCCTGCGCAGCGTGCCCGTGGTCGACACCACCCGCGAGGTGCTCGGCGGCACGAGCGCGCTGCCGTTCGGCATCGCACCCACCGGGTTCACGCGCCTCATGCAGACCGAAGGCGAGATCGCCGGCGCCGGTGCGGCCGGTGCGGCCGGCATCCCCTTCACCCTGTCTACCCTCGGCACCACGTCGATCGAAGACGTGAAGGCCGCGAACCCGACCGGGCG
The DNA here is from genome assembly GCF_900113185.1 of Agromyces sp. CF514. NCBI lineage: Bacteria > Bacillati > Actinomycetota > Actinomycetes > Micrococcales > Microbacteriaceae > Agromyces > Agromyces sp. CF514. The sequence goes on along the minus strand of NZ_FOZD01000001.1, from coordinate 491,498 downwards.
CAACTGGTTCCAGCTCTACGTCATGCGCGAGCGCGAGATCTCCTACGAGCTCACGCGTCGTGCCGCGGCTGCGGGCTTCGACACGATCTTCTTCACGGTCGACACCCCGGTCGCGGGTGCTCGCCTGCGCGACAAGCGCAACGGCTTCTCGATCCCGCCGCAGCTGACGCCGGGCACGATCATCAACGCGATCCCGCGGCCGGCCTGGTGGATCAACTTCCTCACGACCCCGCCGCTCGAGTTCGCCTCGCTCTCGACGACCGGCGGCACCGTCGGCGAGCTGCTCGACTCGGCCATGGACCCGACCATCTCGTTCGACGACCTCGACATCATCCGCTCGATGTGGCCGGGCAAGATCGTCGTCAAGGGCGTGCAGACCGTTGAAGACGCGCGCCTGCTCGCCGACCGCGGCGTCGACGGCGTCGTGCTCTCGAACCACGGCGGGCGCCAGCTCGACCGCGCGCCGATCCCGTTCCACCTGCTGCCGCACGTCGTGCGCGAGATCGGCTCCGACATGGAGGTGCACGTCGACACCGGCATCATGAACGGCGCCGACATCGTCGCCTCCGTCGCCCTCGGCGCGAACTTCACCCTCATCGGCCGCGCGTACCTCTACGGGCTGATGGCCGGCGGGCGCCGCGGCGTCGACAAGACCATCTCGATCCTCAAGGGCGAGGTCGAGCGCACCATGAAGCTGCTCGAGGTCGCCACCCTCGACGAGCTCGGCCCCCAGCACGTCACGCAGCTCACGCGCATGGTGCCCATCGCCAAGCCGCTGGCGGATGCCGCCGCGCAGGCCGTGGCGACCGCCAAGCCGAAGACGACGCGAAGCCCGCGCACGCCTTCGGCAGCGAAGCCCGCGACGAAGAAGCCGTCGGTCAAGCAGTGAGCACCCCGCCGGTCGAGTAGCGAAGCGTATCGAGACCAGCGCCAGCGCCCCGAACAGAGTCGGGTCTCGATACGGCGCTGGCGCGCCTACTCGACCGGCGGGTTGGCGCGCGGCGAGGTCTCGATACGGCGACGGGGCGCCTACTCGACCGTCGACTCTCCTCGACCGGCAGGGTTCGCGGGCGCCGCCGGTCGCCTACTCGGCCGTCGACTTCGCAGCTCGAGCGTCGGCGTTCTTCTGCCAGGCCTTGGCGGCCGAGTCGGCCCAGTGGTCGATCTTCTTGGCGGCGGCACGGCGCTGCTTGGCCTCGAGGGCGATCGCGAGCTGATTGAGCTTCGCCGCGGCATCCGCGTGCTTGCGATCGGCCGCATCGCCGGATGCCGCAGCCCGCGTCGATGCGCCGACCAGTCGACGCGTGGCTCGATGCGCGAGCCGAACCGATTCGTGCGGGCGGCTCTTGCGCAGTTCGCGTGCAAGGCGCACGTCGGCCTGCGCGTCGGCCGTCAGCGCGGCGAATCGCTCCGCGCCCGCCCGCGTGAGGCTCTCGCCGACCTTGCGCGCGTGCTTCGCCGCCCGCTTCGCCTCACGCACGGCACGCCTCGCCTCTGCGCGGGCCCGCTTGCGGGCGGCTTCTGCTGACTTCGTCACGGGCATTCGGCTCCCCCTCCGTCTGCTCCGGCCAGTCTGGCACTCAGCCGTGCCACCGCGACAGGGGTTGCGCCCTCGCACCCGTGCAGCCAGCGCACCCGCGCCGCCCGCCCCCCTCTCGCCCGTGGCCGCCATCGAGATGACGCCGGTTGCCGGGTGAATCGTCCACCGCCCGACAACTGGTGTCATCTCGACGAGGCGCGGGGCCAGCAGGCGCGAGGCGCGCGCAGGGCAACGGCGGATGCCGCGGGCCGACGTCGGCCCGCGGCATCCGCCGTCTTCACTGGGTACTACTGGCCGTTCGACGCGGCGATGAGCTGCTCGACCTGCTCCATCGAGACGGGCATGCCCGGGAACGACGCGAGCCGGCCGATCGGGAACGACGCCATCATCTTGAACATCGCCGGGTCGGCCATGAGCGCGCCGGCGGTGCCGCCGTCGCCGGCCGCGAAGGCCTGCATGACGATCGGGCCCGCGACGGGGTGGGCGATGAGCTCGCCGATCGACGAGTTCAGCGAGAGCGGCGCACTCACGGCGTCGCCCTCGACCCCGACGGTCGCGGTGGCGCGGATGTCGCGGCTCGACGAGCCGACCGACACCTCGTAGGCGCCGCCCTCGACGACCCACTCGTCGACGCGCGTGTCCCAGTGCGCGAGGTCCTTGCGGCGCACGAGCACCTCGACCTCGCGGGACTCGCCCGCGGCGAGCGAGACCTTCGCGAAGCCCTTGAGCTCGCGGGGCGCTCGCACGACCGTCGAGTCGGGCACCGAGGTGTACACCTGCACGATCTCGGCGCCGTCGCGGTCGCCCGTGTTCGTCACGGTGACCCGCACGGCGATGCCCTCGGGCGAGGCGGTCGCCGCGGCATCCGAGTATCCGAAGCTCGTGTACGAGAGGCCGTGGCCGAACGGGTAGGTGACCGCGAGGTCGCGCGCGTCGTACCAGCGGTAGCCCACGAAGAGGCCCTCGCCGTAGCGCACGTGCGAGTGCTCGCCCGGGAAGTCGAGGTACGCGGGGCTGTCGGCCAGGCGCACCGGGATCGTCTCGGTCAGGCGGCCCGACGGGTTGACCACGCCGTAGAGCACGTCGGCGACCGCGCCGCCGCCGGCCTGGCCGAGCAGCCAGCCCTCGACGATCGCGGGCACGCGGTCGGCGAAGCCCGAGAGGCGCACGACGCCGCCGTTCGAGAGCACGACGACGACGTTCGCGTTGGCCGCGAGCACCGCGTCGAGCAGCTCGAGCTGCGCCGCGGGGAGTTCGAGGTCCTCGCGGTCGAAGCCCTCGGACTCCTGCGCGGCGGGCACGCCGAGGAAGAGCAGCACGGTCGAGGCGGCGGATGCCGCGGCGACCGCCTCTGCGGTGAGCTCGGCCGAGCTCGACCCGTCGGCGCCGTAGCCAGCGGCGAACGCGACTCCGGCGTCGGAGCCGGTGCCGCCCGCGAGCACCCGGATCTCGTCGAGCGCGTTGTCGAGCTTCGTCGGGTTGATCTGCGACGAGCCCGCGCCCTGGTAGCGGGGCGTGCGGGCGAGCTCGCCGATGACGGCGACCGAGGCATCGGCCGCGAGGGGCAGCACGCCCTCGTTCTTCAGCAGCACGATCGAGGCGGCGGCGACCTCACGGGCGAGGCCGTGGTGCGCGGCGACGTCGTAGGTCGCATCGGCGCGGGCGTTGCGCACGGCCTTCTGCACGAGCTCGACGTTGCGGCGCGCCGCGAGGTCGAGGTCGGCCTCGGCGAGCGAGCCGTCCTGCACGGCGGCGACGAGCTGCGCATCGGTGCGGCCCGCGCTCGACGGCATCTCGAGGTCGAGGCCGGCGACGAGTCCGGTGACCCGGTGGTTCACGGCGCCCCAGTCGGAGACGACGAGGCCTTCGAAGCCCCACTCGTCGCGAAGCACCTTCGTGAGCAGCCACGGGTCCTCCGACGTGTAGACGCCGTTGAGCCGGTTGTACGAGCACATGACGGTCCACGGCTGGGCGTCCTCGACGACGCGCTGGAAGCCGCGCAGGTAGATCTCGCGCAGCGGGCGCTCGTCGATGTCGGCCGAGACGCGCATGCGGTCGGCCTCCTGGTTGTTGGCCGCGAAGTGCTTGAGCGACGCGCCGACGCCCTGCGACTGCAAGCCGCGCACGAGCGCCGAGCCGAGCACGCCCGAGACGAGCGGGTCCTCCGAGAGGTACTCGAAGTTGCGTCCGCAGAGCGGCGAGCGCTTGATGTTGATGCCGGGGCCGAGCAGCACGCCGACGCCCTCGGCCTGCGCCTCCTCGCCGAGCGCCGTGCCGACGCGCTCGAGCAGTTCGGGGTCGAACGACGACCCGAGCGCAACGGCGGGCGGGAAGCACGTGGCCGGCACGCTGTCGCCGATGCCGAGGTGGTCGCTGTCGGCGCGCTGCAGGCGCACGCCGTGCGGGCCGTCGGTCAGCACGATCGAGGGCAGGCCGACGCGGTCGACCGCCTTGGTGCTCCAGAAGTCGGCGCCGCTCGTGAGCGAGGCCTTCTCTTCCAGCGTCAGGTCGGCGACGACATCCGCCGCGGATGCCTCTACGGCACTGTTCAGGGTGTCGGTCATGGTGCTCCTTCACATTCGCCGGCGGGTGCCGGCTCGGGGTTGGGTCTAGGCGGCCGCGGCGGGCAGTGCCGGTTCGGCCGGCGCGGTCGCGGCTCGGGCGCGTCGGAACAGCGGCTTGCCGTAGTCCTTCGCGATGAGGGTCGAGAACAGCCACCAGATGACGAGCGTCATGCTGACGCCGCCGATGATGCCGAACACGGCATCCGAGAACCAGTGGGCGTTGATGAGCGTGCGCTGCCAGATCATGCCGAGCGCGAGGAACGGGGCGATGAACCACCAGATGCGACGCTTGGCCGGCGGCAGCACTGCTGCGACGGCGATGAGGAGGATTCCGGCCGTCACCGCGTGACCTGACGGGAACGAGCCGTGGTCGACCGAGAAGAGCGGTCCGTACAGGCCGTTCACGAGATCGTCGGCGGGCCGGGGGCGGTCGACGAGGTTCTTGGTCAGCTGGGAGACCCCGAAGTTGCCGACGAGCTGGGCGGTGATCCAGAACAGCGCCGAGCGCCACCGACGCACGATGAAGAGCCAGATCGGAACCAGCAGCAGCGCGAGCGTGAAGCCGGGCAGCTCGCCGAGGTACTGGAAGAACATCGGAACGGCCCAGGTGACGTGGTCGATGCTGCTCGCGCCGACCAGCGCGCGCCACGCGTCGTCCATCGGCTGCGTGAACGGCGCCTCCACGTTCTGGAACACCGCGATGCCGAACACGACGAACAGGGCGAGCCCGATGAGGCCGAGGACGAGCAGCACGCGAGGGCGCTTGCCCGGGGTCTGGTTCACGACGGGGTTCGTCGAGGTCGAGGCATCCGTCATCACTTCACCGCCTTGATGGGCCACACGGCGAACGCGCCCAGCACGGACAGCACGATGCCGACGGGGAACAGCGCGGTGTATCCGAACGAGAGCACGATCGCGCCGGCGACGCCCGGGGCGAGCGTCTGCGGCAGGGTCGCCGCGATGTTGACGACGCCGAGATCCTTCGCGAACGACTTCGCCGAGGGCAGCACCTCGCTCATGAGCGCGGTGTCGACGGCCTGGAACATGCCGAAGCCGAGGCCCGAGACGAACGTGAAGACCATCCACGCGGTGAGGTCGGGCCAGACCCACGGCACGACGAGCGCGAGTCCGGTGACGACCGACGAGATGAACACGAAGGGCTTGCGCCGGCCGACCTTGTCGGAGAGCGGACCCGACACGACCGTGGCGAGCAGGATGCCGACGAGGCTGATCAGGCCCAGCATGGGGATGACGGTCTCGGGGTTCTCGACGCCGAAGTAGTCGGTCAGCAGGAAGAGCTGGAACCCGGTGACGGCGAAGTAGCCCGTGTAGAGCAGCAGGCGACCGGTGAAGGCCCAGAAGAAGTCGGGGTGCTTGATCGGGTTCACCCAGAACGTGCGCAGGAAGTCGCCGAACCGGAACGGCTCGGGCGAGAGGTCCTTCGAGGAGTAGTCGGGGTTGAAGACGATGAAGAGGGTGAGGATCACGAGCGAGAACGCTGCGAAGGTCACGTAGCCGGCCGTGATGCTGTTGAAGAACAGCGAGCCGACGATCTGCCCGCCGAGGGCGCCGACCATGAGGCCGATGCCCGAGAGGGCGGCGAAGGTGCCGCGACGCTTGAGCGGCACCCGGTCGGGCATGATCGCGCTGAGCGGGCCCTGCGCGATGTTGTAGGTGATCTGCACGAGGCTCCACGCGATCACGACGCCGACCAGCGAGTTCGCGAACGCGAGCCCGACGAGCGAGAGGCCGCCCGCGAGCGCTCCGATGAAGATCCAGGGGGCACGTCGGCCGAAGCGCGAGCGGGTGCGGTCGGAGATCTGCCCGGCGATCGGCTGGGCGAGCATCGAGCAGAACGCGCCGATGGTCGCCACGAGCGTGAGGTTCGCGACCTTGTCGGCCTCGCCGAACAGCGCGGTGATCTGGGCCGGGAGCAGGATGCCGGGAACGGCGCCCCAGATGAGGAAGATCCCGAGGTTGGCCGGGATGATCCAGCCGAGCAGGCGGCGGACGCCCTTGATCGGGGCGGGCGGATCCTCGTTGCCTGCGGCCTCCTCGACGAAGGCGACGGCGTCGTCGACGGCCGTATCGGGTTCGGGCGATGGTTCGACGGGTGATGCTGGGGAGGACATCGTTGTCATTGGTCGGGGTCCTTTCGGGGCCTCGTCATCGAGGTGGATTGCAAAACCATACTTCGCTCGGTTTTGGAATGCAAGCAAGAAGATCCGTAGCATTCCCCTATGGCACGTAGAGGTTCATATGCGAAGGGCATCGCCAAGCGCGAGGAGATCCTGACGACCGCGCTCGAGGTGATCGCGCGCAACGGCTACCGCCGCACGAGCGTGAAGGAGCTCGCCGACGCCGTCGGGCTCAGCCAGGCCGGACTGCTGCACTACTTCAGTTCGAAGGACGAGCTGTTCCAGGAGATCCTCCGCAAGCGCGACGAGGCCGACCAGGTCGCGTGGGGCGGCGAGTCCGGCGCCCCGGCCCACGACGACACTGCCGCCGGGGGCACCCTCGCCTCCCGTCTCGAGCGGCTCGACCAGGCGCGATTCATCGAGGGCTTCATCGCGATCATGCGGCACAACGCCGACGTGCCCGGCCTCGTGCAGCTCTACGCGCGCCTCTCGGCCGACGCCACCGACCCCGAGCACCCCGCGCACGCGTTCTTCGTCGACCGCTCGAAGACCTTCCGCCGCTACGGCGCCGAGGCGCTGCGCCGCCTCCAGGAGGCCGGAGAACTGGCGGCCGACGTCGATCCCGACCTCACCGCGACGAGCCTCATCGCCCTCGCCGACGGCCTCCAGACGCAGTGGCTGCTCGACCCCGACGTCGACATGGCCGCGCACATCGAGGCGTTCGTCGACCAGCTCCGCGCACCGGCGGCGGCGGATCCCGCACCAGCACCCGCTTCGACGCCCGCACCGACGCCGACACCGTGAGCTCGCTCGCGAGCGCCGACGTCCGACGCCACAACCTCGCGCTCGTCGCGACGAAGCTGGCCGAGCTCGGCGAGGCCTCGCGGAGCGACCTCGCGGATGCCACGGGCCTCACCCGGGGCTCGCTGACCGCGCTCGTGCGCGAGCTCGAACGCGGCGGCCTCGTGCACGAGACCGAGTCCGTCGCGCCCGAGGGCCGCGGGCGTCCGCGTACCCTCCTCGCGCTCTCCGCCGACCACCTCGCCCTCGTGACCGTGCTCATCGACGCCGATCACGCGAGCGCCGTCGCGAGCACGCTCGGCGGCACGCGGCTCGCGCGGGTCGAACTGCGGCACGGACGCCCCATGGGCGATCCGGGTCGCGTACTCGACACCGCGGCCGAGGCGCTCGACGCCGTGCTCGATCGCCTCGACGGCCGGGCCGTGGCCGAGGCATCCGTCGTCGTCTGGGCGCCCATCGGCGGCGAACCCGCGCTGGTGCTCGCCGACACCGACCTCGGCTGGGGCACGGTCGACGTGCTGACCCTGCTCGGCGAGCGGTCGGCGCGGTTCGCCGCCCTCCGCGATGCCGGTGCCGCGCGCCTCGTCGCCGACACGGCCGTCGCCGCGCTGGCCGAGCACGCCGCGGCCGGCGGACCGGCCGAGCTCGTCTACCTCAAGAGCGACTCGGGCATCGGCGGCGCCGTCATCACGGGCGGCACGCCGCTCGACGGAACGCATCGGCTGGCGGCAGCACTGGGCCACCTGCCGATCGTGCCAGGCGGCGTGCGCTGCGAGTGCGGGCAGCACGGATGCCTCGTGACGGTGGCCGGACCCGATGTGCTGCTCGAGGCGGCGGGCCTGGGCGACCTCGCGCGCGACGAAGGCCTGGAGGCCGCGCTCGACGAGTTCGTCCGCCGGATCCACGCGGAGGAGCCGGCCGCGGCGGCGGCGTGGCGCGCGGGCTCGATCGAGCTCGCCAGGGCGATCCAGATCGTCGTGCTCACCGTCGACCCGGCGCTCGTCGTACTGGGCGGCTACCTCGCGCGGCTCGCCGACGACGTGGCGGAGCGGCTCGCCGAGATCCAGCCCGGTATCGCCGGCATCGCGGTCCTGCCGCCGCCCGTTGTCGGCAGCCGCCTCGGACGCGATGCCGCGCTCATCGGCGCCGAGCAGGCGGCCGTGGCGCGCTTGCTCGCCGACCCGGTGGCGCTCGCTCGCGGCTGATGCCGGAGGGCGATGGGTTCTCGCCCCCGAGCAGACATATAGTTCACGACTTGAAGTTATCCGTCCGACACAGCAGACTGAATCCCGAAGGCCGCTCGGGTTCCACTCGGGCAGCCACCCGACCCAGGCCGTCTCGACGATGAGGAGCCCCCGAATGTCCCTGCAACCGCCGCTGCCCGACCCCGCAGCCGAACTCGCACCCACCGGCGTGATCTCCGCGACCGAACCGGTTCCGGGCGAGGCGCCCGCGAGCCCGCCGCCCACGAAGCGCACTCTGCCCGGCCTCATGGGGGTCTCCCTCGCCCTCTTCGCCACCTACGCGGGTCTCATCGCGATCCTGCTGCCGATCCAGGTCGCCCTCATCGACGAGGCGAACAAGGTCGCGAACCTCGCGATCATCGTCACGACCTCGTTCGTCTTCACGCTCTTCGCGCAGCCGATCGTGGGCGCGATCAGCGACCGCACGCGATCGCGGTTCGGCCGTCGCGCACCCTGGATGGTCGGCGGCGCGCTCATCGGCGGGGTGCTGCTGTTCGGCATGGGCTACCTCGACTCGATCCTCTGGCTCACGGTCTTCTGGGTGCTCATCCAGGTGTCGCTGAACGCCCTGCAAGGGCCGATGTCGGCGATCACCCCCGACCGGTTCCCGCGCGACAGGCGCGGTGTCGCGAGCGCCGTGTTCGGCCTCGGCATGCAGATCGGCGCGACCCTCGGCATCGTCATCGCCGGCCAGTTCGCCACGAACTTCGGTGTCGGTTACTCGGTGTTCGGCGTCATCGTGATCGTCGTGACGATCGCCTACGTCGTCATCGACCGCGACTGGTCGTCGAAGGAGGCGACGGTCGCGCCATGGAGCTGGAAGCAGTTCCTCGGCGGCTTCTGGATCAACCCCAGGCGGCACCCCGACTTCGCGTGGGCGTTCACCGCACGCTTCCTCTTCATGCTCGGCTACTTCGTCATCTCGGCGTACGGGCTGTACATCCTCACCGACTACATCGGCATGTCGCTGACCGAGGCGGCCTCCTCCCAGGTCACCCTGACGCTCGCGGGCCTCGTTCCGACCCTCCTCGCGGTCGCCGTCTCGGGCTGGTGGAGCGACCGGGTCGGCCGGCGCAAGGTGTTCATCTACGCCTCTTCGGCGATCATGGTCGCGAGCCTCGCGTTCCCGTTGCTCATGCCGAACATGACCGGCATGCTGCTCATGAACGTCATCATCGGCTTCGGATTCGGGTTCTACATGTCGGTCGACACCGCCCTCATGACCGAGGTGCTGCCCGGCGGCGGCACGAACGCGGGCAAGGACCTCGGCATCCTGAACATCGCGACCAACATCCCGCAGGCCATGAGCGCGGCCGTCGCCGGCCTGATCATCAGCTCGCTCGGCGGGTACCCGATGCTGTTCGTCTTCGCCATGGTCTTCGTCCTCATCGCGGCGATCGCCGTGTCCCCCATCAAGAGCGTGCGTTAGGAGCACCGACATGTCGCACACCCCCGCCCAATCCTCCGCACCCGGAACGACGGATGCCGCCGAGCTCTCCGGCTTCGTCGAGGTCGACACCCTCGCAGGCCGCGTCCGCGGCCGGTGGCGCCCGACCATCCGCTCGGAGGGCGACGCCACCGGCGGCCGCGGCGCCGAGCGATCGGCGGCCTTCCTCGGCATCCCGTTCGCCGAGGCGCCCGTCGGCGAACTGCGCTTCGCCGCGCCCGTGCCGAAGGCGCCGTGGGCGGGGGTGCTCGACGCCCTCGAGTTCGCGCCGACCGCGCAGCGCGGCGACCCCGGCGTGACGCTCATCCCCGAGCCGAGCGTTCCCGGCGAGTCGACGCTCAACGTCAACGTGTTCACCCCTTCGCCCGAGGCTCCCGTCGAGGGCGAAGGCCTGCCCGTGCTGGTGTGGATCCACGGCGGCGGCTACTTCGCCGGCTCGCCCGCGAGCGCCTGGTACGACGGCCGCAACTTCAACCGCGACGGCGTCGTGACGGTGACGATCTCGTACCGACTCGGCTTCGACGGCTTCGGATGGATCTCGGATGCCCCTGGCAACCGTGGCGTGCGGGACTGGCTGCTCGCGCTCGAATGGGTGCAGCAGAACATCTCCGCCTTCGGCGGAGACCCCTCGCGCGTGACGATCGCCGGCCAGTCGGCCGGCGGCGGCGCCGTGCTCACCCTGCTCGGCATGGAGGCCGCACAGCACCTGTTCCACGGCGTCTACGCGATCTCGGGGGCGCTCGCCGACGTGACGCCGGCGCGCAGCGAGACGTTCGGGCGCGCCCTCGCGGCCTCCGCAGGCGTCGAGCCGACGCGTGCCGCACTCTCGGGCGTGAGCGAGGAGCGGATCCTCGAACTGCAGAAGCAGGCGACCGAACTCAACGGCCCCGACGCCCTGAACGCGATCATCGAGGAGGGGCTGCCGCTCGGCCCCACGATCGACGGCGAGCTCGTCCTGCGCCCGACGCTCGAGTCGATCGCCGCGGGCGTCGGCGCGTCGAAGCCGCTCGTGCTGGGCGCCACCGACGACGAGTTCACGATGGCGTTCGCCGAGGCCGAGAAGAAGCTCCGCTGGATCCCGAAGTCGTTCATGCTGAAGAAGCTCGGCATGCCGAAGGAGCGCCTGAGGCCGTACCTCGCGGCGAACGCCGAGGTGGTGGCGAAGGGCACGGCGCGCATCGCCGGGCGGTTCCTCAGCGATCGCATGTTCCGAGCCGCGATCCTCGACGTGGTCGGGGCACGCGGCGAGACGCCGACGTGGCTGTACCGCTTCTCGTGGCCCTCCGGCCGCTTCGGGTTCGCCGAGCACTGCCTCGACGTGCCGTTCTTCTTCGACTGCCTCGACGGGCCCGCGATGGAGCCGCTCGCGGGGCCCAACCCGCCGCAGTCACTGGCCGACGAGGTGCACGCCGCCGCCGTGGCGTTCATCGAGGTCGGCGACCCGGGCTGGTCGACCGCCCGCGGCACGTCACCGGTCGCGAAGGTGTGGGACACGCCCTCGTTCGAGGCGACCGGCGCGTACGATTCGGTGCTCCCGTTGCGATGACACCCGGTTGGGGTACGTGACCGTCGGGTCCGCCGGGTTCATGCTTGCGTCATGACACCCGGCGATCCGACCGTCCCGACCGTCCCCACCATCACCGGCCCACTCGATCTCCACCGCGAGCAGTCCGCCCTCGTCGTCGAGCATCTCGTCACCCACGGCTCGGCCACCCGCAGCGAGCTCGCGAACGCGACGGGTCTCGGCCGCGGCACCATCGCGGGCCTGACCGCGCGCCTGCTCGACGCCGGCGTGATCCGCCCGTCCGACGACTCGCACGGCGACGGGCGCTCGACGCCGCTCGCGCTCTCCGGCGGCGACCGGGTGCTCGTCACGGCCCGCCTCACGCTCGACGAGGCGGTGGCCACGGTCGCGAGCCTCGCCGGTGACGAGTCCGCGCGCTTCACCGAGCCGCTGCCCCCGACCCCGGCCGCCGCGCAGGCACAAGCCCAGGCCCAGGCCCAGGCCAGAGGCGCGAGGATGCCGACCGCACCCGGCGGGGCGGCGGCTGCGACGACCGCCGGACCGATGACCTCGCTCGCCACCGTGATCAGCCGCGCGATCGCGCGCGTCGACCGCGCCGGGCAGCGCATCGCAGACCTCACCGTGCTCGTCGACGGCGCGATCGTCGGATCCCCCGCCGTCGTGATCACCGACCCGCGCTTCGGCGCCGAGCCCGTCGACGTCCTCGGCGAACTGCGCGCCAGGGTGCCAGCGATGGAGTCCGTCGAGGCCGCACTCCCCATGCCGATGCAGCTCGTGCGAGCCGCGGCGGCCGCCGCGAGCGTCGAGCTCGAGGCGCTGCCCGGCATCGGCGACGTGCTCTACCTCGACGGCGACACGGGCGTCTCCGCGGCGGCCGTCGCCGCGCACCGCCCGCTGCACGGCGCGCACGGCCTGGGAGCGACCTTCGGCCACCTGCCGATCGTTCCCGGCGGGCTGCGGTGCCGATGCGGCCAGCAGGGCTGCCTCGCGACGATCGCCGCACCTGACGTCGTGCTCGAACGCGCGGGGCTCTCCACGTACGCCGAAACCGACGGCCGCGCTGCTGCGCTCGAGGAGCTGACGCTGCGCATCGCCGAGGCCGAGGACCGCGCACGCTGGTCATGGCTCGACGCCGCGCACTGGATCGGCCGCACCCTGCAGGTCGTCGTGCCGACGCTCGATCCGGCAGTCGTCGTCGTCGGCGGCTACTGGGGCGGCCACATCGGCGACATCCAGAGCGCACTGCAGGCCAACCGCCCGACGGTGGGCGGCGGGGCGATCAGCGCGATCCCGGCCTTCTCACGGGCGGTCGGAGGGCCGGATGCCGCATTCGTCGGCGCTCGTCGGCAGGCGCGCGAGCGACTCATCGCCGACCCGCTGCTGCTGGTCGGCTGATCGGGCCCGTCCTGCCGCCGCTCGCGGCGCCGGAATATCCTCGCGCCCGCGACGATTGCACCTCTCATGTGCACGATCGCGGAGCATCCTCAGGTCGGCCCGTCGTCGATCGATGACGCGCGCACGATCGAAGACCTCATCGAGCACCTGAGATGGTCGGTGCTGGACTTCACCCACCGCCGCCTCCGCGCCGGCGAGCTCCGTGATGAGGCGCACGAGTCGACGAGGTTCCACTTCGTGATCTCGGGCACGGTCGAGCTCGAGCACGACGGCAGCACCTCCGTCATCGGATGCGGCGACTTCGCGCTGCTGCCGCGGGGCGGACGCGTGCGGGTGCGGGCCACGCACGAGACGATCCTGCTGAGCACGTCGCTCGCGCTCCTCGGCGCCCGTCCGACCCTGACCCGGGCGATGCCCGCCCTGCTCTCGTCGTACGGGTTCCGGCGTCAGGAACCCGCATTCGCGGCACTGCTCGACACCATGCACCGCGAGGCGTCCGATGCGCGACCCGGCGCGGGCGCGGTCATCGCCGGCCTCACCGACGTGGTCGTCTCGGCCGCGGTCAGGTTCTGGCTCGAGCACGGCTGCGGCAGCGCGAGGCCGTGGCTCGCCGCGGCCGACGACCAGAGCGTCGGGCTGGCGCTCGCGGCCATCCACGACGACCCGGGTGCGGCCTGGACCCTCGAATCCCTGGCTCGCGTCGCCCACGCCTCGCGGTCCCAGTTCGCGGAGCAGTTCCGGCTGTCCGTCGGCGAGACGCCGGCGCGCTACGTCGCTCGCATCCGCATGGGCAGGGCCGAGCGGATGCTGCGCGACGGCCTGCCCGTGAGCGGCATCGCGTTCCAGCTGGGCTACGACAGCGAGGCGGGCTTCAGCCGGGCCTTCCGTCGCCACAACGGCGTCGCCCCGAGCCACTGGCGACGGACCGCGCTGCAGTCCGTCGCCTGATCCGCTCAGACATGCCCGGCGGCGATCGCCCGTCGTCGCGGCGACCGCCGAACCTCACACCCGGCGGTGACGCGCCGAGGCGAGCACGAGCCCGCCGAGCACGGCCGCGACCCCGCCGCCGAGGAACGCCGCCTGCACGCCGACCGAGTCCACGATCGCCCCGCCGACGGCTGCACCGACGGTGATCGCGACCTGGAAGGCGGCGACGACCAGGCCTCCGGCGCTCTCGAGCCGATCCGGGGCGACCCCGGCGATCCAGGTCTGCACCATGGTCGGCACGGCGCCGAACCCGAGGCCCCAGACGAGCATCGCCACGACCGCGACGGCGAGGCTCCCGCCGGCGAGCGCGAAGAGCACGGTCGCAGCGCCGATGGCGGTCGGCGCAGCCACGACGAGCACGATGAGCCGGCGGTCGGCCAGCGGGCCGGCGATCAGGTTGCCTGCGAACGATGCGAGCCCGAATGCGGCGAGGAGCGCCGCGAGCACGGCGGCGTCGAATCCCCCGATGCTCTCGAACGCCGGTCGCAGGTAGGTGAACCCGGTGAAGTGGCCGCCGGCGATGAGCACGATCGACAGGATGCCGAGGGCGACCACGGGGCGCGCGGCCGTCGAGATGAGCGTGCGGAATCCCGGTGCACCCGTCGGCGGGACGGACGGCAGCGTCGTCAGCTGCACGGCGAGCGCGATCACCCCTGCCGCAGCAGCGCCGAGGAACACGGCGCGCCACCCGAACAGCTCGCCGAGCAGTGCGCCCGCGGGGACGGCCGCGATCGTCGCGAGCGAGACGCCCATGTTCACGACGGTCATCGCCCGCCCGAGCCGCTCGGCCGGCACGAGTTGAGCCGTCACCGCGAGCGACATCGCCCAGAAGCCCGAGATGGCGAGGCCCAGCAGCAGGCGTGAGGCGAGCATGAGCCCGAACACCGGCGCCAGCGCGACGAGCACGTTCGAGATGACGGCGAGCGTGGTGAGGCCGGCCATCACCCAGCGACGGTCGAGCCTCGGCAGCCCGGAGACGACGAGCGGCCCGCCGATGATGCCGATGATGCTGGTCGCGGTCACGAGCTGCCCCGCCGTTCCCTCGGAGACGCCGAGGTCGGCCGCGATCGGGGAGAGCATGCTCGCAGGGAGGAATTCGCTGGCCACGAGCGTGAAGATGCCGAGGCCGAGCGATACGACCGCAGGCCACGCCGGTTTCGCCCGACCCGACGGCCCGCCGGGCAGGACCTCGGGCGCTCCGGGCGCTCCGCGTTCGAGTTCGGAACGACCTGCGGAACCGGTGATCGTGGCGGTGCTGGCGGTGTCGGTCGACATGGCGCTCCTTCGAGGTGGTACCTCAACCATCGCGAACCGGTGGGCCGTGCACCCGACCGATCGTCGGCGGTACGCGACCGTTCGTCCGTCGGCGGTACGCGACCGTTCGTCCGCCGGCGCGAGCGGCGCAAGCGGGAGCGGCGAGGGCGTCAGGCGGAGTGCGCCTCGACGTCGGCTCCGCGCGTTCGCCGGAACAGGTCGGCGATGCCCCACCCGGTGACCTTCACCATGGCCTCGACCACGATGAACGGGCTCATCTTGGAGCGTCCGTGCACCCGCTCGACGAACGTGATGGGCACCTCGACAACGACGAGTCCGGCCTGGCGAGCGTGCCAGAGCATGTCGACCTGGAACCCGTATCCGCGGGTGTGCACGTCGTCGAGGTGGATCGCGCGCAGCGCCGACGCGCGGAACACCCGGTATCCGGCGGTCGCGTCGCGCGTCGAGAGCCGAAGCATGGTGCGCGCGTACGCGCTGCCCCACCGGGAGAGCAGCTCGCGGTGGCGGGGCCAGTTCTCGATGGTGCCGCCCGGGATCCATCGCGAGCCGATCACGACGTCGACCGGCCTGCCCGCGGCATCCGGAACCGCGAGCGCGTCGAGCAGGCTCTGCAGCTGCTCGGGCAGGTGCGAGCCGTCGGCGTCCATCTGCACGATGGGATCGTGGCCGCGCTCGAGCGCCCACCCGAACGCCTCGAGGTAGGCGGCGCCGAGCCCCTCCTTCGCAGTGCGGTGCAGCACGCGCACGGCATCGTCGTCCGCGGCGAGCGCCTCGGCGATGTAGCCGGTGCCATCGGGCGACGAGTCGTCGACGACGAGCACGGATGCCGCGGGCACCGCAGCGCGCACGCGGGCCACGAGCGACGCGATGTTCTCCCGTTCGTTGTACGTCGGGATCACGACGAGGGCGTGCGACATCCTTGACTCCCCTCGGTTGCGCCCGCCCATCGTAACCGGCGGCGGCCGAAGGGCCGGAACGCGCTCAGCGGACGCCCGACATGAGCGAGAGCACGGGCTTGCGAGCAAGCCACAGCGCACCGCCCAGCACGATGGCGATCAGGCCGAGCACGCCGAAGTAGGTCGCCTCGTTGACGAGCGTGTAGAACGCGCCCAGTTGTCCGGCGATCGCGGTGCCCAGCGCGACCGACAGGAAGAACAGCGCGACCATCTGGGCGTGGAAGACCTTCGGAGCGAGCTTGGTCGTGACCGAGAGGCCGACGGGCGAGAGCAGCAGCTCGGCGATGGTGAACACGAACAGGATGAGCACCATCCAGAGCAGCGGCGTCGAACTCGCGCCCCCGTCGGCGAACGGCAGGAAGAGCAGGAATGCCAGGCCCATGATCGCCGTGCCGAGCGCGAACTTCACGGGGGTCGACGGCTGCCGGTCGCCGAGCTTCGTCCAGATCGCGGCGAACACGCCCGACAGGATGATGATGAAGATCGGGTTGATCGACTGCACCCACGAGACCGGCATCTCCCAGCCGAAGATCGTGCGGTTCAACTGCTCGTCGGAGTAGAGCGTCAGCACCGTGAACTGCTGCTGGTACAGCGACCAGAACGCCACGCTCGCGATGAACAGGGGGATGAACCCGTACACCCTGCGGCGCTCGACGTGCTCGATGTGCTTGCTCGTGAGGATCACGACGAACATCGAGATCGCGGCGACGACGGTGCCGGCGATCACCCAGGTCACGAGGTTCGCGGCGGTGACGAACCCGACGAGCACGAGCACCACGATGACGACGACGGATGCCGCGGCGATGCCGATCGCGATCCCGAATCGCGAGCGGGGCAGCGGGTTCGGGATCACGGATGCCCCTGGCGGGAGCCCCTTGCGCCCGATCGAGTACTGGATCAGGCCGAACGCCATGCCGACCGCAGCGAGCCCGAACCCGAGGTGGAACCCGAGCGCCGGCGGGTAGCCGTTCTCGGCGGTGAACGTGTTCTGCAGCAGGCCCGTCAGGATGGGTCCGAAGAACGCGCCCAGGTTGATGCCGAGGTAGAAGATCGAGAAGCCGGCGTCGCGCCGGGAGTCCTTTGCCGAGTAGAGGGTGCCGACCACCGTGGTCGCATTGGCCTTGAGCCCGCCCGACCCGAAGGCGACCAGCACGAGACCGATGCCGACGCCCCAGAACCCCGGGATCAGTGCGAGCCCGATGTGCCCGGCCATGATGACGATGGCGCTGAAGAACAGCACCCGCTCGGATCCGAGCAGGCGATCGGCGATCCACGCACCGAGCACGGTGGAGAGGTAGACCGCCCCGCCGTAGGCGCCGACGATGCCGGTCGCGACGGCCTTGTCCATTCCGAGGCCGCCCTGGTCGGCCGGGTAGAACAGGTAGAGCAGCAGGATGCCCTGCATGCCGTAGAAGCTGAAGCGCTCCCACATCTCGACCCCGAAGATGTGCACGAGCGGCCGTGGCTGCCCGAAGAAGCCATGATCGCCCCGGGTGTCGCGCTCGCCGCCGTCGTCTACCCACGGCTCTGGCGGGCCGTACTCCCCCGGGGCAGGTTCGGTCACCTTGCCCATGCGGGCCAGCCTAGACCTCAGGTCGTTGCGTCGACAGGACTTCGCGCGGGGCTGCCGGAGTCCGGACCCGGGGGCATGCCCCCGTGCGGGCGAGAGGCACGCCTCGTTATCGTCTGGGACAGGGCGACAGCCCGTGGGGGGAGAACCATGATCCACACAGCACGCACGATCGGGATCGGCGCCGTCGTCGCGGCCGCGGCGCTGGTGCTCAGCGGATGCGGGCTCCTGCAGCCGCCCGAGCGGTTCCGCGACGACGCGACCCTCGAGGGCACGGTGCACACGATCGAGATCGACGAGCCCGACGGGAGCGTCATCGTGCGCGGGGCGGCCGACGCCACCGGCATCGAGGTCTCGCGCACGGTCTCGTACCGGGGCGAGCGGACCGTCGGCGAGACCTTCGAGCTCGACGACGGCGTGCTCGTGCTGAGCGGATGCGGGCGCAACTGCACGGTCGACTACACCATCGACCTGCCGGCGGGCGTCGACGTGCGCGGCGCGACCACGAACGGCGCGATCGAACTCACCTCGGTGGGCGCGGTCGACGTCTCGACCGCCAACGGCGAGATCGAACTCGACGACGTGTCCGGTGCGATCGAAGCCGAGACGAGCAACGGGCGCGTCGAGGGGCGCGGCCTCGCCGGATCCGGCATCCGGGTGTCGACCTCGAACGGCGCGGTCGACCTGCGACTCGCGACCCCGCAGGACGTCGACGCGCGAACGTCGAACGGCGCGATCGACCTGGCGGTGCCGACCGAGGGCGCGGGCTACCGAGTCACGACCGACACGTCGAACGGCTCGGTCGACGTCGACATCGACGAGGACTCCGACGGCGAGTTCACGCTCGACCTCGCCACGTCGAACGGGTCGATCACCGTCACCGGGCGCTGACGCACCGACGCTGACGCTGACGCTGACGGTCGCGGGCCCCCACTGGAGCGGCGACGCGGGGGCCGCCGGGCGGACGGCCGATCACGAGGCTTGCCGCAGGCGGAGCCGTGAGGGATCCTGAATGGAGACCCGACGTCACGCCGAACGCCGCCCTCAGGCGATCGCGGCGACGGAGGGCGCCATGGTGGGCAACGAGGACCAGCACCGACTCGACCTCGCCCGCCTGCAGCGCATCGCCTACGGCTCCGGGGCGACGGATTCCGAGCGGGCCGCCGCCGCACGCGCGCTGGCCGAAGCGGACTCCGCGGCGCACCCGCCGAATGGGTCGGCGGCAGACCTCCCCGGGCCGTCGGACGTCGCGCCGCCGGCCCGACCGACCGGCGGCGGGCCGTTCCCCGGCGGCGCGGGCAATGCCGAGCGGGACCGCCGCACGCGGTCGCGCCTGCGCTGGACCATCGTCACCGGTGCGGCCGCGCTGGCCGCCGGGGTGCTCGTCGGGTGGATGCTCGGCGGCCGTGGGCCCGACCCCGGATCATCGCCCGGCGCGGCGCCGGCCCCGACCGACATCACCTACGCGGAGTACCTCGAGTCGCTGCCGCGCGTGTCGGACGCGGAGGCCTCGGCGGTGTTCACCCGCGAGTCGATCTCGGGTGACGCCCTGCCTCGCTCCTGGGCCCGCGACGGGTTCTTCCAGCAACGGCTCCTGCTCACCCTGCCCGACGGCACCGACGTCTTCGCGGCCCGCCGGGAAGGCGAGGCCTGCCTGGTCCTCGTGTTCCCGGCGACGGCGGGGGGCCAGAGCCGTTGCACCGAGCAGGGGCGGTTCCCCGAGACGGGCATCCACGTGGTCGCCTACCGAGACGCGGCCCGCTTCGAGGTGGTCTGGATGTCCGACGGCGCCGTGATCGTCACGACCGAGCCGCACTGATCCGAGCTGCTCTGATCCGTGCCGCACCGTTCTGGCGAGGTGGCGCGCTCAGGCGGCGGCGCGCGCGTTCTTCGCGTCGCGCCAGGCCAGGTACTCGCGCACGGCCGTGAGGTCGTAGTCGGGTCCGGTGATGCCGAGCGTGAACAGGCGCACGCCCGCGTCGTAGAGCGCGTCGGCGTGCTCGAGGTCTGCGGTGCCGCGCCCGAGCTCGTTCGACACGGTGATCTCCGAGACGTCGCGACCGACCTCGTCGCCCCATGCCTTCAGCACGTCGAGCTTGTGCCCGAGTTCGGCCGGCGCGACGAACGAGTGCCAGATGTCGGCGTGCTTCGCGACGATCTTGAGGGTCTTCTGCTCGCCCTTGCCGCCGATCATCACGGGGATCTTGCGCGTCGGCGCCGGGTTCAGCTTCGCCCAACGCGCCTCGATGCGAGGCAGCGCGCCGGCGAGGGCGTTCAGGCGACCCCCGACCGTGCCGAACTCGTAGCCGTACTCGTCGTAGTCGCGCTCGAACCAGCCCGACCCGGTGCCGAAGATGAAGCGGCCCTCGCCGCCCTTCGCGCTGATGTGGTCGAGCGTGCGGGCCATGTCGGCCTGCAGGTCGGCGTTGCGGTACGAGTTGCAGTTCACGAGGGTGCCGAACTCGAGGCGCTCGGTCTGCTCGGCCCAGGCGCCCAGCATGGTCCACGCCTCGAAGTGCAGGCCGTCGCGGTCGCCGTACAGCGGGAAGAAGTGGTCCCAGTTGAAGACGATGTCGGCACCGAGATCCTCGAGCCGCAGCACCGTGTCGCGGATCGCGGAGTATTCGGCGTGCTGGGGCTGCACCTGGATGCCGAGGCGCACGGTCGAGGTAGGGCTCATGATTCGAGCCTACGACCGTTCCGGAAGGCGATCGCCGGTCGCTCGACATCCGCGCGTGCGACGGCCGTGGTCTGCCGACACGGTCGTACTTCGGATTCGCGCGCACGATTCCCGCGTCGACACCTGTCGAGGCGCAACCGATCGTCGTACACTCCGAGGATGGACAACCTCGACCGCGCCATTCTCGACCTCCTCCGACAGAACGCTCGGGCGGGGTACGGCGACATCGGATCGTCGGTCGGGCTGTCGGCCTCGGCCGTCAAGCGGCGCGTCGACCGTCTCGTCGCCGACGGCGTCATCCGCTCGTTCACGATCCAGGTCGACCCCACCGTCGACGGCATGTCGACCGAGGCGTACGTCGAGCTGTTCTGCCGCGGCACCGTCGCCCCCGACGAGCTCCAGCGCATCCTGCAGGGAGTGCCCGAGGTCGTCTACGCGGGCACCGTCACGGGCAGCGCCGACGCGATCGTGCACATGCGCGCGCGCGACATCGCCTCGCTCGAAGACGCCCTCGAGCGCGTGCGCATCGCCCCGAACGTCGACCACACGCGCAGCGCGATCGTGCTCTCGCGCCTCGTCAACCGCAGCAGGGACTGACGATGACGGATGCCGCGAGCGGCCCGCTCGGGCTCACGATCGACCCCGCGGCATCCGCACCGCCGTTCGAGCAGTTGCGCCGGCAGATCGTCGAGGCCGTGACCGACGGAACGCTCGCCCCCGGAACCCGGATGCCGACCGTGCGCGCCCTCGCCGCCGACCTCGACCTCGCGGTGAACACCGTCGCGAAGGCGTACAAGGCGCTCGAGGCAGACGGCGTGCTCGAGGGCCGCGGTCGCTCGGGCACGTTCGTGTCGGCGACAGGCGACCCGGCGACGCAGCAGGCCCAGCTCGCCGCGATCGCGTTCGCCGACCGTGTGCACCGGCTCGGCCTCGACGACGCGACGGCCCTCGCACTCGTCGAGGCGGCGCTCCGCGCCCGGCCCTGACCGGACCTGCGTTCCCGCCTCAGCTCGTCGCGGCGAGCGCGAGCGTCGCAGCCACGACCACGAGCGGCGCCAGCAGCAGCCCGAGGAGCATGAACCGCGGCCAGGAGATCTCGACGCCCATCGACACGAGGCGCTGATGCCAGAGCAGCGTCGCGAGCGAACCCCACGGCGTGATGATCGCTCCCGCATTCACGCCGATGAGCAGGGCCACGAGCCGCACGGGATCGTCGGCGAACGGTTCGAGCGCCAGATACGCGGGCAGGTTGTTCACGAGGTTCGCCGATGCCGCGCCGACGCCCGCGAGCCGCAGCAGCTCGAGCGGGCCCTCGCCCGTGCCGGCCAGCGCGGCGAGCACGTCGGTCGCGCGGGCCGCGTGCAGCGCCTCGACCGAGAGGAACAGCCCCGACGCGAACACCACGAGCTGCCACGGCACGAGCGATCCCGTCAGCACGCCGGGCCGCCGAACCGCGAAGGCCACGACGAGCACCGCGGCCGCGACCGACGCCGGGATCCACACCTCGAGGCCCGAGACGAGCAGCGGCACGAGCGCCGCGAGCGTGATCGCCGCGATGCGGAAGAGCACGGGGTCGTCGGGCGGCCCGGCCTGCTCGGGCTCGAAGCGCGCCAGCAACTGCCTCGGCCTCGTCGCGAAGAGCACGACGGCGGTCACGAGCACCGCGACCAGCGCCGGCGCCGCGGTGATGGCGGCGAACTGCAGGGGGTGCAGGCCGAGGTGCTCCGCGGCGAGCAGGTTGGTGAGGTTCGACACGGGCAACAGCAGCGAGCCCGTGTTCGCGATCCACACGGTCGTCAGCGCGAACGGGATCGGCGAGATGCGCGCATGCGCCGCGAGCGCGACGACCACGGGCGTCAGCAGCACCGCCGTCGTGTCGAGCGAGAGGAACACGGTCGACGCCGTCGCGAGCACCAGCACGAGCAGCCAGAGCACGATCGCCCGCCCGCGGGCCATCGCCGCGAGCCGCTCGGCGAGCACGCGGAACACGCCGGCCTCGGACGCCAGCTCGGCCACGACCGTGACCGCGACGACGAACGCGAGGATCGGCAGCACGCGCCCCGCGAGCTCGGCGACCGCCTCGGGCGGGAGCACGCCGAACACCGCGGCCGCGACTCCGACGAGCAGCAGCACTCCGCCGACGATCGCGATGCGCACCGCACGACGTTACCCCGCCGGCGTCCGCCCGACGACCCGTTGCGGATGCGGCCGAATCGAGGACAGGCCGTATGGCGCTGCCCTTGACCGCCGCGGGCGGACAAGCCTAGCTTCTGAACATGGCTGCAGGAACCCCGACCACACCGATCGACATGTCCCGGTCCGACGGCAAGGGACTCGCCGTCGGCACGCTCGGGCTCTGGGGGTCGACCGTCATCGGTCTGGCCTCGACCGCGCCCGTCTACTCGCTCGTCGCGACCCTCGGGTTCGTCGTGCTCGCCGCGGGCGCCCAGGCGCCCGTCGTCTTCGTCATCGCCTTCATCCCGATGCTGTTCATCGCCTTCGCCTACCGCGAGCTCAACCACGAGATCCCCGATTGCGGCACCACGTTCACGTGGGGCACCAAGGCGTTCGGCCCGTGGGTCGGCTGGATGGGCGGCTGGGGCGTCGCTGTGGCCGGCATGGTCGTGCTCGCCAACCTGGCGCAGATCGCCGGCATCTACTTCTGGTCGCTCATCGGCGACGGCTCGCTCGCCGAGAACGCGGTCGTCGTCACGGCGACGGGTGTCGCCTTCATCGCGGCGATGACCTGGGTCAGCTGGCGCGGCGTCGAACTCGGCGAGCGCATCCAGAACATCCTGCTCGGCATCCAGTACGTCGCACTCGCGATCTTCGTCGTCGCCGCCCTCTGGCAGTACTTCTCGGGCGAGGCCCCCGGCGCGACCGCGTTCGACTGGCAGTGGTTCAACCCGTTCGCCCTGACCGACTGGCACGGCTTCGTGGAGGCCACGCTGCTCGCGCTCTTCATCTACTGGGGCTGGGACACGTGCCTCGCGCTCAACGAGGAGACCAAGGACCCGAAGCGCATCCCGGGCCGCGCCGCGCTGCTCACGACCGTCATCCTGCTCGTCACCTACGTCGGCGTGACCGTCGCCGCCATGATGTACGCGGGTCTCGGCTCGTCGGGTTCGGGGCTCGGCAACGAGGCGAACGCCGACGACTTCTTCCTCGCGATCAAGGACGGCCTGCTCGGACCGTTCGGGTGGATGCTCGTGGTCGCCGTGCTCATCTCGGCCGTGTCGTCGACGCAGACGACCATCCTGCCGACCGCACGCGGCACGCTCGCGATGGCCGCCTACAAGGCGCTCCCCCGCCGGTTCGCCACGGTGCACCCCCGGTACAAGACCCCGTCGTTCTCCACGCTCGTCATGGGCGTCGTCGCGACCGTGTTCTTCGTCGGCATGGCGCTCATCAGCGACTCGCTGCTGCAGGACAGCATCCTGTCGCTCGGCCTTGCGATCGCCTTCTACTACGCCATCACCGGGTACGCGTGCGTCTGGTACTACCGCCGCGAGCTCTTCACGTCGGCGCGCAACTTCTTCTACAAGGGCCTGCTCCCGCTGCTCGGGGCGCTCCTGCTGACCTACGCGTTCGTGCAGTCGGCGATCGACATGTTCGACGTCGACTACGGCTACACCGTGCTGCTCGGCATCGGCGGAACGTTCGTGATCGGCATCGGGTCGCTCGCGCTCGGCGTCGTGCTCATGGTGATCTGGTTCATGTTCCCGCGCGCGAAGGCGTTCTTCCGCGGCGAGAGCCTCAACCGCGAGACGCCCGTGCTCGTGCCCGAGGAGCCCTCCGACTACCAGCGATCCATCGACGGCGGGATCTGAGCAGCGACTCGGGCCCCGTGCGGCTGCGGCACGACCGCGCGGCGGCACGACGCCGGCGTGCGAGGCCGGCCACCGGCATCCGCTCGCTCACCCCTCGGGGATGGGCTCCTTCGGCAGGCGGCGCACCTTGGCGCGGCGCTTGCGGCGCTCGGGGATCATCGACCGCATCTCCTCGAGGCGGCCGAAGCAGAGCAGGCGGTCGCCCGACTCGAGCAGCACGCCCTTTCGCGGGTTCGGGATCACGTTCGTGCCTCGGTGCAGCGTGAGCACCGTGATGTCGCGCTCCCAGAGGCCCGATTCGCCGAGCGTCTTGCCCACGAGGTCGGCGTTGCCGTGCACGAGCAGTTCGGCCACGCCGTAGCCCGTCGAGACGGTGAGGCGCTGGCGCACGTCGATCTCGGGGAACGCGACCTGATTGGCCATGTAGTCGATGATCGCGCCCGCGACGTCGAGGTTCGTGGCCGTCTCGATGCCCTGCAGGCCGGGCGACGAGTTGACCTCCATGACGAGCGGGCCGTCGTTGCCCTCGAGCATGTCGACGCCCGCGACCTTGAGCCCCATGATCTGCGCCGACCGCACGGCTGCGAGCTCGTACTCGGGCGTCAGTTCGACCGGCTCGACGCTGCCGCCGCGGTGCACGTTCGAGCGGAACTCGTCGCCGTTCGCGACCCGTCGCATGGCCGCGACCACGCGGTCGCCGACGACGAGCGCACGGATGTCTCGGCCGCGGCTCTCGGCGATGAACTTCTGGATCAGCACGTTCTGCTTCGTGGAGTGCAGCGTCTCGATGATGGCCTCGGCGACCTTGACCTGGGGAGCGAGGATCACGCCGATGCCCTGCGTGCCCTCGAGCAGCTTGATGACGACGGGCGCACCGCCGACGAGCTCGATCGCCTGGCGAACGTCGGCGCGATTGCGCACGAACGACGTAGGCGGCAGCGCGATGTTGTGACGCGACAGGATCTGGTTCGCGCGCAGCTTGTCGCGCGCGTTCGAGATGCCGTTGGCGGTGTTCGGCGTGTAGACGTCCATCTGCTCGAACTGGCGCACCACGGCCGTGCCGAAGTACGTGATCGAGTTGCCGATGCGCGGCAGGATCGCGTCGTAGTCGCTCAGCGGACGACCGCGGTACTGCAGGTCGGGCTCTGCGCCGGCGAGGTCGATCGCGAACCGCAGGGTGTTCAGCACCTTGACCTGGTGACCGCGCTG
Source organism: Agromyces sp. CF514 (assembly GCF_900113185.1). Taxonomy (NCBI): domain Bacteria; kingdom Bacillati; phylum Actinomycetota; class Actinomycetes; order Micrococcales; family Microbacteriaceae; genus Agromyces; species Agromyces sp. CF514. The sequence goes on along the minus strand of NZ_FOZD01000001.1, from coordinate 466,337 downwards.
GAGCGCCGCCGCACGGAGTCGTTGGGTGGAGTACGCCTGCGGGGCACGCGAGAGAATCGCCAGTTTCAAAGTGAGCCCCTGCCATGATGGGTCGAGATGAGAGAGCCAGACCATTCAAGCACCATCGCCGGATGGCGCGAGTGGGCGAGCCTTCCCGAGATCGGCGTCGAGTGGATCAAGGTGAAGCTCGACACCGGAGCACGGTCGTCGTCGCTGCACGCGTTCGACGTCGAGGAGTTCGAGCGCGACGGCGAGCCATGGGTCCGCTTCGGGGTGCAGCCGTGGCAGAACTCCGACGAAGACGCCGTCGTCGTCGAGTCGCGCGTGCACGACCGTCGGGCCGTGCGCAGCTCGTCGGGCCACTCCGAGGAGCGCATCGTGGTGCTGCTCGACATCGTGCTGCTCGGCCGCGAGATGCAGGCGGAGGTCACGCTGAGCAACCGCGACGAGATGGGATTCCGCATGCTCATCGGGCGCGAGGCGCTGCGCAACGGGTTCCTCGTGGCATCCGGGGAGTCGTTCCTCGGCGGGCGGGCGCCGCGCGGCGTCCGTCGCCAGAACCGCGGGCGCTGACCCCCACCGGCCGACCGCGTGGCGGCGACACGAGAACGGCCGCGCGCGACATCCGATCGACGGATGCCGCGCGCAGGCGCCTCAGGCGACGGTCAGATGACGCCGTCGGTGATCGTCGTCGGGTTGCCGAACCGGTGGTTCGTGATCGAGATCGCCTGCTCGTGCAGGAACGGCAGCAGCTCGACGCGACCCGACGGGGTGGCCCGGTGCGACCAGACCGCGACATCCGGAGTGCCCTCGAGCGCGACCGCGAGCGCGACCGGGTTACCGCCGACCATGCGCACGCGCGAGGCGCCGACGCCCTTCTTCGAGACCCGTGAGAGCCACGCGGCGTCGCCCTCGCGGGTGATGTCGACGTTCTTCGCGCCGAGCAGCTGCGCGACGCCCTTCGGCAGGTCGTGCGCGGTCGAGACGCGCAGGGCCGAACCGGCGAGCACGCCGGCCGCGATCACCCGGAGGCCCTCGCCGAGTGTCGCGGCCTCGCCGATGCGGATCGTGACGGGCAGCGAGCGGTAGCGGAAGAGGTTGCGCTCGACGCCGACGCCCGAGACGTCCTTGACGGTCGCGTACTCCTCGGTCCACGCGATCTGGTCGGACAGCGCCGAGCGGCGGAGCACCTCGAACGACTCGAAGTCGAGCGAGGACTGCGAGGCCTCGATGACCTCGGAGACGCGCTTCTCGAGCCCGCGCAGGTGCAGCGAGCCCGACGTGGCGTCGTGCTGGGGCACCCAGTCGCCGAGGCCGAACAGGTAGTTCGGGCCGCCGGCCTTGGAGCCGGCACCCACGGCCGAGCGCTTCCAGCCGCCGAACGGCTGGCGCTGCACGATCGCGCCCGTGATGCCGCGGTTGACGTAGAGGTTGCCGGCCTCGACCCGGTCGAGCCAGGTCGCGACCTCTTCGGAGTCGAGCGAGTGCAGGCCCGCGGTGAGGCCGTAGTCGACGGCGTTCTGCATGCGGATCGCCTCGTCGAGGTTCTTCGCGTGCATGACGCCGAGCACCGGGCCGAAGAACTCGGTGAGGTGGAAGTACGAGCCGGGCGCGACGCCGGTGCGCACGCCCGGAGACCAGAGCCGGCCCGTGCCGTCCAGACGCTTGGGCTCGACGAGCCACTCCTCGCCGATGCCGAGCTGCGTGAGCGCGTGCTCGAGCTTGCCGTTCGCGGGCTCGACGAGCGGGCCCATCTGGCTGGTCGCGTGCTCGGGCCAGCCGACCTTGAGCGACATCGTCGCGTCGACGAGCTGGCGCATGAAGCGCTCCGACTTCGCGACCGAACCGACGAGGATCACGAGCGACGCGGCCGAGCACTTCTGGCCCGCGTGGCCGAAGGCGCTCTTCACGACATCGGATGCCGCGAGGTCGAGGTCTGCCGACGGGGTCACGATGATGGCGTTCTTGCCGCTCGTCTCGGCGAGCAGCGGCAGGTCGGGCCGGAACGAGCGGAACAGCTTCGCCGTCTCGTACGCGCCGGTGAGGATCACCCGGTCGACGGAGCGGTGGCTGACGAGTCGGCTGCCGAGATCGCGCTGGGCGAGGTCGACGAGCACGAGCAGGTCGCGCGGGATGCCGGCCTCCCACAGCGCCTCGACCATGACGGCGCCCGAGCGCTGCGCGAGCTTCGCGGGCTTGATGACGACGGCCGAGCCGGCGGCGAGCGCGGCGAGCACGCCGCCGGCCGCGATCGCGACCGGGAAGTTCCACGGCGGGGTCACCACGGTGACCTTCGACGGCACGAACTCGGCGCCCTGCACGTGGTCGAGCTCGCGGGCTCGCTCGGCGTAGTAGTGCGCGAAGTCGATCGCCTCGCTGATCTCGGGGTCGGCCTCGGCGATGGTCTTGCCGGTCTCCGCGGCCATGACCTCGATGAGGCGGTCGCGGTTCGCGGCGAGCGAGAGTCCCGCGCGGTGCAGTACGGCTGCGCGCTCGTCGCCCGAGAGCTGCCCCCACGCACGGCCGCGCTCGGCGGCGACGGCGACGACGTGGTCGAGGGTGGCGGCGTCGTCGACGCGCGCGGCGGCGATCGTGTCGATGCCCAGACGCGACTCGGGAACCCGCGCGAGGATGCGGCGACCCCAGTCGCGGTTCGCAGCGAGCGCAGGGTCGGTGTCGGGCTCGTTCGTGAATCCGGGCGTCACGCCGGACCCCTGAGGCGCCGGGACGCCGTCGAGTGCCGTCGCGCCGTCGAACGCGTCGAGACCGTCGCCCAGGCTGCCGCGACGGATGCCGAGCACCACGCTCGTGAGCGACTCATCGCCCTCGTGCTCGGCGCCGGGCGCGGGTGCGTCCTTCGGCGCCATGGCCGCGGCGAAGGACTCCTCGGTCCACTCGGTGCGCCGGTTCTGCACGCGGTTCGGGGCGGGCGCCGCCGACGGGTCGACATCGGCCTCGAGCGCCGCGAGCGAGGCGAGGTAGCGCGCCTGCTCGCGGTCGAAGAGCCGGGCGTTCGACGCGAGGTCGAACACGGCCGACATGAAGTTCTCCTGGCTCGCGTTCTCTTCGAGGCGGCGCACGAGGTAGGCGATCGCGACGTCGAACTCGCTCGGGTTCACGACGGGCGTGTAGAGGAGCAGGTTGCCGACGTCGCCGCGAACGGCCTCGGCCTGTCCGGTCGCCATGCCGAGCAGCATCTCGAACTCGACGCGGGAGGTGACGCCGCGGTCGACGGCGGTGACCCAGGCGTCGGCCACGTCGAACAGGTTGTGGCCGGCGATGCCGAGCTTGACGGCATCCGTGCGCTCGGGGGTCATCGACCAGCGCAGCACGCGCTTGTAGTTGGTATCGGAGTCCTGCTTGGTGCTGTAGGTGGCGACCGGCCAGCCGTGCACCGCGGCGTCGACGTGCTCCATGGCGAGGTTGGCGCCCTTGACGACGCGCACCTTGATGGGCGCCCCGCCCTCGGCGCGGCGACGCGTCGCCCACTCGTTCAGCTGCTGCATGGCGCCGAGCGCGTCGGGCAGGTAGGTCTGGAGCACGATGCCGGCCTCGAGCTGCTTCAGCTGCGGCTGGTCGAGCAGCGCCGTGAAGACCGCGATCGTCAGGTCGAGGTCGCGGTACTCCTCCATGTCGAGGTTGATGAACTTGGCCTTGCCACGGGCCTCGTTCTTCGCGGCGAGCTCGTAGAGCGGGGTGAGCTTGGCGACGACCTTCGCGACGGCCTCGTCGAACGACCACATCGAGAGCTGGCTGACGACGCTCGAGACCTTGATCGAGACGTAGTCGACGTCGTCGCGCGCGAGGAACTCGGTGGTTCCCTTGAGACGGCGGTCGGCCTCGTCTTCACCGAGCACGGCCTCGCCGAGGAGGTTCAGGTTCAGGCGGTTGCCCGACTCGCGCAGGTGCGCGATGGCCGGGCCGAGCTTGACGGGCGTGGCGTCGAGCACGAGGTGGCCGACCATGGCACGAAGCACCCGGCGGGCGATGGGCACGACGACCCAGGGCAGCACGGGCGCGAACACGCCGCCGAGGCGGATCGCCGCGCGCAGGTACCACGGCAGGAACTTCGGGGTCAGCCTCGCGACCTGCGCGAGGTTGCGCCCGGCGACCCCGAGGTCCTCGGGGCGCATGACGCCGTCGACGAAGCCGACCGTGAAGGCGAGCCCGTTGGGGTCCTTCAGCACGCCGGCGAGGCGCTCGGCGGAGACTTCGGCGGGGTACTCGGCGCTCTCGGCGAGCCAGCGGCGCACCAGTGCGACGACGCGTTCGGTGCTCTGGGTGGCGAGCGTGGCGGGGTCCGACATGGTCACGAGGGTAGTGTCCTTTGCTTCGGGCGCCCTGGGGTTCGCTGCGCCTGTCGGGTTAAGTGTGCGCCGTGACATCCGTTCGGTAAAGCGAATGAATCCGATGGATACTGTTCAGCAGAACCGAATGGTTCGATGACGGAAGATCGGATGCCGGAGGCCGCCCATGCTCGACGTGCGACGCCTGCGCCTGCTGGTCGAGCTGAGCGACCGCGGCACGCTCTCCGCGGTCGCCGAGGCGCTCTCGTACAGCCCGTCTTCGGTCTCGCAGCAGCTCAGCCTGCTCGAGCGCGAGGCCGGCGTGCCGCTGCTCGTGCAGGTCGGCCGCCGCGTGCAGCTCACGCCGCAGGCCGAACTGCTCGTCGGCCACGCGCGCGCCGTGCTCGACCGGCTCGAGGAGGCCGAGGCGGATGTCGCGCGGTCGCTCACCGACGTCGGCGGCACGGTGCGCATCGCCGTGTTCCAGTCGGCGGCCCACGCCATGGTGCCGCAGGCGCTCACGCTGCTGCGCGCCGAGCACCCGAACCTGCGCGTCGAGGTCACCGAGCGCGAGCCGGAGGCCGGGCTCTTCGAGGTCGCCGCCCGCGACTTCGACCTCGTCATCGCCGAGCAGTACCCCGCCCACACGCGCGCGCACCGCGACGAGCTCGACCGCGTGCGGCTGGCGCGCGACGCCATCCGCCTCGCGCTGCCGCCGCACCCGACCCGGCTGATGCCGCGCGGCGACCCCGACCCGAGCCGCATGCTCGCGGCCGCGAGCGGCATGCCGTGGGTGCTCGAACCACGCGGCACGGCATCGCGCGAATGGGCCGAGCAGCTCTGCCGCGACGCCGGGTTCGAGCCCGACGTGCGGTTCGAGTCGGCCGACCTGATGGCGCACATCCGCCTCATCCGCACGGGCAACGCCGTCGGGCTGCTGCCCGACCTCGTGTGGGCCGGCGAGGCGCCGAGCGTGGCGCTCGTCGACCTGCCGGGGCATCCGCAGCGCGAGATCTTCACCTCGACGCGCCTCGCCGCGGCCACCCGCCCGGCCGTGGTCGCATGCCGCGACGCGCTCGCCCGCGCGGCCGCCGCGACGGCCACGCCTGCGGGCGACGGGCTGTCGTAGCGCACGCTCCGCTCGTGAACGCCCCATGCGACGACGCTCTGGCGGTCCACCACCGAACGGGGATAGCCTGCGACCATGAGTGGACTTCGGGGAGTCGCATTCGCTGCTGTCGCCGTCTTGACGGTGCTCACGCTGTCGGGATGCCTCGGCGAAGAGGGCGATGATCGGGGCGGATCGGTCGATCCGACCGGCACGTGGGGCGACACGTCCGACACGACCGCGCCCTCGCTCGTGCTCGCCGACGGGGGCGGCCTCACCGGCACCGACGGGTGCAACCGGCTGACGGGCAGCTGGACGGTCGATGAGTCCGACCACGTGGAGTTCCACGACGTCGCCTCGACGCGCATGGCCTGCGAGGGTGTCGACACCTGGCTCGAGGGACTGAGCCAGGCGACCATCGCCGACGACACGATGACCGTGATCGACCAGGACGGCTCGGAGATCGGCACGCTCGAGCGCCAGGACTGACGCTCGAGCGCTCTGCCCGGGGCGGGCGGCGAACGAGTCAGCCCTGCTCGTGCATCCAGGGCGTGTAGCTGACGCCCACGAGCAGCCCCTCGGGGCTCATCAGGCGCGAGGTCGTCTGCCCCCACGGCTCCTCGTGCGCGCCGACGAGGATCTCGTGGCCGGCCGCGCGCAGCTCCTCGACCGCATCGGCGACCGCTGCCGGGGTCGCGACGTCGAACTCGACCCACGCCTGCGGGCGCAGCCGGTCGGCGGGCCACACGGGAGTGCCGAACGTCGCCTCGGCGGCCTGGCTCAGCGGCCAGATGGCGAACGCCTTGGCGCCTTCGACGTCTTCGGTGTGGAAGTACCCAGGCGCGTTCTCGTGGAACGGGATGCCGAGCGCCCCCGCCCAGAAGTCGTGCGATGCGGAGTCGGCCGTGCCGATCGGCCCGAACCCGGCGATGAAGGCGATGTCCATGCGTCCATGGAACGCCCGCCCACCGACATCCGCTCGCTCACGCGCCGGCGCCGCCAGCACCGCCAGCACCGCCGGCACGGCCGACGCCCGATGCCGCCGCGAACCGCTCTCCCTGCTCGGCGAGGAACGCCTGCACCTCGGGCGGGCCCTCGACCCGGTACTCGATGCCGCGCGGCATCCACATCAGCGCCATGACGAGGTTCTCGACCTGATCGGCCTCGAGCGGCCAGGCGCAGTGCCCGTCGTCGATCGCGACGACGTCGCGACCCCACCAGCCGAGATGCGCGACGAGCTCCTCGCGCGGCACGGCCGCGACGACCCGCATCGACACGCTGCGTTCGCGCCAGCGCAGCGCGCGCTCGACGCGCGATCGCGCCTCCTCGTCGGTCATCGGGCGCGGCTCGAAGTTCACGCGCGTCTGGAACGGCTCGCTCATGCGGTCGAGGCGGAACGTGCGCCAGTCGTCGCGGTCGCGATCGAACGCGAGCAGGTACCAGCGGCGGGCGACGGGCACCAGCCGGTGCGGCTCGACCGAGCGCGCGGACGACTCGCCCGAGGCATCCGTGTACCGGAACCGCAGCCGCTCGGAGTCGCGGCAGGCGAGCGCGAGCAGGCCGAGCAGCTCGGAGTCGACCTCTGGGGCCGGCACGCCGGAACCGCCGGCACCTCCCGCCCCGCCCCCCGACCGCCCGACGCCGATGCCCGGGCCGACCGCCGCGTGCGACTGCAGGGCCTCGATGCGCCGGCGCAGGGCGGCGGGCAGCACCTGCTCGATCTTCGCGAGCGCGCTCAGCGTGGTGTGCTCGGCTCCGCGCAGCCCGGCGGTCGCCTGGCTGCGCAGCCCGATCGCGATGGCGACGCCCTCGTCGTCGGTGAGCAGCAACGGCGGCAGACCGGTGCCGGCCTCGAGCCGGTAGCCGCCGGCGCTCCCCCGCAACGACTCGATGCCGTAGCCGAGCTCGCGCAGCCGCTCGACGTCGCGTCGCAGCGTGCGCTCGCTGACGTCGAGCCGGTCGACGAGCTCGCGCGCCGTCCAGTGCCGGTGACTCTGCAGCAGCGACAGCAGTTCGAGGGTTCTCGTGGTGGTTGCGGCCATAGTCGAATTCTCTCGTGAAACCGGACAGAAGCTGACCGCAATGCCGAGCAGAGTGCAGGTATGAGCACATCGACCAACCACATGATCACCGCCCGAGGCCTCACGAAGACGTTCCGCTCCAAGGGGCAGGTCGTCGAGGCCGTCCGCCCGCTCGACCTCTCGGTCGGCGAGGGCGAGCTCGTCGCGTTCCTCGGCCCGAACGGCGCCGGCAAGTCGACGACCCTCCGCATGCTCACGACCCTGCTGCCGCCGACCGCGGGCGAGGCGATCGTCGCCGGCTGCGACATCCGATCGGATGCCGCGGGCGTGCGTCGTCGCATCGGCTACGTCGGCCAGGGCAACTCGGGCGGCCACACCCAGCGCGTGCGCGACGAGCTGCACGCGCAGGGCGCGTTCTACGGCCTGGGCCGTCGCGAGACCCGCACGCGTGCCGACGAGCTCATCGAGTCGCTCGAGCTCGGGCAGGTCGCCACCCGCACGGTGCAGCAGCTCTCCGGCGGCCAGAAGCGTCGGCTCGACATCGCGCTCGGCCTCATCCACCGGCCCGAGCTGCTGTTCCTCGACGAGCCGTCGACCGGGCTCGACCCGCACAGCCGCGCGAACCTGTGGGAGCACATCGTCGAGCTGCGCCGCTCGACCGGCACGACGATCTTCCTCACCACGCACTACCTCGACGAGGCAGACCAGCTCGCCGAGCGCGTCATGGTCATGGACCACGGCACGGTCATCGCCGACGACACGGCCGACGCGCTCAAGTCCTCGCTCGCGGGCGACCGGGTGACGCTGACGTTCGATGCGACGACGGATGCCGCGGCCGCCGCAGCGCGCATCGGCGGCACGATCGTGGCGGGCGACCCGCACGTGGTCGCCGTCACCGCGCAGGGCGGCGACCGCGCGCTGCCGACGTGGATCCGCGAGCTCGACGAGGCCGGGCTGGGCGTCGTCGCGGCGACCCACCGCCAGCCCACGCTCGACGACGTGTTCCTCGCCCTCACCGGCCGGAGCCTCCGCGAGGAGGCCGCGCACGCCGGGCCCGCCGACGACAACGCCGACGCCGACCGCACGGCCCAGCCCGCGGCATCCGTCGCCGCCTGACCCTCACGCATCATCGAAAGGACCGGATCATGACCACCACCGACACCACCGCCCGCCCAACGGGATTCGTCCGCGACACCGCAGCCGTGTACGTGCGCGAGACCCGCCCGCTCGTGCGCGACCCGTTCAGCGTGATCTTCTCGCTCGTGCAGCCGCTCGTGTTCCTCGGCCTGTTCGGCCCGCTGCTCGTCGGCGCCTCGGGTGGCGACGTCGCCGGCACGCTGCAGTGGTTCGTGCCGGGCATCCTCGTGATGGTCGCCCTGTTCGGCACCGCGAGCACGGGCGCGAACCTGCTGTTCGAGATGCAGACCGGGTCGCACGAGCGCACGCTCGTCGCTCCCCTCTCGCGCAGCGCCCTGCTCGTCGGCCGAGCGCTGAAGGAGGTCGTACCGCTCGTGATCCAGGGCACGATCGTCGTCGTCGTGGCCGTGCCGTTCGGCTTCAGCGTCGACGTGCCGGGGCTCATCGCCGGACTCGGCGTGCTCGCGATCTTCGGCATCGGCTTCGGCGCGCTGAGCTACGCGCTGGCACTCGCCTGCCGCAACCGCGACTGGATGTTCTGGATGGTGCACCAGACGCTGCTCTTCCCGCTCATGATCCTGTCGGGCATGCTGCTGCCGCTCGAAGACGGCCCCGCCTGGATGCAGGTCGCCGCCGCCGTGAACCCGCTGAGCTACCTCGTCGATGCCGAGCGGGCGCTGCTCGCGGGCGACTTCGCCGACCCGAACGTGATCGGCGGCCTGATCGCGGCGGTCGTCACGTGCGCGATCGGCGTGTTCGTGGGCGTGCGCTCGATGCGCAAGGCGCGCTGAGCCGCGGGCGCGTCGGCGCCGGGTCGGCTCGGCCGGTACCCCGCGAACGGGCGAGCGGATGCGACATCCGCTCGCCCGTTCTTCGGCGCCCGACCCCGCACCCGCCCGCAGACTCGCTCGACGAGACCCGCCGCGGGACCTACTCCATCGGCGTCGCCCAGGCGGGCGCGACGATCTTCGCGCCGCCGAACATCGGGTACTCGACGAGCGCGCACTGGTCGGCGAGCTGCGCCCACGGCCGGTTCAGGCCGAACGTGCCGTACTCGCGCACCTGCGAGACCCGGTCGAGGTCGAGCACGGCGAACAGCACCTCCTCGCCGTCGGACGCGTGCTGGAGGATCGTGCCCTCCGGGTCGACCAGCACGCTCTCGCCGACGCCCGACGGAGCCGAGCCGTTGAGGTTGACCACGAAGACCTGGTTCGCGAAGGCGTTCGCCCTCGCCATGACCACCTCCATCTCGCGGTCGCGCGTGGTGGTCAGCGTGGGCTGGATGATCACCTCGGCGCCGAGCCAGGCGAGCTGGCGGGCGACCTCGGGAAAGCTCCCGTCGAAGCAGATCGCGAGTCCGACGCGTCCGACCCCCGGGATCTCGAAGGTCGTGAAGTCGCGCCCCGGGGTGAGCTCCTCGTACGGACGCCACGGGAACAGCTTGCGATAGCGCGCGACCACCTCGCCCTCAGGCGAGATCGCGACGGCCGTGTTGTACAGGCGCTCGTCGTCGCCGCGCTCGACGAGCGAGCCCGGCACGAGCCACACGCCGAGTTCGCGCGCGAGCGAGCCGAGTCGATCGGTCAGGGGCCCGGGGATCGTGGTGGCGGCCCGCTCGTCGAACCCGGGGTCGTCGGCCAGCAGCGGTCCGGGCGCGGCGAGGAGCAGTTCGGGCACGACGACGAGATCGACGTGGGGGCGGAGCTCGACGACCTTGCGCACCTGGGCTTCGAACCGCGCCCAGGTGGCGGCGAGGTCGAAGGCGACGGGCGAGGTCTGGATGGCGGCGATGGACAGGGTTCGCATGGTCAGTGCACCTCTCGGTCGTTCTGCACCGTGGCGGATGCAGCGGCGGGCGGGCTCTCGACAGGGTCGGCGATCACGAAGTCGTCGTCCGCGACGGTGCCGACGGGGATCGTCCGGCGGCCGAAGAAGTCGGGGAACACCGGTCGGACGGCGATGGTCACGACGACGCCGAGCGCCAGGGCGCCGACGCCGATCCAGAACACCGTGCCGACGCCGAGAACCGACTCACCCACGTACTCCGGCCGCGCCATGTCGAGCGCACTCGCGCCGAACGCGACGATCATGAGCAGCGCGCCGAGCGCGGGAAGGATGCCTGCGACGACGAGCTGCTTCGGGTTGCGGCGCAGCTGGGGCGCGAAGTAGACGACGGCCGCGAGCGCGGTGACCGCGTAGTAGGCCGCCACCATGAGTCCGATCGCGAGGATCGCGAGGCCGATGAAGTCGGCCGAGATCAGGGTCAGCAGCACGATCGTGGCCGCACTGATGCCCGCCCACCACCAGGTCGCCGCGTTCGGCGTGCGGTGCTCGGGGTGCACGCGCGTGATCGCCGCCGGGAGCGCCCGGTAGGTCGCCATGCTCAGCCACGACCGCGGGGTACTGACCGCGACCGTGAACAGGGCGGCGAGCGCGGAGAGCCCGATCGCGACGGTGATGACGCGCCCGAACACCTCGCCCGTTGCCTGCGGCCCGAGCACCGAGAGCACGTCGTCGATTGTTCCGTCGGCGGTGATGAGGTCGACGCCGCCGTAGCCGAGGGCCGCGACCGAGGCGCTGCAGTAGAGCACGAGCAGGATGACGGTCGAGATGACGACGGCGCGGCCGGGCGTCTTCGAGCGGTCCGTGGTCTCCTCGTTGACGGAGATGAGCGCGTCCCAGCCCCAGTAGATGAACAGGCAGAGGATGACGCCTGCGACGAGTCCGGCCGGATCGTCGAGCGAGAACGGGTTGAACCAGTCGAGGTTCGGCGCTTCGCCCGTCGAGGGCGTGGTGCCGGCGGCCACCGCCGCGAACGCCCCGATGCAGAACCCGCCGATCGCGACGATCTGCAGGGCGATGAGCGCGTACTGCACCCACGCGGCGAGTTCGATGCCGCGCACGGCCACTGCGGCGCTGAGGGCGATGAACCCGACGGCGATCGAGACCACGGCGACCGGGTTCTCGGCGACGGACTCGAGGCCGACCGCGGCGAGGAGGTAGACCGTGGCCACCTGGGCGAGGGCGGCGGTCGCGATGAACGTGGCGACCTGCGGCACCCAACCTCCGAAGAACCAGCCGGCGACGGGGCCGAGGGCTCGGGAGATCCAGACGAAGACGCCGCCGCAGTCGGGCATGGCGCGGTTCAGGTCGCGGAAGGCGAACGCCGTGAAGAGGATCGGCACGAAGCCGAGCAGGAACGCAGAGGGCGTGTGCACGCCGACCGCTCCGACCACGTAGCCGAGTGTGACCGCGAGGCTGTATGCAGGCGCGACGGCGGCGAGGCCGAGGGCGACGATGCGGCCGAGGCCGAGCGCGTTCGGGCGGAGGCCCTTGTCTGGAGCATCGGCGGCCGCCATGCGGGCGGTCTCTGCCGGGGTCTGGATCATCGGTCTCCTTCGACGCGAGTCATTGTTTGAATGGCGTTCATTATTTGAATGGCATTCAAACTCAATGCTCCCGGACTGTCAAGAGTTTTCTGCACGGCATTCAGATTTCGGTGCAGCGAGCTCGCCCGGCGCGGTCCGCTGCGGCAGAATGGGCGGATGCCACGTCCCAATCGCCGCGCCGAGCGCAGGCTCGCGATCCTCGAGGCGGCGCGCGACGTCGCCGTTCGCGAGGGCGCCGAGGGCACGACGCTGCGAGCCATCGCCACGGCATGCGGAATGGAGCCCTCCGCAGTGCTCTACTACTTCGACGGGCTCGGCGATCTCGTCCGCGAGCTCGTCTACGCCGCGAGCGACCGCTTCATCGAGACGATCCGCTCGGCGGTCGCCGGGGCGTCCGACCCGGTCGACCGACTCGTCGCGGCCATCGAGGCCGGCTCCACCGGAGGGCTCGCAGGAGACGAGTCCCGCATCCTCTACGAATTCTGGTCGCTCGGGTTGCGCGACCCCCTGCTCAACGATGCCGATCACGCGCTCGACCGGCGCCAGGTCGAGATCTACCGCGAGATCATCGACGAGGGAGTCGGCACCGGCGCATTCCGCCCGCGCCTCGACGTCGACCGCGTGGCTTGGGCGCTCGTCGCGCTCGAAGACGGCCTCGTCATGGACATCCTCGCCGGCACGAAGACGCGTGACGAGGTCACCGCGCTGATCCGCTCCGTCGCCTCGGCGATGCTCGACGCCGACCTCGGCTGACCTGACCCGGATCGAGGGCGAGCGGATGCGACATCCGCTCGCCCTTCGTCTCGTGCCCCGCCCGCTACGGGCGGCCTGCCGGCTCCGGCTCCGGCTCCGGCTCCGGCTCCGGCAGAGGCTCGGGAGCCGGCTCAGCCACCGCACCGGCCTGCGCCTCGCGCTCGCGCAGCGCCCGGTCGACGGCCTCCTGCACCCGGGCGTCCTCGCGCACCTTGCGCTGGGCTCGGCGACGGCGCGCGAGCCGCACCCAGACGACGATGCCCGCGGCGAGCAGCAGCACGAGCACGAGCAGCGTCCACGGCACCGCTGCGGTCGAGGCGGACTCCTCCACCGACTTCGGCGCGGGTTCGGATTCCGTCGGCGACACGGGATCGAGGGCCACGGCCGCCGTGAGCACGAACGCGGGGATGACGCCGTCGACGTGAACCTCGACGGGCCAGGTCTCGCCGGGCAGGAGCTCGGGAACATCGGCGACGTCGGCCGCGGCCACCGGCAGCATGCCGAACGGGCCGGTCAACGCGACATCCTGAGCCGCCGCGAGCCGCGTGTTGCCGGCGTTGCGCACCGTGTACGTCACGGTCGCGGCGCCGGTGCCGAACGGGTTGGGGGTGCCGGCGTACTCGACGTGCAGGTCGTCGACGGCGAGCGCAGGCGCGAGCTCGCCGCCGACGCGCAGGTGGATCCGGATGCCGAGTCGCCGGTCGACCTTGAGCCCGCTGTCGACCTCGGGGTCGGCCAGCGCGGTCAGGATGCCGCCGGCGTGGTCGCCGGGGGTCGCGTTCGCCGGAACCGTGATCGTGAAGGGCACCTCGACCGCCTCGCCCGGCTGCACGGTCACGCGGTCGGCAGCGGGAACGGCCCAGGCGCCGAGTTCGCGCGGGCGCACGTCACGGGTCGCGACGTCGAGCAGCCCGTCGGCCGTCGTGAAGGCATCGGCTGCGTAGACGTCGAGCTCGATCGGCACGACGTCGTGGTTGGCGATGATGAGCGCGTCTTCGACCGTCTCGCCGGCGTCGACGGCGTACGCGTAGTTCTCGCGACCGTCGCCCCACGAGGTGTCGGCGGTGCGCACGCCCCAGGTGACCTCGGGGCCGTCCTCGGCCGAGGCGGGTGCGGCCGGGGCGGCGACCGCGAGGGCTGCGGCGAGCGCGGCGGCCAGACCCGCGGCGAGCAGCACGGATCGGGCGACTCTCCGACGGTGAGGAGGACGGATGTCGGTGGCGGGCGCGGTGCGCATGGTGGTGCTCCTCGTCGTCGAGGGTGGAACGGAGGTGACCGGGGCGGGCGCCGCACACGCGCTCGCCCCGGTCGGGGTGGTCCGGACCGACCCTAGTCGGCCCGAACCGATCAACCGAGCCCGATCAACCGAGTCCGGTGATCGTGAGGGTGGCGCGGTAGGTGCCGTCGGTCGCGGCGACCGGGATCCGCAGATCCAGGTCGGCCCCGAGCTTGGCCGACCCGCGCTCGTGACCCGCGGGCGCGCTGCCGAGGGTCGACGCGTCGGCGAGGCCGGTGCCGCTGACGAAGCCGGACTGCACGGCCGCGCCCGCGACGGCGCCGCCGCCGGCCTCGACGATCTTCGGCGCCCATCCGAGGAACTTGCCCCCGAACGAGCCGGCCGGCGATTCGAAGTCGCCCACCTGTGCCGAGACCGACCAAGGGGTCGAGCCCCGACGCGTGTCGGTGACCCGCACGGGGTTGATCGTGCCCGCTGCCGCGAAGTGGTCGCCGTTCTCGACGGCCGTGCCGAGGTCGACGATGTCGTTCGTGCCGTCGATGCTCCAGACGAACTCGCCGGGTGCGCCCTCGGGCACGGTCACCTGCAGGTTCTGCGCGTTCGGGTCGGTGGCCGACTCGTAGACCGCGAGGAACTTCGAGATGCCACCGCCGGCGCCCTGAGCCGCATCGCCCTGGTCGTTGACGATGTGGTTGATACCACCGGTGCCGTTGAGCTTGACCGAGACGGCCGACTCGACGCGGACACCCGGTCGCTGCGGCACCTGGACGCCGCTCTCGACGAAGATGTCCTGGCTCTGGTTGTACTGGTTGTCGAAGAACGAGTACACACCGAGACCCTGCGCGAGGTGGTGCCGCACCTGGTCGCCGACCCGGTACGCCGCGTAGCCGAGGCGGTTGCCGTCCTTGTACGCACCCTGGGTCGGCGGGTCGTAGGGGATCTCGCTCTGGAAGAAGATCGTCCGACCGCGTTCGCCGTTCCAGATGACCTGGTTCTTCTGGTAGTGCTCGACGAACAGGCCGAGGGCGGTGACGTCGTCGCCGTTCACGACGACGCCGTGGTCGCCGATGTTCGACGTCCAGCCGACGCCCTCGCCGTGGTCCGCGCGCCAGGCCCAGATGTGGTCGAGCAGGGTGTCGGGGCTGTTGACCTCGATGCTCGTCGTCGCCTTGCCGGCCCACGGGCCGCCGACGCGGATGAACACGTCGCTGAGCGTGGTCGGGTCGGCGGGGTCGGACGTGCTCGCGCCGTCGGGGCCGACCTTCACGAGCACGTCGGACAGCACCTCGCCGGCGTCGACCGTGAGGCCTGCGATCTTGACGCCGGAGACGTCGCCGACCTCGATCGCCGCGTTGCCCGCGGTGGGCACGAGCGAGGCGTAGCCGAGGCCGAGCACGACGGTGCCGGCGTGATCGACCTCGAGCGGTGCGTCGAGGTAGTAGACGCCGGGCGTGATGAGCAGGTGCTTGCCCGACGCCAGCGCGGCGTTCAGCTGCGCGGCAGTGGCGCCCTCGTGCGCGATGAAGAAGTCGTCGATCGAGATCGACTGCCCGGCCGAGGCATCCGTCGACCAGTCGACCCCGCTCGTGTCCTGCTTCGCCTTCGGCACGAACACCTTGTAGTCGTCGCCGTCGAGGTAGAGGAACGGCGACTCGCGGTTGATCGGCGTGTCGCCGACGTTCGTCTTGTTGCCGTTGCCGCCGCCGGGCTGAGGCCCGAAGTCGGTCGCCGGCGCGCCGTCGACGCCCGAGAACACCATGTTCCAGACACCGCCGTTCCACGTGCCGACGGTGGAGTCGCGCGTGAACCACTGCTGCTGCGAACCGCTCAGGATCTCACCGGAGACCTTGGAGTTCGCGAGGTACCCGCCCGACGCGTACTCGCCGACGCGGCCCATCAGCGTGAGGTCGCCCTCGATGTTGATGCGTCGCAGCGGCGCGGCCTGCGAGACGGCGAAGCGCATCTGGTGCGCGTTCGTGATGCCGCTCGGGAACGGCCGGTTCGCGTCGATGCCGACCGGGCGCTGGATGGGGTTGAACGTGAGGTTCGACATCGACCGCCAGAACCGCGTGAGCGAACCGGGCTGCTGGCAGTCCCACGGGTTCGCCTCGCACTGGCGCACGGGCTCGACGTGGATCGCGCCGTTGATGCGAACGTCCTCGGGCGATGCGCCGAGTCCGGCGACGGCCTGGTAGTAGCCGAGCTCGGAGTTCACGATGCCGGTCGCGGTCGCGGGGTTGTTCTGCCCGGCAGCGGAACCGTAGGTGCCCGGCTTGAAGAAGAACTGGTGCCGATCGAGGCTGAACTCCTCTTCGGTCGACGCCGCCATGAGGGCGGCGCTGATCTGGTCGGCGGTCCAGGTGTCGTCGAAGATCGTCACGTTGGGACCGAAGTCGGGCTCGGCGGCGTACGCGGGTGCCGCGCCGAGCGCGGTGCCCGCGATGGCCATGACCGCGATGGTCGCGCCTGCGCCGATGAGTCGGCCGGATCGGGTGGGCGGATGATCCGCCCGCGTGCGTTGCATCACAAGGTTCTCCTTTGAACGTCGGCCGGCGGCAGATCGCGCCGCCGTTGTACCGGGTCAGTGCGAGGTGGTGCACGGCCGACGCCATCCTTGGCGCGGTCGCGAGGTCAGCATATGGGAACACTTACTGACTTGTCAGTAATTATTTTCCCGGATGTCGTCATGCGACCGCCGACTACGCTCGTGTGATGCCCCTCCCCCAGCCCGATGCCTCCCGCGCAGGCTCCACTCGCGCAGATCACGACGTCGTGATCGTCGGCGGCGGACACAACGGCCTCACCGCCGCCGCCTACCTCGCCCGCGCCGGTCGCAGCGTGCTGCTGCTCGAACGCGACGACCACCTCGGCGGCGCCGCAGTCTCGGCGCAGGCGTTCAACGGCGTCGACGCGCGCCTCTCGCGCTACTCGTACCTCGTGAGCCTGCTCCCCCAGCGCGTCATCGACGACCTCGGACTCGACATCCGACTCGTGCGCCGGCGCTTCTCGTCGTACACGCCCGATCCCCGCGACCCGTCGCGCGGCCTGCTCGTCGACGCCGAGGCCACGCCCCAGGCATCCGCCGCCGCCTTCGCACGCGTCGACGCCGAAGCGGATGCCGCGGCCTGGACCTCGTTCTACGCCGACACGGCCCGGCTGGCCGAACGCCTCTTCCCGACGCTCACCGAGCCGCTGCCGACGCGCGACGAGGCGCGGGCCCTCGTCGGCGACGACCGTATCTGGTCGGAGTTCGTCGAGCAGCCGCTCGCGAGCTCGGTCGACGCGCGCTTCGCCAGCGACCTCGTGCGCGGCGTCGTCGCGACCGACGGCCTCATCGGCACGTTCACCGAGCTCGACGACCCGTCGCTCGACGCGAACCGGTGCTTCCTGTACCACGTCGTCGGCGGCGGAACCGGCGACTGGGACGTGCCGGTCGGCGGCATGGGCGCCGTCACCGGCGAGCTCGCGCGCGCGGCCCGCGAGGCCGGGGCCGAGCTCGTGACGGGCGCCGAGGTGCTCGCCGTCGATCCCGACGGTCACGTGCGCTATCGGGCGACGGATGCCTCCGGCTCCGCCGTCGAGGTCGCGCTGACGGCGGGCACCGTGCTCGCGAACGTCGCCCCCGCGGTGCTCGAGCGCCTGCTCGACGCGGGCGCCGACGACGCCGCCGGTCGAGGAGCGCGCCGTCTCGAGACCGAAGCCCCCGCCGCCTCCACCCCCGACACCGTCGCCCCCCGCAGCCAGCCCGCGTTCGCCCGCGACGTGCCGATCGGCCTCCCGCCCGTCGTGCGCGAGCGCCTGCGGCACCTCGCCGAGCCCGAGGGCGCGCAGGTGAAGGTCAACCTGCTGCTGACGCGCCTGCCGCGCCTGCGCGACACGTCCGTGGCGCCCGAGGCCGCGTTCGCGGGCACGTTCCACATCAACGAGCTCGAGTCGCAGCTCGCAACGGCGTACCGCACGGCCGCGCGCGGCGAGGTGCCGTCACCGCTGCCGTGCGAGATCTACTGCCACACGCTGAGCGATCCGTCGATCCTCGCGCCCGAGCTCGTCGAGGCCGGATACCAGACCCTCACGGTCTTCGGGCTGCACGCGCCGCACCGCCTCGTCGAGCGGCTCGGCAACGACGCCCTGCGCGAGCGGTTGCGCGCCGAGGTGCTCGCATCGCTGAACTCGGTGCTCGCCGAGCCCATCGAAGACGTCATTGCGACGGATGCCGCGGGCGAGCCCTGCATCGAGGTGAAGACCACGCTCGACCTCGAGCACGCGCTCGCGATGCCCGGCGGCAACATCTTCCACGGCCCGCTGTCGTGGCCGTGGGCGGAGCCGGGCGCCCCGCTCGCGACGCCTGCAGAACGCTGGGGCGTCGCGACGCGGCATCCGCGCGTGCTCCTGTGCGGATCGGGCGCGGTGCGCGGCGGCGCGGTCAGCGGCATCGGCGGCCACAACGCGGCGATGGCCGTGCT
Organism: Agromyces sp. CF514; assembly: GCF_900113185.1. NCBI lineage: Bacteria > Bacillati > Actinomycetota > Actinomycetes > Micrococcales > Microbacteriaceae > Agromyces > Agromyces sp. CF514. The sequence continues at coordinate 447,943 of NZ_FOZD01000001.1, read as the reverse complement.
CGAGGCATCCGGAGCCTGAGCGGTCAGGGCACGAGCCCCGCCGATCAGCCGAAGAACACCCAACCGAGTCCGACGAGCAGCGCGAACACGCCGAGCACGATGCTCGGCACGGCCGTCTCACGACGCTTGATGTGCAGGGCCGTGCCGACGGCCATGGTGAGGGCGAGCGCGAACGCGGCGACGGGCGTGAGCCACGGCAGGATCCCGGTCGCGGCCGGCAGGATCAGGCCGAGGGCGCCGAGGAACTCGAGGATGCCGACCGCACGGGCCTGCCCGTCGGAGAGGTCCTCCATGTAGCCCATCTTCTCGACGAGCTTCTCGCGAGGGGTGAGGCTCTTCATGGTGCCGGCGGCGAGGAAGACGAGGGCCAGCAGGCCAGTGGCGATCCAGAGGGCGATGATCATGTCGGGTTCTCCAAAGTAAGTGGGTTACGATCAGTGCGTGACGCACGATCGGTGACTCTAGCCCGTCACCGCCCCGCACTTCATCGTGCGTCACGCACCTCGAGGTGCGTGACCCCCTCGCGGACCGCCCGAACCGCACCCCTCGAACCGAAGGACGACATGACGATCACGGATGCCTCGGCACGCCGCCCCGCCACCCCCGCAGACCTCTCCGACACCGCCGCGGGCTTCGACGCCTGCGACGCGCCGCCGGCCTGCGATGTCGAGAACTCCGAGGCCCGCATCGTGCGCGACCTCCTCTCGCGCGTCGGCGACAAGTGGAGCCTGCTCGTCATCCGCATGCTGCACGAGCACGCGATGCGCTTCACCGAGCTGCACCGCAGCATCGACGGCATCTCGCACCGCATGCTCACGCAGACCCTGCGCAACCTCGAACGCGACGGCCTCGTCTCGCGCACGAGCTACCCCGAGATCCCGCCGCGCGTCGAGTACGCGGCGACCGACCTGGGGCGCTCGCTCGCGCTCCCCGTGCTCGGGCTCGTCGAGTGGGCCTCGGCCAACCACGCGAGCATCACGAGCGCGCGCGACGCGTTCGACGCCGCGCGCGACTGAGCGCGCGGCACCCGGGCCTATGCGGCCGTCCACCCCTTGGGCGAGGTGAGCAGCACCCGCGCACCGGCGTACGCCGGGTCGGCCGCGATGCGCGCGATCTCGGCGCCGGCGTTGCCGTAGGGCAGCGTCGGCATGCCCGGAACCCGGGCGACCCGCTCGAGCCGCTCGACCGTCGCCGCCGGCAGTGCCGCGGCATGCTTCAGGTTGACCGGGTAGACGATCGTGTACTCGAGCCCGGACTCGACGAGCAGCCGGTCGGCCGCCGCCTTGTCGGCGAGGAACCTCGCGAGCGCGGTGCGGTAGACGAGTCGCGCGAACCCCGAGGCCAGTTCCGCGGTGTCGCCGGCGCCGAAGACCGACACGAGCACGATGCGCCCGGCCTTCGCCTGCCTGGTCGCCGCGATGATCGACGGCAGCGCGCGCTGCATGAAGGTCGCGTCGCTCATCGAGCCCGTGATGCTCACGACGACGGAGTCCGCGCCGGCGGCGGCGGCCGCGAGCGCCTCGACCTCTTCGGCGCTGCCCCGCACGACGGTGAGCCCCGAGCGCGGGGCGACGGCCTCGGGGCGCCGAACGTACGCGACGACCTCGTCTCCGGCGGCGAGTGCCGCATCGACGACGCGCGAGCCGACGTTGCCGGCGGCTCCGATGATCAGGATCTTCTTCGTCACGTTCTGCTCCGGTTCGGGATGGTCGGGTTCGGCATGGTCGAGTTCGGGCTGGTGGAGATCGGATGGTGCCGGTCAGATGCCGGGCGCGGGCGTGGGCCGGTCGAGCTCGGCGGGCGAGACGCCGACGGCGACCTCGAGCACCTCGAGGCACATGCGCACGACCTCAGCACGATCGAGGTCGGATGCCGCGACCGCCGACCGACCCGCCTGCTCGACGAACGCGAGCCAGCCGCCGACCGCGACGCGCAGCCTCGGGGTGTCGGCACGACCGAGAGACGCGAGGATCCTGGCGACCTGCACCTCGTGGTTCGCGGCCGTGATCCCCCAGACGACCGACGGGCTCATCGGCTGGGGAGCGTACAGCTGCCGCACCGCACCGCTGCTCGCCGCGTAGCGATCGAGGAAGGCATGCACCGCCCGTTCGAGGTTCGCCCTGGCGGAGAGCTCCGGCGAGGGCTCGGTCTCGGCGAGCACCTCGGCCGCCTCGGCGCGCAGCACCCCTTCGAGGAGCGCCTCCTTGCCGGGGAAGTAGTGGTACATGAGGGCCCGCGTGACGCCGGCCTCCTTCGCGATGTCGCTGACCGAGGCGTCGTCGTAGCCACGTTCGCGGAAGTGGGCGCCCGCGACCTCGAGCAGGCGCCTGCGGCGCTCGTCGGGCGCGAGCCTCAGGCCCGCTCGCTCATTTGACACGTGTCTAATAATACACGTGTCAAACAGCACCGGTCGTCACGAGGCATCCGCTCATCGCCCGAGCACGACGAAGGCCGACCCGCACCATGCGGATCGGCCTTCGGAAGAAGTCGGGTCGTCGCTCAGACGACGAGGAAGAGCTGCCCCAGCACGAGCGTCGCGATGATGAACAGCGCGATGATCGCGCCGACGATCGTGAGCGACTTGCGCGAGAGGTTCGCGACGGCGTACCCCGCCAGGAACGGCAGCGCAGCCAGGAAGATCGTCGCGAGCCACCAGAATGCGGTGTACCCACCCTGGCTCGCCTCGTCGAGCCGGCCCGAGAACAGCTGCTGCGTGTTCGGGTGCGTCGCGAACGAGAACGCCGCCGAGAGCGGGATCGCGATGAACGCCGCGACGATGAGGCCGACGAGGAAGCCCCACAGTCCGGACTTGCCATCGGTGACGTTCATCGCCTCTTCGTGCTGCTGCGCCTTCGAACTCATGCGCCTCACTCTAGTAGGAACCATGCATGCGGGTTTAGCCTGAAATCACCGAACAAAACGGGGGGCGACGATGTCCGTGAAACCGACCGGCCACTACCAGCAGAGGGCAGACGGGCTCTACCTCGAGTTCGACCGCCTGTTCCATGCCCCGATCGAAGACGTCTGGTACAGCCTCACGAATCGCAATGCGATGAAGCAGTGGGTCGGCACCTACACGGGCAGTCCGGCGACCGGAGCCGTGAAGTTCCGCATGAACGCCGAAGAGGGCTACGCCGAAGACGAGGGCTGGGAGCCGGTCAGCATCCTCTTCTGCGACCCGCCCCACCACTTCGTGGTCGACACGGGCGGCGACGCGCAGCACATGCGCCTGCTCGCCAACCTCACCGAGCAGGGCGGCCTCACCGCGATGACGTTCGGGCAGCGCATCTACCCGCAGACGGACGTCGCGAGCATGGGCCCCGGCTGGGACTACTATCTCGACCGGCTCGTCGCGGCGCGCGCCCACGCGCCCATGCCCGAGTGGGACACGTACTTCCCGGCGTTCAAGCGCCACTACCAAGACCTCACGGTCCCGCCGCGCAAGCCGACGCCCTCCGAACGCGAGCTCGAGGAGACCGACGACGGCCCCGCCGCCGAAGGGCTCACCGCCATGGGCACGGTGGGCGAGGCATCCGCCCCGGCGACCCCGGCCTGACCCGCCGGGTTCGGCGCGGCAGGCGGCCGGCCGGAGCGCCCCCTCCCTAGACTGACGCCGTGAACACGGCAGAACGCATGCGGCGGCGCGAGCCCGCGCAGAGCAACGGAACCTTCTTCGCGAACCATCCGTTGCGCTGGGGCTTCATCGTCTCGCTCGGCGTGATGCTCGCGGCACTCCTCGGCGTCGCGGTGGTGAACCTGCAGAGCGTCATCCTCTCGGTCTTCATCGCGGCGTTCGTGGCGCTCGGCCTCGACCCGCTCATCCGCTGGTTCGAGCGGCGCGGCCTCAAGCGCGGCTCGGCCATCGTGGTCGTGATGCTGCTCTTCATCGGCGTCGTCGTCGCGATCGTCTGGATCGTGCTTCCGCCCGTGATCGAGCAGGCGACGAGCCTCATCACCAACATCCCCAAGATGGTCGCGAACGCCGAGGCCTCAGGCTGGTACGACAACGTCAACGACGCCACGAACGGCCTGCTCGCGGGCATCGTCGACGCGGTGCAGGGCGTGCTCACCGACCCGAACTTCTGGGCCACCGTCGGCGGTGGGGCGCTCGCGTTCGGCGCCTCGGTCATCTCCGCGATCTCGACCGGCTTCTTCGTGTTCGTGCTCTCGATCTACTTCATCGCCACGCTCGATGCCACGAAGCGCGCCTGCTACACGCTGATCCGCGCGTCGGAGCGGGCGCGGGTGAGCGACCTCGCCGAGCGCATCATGCTCTCGGTCGGCAAGTACCTCAGCGGCATGGTCGTGCTCGCGTTCATGAACGCGGTCTACTCGACCATCCTGCTCGCGGTCGTCGGCGTGCCCTACGCACTCGTCATCGGCGTCGTAGCGTTCTTCGTCACGCTGATCCCGCTCATCGGTACCGTGCTCACCACGATCCTCATGACGATCATCTCGTTGCTCGTCTCGCCCACGGCGGGCATCATCGTGCTGATCTTCATGCTCGTCTACATGCAGGTCGAGGCCTACATCCTCACGCCGAAGGTCATGGGCAAGGCCGTGCAGGTGCCTGGCACGATCGTGCTCATCTCGGCGCTCGCGGGCGGCACGCTGCTCGGCCTGCTCGGCGCGCTCGTCGCGATCCCGATCTCGGCGGGCATCCTGCTCATCATCCGCGAGGTCACGATCCCCAAGCAGGCGCGGCTCTAGGCCCGGCGAGCCGCCAGACGCGTCAGACCGTCAGGCCCAGACCGACGGAGCCTCGGCGCGCGTGGCCGGCAGCGCGACATCCGCACCCCAGCGCTCGATCCATTCGGGCAGCCCGCCATCGGTCGGCGCACCGAACACCTCGATGAGCTCGGAGACCGGCACGATCCCGCCCTCCTTGCGGAGGAATCGCGCGCGGATGAACCCCTGCGCGTAGATCTCGGGGGTGCCGTCGGCACCCGGACGCACGTAGCGCTGCTCGAGGTAGACGGCCTTGTCGTCGTAGCCCGTGATGCGCGACTCGATAGTGAACCGCTGCCAGAGCTGCAGCGACTTGCGGAACGTGATCGTCTCGCTCGCGACGACCGGGTACCAGCCCTTGTCGCGCATGGTGCGCCAGACCCCGTTGCGCACGAGCATGTCGAAGCGCGCGACATCCATGATCGAGAAGTACACGCCGTTGTTCATGTGCCGGTTGATGTCGAGGTCGGTCGGCAGGGTGATGAAGTTCGTGCGCGCGACATCCTCGTGCCCGAGGTCGGGCTTGCGGCGCGACAGGAACAACACGTGCAGCAGCGTGCGGAAGATCATGTGCATAGTCGACGACTGTACGACTGGATCGTGTGAGATGTCCGACATTTGCGGGTCGCCACAGTGAGCGAACGGATGCCGCGGGCTTCACTTGTGCGGAAGCACGGGCGGCGTGCCGCCGACCGTGGTCAGCGACCCTCGGGCACGTGCCGTTCGTCGGGACCGTTGTATACCGAGAGCGGGCGGATCAGCGCGTTCGAGGCGTTCTGCTCCATGATGTGCGCGGTCCACCCGGTGACCCGGCTCGCCACGAACAGCGGCGTGAAGGTCTCGGTGTCGAATCCCATGAGGTGGTACGTCGGGCCGGCGGGGTAGTCGAGGTTCGGCTGGATGTTCTTGCGCTCGCCCATCGCGGTCTCGAGGGCGACGTAGAGCTCGAGCAGGTCGGGGCGGTCGTAGTACTCGACCATGCGCTCGAGCGAGTCGCGCATGGTCGGCACGCGCGAGTCGCCGTGCTTGTAGACGCGGTGGCCGAAGCCCATGATCTTGCGCTTCGCGGCCAGTGCGGCGTCGAGCCACTCGACCGCGCGCTCGGCGCCGCCCTCGCCGGGTCCGATCTCGTCGAAGGCGTGCATGACGGCCTCGTTCGCGCCGCCGTGGAGCGGCCCCTTGAGGGCGCCGATGGCACCGGTGACTGCGGAGTACAGGTCGGCGAGCGTCGACGCGATGACGCGGGCGGTGAAGGTCGATGCGTTGAACGAGTGCTCGGCGTAGAGGATCATCGACACGTCGAACGCGCTCACGACCGGCAGCTCGGGCAGTTCGCCGAAGGTCTGCCAGAGGAAGTTCGCCGAGTAGCCCAGGTCGTCGCGCGGCTCGACGAAGTCGAGGTCGTGACGGCGGCGCTGGTCGTACGACACGATCGAGGGCAGCTTCGCGAACAGGCGGATCGACTTCGCGAGGTTCGCCTCGCGGGAGTCGTCGGGCGTCGCGGGGTCGATCGCGCCGATGACGCTCACGGCCGTGCGTACGACGTCCATCGGGTGAGCGGTGAGGGGGAGCTCGTCGATGATGCGCTTGATCTCGTGGTCGAGGCCGCGCAGCGACCGCTCGAGCTGCTCGAAGTCGGCCAGCTGGCGCTCGTCGGGCAGTTCGCCGTGCCAGAGCAGGTAGGCGACCTCTTCGAAGGTCGCGGATGCCGCGAGCTCCTGCACGGGGTACCCGCGGTAGAGCAGCGAGTTGGTCTCGGGGTTGACCTTCGAGACGGCCGTGTAATCGACGGGGACTCCGGCGAGACCCTTGTAGATCTCAGGTGCCTGCTGCTGGTCGCTCATCGTGCTCCTCGTGAGTGCTGACGTGGCGGCGCCACGATGCGACCGCTCCCCCAGCCTAGGGCCGAGGGAGCGGTGGAACACCTAGAAGAGCCCGGTCGGGATCTCCGCGCCGACGAGCGCACCGGGCGCCGCCGTGATGGTGAGGCCCCCGAGCTCGTCGGGCGTGAGCTCGGGCAGACGCTGGGCGAGGTCGAGGAAGCGCTCGATCTCGGCCTCCTCGAGCACCCACTCGGCGAGCGTGCGGAACTTCGTCACGTACTGCTCGCGTGCGAACGGCCGGGCGCCGAGCGGGTGCGCGTCGGCAACGGCGATCTCGTCGACGATCTCGCCGCCGTCGGCGAGCCGGATGACCACGCGGCCGCCGAACGCCTTCTCGGCGATGTCGTTCGAGTGGTACCGGCGGGTCCACTCCGCGTCTTCGACCGTCGAGACCTTCTTCCAGAGCTCCACCGTGTCGGCGCGGTGCGCACGCTCGGCCTCGTACGACGTCTCGTGGTTGAACGAGCCGTCCTGCAGCGCGACCGTGAAGATGTACGGGATCGAGTGGTCGAGCGTCTCGCGCGAGGCATCGGGGTCGTACTTCTGCGGGTCGTTCGCACCCGAGCCGATCACGTAGTGCGTGTGGTGGCTCGTGTGCAGGGTGATCGACTCGATGCGCGACGGCTCGTCGAGGATCAGCGGGTACTCCTCGTGCAGCTTGCGGGCCAGGTCGATCCACGCCTGCGCCTGGTACTCGGCCGAGTGCTCCTTCGTGTAGGAGTCGAGGATCGCGCGCTTGGCCTCGCCCGCCTCGGGCAGCGGCACCTCGTACGTGGCCTCCGGTCCGCCGAGGAGCCAGGCGATGACGCCGTCTTCGCCCTCGTAGATCGGCACGGGGCTGGTCTCGCCGCGCATGGCGCGGTCGACCGCCTCGACGGCCATCTTGCCGGCGAACGCCGGGGCGTGCGCCTTCCAGGTCGAGATCTCGCCCTTGCGCGACTGGCGGGTGGCCGTCGTCGTGTGCAGGGCCTGCCCGATCGCCTGGAAGATCGTCTCCTGGTCGAGCCCGAGCAGCGTGCCGATGCCGGCCGCGGCCGACGGGCCGAGGTGGGCGACGTGGTCGATCTTGTGCTGGTGCAGCGAGATCGCCTTCGCGAGGTCGATCTGGATCTCGTAGCCCGTCGCGATGCCCCGCACGAGGTCGCGCCCCGTGAGCCCGCGGCTCGCGGCGAGGTGCTGCGCGACTGCGGTGATCGGGGGGATGTTGTCGCCGGGGTGCGAGTACTCCGCCGCGAGGAACGTGTCGTGGAAGTCGAGTTCGCGCACGGCCACGCCGTTGGCCCACGCCGCCCACTCGGGGCTCGTGCGACGCGCGGCATCCGCACCGAAGACGGTGGCGCCGTCGCCGCCGATCGACACCGGGTGCGCGAGCGCCTGGCTGCGCGCCGAGACGACGGGCTTGCGGGCGAGAGACGCCGCGGCGACCGCCGCGTTGTCGATGACGCGGTTGACGACCATGTCCACGACGTCGTCGTCGAGCTCGACGGGGTCGATGGCGATTCCGGCGAGCTGCCACGCGAGCTGGCCCTCTCGTGCGAGGTTCTCATCGCTGCGGTGCATGCGCAGGTGGTGGGTCAGCATCGGTTCCCTTTCGTGGTGTGGTGCCTGTGCCTCAGGCTACGCGCCGAGCGGCGATCAGTCGAAGACGCCCCGGTCGACCGGTGCGGAGAGCGCCGACTCGAAGAGGTCCGCGGGCAACTCGGCCAGGGCCCCGGGGCGCCAGGCCGGAGTGCGGTCCTTGTCGATGACCTGTGCGCGGATGCCCTCGTGCAGGTCGGCCTGCCCGAGGAACCACGACACGAGCCGGAACTCCTGCTCGAGCGCGTCCTCGAGGCGCGGCAGCGTTCGGGCGCGTCGCACGGCACCGAGTGTCACGGCGAGCGCGGTCGGCGAGAGGGTCTCGAGTTCGTCGGCCGCTGCGGCGGCCTGCTCGCGGGCGGATGCCGCGGCATCCGCCCCGCCCTCGCCCGCCGGGGTGGCGGCGAACGCGCGCAGCCGCTCGATGATGCCGCTCACCGTCGGTGCGGAGTAGCAGGCGTCGACCCAGTCGCGGCTCGCGGCGAGCGGCGACGGGCCGGGCGTCTCGTCGAAGAGCATGACGATCTCGGCCGGGCTGCCGGGGTCGGCGCGCTCGGCGAGCGCCTGCAGCAGGTGGGGCAGGCTCTCGGACGGCACGAGGGCGTCGGCGAACCCGGCGTGGATCGCGTCGGCCGCGTCCATGGTGCGCGAGTTGAGGGCGAGGTGCACGCCGAGCTCCCCGGGGGCGCTCGCGAGCAGCCACGTTCCACCGACGTCGGGCGTGAAGCCGATGCGGGTTTCGGGCATCGCGAGGCGCGAGCGCTCGGTGACCACGCGCACCGACGCGTGCCCGGCGAGGCCGATGCCGCCGCCCATGGTGATGCCGTCCATGATCGCGACCACGGGCTTCGGATACCGGGCGATGGTGGCGTTGAGGCGGTACTCCGTGCGGAAGAAGGTCTGCGCCTCGGCCGCGCGCCCGCTCGTCGCGAACCCGTGCAGCTCGCGGATGTCGCCGCCGGCGCAGAAGCCCCGGTCGCCGGCGCCGTCGAGCACGACGACGGCGACCTCGCTGTCGTCGCGCCACGCGTCGAACACCTCGGCGAGCGCGACGATCATGTCGTAGCTCAGCGCGTTGAGCGCCTTCGGACGGTTCAGCGTGACATGGCCGACGCCGTCGGCGACGGTTGCGGAGATGTGGTCGCTCACGTCTGCAACCGTATCGCCGTCCGCCGGTCAGGCAGCGATGCGTCTCGAGACCGGCTGCACATCGCAGGGAGTAGCATCGCCGGATGGTCCCCCTCGAGTCCCTCGGCGCGTTCGTCGTCGCGTCGATCGTGCTGATCGTGATCCCCGGTCCGAGCGTGCTGTTCGTGATCGGGCGCTCGCTCGCGCTCGGGCGTCTCGGGGGCCTGCTCAGCGTCGTCGGCAATGCGCTCGGCATGGTGCCGCTCGTCGCGGCCGTGGCGCTCGGCGTGGGCGCGATCGTCGCCCAGTCCGTGGTGCTCTTCACGATCATCAAGTTCGCGGGCGCCGCGTACCTCGTCTACCTCGGCATCCAGGCGATCAGGCACCGAGCGGATGCCGCGGCATCCGTCGACCGTAAGACCGCGCCGCGCTCGCACTGGCGCCAGCTGGGCGAGGGATTCGTGGTCGGCGTCACGAACCCCAAGACGATCGCGTTCTTCGTCGCCGTGCTGCCGCAGTTCGTGTCGTTCACGGCCGGATCGATCCCCCTGCAGCTCTTCGAGCTCGGCCTCGTGTTCATCGTGCTCGCCATGCTCTGCGACTCGGTCTGGGCGTTGGCGGCGAGCGCCGCCCGCGGCTGGTTCGCCCGCTCGCCCAAGCGCATCGAGCACCTCTCGGCCACCGGAGGCGTCATGATGATCGGCCTCGGCGGCGTGCTCGCGCTCAGCGGCAACAAGCACTGACGCCTGCTCCCGGCATCCGCTCGGCATGCGCTCGTAGAATCTCGGGGTGGCCCTCGCCAAGATCCTCCTCTACTACGCCTTCGCTCCCATCGCCGACCCCGATTCCGTGCGCCTGTGGCAGCGCGACCTCGCGGAGTCGCTCGGGCTGCGCGGGCGCATCCTGCTCTCGAAGGACGGCATCAACGGCACGCTCGGCGGCGAGATGGGCGCGCTCAAGCGGTACGTGCGCAAGACGCGCGAGTACCCGGCGTTCAAGCACATCGACTTCAAGTGGAGCGAGGGCACGGGCCTCGACGACCACGGCACGACGCTCGACTTCCCGAAGCTCAGCGTGAAGGTGCGCGACGAGATCGTCTCGTTCGGCGCGCCGGGCGAACTTCGCGTCGACGGTTCGGGCGTGGTCGGCGGGGGCACGCGCCTGACCCCCGACGCCCTGCACGAGCTCGTGGCCGAGCGCGGCGACGACGTCGTCTTCTTCGACGGCCGCAATGCGCTCGAGGCCGCGATCGGCCGGTTCGCGGGCGCGGTCGTGCCCGACGTCGAGACCACGCGCGACTTCGTCGAACTGCTCGACTCGGGCGAGTACGACGAGCTCAAGGGGCGACCCGTCGTCACCTATTGCACGGGCGGCATCCGCTGCGAGGTGCTCTCGAGCCTCATGGCCAGCCGCGGCTTCGGCGAGGTCTACCAGCTCGAGGGCGGCATCGTGCGCTACGGCGAGCGCTTCGGCGACGACGGCCTCTGGAACGGCTCGCTCTACGTGTTCGACGGGCGCGGCTCGATCGACTTCAGCGACCACGCCGCCGTGATCGGCGAGTGCGCGGTCTGCGGCGAGGCGACCAAGCGCACCGTCAACTGCACGGATGCCTCGTGCCGCACGCAGCTCGTCGTGTGCGCGTCGTGCGACACCGCCGAGTGCGCGGTGCATGCCGCCCGTTCGCAGGTCGGGTAGCGCGCCGAGCGGAACCGGTCTGCCCGGTGCTAGCGAGCGCCCAGTTCAGTCGTGGACGTCGGCGTCGACGAGGAACCGCAACGTGAGCTCATCGACGTCGCGGGGCGAGTTGGCCAGCACGATCGAGGCGATTCCGGCATCACGATCGATCATGAGTCCGCTCCGGAACCCGTCGGTGACGCCACCGTTCCCGGTGATGGTCCGGGCGGGCGACTCCCCGATCCACCAGAGATACCCGATGCTCGTGTCTGAAGTCCGGGTGGGCGCGAGGGGCTCGAGTGCGGCGCTGTCCTCGAGCGGCCCGTCGAGCACCGCGATGGCGAGTGCCACGAGATCATCCAGCGTGGCATGCACGTTGGCGGCGGGGCCGAATCCCTCGCCCCACCACGGATCGACCGGCTCTCCCGCACCGCGGTGGCCGTCGGCGTGCTGTTCGGGCACCTGCTCAGGTGTCTCTGCGAGCACCGCGCCCTCCATGCCGAGCGGCACGAGGATGCGGTCCTCCAACAGCGTGCGGTAGTCGGTACCGGCGGCGGCGGCGAGCGCGTGTCCGAGCAGGGCCACTCCGAGGTTGCTGTAGACGAGGTCGTCCGAGGGCACCACCGGCTCGACGCGCGCGAGGTCGATGAGCTCCGCGAGGGAGGCCGTGTACGGACTGGTTCCGGCTTCGTTCGCGGCCTTCGCCTGGGCCACCCATGCCGCGTCCGTCGGCTCGAGCGGCAGCCCGCTGCGGTGGGTCGCGAGGGATTCGAGCGTGACGGATGCCGCCGGCGCGTCTCCGAGCGGCAGGTACGCGCCGAGCGGGTCGTCGAGTCCGACCTCGCCGCGGTCGATCGCGATGGCGAGCAGCTCACCCGTGAGCGACTTGGTGATCGAGCCGATCTCGAAGGCGGTGGCCGGCTCGGAGCGCACGAAGACCGTCGACACCTCGCCGTCCTCGATGACGGCGACCGCGGCTTGTTCGTAGTCGTTGGTGAAGGAGTCGCGAACGCTCTGCTCGAGCGCGGACTCCGTGGCAGTGGGCGTGTCGACGGCGTCGGGCGGGGAACCGCCGGGAGCGCAGCCGACGAGCGAGACCGCGATCATGCCCGCGAGGAGGGGCGAGACCCTCCGGGCGCCTCGGGACGAGACCTGCCGCGCGGGCATGGCCGGATGCTACTCCCTCGTCGGAGCTGCCGACAGGGTGCGGACCGCGTCGGCCAGGCGGTCGCCCGACGGGGTGCCCTCGGGGTTCAACAGCCAGAGGATGGCGAGGCCCTGCACGAGCGCGAAGCTGAACTCCGAGAGGGCCCGCGCCCGGTCGGCGTCGAGGTCGGGGTGCGCCTCGGCGAACTCCTCGGCGATGCCCTCGTAGGCCCCCTCGACGGCGGCCTGCATCTGCTCGCGTCCGACCGGGTTGCGCACGATGCGCAGCGTGTTCTCGAGGCTCGCGAGCAGCGCCTCGCGGTTGTCGGCGAAGACGGCCGGCATGCCGTTCCAGAGGCGGGCGAACCCGTCGAGCGGCGCGTCGTCTCGGCCGGCGAGGATGAGCTCGCCCATGCCGTCGCCGATGGCCGTGCCGAGCGCGTCGAGCAGCGCCTCGGTGATGAGCTGCTCCTTCGACCCGAAGTGGTACCCGATTGCGGCAAGGCTCACGCCGGCGGCGCCGGCGATGTCGCGCGCCGTGGCCTTGGCCACCCCCTGCTCCACGATCACCTTGCGTGCGCCGGCCAGGAGGTCTTCACGATTGCCCATGTCCACAGGTTAGCCGAACGTCTGAGACATATGTCCTAGACATTCCTCTTCGGCGGTGTTAGACATTCGTATAAGACATTTGTGCTAATCCGAACCGGCATCCATCGAAAGGCAGCATCATGAGCTCCGCACCCCGCATCCTGATCTCCGGCGGCGGCATCGCCGGCAACGCCCTCGCCCTGCAGCTCGTGCGGGCCGGCATCCCCACCACGATCGTCGAGCGCGCCGCGGCGCCCCGCCCCGGCGGTCAGGCCGTCGACCTGCGCGGGGCCAGCCGAGAGGCGGCCGAACGCCTGGGCCTCATGCCCGGCATCCGTCGCCACCAGCTCGACGAACGCGGCATGAGCTACGTCGACGGGCTCGGGCGCATCTACGGCCGCATGTCGATGGAGGACTTCGACGGCAAGGGCGCGGTCGCCGAGGTCGAGATCACGCGCGGCGACCTGAACGACGTGCTGCTCGACGCCCTGCGCGAGGCCGCGGCATCCGCTGCCGTGACGGGGGCCACCGGTCCGGTCGACGCGAACGGCCTCCTCGACCAGCGGTACGGCGACCACCTCGTCGCGCTCGAGCAGGACGCCGACGGGGTCGACGCGACCTTCGCCTCGGGCCGCCGCGAACGCTACGACCTCGTGGTCGGCGCCGACGGCGTGCACTCCGCGACCCGGCGACTCGCGTTCGGCCCCGAGGATCGGTTCGTCACGAACCTCGGCGGGTACGCGGCCTTCTTCACGATGCCGACGCCCGCCGACATCGAGCCTGGATGGTTCGCGATGCGACTCGTTCCGGGGGCGATGTTCGGCATCCGCCCAGATGCCGACCCGGCGACGTCGAAGGCGATCATCAACATCCGGACCACGCCGGATCCCGCACTCCGCGGCGACCGTGCGGCGCAGCAGGCGCTCATCCGCCGGGCGATCGAGGGCGGCGGATGGCACGCCGAACGCATCCTCGATGCGATGGAGCGCGCCGACGACTTCTACTTCGACGACCTCGCGCGCGTCGACATGCCGAGCCTCTCGAACGGGCGGGTCGTGCTCATCGGCGACGCCGCGACGTGCGGTTCGCCGCTCACGGGCATGGGCACCGCGATGGCGATCGTCGGCGCGTACCTGCTCGGCCTCGAACTCGTCGGGCTCGCGGATGCCGCAGGCCCGGCATCGTCGGCGGGCGACGACGGCCTCGGCGACCCGGTGGCCGTCGCGGCGGCGCTCGGCCGGTTCGAGGCGCAGCTCGCGCCGCACACCGAGAAGTCGCGGCAGATCCCCGGAGGCAGCCTCGCGGTCATGCTGCCGCGAACTCGCCTCATGTCGGCGTTCGCCAAGGTGAACGTGAAGCTCATGCTGTCGCGACCGATGCGACCGCTCGCGAAGAAGCTCTTCGTCGACGGAGGCGGCGAGGAGCTGACGCTGCCCGACGCGCGCGCGCCGAAGGCTGTCGTCTCGGCTGGCGAGTGACGCACGGGACGTGACGACGGGAGGAGATTCGCGCGAGCGGAGGGCGTTTCGACGTGGATCGTCCTCCGCTCGCGCGAGTCTCCTCCCGTCGACCCGCCGGGCGCACGGCTCCGGTTCGCAGGCGCCCGCCCGGGCGCGGCAGGCTTCGGGCCGGCTCAGGCCGGACGGAAGCCCGTGGTCTCGGGCGGCGCCGCGTGCCGGATCATGAGGTGCCGGGTGACCGAGTAGTCGAGCAGGGGCTCCATCGACATGTCCTTGCCGAAGCCGGATCCCTTCACTCCGCCGTGCGGCGCCTCGGAGGCGATGGGCAGGTGGTCGTTGACCCACGTCACCCCGACGTCGAGCGACTGGCTCACGCGCAGGGCCCTCGAGACATCCGAGGTCCAGACCGACGACGCGAGTCCGTAGGCGTTGTCGTTCGCGAGCGCGATGCCCTCGGCCTCGCCATCGAAGGGCAGCACGACGAGCACGGGCCCGAACACCTCGCCCTGCACGATCTCTGACGACTGCGCGGCCCCGACGAGCAGGGTCGGCGCGAAGTACGAGCCGACACGATCGATCGCGTGGCCGCCCACGAGCGCCTCCGCGCCTTCGACGAGCGCACGCGAGACGAAGCCCTCGACGCGCGTGCGGTGCGCGGGCGAGATGAGCGGGCCGATGTGCGTCTCGGCGTCCATCGGGTCGCCGGCCTTGATCTGCGAGATCGCGTGGCGCAGCGCCGCGACGCCGTCGTCGTAGACCGAGCGCTCGAGGTACACGCGGGTCGCGGCGGTGCAGTCCTGCCCGGTGTTGTAGGTCGCACCGAGCGCGACGGCGTGCGCCATGGCGCCGAGGTCGGCGTCCTTGAAGACGATGACGGGGGCCTTGCCGCCGAGCTCGAGGTGCACGCGCTTGACGCCCTCGACGGCGCCGCGCATGACGGCCTTGCCCGTCTGGGTCGAACCGGTGACGCTGACCATGTCGACCTCGCGATGCGTCACGAGCGCCTGGCCGACCTCGGCGTCGCCCGTGACGACGTTGAAGAGCCCTGCGGGCAACCCGGCCTCGAGCGCGAGCTCGGCGAACCGCAGGGTCGTGCGCGGGGTCGCGGGCGCGGGCTTCACGATCACGGCGTTGCCCGCGGCGAGCGCGGGACCGGCCTTCCAGATCGCCATGATGAGCGGGAAGTTCCACGGCGTGATGCCCGCGACCACGCCGACCGGGCGGCGCGTGAGGATCGACGTGTAGCCGTTCGAGAACGACCCCGCGCCCGTGCCGTCGAGCGACCGTGCGGCTCCGGCGAAGAAGCGCAGGTTGTCGACGCCGAAGGGCAGCTCGCCGTCGAACGCGGTGGTCCACGGCTTGCCGGAGTCCTCGACCTCGAGGCGCGCGAGGTTCTCGGCGTCGGCCTCGATCGCGTCGGCGAGCTTCAGCAGGGCGAGCGAGCGCTCCCCGGGCGTCTTCGCGGCCCACTCGGGCTGTGCCGCACGCGCGGCCGCCGCGGCCTCGTCGACGTCGGCGACGCCCGATGCGGTGAAGGCCGCGACCTCCTGCTCGGTCGCCGGGTTCGTGATGACGGCGTCGCCGCCCGAGCCGGCGCGGTACTCGCCGATGAAGGTGCCGGTGGTCGCCGTGGAGGCGGTGCTTCTGGTGCCCGTGGTGGCGGTGCTGCCGGTGATGCCCGTGGTGGTCATGGTGCGCCTTTCGAATGTATGGCTTGCGCACCATCGAGGTGCCGGTCGTTGTCGGTTCGTCGCGCGGAGACCCGACAACGAGTGGCATCTGGGTTGCGAAGCGTGAGGGAGGCTGAGCGAGCTGGGGCTGCGGGGGTCACGAGTTGAATCCGAGCCCGAAGCGGTCGAGGGTGCGCAACCACAGGTTGCGCCGGCCCTCGTGCGCGTCGGCGCTGAGGATCGAGTGCCGCGTGAACTGGATGATCGGGTTTCGGAACGGCTCGGGCGGCACGGGGAAGGGCCGCTTGCGCACGATGTCGTACCGCAGCCGCGACGTGGGTTCGCCGGCCAGCAGGTCGAGCGCGACATCCGCCGAGAACCTCGACGCGCCGACCCCGAGGCCCGTGTGCCCGACCGCGTAGGCGACGCGCCCGCCGAGCGCCGTGCCGTAGGCCGCCGTGAACCGGGTGGTCGAGTCGATCGGGCCGGCCCAGCGGTTGGTGAACCGCAGGCCCGCGAGCTGCGGGAACGTCTCGAAGAAGTGCCGCGCCAGCAGCTCGTGCGAGCTGTCGCGCTGCTCGAGGCTCGCGTCGACCTTGCCGCCGAAGTAGTAGACGGCGTCCCATCCGCCGAAGAGGATGCGCCCGTCGGCGGTGGGCCGGTAGTAGTGGAACTGGTTGCCCGCGTCGGTGAGCCCCTGGCCCTCGGCCCAGCCGATCGACGCGCGCTGCGCCTCGGTGAGCGGCTCGGTCATGAGCACGTGGTCGTAGAGCGGCATGATGTAGTTGCCGAGCCGCTTGAGCGGGCCGGGGTAGGCGGCCGTGGCGACGACGACCTCGCGCGTGTCGACATGACCGTGGGCAGTGCTCACTCGCACGCCGGTGCCGCCGGCGGCACCCGAACCGGCACCCGAGCCGGTGCGCGAGATCCCGGTCACGGCTGATGCCTCGAACACGCGCACCCCGCGGCGCTCGAGTTCGGCGGCCATGCCCCAGGCGAGCTTCGCGGGGTCGACGAGCACGGTGCCGGTGCGATCGCGGAGCCCGCCGAGGTAGGTCGGCGAGTGCACGTCGGCCTGCACCTCGTCGCGCGAGAGCAGCTCGAGGTCGACGCCGTACTTCTCGCCAAGGGCCTGCGCGTCGCGGAGACCGCCGACCTGCCAGGGTTCGATCGCGAGCGTGGTCTTGCCGACCCGTCGCAGGTCGCAATCGATGCCCGCGCCCTCGATCGCGGCGAGGAGCCCGGCGAGGTTGCGGTCGCCCTCCTCGTGCAGCGCGGCGACCTGCTTCGGCCAGATCGCCTCGCCGTGCGTGAGTCCGTGCGTGAGCGAGGCCGCGACGAAGCCGCCGTTGCGTCCGGTCGCGCCGTGCGCGATGCGTTCGGCCTCGAGGATCACGACCGATCGGCCCGGCTCCCGCTCGGTCGCCTGCCAGGCGGTCCAGAGTCCGGTGAAGCCTCCGCCGACGATGACGAGGTCGGCCTCGAGCGCGCCCTCGACGCGCGGACGGCCGCCGGGCGCCGACGCGCGGTCGAGCCAGTAGGCCGTGGGCGAGGCGTCGCGCAGGGCCTCGGCCGCGGCATCCGTCGCCGTCTGCGTGGTGGTCACCCGCGCTCCCCTGCGCCCGCGGCGGCACCCGCACCGATGCGGGCGCCGACCCGTTCGATGGCGTCGGCCGCGGCCGAGACGCCGTCCTTCGAGCGGATGTCGGCGCCGACGGCGGCGATGCGCTCGCGCAGGTCGGTGTCGGCGAGCAGGCCGGTCACGGCGCCCTGCAGCTCTTCGGCGGTGAAGCCGTAGGTGCTGAGGCGGATGCCGTAGCCCTGCTCGTGCACGCGCTGGGCGTTGTCGTACTGGTCCCAGAACAGCGGCAGCAGGATCATGGGCTTGCCGAAGTGCAGGGCCTCGGTGGTCGTGTTGTTGCCGCCGTGCGTGATGACGAGGTCGACGAGCGGCAGGATCTTCGTCTGCGGCAGGAACTCGGCGCCCCACATGTTGCCGGCGAGCTCGAACTCGTCGTGCAGCGGCCCCTTCGAGACGATGACGTTCACGGGCAGGTCGGCGAGCACCGAGATGACGCGGCGCATGAGGTCGACGTCGGCGCTGCCGAGCGAGCCGAGGCTGAAGTACACGAGCGGGCGACTGCCGTCGGTGAACGCGGCGGGCAGGTCGGCGGGGGCCTGCTCGGTCTCGCGCACCGACGAGTCGAGGCGGGTCCAGCTCTCGTCGAGCGGGCGCTCGGCGGTGTAGTCGAGCACCTCGGGGTAGACGTAGAGGTTCGCGTCGCCGGTGTGGATGAACTCGAGGTCGGGCAGCGCGGGCGCCCCCTGCTCCTGCACCCAGTCGTTGTACGACTCCCAGAGGGGGCGGTGGGTGCGCTCGTATTCGGCGCGGAACTCGGCCCAGCCGTCGCGGTCGTCCTTGCCGAGGCCGGAGAACACGGGCGCGATCTCGTCCCCCGGGACCTCGAGCGGGTTGCAGCTCGTGATGCGCACGAAGGGCACGCCCGCGGTGACGAGCGCGGGGAACGCGATGACGTTGTCCTCGATGATGACATCGGGCTGCACGCGCTCGATGATCGCCTTGAGCTGCGGCTCGCAGAACTTCGCGCCGTTCGCGAGCTCCTCCCAGATGGGGAGCGTGACGGTCTCGAGCTGCTCGGCCGTGCTCTTGCGGAACTCGGGCGAGATCGACTGGATGTACTCCTTCCAGAACGCACCGGCGTCCTGCTCGGCCTCGGCGCCCTCGGCGGGCTCCTCGACGGGCGCGAGGTCGACGAGGTCCTCCTCGAAGCCGAGTGCGACGAGCTTGCCCTGCCACGAGCGCTCGGCGGCGAAGACGACGCGATGCCCGCGCTTCAGCAGTTCGTTGCCGATGCCGATGCAGTTGTTGGTCGGGCCGTACGCGCTCTCTGGCATGAAGAGGTAGGTGCGCCGTTCCTCGGTCATCGGGTCTCCGTTCGTGGGTTTCTTGAATGCTGCTATAGAGAATCTGGTCGGTCAAGGCCTATATGGAAAGAGGTCAGAACGCCCTAAGATTGCGTGAAGATGCAGACAATCTGTCTGCTGCGAGAGGAGCCAGATGGCCAGGCCGAAGCGACAGGAGGAACGTCGCAGCCAGCTGGTCGCGGCGGCCCAGCGTGCGATCGCGGCGCACGGCCCCGACGGGGCGCGGTTGAACCGCGTGGCCGAAGAGGCGGGCCTCACCTCGGGTGCGGTGCTCTACTACTACCCCGACATCGACGAGCTCATGTTCGAGGCCAACCGCGCCGGCATGGAGCGCTTCTACGAGGGCCGCGTGCGCATGCTCGAGGGCCTGCCCGACGACCCCGTGGTGCGCCTGCTCGCGCTCGCGAAGTCCGGCCTGCCGAGCGGCGCCGGCGACACCGAGGTGCGCCTGCTCTGCGAGCTCGGCGGCTCCGCAGGGCGCAACCCGCTCATGGCGTCGCTCCTCACGACCCTCTACGACCGCCAGGTCGGCATGTACCAGGTCGTGCTCGAGCAGGGCGCGGCACGCGGCATCTTCACGCTCGCGCAGCCGTCGCTCGTCATCGCCCGCAACCTCGTGGCCCTCGAAGACGCCTACGGCTACCGCATCATCGCCGAGCACCCGACCATCGACCACGCCGCAGCCCTCGAGCTCATCGTGGCCAATGCGAGGCTCGCGACCGGTCATGCGCTGACGCCCTCCTGAGCGGATGACGCGGCCGAGGTCCCGGTGACGGATGCCGCGGCTGCGGCCCGGCCATCGGCCGGCGTCGCCTCGTGGTCGGCGTCGGCGTCGGCCGCCTCGACGTCCGCGTCGTCGGCTGCATCGCGCGCGACCACCGACGTGCGGCCGAAGCGCACGCCGACGGCTTCGCCTCGCGCCAGGCGGCTCGCCCCGTGCACCGTCGCGAGCAGTGGCGCGTGCAGGCCGTCGACCTCGATCGAGATGGTCGAAGCACCGCCCAGGAAGTACGTGTCGATGACCGTGCCGCGCAGGGCGGAGGTCGCGGCATCCGTCAGCTCGACGTCTTCGGGCCGCACGACCGCGGTCGCCGGTGCGCCCGCGACCAGTCCGTGCGGGGCGGGCACGAGTCCGATGCCCGGCACCTCGACGCCGGTCGTCGCGGCGACCCCGTCGAGCAGGTTCGCCGAGCCGATGAACGAGGCGACGAAGCGCGACGCGGGGTTCGCGTAGAGCTCCTGCGGGGTGGCGAGCTGCTCGAGGCGGCCGTCGCGGAGTACCGCGATGCGGTCGGCCATCGACATGGCCTCCTCCTGGTCGTGCGTGACGACGACGAACGTGAGGCCGACCTCGTGCTGCAGGCGCTTCAGCTCGAGCTGCATCGACGCGCGCACCTGGCGGTCGAGTGCCGAGAGCGGCTCGTCGAGCAGCAGCAGGCGCGGGCGCTTCACGATGGCGCGGGCGAGCGCGACGCGCTGGCGCTGGCCGCCCGAGAGCTGCGAGGGTCGGCGCTTGGCGAGGTGCCCGAGCCCGACGACCTCGACGACCTCGGCCACCCGACGGGCGATCTCCGCGCGGCCGAGCCCCTCGGACTCGAGCCCGTAGGCGATGTTCTTCTCGACGCTCATGTGCGGGAACAGCGCGTAGCTCTGGAACATCATGTTGACCGGGCGCTTGTGCGCTGGCATGCCGAGCAGGTCGCGGCCGTCGACCTCGATGCGGCCCGACTCGGGCGTCTCGAACCCGGCGATCGAACGGAGCAGGGTGGTCTTGCCGCAGCCCGACGGGCCGAGCAGCGCGAAGAACTCGTTGTCGCCGATGTCGAGCGAGACGTCGTGCAGTGCGACCGTGTCGCCGTAGACGGCGCGCACGCCGTCGACGCGGAGCAGGGGGGCAGTGGTCATTTCGAGGATCCAGTCGGTCGGGTCAGGCGCTGCGCCGCGATCACGGTCACGACGCTCACGAACAGCAGCAGGGTGGCGAGGGCGTTGACCTCGGGGGTCACCCCGAAGCGCACCATCGAGTAGATGACGATCGGCAGGGTCGGCTGCGTCGGCGCAGTGGTGAAGAACGCGATCACGAACTCGTCGAGCGAGAGCGTGAAGGCGAGCAGCGCGCCCGCGACGATGCCCGGCGCGAGCTGCGGCAGCGTGACCCGCACGAACGTGCGCACCGGCCCGGCGCCGAGGTCGCGCGAGGCCTCCTCGAGGCTCGGGTCGAGGCTCGCCATGCGGGCCAGCACGATCGCGGTCACGAACGCGGTCGCGAACACCCCGTGCGCGAGGATCACCGAGTGCAGGCCGAGCGTGATGCCGAGCAGCGAGAACAGCGTGAGCAGGCCGATGCCGAGCAGCAGGTCGGGCATGATCGCCGGCGCGATCGCGAACGCCCGCACGAACCCGCCGCGCGTGTAGTGCTGGATGCCGTACGCGAGCAGCGTGCCGAGCACCGTCGCGATCGCCGTCGCGCCCGTCGCCACGATGAGCGTGTTGCCGAGACCCTGCATGAGCGCCTCGTCGGCGAACACCTCGGGGTACCAGCGCAGCGAGAACCCGCGCCAGACGAAGAGGTTCTCGGAGTCGTTGAAGCTCATGATCACGACGACGAGGATCGGCAGGTAGAGGAACACGTACCCGATCCAGAGCGGAACGAGGATGCCGCGGGGCTTGCGCACGGCGCGAGGCTTCGCCGACGGCTCGAGCTCGCGCATCGCGGTCGTCGAGGGGTTCGCGGTGGCCGCGACATCCGCTCGGGTGGTCGTCGGCTCAGCCACGGCGGGGCCCTTCGGTGATGCGGCGGGAGACCGCGGACTGCAGCACGATGACGAGCACGAGGATGATCGTCAGGAGCAGCGCGAGCGTCGCGCCGAACGGCCAGTCGCGGGCCTCGAAGAACTGGTCGCGCACGAGGTTGCCGACCATGATCGTCTTGCCGCCGCCGATGAGCTCGGGGATCACGAAGTTCGACATGGCGGGCACGAACACGAAGACGCAGCCCGTGAGCGCGCCCGGCAGCGAGAGCGGCAGCGTCACGGTGCGGAACGCCCGCCAGGGGTTCGCCCCCAGGTTCGTGGCCGCCTCGCGGAGCGAGGGGTCGAGCTGCTGCAGCGAGGCGTAGAGCGGCAGCACCATGAGCGGCAGGTACATGTAGAGCAGGCCCACGACGATGGCCTGCGGCGTGTAGAGCATGCTGATCGGCTCGTCGGTGAGCCCGAGGCCCTGCAGCGCCTGGTTCACCCAGCCCGCATTGTTCAGGAGCAGGATCCAGGCGTAGGTGCGCACGAGGAAGTTCGTCCAGAACGGCAGTACGACCGCGATGAGGGCGATCGTGCGCCACTTCGGCGAGAGCCC
This sequence comes from Agromyces sp. CF514, assembly GCF_900113185.1. Taxonomy (NCBI): domain Bacteria; kingdom Bacillati; phylum Actinomycetota; class Actinomycetes; order Micrococcales; family Microbacteriaceae; genus Agromyces; species Agromyces sp. CF514. Next base: position 425,791 of record NZ_FOZD01000001.1, on the reverse strand, counting down.
GGCGATCGCGTAGGCCATCGGGTAGCCGATCGCGAGCGCGAGCAGGGTGACGACGAGCGCCATGCCGATCGACTGGAAGATCACGCCGAGGTAGAGGGGTTCGAGCAGCTTGATCCAGTTGTCGAACGTGAACTCGAACACGAGGCCGCCGAAGCGGCCGCGCTTGAAGAACGTGTAGAACGCGAGCAGCCCCACCGGGATCGCCATGAAGACGATGAGGAAGAGCATTCCCGGGGCGAGGAACGGAACAGGGGCGAGCCCCCGGCGCACGCGGTTCGCGCGCACGCCGGGGGTCGTCGGGTGGGGCGTCGAGGTCACGGTCTCAGGGTCGCTCGCGTCAGTTCGTCGCCAGGATTTCGGCGTTGAGGTCGACGTACTTCAGCGAGTCCTCGCCGAGGTCGACGATGACCTCCTGCTGGAAGAGCTCGTCGACCGTGATGCCGAGCGTCGGGTACGACTCGATGAGCGACGGGTCGAGGGCCTCCATTGCGGCCTGGTTGGGCACCTTGTAGAGGATGTTCTCGGCGACCCAGGTCTGCACCTCGGGGTCGAGGATGTAGTTGATGAAGGCCATCGCGGCCTCCTTGTTCTTCGACGACTCGAGCACCGTCATGGTGTCGACCCAGAGGTCGGCGCCCTCGTCGGGCACGACGAACTTGATCGTCGGGTCCTCGGCGATGCCGTAGTTGCACCAGCCGTCCCACGCCTCGACCATCGCGGCCTCGCCCGAGACGAGCTTCGAGTAGAAGGTCGTGTCGTCGTACGCGAGCAGCGTCGGCTTGGTCTTCAGGAGCTGGTCCTTCGCCTCGGCGAGCTCATCGTCGTCGGTCGTGTTCAGCGAGTTGCCGGCCGCCTTGAGCGCGGGCATCGCGAGCCAGCGGTCGGTCGAGAGCATGGTGGTCTTGCCCTCGAGCTCGGGCTTCGGGTTCAGCAGGTCGTTCCACGACGTGGGGTCGAAGCCCGTGAGGTCGGGGCGATAGCAGAGGCCCGTGGTGCCCCACGCGTACGGCTCGGAGTAGACGTTGCCCTCGTCGTAGTCGAGCTCGAGCGCCTCGGGGTAGAGGTTCGACTCGTTCGGGATGAGCGACTTGTCGAGTTCGGCGAGCAGGCCCTGCTCCCCGAGGGCCTGCGCGTACTGGCCGGACACGAAGGCCACGTCGATGCCCGAGTCGGCGCTCGCGGTGAGCTTGGCGACGATGTCCTCGTTCGTCGTGTGGTTCACGATCGTCGTCTTGACGCCGGTCGCCTCCTCGAACTGCGCGGCGAGGTCCTCGGGGTAGTAGTCCGCCCAGATCGAGACGGTGAGCGTCTGCTCGGAGATGTCGGCAGACGGGTCGACCTCGCCGCCGCCGCCGGTGGAGCACGAAGTTGCGGCGAGCGCGACGGCGATGGTGCCGGCCGCGACGGCGACGATGCGTCGTGTGGTGGGCATGAGTCCTCCTTGGGGGTGGAAAGGTTGAGCGATTGTTGCACCGGCGCTGAAGAAACCGCAATGGATGTGCGGACATACTGGCGAGGAGTTTGCACAATAGTTACAATCCGAATTCAATGAACTCATTCGACGGCCTCCACCCGGTCATCGGCGGGCGTGTGCTGTCCGTCGACGGCGACGGTCGCGTGCTCCTCGACGGCCGGCGACCGGCAGCCGGAGACGGCGTCGCGCGTGCGATCACCGCGCTCGTCGTGCACGGCCTCTCGCCCGATGCGCCCGAACGCGGCATCGCCGTCGACCAGACCAACACCTCGGTCATCGTCGACGACCGCTTCGTCGTGAAGATCGTCGGGCGCTGGGCCGCGGCCGATCGCGCCGGCCACCTGCTCGAACGGCTCGGCGACGCCGGCAGCGACGACGTGGCCCGCGTGCACGGGCGCGTGGCCTGGCGGCATCCCGAGCTCGGCGAGTCCACGCTCGCGATCGTGACCGAGTACCTGCCCGGCGCCGAAGACGGCTGGACCTGGGCCGTCGACGACGTCGTCGCGGCGGTGGAGCGCGGCCTCGACGGGCCCGGGGACCCCGCATGGCCCTCGACGCTCGGGGCGCAGGTCGCCCGCATCCACGACGTGCTGGGCGCCGACGCCTCCCCGAGCGGAGCGGATGCCGCATCCGCACGCCGCGACCGCGCCGCCGACGCGCTGGCCAGGGCCGTCGCCGCGGGCGAGGGAGCCGCCGGGGAGCGCCTGCGCAACCGTCGCGAGGCGCTCGCGCGCGACATCCGCTCGCTCGAAGGCACTGCACCGGGGCTCGAGTTCCCCATCCACGGCGACCTGCACCTCGGGCAGGTGCTCGCCTCGCCCGACCCGGGTGCCGCCGACGGCCGGCGCTACACGCTCATCGACTTCGACGGCGACCCCCAGCTCGACGCCGCAGACCGGGAGCGAGCGGATGCCGCGGCTCGCGACGTCGCGCACCTGCTCGTCTCGCTCGACCTCATCTCCGCGGTCGCGCAGAAGCGTCTGGGTCGACCCGACGACCGGGCGTGGAGCTGGGCCGACCGCGCGCGCGCCGAGCTGCTCGCGGCCTACCGCGCCGAGCTCTCGCGTGCCGAGCTCTTCGACGCCGCCCTGCTGCCCGGCTTCGAGGCCGAGCAGCTCGCGGCCGAACTGCACTACGCCGACCGGTTCCTGCCGCCGTGGCGCTACGCCCCCGACGCGGCGATCACGCACCGCTACGCTTCGACGAACGAGACCCCGGAGAGCCCATGGACACCGCCGCCTTTCGAGCCGACCTCGACCTGATCCCCTCGACGCTCGAGCGACTCGCCGACGCCCTCGACGACGGGCTGCCCGGACTCGAACGCCTCGCGATGCTCGGTTCGGCGCGCGTGCTCGTGCTCGGCATGGGGTCGAGCCGGTACGCCGCCGACGTGGTCGCGCGTCGCTACCGCAGCGTCGGCGCGAACGTCGTTGTCGAGCTCGCGAGCGCCGAGCTGCTACCGCCCGCAGCGCCCGACCTCGCGGTCGTCGCGGTCTCGGCGACCGGCGGCAGCGTCGAGGTGCTGCGCGCGATCGAGCGGTACCGCGGCACCGGACGGCTCGTGGCCGTCACGAACCGGCCCGACTCCGAGCTCGGGCGCCTGGCCGACGTCGTCGTGCCGCTGCTCGCGGGCGTCGAGGCGTCGGGCGTCGCGTGCCGCACGTTCCGCGCGACGTTCGCCGTGCTCGACGCGGTGCTCGAGGAACTGCTCGGCACGGCGCCCGCCGAACGGTTCGATGCCGAGGCCGTGCGCGCCGCGGCCATCGCCAACGCGGTGCTGCTCGCCACGGCCGACAGCTGGATGCCCCAGGTCGCCGATCTGCTCGCCGGTCCGATGGGCACGTGGGTGCTCGCCCCCGCCGAGCGCGGGTCGAGCGCGCAGCAGTCGGCCCTCATGCTCCGCGAGGTGCCGCGCCGCAGCGCCTTCGCGTCGGAGACCGGCGACTGGTCGCACGTCGACGTCTACCTCACGAAGACGCAGGACTACCGCGCGCTCGTGTTCGCCGGCTCGGCATGGGACGCGCAGGCGCTCGACTGGATGGCGCAGCGCGGCTCGCGGTTCGCCTCGATCGGGCGCGACCTGCCGGGCGCCGAGCAGGTGATCCGGTTCGCGGGCGACACCGACGACTCGGTCGCCGCGCTCACCGAGCTCCTCGTCGCCGAGCTCGTGGCCGACCACTGGCTGCGCACGTTCGGCGAGGGCGCGCCCTAACGCCCGGTTGCGGCGATCAACGTCTCGGCGACCCCCTCGAGCCCCAGGTTGCGGTTCACGAGCACGATCGAGGCGGTGCCGGCGGTCGTGTCGATGAAGAGCATGCTCGAGAAGCCGTTCGTCATGCCGCCGTGCTCGACGACGGCGTGGCCGCCCACCTGCTGGAGGCCCCAGAAGTAGCCGGTGTCGGCGACCTCGCCGTGCGCCTGCTGGGCCGCGCTCCCGGTGAGCGGGCCGTCGATCACCGCCTCGGCGTACGCGACGAGGTCGCCGAGGGTCGCGTGGATGCCGCCCGCGGGCGCGTAGGCGGCGAGCGTCGTCGGCTCGGCGGGGTCGCCCGCCTCGCCGGCACCGTCGAGGTGCCCGGTCGGCACCTCGGAGTCGACGAGCGGAAGGCTTGCGGCGTCCAGGCCCAGCGGCCCGAACAACCGGTCCTCGAGCAGGGTCTGGTAGTCGGTGCCCGCGGCCGCGGCGAGCGCCTGCCCGACGAGCGCGGCCCCGAGGTTCGAGTACTGCCGCTCGGCGCTGATCGACGAAGCCGGCACCGAGCGGGCCTCGGCGAGGAGCTCGTCGAGCGTCTCGTCGATGCCGTCCTCTCCCGCCTCGTAGGCGGCCCGCAGCCGATCGAGCCAGGCGGGATCGGGATCGGGGAACGTCGGAAGGCCCGAGCTGTGGGTCACGAGGTCGGCGATCGCCAGCTCGCCCACGGGCGTGCCCGCCAGGTCGAGGTGCTCGTCGAGCGTGTCGTCGAGCTCGACCTCGCCGCGTGCGATCGCCTCGGCGACCAACTCCCCCGTGAACGTCTTCGTGATGGAGCCGATCTCGAACACCGACGATTCGTCGGCGCCGTGGAACACCGTTCGCACGGTGCCGTCAGCCTCGATGACGGCTGCGGCCACGGCCGGCGCCGGATCGACCGAGGCGAAGCTCGGTCGCAGGAGCTCGGCGAGCGCGGCATCCCCCGTGTACCCGCCGGGAGGGGTCTCGGTCGAGGCGACGGGGTTGGTCGCGACCGGGGGCGCGCACGCCGAGAGGCACAGCACGAGGCATCCGGTCGCGACCGCCGCGGTGACGGCGAGCGCCGGTCGGAGCACGGCTCGGGAGGGGGCGGATGTCACGGGCATCACGCCAGACTAGGAACCGCCGTGCTCGGTCGAACCAGTGGCACCCCTGATCGTGCGGGTTTTCGGCCGCCGCGCATAGTCGCGCGCCGCGCGGCTCGACAGGGCGAGCATCACGAGGATGTCGAGCGAGAGCGTCACGAGCGTGAAGTCGAGGTGCAGCTCCTGGTCGCCGACCCACCAGGCGACGAACGACGCGCTGATGCTGAGCGTGGCGAAGAGCATGACGACGATCCGCGCCCAGTTCACGCCGAGGAAGATCAGCCAGGCCAGCACGAGCTCGACGAGGAGGATGACGGCGCCGGGCACGACGATGATCGCGAGCGAGGCGTTCAAGGTGTCGGGGTCGACCGTCGTGACGTCGAGTTCCTCCGCAATGACGGTGCGCCAGTTCGTGCCGAGCAGGAGCAGCCAGATCGCACCGCCGAGCACCCGCAGCACGACGAGCACCGCGCCCATGGTCACCGCAGCCGGACGCTTCATGGGCGGCGCGGCATCCGTTCGCCCGACGAGCGACTCGAACGGCTCGGTCGCCGACCGCTTGCGCTCCTCGAGGCCGCTCACGTCGTCACCGCCACGCCGCTCACGTCGATCACGGGCAGGTCGCCGTCGGTGCGGATGGTGTCGCCTCCGCCGTTGCGCGAGTGATACCCGGTCGAGAAGTCCGCGAGCACGCTGACCTCGATGGCCGCATCGGCGTCCCGCATGGTGCGCACGATGTGGTCCCGCTCGACGTCGGTGTCGGCGTCGATCTTGTGCGTGACCTGGAGCGTGAACATCGAGAATCCCACGGCGCGGTCGAACGTGCCGGCCGCGAGCCAGTCGACCCGGGCGCCGCCCGGCAGCAGCCATCCCTCCGGCGTTCGCCAGAACCGCACGTGGTGCCGCTTGGCCGGGTTGCCCTCGACCTCCTGCTGGAACGCGAAGTCCTGCTTGCGGCCGAACAGGAACAGCGGGCTGACCGGGGCCTCGTCGTAGCTTCGCCGGGTGATGGTCGACGTGATGATGCGCCAGCTCGATGCCGCGGTCACCTCGTCGGCACGGGTCCACCCGGCATCCTGCATGGACTGGAGCAGCCGCGCCTCGTCGCCCAGCACGGCCAGGTTGACGGGGTCGCCGAACAGCCCGTCGCTCGTGCGCGTGCGCCCCATGAAGTAGTCGGGCACGTAGATCGTCGTGAGCACGCGGTGCAGGCGCGGCAGCACCAGGTAGGCGAGCAGCACCCAGAACGCGATCATCACGACGATGCCCCACCACCCCAGCGTGAACGACTCGCTGAAGAGCACGTAGGCCAGCCACAGCGACGCGAGCCCGGCGAACACGAAGAAGAACTCGTCGAGCACGGCGTTCACCGAGAAGCGCCGCCTGCGCTTCTCGCCCGCCCGTGCCGGACCCGCCGACGCCTGCGACTGCACCTGCACCGATGCGCCGGAAGCCGCGGTCCCCTCCCCGCTCATGAGTGCATGCTATCCGGGCCCGCGCCTATGCTCACGGCATGGCCTACGACGTCGCGCGCATCAGATCCGGATTCCCGTCGCTCGAGAGCGGGTGGGCGCACTTCGACGGGCCGGGCGGCACGCAGACGCCGCTCGCGGTCGGCGAGGCCATCGCCTCGGTGCTCACGGGCCCGCTGTCGAACCGCGGCACGTCGTCGGTCTCGGAGCAGCGCGCCGAAGACGCGGTGCACGGGTTCCGGCTCGCGATGGCCGACTTCGCGAACACGCACCCGCGGGGCATCGTGCAGGGTCGCTCCGCCACCCAGCTCACGTACGACTTCTCGCGGCACCTGTCGAAGGGGTGGGGTCCCGGCGACGAGGTGATCGTCACGAGCCTCGACCACGACTCGAACGTGCGCCCGTGGGTGCAGGCCGCCGAGCGCGTCGGCGCGACGGTGCGCTGGGCCGAGTTCGACCCGGCGACGGGCGAACTCCCGGTCGAGGCGGTCACCTCGCTCCTCGGCGATCGCACGCGGCTCGTCGCGGTCACGGGCGCGTCGAACCTCATCGGCACGATGCCGGATGTCGCGGCCATCGCCTCGGCCGCGCACGCCGTCGGCGCGCTGGTCTGGGTCGACGGCGTGCACTACAGCGCCCACGAACTGCCCGACCTCGACGCGCTCGGCGCGGACTTCTTCACGTGCTCGCCGTACAAGTTCCTCGGCCCGCACTGCGGCGTGCTCGTCTCGCGACCCGAGCTGCTCGAGACGATCACGCCCGACAAGCTGCTGCCGGCGACGGATGTCGTGCCCGAGCGCTTCGAGTTCGGCACGCTGCCCTACGAGCTGCTCGCCGGGGTCACGGCCGCGGTCGACGTGCTGGCAGGGCTCGCCACGTCGGGTTCCGACGGTGTCGGCGGCGACGACCACGGGGCGACGGATGCCGCGGCCTCGCGCCGCGCGCGGTTGCAGGCCTCGTACGCGGCACTCCATGAGCACGAGTCGGGCCTGCTGGCACGCCTCGAGGCCGCCCTCGGCGGACTGCCCGGTGTGACGGTGCACTCGCGGGCGGCTCGCCGCACCCCGACGCTGCTGCTCACGTTCGCCGGCCACGAGGCATCCGCCGTCTCGGAGCGGCTCGCCGCGGCGAAGGTGCTCGCGCCGAGCAGCAACTTCTACGCGCTCGAGGCGTCGCGGCGGCTCGGTCTCGGCGACGAGGGCGGCCTGCGCGTCGGCCTCGCGCCGTACACAGACGACGCCGACATCGACCGCCTGATCGCGGGACTCTCTGCGGCGCTGGGCTCGCCGGCCGAGTAGCGGGTTCCGGACGCGATCGGATCGAAGTCGCGCATCCCGGCGAGGGGCGCCCTGCGCGACCATACGCTGGAGACATGACCACGATCGTCGAACACGCCACCGAACTCCGCCGCCTGCACACCGCACCCGAACTGCTCCAGGTGGTGAACGTCTGGGACGTCGTCTCGGCGCGCGCCGTCGCCGCCCTGCCCGGCACGAAGGCCCTCGCGACCGCGAGCCACTCGATCGCCGCGACCTTCGGCTACGAGGACGGCGAGCAGATCCCCGTCGAGCTCATGCTCGACATGGTCGGCCGTATCGCCCGCGCCGTCGACGTGCCCGTGAGCGCCGATCTCGAGGCCGGGTACGGCGACGCCGGCGAGACGATCCGCCGCGCGATCGGCGAGGGCATCGTCGGCGCCAACCTCGAGGACCAGCTGAAGCCGCTCGACGAGTCGGTCGCGGCCGTTCGGGCATCGGTCGCCGCGGCCGACGCCGAGGGCGTGCCGTTCGCACTGAACGCACGCACCGACGCCTTCCTCCGTGGCCGCGACCGCACGCTCGAGGTGAACGTCGCCGACGCGATCGAGCGCGGGCGCGCGTACCTCGACGCGGGTGCGACGAGCGTGTTCGTGCCCGGCATCTTCGGTGAAGACGTCGTGCGCGAGCTCGTCTCCGGCATCGGCGAGCTCAAGGTCACGCTCATCGGCCTGCCCGGCGTTCCTGCGCCCGAGCGCCTGCAGGAGCTCGGCGTCGCGCGCGTCTCGTACGGCCCCACGATCCAGCGCGTCGCGCTCGGCGCACTCCAGGACCTCGCGACCGACCTCTACCTCGGCGGCGTGCTGCCCGAAGGGATCCGCCCGCTCAACTGACGCAGGGGCCACAGAAACGCCCCCCATCAGCCCGAACGGCCCGCCCGCGGCATCCGTCGATCTCGCGAATCCCCCGCGTGACGGATGCCGCGGCGCGCCCGCGCTCGCTAGGGTGAGCGGGAGGCGACCGGTCGCCGGGCCGTGCGGGGGCGCGGTCATGTGCGGCCCGCTCGCCCCCGGCCACGAGGAGAGCGCATGGACAGCGGCATCCCCATCGAGATCACGGGGCTCAGCAAGCACTTCGGCAGCGTGACTGCCGTCGAGGACCTGAGCTTCACGGTGCAACCGGGCCGGGTGACCGGATTCCTCGGCCCGAACGGCGCCGGCAAGACGACCACCCTGCGAGTGCTCCTCGGCCTCGTGAAGGCCTCGAGCGGCACGGCCACGTTCGGCGGCACGCCGTATCACGCACTGAAGCGCCCACTCGAGACGGTCGGCGCCGCGCTCGACGCGAACTTCCACCCGGGGCGAACCGCACGCAACCATTTGAAGGTGACCGCCACCGCCGCAGGCATCCCCTCGTCTCGGGTACCCGTCGTGCTCGAGCAGGTCGGGCTCACCGAGTTCGCCGACCGCCGGGTGGGCGGCTATTCGCTCGGCATGCGGCAGCGTCTGGCCCTCGCGTTCACGCTGCTCGGCGATCCGTCGGTGTTCGTGCTCGACGAGCCGATCAACGGCCTCGACCCCGAGGGCATCAAGTGGATCCGCATGTTCCTCCAGCGCCTCGCCCAAGACGGCCGCACGGTGCTCGTGAGCTCGCACCTGCTGAGCGAGGTGCAGCAGAGCGTCGACGACGTCGTGATCATCTCGCGCGGCCGGCTCGCGAAGACCGGCACGCTCGCGAGCCTCGAGCTCGAGTCGGCGCCGCGCACCATCGCCGACTCGCCCGACCGGGCCAGGCTCTCCGCGGCGCTCACGCAGGCCGGCCTCGAGTTCACCGAGGGCCGCAACGGCTTCATCGTCGCCGAGCCCGACCCCGGGCTCGTCGGCCACGCGGCCTTCGTCGGCGGTGTCGAGCTCAAGTCGCTGTACCGCCTGAAGTCCGGGCTCGAGGAGTCCTTCCTCACGCTCGTGAGCGGCGAGGTCGAAGCGCACGGCGACGGCGCGGCCGACGAGCCCGAGCCCGACGAACCTTCGCCTGCCCCCGACGGGCCCGCACCCGACGAGGAACCGCCGGCCGCGGCATCCGGAACCGCCGACGAAGACCCCGGCGCCCCCGCCGGCGGGGCGAAGGAGTGATGGGCATGCGCGCGCTCGGCTCCGAGTTCCAGAAGATCTTCACCACCCGCATGTGGTGGCTGCTCACGTTGCTCCTCGTGCTCTACGTGGCGTTCCTCGCTGGAGGCTTCGGCGCGTTCCTCGGTTGGGCGACCGACAACCCCGACGCCGCGGCGGGTGCGAGCTCGACCCCGCTGCCGACCGACGGGCTCGCCCCGCTGGTGTACAGCTTCGCGTCGTCGATCGGCTACGTGTTCCCGGTGCTGTTCGGCGCGCTCGCGGTGACCACGGAGTTCCGCCACAAGACGCTGACCCCGACGTTCCTCGTGCAGCCGCACCGCAATACGGTGCTGTGGGCGAAGTACGTGTCGCAGTTGCTGTTCGGCGCCGCGCTCGGCGTGGTCGCCTTCGCGACGTCGGTCGGCACGGGCGCGGGGGCACTGGCGGCGTTCGGCATCGACACCGCACTCGACTCCTCCGACACCTGGGCGCTCATCGGGCGCGGCGTGCTCGCGATGGCGCTCTGGGGCACCATCGGCGTCGGCCTCGGCGCGCTCGTCACGAACCAGGTCGCGGCCATCGTCATCGTGATCGCATTCACCCAGTTCGTCGAGCCGATCCTGCGGCTCGCCGCCTCGCTGAACGACGTCACCGCGAGCATCGGCAAGTTCCTGCCTGGCGCCGCGAGCGACGCGCTCGTCGGCGCCTCGTTCTACAGCGTGGCCGCGATCGGGTCGTCCGACGCGCTCGAATGGTGGCAGGGCGGCCTCGTGCTGCTCGGCATCGGCCTCGTCACGACGCTCATCGGCGGTCTCACGACCTGGCGGAGGGACGTGTCGTAGGCGTGGACCTCGCAGGCCTCCGCGCGCTGCGCCTGCACGTGCAGGGGCTGCGGCATCCGTCCGACCTATCGGCGCCCGAGTCGGTGCGCAGGTTCGGCGCGGTGCAGGCGCAGGAGTTCCTGCCCGCGCAGTGGGGGCTCGCCCAGCGCGTGCCTCCGGCGTCCAGGCCCGACGCCGCGAGCATCGCCGCCGACCTCGACGAGGGTCGCATCCTGCGCACGCACGTGCTTCGCCCCACCTGGCACTTCCTGCATCCCGACGACGCCCGCTGGGTGCTCGAGCTCTCGGCTGAGCGCGTGCACCGGGCGAACGCCACGTACTACCGCAGGACCGGCGTCGACGGAGAGGTCGCCGTGCAGGCGATCGACGTCGTCGCGGCGCACGCGGCCGGCGGGCACCGCACGCGATCCGAGTTCGCGACCGCACTGGCCGACGCCGGCCTGCCCTCGACCGGCATGGCGCTCTCGTACGTGCTCATGCGCGCCGAGCTCGAACGAGTCCTCATCAGCGGCGCGAACGCCGGCAGGCAGCGCACGCATGCGGCGTTCGACGAGCGCGTGCCGCCAGCGGCGCCGAGGCCCCGCGACGAGGCCCTCGCCGACCTCGCGACCCGGTTCATCGACGCCCGCGGGCCGGTGACCGACCGCGACTTCGCGGCGTGGTCGGGCTTCACGCTGACGGACGCGCGGCACGCGTTCGCGGCGGTCGTCGAGCGAGCGGATGCCGCGGGCGACCCGATCGAGACGCTCGACGTCGACGGGGTCGCCCACCAGGTGCGCGCAGCGCAGCTCGAGAGGTTCGCGGGCGTCGGAGCCGGGGACGGAGCTGGCGGCGCCGGTGGCGGTGGCGGTGGCGGTGGCGGTGGCGGCCGCACAGCCGGGAACGGGCCGAGGATCGACCTGCTGCAGGCCTACGACGAGTACATCATGGGCTACGCACCGCCTCGGGCCTACCTGCAGGCACCGGGCGATCGCGCCGTGCACGCCGAGTTCCCCTCCACGCGCTCATGTGCGACGGCGTCATGATCGGACGCTGGGCGCCGCCCACCGGGTCGGCGCCCACGACCGTGCGCATCGTGCCGTGGCGCCTGCTCGACGCCGACGAGGAACGCGCACTCGCGGCATCCGTCGCCGAGCTGGGCGCGTTCCTCGACACCGGACTCCGCATCGACCTCGAGCCGGCTTCCGCGGGCTGACAGGCGCGCCCAGCCGACGGGCGCCGGGCCGCCCGGATACGATCGCGACATGCTCGTCATCGCCAGCGTCTTCGTCGCCCTCGCCGCGCTGCTGCACGGCTACATCTTCCTGCTGGAGAGCGTGCTGTGGACCAGGCCCAAGACCTGGAAGACCTTCGGCGTCGCCGACCAGGCCGCCGCCGACATCACGAAGCCCATGGCGTACAACCAGGGCTTCTACAACCTGTTCCTCGGCATCGGCGCCGCGCTCGGGCTCATCCTCGTCTGGTCGGGCGTCGACGAGGCCGGGCGCGCGCTCGTGTTGTTCTCCACGGCGTGCATGGCGCTCGCGGCTGCCGTGCTCACGACGACCGGGCGCGGCTATCTCAGGCCGGCGCTCATCCAGGGCACGCTGCCGCTCATCGGCTTCGTGCTCTTCCTGTTCTCCTGAGGCGAGCGGAGGCGCGGCGGAGTCGAGCCTCCGCGAGCCGAGCCGCGGCGGGCCATCCCCGCGCGAACATCGCGGGCGGCGCGGACGGCGCGCGTCGGGGCTTCCCCGACGAGACTGCTCAGCCGGCGAACGCGAGCACCGCGACGACGACGAGACCGGCCGCGGCGACCGCGCACGAGCCGGCGAACGCGATGATCACGAGCAGCGCCGACCGACGCGACCGACGCGCGACCGACGGCAGCGCCGCGGCCGGGTCGCGAGTGGGCGCAGCACCCCCGGCCGAGAACGGCATCGGCGGAACTGGTCGTGCAACGGGTCCGCCGCGGACGGCGTAGTGCTCGAGGAGCCCCGGTCCGGCACCGACCGCAGCGGAGTCGAGCACCTCGACGGGCACCGGAGCCGCGCCCGGACGCCGTTCGCGCCGGGCCGGCTCGTGCATGACCTCGTCGGGCGCGCCGACCGGCAGCGCGATCGGGCGGACGACGGTCCGCTCGACCACGACCGTGTCTCCGGCGTCTGCACGTGCGGCACGCCCCCCGGGTGCGACGACGATCGTGTCATCGACCTCGCCCCCAACCCCGGCATCGGCCCCGGGCTCGGCGCGCTCGGCCTCCGCCCGAGGACGTCGATCGACCACGACCGTCTCGTCGACGAGCCGGCTGTCGGGCTCCGCTCCGGGTCGGCGCCCGACCACGACCGTCTCGTCGAGGTCGACCGTCCCGCCGTGGTTCGCCGCGGTCACGTGCGGCCCCGCAGGGGTATCGTCGTGCGATCGTCATCGGATGCCGCGGCATCCGCGCCTCGATCGGTCCCCGTGGCGGCATCCGCCGACTCGTCGTGCCCGCCCGCGATGACGTCGACGACCACGACCGTGATGTTGTCGCGACCGCCAGCCTGACGGGCTCGCTGCACGAGCGCGGCCGCGACCGACTCGGCGCGACCGCCCATGGTGAGGGTTGCCCGGATGCCCTCGTCGCTGACCTCGCCCGTCAGGCCGTCGCTGCAGATCAGCAGCCGCTCGCCGTTCACGACCGGCAGCAGCCAGCTGTCTGCCGTGCTGTCGGGGCCGCCGATCGCGCGCGTGATCACGTTGCGCTGGGCGAAGCCGTTGCGCTCCTCGGGTCGAAGCTCGCCCGCGTCGACGAGCTCCTGCGCGAGGGAGTGATCGACGGTCACCTGCTCGAGCTCGGTGCCGCGGTGCCGGTAGACGCGCGAATCGCCCACGTTGAAGACGAGCCATGCCGGTTCGCCCTCGTCGTCGACGAGCGCGACCCCCGCGATGGTCGAGCCGGCGCCGCGCTCGGTCGTCGCCGCCACGGTCGCGACGGCGGATGCCGCGTCGGCCAGCGCGGCACGCACCCCGGCGATGCTCGCCACCGGCCCGCCGACCACATGCGTGCGGAACGCGTCGATGACCGCGGCACTGGCCCGGTCGCCCGCCTCGTAGCCGCCCATGCCGTCGGCGACGGCGTAGACCGGCCATTCCGCGAGCGCGGAATCCTCGTTCGCCCGGCGGACGAGTCCGACGTCGGTCGCCGCAGCAGCGGCGAGGCGCACCTCGTGCGCGATCATCGGCCGTGGATCCCGGTGTGCGGCGGGTTCCGTTCGATGCGAACGGCGAGCGTGCCGAGCACGAACCGGTCGGGCACCGGCGTCGGAACCCCCGCGTCGAGGAGCCGGTCGACGCCCATCTCGTCGGCGACGAGCACCCCGTTCGTGGAGGCGAGGTCGGTGATGCTCCACGCCTCGCCCTCGAGCCGGAGCACGGCGTGGGTCTTCGACAGCGTCCGACTCGGATCGGGCACGACGAGGCGGGACTCCCCCACCCCGGCAGTTCGCGGACTGCGGCCGAGCAGCACCACGTCACCCAGCAGCACGAGCGGCTCGCCGCTCTCGGGCACGAGGCGCCAGGTCACGAGCGGCTTGCGCGCGACCACGACGGTGCGGTCGAGCGGATCCTCGTCGAGGTCGTCTGGGCCGGCCTGCGCCTCCCCGATCTGCACCGCACCGGTAACGACGGGCACGGCGAGTGCGGTCACCGGCGGAGCGGCGTGCACGGCAGCTGCCGCAGCGGATGCCGCAGGCTCGAACGTGGGCGCCGCCGCCACGGGCGGCAGGCTCGGCAGTGCAGGGCCGGCGAGCACCGCGGAATCGGGCAGGGGCGGAGCAGCGTTCAGGTGGGCGGCGGAAGCCACCGGCGCGGCCGGCAGCGGCTCGATCCGGCCGGGAATCCTCGGCACCGGTTCCGAGACGGCCGACCCGACGGGCGCGCCGGTCGGCGCCGGCGCAGCAGCCACGGCAGGGGCGACGGGAGCGGCAGAGGCGACGGGTCCGGCGAAGGCCGACGGTGCCGCTGGCATCGCGGCCTGCCACGCAGCGGGCACCGGCGCGGCAGCGGTCGGTGCGGCAGCTGCTGGTGCGGCCTCGGCCGGCGCGATCCCACGGGGATGCAGGTCGGCCCACGCCGGGAGGATCGGCGCGGAGTCGCCCGCCGGCCACGTGCCCGCGTGCCTCGCCCCGGGATCGGTGACCGGCACGCGTGGGGCTGCGACCGGTGCGGCGCACGGCGCGTTCCAGCCCGAGGCGATCGTCGCGACGGGGTCGGAGAGCGGTCCGCCAGGCGCCACGGGCGGGATCGACCCCGCCGAGGCGCCGCGCACCGGCATCCGCCCCCGTTCGGGATCGGGCGAGGGTCCGAGCGCGATCACGGTCGCCCAGACGGGCGGCAGGAGCACGCCGAGCACGGTCGTGCCGACCCCTCGCCAGTACTGCCCGCTGATGCGGTGCAATGCCATGACCAGGAACACGAGGCCGACGACCTGCGCGATCGGGACGTAGAGCAGCAGCGCGAGCAACGGATGCTGCCCGCCGAGCCGGAACACCTGCATCTGGTTGTACACGGGCACCCACGCCGACCATGACCGGAGCCCGGCGTGCGCGAACACCTTGGACAGCATCACGGCGTACCAGACGTACAGTCCGAGGCCGATCGCGCACGAGATCGCGACGAACGCCATGGTGACGGCGGCGAGCTGCTGGGCGTCTGCTGGGGTCATCGGGCGGGCTCCTCGAGTGCGGCGCGGACGGGGGTGACGCGCACGGGCGTGCGGGCTGTGGATCGAGCAGGGGCGGCGGCTCGGGCGAGCGAGGCGAACGAGAGACGCGCGGCGAGCGTTCGCCGCACCCGGGACTCGGCCGCGAGTGCGGTGCGCTCCGCGTCGACGATCGCCCATGCGGCATCCGCATCGGCGACCCCGGGCGGGTCGCCGGCGAACACCGCTCGCCCGACGATACCGGCGAGCACGCCAGCTGCGGCGCGACCCGATGCGCGCGCCGTGGCCGACCGTGAGCCCGACTCGGCGGCGAGCACCCCGAAGTCGGCGTAGAGGTCGAGCAACTCGTCCCACGCTCCGACGATCCGGACCTCGGGCAGCGGCTCCCGCCGGCGGCGGCGCGAACGCCCGCCCTTGGCCGCGAGAAGCACGATCGCGGGCAGCAGGGCGAGCAGCAGCGCCGCGGTCGAAAGCGCCGTCCACCTCGCCCACGCGGGCATCGCGAAAGGTGCCGGCTCGGCATCGCGAGCGGTCTCGGCCTCGGCCTCGCTCGACTCGCTCCGGGCCGACGGCGGGTCGATCGTCGCGGTGTCGGGCCGGTCGGGCGTCGTCGGGTGCTCGGGCAGCTGCTCGCCCTCGTGGATCAGGCTCGGCGCGACCTCGAACTGCGGCGTCGCGTCGATCGGGGTCCACACCCCGGCCGCCCCGGTCGAAGCGTCGCCGGGCGACACCTCCGCCCAGATCGAGAGCGCGCCGCCGGTGCACGTGTCCGCGCAGGTCGCGATGCCGGCCACCTCGTCGCCGCCCGCGAGCCGGAAGCCCAGCACGACCCGCGAGTCGTACCCGAGCGCCCTGGCGAGCAGCGCGACCGCGACGGCGAACTGCTCGTCGTCGCCGACGCCCGCGACGAGGTCGGCATCGGATGCCTCGGGGCCGGCCGACCGCTGCTGGTCGACGAGTTGCGTGAACAGCGCCTCGATGCGCGCCTTCGAGTGGCCCGAGTAGCTCGGGATGAACGTGTATCCGCCGCCGAGCGCGCCGATCCACGTGGCGGCGTCGGCACCGTCGGAGGCCGCGTGGCTGAGGTACCCGCGCTCGCGCAGGCGGCGCACGAGCTCGAGGAATCCGGCCGACGAGTCCGGCTGGGCCTGCAGCCCGATCCACGTCGCGAGGGCGGGGTGGTCTTCGGGGTCGAGCAGCGGCGAGTCGCCTGGCTCCTCGAGCGGCGCGGCCCGGTCGGGGGCGGCGACCAGTCGGTACTCGTCGCCCGCGACGAGCCCGCGGTCGTTCGAGCCGGCCGGCTCCCGGTCGACCGGTGCGATGTCGATCGAGGTCGCCCCGTCGCCCGCACGGTGGAAGCCGTCGTCGAGCAGACCCGCCCGGGCGCCGGTGAAGTCGGGAGCCGTACGCAGCCCGAGCGGCGCAGGGACCCAGATGCCCGAGTAGCCCTCGCGGACCGTCACGGTGAATGCTGCATCGCCCGCCGACCGCACCGCCGCCCCGGGCAACCGGCTGAACCGCGACGCAGGACCCGCCGCGGCATCGGACCCGGCCGCCACGTGGAAGGTCTCCCCGTCATAGGCGTCGAGCGTCGCGAGTCGCAGCCGTTCGACGCCCGTCGTGTCGCCCTCGATGTCGAGCCATGCCTCGTCGATGCGATCCGTCGCGAACGCGGCCCGGTAGGCCGCGAGCGGGGTCGCCGTCTGTCGGAGCACGACCTCGGGCTCGACCCGGTCACGCAACGCCTCGCGCTGTGCGGATCCCGCCGCGACCGGGGTGACCACCGCGCCCGCAACCAGTCCGACGAGCACGAGGGCCGCGGCGAGGGCACGGCGCCGAACGGCCGGCCATCCGGCGACGCTCGACTGCTGCACGGTGTCCGCGCTCGCCCGACGCAGGGCGACCGCGCGGATCGCCCGTGAGCGCAGTAGCAGCCAGGCCACCGCGGCAAGCAGCCCGCCGACCGCGACCACGAGCTCGCGCGGTGCCGGAACGAGGGCGGGTCCGATCGCGACAGGCTCGCTCACGGCGCTCGAACCGAACGCCAGCCCGAAGCCCGACATGCCGAAGGCGACGAGGACCGCGAACGGCGAGCTCCGGCGGTCGGGCGCGACGAGCATCGCGGCGACGAGAGTGCCGACGAGCATCACGAGCAGGAACGGCACGAGCACCGCCTGGTACTCGCCGAGCGGCAGCGCGAGCGTGAGCAACTGCCTCCACCCGACGACGACGCCCACGAACCCGTCGCGGATGCCGGTCACCCACGTCGAGGGCCCGCCCGCCGCTGCTGGGATCGTGACCGGCACGACGACGAGGGCGAACACCACGGCCGTCGCCGGAACGAGCAGCAGTGCCCGCGCGAGACCGTCGACCGGCAGACGTCGGGCAGCCCACGCCAGCCCCAGGCCCGCGGCCATGCCGACGGCGGCGACCACCGTCATCCGAGCCGACTCGTAGACCGGCCAGGCCGAGAGGGTCGCGAGGATCCCGGCCACGACGACGTAGCCCAGGCCGAGCGCGCCACGTCCGCGGGTCGCGCTCATCGGGCCGCTCCCCTGGCGAGCATCTGCGCGAGGTCGTCGAGGCGGCCGAGCGTGAGCACGATGAGCTCCCGCGACCGGCGTGCGCGCGGCTCGGCCTCGGGGTCGCAGCGCACCGCGACGACGGCGATGCCCTGCGGCAGCGAGATCGCCGCACGCCGCAACCGCTCCAGCGGCACGTGCGAGCCGGTCACGAGGAACGCGATCGAGAGATCGCCGAACGACTGCGCCACGAGCGTCGCAACCGATTCGAGACGGATGACGCGGGCCCCCGCGCCGGAGGCCGACGCGCCGTGCAGGGCGGCGACGCCGTCGAGCAGCGAACGGGGAGTCGCGGTCTGCAGCGAGCGCATCGCCTGCACGGCTCCGCGGTCTGCCGTGTCGAGCTCGGAGCTGACGCCCACGAGCACGTCGCGGCCCTCGCGAACGCCCTGCACGCCGAGCGACGCGGCCGCGCTGACGGCGACCTCGAACTCGTCGTCGCTCGAGTAGCCGTCGAGGTCGAGGTCGAGCAGCACGGCGATGCGGGCGTGCCTGGACTCCTCGTACTGGCGCACCATGAGGCGGCCCGTGCGGGCCGTCGACTTCCAGTGCACGTGCCGCTGGGAGTCGCCGGGCACGTACTGGCGCACTGCGTGGAACGACAGGTCGGCGTCGACGAGGTCGGTGGACGGCGCCCCCTCGAGGTCGCGCACGAGGCCGGCGCTCGATGGCGGCAGCGCGACGGTCACGGGGTGCACGTGCACGCGCTGCACCTCGGGCCAGCGCATCTCGCGACGCAGCACCCGCAGCGGGTCGCCGCGCGACACGGTCATCGGGCCGACGTCGATGACGCCGCGGCGCTGCGCGGCGATCACCAGTCGTTCCTCATGATGCGCCCCGCCGCGGAGCAACGGGATGTGCGCCTCGACCAGGCCTCGCCCGACGGGGATGTCGACGACGCTCGGCATCGACACGCGCGATCCGCGGTTCACGAGATCGAGCGTGCCTCGGATCTCGGAGCCCGCGACGACCCGATCGCGATCGAGGTCGAGGCGCACGCGGTAGTCGTGCGCACCGAGCAGGAACGGCACGCACGCGAGCAGCAGGCTCGCCGCCATGACCGCCACGACCCAGGCCTCGAACCAGCCGAACGCGACACCGGCCGCGGCGCCCGCGACCGCGACCGCGACGAGCACCAGCCCGGCGGGCGACACGGTGTCGCGCACCCAGTCGCGCGCCCGCACGACCGCGCCGACGACCGAGCGGATGCCACGGCGCGCCCACGCGGCGCCGGCGGCGACCCGGCCGCGGCGCGTCTGGGCGAACCTCGTGACCGTGACGCCCCTGGTCGAGGTGACCGTATCGATGGCGGGGTCGGCGGCCGCGGGTTCGCGGAGGAAGGGGCTGCGTGCGGTCACGCCACCCCGTTCTCCCGAGGCGCGACGACGTCGAGCAGGATCTGGTTGATCACGGCGACCGCCGTGACGCCGTCGAACTCCGCCTCTGGTTCGAGCACGAGCCGGTGCGCGAGAGCGGCGACGGCGAGGCTGCGCACGTCGTCGGGCGTCGCGTAGGTGCGCCCGGCGACCGCAGCCCAGGTCATGGCGAGGCGCGACAGTGCGATCGCCCCGCGCACGCTGACGCCGAGCTGCACCTCGCTCGCGCGCCGGGTCGCGTCGACGATGCGCATGACGTAGTCGGACACGATCGGATTGACGTAGACCCCGCGCGAGAGCTCCGTCATCGCGACGACGGTGTCGGTGCCGACGATCGCCTCGAGCCTCGGCTTCGGGGCGCCGACCGATTGCAGGATCCGCATGGTCGACGCCTCGTCGGGGTAGCCGATCGAGGTCTTCACGGTGAAGCGATCGAGCTGAGCCTCGGGCAGGCGATAGGTGCCGCCCTGCTCGATCGGGTTCTGCGTCGCGAGCACGAGGAAGGGGTTGCCGACGGGCCGGGTGACGCCGTCGACCGTGACGTTGCCCTCCTCCATGACCTCGAGCAGTGCCGACTGGGTCTTGGGGCTCGCCCGGTTGATCTCGTCGGCGAGCACGACGTTCGCGAACACCGGGCCGGCGTGGAACTCGAACCGGCCCGACTTCTGGTCGTAGACCGTGATGCCCGTGATATCGCCGGGCAGCAGGTCGGGCGTGAACTGCACGCGCGTCGACGTGCCGTGGATCGTCTCGGCGATCGCGCGCGCGAGGGCCGTCTTGCCCGTGCCCGGTGCATCCTCGAGCAACACGTGGCCGCCGCTGACGGCCGTCGCGAGCACGAGCTCGACGACGTGCCGCTTGCCGAGCACCGCCTGCTCGACGTTGTCGGCGATGAGCGAGAAGGTCTCGGCGAACCAGGCGGCCTGCTCGGGTGCGATCGTCACGGTCGGGATCCTCTCGGGTGGTGCGGGGACTTGTGGTGCGGGGCCTGATGGGGCGTGGCCGGGTGGGTCATGGGGTGGTCGGCGTCGCCGGCTCGGTCGGCGGGTCGGGCTCGCACACCGTCGCCGTGCGCGGGATCTTCGCGAGGCCCGCGTACGCGCCGGTGAACACGAGTTCGTACGTGACGGCGAGCGGGGCCGCCGGGTCGGGCACCGTCCAGTTGCGGATCACCGCGGATCCCGCGGCGGCACCGGACACGGTCGCGCCGACCTCGAACAGCGTGACGGCCGACGTATCGGCCGGCGCCGCGAGGCATCCGGAACCGAACGAGACCGAGGCGGGGGCCGGTGCGGTGCGTGCGGCGACCGGCAGTTCGTTCGAGCAGTACGCCCGGCCCCGGTCGTGGCACTGCCTGACGAAGACCGAGCCCGGGTTCGCCCACTCGCCGACGGCGGAGTTGAAGTCGGTGGTCCAGTCGGTGAGGTCGGAGCGGTACTCGAGGTGGAACCCCTCGAGGGCCGCGAGGGTCGGACCGGTGAGGGCGTAGATGTAGGTGCCGCCCTCGGTCGCCGCCGTGGTCGCGACCGAGTAGCTCGCGTCGCCGGTCGGGGTGGCCACCATCGTGTACAGGAACACCTCGGCCGTGCCGGATGCCGCGACGCCGAACCCGTTCGAGACGCAGGCCTTGACCCGGTACTGCTGGTACTGCGAGAGCCCGGCGATGGCCGTGGACTGCGAGACGACCGCCGAACGCGCGTCGTAGGCGAGCCCGCCGTCGCCGTCGGCCCAGCACTGAGGTTCGCCGCCGGAGCGCCACGCGAAGTACACGACCTCGCTCGGACGGCCGCTGTGGTTCGCCTCGGGGTCGATGCCCGAGATCGCGAGGGAGTCGTTCGTCGTCGCGGTCGCCTGGATCCGGTCGGGGTCGAAGTACGGTGCCCCGGCGGCGGTCACGGACTTCGCGACCGCGCCGCCCTCGTTGCCGCCGCGGCCCGTCGGCGGCTCGAAGACGCTCAGGGGAACGAGCGTGATCGTCTGCGGCCCGGGCACGAGCTGGAGATCGACGACCGTGGTCGCGCCGCGCCGATCGATGACCTGACCGGTCTCCTGCACCCGGAACGAACGGGCGTCGCCGGCGGCGGCGATGCGCACCTCGGCCACTGCCGTGGTCGGAGAGGTCTGGCCCTGCCGGTAGACGGGCTCGATCGTGACGTCGGTGATGGCGGGCGCGCGGTAGCTCCAGGTGGTCACGGCACTCGTGGCCGACGACGCACCCACGCCGTTGACGACACGCGCGGCGTACTCGTGACGCTCGCCGGCGACGAGGTTCGCGATGCGGCACCACCAGGTGCCCGGCGCGCTCGGCGCGCAGTCGGCCGCGACCACGCGACCCCCTTCGAGGATCTCGATGCCCGACATCGCCGGGTGGGCGCGCATGGCCTCGCCGAGCGAGACCTCGAGCGTCACGCTCGACTCGGAGTAGTCGGCGGTCGACACCGAGGCGGGTGGCTGAGGCAACCCGAGCAGGTCGACCGTCAGGCGCCCGGCGCCGGTGCGGCCCTGCGCGTCGGCGACCGTGTACGGGACGACGCATTCCCCACCGAAGGCGTTCTGGCCCGACGGCCAGGTGAGCGTGATCGACCGGTCGTCGGCGGCGCGCACGGTCGCGACCTGGCAGTTCGCGGCGCCGGTGGCGAGCCCCAGGAGCTTCAGGCCCGCACCCGTCTTGCCCGCGAACGGATCGTATTCGCCGGCCACGCCGACGACCTGCACAGTACATGAGGCGCCCTGGCCCACCGAGCACTGCGAGCCGAACACGGCTCCCCGCGGCGCGTCGGCGGGCGCCTGGCCGACGACGAGCGTGATCGCCGACGTCAGCCCTCCGAACGCGCCGACGCTCACCGTCACGGTCTCCCGCGTGCCGGGCCGTGCATCGGCGCGGGCCTCGACCGTCACCGCGTCACCGGCCTGCGTCACGAGGAACGCGCTGCCCGTCGCGGACACCGCGTAGTCGAGCTTCGACCGGTCGCCCTCGCGGCCGCCCTCCCACGAGGTCATCTCGTCGTAGAGCCGGACGGTCTCGGCTGCACCGGGCGCGACGGTTCGGCTGACGGCCGAGAGGATCGCCTGCGGGTCCTTCGGCACGATCGCGATCGGCACGGCGACTCGCGACCAGGCGGTCTGCCCGACCAGACGGACCGGAATCAGGCAGAGGTCGCTCCACGGGGCCTGCGCCCCGGCCGCGTACTCGACGGATCCCGCTGCACCGGCTGCGCGGCACGAGGCGACGGCGCGCTGCGCGCGGTAGTCGCCGCCTTCGACCTCGACGCGGTCCCGGGCCGGCAGGTCGAGCAGGTCGCGCACGTCGAACACGGCGCTCTGCTCCTCTTTCACCTGGATCGCGTCGAGGCCCGCGCGCACCTGGACGCGCAGATCGTCGCCCGCTGGCACCACGAGGAACCCGAAGGCCTCCACGTCGCGGCCCGACCGGTCTTCGCCGTGCACGCGGAAGGGCACCAGCGCCCCGTCGTCGGCGAGCGGGCCGACGATGCGATGGCCCTCCACCCGATACGAACCGTGGCCGCCGCCCCAGATCTCGACGTCGAGCGCCCCGAGGTCGCCGGAGGCCCAGACCACATGCCCGGAGACGACGTCGATGCCCGCCTCGGGCAGGTCGCCGCGCGTGCGCGCCGTGACGACCGTGTCCGTCACCAGTGG
Source organism: Agromyces sp. CF514 (assembly GCF_900113185.1). Lineage (NCBI taxonomy): Bacteria > Bacillati > Actinomycetota > Actinomycetes > Micrococcales > Microbacteriaceae > Agromyces > Agromyces sp. CF514. Next base: position 403,025 of record NZ_FOZD01000001.1, on the reverse strand, counting down.
CGCATCGGTCGCCTCCGCCTCGGTGACGCTGACCACGACGAGCCCCTCGGCCGTGCTCGACGTGCGGGCCGACCTCACGGTGTACCGGTAGGAGTTCGTGCCGGCCACCGCGCCGGGGTGCAGCACGACCCGGTCGGCGGCGAGCGACGTGGACTCGTCGACGAGCGACGCGAGCCGCTCGTGCTCGGCGCTTCCCTCTGGCGCGTTCGGCACGAGGCTCACGAGTTCGAGCGCTCCCTGCGCGGGATCGAGGTCGTTGCCGGTCGGCTGCACGGTGACGGGCGAGTCCGCCCCCTGCTGCACGCGCACGTAGTCGCTGAAGGTCACGGGCGCGGCATCCGTCACCGCCGCGGTGAGCACGCCGATGCGCACGGTGCCCGTGCCGACCGCACCCGAGGCGTCGCGAACGGAGTACTCGAAGGCGGGCTGCGAGGCGCCCGTGCCCGCCGCAGGCGCCGAGTAGACGATCGCATCGCCCTCGGCCGAGATCGTCGCGATGCCCTGGCCCGCGCCGGGCTGGGTCACGTCGGCGAGCACGGTGCGGTCGCCGTCGGGGTCCATGCCCGCCGAAGGCACGGCGATGCGCACGCTCTGGCCGCTCAGCACCCGTGCGACGAGCGGATGCGGCTGCGGCTGGCGGTTGGCGCCGTCGGGCAGCACGGTGACGGTGATCGTCGAGTGGTCGAGCCGTTCGGGTGCCTGCTCGAGGCCGACCGCGTAGCCGAGCTCGTACGTTCCGGGCTCCGTGGGCGCGAGGTAGCGCACCTGGTCGTCCGACGCGAAGGCGAGCTCGCCGTCGGCGCCCGACGAGGTCACCTCCGGGTGCACGACGAGGCGCTCGGCGCGAGGGCTCACGTCGTTCGCCGTGACGGGGATCGAGACGAGTTCGCCGGCACGCATCGTGACGGTGTCGGGCATCGCGATCGGGCTGAGCCCGACCGAGGGCCCGACGAGGAACACGCTGAGGTCACCGACCGCGGTCGCCGCGTCGCCGTCGGCGACACTCACCCGGGCCCGCCCGACGAGGCCGGGCTGTCCGTTGCTCGTCGTGCCGGTCGCGCGCACCTGCGACTGCGCGACCACGCCGACGTCGAGTCCGGGGGTCGTCGAGACCGCCCCCGTCACGACGAGCACCCGGCCGCTCGTGTTCTGCGCCGCACCGAGCACGTCGACCATGGCGTCCTCGCCGACCCGCACGAACGCGGTCATGGGTGCGAGGGCGAGCGGCGCACCGGCCGCGGCCACGGTGACGCGGATCGTCGCGGTCTGCTCGGCTCGGGTCGACACGTCCTGCACCGTGAAGGTGGCGAGGTAGGCGCCGGGTTCGGCTGCGCTCAGCTCGACCTCGCCGACCGCGGCGTTCGGCACGACGACGAGGCCACCGCTCGCGGCCGTCGCCGTGGGCACGGCGTCGAGCAGGCGCATCGATCCGGATCCGCCGGTGACATGGTCGGCGACCTGCACGATCGCGGTCTCGCCCGCACCGGTGGTGACGGCGACGGGCGCGACCTCGAGCGCGGCGGTCGCGGTCACCTGCAGGTCGAGCGTCGCCTCGGCCTCGGCGCCGAACGCGTCGACGACGGTGAGCCGCACCTGCACCCGGTCGGTCGCCGCATTCGGGTCGGTGTGACGGATCGCGACCCGGCCGTCGGACATCGGCACGACCGAGACGGGCGCCGAGGGGTCGACGGGCTGCGCGTCGGCGAGCACGAACGGGTCGCCCTCTCGGTCGACCCAGCCGGACAGCACCGACACGAGCGCCGTGCCTCCTGGCATGAGTTGCGGCGTCGGCCACTGCTGGGCGCACGCGTCGACACCGCACCACACGGGCGCGCTGTTCACGTCGTCGGGCACGACGGTCAGGGTCGCGACGACGGGAGCGGATGCCGCCGAGCCGTCGCTCGCGGCGTAGGTGAAGGTCGTCGAGCCCGACGTGGCGCGCACCCGCGCCGCGGGGGTCTGGTCGTTCGAGGTGAGCGCGAGCTCGCCGAACGCCGGGTCGGCGAGGCCGCCGGCGATGGAGGTCGGGTCGACCGTGAGCACGTCCTTGGCATTGGGGTCGTGGTCGTTCAGCAGCACCGGAAGCTCGACCTGTGCGCCTGCGCGCACGCCGAACGCGTCGGCGACGGCCACCGGCGGTTCCTGCCGGGCGAGATCCTGGACCACCTCGGTGCCGACGCGGTCCTCGATGTCGTCGTCGAGCGACCACTGGTCGAGCGGCACGAGCCGGCCGTCGGGCACGGTCCAGACGAGGCCGGTCGAGGTCTCGTTGAGCACCGCGCGGTCGCCGTTGCCGCGCAGCACCGGCGTGACGGACCGAGGTCCGTCGGAGCCGGCCTCGGCCGCGGGCGGTTCGATCGGCGTGGTCTCGCCCGTCGCGCTCGACCAGATCGCTCCGCCGTCGGCCGAGAGCCACGCGGCGACCACCGCGCCGTCGACGACGATCGGCTGCGCGGGCGTGCCGACGGCGTCGACGCTGCGCCGGGCCTTCGAACCGTCGAGCGGCAGCTCGACGAGTCCGGTCGAGTCGGCGATGACGACGGATGCCGCGGCGTCGCCGCCCTGCTGCAGTTCGGCGTCGGGCTCGACGTCGAGTCGGGCGGCTTCGGGCAGGTCGGCGATCCACGCGCGGCCCCCTGCGGCGTCGAGCATGACCCATCGGTCGCCCGCGAAGGTGAGCTGGATCCGCGCGTCGGCCACGGGCGGATCGATGATCGCGACCTCGTCGCCCGTGAACCGCCCGGAGGCCGCGTCGTAGACGCGCACGGCGGCCTCGCGCGTGGAGAAGAGCGCGACGAGCCCGGCCGGCGACAGCCCGATCGCGGTCGCCGAGTAGGTCTCGTCGTCGCCGTCGGCACGTCGCTCGGCGTAGGGGTCGACGGGCACGGCGTCGTCGTCGCCGCGGGCGACCTGCACGGTGCCCGTGTCGGTGCGGTACGCGATCCACTCGCCGGCCGCGACCACGTCGCGCGTGCCGGTCGGGGTCGGGGTCGAGCCTCCGCCGTCTTCGGCGACGAGGTCGACGGGGTTCGACTCGTCGACGGACCAGCGCTGGCGCAGCCCCTGGTTGAAGACCGACGCCTCGGCGCCGACCTGCACGATCGTGCTCGGGTCGTCGACGTCGCGCACGAGGTCGATCTCGGCGAGGTCGGTGTTGACCCGTGCGTACTGGCCGGTGTCGCGGGTGACCCAGACCGAGGTCTCGAGGCGGGGCACCTCCTGCGACTCGTAGCCGTTCGCCGTGACGGCGAGTGCGACGACCGTCGCGATCGCGGCGACGCCGGCGATCGCGGTGACGAGTCCCCGACGCGTGGGGCGACGGGGCGTCACATCACCCCTGACGCGAGCACCGCGGCGGCCGCCGCGACCAGCACGACGAGGGCGGAGCCGACGCCGATCGCCGCGGGCTTCAGCCAGGCGCCGCGCGGTCGAACGGATGCGGGAGCCAGGCCGCCCGCGTCGATCACGCGCCCGGCGGGGCGGGCGGTCGCGACGGCGGCCGCCCGGCCGGCCCTGCGGGAGTCGGGGTCGACGGTCGTGACGACGGGGCCGCGGCGCGCGGGGTCGGAGAAGTCGACCGGGGCTGCGGCCGCCCACTCGGGCGAGGCGACCTCGAGGGTCGTCGGCGGGGCGCCGAGCTCGTACTGCGCCCAGCGCAGCTGTTCGCCGAACTCGGCCATCGACCGGTAGCGACGGGCGGGGTCGCGCTGCATCGCCGACGACAGCACCGTGTCGATGCGAGCGGGCACGCCCCTCGGTGCGAGCGGCGTGTACTTCGCGCCGAGCACGCGCCGCGACAGCTGATCGACGGTGTTGCGGCTCCGGTCGGCCAGTTCGAACGGACTGTGCCCGGCGAGCAGCGTGTAGAGCGTGGCGCCGAGGCTCCAGACCTCGCTGGCCACGGTGCCGTTGGTTCGTTCGCCGAGCACTTCGGGCGCGCTCCACGGCACCGACATCGCAAGGGTGTCGCCGGCCGCGTCGTCGCCGATCGAGCCTGCGATGCCGAAGTCTGCGAGCACGGGCGCGCCGAGCGAGTTGACGAGCAGGTTCGACGGCTTGATGTCGCGGTGCAGCAGGCCGGAGCGATGCGCGGTCTCGAGGGCTCCGGCCATGCGCACCCCAATGTCGAGCACTTCGCCTGCGGGCATCGGCCCGCGCTTCACGCGGGCGCCCAGCGATTCGGGGCAGTACTCCATGACGAGGTAGGGCCGCCCGTCGGAGGCGATCGACGCCTGGTGGATCGTCACGATCGACGAATGCGCGCTGAGTCGTGCCATGGCATCGGCCTCGAGCGTGAACGTTCGGCGCGCCTCGGGGTCGATGACGTCTGCGAGCAGCACCTTGACCGCCGTGACGCGGCGGGGAAGGTCCTGTTCGTAGAGGAACACGTCGGCGAAGCCGCCCGTGCCGAGCGGTCGCACGTAGGTGTACCCCGCCAGCACGGGAGGAGCGGACGGCAAGCGCTTCGGCACGACCTGATCCCCTCACTGCCGGCGTACGTCGACGCACCGGCAGACCGGTCGTTCGTCTCGGGTGTGGCGGATGCGACGGCTGGGCCGGCCGCGGCATCCGCGCATCATCCTAGGCGGAGCCGGAACTCCGCACCGAATCGCGGAGCGCCCCCTGTGGAAAGGGGGCCGGACGGGCTATTCGGCGTCTTCGGGCGTCTCGACGAGCTTGAGCCGGTCGATGAGTGCGGCCGCATGGTTGGTGCTCAGGATGATGCGGGCGAACTCGCCCGCCGCGAGCTCCAGCACGACGGCCTGGCGCTTGCCCTTGACGACGACGAAGTCGAGGCCGCCGTGGTACTTCCATGCGCCGACGGCGACCACGAGCGGCACGACGCTGCCGCGCGTGCGGATGCCTCGGATCCACACCCAGGGGTCGTCGGTGATGGTCGCGGAACGGATGTCGTCGCGCTGCACGACGATGTCGGCCGACCGCAACGAGAGCGACTTCTCGGCCGGCGTGAGGTGAACCTCGATGCGGTCGGGGTGCACTCGGAGCTGGGCCATGTCTTCCATCCTGCCCGAGTCCGTGCGCACCGGGGCGGTCGACGCTCCACAAGGCGGTAACGGTTTCGCGCCGGTTTCCTCCAGTAACCGATGATTCCGGTTACCGGATCGGCATGGGTGGGCGGATGCCGCGGCGCACGCCCGCACTCACTCGGCCGACTTGGCCCGCATCTCGAGCGCGATCTGCGCGGCGTCGAGGTTCGCGAGCTCGTCGGCGAGCACGTCGGCGTCGAACGTGCCGTTGTCGCGGGCGTCGAGCAGCGCCGACCGCTGCGCCGCGATCACGTCGAGGCGGTAGCGACGCTCGGCGAGGAACGCCTCCACTCGGGGCTCGCCCTCGGTTCGCGTCGGCTGCTCGAACGACGCGGCGCTGTCGCGGAGGATCTGCATCAACCGAGTGCGCTCGGCCTGCATCTCGGCCTGCTGCCCGGCGGGGTCGACCTCCGGCGCGATGCGCTGCACGAGCGGCCCGATGGTGCCGCCCTGCACGAGCAGCGACAGCACGGCGACCGCGAACGCGATGAAGACGAGCAGCGAGCGCTGCGGCGTGTCCACGGGCAGCGTCTGCGCGGCGGCGACGGTGACCGCGCCGCGCATGCCCGCCCACACGACCACGATGCCCTCGCGCAGGCCGAGCGGCTGCCGGCGGAAGTACTCGATGTCACCGAGCGACTGCGTGACGCGGCGGCGGAACCGGTCGAGGTCGCGGCTCGTCGTGCGCCGACTCCCGCCCCGCCCCCTGCGCTGTCCTCCGCGTTCGAGGATCTCCCGCTCGCCCTCCGGCGTCGCCAGCTTCTCCTGCAGTCCCTCGAGCCTCGGCTGCATCGCCGCCGACCGACGATGCCGCCGCCCGAGGCTCCGGAGCAGCGGCGCGACGTACGCGGCGCGCACCAGGAGCGTGAGCACGAGTGCCCCGACCGCCACGAGCAGCGCCGGAAGGACGCCCGCATGATCGCGTTGCAGGTCCCCGACGATCGCCTGGATCTGCAGGCCCATCGTCAGGAACACCACGCCCTCGAGCACGAGCTCGACCGTGTGCCAGTTCTGCGAGTCGGAGAGCCGGTTCTGCGGCGACAGTTCACGGGGCGCACGGATGCCCGTGACGAGCCCGGCGACCACCGCGGCCACCAGGCCGGAGGCCTCGAGGAGTTCCGCCGGCACCGACGCGATGAACGGCACCGTGAACGAGAGCACGGTGTTGACCGCCGGATTCACGACCCGCCGACGCACCGCGAGGTTCAGCCATCCGACCAGGCCGCCGATGACGGCGGCGACGGCGACCGAGTACGCGAACGTGCCGGCCGCGGCCAGGAACGAGAACGATGCCGCCACGGCCACGATCGCCGTGCGCAGCACGACGAGCGCGCTGGCATCGTTGAGCAGGCTCTCGCCGTCGAGCATCGACACGACGCGCTTCGAGACCGGCGTCTGCTTGATGATCGAGGTCGCCACCGCATCGGTCGGGCTGATGATCGCGCCGAGGGCCACGCCCCACGCGAATCCCAGATCGGGGATCACGAGCATGAAGAACACCCCGAGCACGAGCGAGCTGGCGATCACGAGCAGCACCGACAGCCCGCTGATCGCGCCGAACTCCCGGCGGAAGTTCATCGTCGGCATCGAGACCGCCGACGAGTAGAGCAGCAGCGGCAGCACGCCCTGGAGGATCAGCTCGGGGTCGATGTGGATCGACTCGAACACCGGCAGGAAGCTCGCGGCGATGCCCACCGCGACGAGCACGAGCGGCGAGGCGATGCCCAGGCGCGGGCCGAGCACGGCCGCGCCGGCGATCACCACGAAGGCGATCACCCCCACGATGATCAGTTCGGTCACCCGATCAGACTGTCAGCAACCCGCCGCCGAACGCGAGCATCAGGCTCCCGCTACGCCGATCCGGCGCACTGGAGTCGGCCCGACCGGTCGGGCCGGCTCCCGTCTCGACGCCTCCCCGATCAGGACGGGCGAGCGGATGCCGCGGCGCGCGCTGCTGCGGGCAGCGCGGCGACGATGCGGTCGATCGCCGCCTCGTCGTGGGCCGCGGTGACGAACCAGGCCTCGAACACGCTCGGCGGCAGCGAGACGCCCGCGTCGAGCATCGCGTGGAAGAACGGGGCGTAGCGGTAGGCCTCCTGGCGCTGCACGCTCGCGTAGTCGCGCGCACCCGTGCCGACGAACTCCTCGCCGAACGCGAAGCTGAACAGGTTGCCCGCGCGCTGCACGCCGTGCGCGACGCCCTCGTCGGCGAGCGCCTCGGACACCGCGGCAGCGATCGTCGCGGCGGCGCCGTCGAGGTGCGCGTAGACCGCGGCATCCGCTGCCCGGAGCGTGGCGACGCCCGCGGCGACCGCGACCGGATTACCCGAGAGCGTGCCGGCCTGGTACACGGGACCGAGCGGCGCGAGCTGCTGCATGATCTCGGCACGACCGCCGAGCGCGGCGACGGGCATGCCGCCGCCGATGACCTTTCCGAACGTCATGAGGTCGGGGGTGTAGGCGTGCTCGGTGGCGGACTCGAGGCCCCACCAACCGGCCGCCGACACGCGGAAGCCCGTGAGCACCTCGTCGCTGATGACGAGCGAGCCGTTGGCGTGCGCGAGTTCGACGAGCGCGGCGTTGAAGCCGGGCAGCGGCGGCACGACGCCCATGTTCGCCGCGGCGGCCTCGACGATGACGGCCGCGATGCGGTCGCCGTGCTCGGCGAACACCGCGCGCAGCGCATCGAGGTCGTTGTAGGGAACGACGAGCGTGAGCGCGGCGATGTCGGCCGGCACGCCGGCCGAACCCGGCAACGCGAACGTCGCGAGACCCGAGCCGGCCTCGGCCAGCAGGCCGTCGGAGTGCCCGTGGTAGTGCCCGGCGAACTTCACGAGCAGGTCGCGTCCGGTGAATCCGCGGGCGAGCCGGATCGCGCTCATGGTCGCCTCGGTGCCCGTGCTCACGAGTCGCAGCTTCTCGACGGGCGCGACGCGCGCCTCCACGAGCTCGGCGAGCTCGGTCTCGGCGGGCGTGGACGAGCCGAACGAGAGACCGCGGGCCGCGGCATCCGTCACCGCCTCGATCACGCGCGCGTCGGCGTGACCGAGGATCGCGGGACCCCAGCCGGCCACGAGGTCGACGTACTCGCGACCCTCGACGTCGGTGACGTAGGCGCCCTTGGCCGACACGAGGAATCGCGGCGTGCCGCCGACCGAGCGGAATGCCCGCACCGGCGAGTTGACCCCGCCCGGGATCGCGGCCTGCGCACGTGCGAAGAGTTCGGCGTTGGTGGTGGCGGTCGTTGCGGCGGTCATGCCAGGTCTCCCTTGCGGATCCAGTCGGCCAGTTCGACGGCCCAGTAGGTGAGCACGACGTCGGCGCCGGCGCGCTTGATGGAGCGAACCGACTCGACGACGGCGCGCTTGCGGTCGATCCAGCCGTGGGCCGCAGCGGCCTCGATCATGGCGTACTCCCCCGACACCTGGTACGCCCAGACGGGCACCTCGGATGCCGCGGACACGTCGGCGAGCACGTCGAGGTAGCTGCCCGCGGGCTTGACCATGACGATGTCGGCGCCCTCCTCGATGTCGAGCAGGGCCTCGCGCAACCCCTCACGACGGTTACCCGGATCGAGCTGGTACGAACGGCGGTCGCCCTCGAGCGTCGACTCGACCGCGTCACGGAACGGTCCGTAGAACGCCGAGGCGTACTTCGCCGAGTACGCGAGGATCGCCGTGTGCGAGTGACCGCCCTCGTCGAGCGCCTCGCGCACCGCGGCGACCTGGCCGTCCATCATGCCGCTGAGGCCCAGGAGCTCGGAGCCCGCCCGCGCCTGCTCGAGCGCCATCGCGACGTACCGCTCGAGCGTCGCGTCGTTGTCGACGCGGCCCTGGTCGTCGAGCACGCCGCAGTGACCGTGATCGGTGAACTCGTCGAGGCAGAGGTCGGTCTGCACCACGAGCGAACCCGCGGCCGCCTCGACCGCGACGCGCGTCGCGACATTCAGGATGCCGTCGGGGTCGGTCGCACCCGATCCGCGGGCGTCGCGCACCTCTGGCACGCCGAACAGCATCACGCCGCCGATGCCCGCGGCCGCGGCATCCGTCACCGCCTGCGGGAGGCTCTCGAGCGTGTGCTGCACGACCCCGGGCATCGATGCGATCGGAACGGGCGCACTCGCCCCCTCGCGCACGAACACGGGCAGCACGAGGTCGGCCGGATCGAGGCGGGTCTCCGACACGAGGCGGCGCAGGGCCGGCGTCTCGCGGAGGCGCCGCGGGCGGATGCGGGGGGCAGGCGTGGAAGTCACCCGAACAGCCTACGTCGCCCTGATTGCGAGGGTTCCGAGAGCCCGTGATAGCTTCGCCCGGCGAGTCGGGCGACGGATGCCGCGGCAGCAGGAAGCCCGAGATGCACCGCTCCCCCACGACCGCCGAGCCCGCCCGACGTCAGCAGGCACGACGCCAGCACGCACGTGCGCGGCTCGAACTGCACGGCGCCGTCGCCGTCGTGACCGGCGCGGCAAGCGGCATGGGACTCGAGTCCGCGAGACTCCTCGCCGCCCGCGGCGCGCACCTCGCGCTCGTCGACCGCAACGGCGAGGCGCTCGAACGCCTGGCCGCCGAACTTCGGGGCGACGCGGCATCCGCGAGTCTGCTTGTCACCACCCATGTGCTCGACCTGGCCGACCTCGACGCGATCTCCGCACTGCCCGCCGAGGTGCTCGCCGCCCACGGCCACGTCGACGTACTGCTCAACTGCGCGGGCGTCTCGATGCTCGGCCGGTTCGAGCAGCTCACGCTCGAGGAATTCCGCTGGGTCGTCGACATCAACCTCTGGGGCACCGTCGCGATGGTTCAGGCGTTCCTGCCCGGGCTGCGCGAACGCCCTGCCGCGCACATCGCGAACGTCGCGAGCCTCTACGCGCTCGGCGCCCCCGCCGGCCGCGTGCCCTACGTGACCTCGAAGTTCGCGGTGCGCGGGTTCACCGACGCGCTGCGACACGAGCTCGAGACAACGGATGTCTCGGTGTCGGCCGTGTATCCCGGCGGCGTGCGGACCGGCATCATCCACCATGCGCGGGTCGCGGCATCCGTGCCCCCGGATGTCGCCGCGCGGGCCGCGAGCGCCCAGTCGGCGCTGTACCGCACGACGCCCGTGCAGGCCGCCGAGCGCATCGTCGACGGCATCGAGCGCCGCCGTCCGCGCGTGTTCATCGGCCGCGACGCGCGCCTCACGGACCTCGTGACGCGCATCGCGCCGGTCGCCTACTGGTCGGTCATGCGCGGCATCGTGGCGAAGGCGGGCGACACGTCGGCGTCCGCCTGACGCACGACGCCTCGCGGGCCGCCGAGCCGTCGGCCGCGCGTCAGGCAACCGGCGGCGCCTCAGGCCGAGCTCGCGGATTCCGGCCTGAGCAGCCCGCGTCTGCCTGAGTTCCGGATGCCACGCCACGATGCCGATGCTTCCGGCCGCGGCCGGGCAGCGGCGAGGCGTCAGGCGGGTGCCGTCAGGTGTCAGGCGTCAGACGCCAGCCGCCAGGCGTGCGCCGTCAGACGTCAGGCGTGCGCCGTCGCAGCGTCGACGACCGCCTCGATGAGCGACTCCGCACTGCGCTCGCGGGCCACGACGTCGACACGAAGGCCGAGCTCGGCCGCATCGCGCTGCGTCTGCGGGCCGATGGCCGCGACGAGGATCGACTCGGGAATGGGCCCGAGCTGCTCCTGCACCTGCTCGGCGACGCTGCCCGAGGTCACGAGCACGGCGTTGACCCGACCCGCGCGCACGTCGTCGACGACCTTCTGCGCGACCGGCACGCCGACCGTGCGGTAGGCGACGACGGCCTCGACGGAGTGCCCGGCGTCGGCGAGGCCGATCGAGAGCACCTGCTTGGCGATCGCCGAGCGGAGCGCGAGCACGCGCAGGCCCTTGGCGCCGCCGGTGGCGGCGTCCCACTCCTCGAGCAGGCCCTTGGCCGAGTTGTCTTCGGAGGGCACGATGTCGACCTGGTATCCGGCGGCCACGAGGGCGGCCGCGGTCGTCTCACCGACGGCGGCGACCCTCGTGGTCTCCGGAATGACGGCGTGGTACGACGAGAGCACGTCGACCGTGGTGGCGCTCGTGAGGGTCAGCCAGTCGAAGCCGCCGTCGGCGAGCTTCGCGAGGGCCGCCTCGAGCGCGGGCTGGTCGTCGGTCGGCGCGAAATTGATGAGCGGCGCGATGAGGGGCGTCGCGCCGCGGGCGCGCAGCGCCCCGGCGACGCCGTCGCCCCAGGGGCCACCACGGGGCACCAGCACTCGCCACCCGGCCAACGGCTTGCCGCTGTGCGAGGGGAGCCCGATGACCCCGGTGACGGGTTCGAATTCGGTCACGATACCTCCGGAGCAGCAGCAGCCAAGTCAGCGGCACCGTTGCCGAGGAGTTCTGCGACGGCGCGATCGGCGACATCGCGAGCCGCCTCCGCCAGATCTGCGGCCGAACGGCTCTCGGGGGTCGCGGCATGCGAACTCGTGATGCGCCGGGCCCCGTCGGCACTGTACACGCTCGCGCTGAGGAACAGAAGTTCGTCCTCGAGGAACGCGGTCACGCCGACCGGCGCCGCGCATCCGGCCTCGAGGCCGGCCAGCACGAGTCGCTCTGCGAGGGCGGTGGCACGTGTGGTGCGGTGGTCGATCGCCTCGAGCGCCTGCTCGAGCGAACGGCCGGCGCGCTCGCGTCGCACCTCGATCGCGAGCGCTCCCTGCGCCGCGGCCGTGGGCCACTCGTCGAGCGCGAAGAGCTCGGTCGCGGCATCCGATCGACCGAGGCGGCCGAGGCCGGCGGCCGCGAGCAGCACGGCGTCGAGCTCGCCCGACTCGACCTTGCCCAGGCGGGTGTCGACGTTGCCGCGGATGTCGAGCACCTCGAGATCGGGTCGCACCTCGAGCAGTTGCGCGATCCGGCGCGGCGAGCCGGTGCCGACGCGGGCGCCCTCGGGCAGCTCTGCGAGCGTCAGGCCGTCGCGAGCGCACAGCGCGTCGCGGGCATCGGCCCGCTTGGGCACGGCGCCGAGGCGCAGACCCTCGTGGTCGGCGGTCGGGAGGTCCTTCATGGAGTGCACGACCACGTCGCACCTGTCGGCGAGCAGCGCGTCGCGGAGGGCGGTGACGAACACGCCCGTGCCGCCGAGCGACGCGAGCGACGCCCGCGAGGTGTCGCCCTCGGTCGTGACGGGAACGAGCTCGATCTCGGCCTTCGCCGCGGCGCCGAGTCGTTCGGCGATCTGCTTCGTCTGCGCCATCGCGAGCGCGCTCGCCCGGGTGCCGACGCGGATCACGCCGCTCACGGCGCGATCCCAGCGAGCGCCGGACGGAACCCGAGGCGCACGTTCTCGCAGCAGCCGGGGCGGCACACGTCGTACCAGGGGCCGAGCTCGGTGAGGGCCGGACGTTCGGCGACGGGCGTGCCGTTCACGCGCTCGAGCACGAGGTCGACGAGGCCCGCGACGTAGGCGGGGTGCGTTCCGGGCGTCGGCACGCGGACGGCCGCGAGGCCGTGCTCGCCTGCCGTCTCGATGGCCTCGTTGTCGAGGTCCCAGAGCACCTCCATGTGGTCGCTCACGAATCCGAGCGGCACGATGACGACGGCCTTGCGACCGGCGGCGGGCAGCTCCTCGATCGCATCGTTGATGTCGGGCTCGAGCCAGGGCATCGAGGGCGGCCCCGAGCGCGACTGGTAGACGAGCTGCCACGGCACGTCGGTCGCAGCGGCGTCGCGCATGACGACCTCGGCCACGGCGCGGTGCTGCGCGGCGTAGGCGCCGCCCTCGCCGAACCCGCGCTCGGCGGGGCCGGACTTCGCCGCATCGGTCGACGGAATGGAGTGCGTGGCGAAGAGCACCTCGATCTCGGAACGCTCGAGGCCCGGGTTCTCGGCCAGCAGGCCGGCGATGCCGTCACGCACACCCTCGGTGAACGGGGTGACGAAGCCGGGGTGGTCGAAGAACTGGCGCACCTTGTCGATCTCGATGACGTCGCCGAGCTGCGTGTCCTCGAGGGCGTCTGCGAAGTCCTCGCGGTACTGCCGGCAGCTCGAGTACGAGCTGTACGCGCTCGTCGCGATCGCGATGAGCTTCGTGTAGCCGGCCGCCTTCGCCTCGCCGAGCGCGTCGTTGAGGTACGGGTCCCAGTTGCGGTTGCCCCAGAGCACGGGCAGGTCGATGCCGCGGCTCGCGAGCTCGGCCTCGAGGGCGGCCTTCAGCACGCGGTTCTGCTCGTTGATGGGGCTGGTGCCGCCGAAGTGGCGGTAGTGGTGCGCGACCTCTTCGAGGCGCTCGTCGGGGATGCCTCGCCCGCTCGTGACGTTGCGCAGGAACGGGATCACGTCGTCTTGGCCCTCGGGCCCGCCGAAGCCGGCGAGCAGGATCGCGTCGTACGCGACGGGCTCGGTCACGTGCTCGGCGCCGCTCTGGGCTGCGCGGGTCGCGCCCGGCACGATCGCACCGACCGCGCACGGGGCGGATGCCGCGGGCGCCGGCTTGCGGCCACGGGTCGGCGTGGTCGCGGCTCCGGCGTCGGCCGAACCGCCCGTCGAACCGAGGTTCACGGCGGCCATTACTGCAGCACCTCCACGAGCTCGGCGGTCGAGATGCGGCGTCCGGTGTAGAACGGCACCTCTTCACGCACGTGGCGACGTGCGTCGGTGGCGCGCAGGTCGCGCATGAGGTCGACGAGGTCGGTGAGGTCGTCGGCCTCGAGCGGCAGCAGCCACTCGTAGTCGCCGAGTGCGAACGACGACACCGTGTTGGCGATGACGCCCGTGAAGGCGGCGCCCTTGCGGCCATGCTCGGCGAGCATGCGGCCGCGTTCGGCCGGGTCGAGCAGGTACCACTCGTAGCTGCGCACGAACGGGTAGACCGTGAGCCAGTCCTTCGGCTCGATGCCGCGAAGGAACCCGGGCACGTGCGCCTTGTTGAACTCGGCATCGCGGTGCACGCCCATGGCGTTCCACGTGGGCAGCAGGGCGCGCAGGAGCCGCGAGCGGCGCAGTTCGCGCAGCGCCCACTGCAGCCCCTCGGCGGTGTCGCCGTGCAGCCACAGCATCACGTCGGCGTCGGCGCGGAGGCCCGAGACGTCGTAGATGCCGCGAACGGTCACGCCCTCCTCCTCGACGAGGGCGATCATGCCGTCGAGTTCCTCGACGAAGCGAGGGACATCGTGCCCGTCGAGGTCGTCGGGGCGTGCGGGGTCGCGGCGGAGCACCGCGAACACCGTATAACCCACCGGAGACTGCTCGGCGTCGGAATCGGTCTGGAGCGCGTCGGCTGCCGCTTCGGCAGCGGGGGATGACATGCTCCTAGTCTCCCCCTTTCGGCGTCATCGGCCAAAAACTGGTCAGGAGCGCGGATGCCGCGGCCACCGTCTCGGGCGACCGGCGGCGCATCGCCCGTCACGGCTCGCTGAGCAGTCCGTAGGAGTGCGCGAGGTGCTCGCGGATCGCGTCGGGTCCCCGCGACTGCACCTCGTCGATGAGCACGCGATGCTCGGCGATGAGCGTCTCGAGCGTGTAGTGCGGGCGCACGTGCAGCAGGAAGAGCAGGATCTCGCTGCCGATCGCGGCGTGGGCCTCGATGATGCGCGGGCTCTCGGATGCCGCGACGAGCGCCCGGTGCAGGTCGAGGTGCACCCGTTCGGCGTCGACCCAGTCGGTGCACTCCGCGAAGCGGCCGAGCGCCGCACGCGCCGGGGCGAGCACCGCGTCGGGCCAGGATCGTCCGTGGCGTTCGGACGCGATGCGGATCGCCTCGACCTCGAGCGCGGAACGGTACTGGTGCAGCGCGAGGATCGATTCGCGGTCGAACGCCGCCACCCGCACGCCGCGGTACGGCAGCGCCACCGCGAGGCGTTCGCTCGCGAGGCGCTGGAACGCCGCGCGCACGGTATGCCGCGAGACGGCGTACTGCGCCGCCGCGGCCTCCTCGCGCAGCGGCGCGTCAGGCCCGAGGCGCCCGCTCAGGATGTCGTCGCGCACCGCATCGGCCACGCGATCGACGGCGGTGGCATTGCGTGCGGCGTCGGCCGCGGCATCCGCTCGGCTCATCGCCGTTCACCGGTTCAGTCGTCGGAGGAGGCGGCGCGGACGATCAGCCAGATGCCCACGCCGATCGCGGCCACCGCACCGGCTGCGACCGCGAGGAGCGTTCCGGGCTGCTCGTCGGCCATGCGATCGATCTTCGCCTTGAGGGCGTCGGTCTTTCGCTTGGCCTGCTTGGGCAGGTTGAGCTTGTCTTCGAGGGCGTTCAGCGTCTCGGCGAAGTCGGCGCGAGCGCGTTCGGACGCGACGCGCGCCTGCACGCGGCTGAGGTTGCGCTCGCGCTCCTTCTCGGTGCGCTTCGACGGCGTCGGGGCGGTGGCGCGCGATGCGTCAGCGGCGGTCATAGTCACCCGTTCCCTTCAGCGCGTCGAGGTCGGCCTTCAGGCTCTCGACGGACTCGAGCGGCTCGCTGCCACGCCGGAAGTTGACGATCGCGATCCAGACGAGCACCGCGATGATGAGCAGCAGGATGCCGCCGACGGTCAGCGCCGCGGCCCACGCCGGCATGATGAGCGCGAACGCGAAGATCGCGGCGGTGATGAGCGTGAACAGCAGGAACACGCCGACGACGGCGGCGCCCGCGATGAGGCCCGCCCCGATGCCGAAGTGCTTGACCTTGTAGGAGATCTCGGCCTTGACCTGGTCGATCTCGGCGCGGATGAGCGTCGACACCGTGTCGGGCAGCTCGCCGATCAGCTGGAAGAGCGACCGATCGTCGTTCGTGGGTGCTGGCATGGTCGCTGCCGCCTCAGGAACCGGACTTCGCCGTGCGCGGCTTCGGAGCGGGCTTGCGGGCCGGCTTCGCGGCCGGCTTCGCATCGGCGGCTGCCGAGGCCTCGGCGGCGTCGGCGGCTTCGTCGATCGCGTCGTCGAGCTTCGCAGCGGTCTCGTCGACCGCGTCGCGTGCGGCGGACGCGGCCTTCGACACGTTCTGCTTCGCACTCTCGGCTGCGCTGCGGACGTCTTGCTTCGACGCGCCCGACGCCTTGGTGGCGTTGCCGATGAACGCCTTGACCTGGTCGAGCACGGTGTCGCTCACGCTGCCGACGCGGGCCATGGCGAAGTCCTTCGCCGAGTCGACGCCCTTCTGCACGGTGGGCGTGTTCCACACGCTCGCGGCGGCACCCTTGATCTGCTCGTATCGCTCTCGACCGGCACGCGTGCCGAGCACGTAGCCGACCCCGAGCCCGACGACGAAGAGGACCTTGCCCTTCATGTGCACCCCATTCCCCTGCGCGTTGCGCGACGTCATTCCAGCGTAGACCCCGCAACGTCTCGCGCAAGGGGTTGCGCGGGAAAGTATGCCGTTGCGGCTATGCGTTCGGGGAGGGCCGGCCGTCAGGGCCCGGGCGGGATGTCGCCGGCACCGCCGGCAGAGGCGTCGACGGCCAGGTGGCGGATGCGGCCCGCAGCGGCGATCGCGTCCGGCACGACCGAGGCGAGCCCGGTTCCGGCGACCCACGAGCCCGTCACCTCGATGCCGGGCTCCGCCGCGAGGGCGTTCTGGAGGTCGCGGACCCGATCGCGTTGGCCGATGGTCGCCTGCGACAGGGCATCGCGCCAGCTCGCGCGTCCGAGGGCGCGGACGGCCGTGCCGTCGAGCCCGACGCCGAGCAGTGCGGACGCGTCGGCGAGCGCGGTCGCCCGCACCTCGTCGTCGCTCAGGCCGTCGAGCGGGTTCGCCTCGCCGGCGCGCCCGTACGAGAGCCGGACGACGTGGCGACCGCCCGCGCGCTCGGCGAGCCACGACCACTTCGCGGTCGAGTGGGTGAGCGCCTTCGCGGTCACCCCGGGGGTTCCCGCGGCGACGAGCACCCCGGTGCCGCGAGGCGCGGTGTCGAGCGCCGGCGCATCGAGCACGAGCGTCACGATCTCGACGGATGCCGCCGACGGCCACGCCCTGACATCCGCCCACCCCTCGACCGCCTCGACGAGCAGGCGGCGCGACGCCTCCGCGGGAGACGCGAGCAGCGCGAACCGGGAGTCGACGACGAGCGCGGTCGGGGGGGCGGCCGGCGCCGCCGTCGCGGCTGCATCCGTCTCGCCGGCCACCGATGCGGTGGCGCGCCACCCGTCGTCGGTGCGTTCGATCGCGGTCACCTCGGCGCTCGTCACGACCTCGGCGCCGAAGCGCTCGAGCTGCGCGAGCAGCGCATCGACGAGCGTGTGCATCCCGCCGTCGAGGCCCTGCACGGCGCCGCCGGCCTTGCGTTCCTCGAGCAGTTGGCCGACGCCGCCCGAGAGCGAGCCCGTGCGGCTCATCGCCTCGTTCAGGCCGGGGGCGACGACGTCGAGGTCGAGGTCGTCGGGGTTCGTCGAGTAGACGCCCGCCGAGATGGGCGTCACGAGGCGGTCGAGCACGGCCTCGCCCATGCGTTCGCGAACCAGCTTGCCCAGGCTGTGCGCCCGGCCGATGGTGAGGATCGGCTTCAGGCGGTCGAGGTAGGCGCGGCTCGCGCCGCCCCAGCCGATGATGCGGCGCACGTCGTCGCCGAGCGGGTTCGCGGGGATGCCCAGCATGCCGGTCTTCGGCAGCGGCGCAGCGTCGAGCCCTGCCTGCGTTCCGCGCTTGCCCTCGACCGGCCACACGAGCCACGCGCCGGCGGGATTCGGCGAGACCACCGACTCCGAGAGCCCGAGGTCGGCGATGAGCTCGGCGACCGCTCCCCCGCGGGTCGCGAACGACTCGGCGCCCGAGTCGATCGGGAGTCCGTCGAGCTCGATGCGGCCGACGCAGCCGCCGAGCACGTCGCGGCGCTCGAGCAGCACGACCTTCAGGCCGATCTTCGCGCACTCCAGCGCACCGACGAGGCCCGCGACCCCGCCGCCGACCACGACGACGTCGGCGGTGCGCCGCTCGAGCGCCACGCCCCCGTCGGTCGCATCCCGAACGCTCATGCTCCGGCCTCGTGCACGAGCTCGACCACGCGCGTGAGCACGGTCGGGTCGGTCTCGGGCGGCACGCCGTGCCCGAGGTTGAAGACGTGGGCCGGGGCGCCGGTGCCCCGTCGCAGCACGTCGCGCACCGCGGCCTCGAGCACCGGCCACGGGGCCGCGAGCAGGGCCGGGTCGAGGTTGCCCTGCAGGGGCACGCCCTCGCCGATGCGCTCGACGGCGACATCCAGCGGCACCCGGTAGTCGACGCCGACGGCGTCCACTCCGATGCCGTGCATCGCGCCGAGCAGCTCGCCCGTGCCGACGCCGAAGTGCACGACGGGCACGTCACGCGTCGTGCGCGCGCCCGCGGCATCAGTCACCTCGTACGAGAGGTCGTGCACGTGCGCCAGCGCCTTCGCCGAGGCCGGCGCGACGTGGGTCTCGTAGTCGGCGAGCGAGAGCGCGCCCGCCCACGAGTCGAAGAGCTGGGCGGCGGATGCCCCGGCCAGCACCTGGGTGCGGAGGAACCGGCCCGTGAGCTCGGCCGTCCACTCCATGAGCGCGCGCCACGCACCCGGGTCGGCGTGCATGAGCGTGCGGGCGGCGAGGTGGTCCTTCGAGGGGCCGCCCTCTGCGAGGTACGCGGCGAGCGTGAACGGCGCGCCTGCGAAGCCGATGAGCGGGGTCGCGGTGCCCGAGCCGTTGTCGGTCGTGTTCAGCTCGGCGATCGTGCGCTGCACGGCCTCGGTGATCGGGGCGGATGCCTCGTCGAGCCGTGCAGGGTCGATCGCCGTCAGCTCGGCCACGCCCGCGGCGTCCGCATACCCGCGGCCGAAGACCGGGCCGCGGCCCGGCTGGATCTCGACGTCGACGCCGACGAGCTTGAGCGGCACGACGATGTCGCTGAAGAAGATGCCGGCGTCGACCTCGTGGCGGCGCACCGGCTGCAGCGTGATCTCGCTCGCCATCGCGGGGTCGAGGCACGCGTCGAGCATGCGCGTGCCGACACGGAGGTCGCGGTACTCGGGCAGCGAGCGGCCGGCCTGTCGCATGAACCACACGGGCGTCGTGTCGGCGCGCTCTCCGCGATACGCACGCACGAGGCGCGAGTCGCCCGTGAGGCCGGCGGACAGGGGATGCTGCGCGGAGAGGATCACGGGTCACATTGTCGCGTATCCGCCTGTGAGGCGGACCCGGCGCCGAGCGCGCGGACGCCGCGTGCTCATCCGAGCAAATTCGGCGGGTTGTCCACAGGTTCGTACATGCCCCTTACATTCGGGTGCTGATCAGCGCTACAGTCGGTCCCGTTGTGCGCCCCCTCGCACGACGACGCGCCCTAGGTGGCGTGCCTCCGCCCCCCACGGAGTATTCGACGACGTGTCCCTGCTCGAAATCCCCCCGCTGTCCCCTGCGCCGATCTCCGGTCGCGCGGTCCGACGCCTCGGTGCGTCGAAACCGCGGCCGCGTCGTGCCGAGGCCGTCGGGCAGGGCACGTCGTCCACCCCGGGCCGAATCCCCTTCGGAGTCCGCAGATGAACGCCGACGCCCGCCATCGCACGAGCCTCACCGTGCTCGTCGCCATCGCCGCCGTGCTCGTGGTGGCCGCGCTCGTCGCGGCGTCCCCCACGGTCGGTCGGCTCCTGTCCGAGCTGCCGCCCGTCGCGACCCCCGACCGGCTTCCGCTCGTCGTCGGCGCGGCTGCGGCGATCACGGCCGTCGTGTGCGCGATCGTCGCCCTCGCACGGGCTGCGCGCAGCCGGGCGCGCAGCACCGCGCTCGCGCAGTCGTTCGGCACGGCGCCCGCGTGCGGCATCCGCACCTCCTCGCTCGTGGCCCGCATGAACGAGCTCCGCCTCGACGACGCCGCGGCCGTCCGCCTGAGCCGGCGCTACACCGTCGCGGTCGACGACCTCGGCGTCGCCTTCTGGGACGGCGGGCACCGCCGACCCCGCAAGGTCGACGCCTACCCGTGGCGCGAGGTGCGCAACATCCGTGCCGATTCGGTCGTCATGGGCTCGACCGTCGTGTCGGTGCTCGTGCTGCGCGTGCGCCGCCACAAGAACAGCGTCGAGGTTCCCGTCGTGTTCGCCGCTCCGGGCCTCGGGCGCTACGCACTGTCGGATGCCGCATTCTTCGCGATCGTGCGCGACTGGAAGGCGCGGCACCGCACCGCCCTCGCGGCCGAGGGCCTCGAGGTGCCGCCGCTGACGGCGCCGATCCCCGTGATCTCGGCCGAGATGCTGGCCGCGCACCGGGGGTGACCGGCTCAGTGGCAGCACCGGGCCGACCCACATGCGGGTGCGGGTAGAATCTCCGCGTGCTCATCTGTCTCACCGCGAGCCACAAGAACGCCGGGTTCGACATGCTCGAGCGTCTTTCGGCGAGCTCCGAACTGGCGGCCCCGCGCATCCTCGACGGCCACGACGCCCTGCAGGGCGCGGTCGTCATCTCCACCTGCAACCGCTTCGAGGCGTACCTCGACCTCGCGGCACCCGAGGGCTCGTCTCCCGTCGAGGCGGTGCACGAGGCGGTCCGCGCCGTCGGCGCGGTCGCCGGGCTCGACGCCCGGGACCTGCGCACCACGTTCGGCTTCGTGCACGGCAACGCCGTCGCCGGCCACCTCTTCTCGGTCGCCTCCGGCCTCGAGTCCGTCGTCGTCGGCGAGGGCGAGATCGCCGGGCAGGTGCGACGCTCGCTCGAGCAGGCCCGGGCCGAGGGCACCACGACGCCCGAGCTCGAACGCCTCTTCCAGCGTGCCTCGCAGACCTCCCGCCGCGTCAAGAACGCGACGGGCATCGGCGGTGCCGGCCGCTCGCTCGTGCGCCTCGCGCTCGAACTCGCGTCGAGCCGCGTCGCCGACTGGTCGGCCGCTCGCGTGCTCCTCGTGGGCACGGGCCAGTACGCGGGCGCGACGCTCGCGGCGCTCCGCGACCGCGGTGCGACCGACGTGCGCGTGTACTCGCCCTCGGGCCGGGCCGCGAAGTTCGCCGCCGGGCACGACATCACGGCCGTGTCGCATGCCGGGTACGCCGTCGCCGCCGCGGCCGCCGACGTGGTCATCACGTGCACGACCGCCGACCATCATGTCGTCGACCGCATGCTCCTCGAAGGCGGCCGCGCGACGCTCGCCTCGTCGCACGCGGCACCCGAGGCCGCCGCATCGCCCGTGCTCGCGGAGTTCCGCGCCTGGTGCCCGGTGCCCGAAGCCGCGCAGGATGCCCGCCAGCTCGTCATCGACCTCGGCATGCCGCGCAACGTGGCCACCGACGTGGTCGAGGTCGACGGCGTCGAGCTGCTCGACCTCGAGACGATCCGCAGGCACGCACCCCTCGAAGAGCTCAGCTCGACCGACGAGGCCCGCGTTATGGTCGACCGTGCGGCACGCAACTTCGGCGCGGTCGGCGAGGAACTCGACCTGACGCCCTCGGTCGTCGCGCTCCGCGGCCACGTGCAGCAGGTGCTCGACGCCGAGATCGCCCGGGCGCAGTCCCGCAGCACGGGCGACGACGACGCCGACGAACGGGTCGAGGCCGCCCTGCGCCACATGGCGGGCGTGCTGCTGCACACGCCCATGGTCCGCGCACGCGAGTACGCCCGGGCGGGCGACCAGCGCGCCTGGATCGACGGGCTCGAGGCCGTGTTCGGCGTGCGCACCGACGAGCTGCGCTAGCCCGCGGCATCCGATCGCCCGCGGCCGCCTGCTGCCGACGGGGCATCCGACCGCCCATCGCCGCGTGTCCACCCGCCGCGAGCCGGGCCGCCGATTCCCGTTCGACGACGAATGCCCCCGCGGTGAGGATCGCGGGGGCATTCGCGGTGCAGTGCCGGGGCGGCTCCACCCGCCCCGGCACCGGTCTCGTCGTCACTCGGCGCCGAAGAACTCCAGCTCGCCGATCGCGGCCCACGGCTGCCCGTTGTGCGAGCTCGTCGCGACGACCTTGACGAACCGTCCCCCGACTGTGCTCGTGAACATCACCGACTGCGCCGCGTTCGTCGACGCGAGCTGCCCGGAGGCGACCGGGGTGCCCCAATCCTCGCCGTCGGTGCTCACGTACACCTCGTAGCCCTTGATGCGGCCGTTGGGCTCGGCGCCCGGTCGCTGCTGGATCGAGATGCCGCGCAGGTCGTGCGCCCCACCGAGGTCGACCGCGACGTGGTGCGGGAAGCCGGGCGAGCCGCCGAGCCACTGCGTGTGCCAGTAGGTCGCCGCATCGCCGTCGAGCACGTTCGCGGCGGCGCCGTCCTCAGCCTCGATCTCCTCGGAATCGACGGATGCGATGGCCATCGAGTTCTTCGGGAGCGGCGTGGGCGCGGCCTCGCGGCTGCCCCAGACGTTCAGCTCGTTCGCGCCGCCGAAGACCGCGCCGTTGATCGAGCTGAGGCCGACGAGCTTGACGTACCGAGCGCTCGTCGCAGGGAACGAGAGGTGCTGCGCCTCGGCCGTGCTCGCGAAGTTCCCGGCGGAGACCGGCGTGCCCCAGTTCGCGCCGTCGGTACTCACGTACAGCTCGTACTGCTTGATCGACCCGTTGCCGCGACGCACCTGGTAGTCGAATCCGTCGACGCGGTAGGCGTCGCCGAGGTCGAGCGAGATCCAGTGCGGGAACGGGGTGTCGGGGTTCGCCTGCGACCAGGCGGAGTGCCACATGGTCGCCGGGTTGCCGTCGATCGCGGCGCGTGCGCTGCCGTCGCCGGTGCCGGGCTCGCTGTCGCTCACGCCGGCGACCGAGAGACGCGACTGCGGGATCAGGCCCGCAGGCAGGGTCGGGACCGAGACGGATGCCGCGACCGAACGTGCGCCGTCGGAGACCGCGTACGACGTGACCGCCGACACCTCGAACGTGCCGGGCTCGAGGCCCGCAGGCGCCGTGACCTTCCACGTCGTCTTGGCGTTCGCGCCCGGTGCGACCGATGCGTTCGCGGCGGAACCGACGGGCTCGGCCTTCCAGCCCTCGGGCACCTCGAGCTCGGTGGTCACCGACGTGGCGGCCTCGGCCTCGTGGTTGGTGAACGTCGTCGTGAACGTGTTCGCCTCGCCCGGGACGACGCCGCTGCCTGGGCCCGCCAGGGCGAGTTGGGCGCAGGCGCCCGGCTGCTCGCTCTCGCCGAGATCCTCGATGCGGAGGTCGTCGAGGATCAGGTCGGACCCGGTACCGCCGACGGCCGTGCGCCGGAGCCCGACGAACGCGTCGCCGCAGGAGCCGGCGTCGAACTCGTGCACGAACTCGGCCGTCTCGAGCTGCTGCCCGAACGGGATCGCGGCGAACTCGACCGTCTTCGCGGCACCGCCCACGATCTGGTCGGCGCCCGTGACGAACTGGTAGGCGCCCGCCACGCCGCTCTGGTAGTCGAACGACACGCGGTAGCGGTGACCCGCCTCGAACGGGACGGTGTACTCCGACGTGCGGTACACGAGCCCACGGTTCTCCTCGTGCGCCATGAGCGAGTAGTCGCCGTTCAGCACCATGTCGAACGCGCGGCCGTTCCAGCCCTGCTGGGTGTACGGCTCGTTGCGCTTCGCGATGTGCGTGCGGGGGTCGGTCGCCCCACCCGCGTCGCCCTTGAAGAACGGACCCCAGCCCTGGTCGACCCGCTCGAAGTCCTCGGACACGAGCACCCCGTCGCCCGGCGTCGGGTCGTCGGTCGCGACGACCCGCACGTTGTCGACGCGTACGGGGGCATCGCCCTCGCCCGCCGAGATCGTGAGCGTGGGCCGCGTGTCGTCGGTGACGGTCACGTAGGTGCGCAGGCGCTGCATGGTCGTGTCGCGCCACTCGTCGGCGCCGACCTGGTTGATCGCGCCTGAGCTGTCGACCGAGGTCGAGGCATCCGCTCCGTCGCCCTTCTTGACGTCGACCGCGATGGTCGTCGCACGAGTCGCACCGGGAGTGATGCCGACGTCGGCCGAGACCGCGTAGGTGCCGGGTGCGAGTTCGCCGAGGCGCTGCCCGATCGAGGCCTCGCCCGCGCCGAGCACGGCCGAGCGGCGGCCGCGGTCGTCGCGTTCGACGGTGACGGCGCCCTTCGGCGACCATGCGTCGAGGTCGGCGCCGTTGAAGCCCGGGTCCTCGAGGTCGGTGCCCTGACCGAAGTCGGTCTTCTTGGGCAGTGCGGACGCGGCTCCCGACCCCGTGCTCGCTGCGAGCACGTACCGCTCGCCCGCGACGGTGTCGATCGTGACCGCGCCGCCGACGACCGGGAGGTCGGCGACCTTCGTGCGCCCGGCATCGCCCAGCGCGTACAGCCGCAGGCTCTTCGCCTTGGCGAAGTCGTCGGTGAGCTGCCAGGTGGTCGAGCCGCCCGCGGGGTTCACGTGGTAGAGCTTGTCGGCCTTCTTGCCGGAGCCCTTCGACGACCACGGGAGCAGGTAGGTGTCGCCGCGCAGCACCTCGTCGCCGTCGACCGTGATCGTACGGTCGGCCGCGGTCGTGCCGGTGACGCTCACGCCGTCGGCGAGGTCGATGCGGTCGCCGGTCCAGCGCATGATCTCGTGGTGCTGGAGGAACTTCGTCGGCACGTTGGCGGCCCACACGTTGTCGAGGAACGCATCGAAGTTGTTCTGCCCCGTCCAGCCCTCGAACTCGACGATGTGGCTGGTGCCGAGCTTCACGTCGGGGTTCCAGACATCCGACTGCGTGTTGTTCACGAAGCGCAGGATCTGCGAGTTCACGCCCTTGTTGCTGGAACCGCCGTAGTTCTCGTCGTTGGCCCAGTGCGACCACGTGTTGTTCTCGGCGAGCTTGTCGGCCCACTCGGACCCGACGCGGAAGCCGTGCTCGACGAGCGAGTCCTGCAGCTTCTGCGCGAGCCAGCCGTGCTCGTAGTAGACGTCGATGTAGGCGAAGTCGAGGTTGCCGTGCGTGGCGTCGGCGAGTTCGCCGATGCGCTCGTCGAGCTCGCCCGAGACGATGTCGTGGCGCTGGTCCATGTAGTACGACTGGTCGAGCCAGTTCCAGCCCTTCTTCGTCTCCTCGGCGATCTCGTCGTCGAAGGAGTTCGCCTCGGGGTAGATCTCGGTCGCGTTCAGGTGCACGCCGAACGACGCGTTCCACTTCGCGCCGGCCTTCACCGCCGCGTTGAGCTCGTCGAGTCCGCCTGCGCGCTCGTTGAAGTTGTCGCCGTAGTCGGTGTTCGCGGAGTCGTGCCCCTCGCTCGTGTAGCCCTTGAGCATGGCCACCTGGCCGAGTCCGTCGGTGTTCAGGGCGATGCGCTTGACGTCGTCGAGCGTGCGCAGGAAGGGGTGCGTGGCCTGCGAGGCGAAGTTGAACGGGATGTGGGTGATCACGTTCTCGGGCGTCTCGTCGCCCTTGTTCGGGGCGATCCGGATGTCGCGCATCGCGATCGCGCCGTCCTGCCAGTCGACGACGTCGTCGCCGTTCGCATCGGGCGTGATGGCGATCTTGACCCACGGCAGTTCCTCGGCGGCATCCGATCGCGCGGCCCGGTAGAGCCACGGACCGCTCGCGATGCCGACCTCGACGCCGTCGCCGTCGGCCGCGGCGACCGCCTGGCGCCAGAAGTTGCCGGAGTCCTTCGAGCTGGGCCCCGACGACAGGTCGTAGAGCGCGTTCGTGGCGAAGGCCGCCGCGAGCTCTCCCGTGTTGGCGATGATCGCGTTCGACCCCTTCGGCGCTGCGTCGAGCGGGGTCTCGGCCGTCACGGGGATGAACGCGTCGCCCGAGACGTTGCGATCGACCGAGAGGTTCGCCGCGGCCACCGCCGCACCGGGCTCGTCGGAGGAGACGGTCACGAGCCGGTGGTTCGGGATCTGGAGCGTCTTCACCACCGAGTCCGGATCGGTGACCTTCGTCACGGCGATCGTGACGACGTTGTGCTTGACCGACAGCCGCGCCTCGATCGACACCCCGGCGAGCGCGGTCGGCGTGAGCACGTAGTCGACCCCGCCGTCGACGACGCGGGACGCGACCTCGACCGGCTGGGCGGTGCCGTTGACGGTGAACGAGGTGACGGTCGTGTCGTTGCCCCGCATGCTCGCCCCGGTGTCGCGGTCGGTGTATGCGACGACCTGCGGGAAGCCCGCCGAAGCGGTCACCGAGAGGTCGCGGCTGCGCAGGTCGAAGGTGGCTCCCGCTGCAGCTACCGCGTAGCCGTCGGGTGCCAACGGATCGGCGTGCACCGGCATCGCGCCGAGCGGGGCGATCACCGCTCCCGCGATCGCACATCCCAGCCCGAGGCGCCAGCGGCGCCCAGGGGGTCGTGATGAAGGCATCTTCGTCTCCAATCCCGCGTCGTGTTGACGCGTGTGCATCGACCTGCGCCGACGGCGCAGTTCAGTCGAAGGTCTCGATGTACTCCTGTTCGGGGCCGAGGTCCGCGTGCTCGCGCAGCTCGACGGCTTCGCCCATGCGCTCGAGCTCGAGCACGTGGATCGTGTTGTCGCCCGCTCGCAGCAGCGGTGCGGGCAGGTAGGAGGTCTGCTGCGGGCCGATCTCCCAGTACCGGCCGAGCAGGAACCCGTTGACCCAGACGAAGCCCTTTCCGAAGCCCGGGAACGCGAGGAACGCGTCGGCGGGTTCGTCGACGTGGAGGGTCGCCTCGGCGAGCCCGGCGAGCTCCCCCTCGCCCCACTCGTCGAGCGGGAGCGCCCGTGCCGTCCAGCGCTGCACGAGGCGCCGGTCGAGCTGCACGCCGCCGAGGATGCCCTTGCCCTCGCCGAGCAGCGGACCGTAGTTGATGCGCCCCTGGTTCTCGACGAGGATCTCGAGCACGACCGGCTCGCCGGAGCCCTCGAGCCGCACGCCGACGGCCGCCTGCTCGGCATCGAGCACGGCGACGCGGACGCCGTCGACGAACACGGTCGCGCGGTCGCGGAGGCGCCGGATGGTGAGCGTGGCGCCGCCGCGCGGCACGATGGGCCGCGCCTCGTAGAGCACGAGCCCCGCGTCGAGGCCGAGGTCCTCGAAGGTCGGCGGCACGGCGCGGCGCACGGGTTCGCCGAGACCGCGCAGCACGTCGAGCAGGTCTCGCCCCCGGCGGAGCGGCAGGCTCGCCGCGGGCAGGATCGGCGGGGTGCGTGGCGCTTCAGGGGGCGCGCTCCCCGTGGCATCCCGGATCACGTCGCGGATGCGGCGGAACTTCTCGGTGACCGCGCCGTTCTCGGCGATCGGTGCGTGCGAGTCGTAGCTCGTCTGCGTCGGCTGAAGCCTGGCGCCGTCGTGGTTCGCACCCGACCAGAGGCCGAAGTTGGTGCCGCCGTGCGCCATGTAGAGGCTCACCGAACCGCCCTCGGCGAGGATGTCGGCCACGACCCCGGCGGCGCCCTCGGGCGCGCGCACGTGGTGCGGATCGCCCCAGTGGTCGAACCAGCCGTTCCAGAGCTCGGCGCACATGAACGGCTCGCCGCGACGCCGATCGCGGAGCAGGGATGCCGCTTGGCCGGCGCGGGAGCCGAAGGTCGCGGTGGCGAGGAGGCCGGGCACGCTGCCGCCGTCCTGCATGAGGTCCGTCGGCCCGTCGGCCGTGTAGACGAGCTCGGTGACGCCCCCGGCGAGGAGGCGCTCGTGCATCCAGGCGAGGTGGTCGGCGTCGTCGCCGTAGCTGCCGTACTCGTTCTCGAGCTGCACCGCGACGATCGGCCCGCCTCGGCCGGCCTGCAACGGCACGATCCGCGGGAGCAGTTCGTCGAACCAGACATCGACCGCATCGAGGTAGACGGGGTCGCTGGACCGCAGGCCGATGCCCGCGGTGCCCGTGAGCCAGGCCGGGAACCCGCCGTTGTCCCATTCGGCGCAGATGTACGGGCCCGGCCGCACGATCGCGTCGAGCCCGACCTCGGCGGCGAGCGCGAGGAAGCGCTCGAGGTCGCGCCACCCGGTGAAGTCGATCTCGCCGCGGCGGCGCTCGTGGAAGTTCCAGGCGACGTAGGTGTCGACCGTGTTGAGCCCGAGCGCGACGAGGCGTTCGAGCCGGTCGCGCCACAGGTCGGGGTGCACGCGGAAGTAGTGCAGCGACCCCGAGAGGATGCGGTGCGGCTCGCCGTTGCGGAGGAATCGGCCGTCGGCGAAGGTCAGTGCAGACATCGACGCCGCGGTCGCATCGGCCGCGATCGCCGCGCCGTCGACCGTCAGGGGCGCCGTCACTTGACGGCCCCCGCCGTGAGACCCGCTCGCCAGAAGCGCTGGAGGCCGAGGAACGCGATGATGAGTGGCACGACCGAGAGCAGCGCGGCCACCACGACCGTGCCCGCGGGCACCTGGCCGTTGCTGCCGGCCCAACCC
Organism: Agromyces sp. CF514; assembly: GCF_900113185.1. NCBI lineage: Bacteria > Bacillati > Actinomycetota > Actinomycetes > Micrococcales > Microbacteriaceae > Agromyces > Agromyces sp. CF514. The sequence goes on along the minus strand of NZ_FOZD01000001.1, from coordinate 374,848 downwards.
ACGAGGCCGACCGTCACGGGCTGGAGTGACGTGTCGTTCAACACCATCAACGGCAGCAGGAAGTTGTTCCAGACCTCGACGAACTGGAAGAGGAAGATCGTCACGAGAGCGGGCGACATGACGCGCACGCTGATCGACGAGAAGATGCGGAACTCCCCCGCGCCGTCGATGCGGCCCGCCTCGATGAGCTCGTCGGGCACCGACTGCGCCGCGAAGACCCGTGCGAGGTACACCCCGAACGGGCTCACGACGCTCGGCAGCAGCACGGCGAGCGGCGTGTTGAGCAGGCCCACCTGGTCGAACAGGAGGAAGAGCGGAAGGGTGAACATGACCTTCGGGATCAGCACGGCCGCGAGAATGATGCCGAACACGGCTCCCCTGCCGCGGAACTCGTACTTCGCGAGAGCGTAGCCGGCCATGGCGGACAGCAGCGTGCCGATGAGCGCCGAGGTTCCGGCGTAGAAGACGCTGTTGAGCATCCATCGGCCGAAGACGCCGTCGGCCTCGGCGAACACCAGGGCGATGTTGTCGAACAGCCCGAAGCCGTCGAACCAGAGGCCGGGTTCCGAGAACTGATGCCCGGCAGGCTTCGTCGACGCGACGACGAGCCACCAGATGGGCATCAGGAAGTAGAACGCCGAGACGCCGAGCAGGGCGAAGACGCCCAGGCGGCTCGCGAGGTTCGCGTCGCGGTGCGGGCGACGCGGGCCGGCGGCATCCGCTCGATCGGTCAGCGGCGGTCTGGTCGCCGAGGCCAGCGTGGGTGCGCTCATCGGTCGCCTCGATTCGTGAGCTTGAAGAAGGCGAACGAGAGCACGCCGACGAGCAGGGCCAGCACGACCGACTGCGCGGCGGCGTACGGGTAGTTCTGGGCGGTGACCTGCGCCTGTGCCGCCATGAGCGGGGTGAAGGTGTTGCTGATAGCGCCGCCCGAGATCGTCTGCAGCACCTTGGGCTCGTTGTAGAGCTGGGCCGAGCCGATGATCGAAAAGACCGCGGTGAGCACGAGCGCCGGCCGCACCATCGGGATCTTGATGCTCCAGGCGATGCGGAACGCGCCGGCGCCGTCGAGCCTGGCGGCTTCGATGGTCTCGGCGGGGATCGTCTGCAGTGACGAGTAGATGATGAGCATGTTGTAGCCGGTCCAGCCCCAGGTCACGATGTTCGCGACCGCCCAGAGCACGATCTCGGGGGCGAAGAAGGGGATGCCACTGCCGACCGCCCGCTCGAGCAGCGTGTTGATCGGGCTCGTGACGGGCGAGTAGAGGAACGACCACATGACCGCGGCGATGACGCCGGGAACGGCGTACGGCAGGAAGGCCGCGAGGCGGAAGAACCCCTTGCCCCGAGCGGACTTCGAGTCGAGCAGGAGCGCGAGCCCCAGGGCGAGTCCGAGCATGACCGGCACCTGCACGATGCCGAACAGGGCGACCCGCCCGAGCGACGACATGAACTCGGCGTCGCCCATGAGTCGCGCGTAGTTCGCCAGCGGGGTGAACTCGAGCGTGGGCGCCTCGAGTCCGAGGCCCGAGCGCTGGAGCGTGAAGAGGCTCTGCACGAACGCGAACGCGATCGGCACGACGTACATCGCGATGAACAGCACGCCGAACGGCAGCAGGAACAGCAGCGGGGTGCGCCAGCGGTTGCCGCTGCGTCGGCTCGCGCGCCCGCCCGGGGCAGGAGTCTCCGGCGCGGTGCGGCCGGCGAGGCCGGGGCGCCCGCGACGGGCGAAGTCGGCGGTGGTGACCGCCCGGGTCGATGAGGTGTCCATGTCGTCCTGGGTGGGTGCGATGGCGGATGGCGTTCGAGGCGAGGGCCGGGGCGGGTTCCCCCGCCGCCCCGGCCCCGTTCGGGGAGCTACTCCGTCACGGAGAGGCCCTGGGCCTCGAGCGCGTCGACGGTCTGCTGCTGGGTGCTCGTCAGCGCGTCGGCGAAGGCGCCCTGCGCCGACCAGGCCTTGCCGAGTCCGTCGTCGAGGAAGCCGACGGTCTCGGGCATGTTCGGGCCCCAGGTCCAGCCGGTCGTGACGTTCGGCGAGGCCTCGGCGAAGACGTCGAAGATGACCTGATCGCCGAAGTAGGGGTCGGGCTCGGTGAGCGCCGGCAGCGACAGCAGCTCGGTCGCCGCCGGGTAGAGCGCCGCCGATTCGACGAGCCCGGAGAAGGTGTCGGCGTCGGTGCTCATGAAGTGGGCGAAGTCCCACGCGGCCGCGGGGTCGTCGCAGCCCTTCAGCACGGCCGTGGCCGACCCGCCGACGTTGCCGACCTTGTCGTCGCCCGCCTCCCACTGCGGCATGGGCGCGACGGCCCACTTGCCCGCGCCGTCGGGTGCGCTGCCCTTGAGCACGCCCGCGATCCAGACCGCGCCGACGTGGGTCGCGATCGATCCGTCGCCGAGGCCGGTGTACCAGGACTGGTCCCACATGGGGGCCGGGCTGATGTAGCCGGCATCGGTGAGGCCCTGCCAGTAGTCGGCGACCTTCTGGCCCTCCGGCGAGTCGATCGAGACCTTCCAGCTGTCGCCGTCGACCGAGAACCACGGGGCTTCGGCCTGCCAGTCGAAGCCCGCGTAGTCGTAGTTCAGGTAGCTCGCCGAGAGCGACTTGCCGGCCGCCTTGAGCTTCTCGCCCGCGGCCTGGTACTCGGCCCAGGTCGTCGGAACGGCGATGCCGAGCTCGTCGAAGACGGCCTTGTCGTAGAAGAGCGCCATGGGGCCCTGGTCGACGGGTGCGCCGTAGACGGCGTCGCCGATGGAGACGGCCGACCACGTCGCCGGGGTGAACTCGCCCTCGTCGGCGTTCGCGAACTCGGAGACGTCTTCGAGTGCGCCCTGCGCGGCGAAGCTCGTGAGCGTCTCGTAGCCGACCTGAGCGAGGCACGGCGCGTTGCCGGCGGTGACCGCGTTGAGCATCTTGTCGTAGCCGCCCTTGGCTCCGGGCGCGACCTCTTCGTAGGTCACGACGACGTCGTCCTGTGCCGCGTTGTACGCGTCGACCGCTTCGGCGTACCCCGGGGCCCAGCCCCAGAACGTGACCTCGGACGGGCCGGACTGCTCCGACTGGGCCGGCGTGGAACAGCCGGCGAGCGCCAATCCGATGCCGATCGCGCCGGTGATGCCCACCGTGCGCATGACTGTCTTCTTCACTGCTGCCTCTCCTTCGAATAGCTGGGTGAAAACGTGTGGAACGATCCGGGCCCCGCGTGGTCTGGTACGACCTCCCGTCGGGCTGGGATCGATGCTGCCACAGATTGTTATCGATACCAAGCCGCAAGTTTCCTGATTTTCCGGCTGTGCACGCGAATGAATCTCGATATGATGTTCTCGCTACCATTTCGAAGGACGCCACATGAGCACACCTCGCCGACTCGATGCGAACGGTCGCACGCGCACGCCGAGCATGGCCGACGTCGCCACCCACGCCGGCGTCTCCGCCCAGACCGTGTCGCGCGTCCTGAGCGGGCACCCCAACGTCCAGTCCGCGACCCGCGATCGGGTGCTCGCCTCGGTCGGGGCGCTCGGCTACCGCATGAACAACGCCGCACGGTCGCTCTCCTCGGGTCGCACGCGCACCATCGGCGTCGTCGTGCTGCCGACCGTGGACTACTCGGGTTCCGCCCTCACGCACGGCGTCGAGTCGGCGGCGCGACGCGCCGGGTACGCCGTGAACATCGCGACGGCGAGCTCGCTCGCCCCCGCGGCGATCGCCACCGCCATGACCAGCCTCGACCGCCAGTCGGTCGAGGGCATCGTGCTCGCGCTCCCGGTGCCGACCGGCACCGACGAGGTCGAGGCCATCGCCCGACGCATCCCCACGGTGACCATCGACGGCTCCCGCACCGTGTCGAGCGAAGTCGTCGCCATCGACCAGTTCGAGGTCGGCCGGCTCGCGACCGAGCACCTGCTCGAACTGGGCCACCCGACCGTCTGGCACATCGCGGGCCCCGACGAGTGGCTCGACTCCACCGGCCGCACGGCGGGCTGGCGAGCGGCGCTCGAGGCCGCGGGGCGCGAGGCGCCACCGATGCTGCACGGCGACTGGTCGCCCGAGTCCGGCTACCAGGCCGGGCTCCTGCTCGGCCGAATCCCCGACGCCACGGCGGTCTTCATCGCGAGCGACGAGATGGCCTTCGGCGCGATCCGCGCCCTGCACGAGCTCGGTCGCCGCGTCCCTGAAGACATCTCGGTCGTCGGCGTCGACGACATCGCACTCGCGGCCTACTGCAGCCCCGCGCTCACCACCGTCGCGCAGCCGTTCGGCGAGATCGCCTCGATCGCGGTCGAGCACCTGATCCGCCGCATCGACGACCCGGGCGCCGCGCCCGCATCGGCGACGATCGCGCCGCAGCTCGTGATCCGTTCGAGCACGGGTGCGTACGGGCGCTGAACACCGCCGGCGCCCGCGAGATGTCCCATCGGCGCGCTACCGTCGGAGGGTGACCCACGATCCCGCCCTCGCCGCCGCCGTCGCCGACGGGGCCCCCGACCTCGCCCTGCCGTTCGACTTCGACGGACCGCAGGCTGCGACCGTCGTGCCGATCGAGACCGAGCGCCTCGTGCTGCGCCCGCTCGCGGCATCCGACGCCGACGACGTCTGGGAGTACCAGCGGCTGCCCGAGGTGCTGCGATACATCCCCTGGCCCGAGCGCGATCGCGGCGAGGCCCGCGAGCACACCGTGAAGCGCGCGGGCCTTCGCCGACTCGAGAACGACGAAGACGCGGTCTTCTTCGCCATGGAGCTCGTCGGCGAGCCCCGCATGCCCAGAGCGGATGCCGCTGGCGACCCGAGCGGCGACGAGACCGAGACCGACACCGACCTCCCAGGCCACCGGGTCGTCGGCGACATCATGCTGCGCCTCGATCGAGCCGAGCACGCGCAGATCGAGATCGGGTGGGTCGTGCACCCCGACTTCCAGGGCCGGGGACTCGCGCGCGAAGCGGCCGCCGCCGTGATGGCCGTCGCGTTCGACACGCTGCGCGCGCACCGCGTGCACGCGCTGCTCGACGCCCGCAACGCGGCATCCGCAGCCCTGTGCGAACGTCTCGGCATGCGGCGCGAGGCGACGATCCTCGAAGAGGAGTACAACGACGGCGAGTGGCAGGACACCGCGATGTACGGGGTGCTGCGCCGCGAGTGGGCGGCACGCGCGGAACGCGAAGACCCCGCCGCGGGCTGAGCCTGCGACGGGGTCGTGAACCCGAGGGTACCGGGCGTCAGGCGCCGACGAGTCGGGCGCCCAGGTATGCCTGCAGCTCGCTGAGCGGCACGCGCTCCTGCGCCATGGTGTCGCGCTCGCGCACCGTCACGGCGTCGTCGTCGAGCGAGTCGAAGTCGACCGTGATGGCGAACGGGGTGCCGATCTCGTCTTGGCGACGGTAGCGGCGGCCGATGGCGCCGGCGTCGTCGAAGTCGACGTTCCAGTTCTTGCGCAGGTTCGCGGCGAGCTCGCGGGCGAGCGGCGAGAGCTTCTCGTTGCGCGAGAGCGGCAGCACGGCGACCTTGACGGGCGCGAGGCGCGGGTCGAGGCGCAGCACGGTGCGGCTGTCGACGCCGCCCTTCGCGTTGGGCACCTCTTCGACGTGGTACGCGTCGACGAGGAACGCCATGAGCGAGCGGGTCAGGCCCGCCGCGGGCTCGATGACGTACGGGGTCCAGCGCTCGTTCTTGGACTGGTCGAAGAACGACAGGTCCTTTCCGGAGTGCTTCGTGTGCGTCGACAGGTCGAAGTCGGTGCGGTTCGCGACGCCCTCGAGCTCGCCCCATTCGCCGCCCGTGAACCCGAACCTGTACTCGATGTCGACGGTGCGCTTGGAGTAGTGCGACAGCTTCTCTTGGGCGTGCTCGAAGCGACGGATGTTCGCGGGGTCGATGCCGAGGTCGACGTACCAGTTCCAGCGCTGGTCGAGCCAGTACTCGAACCACTCGTCGTCGGTGCCGGGCTCGACGAAGAACTCCATCTCCATCTGCTCGAACTCGCGCGTGCGGAAGATGAAGTTTCCGGGCGTGATCTCGTTGCGGAAGCTCTTGCCGATCTGGCCGATACCGAACGGGGGCTTCATGCGCGCGGCCTGCAGCACGTTCGCGAAGTTCACGAAGATGCCCTGCGCGGTCTCGGGGCGCAGGTAGTGCAGGCCCGACTCGTCGTCGAGCACGCCGAGGTAGGTCTTCAGCAGGCCCGAGAACGCGCGCGGCTCGGTCCACTGGCCGCGCGTGCCGCAGTTGGCGCACACGATGTCGGCGAGGCCGTTCTCGGGCGAACGGCCCTTCTTCTCTTCGTACGCCTCGATGAGGTGGTCCTCGCGGTAGCGCTTGTGACAGTGCAGGCACTCGATGAGCGGGTCGGTGAAGACGTCGACGTGACCGGATGCCTCCCACACCGCCTTGGGCAGGATCACGCTCGAGTCGAGGCCGACGACGTCGTCGCGGCTCTGCACCATGTACCGCCACCACTGGCGCTTGATGTTCTCTTTCAGCTCGACGCCGAGGGGGCCGTAGTCCCACGCGGAGCGGGATCCGCCGTAGATCTCGCCCGCCTGGAAGACGAAGCCCCGGTGCTGTGCAAGGGCGATGACGGATTCGAGACGGCTGGCAGCGGCCACGGTGGCTCCAATGGTCGGGATTCGGGCCGATCGGCCCGGAAGAAACGGTGCCACCATCCTACGGTGACCGCCTGTGTGCAGGTACGCTGTCGCCATCGCTGGGGGGCGGAGGCCGCATGCCGGGGGCAGTACTCGATCTGGTCATCGTCGAGGGGCCTGTGCTGATCACGGTCTACGTCGTCGCTGCGGTGCTGTTCGTGTACCTGCTCTGCCGCGAGGCGTCCATCGGGTGGGCGATGACCGCGATCGTCGTGCTCGTCGTCGGCGCCATGATCGGCGGCGCGCTGCTCTGGGCCACGGTCAACGTGCTCGACCTGTTCGGCGGCCCGGTGGCGGATGCCGCATGGCTCTGGGTTCCCGCGGCGTCGGGCGCGTGCCTGCTCGCCGTCTGGAACCTGTGGCGCTCGAGGTGGTGGCGCAAGCTGATCGCCCTGATCGCGATCCCCGTGTTCGTGACCACCGCGGTGCTCGGCGTGAACGCGGCGTACGGCATCGACCGCACGCTCGGCGACCTGCTCGGCATCTCGACGGCGAAGCCGCTCGACATCCGCGACCCCGGCGTCGACCCGCCTCCGGCCGACCCGGCGGAGCCGGTGTACACGACGTGGGCCGCGCCCGAGGGCATGCCCGCGAAGGGCGAGGTCGGCACCCCGGCGCCCGCGGTGCCGAACACGGTCTCGGGTTTCGACGCGAGGCCCGCCGAGCTCTACCTGCCGCCGGCGGCGCTCGTCGAGAACCCGCCCCGCCTGCCGCTCGTGATCATGATGATGGGCCAGCCCGGGTCGCCCGACGCCACGTTCATCGCCGACGTGCTCGACGAGTTCGCCGCCGCGCATGACGGGCTCGCGCCGATCGCGCTCGTGGTCGACCAGTTGGGGGATCCGCGCAAGGACCCCCTCTGCCTCGACACCGATCTCGGCAAGGTCGAGACCTACGTCATGCAGGACGTGCTGCCGTGGGCGAAGCTGCACCTGAACGTGCTGCAGGGCGCCGCGTACACGACCGTCGCGGGCTACTCGAACGGCGGCGGCTGCGCCGCCTACTTCGGCTCGAAGTATCCCGAGTCGTTCGGCAACCTCCTCGCGATCGCCCCGACCGAGTACGCGGGCGTCGAGCACCGGAGCGAGACGCTGCGCGAGGTGTTCCGCGGCGACCAGGCGGCCTACGACGCCGTGATGCCCGAGAACATCATGGCGGCGAAGGCGCCCTACCCCGACTCGACGGCGGTCTTCGCCGTGGGCGAGCACGACAGTGCCTACAAGGCGGGCACGAGACGACTCGCGGATGCCGCGACCGCCGCAGGCATGACCGTCACGTTCTTCGAGGTGCCGGGGGGCGACCATGGCGCGTCGACGCTGACGGGCGGACTCGAGGAGGGATTCGCGGTGCTCGCGCCGCGACTCGGGCTCGAGGCGCCGCCCGAGGAGCCGCCCGCCGAGTAGGCGGGCTGCCGAGACGCCCGCTGGCGGTTACGGAGCGGCCGTGAGCGCGTCGCGCCCGATCGCGTCGATCGAGGTGCGTCCGGCGAGCGCCATCGTGAGGTCGAGCTCGGCGATGTGGTTGCGCACGACCTCGCGCACTCCCTCGGCACCGGCGACCGCGAGGCCGTAGGCGTAGGGGCGTCCGATGCCGACGGCCGTCGCGCCGAGCGCGAGCGCCTTGAACGCGTCTGCGCCGCCGCGCACCCCGCTGTCGAGCAGCACGGGGATGCGCCCGCCGACGCGCTCGAGCACGCCCGGCAGGGCATCGAGCGTCGCGACGGCGCCGTCGATCTGGCGTCCGCCGTGGTTCGAGACGACGATGCCGTCGATGCCGCTGTCGAGTGCCCGTGCGGCGTCCGCCGGATGCACGACGCCCTTCAGCAGGATGGGCAGGCTCGTCCACTCCCGCAGGCTCGCGAGGTCGTCCCAGGTGAGCGAGGGGTCGGAGAACACGTCGAGGAACGTCTCGACCGCGGCCCGCGGCAGCGGCGAGCGCAGCGCGTCGGCCACTCCCCCGTCGACGAGCTGGGTTCGGGACCCCGATCGCGCGATCGAGAGCGCGGAGGCGAGCAGGGTGGGCGTGACCCGCGGCCGCGGCCCCGCCTCGCCTCCCGCGGCGACCCGGTCGCGCACGAGCTCGGCGAAGACGGGATCGCTCGTGTACTGGGCGATGCCGAGCCCGCGCGTGAACGGCAGGTACGCGACGTCGAGGTCGCGCGTGCGCCAGCCGAGCAGCGACGTGTCGAGCGTGACGACGATCGCCTCGCAGCCGAGCGCCTCGGCCCGACGCACGAACGACGCGTTCAGCTCGTCGGACCGGCTCCAGTACAGCTGGAACCAGAACGACGCATCGCGCATCTGGGCGGCGACCTCCTCCATCGGGCGCGAGGCCTGGTTCGAGAGCACGTACGGCACCCCGAGGGTGGCCGCCGCGCGGCCGACCGCGACATCCGCCTCGGGATGGGCCATCTCGGCGACGCCGATGGGCGAGAGCACGAACGGCGTCGCCCGTCGCCGACCGAGCAGGTCGATCGAGAGGTCGCGCTTCGACACGTCGCGGAGCACGCGCGGCCAGACGCGCCACCGATCGAACGCGGCTCGGTTCGCCGCCATGGTGGCTTCGGCGCCCGCACCGCCCGCGAGGTACGCGAACGCGGCAGGCGAGAGGGTCTTCTTCGCGGCCCGTTCGAGCGCGCCGCCGTCGACCGGCACCTTCGGGTGCACGCCCGAGAGCCCGGCCCGGTACACCTCGGACTGCGCGGCCCGCCCGAATCCCCGCTCGTCGGCTTCGCTCATCGATTCGCTCCTTCGCGTCGGCAGTGCCGCCAGCGTAACGGCCCGCGAACCGCCGGGAGACCTAGGCTTGAACGGATGCCGCTGCCTGACCTCCTCGTCTCCGCGATCGCGCTCGTGCGCGACCGCCGCGTGCTCATGGTCACGGCGCGCGGCCGCGACGTGTACTACATGCCCGGCGGCAAGATCGACGCCGGAGAGACGGCCGCGCAGGCCGCCGCCCGCGAGGCGCACGAGGAGGTCGCCCTCGCGCTCGATCCCGACGCGCTCGTCGAGCTGTTCGAGGTCGTCACCCAGGCGCACGGCGAGCCCGACGGGCGCCTCGTGCGCATGCGCGTGTTCGAGGCGGTGACGGATGCCGCGCCCGCCGCATCCGCCGAGGTCGGCGCCCTGCACTGGGTGACCACCGCCGACATCGGCAGGTGTCCGCCCGCGGGAGCCGACGTGCTGCGGCGGCTCGCGGCATCCGGAGCCATCGACTGATGTCGGGCTCGAGCAGGCGTCCGTCGGTCTTCACCCTGGTGAAGTGGACCCTGCTCGACGAGCTCTACGCGGGCTCGCGGCAGCTCGCGCTCCTCGGCGGCAGCCGCCGCGCCCGCTCGTGGCGCCACGGCGACGACGGCCTGCCCCAGGTGGTGCTGCTGCCCGGCGTCTACGAGCACTGGACCTTCATGCGCCCGCTCGGCAACGCCCTGAACCGAGCGGGGCACCGCGTGCGCGTCGTCCGCGGACTCAGCATGAACCGGTTGCCCATCGCAACGACGGCCGCTCGTGCCGTCGCCGCCCTGGCTGCAGAGCCCGCGCCCCCGGCGGGCCGCGTGTTCGTGGCCCACAGCAAGGGCGGGCTGGTCGCGAAGCACGTGCTCATGGACCAGGAACGAGCGGAGGCCGCCGGCGCCCCGCCCGACGTCGGCGTGCTCGGCGCCGTGACGATCTGCACGCCGTTCGCCGGCTCGCGCTACGCCCGGATGTTCGTGAACCGCACCATGCGCGACCTCATCCCCGAGGACGAGACGATCGTGCTCCTCGGCGGGACGGCCTCGGTCAATGCGCGCATCGTGTCGGTGTTCGGGCTGTTCGACCCGCACGTGCCGGAGGGCAGCGTGCTCGAGGGGGCGACGAACGTGCAGGTGCAGGCCGCCGGGCACTTCAGGATCCTGAAGGCGCCCGAGGCGGCCGCCGCCGTGGTCGAGGGCATCGCGCTCCTGGCGGCACCGCGAGTCGAGCCTCCGCCGACCGGGTGACCGGTCGATCGGGGTCAGTGCACGTACTCGAGCAGGTCCATGCCGACGGCGCGCATGCCGTCGAGCACCGCCAGTCGTGACGAGAGCCCGGTGTCGGCGAAGTAAGTCGACACCGCGTACGAGACGCTCGCGCGAGGGCCGCGCAGCACGCCGACCTCGCTGCGCACGCCGCCGTCGGTGCCGGTCTTGTTCACGAGCAGCACGCCGTGGTCGGGCTTGCGGTGCGCGAGCGGGTCGAGGCCGAACGCGCTCGCGACCATCGACAGGTCGGAGTTCAGCGACAGCCACCCGATGACGCGCTGCGAGACCTCTGGGCTCACGATCTCGCCCCGCGCGAGCGAGGCGAAGAGCCAGGTCAGTTCCTTCGCCGAGCCGATCGAGAGCTGCGGGGCGTCGTCGGGACCGCGGTGGTCGCGCACGAGGTCCAGCAGCGCGGTGCGGGTCAGGCCCAGCGCCTCGGTACGCGCGCGCACGGCCTCGAGCCCGACGTGACGGAGGAGCACGTTCGTCGCGAGGTTGTCGCTCGTCGCGCCGATCATGGCCGCGAGGTCGGCGAGGGGCAGCGACGGCGACTGCAGGTGCTGCCAGATGCCCGAGTCGCCCACGGCGTCGCGCGGCGCACGGTCGAGCACCGTGAACGCGTCGGCACTCGTGCCCGTCAGTCGCGAGGCGACCTCGACGAGCAGCAGCACCTTGCCGATCGACGCGGTCGGCATGACCACGTGGTCGTCGACCGAGAACAGCTCCTTGCCCGTGGCCAGGTCGGTCGCGCGGGCCGTGACCTGCACGCCGGCGAGTGCGAGGTCGCTGAGCGCGTGGAACCCGCGCGCGAAGCTCTCGGCCGGCTCGACGCCCCGGTGCTTGCCCTTGTGCACGTTGGAATGGCGCGCTCGTCGCTCGGATCCCTGCGACGGCGTCACCACGGTACTTGCACGGTCTTTCTGGGCTGCTCAGCAGGTGAGGCCACTGCGGGCCGCACGCGCGGAAGCGTCGGACGGGGGCTGGATGAACCGGTGGGGCGGTTCGCCTACCAGATGGTCACGCGCTCGGCCGGGTCGAGCCAGAGCGTGTCATCGGAAGTCACTCCGAACCCAGTGTAGAACTCGTCGATGTTGCGCACGATCTGGTTGCAGCGGAACTCGTTCGGCGAGTGCGGGTCGATCGCGAGCAGGCGGATCACCTCGGCGTCGCGGCCCTTCTGCTGCCAGGCCTGCGCCCATGACAGGAAGAAGCGCTGCACGCCGGTGAGGCCCTCGATCACCGGCGGCTCGGCACCGCCCAGCGAGATGACGTAGGCCTTCCAGGCGATCGCGAGACCGCCGAGGTCGCCGATGTTCTCGCCGATCGTGAGCGCGCCGTTCACGTGGTGCTCGTCGGCGCCCTCGCCGCCCGCGAGCTGCGCGGGCACGAGCGCGTCGTACTGCGCGATGAGCGCCTTCGTGCGCTCCTCGAACGCCGCCCGGTCGGCCTCGGTCCACCAGTCGAGCAGGCGGCCGTCGCCGTCGTACTTCGAGCCCTGGTCGTCGAAGCCGTGCCCGATCTCGTGGCCGATGACGGCGCCGATCGCACCGTAGTTCGCCGCGGCATCGCGCCCCTCGTCGAAGAACGGGAACTGCAGGATCGCCGCGGGGAACACGATCTCGTTGAATCCGGGGTTGTAGTAGGCGTTGATCGTCTGCGGGGTCATGAACCACTCGTCGCGGTCGATCGGCTTGCCGAGCTTGCCGATCTCGCGGAGGAACGTGTACTCGGCCGTCGCGCGCACGTTGGCGACGAGGTCGTCCGGCACGACCTCGAGCGTCGAGTAGTCGCGCCACTTGACCGGGAACCCGATCTTCGGCGTGAACTTGTCGAGCTTGTCGAGTGCGCGCTCGCGCGTCTCGGCGCCCATCCACTCGAGCGAGGTGATCGACTGCCGGTAGGCCTCGATCAGGTTCGCGACGAGCTCGTCCATCGCGGTCTTCGCCGCGGGCGGGAAGTGCCGCTCGACGTAGATGCGGCCGACGGCCTCGCCCATCGCGCCCTCGACGAGCGAGACGCCGCGCTTCCACCGCTCGCGGATCTGCGGGGTGCCGCTCAACGTGCGGCCGTAGAAGTCGAAGTTGGCCTCGACGAAGTCGTCGGACAGGTACGCGGCGTTCGCGCGGATGACCTGCCACGCCAGCCAGTCCTTCAGGGCGGGCAGGCGGTCGGCGGTGACCAGCGTTCCGAGCGCCTCGACGAACGACGGCTCGCGCAGCACGATCTCGTCGAACGCACCCTCGGGCACGCCCATCGCGTCGCGCCACACGGCGAGGTCGAACTCGGTCGAGGTGCCCGCGGCGGCGGCCGCGGCATCCGACCAGCTGTACAGGTTGTAGGTCTTGTGGCTGTCGCGCGTCTCGACGTTGTTCCAGTGCGCGGCGGCGATCTCGGTCTCGAGGTCGAACACGCGGCGCGCCCGATCGGCCGCGTCGTCGAGGTGCGCGAGCCCGAACATGCGCTCGAGCAGTGCGAGGTAGGCCTCGCGGATCGGCTCGAAGCGCTCCTCGCGGAAGTAGCTCTCGTCGGGCAGGCCGATGCCGCCCTGCTCGGCGAACACGAGGTAGCGCTCGGGGTCGCCGGGGTCGTTGTCGACGAAGAGCTGCACGAGGCCCGACACGCCCTGGCGCTCGAGACGGCCGAGGGTCTCGAGGAACGACGGGACGTCGCCGATGAGGGACACCTCGCCGAGCTGCCCAGCGATCGGGGTGACGCCCAGCAGGTTGGCGCGCTCCTCGTTGAGGAAGCTCGCGTAGAGGTCGCCGACCTTGCGAGCCTCGGTGCCGGCCTCGGCGCCCTGCGACTCCTGGATGATGTCGCGCACGGCCCGCTCGGCCTCTTCGTGCAGCACGATGAACGAGCCGTACCGCGCCTTGTCTGCGGGGATCTCGGTGCGCTCGATCCAGCGCCCGTTGACATGGCGGAACAGGTCGTCCTGCGGACGCACCGCATCGTCGAGTTCGTCGTGCACGATGCCGGAGGTGAGCGAGACGTCGGTCATGCGTTCCACCCTATGCGGACGCTCCGACGAGCGGATGCGGGTGGCCCGACTCATGGCGCACTCGCAGCGTCCGCCCATGCAGGACCGGGCGTCGCGGTGCCGACGTGCGCTGCTCCGACATCGGCGGGTGAAGCGAGGGCCCGCGGGACGTACCCTGTTCCCATGGCACCCGTTCCGCGGCGCACGGCCGCCCGCCCACCGTTCCCGACGACCTCGAGGCGAGGCGTGCGCGCGTCGCTCGCGGTGTCGGTCATGACGGTGGCGGCGATCGCCCTCAGCGCGTGCACGTTCGGGGGCGACGGCGTCGACCAGGGCACCGTCGAGGGCGGCGACTTCGTCGACGACGGCTGCACGAGCGTCGTCGTCGCGACCTCGTCCGAGAAGGTCAACATGCTCGACGCGCTGGCCAAGGCGTTCAAGGAGTCGCCCGAGCACGCGGCGCTCGACGAGTGCGCGACCGTGCGGCCCGTGAACGTGTCCTCGGGTGATGCCACGCGCTTCCTCACGGCGGGCGGCGACTGGCCCGATGAGGACCCGCGCCGCTGGCCGACCCTGTGGTCGCCGGCATCCACGGTGTGGACCGAGCGCGTGGCCGCCGCGGCATCCCCCTCGCTGGTGGGCGAGCCGGTGTCGTTCACGCACACGCCCGTCGTGTTCGGGGTGCCAGAGACGATGGCGAAGGCGCTCGGTTGGCCCGACGCCGAGATCGGCATCGGCGACTTCGAGCAGCTGTGCGCCGACCCCGCGGGCTGGGGCAGCGTGGGCAAGCCGATCTGGGGCTCGTTCAAGATCTCGAAGACGAACCCGAACACGTCGACCACCGGGCTCTCGGCGATCCTGATGCAGTCGTACGAGGCATCCGGCAAGACGGCCGATCTCACGGCCGACGACGTCGCAGCTGCCGAGGAGTTCTCGCGCGTGTTCGAGGAGTGCGTGATCCACTACGGCGACACGACCGGCAAGGTGCTCACGACCCTCTACGACGAGACGCAGAACGGCTCGGGCGGCTCCGGCTACGTCTCGGCGGTCGCGCTCGAGGAGACGTCGCTGCTGAACTACAACCAGGGCAACCCCGACTCGCACACCGTCGAACCCGGCGAGACGCTCACCCCGCCCAAGGAGAAGCTCGTCGCGGTGTACCCGTCTGGCGGCTCGATCTGGTCGGACAACCCGGTGACGATACTCGGCGCCGACTGGGTGACCCCGGCACAGGCGACCGCGGGCGCGGCGTTCATCGACTTCCTCGCCACCGAGCCGGCTCAGCAGATCCTGCCCCAGTACGGCTTCCGCCCGCTCGACGACTCGGTGCCGCTCGGCAACCTGTTCACCGAGCGGTTCGGCGTCGACCCGGCGGGCCCCGCGATCACGCTGCCCCGCCCCGCCGTCGACGTCGTCTCGGCGGCACTCGACCAGTGGGCGCAGATCCGCAAGCCCTCTTCGGTGCTCGAGGTCATCGACATCTCGGGTTCGATGGACGAGCCGATCGGCGACGGCAGGTCCCGCCTCGACGGTGCGATCGAGGGCGCCCAGGCCACCCTCGGCCACTTCCGCCCGACCGACGAGATCGGTGTGTGGGCGTTCACGACCGACGTCGAGTCCGCGGCCGGCAAGAACCTCCTCGAGCTCCGCGGCGTCGCACCGCTCGGTTCCGACGGCGAGACGCTGAGCTCGTCGATCGCCGACCTCCGCTACGCGAACCGGCAGGGCACGCCGCTCTACGACGCGGTCGCGGCCGCGTACGACGAGATGAGCGCGCGCGCCGAGCCCGGCCGCATCAACGCGATCGTCGTGCTCTCCGACGGCCAGGACACCGATTCGTCGATCTCGATCGACTCGCTCATCGCGAAGATCGGCAAGGCGAGCGGCGAGGGCGGCGACGACGCCCCGGTGCGCATCTTCCCGATCGCGTACGGCGAGGGCGCCGACACCGGTGCGCTCCAGCGCATCGCCGAGGCGACCGGCGGGCAGTGGTTCGACGCCTCCGACCCGGCCAAGATCGACCTCGTGTTCGCCTCGGTCATCAACAACTTCTAGGGCGACGGATGCCTCACGCCACCGCTCCAGCCGCCGTCGCCGCAGCGCCGCTGATCGTCGCCGCCGACGGGTACATCGACGACGCCGTGCAAGCGCTGTCGACCTCGACGGTGTACGTCGCGCCCGACGCGACCGACGTCGACTCACAGGCACTGCAGGCGCAACTCACCAGTCTGATCGGGAGCGACTCGATCGGAGTGGCGGTGCTGTCGCCGTTTGCCGACGACGGCGGAGCTACTGGAGTCGAGATCGCTCGCGAACTCGTTCCGAAGACCGGGTACGACACGATCATCGTGTCGATCGACGGAAACCTCTCAGCGGCATCGCTCGCATTGCCAGTCGATGAGGCGCTGCGAATCGCCAACGTCGCCGAGGAGAACTCGGACAGCGTCGAGGCAGCTCTCACCACAACGGTTCAAGAGGTGCAGGCCGCCGAGCCCGCGGCATCCGGATCGGACGGAGGCGGCGGTGCCGGCGGCCTCGTGCTCGGGCTCGCGATCACGGCCGCGGTGCTCGCCGCCGGTGCGGCGACCGCGTTCGGCGTGATCCGCGCCCGTCGGCGCCGCGGCGCGATCGGTGCACGTGACGGCCGGCTGCCCGACCCGATCCGGCAGCACGTCGCGACGCTGCGGTCGCTCTCGACCGCCTACGGGCAGGTCGGGGCGGCGGGCAACCAGGTCGCCGCGCAGACGTCGACGGAGATCGCCGCGATCGCGGTCAACGTCGAGGAGCTCTTCGCCCGACTCGACCAGCGCAGCGGTGCCGACCAACGGGGGCTCGCGGCGATCGAGCTCGACGCCACGCTCCGCAGGCTCACCGGAGCCCTCGACCGCGACTACCTGCTCGACATCCTCACCCACCCGCAGCTCTGGGACGACCCCGACGAGCGCGTCCGCGAGGTGCGCAACGCGGTAACGGCGGTCTCGGACGACCTCGTGCAGAACATCAGGCAGGTCAACGCGCGCCGCGGGCTGCACTTCCAGGTCTCGCTCGACGGACTCGTCGGCAAGCGCGCCGAGCTGCAGGAGTGGGAACGCGCGTTCGAGCAGGCGACCGACGACGGCCAGAAGCCACCGACGTGAGCGGGTGCCGCGCAGCCCTCGTCGGGGGCGCCCTCGCCGCCCGGACCTGATTGAATCGGCTCATGTCGACCGTGCTCAACATCATCTGGCTCGTGCTCTCGGGCTTCTGGCTGTTCGTGGGCTACCTGCTGGCCGGCGTCGTCATGTGCGTGCTCATCGTGACGATCCCGTGGGGCATCGCGTCGTTCCGCATCGGCCTGTACGCGCTCTGGCCGTTCGGCCGCACGGTCGTCTCGAAGCCCACGAGCGGTGCGTGGTCGTTCATCGGCAACGTGATCTGGTTCCTCCTGGCCGGGTGGTGGCTCGCCCTCGCCCACCTGGTCTCGGGAGTGCTGCTCTGCATCACGATCATCGGCATCCCGCTCGGCATCGCCGACTTCAAGCTGATCCCGGTCTCGCTCGCGCCGCTGGGCAAGGAGATCGTCGACATCCGATGAGCGGACCGACGAGCACGGTCGACCGCGACATCCTGCGACTGGCCGTGCCTGCGCTCGGCGCGCTCATCGCCGAGCCGCTGTTCCTGCTCGCCGACACGGCGATGGTCGGACACCTCGGTGCGACGCCGCTCGCGGGCCTCGGCATCGCGAGCGCGGTGCTGCAGACGATCATCGGGCTCATGGTGTTCCTCGCGTACGCGACGACGCCGATGGTCGCGCGGCGCCTCGGCGCGGGCGACGAGCGGGCGGCGGTGTCGGCGGGCGTCGACGGCCTGTGGCTCGCGGCCGGGCTCGGCGCCGTGCTCGCGGTGCTCGGATGGTTCGCGACCCCGTGGCTCGTCGGCGTGTTCGGCGCCTCGGCAGAGGTGTCGGCCGCGGCATCCGCGTACCTCTCGATCTCGATGCTCGGCCTGCCCGCGATGCTGCTCGTGTTCGCGGCCACCGGCCTGCTGCGCGGCCTGCAGGACACGACCACCCCGCTGTGGGTCGCGGGCATCGGGTTCACGGCGAACATCGCCCTGAACTTCGTCTTCATCTACGGCCTGGGGCTCGGCATCGCAGGTTCGGCGGTGGGCACGGTCATCGCCCAATGGGGCATGGTGCTCGTCTACGTCGTCGTGATCGCGCGGCACACCATGCGCGTGGGTGCGAGCCCGTGGCCGCACCACGCAGGCGTGCTGCGGGGTGCTGCCTCGGGCGGCTGGCTGTTCCTGCGCACGCTGAGCCTGCGAGCGGCGCTGCTGCTCGCGACGTGGGCGGCGACCTCGCTCGGACCCGACGAACTCGCGGCCTATCAGGTGGCCATCACGATCTACTTCACGCTCGGGTTCGCGCTCGACGCGCTCGCGATCGCCGCGCAGGCGCTCATCGGCAAGGGGCTCGGCGAGGGCGACGTCGCGCAGGTGCGGGCGGTGCTGCGCCGCTGCGTGCAGTGGGGCGTCATCTCGGGCGTCGTGCTCGGCGCGCTCGTCGTCGCGACCGCGTGGGTGCTGCCCGCCGTGTTCACGTCATCGGCCGAGGTCGCGGCGCTGCTGCCGCCCTCGCTCGTCGTGCTCGGGCTCTCGGCTCCGCTCGGCGGGCTCGTGTTCGTGCTCGACGGCGTGCTGATCGGCGCGGGCGACGCACGCTACCTCGCCTGGACCGGCCTCGTGAACCTCGCCGCGTTCGTGCCGCTCGCGCTCGGCACGATCTGGTGGGCGGATGCCGCGGGCCTGCCGAGTGCGACCTCGCTCGCGCTGCTCACGGCGGCGTTCGCCATCGGCTACCTCGCCGCCCGCACGGTGACGCTGTCGCTGCGCGCTCGCGGCGCGGCGTGGATGGTGACCGGCGTCACCTCCTGAGCACGGCGTGACGGTCACCCGGCGGCGCGGTTTCAGGCGGTCGGCGGCAGCTCAGGCAGTGCTCGCGGATCGGCGCCTGAATCGGCGCCGGTTGCCTGATGTCGCGGTGTACGCGGCAGCCGATCAGCCGGCGCGCGGCGGAGCCGTGGTCTCGCCCACGTGCAGCACGCTCGTGAAGCAGCGCGATGCGGGGGGCTCGCCGTCGTCGTCGGCGAGCATGCGCACGACGGCCTCGCCGGCCGCACGCCCCTTCGCGACCGACGGCTGCACGAGCGTCGTGAGGTCGTGCTGCAGCCCGTCGACGCGGATGCCGTCGAACCCGAGCACGCTGACCTCGGCGGGCACGGCGACGCCGAGCTCCTCGGCGGCCTGCAGCACGCCGGCGGCGAGCAGGTCGCTCTGCGCGATGATCGCGGTCGGGCGGTTCGCCGGGTCGGCGAGCAGCACTCGGCCGGCCTCGAGGCCCTCCTCGATCGAGCTCGCGGCGGCCGCGCGTCCGGTCGCGTGCGGGAACACCTCGCGCGCGCCGCGCAGGCGCTCGCTCGCGGTGTCCGACGTGCTGCCGGCCTCGAGCGCCTGGGTCAGGGGGCCGCGGGTGCGGGCGGGGTCGAGCGGGAGCGTGACGATCGCGGCATCCGTGTGCCCGAGGTCGCGCAGGTGCTGGGCTCCTCGACGGGTCGCATCGCGGTTGTCGATCGAGATCTCGGGGATGTCGGAGCCCGCGGCGCCCTCGATGGCGACCGTCGGGATGCCGCGGCGGCGCAGGGCCGCGACGGTCTGGCTGAGCCGGGGGCTGCAGCCGATGAGCACGACGGCGTCGACCGGGGCGTTCTCGACGCTCAGGGCCGGGGTCGCGGGGACTCCGCCGGTAGTGTCGACGAGCGGCAGGTCGACGGCGCCCACGTCGGTGAGCAGCAGCAGTCCGGCGCCGAGCGGCGCGATGCCCTCGGTGATGCCGTCGAGCATCTGGATCTTCACCGGGTCGAGGAACGCCGTGCGAACGCGCTGCTCGAGCACGACGCCCACGATGCCCGAGCGTCCGCGGCGCAGCGAGCGGGCACGAGGATCGGGGCCGGCGTAGCCGAGTTCGGCGGCCGCGGCGAGCACGCGCTGCTTCGTCGCGTCGGAGACGGGTCCGGATCCGCTGAAGGCGAGCGAGGCCGTCGAGGCCGAGACGCCGGCGCGCGCCGCGACGTCGGACAGGGTCGGTCGGGCGGACTCGGACATGCTCGGGCATCCTCGGTTGGCTGGTCGGCGGGCTCGCCGATACGCCCGATCATAGGTCATCCACCTCGAATCGATTCGAGATGCAACCGGCCTCTAGGCTGGGCGCCATGCCGAAGACCGCACTCATCACGGGTGCGAGCTCGGGCCTCGGAGCCGAGTTCGCCCGCCAGATCGCCATGACCGGCGCCGACCTCGTGCTCGTCGCCCGCGACCGCGAGGCGCTCGACGAGGTCGCGGCCCGGATCCGCTCGAAGTACGGAGTGGGCGTCGAGGTGCTTCCGGCCGACCTGTTGAAGCGCCGCCACCTCGCGAAGGTGGTCGCGCGCATCTCCGACCCGGGGCGCCCCATCGAGCTGCTCGTGAACAACGCCGGCTTCGGGCTGCCGCTCGACTTCGCCTCTAACGACCTCGACGACGAGGTGAAGCACCTGGCCCTGCACGTCGAGGTGCCCATGCGGCTGAGCCACGCGGCGCTCGCGCACATGCTGCCGCGCGGACGCGGACGCATCGTGAACGTGGCCTCGGTCGCGGGCTTCATCCCCCGGGGCACGTACGGCGCCTGCAAGGGGTGGCTCATCAGCTTCAGCCGCTGGTCGAACGCGAGGTACGGCGCGAAGGGGGTCACGACGACGGCCGTCTGCCCCGGCTTCACCCACACGAACTTCCACGAGCGCATGGGCCTGGCTCCCGGCAAGGAGGGAGTGCCCGCCTGGATGTGGCTCGACGCACGCACGGTGGTCGCCGAGGGCCTGCGCGATGCGGCGCGCGGCAAGGGCGTCTCGGTGCCGTCGCTGCGCTACCGCCTGCTCGTCGGACTCAGTCGGCTGGCACCCGCCTCGCTCGTGATGCGGGCCGGCGAGCGCGGGCGCTGACGCCCTTCCGCCGGTCGAGTAGCGACGGAGGAGCGTATCGAGACCAGCATGAGTCGTGCGGTGGCGCTGGCCTCGATACGGCGCTGGCGCGCCTACTCGACCGGCGGTCGACGACCACTCAGACCGCGGCCCGCGCCTCGATGAAGGCCTCGACGCACCGGCGGATCTCGTCTTCGGAGTGTGCGGCCGAGAGCTGCACGCGGATGCGCGCCGCCCCGCGCGGCACCACCGGGAACGAGAAGGCCGTCACGTAGACGCCCCGCTTCTGGAGTTCGTCGGCGACCCGCGAGGTGATCACGGCGTCGCCGAACATGACCGGCACGATGGCGTGCTCGCCGGGCAGCAGGTCGAACGCGGCATCCGTCATCAGCTCGCGGAACAGCGCGGCGTTCGCGTTCAGGCGCGACCGCAGCTCGCCCGAGGACTCCAGCAGCGACAGCGCCTCGAGCGTGCCGGCGACGATCGCGGGCGCGAGCGTGTTCGAGAAGAGGTACGGGCGCGCGCGCTGGCGCAGCAGGTCGACGATCTCCTGCCTGGCCGCGACGTAGCCGCCGGATGCACCGCCGAGCGCCTTGCCGAAGGTGCCGGTCGTGATGTCGACGCGCCCTTCGACGCCGCACAGCTCTGGCGTTCCGCGGCCGTGCTCGCCCACGAACCCGACGGCGTGCGAGTCGTCGACGAACACGAGCGCGTCGTAGCGGTCGGCGAGGTCGCAGATCTCGGCGAGCGGCGGGATGTAGCCGTCCATCGAGAAGACGCCGTCGGTGACGATGACCCGGCGACGGGCATCGGATGCCTCGGCCAGGCGCACCTCGAGGTCGGCCAGGTCGCGGTTCCGGTACCGGTACCGGCGCGCCTTCGAGAGGCGGATGCCGTCGATGATCGACGCGTGGTTCAGCTCGTCGGAGATGATGGCGTCGTCGGGGCCGAAGAGGGTCTCGAACACGCCGCCGTTCGCGTCGAAGCACGACGAGAACAGGATCGTGTCGTCGTAGCCGAGGAACTCGGACACGCGCCGTTCGAGCTCGAGGTGCTGCTCCTGCGTGCCGCAGATGAAGCGCACGCTGGCCATGCCGTAGCCCCATTCGTCGAGTCCGCGGTGCGCGGCCGCGACGATGCGGGGGTCGTTGGCGAGGCCGAGGTAGTTGTTGGCGCAGAAGTTCAGCACCTCCTGCCCGGCGACCGACACCTCCGACGACTGCGGGCCGAGGATGCCCCGCTCGCGCTTGGTCAGGCCGGCCTGCTCGATCTCGTCGAGCTCCGCCTGCAGTTGCGACTTCACCGATCCGTACATGCGCGGACCTCCGTTTCTCAGACCTGTGTCCAGTCGAGGATGACCTTGCCGACCCCGGCCGACCTGGCCGAGTCGAACGCCTTCCGCCACTCGTGGGCGGGGTACCGCTCCGAGATGATCGACGCGACCCGCTCGCCCAGCACGGGGCTCGTCTGCAGCATCGCCGACATCGAGTTCCAGGTCTCGAACATCTCGCGGCCGTAGATGCCCTTGACGGTCAGCATGTGGGTGACCACCTTGCCCCAGTCGATCGCGTAGGGCTCGCTGGGCAGGCCGAGCATCGCGATGCGGCCGCCGTGGTTCATGTTCTCGATCATCTCGGGCAGCGCACGCGGCGAGCCGGACATCTCGAATCCGACGTCGAACCCCTCGCGCATGCCGAGCCGCTGCTGCGCCGCGCGCACGCGCTCGTTCGAGACGTCGACGACATCGTCGGCGCCCATGGAGCGGGCGAGCTCGAGACGTGCGGGCGAGACATCCGTCGCCACGATGAACCGGGCGCCCACGTGACGGGCGACCGCGATCGACATGAGGCCGATGGGGCCGCAGCCCGTGACGAGCACGTCTTCGCCGACGACCGAGAACGCCAGGGCGGTGTGCACGGCGTTGCCGAAGGGGTCGAAGATGGCGGCGACCTCGGGCTCGACGGGCGCGTGGTGCACCCAGACGTTGGCACCCGGGATCACGACGTACTCGGCGAACGCGCCGTCGCGGTGCAGTCCGACGCCGAGCGTGCGGATGCACATCTGGCGGCGTCCGGCACGGCAGTTGCGGCACATGCCGCACACGACGTGCCCCTCGCCCGAGACCAGGTCGCCCACGGCGATGTCGTGGACGAGCGGCCCGACCTCGACGACCTCGCCCGAGAACTCGTGCCCGGGCACGAGCGGCGTGGTGATGTTCGAAGCAGCCCAGTCGTCCCATGCCTCGATGTGCAGGTCGGTGCCGCAGATGCCGGTGCGCAGCACCCGGATCTTGACGTCGGCGGGGCCGATGATCGGTTCGGGCCGTTCGACGAATTCGAATCCGGCGCCGGGGGCAGGCTTGAAGAGGGCCTTCATGTCGGTGAAACTCCGTTGTTCTGGCGCACGAACCGCTGGGTGCGGCGGTTCATGCGAAGGGTCCGGTGGGTGCGCCGGATGACACAGCCATCGTATCCGGCGCGGGTGCCGTGTTTCAGGCCTGGCGGGGTCTGCGCCCCGTCAGCGACCGAGGCTGACGGATTCCTCGATGGTGACGGATGCCTCGACCTGGCCGCGCTCGAAGTACTCGACCAGGTCGTCGGCGAGCGCGGGCACGGCGAGCGCGGATCCGTCGCCGCGGAGCGACTCGGTCGCGAGCACGCCGGCCGCGACCGCCTCGCGGGCGGCGATCGGCGAGGTCTCGGTGAGTCCGCCGTCGCGCACGAACCGCAGGAACTCCGCGATGAGCAGCTCGTCGGCGCCCTCGTGCCCGGCGTCGGCGACCTCGGGCACCGCGAACGACTCGTCGGGCACGGCGGCGCCCTGGTGGCGGCGGTTCCAGAGTGCGACGGTCGATCCGGCGGTGTCGCCGAGGTTCTCGATGCGCCCCTCGGTGCCGATCACGGTGTAGTTGCGCCAGTAGTCGGGCGCGAAGTGGCACTGCTGGTAGCTCGCGAGCACGCCGTTCGACAGGTGCAGGTTCACCATCGACACGTCTTCGACGTCGACGACGGGGTTCAGCCCGGTGAGCGAGGCGGGCGGCCAGTTGTCGAGGCTGAACCAGTCGGGCATCCGCTCGCCCGATCGGTCGCGGCGGTCGTCGATGCCGCCGTAGACGCTGAGCGAGCCCATCGCCGAGACGCGGTCGGCGTAGGCGCCGGCGAGCCAGTGGATGACGTCGAGGTCGTGCGCGCCCTTCTGCAGCAGCAGGCCGGTCGTGCGGCGCCGGTCGGCGTGCCAGTCCTTGAAGTAGTAGTCGCCGCCGTTGCCGACGAAGTGGCGGCACCAGACGGCCTTCACCTCGCCGATGCGTCCCTCGAGGATGAGCCGTCGCATGAGCACGACCACCGGCATGTGGCGCATGTTGTGCCCGACGTACAGTCGCGTGCCCGTGCGGCGGGCGGTCTCGAGCACGGCGTCGGCGTCGGCGAGGTCGATCGCGAGCGGCTTCTCGCAGAACACGGCGACGCCCGCCTCGAGGGCGGCGATCGCGATGCGCGCATGCGTGTCGTCGGGCGTCAGTACCATGACGGCGTCGATGCCCGAGCCGAGCAGCTCGTCGAGCGAGTCGGTGACGAGCGCGTCGGGGTACTCGGTCGAGGCGGCCGCGCGTGCCGACTCCGAGAGGTCGCAGACCGCCGTGATGCGGCTGCCCGCTCCGGGTCGGTGCGCCTCGTGCCTGAGGCTCGCGCGTGCGCCGAAGCCGACGATGCCGATGGTGAGATCCACTGGTGGTGCTCCTTAGAGGGTGGTGAAGACGAGGATGGCGACGGATGCCGCGGTCGGCCGGATGCGGAGCGCGGCCGGTCGCGGTGTCGCCGGAGGGGTGCCGAGGTGGCGGGGCGGTCAGGTGCCGGGCCGCGGCGCGGGCGCGTCGAGGTCGGTCGAGCCGCCCAGGTGCAGCGACCACGGGAACACGTGCAGCTCCCCCGCGGAGCGCTCGGACTCGAGCGCACGCCCGATGATGAGCTCGGCCTGGCGCTCGTAGAAGTCGGTCGGGCCGACGGTGGTGAGGGTCGGTGCGACGAGCTGCGCGTCGGGCGTGTTGCCGATGCCGACGACGGCCACGTCGTGCGGCACCCGCAGGCCGAGCATGTGCGCCGCGTTGATCGCCGCGATCGCCGCGAAGTCGGTCGAGGCGTAGATCGCGGTCGGCCGGCGCTCGCCCGAGAGCAGCCGCACGGCCGCCTGGAACGCGCTGGCCTGCGTGTCGCCGAACGTCGCCGTCCACGCGGGGTCCGGCTCGATGCCGAGCGCCCGCAGGCCCTCGAGGTACGGGGTGTACCTCGTGACGCCGTGGGCGGCTCCCGTGACCGCGGCCTCTGAGACGAGGCATCCGATCTGCGTGTGCCGTTCGAGCAGGTGCTCCATCGCCAGGTGGCATCCCGGGATCGCGTCGGACCGGACCACGTCGTAGCCGTCGGGCTCGAGGTGCTCCGAGAAGACGACGAGCCGCTGGCCGCGGTCGACGAGATCGGCGAGCTTGCGGCGCGCGACGTCGTCGTGGCCGGCGCCGTCGAGGTAGGCGACGTCGCTCTCGACGCGGTCGAGCGCCGTGTGCCAGTCGCCGTCGGCGAGGATCAGCGTGGTCAGTCCGTGCCGGTTCGCCTCGACGTTCACCGCGTCGGCGACCGCGAGCGACCACGGGTCGCTCAGCATGTGCAGCGAGAGCTGGATCATGCCCGTGCGCCCCGTGCGCATCGCGCGGGCCGAGCGGTTCGGCCGGTAGTGCAGCTCCTCGGCGGCGGCGAGCACGCGGCGGGCGGTGTCCTCGGCGACGCCCGATCCGTTCGATCCCGAGCGACCCGAGAAGACGTACGAGACGGTCGCGGTCGAGACGCCCGCGAGGTCGGCGACCATGCGCAGGGTGGGGCGCCGCTTCGGCGCGGCGGACTCAGCTGGATGCGTCATCCGTCACCCCTTCGATCCCGAGAACGCGATGCCCTGGATGAACTGCTTCTGCAGGATCATGAACGTGACGAGCATCGGCAGCGTCGCGAGCAGGGCGCCCGCCATGAGCACAGGGTAGTCAGTGCCGTGCAGCCCGACGAGCTGCGACAGGCCCACCGAGAGCGGCATCTTCGCGGGGTCGGTGGTCACGACGAGCGGCCAGAGCAGGTCGTTCCACGACCACAGCACCGTGAAGACCGTGAGCGCGATGATGCCCGGCTTGGCGAGCGGCACCATGATGCGCCAGAACGTCTGCCACGGGTTCGCCCCGTCGATACGTGCGGCCTCCTCGAGCTCCGACGGCATCGACATGAAGAACTGCCGCATGAGGAACGTGCCGAAGGCGCTGAACAGGCCGGGCACGATGAGCGCCTGGAGCGTGTTGATCCACCCGAGCGTCTGGATGATCTCGTACTGCGGCAGCAGGTAGAGCTGCGACGGCACCATGAGCACCGAGAGGAAGACCACGAACAGCGCGTTGCGACCGCGGAAGGGGATGCGCGCGAACGCGTAGCCCGCCATCGTGCACAGCACCACCTGGCCGATCGTGCGGCCCGCCGTGAGCAGCACCGAGTTGAGGAACATCTGGCCGAACGGCATCGAGTCGAAGACCTCGGCGAAGTTCGTGAACACCCACGGGTCGGGGATCACGACCGGCGGCACCTGCACCGAGTCCTGGAACGTCTTGAACGCGGTGAGCGTCTGCCAGACGAACGGGAAGACCATCACGATCGCCCCGGCGGCCAGCAGCAGGTGCACGAGCCAGTGGCCGCTGCGGCGCGTGCGACTGCCGACCGGACGGCGACGATCCGCGGATGCCTCGGGCGAGACATCCGCCGCGGTCATCGCCCTGGTGTCGAGCGCGAGGTCACTCATAGTGCACCCACTTCTTCTGGAGACGGAACTGCACGACCGTGAGCACGAGGATGATCAGCAGCAGCAGGAACGCGATCGCCGCCGCGTACCCGCGCTCGTTGTCGAGGAAGCCCGCCTCGTAGAACAGGTAGACGATCGTGCGGGTGTTCGGCATGGCCGGGTTGTTGCGGCCCAGCATCATGTAGACGAGGTCGAACACCTGCAGCGCGCCGATCACGCTGATGACGCTCACGAAGAAGATCGACGGGCTGAGCATCGGGATGGTGATCGAGAAGAACTTGCGCACGGGGCCGGCGCCGTCGAGGTCGGCGGCCTCCATGATCGTGTCGGGGATGCCCTGCAGGCCCGCGAGGAAGATCACGATGTTCGTGCCGAGGCCGGCCCAGATGCCGACGACCGCGATCGCGACGAGCGCCGTGCTCGGGTCGGTGAGCCACGACCTGCCGTCGATGCCGACGAGCCCGAGCATCTCGTTGAAGACGCCGTAGTCGCCGTTGTAGATCATGCGCCAGACGAGCGCGATGGCCGCCGGCATGGTGACGACGGGGATGAAGTAGAGCGTGCGGTAGACGCTGCGTCCGCGGAGGCCGGCGGTGTTGAGGAGCGCGGCGATGGCGACGGCGATCGGGATGCCGACGAGCGCGATGATCGTGTACACCGCCGTGTTGCGCAGGGCGCCGAGCAGCTCGGGGTCCTGCAGGAGACGCACGTAGTTCTCGAACCCGACGAACTCGGAGCCGCCGAACGGGCCCGACTTCGTGAACGAGAGGATCAGCGTGCGGATCGTCGGCCAGATGTAGAAGACGAGCAGTCCGAGGGCCGTCGGTCCGATGAACAGCAGCGCCCACCAGGCGGATTGGGCGGGGCCGCGACGTCGGCCGCGACCCGCCCGGCCGGGCTCGCCGGGGGCGACGTCGGGCCGCCCCCGGTCGAGCTCGGAGATCGGCGCCGCCGTGCGCTGCGCGATCAGGTCGGTCATCGGGTCACTCCGACTCGGCGTCCAGCGCGGCCTGCATCTGCTCGGCGAGCTGTGCGAGGCCGTCCTTCGGCGAGAGGTTGCCGGCCCAGACCTGCGAGAGCACTTCGCTCTCGATCGAGGTCCACGCCGAGGTGTTCTTCGAGACGGGGTACGGCACGGCCGTCTCGAGCGCGTCGATGTAGACCTGCAGGTCGAACTGCGGCAGCGCGTCGACCCAGGCCTGCTGGGTGCCGTTGAACGCCGGGATCACGGTGCCGGAGTCGGCCTGGATGTCGGCGGCCTGCTTCGAGCTGGCGAACTCGGCGAACTCCTTGGCGAGGTCGACGTGGGCGCTCTTCGCGTTCGCGACGTTCGCGACGCCGTGGATCACGCTCTGGTTGCCCTCGGCACCCGCGGGGAGCGGCGCGACGTTCACCGAATCGGCGATGTCGGGGTTGTCGGCGTAGGCGATCGCGGCCCACGAGCCGTTCTGGAACATGGCCGACTTGCCCGAGAGGAAGAAGTCCTCGGGGTTGGTGTCGGTCATCTGCTGCGCGTTCGGCGACGAGCCGTCGGCGATGAGGTCGGTCCAGAGCTCGATGCCGGCGAGCGCCTCGGGGCTGTCGTAGCCCGTGGTCGTGCCGTCGGCCGAGATGACCTCGCCGCCGGCCTGCGCGATCGAGTTGTAGTAGTTCTCCTGGCCGTACTGGCTCGCGGTGATGCCGTAGACGCCCGTCGCCGGGTCGGAGAGCTTCGCGGCCGCGGCCTTCAGGTCGTCCCAGGTCCAGTCGGCGGTCGGGTACTCGACGCCCGCGGCGTCGAAGAGGTCCGTGTTGTACCAGAGGGCGACGGTGTCGAAGTCCTTCGGGGCCCCGTAGAGGTCGCCGTCGTAGGTGTAGAGGTCGATGAGGCCCTCGGGGTAGTCGGCGGGGTCGATGCCGTCCTCATCGAGCGGCGCGAGCACGCCGTTGCCTGCGTAGAGCTGGAAGTTCGGCCCGTTCATCCAGAACACGTCGGCCGCAGCGCCGCCCGAGACGGCGGTCTGCAGCTTCGTGAAGTACTCCTTGTACGGCGTGAGCTGGATCTCGACGTCGACGTTCGGGTGCTCCTCGGTGAAGGCGTCGGCGATCTGCTCCATCGCGGGCTGCTGGTTCTGGTCCCAGATCGCATAGGTGAGCGTGACGTCGCCGTCGGCGCCGGCTCCACCCGGCGCGCCGGAGCATCCGGCGAGGGCGATGGCCGCGACGGCCGAGACGGCGAGCGACGCGGTGATGCGGGACTTCGGGGCGTGACGCATGGTCCTCCTTTGGACACTGGCTGCAACGGGGGTTCGAAGCCATCGGCTCCGAGTGTTAATCGTTTAGCAGTGGCGACCATACCCACGGATTCCGACTGCGTGCAAGTGCAGGAAACAGGCCGTTTCGCGCACCCCGATTGCGCGTTTCATCGATGCGCCCGAGCATTCATCCGCCGCTTCGGCCGTGATCGCGGCGAACGCCCGCGCGCAGTCGGGCCGCTCGTTTGCACGGCCCGCATGCGGCATCCGACGCGAATTCGGGACGATCGGCCGCCGACGGCCCGCCCGACGCAGCTCAGCGACCGGTCGTCACGTGCGGTGTTGCGACCGCCATGGCGTGCGGATAGGGTTTTGCAGAGACGGGTCGAATCGATTCGACCATTCCCACCGAGATGACGCCGTCACGCGGCATCCGCCCCGACGACGAAGCCGAGCACCATGAGCGCACCGACCACGACCCGACGCGGCCTGACCGCCTGGCGAAACGCCGTCTTCGCGATCTTCTTCCTCTCGGGGCTGAGCCTCGCGAGCTGGGTCGCGCGCCTGCCCGAGGTGCGCGACGAGACCGGGCTCAGCACGCAGGGCGTCGGGCTGGTGATCCTCTCGGGGTCGATCGCCTCGGTCCTCGGCCTCATCGCCGCTCCCCCGCTCATGGCGCGCTTCGGCGCCCGCATCGGCATGTCCGGCACGCTCATCGCCGTCTCACTGGGCCTGGTCTTCATCGGCATCGGCGGCTCGGTGCTGCCGTCGATCCCGCTCATCGCGATCGGACTCGCCTTCGCGGGCTTCGGCAACGGCGCGGTCGACGTCATCATGAACGTCGAGGCCGCCGAGGCCGAGCGTGAGATCGGCCGCACGGTCATGCCCCTCATGCACGCGTTCTTCTCGTTCGGCACGGTCGCCGGTGCCGGCATCGCGGCCGCTGCGGCCGCCCTCGACGTCGCCGTCATCGCGCACCTGGGGGCGATCGCCGCGCTCATCGCGATCGGAGCGGTCGTGGCCGTTCGGTTCGTGCCGCACCGCGACGAGCTCGGCGACCCGGCCGACGCAGCCGGGCGAGCGGATGCCGCGCCGGCCCGTCCGTGGACCGAGCGCCTCCGCGACAGCCTCAAGGTCTGGGGCGACGTGCAACTGCTGCTCATCGGCGTCATCATGCTCGGCATGGCGTTCGCCGAGGGATCGGCGAACGACTGGCTCACGCTCGCGGCGGTCGACGGCCACGGCCTCGAGCCCGCTGCCGGCGCCGCGGTCTTCACGGTCTTCGCCGTCTCGATGACGACCGCTCGCGTGCTCGGCGGCCCGCTGATCGACCGCTTCGGCCGAGTGCTCACGCTGCGCGTGCTCGCCGCCACCGGCGTGCTGGGCCTCAGCCTGTTCATCTTCGGCAGCGAGCTCTGGGTCGTCATCGTCGGCACCGTGCTCTGGGGCGTCGGCGCCTCGATGGGCTTCCCCGTCGGCATGTCCGCCGCAGCCGACGTGCCGGATCGCGCCCAGGCCGCCGCCCGCGTGAGCGCGGTCGCGATCATCGGCTACTGCGCGTTCCTCGTGGGCCCGCCGTTCATCGGGTTCCTCGGGGAGCACTTCGGGCTGCTGAACGCCCTGCTCGTGATCCTCGTGCTCATGGTCATGGCCGGACTCGCGGCGCCCGCGGCGCGCGAGCGGTCGGGCAGGCCCGGAGCGACGGGCGTCGAGGAGCACCCCGACACGACCGGAACGTCGGGCGGGGCCTCGGCCGCGGCATCCGACGCCTGAACCTGAGGCGGCGCACGCACCACGCCAGGGACGCCGCGTCAGGCGGGCGAGACCGACTCGAGCAGTGCGGTCAGTGATTCGAGGTCTCGCTCGAACGCGACCCGGAGGGCTTCACCGGGAACGGCTGCAGGATCGCCGTCGAGCAGCCCCGTCAAGGTGACGGTGGTGCCGTGCTCGCCGTCGACCGCCTCGTGCAGCACGGTCAGCGAGGCTCCGTCGAGGTCGGTCGTATCGGCGTAGGACCAGCCCGGGCCGACGCGGGTGACCGTGAATCGCGTCTCTGCCCCTCCGACCGCGCGCGAGCGGCCGGTGGCTCCGAGCGCGAACGGACCGTCGAGGACGAAGTACTCCATGCTCGGCGCCCACTCGGGGTGGGAGGGGAGGTCGCACCACCGCTCGAAGAAGCGGGATCCCGGTGCTGTGGAGGTGCGCGTCACGCGTGCGATCTCGATCATCACCGATCCTTTCGGGCGGCCATCGACTCGGGCGAGGAACCGCTCCTGAAGCGTATCCAGGGCCTCCGACATGAGCCGGGAGCGGACCGCGGCGCCTCGGCCGCGGCATCCGACGCCTAAACTCGACGGGTGCGTCTCGTCATCGCCCGCTGCTCCGTCGACTACGCGGGGCGGCTCTCGGCCCATCTCCCCCTCGCCCAGCGCCTGCTCATGGTGAAGGGCGACGGCTCGCTGCTCGTGCACTCCGACGGCGGCAGCTACAAGCCGCTCAACTGGATGAGCCCGCCCTGCACGCTCGAGTCGGCGCTGCCCGACGAGACGCAGTCCGCGGCCGGCGTCATCGAGGTCTGGAAGGTCACGCACAAGAAGACCGCCGACCAGCTCGTCGTGTCGATCCACGAGGTGCTGCACGACTCGTCGCACGAGCTCGGCATCGACCCCGGCCTGCAGAAGGACGGCGTCGAGGCGCACCTGCAGAAGCTCCTCGCCGAGCAGATCGAGCTCCTCGGCGACGGCCACCGGCTCGTGCGCCGCGAGTACATGACGGCCATCGGCCCGGTCGACATCCTTGCGACGGATGCCTCGGGCGCCTCGGTCGCGGTCGAGCTCAAGCGTCGCGGCGACATCGACGGCGTCGAGCAGCTCACCCGCTACCTCGAGCTCATGAACCGCGATCCGCTGCTCGCACCCGTGAGCGGCGTGTTCGCCGCGCAGGAGATCAAGCCGCAGGCCCGCACCCTGGCTGAAGACCGCGGGATCCGCTGCGTCGTGCTCGACTACGATGCGATGCGCGGACTCGACGACAGCGACTCGCGGCTGTTCTGAGGCGGCTGTTCTGACGCGCGCGTCCTGACGCGCGCCACCGGCATCCGTCCGCCCGCCGAGCATGCCCTCGGCGCGGTGCTACTCGGTGACGACAACCGTGAGCGCGACCTCGTCGCCCGACTCGCTGTTCGAGAGGGAGACCTCGGTCTGGCCGACCGCCGTCGCGGTCAGGCCGGGGTTGAACTGCGCCGACCCGTCGTCGTGGCCGGGCACGAACTTGACGATCGACGGATCCGCGATCTCGGCCGTCCATGCCGTGTAGTGCTCCTCGTCGCCCACGAGGTCGATCGAGTTGCCGAGCGCGACCTCGACGGTCGTGCCGTCGGCGTCGGCCAGATCGACGATGACCGGCGGCAGCTGCCCTGCGGTGGCCGTGGTGCTCGGCGAGGCATCCGAGCCCGACCCGCTGGAACTGCATCCGGCGAGCGCGAACGATGCCGCGAGGGCGAGCCCCGCAGCGGCGGCTGCGACCGCGCGTCGCCCTGCCCGAACTCCTCCGATGAACATGGCCATCCCCCGTTCCCGTGCGTCGCCGCACCCCCGTCGTCAGGGTACCGAGCGGGCACCGTGGGCGACACCCGCACGAGGCCGGCTCACGACATCCCGAACGAAACCTGAGTGTCACTCGGAATAACGGGCCATAGGATGTCACGGTGATCTCCCCCAGCCACACCAACGCCTTGGCGCCCACCCGAACCTGGGCCGCCGTGCTGTTCGACCTCGACGGCACCATCGTCGACTCCGCGTCCGACATCACCGCCTCGCTCGCGCACATGTTCGCCGAGCTTGGACTCGCGGTGCCGAGCGCCGACGAGCTGCTCGCCTACGTGGGCCCCCCGCTGCTCGACAGCCTGCGCCTCGTGGGCGGCTTCGACGACGAGAGCGCCGAGCGCGCCCTCGAGGTCTACCGCGCCGACTACGCGAACCGCCTGCTGCACTCCCCCGTCTTCCCGGGCGTCGCGGGCGTGCTCGAACGCCTGCACACCGCAGGCGTGCCGATCGCCCTCGCGACCTCGAAGCCCGAGACCATGGCGAACGCCGTACTCGAGAATGCCGGCCTCAGCCGCTACTTCACGGCCATCGCCGGCGCGAGCGACGACGAGACCCGCAGCACCAAGGCGGATGTCGTGGCCGAGGCGCTGCGACGCCTGCAGGCCGTGGGCATCGACACCGAGCACTCGGTCATGGTCGGCGACCGCGTGTTCGACACGCTCGGCGCCTCGGCGAACGGCGTGCCGACGATCCTCGTGGAGTGGGGCTACGGCTCTCCCGCCGAGGCCGACGGCGCGATGGCGGTCGTGCACTCGACCGACCAGCTGCGCGGGCTCCTGCTCGGCTGACGCCTCGGCCAGGGCGCGGTCCGGCCGCGCCCGGTCGGTCATCGGAACTGCAGGAGCTTGATCACGGCGTTCCGCGCCTGAATGAAGAAGTTGTCGCCGAACTCCTGCGCGACCACCCGCCACGACGACGCCGGGATCTTCACCTGCGCCTGTTTCGCGACTCCTTTGAAGTACTTCTTGCAAGCCGAGTAGGTCGCGAGACTCGCAAGCACGTCATCGTACGCATCAGCGGTCTGGTCGATCGCGAGCAGCGCTGCGGCGCCCTCGGATGCGCAGGCCTTCGCGCGTTTCACGATCCTGTACAAGTTCGATCGTTTCGTCGCGACATCGTCGGCTGCGGTGAGCGCACTGGCGAGCGTGATCATCGCCGCAGTCGCCTCGGCGTTGTATCGGAGCTCGCCCTCCGGGAACGGGTAGACCGTTCCGTCCCAGCTCAAGGGGGCGGGCATGTATGCGGTTTCATCCGGCTGAACGGGGAGGCCGGAATAGTCCCGATCGTTGGTCCACAGACGGGTGAAGTACGACTTCAGGTCCGTGAGCGACGGCCAGTCCTCGACCTCGATCGTCTCGGTCCAGGCATTCGGCGAGTACAGATCCAGTACCCACTCCGTATTGTTCGTCAGCGCCCATCGCGCACTCTGCCCGGCATCCTCCTCCTGCAGACACAACGTCGCAGCCGCGGCGACGGGAGTATCCACCGAGAAGCACTCGGAGTCGAAGAATGCAGTGCGAGTGATGCCCTGTTCGACGGGCGCACCGCCCAACGGAAGAATCAGGGCCAGCCCAGCCGCTCCGGCCGCCATCGTCAACATCGACATCGCGATTCCCTTCTTCGGGAGATGCCGCCCATGCTGCACCCTCGACGGGTGGATGCCGTCAGGGTATCCCCGGAGTTCTCCGGCCGCACCGGACGGCCCGGAATCGCCCGCGCGCCGAGGCGCGCGGCACCGCAGCATCCGCTCGATCCACGACATCCGTCATTTCGCGCGCCCTCGCGGCTCAGACGTGCGCAGGATGACAATCCTGCGCGCACGATCGACATCACAGGCCCTTCAACGCAAATATTCTGCGAATCCATAGGTTGAGGGTTTACCCCCCGAACAGGCCACAGATAGATTCCCCCTTACGTCCGCCCACCGACGGACGACGTCGCGGACGACGGCATTCCCCCGTCGGCCGCACCGAGGGGAGAAGAATGTCTGGAATCTCCACGCGCGCGAACAAGCGCGCGGTGGCGATCGTTCCGGTCATCGCTCTCGCGGCCGCCACGCTGGCGGCAACGGGAGTGGTCGGTTCGAGCGCATCAGCAGCACCAGCGGAGCCGCCGATCATCAGCGACTCCGAGTACTACATGAACTACGTCGAGCCGCGCGCCGAGGCCGCGTTCGGCGTGGACCAGACGGTCGACGCGGGGGTGACCGCGCAGGAGCAGCAGGCCGCACTCGTCAAGGCCGACGCACTCGAGCGCAAGTTCACGTCAGGCAACCCGGTCGCCGCCGCCGGACTCGCGAAGCTCGAGGCGAAGTCGATCAAGTCGGGCAAGAGCCCGAAGTGGCTGAAGAGCCTGTACAAGTCCGCCAAGCAGACGCAGACCGCGAAGCTGCTGACGATCCTCGTCGAGTTCGACGAGAACGCCGCAGACGACTTCACGGGCGTGCAGGTGCCGACCTCGTTCGGCGCCAGCGACTGCAAGCCGGGCGACGTGCAGAGCGGTCCGCTGCACAACAACCTGCCGAACCCGGCGAACCTCGCCAACCTCGACAACAACTCGATGTGGGTGCCCGACTTCTCGCCGAAGCACTACAACGACATGCTCTTCTCCAAGAAGGGCATCACCGAGCGCGTGCGCAAGGACCTCAAGGGCCCCGATGGCAAGAAGGGCATCGACATCTCGGGCTACACCATGAAGGCCATGTACGAGGAGATGTCGCAGGGCGCGTACACCGTGACGGGCACGGCCACGCCGTGGGTCAAGGTGCCGCACTCCGAGGCGTACTACGGCGCGAGCGTCTGCCACCTCAACGCCGACGGCGTCTACGAGGCCGGCGCGATCCAGGACATGCAGGGCCACCCCGACAACCCGCTCGGCGCAGGCCAGCTCCCGGTCGACGCGGTCGCCGCGCTCGCAGCGGCGCAGCCGGCCTTCCCGTGGGCCGACTACGACATCGAAGACCAGGGCGACCGCGACGGCGACGGCAACTACAACGAGCCCGACGGCGTGATCGACCACGTCGTGCTGGTGCACGCGGGTGCCGACAAGTCCGGCGGCGGCGGCGACGAGGGCACCTACGCCCTCTGGGCGCACTCCTCCGCTGTCGCGGGCGGCGCAGCCATCCCGGGCACGAACCTCAAGCTGTCGAACTACATCGTGCAGCCCGAGGACTCGGGCGTCGGCGTGTTCGCGCACGAGTACGGTCACGACCTCGGCCTGCCCGACCTCTACGACACGTCAGGTGTCGGCGACTCGGACATCGACTTCTGGGACCTCATGTCGTCGGGATCGCACTCCGGCCCGATCTTCCAGTCGATGCCGACCCACATGGGCCTCTGGGACAAGTGGGTGCTCGGCTGGGCCGACCCGAAGATCGTCAACCCGGGCGACAAGACGCAGTCGGTGCTGGTCGGACAGAACTCGCGTCCGCTCAAGGGCACCCAGGACGGCGTCAAGATCAACCTGCCCGATAAGACGACCACGCTGACGACGCCGCACAGCGGCGCGAACGCGTGGTACACCGGCGCAGACCAGGACTGGGGCGACATCCGCCTCGCTCGCACCGTCGACGTGCCTGCCGGCGCGACCGACGCGAAGTTCTGGATGTGGAACGACTACGTCATCGAAGAGGACTGGGACTTCGGCTTCGTCGAGGTCTCGACCGACGGCGGCACCACCTGGACCGACGTGAAGGTGCTGACCGAGGGCGGCGGCGAGGTCACCACGCCCGACGGGTACCCCGACCCCAACGGCAACCTCGCGACGTTCGGCGGCAAGAAGTACGGCCTCACCGGCACGTCCGACGGCTGGCGCCACGACTACATCGACGTCTCAGCCTATGCCGGGCAGTCGATCGGCGTGCGCCTGCGGCTCGCGACCGACGCGGCCTACCAGGACCGCGGCTGGTTCGCCGACGACTTCTCGCTGGTCGCCGACGGCACCACCACGTGGAGCGACGACGTCGAGTCCGGCGAGAACGGCTGGACCAAGACGGTCGCCTCGTGGGCCGGCACCACCGGCGCGGGTTGGCGCATCGACAGCGGCACCTCGACCCAGGCGCAGTACTACCTGGTCGAGTGGCGCAACTTCGACGGCTTCGACGAGGGCCTGAAGTACGCGTACGACACGGTCTACCAGACCGACGAAGGCGCCTGGAAGGTCGACAAGATCAAGTACAACGCGCCCGGCGCGCTGGTCTGGTACCGCGACACCACCTACGGTGACTCGAACCAGGTGCAGTCGAACCTCACGGCCCTGCCGAGCGGCGGAGCCAAGGGCGGGCTGTTGATCGTCGACAGCCACTTCGACCCGCTGCGACGCACGGGCGCCGCGGCGACGATCGACCCGTCGACGCTGAAGAACATGCCGTCGAGGGCGCAGTCCTCGAACGCGGCCTTCGGCGTGCAGAAGACGTACCCCTTCAAGGAGTGCATCACCGACGCGGCCCTCACCGAGTACTGCACGGACGTGCCGGCGCTGCCCGCCGTCAAGTCGTTCAGCGACCAGAAGGGCTGGGTGCCGGGACTGGAGCTCCGCAACGGCTCGCTGTTCTGGCGGTACGCGAACGGTTCGGTCGTGGTTCCCTCGGTCGACGGCGCGCCGTACACGACGCGCGTCGTCAACCCCGACGGCACGCCCGCGACCGGTGTCTACGGCACCGACCTCGGGTTCACCGTGCTCGGCACGGGCAACCCGGGTGACGCGGGCGTCGGCTACGGCACCGGCGTCGACGTGCAGCTGCCGCTGCTCGGCAACCGCGCCGCACTCGTGAAGATCACGGCCCCCCAGGGCTGATCCGAGCGGATGCCACGACGAGGCGTCGGCCCTTCGGGGTCGGCGCCTCGTCGCTTGTCGGGGCGGGCCCGCCGGTCGAGGAGCGAAGCGTCTCGGGACCAGCCGTTCTCCGCGACTACTCGATCGGCGAAGCCGGCCGGATGCCGAACCCGTCGAGCAGGCGATCGAGGTTCGAGGCGAAGGCGTCGCCCTGGGCGAGCAGTTCGGCTGCCTCGGTGAGCGGATGCTGCGTGGCCTCCGTCCAGAGGGGCGCCGGCGCATCGGCGGCGTCCGTGTCGGAGCCGGCCGCCGCGGCATCCAGCGTGATGGCGCCGAGCACGAGGGCGCGCACGGCGGCCGCTGCCCGCGCGGCGTCGGCCAGCGGCATCCCCTCGCCCGTGAAGCCCTCGATCAGCGTCTCGCCGAAGCTCAGGGCCTGCCGACCGTCGAGCGGCCCGCTCGCCACGAGCACGATCGCGCCCGGGTGCTCGGCGAACCGCGCGCGGAGGTCGGCGGCGAGGCGCTGCACGCGCACGCGCCACGGCGCGGACGGGTCGGATGCCGCGGCCAGGTCGAGCTTCGAGAACACCTGCTCGACCATGGCCCGCTGCAGCGCGTTCTTCGACGTGAAGTACGTGTACATGGCCGTGGGCGTCAGGCCGAGTCGCGCGGCGACCCCGCGGATCGAGACGGCGTCGCCGCCCTTCTCCTCGAAGATCTCGAATGCGGCGTCGACGATGTCAGCCTGGCTGATGCTGCGCCTGGGTCCGGGCTTCATGCGGTGGGGCTCCTCGGGGTCGCGACAACGCTACCCCGACGCGCCCGATCGGACCCGCGGCCGATGCGCTCGGGGCTTTCCCGCCCGTGTGCTCGGGTCGGCCCTGTGGCACGCTGGAGGGATGGCCGCCGCAGCACCCGCACCGTTCACGTCCCCCCTCGCCGAGTCGCTCGCACCCGAGCTGCTCGAGCGCTTCGACCGTTACGTGCGGGTCGGCACGCAGTCCGACCGCGACGGCAGCGCGACGCCGAGCTCCGCCCGCCAGTTCGACCTGGGCCGGGTGCTCGTCGACGACCTGCTCGCCCTCGGCATCGACGACGCGCGACTCGACGAGCACGGTTTCGTGTACGCGACGGTTCCGGCGACGATCGCGCCGGCTGACGGGCCGGTGCCCGTGATCGGCCTCATCGCGCACATGGACACGAGCCCCGACGCCCCTGGCGACGGCGTCGAGCCGATCGTGCATCGCGCCTACGACGGCGGCCGTCTCGAGCTGCCCCGCGGCGGCACGGTGCTCGATCCCGACGAGATCGTCGAACTGCGCGACCACGTCGGCCACGACCTCGTGACGAGCTCGGGCGACACCCTGCTCGGCGCCGACGACAAGGCCGGCGTCGCCGCGATCCTGACCGCCGTCGCGCACCTGCTCGCGAACCCCGAGCTGCCGCGGCCCACGCTGCGCCTCGCGTTCACACCCGACGAGGAGATCGGCACGGGCGTGCGCTCGTTCGACGTCGAGGGCTTCGGCGCGCTCTGCGCGTACACCGTCGACGGGTCCGAGATCGGCGAGCTGCAGGACGAGACCTTCTCGGCCACCGAGGGCATCGTCACGATCGAGGGCCACGAGGTGCACCCCGGATTCGCGACCGGCAAGCTCGTGAACGCGGCGCGCCTCGCCGCCGAGGTCGTGGCGGCACTGCCTGCCGACCTCACGCCCGAGCGCACCTCGGGCCGCGACGGCTTCATCCACGTCTACGAGGTGCAGGGCGGGGCGTCGCACGCCGTCGTCCGCACGATCCTGCGCGACTTCGATGACGAATTGCTGGCCGCGCACGGCGAGGTACTGCGCCGCACGGTCGACGAGGTCATGGCACGCGAGCCCCGCGCCCGCGCGACCGTCGAGATCACCGCGCAGTACCCGAACATGCGCACCTACGTCGACGCGTTCCCGCAGGTGACGGATGCCGCGGCGCTGGCGATCCGCGCAGAGGGCCTCGAGCCGCTCCGCACGTCGATCCGCGGCGGCACCGACGGCTCGCAGCTGAGCGCGATGGGGCTTCCGACGCCGAACCTCTTCACCGGCGGACACGAGTTCCACTCGGTGCGCGAGTGGGCATCGGTGCAGGAGATGGCCGCAGCGGCGGCGACCCTGGTGCGACTCGCCGAGGTGTGGACGACGCCCGAGTTCCGCGGTGCGACGCGCGGCTGACGCGCGGCGCACCGCCCGGGCCGCTGGCGCAGCGCGCACCGCACGGCGCACCGCGCAGCGCGCACGGGGTCAGCGCACGTAGCGCAGCTCGTGCACGTGCCAGTAGTCGTCGAACTTCTCGGTGCCGTCGGGCGCGAACCCGTTGCGCCGGTAGAACGCCTGCGCACGCGGGTTGTCGTCGAGCACCCAGAGGTAGGCGGGGCGACCGTCGAGCGCGGCGTCGACCAGCCCCTGCCCGACGCCGGTGCCGTGGTGCTCGTCGAGCACGTAGAGGCCCTCGAGTTCGAGGTCGCGCGGAGCGTCGGCATCGCGGCCGCCGCTCGTGTTCGCCCAGCCCACGACCTCGCCGTCGACCTCGGCGACCCAGACGCGCATCGCGCGGAAGCCGTCTGGCGGCGGGTAGAGGCCAGACGAGATCGCCGTGTGAGCGGTCCATGCGAGCACTCGATCGCGCATCGTCCAGTTCTCGACGACGTCGCGGGCGACCCGACCGGGTTCGACGTAGGTGGTCTGGTGGCTCCGCCAGTGCACGCTCGCGATCGCGGGAGCGTCCGCGACGGTCGCCGGCCGGACGATCACCGTTCCTCTGCGGGCTCCGGCTCGCCGAGGGCGGGCGCCTCCGCGGGAAGCGCGGCCTCGATCGCGGCGATCACCTCGGGCGCGTCGGGTTCGGTTCGCGGGCGGAACCGCTGCACGCGACGATCGGCGCCCACGAGGAACTTCTCGAAGTTCCAGCTGACCTTGCCGGCCTTGCCGTCGGCATCCGGAGTCTGCTTCAGCTCGGTGTAGAGCGGGTGCTCCTTCTTGCCGTTGACGCGCACGCGGTCGACGATCGGGAACGTGATGCCCCAGGTCGTCGAGCAGTACTCGCTGACGGCCTCATTGGTCGAGAGCTCCTGCAGGAACTGGTTGCTCGGGAATCCGATCACCGTGAACCCGCGGTCTCCGTACTGCCGCTGCAGTTCCTCGAGCTTGCCGTACTGGGGTGCGAGGCCGCAGCGTGACGCGACGTTCACGATCATGACGGCCTGCCCCTCGTAGTCGGCGAGGGAGGCGGTGCCGCCGTCCATCGTGGTGAAGGGGATCTCGTCGAGCCGGCTCATCGCGCCTCCGAACGTAGGGACAGGGGGTATGCACCAACGCTACGCCCGTCGGGGCGTCTGGGGCGCGGCGCGCAGTATTCTCCCAGCGGATGTCGCGGCCGACGCCTCCGCTCGCTCACCCCTGTCGCTCGCACCCGACCCCACCGCAGAGCGTCAGCGCACGAGCCTCAGCGCACGAGCGTCAGAACACGAGCTTCAGAGCGCACGAGCGAGAGCGCAGGAGGGTCAGCGCAGGGCGCCCGCGCGGTAGGCAGCCTCGGTGCGGGTGGAGGCGCCGAGCTTTCGGAGGATCGCGGAGACGTGCACCGAGGCCGTCTTGCCGCTGATGTAGAGCCGCTCGCCGATCTGCCGGTTGCTGAGTCCTTCGGCGATGAGCTCGAGTACCTGTCGTTCGCGGGCCGTGAGCTCTTCGACGGCGGCGGCGACCTCGAGGGCGTCGGCCGTCGGGGATTCGGCGATGCTCGAACCGGCGGGCTCGCCCGCAACGTTGGCGGCCCGCGCGGCGACCGATGCTCGAACGGCCGCGCCGCCGCCGACGCCCTCGAGCGCGAGTCCGGCGGCCGACGCGACGCGAACCACCTGGTTCGTGACGGAGGTGACCCCGCCGGCGACCGCGCGCTCGTGCGCGGCCTGGAGGCTCGCCCGAGCGGCCGCACGGTCGCCGGTGGCGAGCTCTGCCTCGCCGAGGCGCTGCAGGGCGTACGGCGCGAGGAAGTGGTGGGCTGCGGGGTCGGCGGCGTGCTCGACGGCGGATCGCCATGCGCCCGCATCGGTGCCGGGCACCCCGGCGGCCGCAGGCGGGGCATCGGCTGCGACCGCGAGCTCGGCGTCGAAGAAGGCGCGCCAGATCGGGGCGGTGGGCCAGAACGACATGCGGTCGAGCAGCTCGACGAGCAGCGGCAGGCTCGACTCGACCTCGTCGCCGAGCGCCTCGGCGACCGCGTCGCCCCGGCGGTTTCGCACGGCGGCGACCGTGCGAGCGGCGACCCAGAGGAACGGCAGCGTGTACCCGGGCGGCAGGGTGTGCTCCTCGTCGAGGAGGATACGAACCTCGTGCCAGGCTCGCGCCGGGTCGGCCTGCGCCAGTGCGATCTCGGCTGCGACGCGCCCGACCCCGAGCCGCGTCTGCATCTCGGCCGCCATGACCCGGGACATCGACGGGCGCAGCGCGCGGTGCATCTCGGAAGCGCGGTCGACCTCGCCGCGCCAGAGCGCGGTCCACATGCGGGCCCGGTTCAGGTAGACCGTGAACGGCAGCGGGGGGTCGAGTGCCAGGGCGCGCTCGGTGAGGAGCTCGGCGCGTTCCCACTCGCCGACGGCGAGCAGCGGGTCGACGGCGTTCGACGCGAGGATCACGCCTGAACTGCGTTCGACGCCCTGCTCGCGGGCGCGCTCGAGGCCTTCTTCGGCGAGGCGGATCGCCGCGTGGAAGTCGCCGATCAGGTAGTAGAGGTCGGAGGCGTTCACCCAGTAGCGGAGCAGCGCGGGACCGTCGTCTCCGGCGAGCTCGTGCGCCCGTTCGAGCAGGTCGAGCCCGCCCTGCACGTCGCCCGCCGCCGCGCGGCTGATGCCCGAGATGTTCGTAGCGGTGGACGCGAACCTCGGGTTGCCGAGGCGCTCGGCCGCCTGGAGCGCGCGCTCGGAGACCTCGATCGCGTCGTCGAGCCGGGACTCGATCATGAACCGGCCCGCGAGCGCGATGAGCACGGTGGTGCGCAGTTCGTCGCGACCCTCGTCGCCGAGCGCCTCGAGCGCCTGTTCGAGCAGGGGGATGGACCCCTGGCGGCCGACGTTGGCCAGGTAGAGGCCCACGTCGCGCAGCAGCCGGGGGTACTGGGGGTCGTCGCGGGCGCACTCTTCGAGTGCGGCCCGCACGAGGGCCAGACCGCGTTCGCCCTCGCCCGCGTTGCGCAGGTGCGAGGCCGTTCGGCCCATGAGCTCGAGCTTGCTCATCTTCGCCGTCGCCTCGGGGTCGGGCACGACGTCCCAGAGGCCGAGGGCGCGTTCGCCCAACTGCGCGGCTGAGCCGTACGCCGCGGCAGCGCGAGCCTCGGCCATGGCCTTGAGGGTCGCGGGGAACGCCCGGGCCGCGTCGTTCGCGCCGAGCCAGTGGAAGGAGATCTCGGCGGCCAGGCGCCTGGTGCCCTGCGCAGCGTCTTCGTAGGCGCGCGCGTAGCGACCGTGGAAACGGGCGCGCTCGCCGGGCAGCAGGTCGGCGAGGATCGCCTCGCGTACCAGCGCGTGCCGGAACGCGTACTCGTCGCCCTCGATCGTGAGCACGCCCCCGAGCACCGCTTCGCGGGCCGCGGAGTCGATGCCCTCGTCGGTGCCGTCGTGCACGGCCACGAGCAGGGCGTGCGGCACCCGGACGCCGCCGATGGAGATGAGGCGGAGCAGTTGCTGCGTGGAGTCGGACAGTGCCTCGTACCGGGCGAGCAGCAGATCGCGGAGCGTCTCGGGCACCTCGGCGTCGTCGCGGCAGCCGTCGAGGCCGATGAGCTCCTCGATGAGGAACGGCACGCCGTCGCTGCGACGCACGATGGTCTGGACCGACTGCGTGGTCGGGTTGACGTCGTCTGGCATGAGCGACGCGACGAGGGCCTCGGCGTCGTCGGAGGCGAGCCTGGCGAGCTCGCGGCGATCGACCCAGCGGTCGCGGTCGGCCTCGGCGAGGAACGCCCGCACCGGGTGGCCCCGCGTGACGTCTTCGCTGCGATAGGTGAGCACCGTGAGCACACGGCTCGACCCGAGCGCTCGCATGAGGAACCGCAGCAGTGCGAGGCTCGCGGCGTCGATCCAGTGCAGGTCTTCGAGCACGAACACGATGGGCTGGTCGTGCGACAGCGTCTCGAGCAGCACGGCGATCGCCTCGTGCAGCTGCCCTGCGGCGGTGTCGCCGCGGATCGCGCCTGCGGTGCCTGCTCGGGCCGCATCGAGATCGGCCCCTTCGAGCCCCGCGGATGCCGCGAGCTCGGGCAGCAGCGCGATGAGGGCCGCCCGACCGGGGCCGACCGCCTCGAGCACGCGTTCGGCGCCCTCGTCGAGGACGAGGGCGCGGAGTGCCGCCTTGACGGGCGCGTAGGGCGCGGCCACCGTACCGAGATCGACGCACTGGCCGACCACGAACCGCGCCCCGTCGCCGACCTGCCTGGCGAACTCGCGCACGAGCCTGGTCTTGCCGATGCCGGCCTCGCCGCCGATGATGACGGTGAACGGCGCACCGGTTCGAACCTCGTCGAGGGCGGTGAGGAGCCTCGAGAGGTCGGCGTCCCGGCCGATCATGGCCGGCGCAGACGTGGTCACCTGTTCATGCTGCCACGGCCCACCGACACTCGCGCGGGCGTTCGCCGACCGCGGAGAACCGATTCGGAAGGACTCTTGCGCGAAC
The DNA here is from genome assembly GCF_900113185.1 of Agromyces sp. CF514. NCBI lineage: Bacteria > Bacillati > Actinomycetota > Actinomycetes > Micrococcales > Microbacteriaceae > Agromyces > Agromyces sp. CF514. Next base: position 331,107 of record NZ_FOZD01000001.1, on the reverse strand, counting down.
GCGCGGCATCCGCGAGTCTGGCTGACGGTGCGCCCCGAAGGAGGGGCACCGAACGACAGGCCCGGGCGACGGGCGGACGGGGGTGGCATGCATCGACGACTCGGCGGTGCAGCGGCATCCGCACTCGTGATGGCGGCCGGCACGACCCTCGTGTTCAGCGCCTGCGCGCCGACGCCGACGCCGCCGCCCGTGACGATCATCGCGACCGTCACCGCCACGCCGGAGCCGGCACCCGAACCGACGCCGATGCCGACTCCGGTCGCCGAGGCGCCCGCCGAACCGGCGCCCGCGCCGGCACCCGCTCCGGTGCCGAACGAGCCCGCCCCGGTGATCGAGCCCGGACCTGCGGTCGACCTGGGCGCCCGCGACGGGGCGAACGGCACGCCCGTCGTCGACGGAACGGGCATGCCGACGAGCTATACGGTCGTGTCGGGCGACAGCTTCTTCGACATCGCCCAGCGCTTCGACCTGCCGCAGCAGCAGTTGCTGCGCATGAACCCGCAGGTGCACGACTTCGGCGAGGCGGTCTACATCGGCGACGTCATCAACCTCGACTGGACGAAGACGGGCTGAGCGCCGGCGGCATCGGGCAGCGGCACCGGGCAGCGCGACGGCCGGCCGCCTCTGCGACCGGCCGCGGCACGGGTTCAGCGGGCGAGCGTCGGAGTGCGGCGGTAGCCGTCGCGGGAGAGGTCGACGAAGGTCGAAGCGACCCCGGCGACCGCGAGAACCGCGAGCGCGATCAGGAACACGAACATGGCGCACCTCCTTCCGAACGATCTCGACCCCGGGCATTCCCCAAGGCCTATGGCAGTCTGCGATCCGGGGCCGGCGGCGTCGTCAGAGCGACCACCGAATCCGGCGTCGGGGCGTGCACCGACGTGAGCGCCGAACGCTCGGGTGCTCCCCAGGTGCGCGTCAGCGGTACGACGCCGGCCCAGACGTCGTGGTCCTCGCCGTCGTCGGGCGCCTCGGAGACGCCGGCCGCACGCACCTTCATGACCACGTCGTCGAGCTTCAGGCGCAGCACGCGCGTGGCCGCGACCTCCTTGCGGACCATGGCGCGCACCTCGGCGGGGCGCCCCGGCATGAGCCGTTCGGACAGCGCGAGCAATGCCTCGTCGGCCTCGACTCCGTCGACCGCCTCGAGCACGCCGTAGACCACCGCGCTCCGGTAGTTCATCGAGCTGTCGAAGAGCGAGCGCGCGTAGACGAGCCCGTCGAGCGCCGTGACGGCGAAGGCGACCGTCGACCGCTCGGCCGCGGCGCGCAGTGCGAAGCCGCCGCCGGTCGATCCGTGCACGAGCACGTGGTCGCCGACTCGCGCGAAGCCCATGGGCACGACGATCGGCGTGCCGTCGACGACCGCGGCGAGGTGTCCGACCAGCTCTTCGTCGAGCAGGGCGTCGACGGCGGCGCGGTCGACGACCTGGCGCTCGGAGAGTCGGCGGATGCGGCGGAGGGAGCCCTGCCCGGTGGTGTCGGGCACCGGGTCGGTGAGGAGGTCGGAGGTCATCATGGTGCCCAGTCTTCGCCTCCACTGGACTTGCATACAGTCCAGTTCGTGCAACACTGTGCATACCAGTTCACGATCGGAGGGCACATGGACGGCCCGCTCCTCGCCATCGACCGCCTCGACGAGCGACCGGTCGTCGAGCAGATCGTCGAGGCCATGCGCGACGCGATCCTCACGGGCGCGCTCCGACCCGGCGACCGCGTCGCCTCGACCCGCGTGCTCGCCGCCGAGCTCGGCACCGCCCGCAGCTCGGTCGTGAGCGCCTACGAGCAGCTCGCCGGCGAAGGGTACGTCGAACTGCGCCAGGGCGCGCCGACGCTCGTCGCCCAGCTCGGCGGGCGCACCGACGCCGGCCATGGAGCGACGGATGCCGCGCGCAGGCGCCGACCCGCGGCATCCGCCGCTCCGGCGATCGAGCGCTCGCCCGCGGGCCGCGCCGAACGAACCGCGGGCGCGCTCGGCGCGAGGCCCGCACCCCGACTCGACCTGCGGCCGGGCCGCCCGTCGGTCACCCGCCTCGACGAGCGGGCGTGGCGATCGGCCTGGCGACATGCTGCGGCGGCCGAGGTGCCGGTCGACGATCCGCCGCGGTTCGGCGAACCGAGGCTGCGCGCCGCGATCGCCGAGCACGTGCGCCACGCCCGGGGCTTCGCATGCGACCCCGACGACATCGTCGTCACGGCGGGGACGAGCGAGGCCGTCGGCCTCATCGGCACGGCGCTGGGCGACCGCCTCGGCGCGCGCCCGCTCGTGGCCGTCGAGGATCCGGGCTACCCGAACGCGCGCCAGGTGCTCGCGCGGGCGGGCGCCGACCTCGTGCCGATCCCGGTCGGCGAGCACGGCCTGCGGCTCGACGCCCTGCGAGGCCTCGACCGCCCGGCCGATGCGATCCTCGTGACGCCCAGCCACCAGTACCCGCTCGGCGGCCGCCTGCCCGTGGCCGCCCGCCTCGACCTGCTCGAGCACGCGCGCCGCACGGGTGCCGTCGTGCTCGAGGACGACTACGACAGCGAGTTCCGCCATGTCGGGCCGCCCATGCCCACGCTCGCGTCGCTCGACGGATCCACGGCCGATGCGGACGCCGCCGTCGAGGCGCGCGAGAACCGCCGCGTGGTGCTCATCGGCAGCTTCTCGAAGGTCATGACCCCGTGGTTGCGCCTCGGCTACGCGGTGCTCCCCCACGACGAAGCCCTGCGCGCCGCGATCGCGGTCGTGCGCGAGGAGAGCCCCTCGCCCGTGCCCGGCATCGTGCAGCTCGCCGTCGCGCACCTGCTCACGACGGGCGTGCTGCGGCGGCACATCGCCGCGACCCGACGCGACTACGCCCACCGTCGGAAGCTCGTGCTCGCCGCGCTCGGCGACCTGCCGGGCACGCAGCTCGTCGGCCTCGACGGCGGGCTGCACGCCGTGCTGCGGCTGCCGGGTCACGACGCCGTCGACGCCGTGACGCGCCGACTGGACGCGGCCGGCATCGCGGTCGCACGCCTCGACGAGTACTCGGCCTCGGCCGGCGACGGGCAGCCGGGCATCGTGCTCGGCTACGCCGGCGTCGGCGACCGCGAGCTCGCCGACGCGCTCGCGCTCCTGCGTGCCGCGGTGCTCGCCGCGCCTGCCGGCTGACGGGCGGCCGTTCTCCGGTCGCCGCCGACGACGCGCCCATGCGCGCCGCGTGGGACCGGCGAGTCGTGCTCCTGATCCGGAGTTCGGCCGCCCCGCGAGTTCAGAACGCGACCCGGGGCGACCGCGGAAACCGGGGCCACCGGCCGCGCCGGCTCGCCCGCGCGCGCTGCGCCTCGACGATGAGCGTGGTCGCCTGCTCGGCGTCGGCCTGTGCGCGGTGTTCCGACACGAGCCGGTGCCGTGCGGCGATCGCCTCGGAACGCCCGGCATCGGCCGCGTACTGGTCGAGTGCGATCATGGCTGCTGCGTGGTCCATGGGGTTCCTCCGAGGTTCGCTTCGTGGTCACGAATCTCCTCTCTGAGGTGCATGCCCCCCATCGGACGATCGCCCTATTCCGAGGCGGCGCAGCTGAGTCCTCAGGTTCGGGATGCCTCGAAGGGAACCTCCTCGGTGATGTAGTGGCCCCCCGTGCCGTCCCAGTGGTATGCGGCCACCGTTGCGGATCCGGCGGGGATCGAGGTCTCGCGCGTGGCGAACACGTGGAACGCCGAGGCGCCGGGCTGCACCTTGGTCGCCTTGAACGTGCCCCACTCGGTCGTCAGGCGGATGTCCGCCCACACGTTGCCCGTGTTCTTCGCCCGGACGGCGAGCTGCACCTTCCCGGCGATGCGTCGGGGCTCGGCCGTCGACGTGACCTCGAGGTCGATCGGCGGCCTGGGCGACTCGGGGACGACCACTCGGCGTTCGCCGTTGACGACGACCGTCACCGGCCCCGTGCGCCGGGTGCGGTCGGCGAGGATGCGGTACTCGGTGACCTCGCCGTCGACCCACGCGAGGTCGACGCGGTAGCCGCCGCGAGCGCGCAGGCCGCTGAACGAGCCACGGGCCGCCCATGCGGCCGGCAGGGCGGGGAGCAGCCGGATCGTGCCGTCGTGGCTCTGCAGCAGCAGTTCGACGAGCGCCCCCGTCATGCCGAAGTTGCCGTCCATCTGGAACGGCGGATGCGTCGCCCACAGGTTCGTGAGCGTGTTGTGGCGGAAGAGCCCGCGCACCATCGTGTACGCCTTCTCGGGCTCGCCCAGACGCGCGAACAGCGCCGTGCGCCACGGCCAGGTCCACGAGCGCCGGCTGTCGCCGCTGACCGAGTCGACGGTGATGGCGCCGCCGTCGGGCACCCCGCAACGGGCGTTGAGCGAGACCAGCGCGGCCGCCGCGAGCTCGGGCGTCTGCTCGACGGTGATCTGGTGGCCCGGATACACCGCGAAGAGGTGCGAGGTGTGGCGATGCAGCGCGTCGATGCCGTTCGCCGATCCGGTGCGCACGTCGCGGTCGGCCTGCCATTCCTGCAGCTGTCCCCAGCTCCCGATCCGGTTGCCCGCGAGCTTGCCCAGCATCTCGGCGACCTCGTCCTGGAAGGCGGTGTCGACGCCGAGCACGGTCGCCATCTCGAGGTAGTCGGTGAACAGCTCCCAGATGATCTGCTGGTCGTGCATGACCCCGTCCTCGCGCGGACCCTGCTCGGGCGACCAGCCGTTCGGCGCGTAGAGCCTGCCGTCGGACTTCTCGACGAGCTCGTGCTGCCAGAACCGGCAGATCTCCTTCACGAGCGGGTAGTACCGCGCGAGGAACGCGGCGTCCTGCGAGAACTTCCAGTGCTCGAAGAGGTGCAGGGCGTACCAGGCGCTGGAGATGGTGTTCCACTCCCAGCCGTTGCCGCCGAAGATGCTCTGGCTGGTGCGCGCGGTCCATCCGGGCACGTCCTGGCCGAAGGCGTTGCGGGTCGCGACCCGACTCGGCACGGCGACCTGCTCGATGAAGTGGGCGAGCGCCTCGTGGCTGTCGCCCAGGTCGGTGGTCTCGGCCGCCCAGTAGTTCATCTGGACGTTGATGTTCGTGTGGTAGTCCGACCCCCAGGCCGGCTGGTTCTCGTTGTTCCACAGGCCTTGGAGGTTCGCGGGCAGCCCGTCGCGACGCGACGACGACGCGAGCAGGTACCTCCCGAAGTGGAAGTGCAGCTGCTCGAGCTCGGGATCCGCCGCGGTGCCGTCGGAGTAGCGCACGAGCCGCTCGTTCGTGGGCAGCGCGACCACGGCGTCGTCCGAGACGCCCCAGTCGACCGCGACCCGCCCCATGACCTCCCCGAGATTCGCCGCCGCCGCGTCGAACAGGCTCTCGAACGATCGCGACGCGAGCCCGTCGAGGGCGCCGGCCGCGGCGGCCGCGGGAGCGATGCCCGATCGCCAGCCCGCCGCCGCGTCGAGCTTGTAGTCGGTGCGCAGGTCGATGCGGAGCTCGAGCGTGTGCACGCCCGAGACGGCGATCGACGTGCCCGCCCTGCTCGCCGTGCCGCCCTCGACGAGCACCCGCACCTCGGCGGCGTGCCTGAGGTGGTTGCGCATCTCGCCCGCGAACGACAGGCGGTCGCCCGCTTCGGCGGCGACGGTCGCAGGGGCGGTGATGGGGTTGTCGCCGGTCTGGGCCGACGCGAGCGAGACCGTGCCGGTGAGGCCGGCGGGGTCGTCCGTGCGGTACCTGATCACCAGCACGTCGTCGGCACGGCTCGCGAACGCCTCGCGCACGTGGCGGCCGGCGTCCGTCGAGTAGGTCGTGGAGTGCAGGCCGGTCATCGGGTCGAGGAAGCGGCGGTAGTCGGCGGGCACCGGGCCCTGTCCGCCGGCGAACGCGACGCCCGCGAGCGCGATCTCGGCGACCTGGAAGTGACTCGTCCCGAGCTTCGGCACGAAGACGAACCGGTAGTACCGGTACGCGGTCGTGTTCGACGCCGTGAACTCGAGCTTCTGGGCTCGCGCCGTGAAGGGCGTCGACGCATGCTGCCGGGTGTCGATCGCGGTCCACGTGCTGCCGTCTTGGGAGGCTTCGAACCTCCAGTCCTGCGGGTCGCGTGCCGGCACGTCGTTCGCGCTGGTGAACGAGTAGGCCGAGACGACCTTGGGCTCGGGCAACGCGACCTTCCAGGTCAGCTGCCACGCCGTGGTGCCGTTGCCGGGTGCGATGACGCACCACTTGGAGCTCGGCGACCCGTCGTAGGTCTTCGCCTCGGTCTCGTTCCCGGAGGAGTTGACTCCGCCCCCCAGGTCCGCCGTGACGACGGGCGGGGGCACGGCCGCGCCGAGCACCACCTCGAGTTCGCCGAAGTTCCGGTAGGAGCCGAATCCGGTGACGCCGGTGTCGTACGCGCCGTCCCAGTCGTTGGCGCCGCCCCACAGGCTCTGCTCGTTCAGCTGGATGCGGTCCCGGTCGACGCCCGCGTAGAGCATGGCACCGAGTCGCCCGTTCCCGATGGGCAGTGCGGAGGTCGACGTGAGGCGATCGCCGGTGCCGGTGGTCACCCAGCCCGTCGACGGCAGCCGGTACCAGAGCGACCTGCGGGGCACGGGCGGAACCTCGAGCACGCCCGGAGCAGCGGTGGGCACGGCGGCACCGGCGGAGCCGGGTGCGGCGGTCCAGGTCGCGAGGAGTGCGCCGGCCGCACCGCCTGCGATGAGGAATCCGCGACGCGAAAGGGCCAGGGTCATAGGGCTGTCCACAAAGATCTCCGTCTCTTCGTTGGGAGGAGTGCACCCGAGTCAAACATCCGATGTGTAGCGGGCGCAACCCCGAAAAATCGAACGTGAGCTGCGTTTGCAGCAGAACACATCAGACGTATGGCGGTCTCGGTGAACGCCCGTGCGGCACCCGATAGGGTCGGCGCATGGATGTCGCGACGGTCACCCTCGAGCCCTGGAGCCCGTGGCCGCTCCTCTTCCCGCTGCTCGCCGTCGTCGCCGGGGCGGCGCTCACCTTCCTGGGGCAGCTGCGCGGCCGTCGGTGGATGCGGGACATCGGCGCGATCGTGCTCGTCGCCGGCGGACTCACCGCGGTGCTCCTGCTCGCGTTCCTCTCCGGCACGTGGGACCAGGCGCAGCGCAAGGACGCCCTCATCGACCTCGGCTACGAGCAGCCGACGTTCGGCGGCGGCACCGGCATCGTCGGCGGGCAGCCGGGCGACATCGACTTCACTGCGGTGCGCGACGGCGAGCCCGTCACCGGCACGCTGCAGTGGCAGGGCGACGACCAGTGGCTGGTCGTCGAGGGCTCCGGCTGAGCGTCGAGGGCTCCGGCTGATCGGCAGCCCGCCGGTTCAGGCCTCGAGGCCGGCCGAGGTCGGCCGAGGCCGGCCGAACGCGGCTCAGGCGAAGAGCGCCTGCCCCACGTACTCCCCCGAGCGGATGCCGCCGGGCACCGCGAAGATCGCCGAGCCGACGTGCTTGAGGTACTCGTTGAGCCCGTCGGCCGCGAGGCTGCGCTGCACGGTGATGAACTGCTCGGGCGAACGCTGGAACGACAGGAAGAACAGGCCCGCGTCGAGGCGCCCGAGCTCGTCGTTGCCGTCGACGAAGTTGTAGCCCCGGCGCAGCATGCGCACGCCGCCGTTCACCGTGGGGTGCGCGAGCTTCACGTGCGAGTTCGTGTCGATGAGCTGCGCTCCGGTGGGTCCCTCGGCCTCGAAATCGGGCTCGGTGAACTCGGTTCCTCCTGAGAGCGGTGCGCCGGACCCCTTCGCCCGGCCGACGAGCATCTCCTGCTCGCCGAGCTGCACGCGGTCCCAGTTCTCGATGATCATGCGGATGCGTCGGGCCACGAGGTACGAGCCGCCCGCGAGCCACGCGGGATCGTCGGATGCCGCGACCCACACCTGCTCGGAGACATCCGTCGTCTCTTCAGCCTTGATGTTCGCCGTGCCGTCCTTGAAGCCGAAGAGGTTGCGGGGCGTCTGCTGCGAGGTCGACGTCGACGACGTGCGGCCGAAGCCGAGCTGCGACCAGCGCAGGCTCGCTCGCCCGAACGCGATGCGGCTGAGGTTGCGGATCGCGTGCACGGCGACCTGCGGGTCGTCGGCGCACGCCTGGATGCAGAGGTCGCCCCCGCTGCGCTCGGGCTGCAGCGCATCGCCCTGGAATCGCGGCAACGGCTGCAGACCGGCGGGGCGGCGGGCGGCGAGGCCGAAGCGGTCGACCCCGTCGGCATCGCCGAACAGGCCGGGGCCGAAGCCGAACGTGATCGTCAGGCCCGAAGCGGGCAGGCCGAGCGCCTCGCCGGTGTCGACCGGAGGCGCGTAGTCGGACCCGCCGACCGCGCCGCCCTCGACGACCTCGAGCCCCTGCGTGAGGCGCGCCGCGGCATCCGTCCAGTCCTGCAGCAGCTCGATGAGCCCGGCGCGGTCGAGCGTGGTCGACACGTCGAAGGCGGCGAAGTGCAACCGGTCTTGGGCTGCCGTCACGATGCCCGCCTGGTGCTCGCCGTAGAAGGGGTAGACGGATGCCGCGCCGCTGCCGGCCGCGTTCGCCGCACCGGTCGACATGGCCACGCCGACGCCGGCCGCACCGGCGGCGACCCCGACCGCCGCACCCGCCGCGCCCGCGCCGAACAGCCCGAGCAGGTGTCGGCGGCTGACCCCGGACTGGGGATCGGCGGCGGCCTGCTCGGGCTGGTCGGGTGCTGCGGGTACGGTCATCAGACCCCGAGGATAGTGCTGGTCAGCTGGGAGAGCGGCTCCGAGAGCGCGTTGACCTGGTCGCTCAGGGCCTTCTTGTCGGCGTCGGTCAGCTCGGCGTAGTTCACGAAGCCCTCGTCGAGCGAGCCGTAGGTGGCGAGCAGGTCGTTCAGCGCACTGAACTGCGCGTCGATCTCGGCTGCGAGCGCCGTGCCCTCGTCGCCCTTCGACTCGGCGAGCGCGCGCACCGCGCCGAACGCGACGTACGCGCCCTGCACGTTGGCCTGGAAGTCGTAGAGGTCGGTGCCCGACCACCAGTCCTCTTCGCCGGTGATCTTGCCGGCGGCGACCTCGTCGAGCAGCGCGATCGCGCCGTTCGAGATGTCGGCGAGGCTGACCGCGAAGTCGTCGGCCGTGACGAGCTCGTGCAGCTGGGTCACGTTCTCGACGAGGCCGTCGGCGTACGCCTGGCGCTCCTCAGGGGTCGAGGGCGCCCAGTCGAGGAACGCGTCCTGGCCGTCGGAGTTCAGGTCGCCCGGGGCCGGCGGCCAGAGGTCCTTCTCGATGCGGTGGAAGCCGGTCCAGTCGATGCCGTCGGCCACGGCGTCGACCTCGCGGAAGTCGATCTTCGGGTCGAGGTCGCCGAACGCCTCGGCCGTGGGCTCGATGCGCTCGTAGGGCACGCGGGTCGTCGCGAAGAGCGCGCGAGCCGTCTCGTCGTCGCCCGCGGCGTAGGCATCGGCCAGCTGCTGCACGAGCGGGAGCAGCTCGGAGGTCTGCGAGCGCACGTACGCGAGGTACTCGGTCACGGCCTGGTCGCTGAGCGCCTGCTCGTCGGACGAGACCTTCGAGGCCTCCCCCGAGACGGTGAAGGCGGCGAGTCCGATAGGTGCGCCCACCTGCTGGAACTTGCAGGCCGTGTAGTAGTCGCCGGGTTCGAGCTGCGCGACGAAGTCGACCGTCTGGCCGGGCGTGATGTTCTCCTTCTCGCCCACGATGCGCAGCTGGTCGTCGGCGAGGATCTCGAACTCGTTGACGTCGGAACCCGTGTTCTCGAGCGTGAAGGTCACGGCGCCCGCGTTCGCGGTGTCGACCGCGACGGCGCATCCGTCATCGGTGATGTCGACGGCGATCGCCTCGGCGAGGTCGGCCTTGGCCACGCATCCCGAGAGGGCGAGCGCGAACATCGTCGCGGTGGCGGATGCCGCGAGGACACGTCGGTTCATTGGTGCTCCTGATCTGGGTGGGGGTGAAGTGCGAATGCGGTGCTGCGGATGCCGCGGGCCGGTCAGGTGGCGTCGGCCGCGGCGGGTGCGATGGTCGGTGCCGGTGCGATGGTCGGTGCCGGCGCCGCGGCCGGAGTCGGAGCCGGTGCGGAGGACGCCGTGACGGCTGCTGCCGAGGCCGCCGCCCGCGCACGGCTGCGTCGGCGCAGCATGAGCAGGTACAGCGGCACGGTGATGGCGACGTAGGCGACCCAGGCGAAGACCTGCGCCCACGTCGGCTCGGGCGAGAAGTTGAAGATGCCCGCGAGCACGGTGCCGTACCAACTGCCGGGCGGCACGATGGCGACGAGGCTGTAGGCCGACGTTCCCCAACCCGGGATGACCGAGGCCTCCTGCAGGTCGCCGATGCCGTAGGCGAGCACGCCCGCGGCGACGAAGATCAGGAACAGGCCGGTCCAGGTGAAGAAGCGGCCGAGGTTGAAGCGCACGAGCCCGCGCGAGATGCCCCACGAGATGACGACCGCGGTGAGGATGCCGAGCACGGCGCCGAGCGTCGCGAAGAGCGGGTCGCTGCCGCCGGCGGCGTTGGCCCAGACGAAGAGCGCGGTCTCGATGCCCTCGCGGCCGACCGAGACGGCCCCGAGCACGACGAGGGCGAACCACGAGCGGTCGATCGCGGCGTCGACGCTGCTGCGGAGCTCCTTCGAGAGCGCGGCACCGTGCGTGCCCATCCAGAAGGTCATCCAGGTGACCATCGCGACGGCGACGATCGAGAGCACGCCGCCGAGGATCTCCTGCGCCTGGAACGTCATCGCGTACGGACCCCACGTGAGGGCCGCGCCGACGCCGAGGGCCACGGCGATCGCGAGTCCGATGCCCAGCCAGAGCCGGCCGAGCAGGTCGCGGCGGCCGAGCTTCGCGAGGTACGCGACCAGGATGCCGACGACGAGGCCGGCCTCGAGGCCTTCGCGGAGGCCGATCAGGTATGTCGCGAGCACAGACGTCTCCAAGGAGAAAACAGGGGGTGGGTTGAGCTAAGGCTAGCCTTACTTCGCGCGATTGCAAGTTCGGATTCCTCACCAAGGCCGACGCACGGCCGGCGCACGGCCGGCGCACGACGGGTTTCGTGAGTGCCTCCGCCCGCCACCGGCATCCGCTGGGCACCTCGGGGCGATGCGCGTAGCGTGGACCCGTGCTGACTCCGCCGAAGACTCCGAAGCGCCCCACCGAACGCACGCACCACGGCGACACCGTGGTCGACCACTACGAGTGGCTGCGCGCGAAGGAGGATCCCGAGGTGCTCGCGCACCTGCACGAGGAGAACGCGTACACGAACGCGCGCACCGAGCACCTCTCGCTCCTGCAGGAGCAGCTCTTCGAGGAGATCCGGGCCCGCACGAAGGAGACCGACCTCTCGGTGCCGACCCGCGAGGGCGACTGGTGGTACTACACGCGCACCGTCGAGGGGCAGCAGTACGGCATCCACTGCCGGGCGCCGATCGCCGGCCCCGACGACTGGGAGCCGCCCATGCTCGAAGCTCCGGATGCCGCGGGCGGGCCCGATGCGACGGCCGCCCCGGGTGCCCCGGCCTCCGTGTCCCTGCCCGGCGAGCAGGTGCTCCTCGACGACAACGTCGAGGCCGAGGGCCACGAGTTCTACTCGCTCGGCAGCTTCGACATCACCCCCGACGGGTCCACGCTGCTCTACGGCACCGACGTCGAGGGCGACGAGCGGTACACGCTGCGCCTGCGCGCGCTCGACGACAGCGGCCGCGAGTTCGACGACGTCATCGAGGGCACGGCGGGCGGCGCGACGTTCGACCCCTCCGGCCGGTTCGTCTTCTACGCGACCGTCGACGAGTCGTGGCGGCCCGACACGATCTGGCGCCACGAGGTCGGCACCGCGGCACCCGACGACGTCAAGGTCTTCCACGAGCCCGACGAGCGCTTCTGGCTCGGCGTCGGGGTCACGCGCAGTCGCCGCTACCTCGTGATCGAGGCGGGCTCGAACATCACGAGCGAGACGCGCCTGCTCGACGCCGACGACCCGACGGGCGAGTTCCGCGTCGTGTGGCCGCGCAAGGACGGCGTCGAGTACGACGTCGAGCACGTCGTCGCCGGCGGCAAGGACCGCCTGCTCATCGTGCACAACGACGGCGCCGTGAACTTCGAGCTCGTGAGCGTCGCGGCCGCCGACCCCGGGGGGCCGCGTCGCATGCTGCTGCCGCACAGCGAGGCCGTGCGGATCGAGGGCGTCGACGCCTTCCGCGACTTCGTGGCGCTCGAGTACCGACGCGACGGCCTCTCGCGCGTCGCGATCGCGAAGCTTCCGGCCGCCGGGATCCCCGCCGACGCCACTCCAGACGACACCCTGCACGAGCTCGCCTTCGACGAGGAGCTGTTCGCCGTCGGCCTGCGCGGCAACCCCTCATGGGAGCAGCCCCTGCTGCGCCTCGGGTACACGAGCTTCGTCACCCCGTCGACCGTGCTCGACCTCGTCGTGGCGACCGGCGAGCGTCGCCTGCGCAAGCGCCAGGCCGTGCTCGGCGACTACGACGCCACCCGCTACGCGCAGCGCCGCGAGTGGGCGACGGCGAAGGACGGCACCCGCATCCCGATCTCGCTCGTCTACCGGCACGACCTCGTCGACCTCGGCGAGCCCGCGCCCACGCTGCTCTACGGGTACGGCTCGTATGAGGCATCCATGGACCCCGGGTTCGGCATCCCCAGGCTCTCGCTGCTCGACCGCGGCATGGTGTTCGCGATCGCCCACGTGCGCGGCGGCGGCGAGATGGGCCGGCTCTGGTACGAGCACGGCAAGAAGCTCGAGAAGCGCAACACCTTCACCGACTTCGTGGCGGCGGCCCGGCACCTCATCGAGCAGGAGATCACGGCCCCCGACCGGCTCGTCGCGCAGGGCGGCAGCGCCGGCGGCCTGCTCATGGGCGCCGTCGCGAACATCGCCCCGAAGTACTTCTCGGGCATCCTCGCCGAGGTGCCCTTCGTCGACCCGCTGACCTCGATCCTCGACCCGTCGCTGCCACTCACGGTCATCGAGTGGGACGAGTGGGGCAACCCGCTCGACGACGAGGAGGTGTACCACTACATGAAGTCGTACTCCCCCATCGAGAACGTGCACGAGACGCACTACCCGCCGATCCTGGCGGTCACGTCGCTGAACGACACTCGCGTGCTCTACGTCGAGCCCGCCAAGTGGGTCGCCCGCCTTCGCGAGGTCGGGGCCGACCCGCTGCTCAAGATCGAGATGGCGGCCGGGCACGGCGGCGTCTCTGGCCGCTACTCGGCGTGGCGCGAGCGCGCGTTCGCCTACGCGTGGGTCATCGACAAGGCGGGGGCGCACCCGAGCGGCGAGTAGCCGGCCGGCACCGGGTGCCCGGCGCGCGGCCACGCGTCACCTCCGGTGCCGCACCCGACCCGTCGACGCCACGTCAGGCATTCGCGCACTGCTCAGGCCGATCCCGCGGCGTTCGTCCTGAGCTGCGTACGACTGCCTGAATCGGATGCCGCGGCGAGCCACTCCACGAGCGGATGCCGCGGCATCCGCTCGCTCAGCGCACCACCTCGTACGTGATGTGCGTCGCGAGCGGTGTCGCGAGCACGTCGATCGGCCGGAGCGCGATGCCGTCTTCGCCGCCGACCGTCACCCCGTCGAAGAGCCGTTCGCCGGCGCCGAGGGTGATCGGCGAGACACTCAGCACGAGACGGTCGAGCAACCCGGCGAGCAGCGCCTGCCGCACCGTGCTCGCGCCGCCCGCGATCGAGATGTGCCCGTCGGGGCCGGCCGCCTCACGGGCTCGCCGGAACGCCTCCTCGATGCCCCCGGTCACGAAGTGGAACGTCGTGCCGCCCTCCATCTCGACCGGTTCGCGCTCGTAGTGCGTGAGCACGAACACGGGCGAGTGGTAGGGCGGGTCCTCGCCCCACCACCCCTTCCACTCGTCGTCGGGCCAGTCGCCGCGGATCGGCCCGAACATGTTGCGCCCCTGGACGACGGCGGCCACGCCCAGGATCGTGTCGATGATCGGCTGGCTGGAGTCGGGGTCGTCGAACATCCAGGCGTGCAGGCTCTCGCCGCCCTCGCCCAGCGGGTTCTCGAGGGTCTGGTTCGGCCCGGCGACGAAGCCGTCGAGCGAGATGGTCAGGGTCGCGACCACGAGGCCGTCGTCGATGCTCATGCGCGCGACGCTACTCCGGGCCGCCCACACCGTGAAGACCAGTCCTCGCGGAGTTCGGGCGACCAGTCGGGGTGCGTTCGGCGCCGTGACGGGCGCGGGCGACCGCTACCAGCCGCCGAAGGCGTCGTCGAGCGCGTCGCGCTCCTCGCGCCGCTGCCGCACCTCGTCGAGGTCCTTCAGCAGGTCGAACGCGACACCGGCCATGCGGTCCTCGCGCTCGGCGATGTAGGTCTCATCGACCTCGATGTCGGGCCAGTCGCGCGCGAGACGCTGCTCGATCGCGTCGGAGAGCTCGGCCCAGGCGTCTTGGCGGGCCCGCTCGGCGAACTCGGCGAGGTACTCGGGATCGCCCCGCAGCTCGCCGAGTCGCGCCGCGACGGCCTCGTTGACGCGCTCGCGCAGCCGCAGGTTCCACGAGTCAGAGCGGTGGTAGTCGTGCTGGTGCGCCGATCGCCCCTCGCGCTTGGCCGCCGACTCGCGCTCGGTCTCTGCCCACTCGGCGACCTGGTCGAACTCGTGGATGAGCTCGCGCAGCACCTCGCGGGCCTCGGCCGACGCCCGGTCGGCGTCGAACGGCTCGTCGCCGCGCAGCGCGCGCACGATGATGCGGTTCTTCAGGGCCATGCGTCCGGCGGCCTCGGCCACCAGGAGGCCTTCGTTGTAGGTCTCTTCGAACGTCAGCGGCTCGGCCTCGGGCAGGGCGCTGCGGTCGAACGGCTTGAACCGTCGACGCTTGCGCTTGCCCCACCACGCCATGCCGTTCGCCTCGCTTTCGAACGCCTGCTTTCGACGGTCCGTTCGGTCGAAGATCGAGCCTACCGCGGGCGGGTGACGCGGCGGCAGCCCGCCGGTGTGGGTGGTGCGACGTAGCGTGCAGGCATGGATCGAGCGGATGCCGCGGGCAGCACCTGCGGACTCCTCGACGCGTCGGGCGCGGCGTGCGGGGCTCCTTCGGCGGCCCCGCAGCTGCGGCTGTGCGCCTCGCACCTGCTCGAGGCCTACGAACTCGTCGCCGCCGAGGTCGGCGTGACCGACCTCGCCCCCTCGCCCTGCCCGGCCTGCGGATGCCGGGTGGGCGTGCGCTACCCGTCGGGGTGGCTGTGCGCCGACTGCGAGTGGCGTCTGGGCGAGGCGCCCGACGGCGACCTGGACCCCGTGCGCGTCGAGGTCGTCTACTACGTCCGGTATCGCGACCAGGTCAAGATCGGCACGTCCGCGAACCCCCGACAGCGGCTCGCGAGCATCCCCCACGACGAGGTGCTCGCGTTCGAACCCGGAGGGCGACGCCTCGAGCAACGCCGGCATGCGCAGTTCGCCGAACGCCGGTTCGCGGGCACCGAGTGGTTCGCAGCACACGACGAGCTGGCAGAGCACATCGCCGAGTTGGCCCTCGGCGTCGACGACCCGTGGGCGCAGTACGACCGCTGGGTCAGCCGACGACACGCGGTGCGTGGCTGACGGCGGGCCTAGGCCATACCCTCCGCGGTCTGCTCGAGGTCGGACTTCGGCCGGTCGCGCTGGGTGGCGATCGCCGTGCCTGCAGCCCCGCAGACGATCGCGATCGCGACGACCTCGACGAGGGTGAACGTCTCGGAGAGCACGAGCCAGCCGAAGATCGCGGCGATCACCGGCCCGAAGCTCGTGATGATCGCGTAGAGGCGCGGCGTGATGCGCCGCAGGATGAACGTGTCGAGGCTGTACGGCAGCGCCGACGACAGCACGCCGACCCCGAGCAGCAGCAGCACGACGCCCCAGTCGAACGCGCTCGCGTCGAAGGTCGCGATCGCGAACGGCACGAGCAGCGCGAGGCTCACGATGCTCGCGACGGTGAGGCCCTCGAGTCCGGGCAGGCCGACGGCGACGCGTCGCGTCAGCAGGATGTACAGCGCCCAGGTCGCGGCGGCCGTCAGCGCGAGGGCGACGCCCCAGGGGTCGATGGCCGCGGCATCCGAGGATCCGGGTCCGATGAGCAGCACCACGCCGAAGCCCGCCGCGAGCGCGCAGACGCCGTCGAGCCAACGCCGCGAGGTCGCGAGCGCGATCGCGAGCGGACCGAGGAACTCGATCGTCGCCGCGATGCCGAGGCCGAGCAGGTGCACGGCCTCGTAGAACGAGACGTTCATGACCGCGAGCACGACGCCGAGTGCGATGGCGGGCCACAGTCGCGACCAGGTGAGCTCGGCCCGCTTCGGCCGATAGAACGGCAGCACGGCCACGAGCATCACGAGCTGGCGCACCGCGACCACGACGAACGAGCCGACCACCGGAATGACGAGGCCCGCGAGCGACGAACCGAAGTTGATCGACACCTCGGTGCCCAGCTGCGTCGCGGCGCCCGTGAACCGGCGGCGCTGCAGCGCGGCATCCGTCATGGTCGTGTGGTCGCTCTCGTTCGGCACCAGACGACGATACGTGCAATTCCGAGGGGCGGATGCCGCGGGCGCCCGTTCTGCGCGACGCAGCCGTTCCGACCGCCGCTCGGCGCGAAGGGCAGGCGGTGCGCGGTGCGCGGGATCGCTCAGCGAGCCGTCGCGTCGTCGATCGCCGCGCGCAGATCCGGGTACCGGAACGCGAAGCCGGCATCGGCGAGGGCGCCCGGCACGACCCACCGGCTCTTGAGGACCAGCTCGGGCTCGGTGCGCAGCGCCCACATCGCGGGCTCGAGCATCCACCGCCAGGCCGGCAGTCCGACGCGCGCGCCGACGCTCTCGCGCATGAGCCGCATCACGGTGCGGTTGTCGGCGGGCTCTGGGCTCGCGAGGTTCACCGGCCCCGAGAGGTCGGTCCGCTCGCGGAGGAACCGGATCGCCTCGACGACGTCGTCGAGGTGGATCCAGCTGAACTTCTGGAACCCGCGCGTGCGATGCCCCCGGCTCCGGCCGTCGCCGGTCGGGTGCGGTCCGATGCCCCGGTAGCGGCGGTGGGGGAACCACCAGCCGTCGATCTGCGGCCCGCCGAGTCCGACGCGGGCGAGGGTGGCCAGGGTGTTCGTGGCCGGACCATCGCCCACCACGATGGCCATCCTGAGGGCGATGCGACGGGTCCGCGGCAGCGCGCCGTCGAAGAACTCCCGCTCCCACTCGCGCGCGACGTCGACCGAGAACCCCTCGCCGTACTCGCCATCGGCCTCGGTGTTCGGGCGATCCATGGCGTGCCGGTAGATCGTCGCGGTCGATGCGTTGAACCAGACCGACGGAGGGTCGGCGACCGAACCGACGGCCGTGCGCAACGCGCGCGTGGTGTCGACGCGCGACCGCAGGATCTCGTCTCGATTCGCGTCGGTGTAGCGGCAGTTCACGGACTTGCCCGCCATGTTCACGAGCACGTCGGATCCGTCGATCGCCGCGGCGATGCCGGCCGTGTCCGACCAGGTGAGCTCGCCCGAGCGCCCGATGCGCCGCACGACGTAGCCGTCGTCGATGAACGATCGGACGATCGCCGCCCCGACGAATCCGCTCGCGCCCGCGACCACCGCCACCGGCTTCTGCGGCGTCGGCTCCCCCATCAGTTGATGATCTCGCCCCGCGCATCGGCGGCGAGCTCGGCCAGCCGGTCCCTCCACGTCTGGAGCGCCTCTGGCGTCAGCCGCGTCCAGTCGACGATCTCGCCCACGACCCGGAGCGGCGCGCTGCTGCGGTACGAGCGGGTCGGGTTGCCCGGGAACTTCTTGTCGGTGACGTTCGGGTCGTTCTCGAACGGACCCGTCGGCTCGACCTCGTAGACCCGCGGCTCGCCGTCGCCGGCCGCGAGCTCGGCGGCGAGCCCGGCGCCGTCGCGCAGCGCCGTGAAGTAGATGTGGTTCATCACGACCTCGGGTCGGTAGTTCGACCGATACCCCGCCGTCAGGAGGTCGCCGACCCCGAGATCTGCCTTCGTGCCGTGGTAGAACGGCCCATCATCCAGCGCTTCGTCCACTGCGCCAGTGTAGGCCGCCGACCCTCGGCGGCGGGGCCCAGCTCAGCGACCGGCCAGCCTGGCCCGAGCCGCCTCGAGCGCGGCGCCGGTCGCGGGCGAGGGCACCTCGGCGACGACGAAGCCGTCGCGTCGCACGAGGTAGAGGCGGTCGTGCCGGAGGCGCCGGCGGGGATCGCCGCCGAACGCGTGCCCGTCGACACCGAGTTCCCGGGCGACCCGCTGCACCGCGCGATCCGGCACGCCGTAGCCGTGCACCTGCCACCGCATCGCCCGCAGCGCGTCGAAGTTGTCGCCGGTCCACGGCAGGCGCACGCCGAGCACGCCGTCGTCGGGTCGCCTCGGCTGCACGGCGACCTCCGGCATCCGATACCGGATGCGGGTCTGCGACACGAAGCCGAACGCGCGCGGCAGGCCGACCAGGCGCGGGAGCACGCGCACCGCAGCGGGTCCGACCAACGGGATCACCCGCGAGCGAACCGACCTCGCCACCGGTGAGTCGCTCGTCACGAGCCCGAACAGCCGATCGGTCGTCTCGACCAGGGTCTTGCCGACCGGGCGACGCTCGGCCTCGAACCGGTCGAGCCGCGATTCGGGCATGCCGCGCTCGAGCACGTCGGCGAGCGCGCACGCGAGGTTGTGCGCATCCTGCAGGCCGGTGTTCATCCCCTGCC
This sequence comes from Agromyces sp. CF514, assembly GCF_900113185.1. Lineage (NCBI taxonomy): Bacteria > Bacillati > Actinomycetota > Actinomycetes > Micrococcales > Microbacteriaceae > Agromyces > Agromyces sp. CF514. The sequence goes on along the minus strand of NZ_FOZD01000001.1, from coordinate 312,468 downwards.
CGCCGACCGGCGAGTGGATGTGCGCGGCATCGCCGACCAGGAAGCACGGCCCTTCGCGGAAGCTCGCCGCGAGCCGGTGGTGCAGTCGGTAGGTCGTGAACCAGGCGGACTCGTCGTACTCGACCCCGAACTCACGGCGGAACACCGCGCGCGACTCCGCTTCGGACGCCTTGCCGTCGGCTCCGAGATCCTCGTCGCGCACGACCCCGATCAGCCGCGCACGGTCGCCGCCCATGCCGAACCCGAGCATGAGGTGCCGCTCGCTCACCCGCACGTTGATCGCCTGCGGCTCGAGGCCGCGCGCGCCGACGGCGTCTGCGAGCGTGAAGGTGAACGCGTTCGTCTCGCCCTCGAACGGGATGCCGAGCGCGCGCCGCACCGTCGAGTGCGCGCCGTCGGCCCCGATGCAGTAGCGGGCCCGGACCGCGAGCGTTTCGCCCGCCTTCGACAGGGTCGCGATGACGGACGATGCAGGCTCGCCCCCGTCCACCGGCTCGCCTCGCGCGACCTCGAGCCGGTCGAGGCGGTGCTCCCACCTCACCTCGCGCCCGAGCTCTCCGAGGGCGTCGACGAGGAGCCGCTCGTTCGCGGACTGCTCGAACACCGTGATCTCGGGGAACGGCGTGACGTCGCGACCCGCCAGCGCGAGGTCGAGGCGGCCGAGCTCCCGATGGCCTGCGCCCGGGATGAACGTCGTGGCGGGCGAGCGCCGTTCGAGCACCCGATCGACGAGTCCGAGCTGGTCGTACAGCTCCATCGACCGCGCCTGCACGACGAGCGCCCGGGACTCCACGGTGGGGCCGGCCTTGCCGTCGACCACGATCGCATCGACGCCGAGCCGGGCCAGGCAGACCGCCGCCATGAGACCGCTGGGGCCGGCCCCCACGATCAGCACGTCGGTTCGAACCTCGCGGCTCATGGGTTCCACTCTCGCACCGGCGAAGCCCTCGGTGCCAGACTCTCACCCGTGGGGGACACGGATTCGGACCGGTCGGCGAGCGCCTCGGCGGGCGGCGACTCGCTCGTCACGGTCATCGTCGCGCTCATCGCGAACGCGCTCATCGCGGTCGCGAAGTCGGTGGCCGCAGCGTTGACGGGCTCGGCGTCGATGGTCGCCGAGGCGGCGCACTCCTGGGCCGACACCGGAAACGAGGTGCTGCTCGTGATCGCCGAGCGGCGATCGGCGAGGCCGGCCGACCCTCGGCATCCGCTCGGCTACGGCAAGGACGCCTACGTCTGGTCGATGTTCGCCGCGTTCGGACTGTTCGCGGTCGGCGCGGCCGTGTCGATCCAGCACGGCATCGCGGAGCTGATCGACCCCGAGCCCGCGGGCGACTACGTGATCGCGTACGTCGTGCTCGGCATCTCGTTCGTGCTCGAGGGCATCTCGTTCCTTCGGGCCTACCGGCAGGCCCGCACCGATGCGCATCGACAGCGTACCGGCACCCTGCACCACGTCGTTCGCAGCTCCGACCCGACGCTCCGGGCCGTGTTCGCAGAGGATGCCGCCGCGCTGATCGGCCTCGCGATCGCCTTCGTCGGCATCCTGCTGCATCAGCTCACGGGCTCCCCCGTGTACGACGCCCTCGGGTCGATCGGCGTCGGCGTACTGCTCGGGGTCGTCGCGGTGCTGCTCATCGCGCGCAATCGGGCGTTCCTCATCGGCGAGGCCGTCTCCGACGAGGTGCGCGACGCGGCGCTCCGCGGGCTCCTCGCCTCGCCCTCGATCGAGCGGGTCTCGTTCCTGCACCTGGAGTACATCGGCCCCGGCCGGGTGCTGCTCATCGCGGCCGTCGACCTCGTCGGCGATCGCAGCGAAGCGGATGCCGCGCGCGAGCTCCGTGCGCTCGAGGCCGGCCTGCAGGCCGACGCCCGTGTCGGCCTCGCGTCGCTGACGCTCGCCGCGCCGGGCGGCCCGTCGCTCGTGCCGGGCGCGGCGCAGCCCTGAGCGCACGTCGTCGGAGTGCCGACGGCGAGCCCTGACCCGTCAGAGCAGGATGTCGGATGCCTCGGCGAGCCGTCGCCACCCGGCGGCCGCGACGGTCTGCGGCAGCACGTCGGCGGCCACGAGGTCGGGCATCGCGAGCCCGGTGATGGCCGCGATGTCGGCGATCGGCACCTGGAACGCACGGAACGGCCCGAGCGGCGGCACCTCGCCCGGCGCGGTCGCGACGGCCTGGCTCGTGTCGACGAGCGGGGTCTGGTCGAGCACGAATCCGGCTGCGGCGAGTTCGCCCGCGACCTGCTCGCCGGGTTCGCCCGGGTCGGCGGCACGGTTCCACGCCGCGATCTTCCAGAACCGCAGGGGGATCCGGATGCCGCGGTACGGCGGATCGTCTGGCCCGAGCACCGGCGCGGTGAACACGCTGAGCCGCAGCCGGTTGGCCTCCGCGTGCTCGAGCACGTGGTCTTCGAGACCCAGCCACAGTTCTTCGGACTGGTTGAAGCCCCCGGCCTGCGGGGCCGCGTTCGTGAAGTGGAAGGTGTCGCTGTTCGCACGCGTCGCGACCTCGCGAGTGCCCCACACCGGGTCGCGTCGTCGCACGAGGTGGCCCCGGTCGAGGTCGTTGGCGGCGTAGACGGCCGGCCCGGTCTGCCAGTCTTCGGGCACGCGCTCGTCGAAACGCCAGTCGTCGCCGCGGGCCAGGTCGAGGAGCGACGCCCCGTCGATGTTCACGCCCGTGACGCGCGCGAGCCGGCGCACCGAGTCGAGCACGACGGTGAAGTGCACGTAGTCGAGGCTGACGGATGCCGCGGCATCCGCCCCGATCACGCGTGGGAGCGCGGCGCCGACACCGAGGAAGCGTTCATCGAAGCCCATGCGCCAACCAGATCACACGCCGCCGACATGCCGACGGCGGCGCGCGGCCGGCAGGCGCCCGTGCGCGCGCGGCCTCACTCGAGCTCGCGCAGCCGTGCGGCGACGCCGCGACCCTGGGTGGTCTTGCGCTCGGCGCCGACGGCGATGGCGAGGAGCACCGCACCGGCGGTCGCGAGCGTGATCCACCAGGGCATCGCGCCGACCGTGCGGTCGATCTGCGCGGCGAAGACCACGATGTTCTCGATGGGCAGCACGACGAGTCCGAGGATGAACGGCGCCGCGAGCTTGCGCGCCGAGCCGACGAGGATCAGCACCAGCGCGAAGGCGATCACCATGATCGGCCGGTAGAGCTGCGGATCGGTCGCCGTGGCGAGCACCGACGGCAGCAGCGTCAGGACGATGCCCGGGGCCAGCAGCCGCCACGAGCCGCGGAAGCCGACCGGCCACGAGTCGAGCGTGGCCTTCGGCGCGCGCCAGCCCTCGCGAGGACGCAGGCACGACATGCCGGCGACGAGCACGGCGAGGCCCAGCGGCAGCGAGAACACCTCGACGCGCAGGTCGCGCTGGCTCCAGCCCGAGACCCCGGCCGCCCACGCGAGCGCGTAGACGAACCAGAACGGCGGCAGCACGGGCTCGTGCATGCGGTCGCGCGCGGCGAACACCACCGCGGTGACGAGCAGCACGGCCATGAGCGCCCACAGCGTCCAGATCGAGAACCAGTCGCGCTCGGTCGCGAAGATCGGGCCCAGCGCGAGGTAGACCAGCGCAGGAGCCCCGAACCAGCGCTTCGGGGTGAGCGGAGCGGCGGCCTCGGGACCGTGCTCGACATCGTCCGACGCGTTCGACGCGGTGAGCCCGACCGACCCCGCGAGCCCGGCCGACCCGACGAGCCCGACCGCGCCGAGTCCGGCGAGGAGCGCGGCGAGCACCGCGACGGCCAGCACGGGCGCCATGACGGGCGCGGTCCAGTCGGGCGCCGCGTCGGCACCGAGCGCCCAGCGCACGCCCTGGATCGCTCCGGCCGAGGCTGCGACGATCGCCGATGCGAAGACGAGCGGGCGCACGACGCGCAGGCGTCGCATGCGCTCCCCGGTGCCGGTGCCGAGAAGGGCACCGGCGGCGAGCAGGAGCATTGCGGCGGCCAGGAGCCCCAGCGTGCGCCAGGGTGCCACGACGGACTCGGAGCCGAGCGCGGCGAGCGCCACGAGCGAGGGCAGCAGCGCGACCGCGAGGCCGCTGGCGAGGAGCTCGCGGCCTCGCCCGCGGCGTGCCAGCATGACCGTCGCCACGGTGATCGCCGCGACGGCCGGGGGCAGGGTGTACGGCTCGATGACGGCGACCCCCTGGATCGCCCAGACGCACCAGAGCGCACCGGTCCAGCTCGCGGCGGCGAGCCACCAGCCGTACCGTCGCCCGGCGACCACGCGCACGGCCGCTGCGCCGAGGCCGATGATGACGAGCACGACGGCGGCGGTGCCGAGTCCGGCCGCATCGCGCAGGAGCGACAGCACGACGGCGACGGCCGCCGACACGAGCGCGCCGACCTCGAACCAGAGGCGTGCGGATGCGGCATCCGCCGCCGCGATCTCGCTGCGGAGCATCGCGCGTTCGAGCACGACCGTGAGCGGCAGGGCCACCGCGACGATCGCGGCGACGATGGGGAGCGCGACCGGCGAGCCGCTCGAGTCGAGCGTCGCTGCGCCGAGGCAGACGACCACCACCGAGAGCGCCGGCACGATCATCGCCGCAGCCGCCGAGCGAACGAATCGGTTGAGGCCGGGCCGGCGGGTGAACACGAGCGCGACGGCGAGGGCCGCGATGACGCCCGTCGAGAGCGCGGTCCACCCGCTGCGCTCGACGAGCACGGTCGCGACGCCCACGAGGAACGGCACGAGCGTGACCACGAGGATCGCGTACCAGGAACGTGCATCGAGGCGACGCACGAGCGTCGCGGCGAGGGCGACGAGCGCTGCAGTCGTGGTCGTGAGGCAGAGCACGGCGACCGTCTCGACTCCGGCTCGACCGAGGGCCGTGGCGAGCAGCACGAGCGCGTACGCGTACGCGACGCCGAGATGCACTGGCCGCACCGGAGCCGGAACCGTGCGGGCCACGAGCAGCAGCACCACGACGATGACGGCCCCGAGCGGAACCGTGATCGCGGCGTCGGCCCAGCTGAGCAGCGCGGCCACGAGCAGCGTCAGGTGCGCCGCCGTGATGAACGGCGCCCGGATCGCCCCCGGGGCCTTCGAGATCGGCGAGGCCGGCACGACCACGGCGAGTGCGGAGAGCACCGCGACTGCGATGCCGAGGCAGACCTGCGTGACGATCAGCAGCGCGGGCCAGGCGATGAGCTGGAGCGCGGCCGCTCCGGCGAGCCAGAGCGCGAGGGCGGCGAACCCGGTGCCGCTCCACGTGCCGACCTCGGCGAGCCGATCGCGGCGCGTGCGCCACGCGAGCACGCCGACGCCGAGTGCCGCTGCGGCGACGCCGAGCAGCGCAGCGAGCGCCCATGCCGACGCGTCGTCGGTGAAGAGCTCGACCCCCAGACCTCGCGCTTCGCCTCGGCCCGGTTCGGGCAGGGAGCCCACGAAGAGCACTCCGACGCGCGCGAGCACGAGCGTGAGCATGCAGACGCCGAACGACGCCGTCACGAGCAGCACGCCGAGCGCCCCGCCGCGCAACGGTTGCGCGAGCAGGCCGCCGACGTTCGGCACGAACGCGACGACCGCCACCGCGATCGCCGCAGCGAGCGGGATCAGCGTGAGCAGCCACATCGAGTGCTCGTCGGGCAGGGCGAGCATGAGCGGCGTGATCGCGACGGCGCTCGTGCAGAGCACACCGCCCATCGCGCTCCAGAATCGTCGGGACCCGGTGCCGACCGCGACGATCGCGCAGGCGCCGAGGGCGAGCAGCAGCAGCACGCGGCCGAGCTCGCGTTCGGGCGTGCCGCCGAGGAATGGCAGCTGCGCGAGCACGAGTGCGATCGCGGTCAGCTGCAGCGCGGTCATGGTCACGCGCTCGGTGCGGATGCTGCCGCCGAATCGGGGCGCCGCCCGAGGCGCGAGCAGGTTGGCCGCGAGGGCGACGGCGCCGGCCGCGACGTGGCCCCAGGCGACCGCGAACTCCGCGCCCGCGTAGCCGAGGAACGCCGGCGTGAGCACGAGTCCGACGAGCGCAGACCAGAACCAGGTGCGCATGCGGGTCAGGAGTCCGATCACGAGCAGGAGCACCGAGGCCACGAACGTACCGAGGGCGGCGAACACCCACCCGCTCACACCCGATGGGGCCGCGTCGGCGAGCATCTGCACGTCGAGCGCGAGGAACACCATGCCGAGCGCCCCGATGGCCTCGCCCGAGAAGACGACGCCGCGCGAGCGCAGCAGCCAGGCGCCGACGAGGAACACGACTGTCACGCTCACGAGCACGAGCGTGCGCACGACCTGGGTGATCTCGGGGTTGAGGAACGTGAAGACGATCGCCGCGACGGCGAACAGCGCGGCGCCGGCGACGGCGAGCACCGATTGCACGCTCGTCTGGCTCTCAGGGCGAGGGGCGGATGCCGCGGGCACCCCGATCGCGGGTGCGGGCGCCGAGCCCGGGGCGACGAACGCGGGCGACGCGACGGACGCGGGCGACGCGACCGACGCGGGCACGGTCGCGGGCGACGGAGCGTCGACCGGGGCGTTGGGCACCGGAATGGGGGCGGCATGCGTGGCGGTCGGCAGCGCGGCGACGAGCCGATCGCGCTCGAGCAGGGCCGCCGCGGCGCGCTGCGAGGCCTCCATCAGGGCGACGGCTTCGGGCCCGCGCAGGTCGGCACGGCAGTTCGCGCAGACGGCGCCCGCGAGGGGTGCCCGACAGCGGGGACACTCGGTCGCGGCGGTCAGGTACGCCGCCGTCTGCTCACTCCACGTGGACGCCATCCGCGCAGTCTATTGAGCGGCCGATGCGGCGCTCCAGAGGCGCACGCACCCCAAGACGGGTCGCGCACGAGCAGCGCCGGGGAGGGCGAGTCGGCGGCAGCGCGTGAGCCCGCGCGACACGGCGCGACACCCGCGCGACACGGCGCGCCGCGGCATCCGCTCGCTCCCGAACCGCTCAGGCCGGGATCGGCTCGGCGAGTTCGGCGATGATGCGGTCGATCTCGGTGAGCGCATACGTCGCGAGCGCCCGCTGGGCGACATCCGTCGGCGTGCCCTCCGGCTCCTCGAGGTCGCCGATGACGACGATGTTCTCGTCGTTCAGGGTGTTCGCGGGGGCCGTGTAGTTGAAGCTGCCGACGATCAGCACGCGCTCGTCGAGCACCATGAGCTTGTGGTGCAGCTTGCGCACGCCCGTGCCGAGCTTGGTCGTGTAGAGCTCGACCGCCCCGCCCGCGAGGCCCTTGGTGGCCGCCCACTTGGCAGCGCCCTGGCCGCGGTCGAGCACGCCGCGCATGCGCGCGACGAGCGGCCGAAGCCGGATCATCGTGTCGTCGATGCCCGACGACTGCGCGAACGTGAACATCGCGAAGTCGATCGACTGCTTCGCCTTCAGCATCTGCTTCATGATCTCCATCTCGGGGCCGTGCCGCGGCGCGAAGAGCGGCTTCACGCGCACGGCGGGCAGTCCGAACTCCGACGGCTTGGGCTCGACGCGCTCGTGCAGGTCGCCGAAGGTGCCCGAGCGCATGCGGTCGAACTCGACCAGGTACTCGGCCGCGGGTCGCCGGCCGTGCAGCACCACGATGTGGTTGAGGTTCTGCCCCTTTCCGGCTCCGGATGTCGCGTTGGTGCCGGTGTCGGTTCGCGTGAAGTTCGTCGAGCCGGTGAGCACGGCTGCGGTCGGCTTGCCCGCGTCGCGCACGATGAACTTCTGGTGGAAGATCTTGGGGTTCAGGTCGCTGACGACGTCGACGCGCGACTTGAGCAGGGCCGCGAGCAGGAACCGGTTCTCGTCATGGGCGCCGACGGTGGTCCACGGGTCGGCGATGGCCTTGTCCTCGGTGAGGTAGTCGCCCTCGAGGATGAGGCGCACGCGCACCCCGCGCTTCGTGGCGTCGACGATCGCCTCGGCGATCGGGCGCGAGTCGATCTCCTGCACGGCGATCGCGAGCGTGTGCTTCGCGCCCGCGAGGAAGTCGCGGATCGCGAGATCGAGGTCGTCGGGCCCCCCGACCGTGGTCGGGCCGAGGTAGAGGTCGACTCCGCCGATGGTGACCGGCATGGCGCACTTCCTTCCTTGAGGTTTCCTCAGCAGGCGTTCTACGCTCATCGTGCACCCGCCGGATCAGGGATGCCACGGAGGCGCCGACCCCGGGCGCGGACCCCGCCCGGCGACCGCCCGCGACGCATGGGTCGCGTGCGACATCCGCTCGCTCGATGCCTCGAAATGACGTGCGCAATGTTGCGCCGCAATGCGCACTATCGTTCGAATCAGCACACTCAAACACATGAATACTGCGCCCCATGCCGTTCTCGCGCGTGTTTTTGCAATGGCCCCCGCCTGTGTGCGACGCTGCTCTCAGCTCGCCGAACCCCGCGCGAATCCGAAGGGAAGCACCATGAACACCGACCACCGCTCCGCCACCGGTTCGGCACCGGCCGACCCCACCCGCATGCACGCCTTCACCGACGAGACCGAGGCCATCGTCGACCTCGTGCTCGACTACTCGCGCCGCCGCATGCTCTCCGAGGACACCCCCCTCGACAAGCCCTTCTCGCCCGCCGAGCTCAACCGCCTCGCCGGCCGCACGATCGACGAGCAGGGCATCGGCGCCCGCCGCGCCCTCGCGATCTTCGAGCACGTGCTCGCCCCCGCCTGCATCACGACCGACCACCCGCAGTACCTCTCGTTCATCCCGATCGCCCCGACGAACGCGGCTTCGGCGTTCGACCTCGTCGTCTCGGCGTCGGCCATCTACGGCGGCTCCTGGCTCGAGGGCTCGGGCGCCGTGCACGCCGAGAACGAGGTGCTGCGCTGGCTCGCGAACGAGTTCGGGCTGCCGGCCGGAGCAGGCGGCGTGTTCGTGCAGGGCGGCACGCTCGGCAACCTCTCGGCGCTCGTCGCGGCGCGCGAGAGCGCACGTGCCCGCCTCGCCGAGGCCGCCGCCGAGAGCGGCGACCCCGTGGCACCCGCCCCCCGCTGGAAGGTCGTCTGCAGCGCAGAGGCGCACTCCTCGATCGCGTCGGCCGCACGCGTCATGGACGTCGACATCGTCAAGGTCGCGCCCGGCCCCGACGGGCAACTGCGCGGCGACGCCGTGCGCGAGGCGCTCGAGGAGCACGGGGCATCCGTCTTCGCCGTGGTCGCCACGGGCGGCTCGACGAACTTCGGCATCGTCGACGACGTGGCCTCGATCGCCGCCCTGAAGGACGAGTACGACTTCTGGCTGCACATCGACGGCGCCTACGGACTCGCCGCCATGCTCTCGCCGCTCGCACGCGACCGCTTCGAGGGCGTCGGGCGGGCAGACTCGGTGATCGTCGACCCGCACAAGTGGCTCTTCGCGCCGTTCGACGCCTGCGCGCTCATCTACCGCGACCCGAACCGCGGCCGCGCGGCGCACACGCAGCACGCCGAGTACCTCGACACGCTCACCGAGACGACCGAGTGGAGCCCGTCGGACTACGCGATCCACCTGACCCGGCGCCCGCGCGGCCTGCCGATGTGGTTCTCACTCGCGACCTACGGCGGGGCGGCCTACCGCGAGGCGATCGGCTCGTCGCTGCAGCTCGCGCAGGACATCGCCGCCGAGATCCGCCGTCGGCCCGGCTTCACGCTCGTGCGCGACCCGCAGCTCTCGGTCGTGGTCTTCGAGCGCGACGGCTGGACCCGCGAGCAGTACGCCGCCTGGTCGGCCAAGCTCCTCGACGACCAGCTCGCCTTCGTCACCCCGAGCTCGCACCTCGGTCGCCCGAACACGCGCTTCGCGATCGTGAACCCGCTCACCACGTTCGAGCAGCTGGTGGGCATCCTCGACACCATGGAGTGAGCGGATGCCGCGGCATCCGTCCCGTCGATGGGCGAGCGGATGCCGCGGCCGGCTCTACTGCCGGCCCGCGACCGTCGGCTCGATGCCGTCGCCGCTCTCGGCCCCGCCCCCGGCGACGAGCCCGGGCAGGTGGTCGACGCTCCACGAGTTCTTCTCGACGCGGTAGGCGTCCATGCCCTCGACGCCCTTCTTCTCGGCATGCAGCCGGATCAGGTCGCGTTCGCCACGCTGCTCCATGACCGGAACGCCCCACCCGCACGAGTCGCTCACCCGGGTCACGTCGACGACGATGACGGCGCGGGTGCTCGGGTGCTCGGGGTGCAGCGCGACGACCTCGTCGAAGAGCGGGTCGCCGGGCAGGTGCACGGTGCCGCGTCCATGCAGCCGCACGATGCGCGGCCGCGCGTCGAACGAGTTGAACATCAGGCACACCCGCCCGTTCTCGTTCAGGTGCGCGATCGTCTCGATGCCGCTGCCGGTGTAGTCGACCCACGCGACGCGGCGCGGGCCAAGCACGCTGAAGGAGTCGTGGCCACGCGGCGACAGGTTGACGTGACCGTCTTCGCTGAGCGGCGCGGTCGCGACGAACCACATGGGCTGGGCCTCGATCCACGCCTGCAGTCGGTGGTCGATCGAGTCGAAGAGCTTGCCCATGTCCGCAGCCTAGCCATGTTCGTCGGCGGGCCTGCGCGAGCCAGGCGTCAACCGCTGGCGGGCGGAACCGTCTTGCGCATCACGGTCTTGCTCTTGCCGATGTGACGCTCGAACGTGAAGCCGGCCTTCTCGAACATGGCCCTCGTGCCGTTGTGGAGGAACGACGACGACGTCTTCTTGCCGGGGACGAGTTCGTTCGGGAACGAGACCACCTCGCCCCCACCGGCCTCCGCGATCAGGTCGAGCGCGCCGTCGAGCGCCTCGCGTGCGACCCCCGAACGACGGTGGTCGCGGTCGACGAAGAAACAGGTGATGCGCCACGGCGCCGGGTTGGCCTCACCGGCGTCGTACTGCTTGCGGTGGTAGATGTTCGGCAGCTCGACCGGGCTGCCGAACTCGCACCACGCGATCGCGTCGTCGCCGTCGAAGACGAGCGCGGCGTGCGCGACGCCCTCCGCGACGAGTCGCTGCTTGAAGGTCGGCCGGTCGACGTCGTCCTTCGCGGTCAGCTCGGTGTCTTCGTGGAAGTACGAGCAGTAGCACCCGCCCCACACCCCGTTGTGCTTCTCAGCGAGCGCCAGCCACGCCGGAAAGGTCTCGGGCGTGAGCGGCCTGATCACGTGCTGAGTCGTCTCGGTCATGCCACCCGCCCATCGTGTCGGCCCCCATTGCCGGTTACACGATACCCGGGCCGTCCGACACGCGAATGCCCGGGCGAGCCGACCGGAGACCGGCCGACCGAGCGAGGCAAGCGAGGCGAGCGGATGCCGCGGCGCACCGCCTACACGATGTTCGCGTTGTCGCGGAAGAGGTTGCCGGGGTCGACCTCGCGCTTGATCGCCCGCAGGCGCTCGAGCGTCGCGGGCGGGAACGCGGCGGCGAGCTGCTCCGGCCCCTGCTCGGTCTCGAAGCTGAGGTAGGCGCCCGACATGTGCGGCGCCATGAGCTCGGCCCACAGCTCGCTCGTGCGGTTGCGCGGCGAGCCGATGGCCGAGACCGAGAACTCCGCCTCGCGGTGGCCGTAGGCCGTGGCATCCGCGGGCACGTCGTGCACGGCACCGCCGGCCGAGCGGATCTGGAAGAAGGGCGTCGCGCCGCTCTCGAGGAACCGAGCCGTGTCGCGAGCGAACTCGGGCGTCATGCGGCCGATGAGCCCGGACTTGGCGGTCGGCTCCCCCTGACCGGCATGCGCCGTGTCGGCCGCGTTGGAGATGATCGCCTCGTACGTCGTGAGGCTCACCTGCTGGCCCACGAGCGGCGCGACCTCGGCGAGCGGCTGCAGCCTCGCGAGGATCGTGTCGGGGTCCGGCGAGTCGACGACGACCATGATCTGGGCGATCGGGGGCTGCCCCGGCCGGGTCGCGCCCATGAGCAGCGCGCTCGTGACGTCGCGCGGCGAGTCGACGAGCCAGTCGCCCCACGCCTGCAGGAACTCCGCCGTGTCGCTCGCATCGAACGCGAGCTGCGCGAAGCCGACGTCACCGATCTCGTCGACCTCGAACTCGAACGCGGTCACGACGCCGATGTTCGCGCCCGCGCCGCGCACGGCCCAGAAGAGGTCCGGATGCCGCGTGGCGTCGGCCCGCACGATCGAGCCGTCGGCCAGCACGAGCTCGACGGCGCGCACGTGATCGATGGTGAGGCCGTGCTCGCGCACCAGCCAGCCGATGCCGCCCGCCGTCGCGAGGCCGCCGACGCCCACTCCCCCGTAGTCGCCCGAGCTCAGCGCCCAGCCGTGCGGGGAGAGGAACGCGGCGACGTCCATCCAGCGCGCGCCGGCCTCGATGCGCACGAGCCGGCGCGACTCGTCGAGCACCTCCATCGCGTTCATGCGCGAGAGGTCGAGCACGATGCCGCCGTCGTTCGTCGAACGGCCGCTGATGCCGTGGCCCCCGCTGCGCACGCCGAAAGGCACGTCGGGGTTGGCGCGCACGAACGCGAGTGCGTCGGCGACCTCTTCAGGGCTGCCGGCCTGCAGCACCAGGCCGGGCGAGCCGCCGCGCATGTACGTCGACTTCACGCGCGAGTAGCCGGCGTCGCCCGGCTCGATCGCATGCGCCGCGAGCGACGCCGGCACGGCCTCGTAGTCGATGCCGTCTCGGCGCTTCGCGCGCACGGCGGTGCTGCGCAGCTGGCCCGCGATCGCGACCGGGCCGCCCATGGCATCCGCTCGGCCGTCGCCGGCTGAGGCACCGGATGCCGCCTCGCTCGCGAGCTCGCGCGCCACCGCTTCGCGCAGTGCAGGCGCGACCTCCTCGGCGAAGTGCACGATCGTGCCGGGGTCGTCGCTCGCGAGGATGAACGTGCCGATGCCCTCGTCGAGCACGAGCTGGAGCAACTGCTCGACCCACTGCTCGGCCGGGCCGTCGAACGCCCCGCCCCTGCCGGCGCCGCCCGAGCCGCCCGCGCGTCCGCTCGTGAACCGGCCGTTGATGTTCAACAGGCGCCGGATCTCGCGGGGGTCGCGCCCCGCGGCGAGCGCGGCCTCGTCGATGGTGCGGTTGCCGCGCTCGAGGTCGCCGGGCTGAAGGTAGCCGTACGACGGCAGCCAGCCGTCGCCCTTGCGGCCGATGAGCCGCAGCATGCGGGGCTTCAGCGCGCCGATCCAGATCGGGATGTTGTGGGCGGGCGCCGGGCCGCGCTTCGCGCCGTTCACGTGGTGGTACGTGCCGTCGACGACGAACCGCGCGTGCTCGTCGACGTCCCACGTGCCCCGGATCACGTCGATCGCCTCGCCCAGCGCGTCGACCGCCTGCCCGGGCGTGAGCTTGGCGCCGCCCATCGCGGCGATCGGGTCCCAGAAGCCGCCCGCGCCGAGCGCGAGGTCGAAGCGTCCGCCCGAGAGCAGGTCGAGGCTCGCCGCGGCGCGTGCGAGCACGGCGGGCGGGCGCAGCGGCACGTTCGCGACGTTCGCGGCGACGTGGATGTGCTCGGTGCGCGCCGCGACCCACGTGAGCAGCGTCTGCGTGTCGTGGAACGCCGGCTGGTACGGGTGGTCCTGGAAGGTCACGAGGTCGTAGCCCGAGGCCTCGCTCAGCTCGGCCAGGCGCACGGCGGCCTGCGGCGGATCGTTCCTCGGGGTGATGAAGGTCCCGAACTGCAGGTCGTGTCCGTAGTGCATGCTGCTCCCGTCGTGTCGCGCTCTCGAGCCTCTCGTACCGGCATCCGCTCGCGCAATCGCTGGTAAGCTGCTTACTTATGGTTAGTCATGCGGATGCCCCGGCGAACGCGGCGCACGAGACGGGCGTCGACCTCGTCGCCGACCTCGCGGCCCACCGCGCGCGGCTCGAGCAGTTCGGGCACATCGACGAGGCGGCGTGCCGCCGGTTCCAGCGCTCGGTCGAGTTCGCCGGCCGCAAGTGGAACGGCGCGATCCTGCTCGCCGGCGTGCGAGGCGCCCGGCGGTTCAGCGAGTACCGGTCCACCGTCGACGGCATCTCCGATCGACTGCTCGCGGCCAGGCTGAAGGAGCTCGAGGCCGAAGGCGTGATCGAGCGCCACGTGAAGGCGACGACGCCCGTCACCATCACGTACACGCCGAGCGCATCGGGCCTGCAGCTGATCGAGCTGCTGCAGCCGCTCGTCGAGTGGGATGCCGTGCACACCGCCGCGCGCGCCGTCGGCGACGCGGCCCGCGACGCCGGCTAGCGGGAGCCTCCGACTAGCGTCCGAATTGCTCGGCGAGCCACGACGCCTGCCGCGGCCAGTGGGCGCCGGCGCCGCCCTCGTGCTCGTTGAACGGGTACTCGACGATGTCGGCGACCGACTCGGCACGGCCGCCCGCGGCATCCGCCCGCGAACCCCAGGCGTTGCGCGCCGCATAGACGGTCGACGGCGGGCAGACGGGGTCGAGCAGGGCGACCGAGAACAGTGCCGGCGCCGTGGCCCGTGCGGCGAGGTTCACGCCGTCGAAGTACGAGAGCGTCTCGAACACCCGCTCTGCGGCATCCCGGTGCACCGACAGGTACTGCACGATCTCCTGGTACGGGAAGCGGTCGGTGAGGCCGACCGCCCGCTCGAAGTGGCAGAGGAACGGCACGTCGGGCATCGCGCCGACGAGCCCTTCGGACAGCCCGGCCGCCGCGATCGCGATGCCACCGCCCTGACTGCCGCCGCAGACGCTCACCCGCTCGGCGTCGACCTGCGGCAGCGAGCGCACGGCGTCGATCGCGAGCACCGCGTCGGTGAACACGCGCCGGTAGTAGTAGTCGGCGGGATCGAGGATGCCGCGGGTCATGACCCCTGGCACCGCCGGCGTCGACCCGTGCGGATCGGGGGTCGACCCGCCGGTGCCCCACGTGCTGCCCTGTCCGCGCGTGTCCATGACGAGGTGCGCGTATCCCGCGCTCGCCCACTCGAGGTGCTCGTGCGGGAGCCCGCGTCCGCCGCCGTACCCGAGGTACTGCACGACGGCGGGCAGCGGTGCGGATGCCGCGGCACCCGACGGCACGATGAACCACCCGCCGACGGGGTCGCCGCCGAACCCGCTGAACTCGACGTCGTACACCTCGACCGTCGCGAGCCCCACGTCGAACGGCGTGAGCTTCGGAGGCACGGCGAGCGAGCGCGACTCGGCGAGCGTCGTGCGCCAGAACTCGTCGAAGTCTGCCGGCTCGGCGACTGCGGGCCGGTACTCGCGCAGGTCGGCTGGGCTGAGGTCGAAGCGGGGCATCGGCGTCCTCTCGAACTGACTTCGGGTGGGCTCTACGGATGCCGCGACGCACCGACGCGGCGACGCTCAGCGTATCCGAGCGCGCCCCGCGCATCCGAGCGCGGCGGAGTCGGCGGGAGTCAGATCGCGCGATGGTCGACGAAGGGCATGCGCGGGCCGCGCTTGGGCTTGCCCGCGACGCCCGCCGCGCCCAGCAGCCGCACGACGCGCTGGCGGTGCCCGGCCCACGGCCGCATCGCCTCGACCATCTCGTCGTCGGTCATGTCACGGCCCCACAGGGCATGGCCCAGGTAGTTCGCCAGGTGGTAGTCGCCCACCGCGAGGGCGTCGGGATCGCCGAAGGCGCGCTGGGCGACCTCGGCGGCGGTCCACACGCCGACGCCGGGCATGACCATGAGGCGCGCCGCGGCATCCGTCGGGCTCATGGTGCTCGCCTCTTCGAGACGCGCGGCGTGACGTGCAGCGGTCACGATCGTGCGCGACCGCTGCGGGTCGACGCCGGCGCGATGCCACTCCCACGACGGGATGCGTCGCCAGACCTCGGCCGTGGGTGCCAGCTTCATCGGGCGCCCGAGCCCCGGCGGAACGGGACCGGGTGCCTCGTCGCCGAACCGGCGCACGAGGGCACGCCAAGAATCATGGGCCTGCAGCGTGATGACCTTCTGCTCGAGGATGGCGGGCACGAGCGCCTCGAGCACACGCCCGGTGCGCAGCATGCGGATGCCGGGGAACCGCCGATGCGCCTCGGCGAGCAGCGGGATGATCGGGTCGAACGACGCCGGGTCGTCACCGTCGCCGAGCACGACGGGCGCCTCGGCGACCGCGTCGGCCGCACCCGGACCCCACGCCTGCGCGCGAAGCTCGTCGGCGCCGACCTGCGAGTACCGCACCGTCGCGTCGCCCGAGGGCGTGCGCGTGGTGCGCCAGAACGAGCCGTCGGCACCCCGGTGGAACGTGGGGTCGCCGGCGCCGCGCCGCAGCACGCCGACGGTCCTGCCGAGATCGGTCGGATGCCGCGGGGTCCACGTCATGGCCTGGTCCGCGATCACGGGCTCAAGTCTGGTCCCGCCCGCTGACAGCCTCCGCAGAACACGGGCCGGATGTCGGCGGCCGGGTGCAGACTGGGCGCATGTGCGGGCGCTTCGCGAATGACGCAAAGGTCGACGAACTGATCCAGGAGTTCGTGGCAGCAGGCGGCGATTACCGCGACTGGCGGCCGCAGTACTCGATCGCGCCGACCGAGGTGATCCCGATCGTTCGCGAGCGCGCCGACCGCGACACCGGCGAGATCACGCGAATGCTCGACGCCGCGGCCTGGAACTTCCATCCACCGTTCCTCAAAGACGCGAAGCGGCCGCAGTTCAACACCCGCATCGAGACGGTCGCCACGAACGGACTCTGGAAGGGCGCGTTCGCGTCGTCGCGCTGCCTCGTGCCGATGCGCGGCTACTACGAGTGGACGGGCGAGCCGGGCAAGAAGCGCGCCTGGTTCCTGCACGGAGACCGGCCGCTGCTCGCCGCGGCGGGCATCTACACGGTGCGCAAGGTCGACGACGAGTGGCGGGTGTCGACCTCGATCATCACGCGAGAGGCGAAGGACGCCTCCGGCGAGGTGCACGATCGCATGCCCGTGTTCCTCGAGGCCGACTTCTGGGGCGAGTACCTCGACCCGGCCAAGCTCGACGAGGGCGGCAAGGCGCGCATGGTCGATCAGCTGGCCGCCGAGTCCGACAAGGTCGCGTCGACCATCTCGGTCTACGAGGTCGACCGCCGGGTCAACAACTCGCGGGCCGTCGATCCGGCCGACGCGACGCTCATCGATCCGCTCGACGACGCGACGGCCTGACACGTTCGGTCGGCCCCCGATCGCCGCCGATTCGGACGTCACCGACTCGCCGGAGTCACGACCGAGCCGTGAGTGGGTGCCGTCGGGTCGACCGACCGGACGGCACCCGCGCCGCCTCAGGCCCGGCGTCGGCGGGTCGAGAGCACCGTCACAGCGCCCGCAGCGATGAGCGCGGCGCCGCCCGCCAGCAGGGCACCGGCCGGCGAACCCGACTCCGCGAGCCCCGGAGCGGGAGTGGGCGTCGTCGTCGGAGTCGGCCCGGGAGTCGGCGTCGGGCCCGGAGTCGGAGTGGGCGTCGGGGTCGGAGTCGGGGTCGGGGTGATCGGCGTGGCGCAGTCCTGGGCGCCCGAGAACGGGTACGCGTGCATCTCGACGCCGGTCGCCGTCCCCGCCGGCGACCGGTGGATCAGGTCGCCGGCGACCTCGACCCGCCCATTCGTGCCCGCGATGGAGATGGTCGTGCTGCTCGCGGGATTGCCGACGAGGATCGAGCCGGGCAACTGCGCCCCGCCCGTGATGTCGACGGTCGTGGCATCCGGGTAGTTCGTCACGATGAATTGCGAGCGCGTGGGATCGAAGGTGTTCGATCCGTTGATGAACCAGCTGTTCACGTTGACGTCGGCGTCGTCGCCCATGACGTTGATGATGACGGTGGAGTCGGCAGGCACGTCGACTCCGGTGACGGCGACCTGATCGGCGCCGAGTCCGCCGTCGACCGAGAACACCTGCACCGCGCTCGACCCGTCGCCCGTGAATGTCGCCATGCCGCCTGCGACGGTGACCGTTCCGGTGGCGGCGAGGTCGGCGTAGCACTGCGACAGCGCCGTGATGTTCGCCACGCGTTCGGCGAAGGCCTGCGCGCCGGGGCCCTGCGCGACGGTCGCGCCCGGCTGCGTGCTGATGCTGCCGCTGCTCGAGCCGCCGAACTCGACGTTGCCGATGATCGACGTGAAGCTCGGGAACCCGGTGTCGCCACCGACGATGAGGTTGGTGCCGGGTGCGACCACGATGTCGCCGCCGACGGTCAGCATCGTCGAGCCGCTGGGCGGAGGCACGCGCGACCCGACCCCGGCGACGCCGAGGTTGTACGAACCCGGTGTGGTGAAGGTCGCATCGCCGAGCACGACGACGTTGCCCTCGGTCTCGGCGGCGGACGGCTCGGCCGTGAAGTCGCCTCCGACGAAGACGTTGACACCGTCGTCGAATCCGGTCACCTCGCCGTTGTTCGGGACGTTCCATGAGGTGGGACATGCGTCGCCGAGGCACGGGTCGAGCGGCGTGTTGTCGTCGACCTGCACGGCGAATGCCGCGGGAATGGACGTGACGACGAGCGCGACGCCCGCGAGCGCCATCACCCCACCAGTGACTCGTCTGGCGACGCGTGAACGTCGCGATGCGATTCGGGTCTGCATCGACGTGTCCTCCCCCCGAGGATCAGTGCATACGTCCCGACAGCCTATCCGGGGCGTCCGGCCCAGGGGTGCGCAGCCCTAGCATGAGGCCATGGATCACTCGGAGATGATCGCCTACGTCCGCGCCAACGGCGATGCCGTCGTCAGCACGATCGGCCCTGACGGCGCGCCGCAGTCCGCGTACCTCAGCATCACCGCCACCGACCGGGGCGACCTCGTCTTCAATGCGCGCGGCGGCTCGCGCAAGATCGCGAACCTCGGGCGCGACGGTCGCGTCGCGATCGTGGTCGGCGGTGCCGAGAAGACGACGCTGCAGGCGCAGGGCGTCGCCGAGGTGCTCGTGCCCGGCAGCGACGAGGCCGCTCGCGCAGCCGAGGCGTACGGCGCGGCCTTCCCGTGGTTCGGCTCCTCCCTCACGAAGAGCGAGTTCGAACTCGTGCTCGTCCGGCTCGAGTGGGCCCGATACGGCGACTACCGCGGGGGTCCGCCCGTCTCGATCGAGGTCGACCTGGCCGACCGCACCTGACGCGGGCGGTTCGAGCGACGGATGCCGCGGCATCCGTCGCCGCCGGAATCGAACGTCGCTCTCGCGCACGCGGTCGCGGGTCGGGCAGGATGGGCCTGACGCGGGGAGGGCGACGTGAGCGACACCGGAGCATCAGAGCCGAGCGAGGCGCGGGGAGCGACGCAGGACGCGGCGCCGACCGCCGGGCCGAGCGTTCGGCAGCTGCTCGTCATGTCCGTGCCCGCGATCGCCATCGGCGTCGGGTCGGCCGTGACGCTCTGGGTGCTGAACAGCGTCGCGGGGCTGCTCGAGACGTACCTCTGGCAGACCCTGCCCGCGGTGTTCGGCGCCGACGAGTCGACGCCGTGGTGGATCTTCACCATGCTCACCCTGATCGGTGCGGCGGTGGGCCTCGTGGTCTGGCTGGTGCCGGGCCACGGCGGGCCCGACTCGGCGACGACCGAGCTCAGCGGGCCCTTCCCCGGGCTCAAGGCCCTGCCGTCGATCGCCCTCGTCGTGGTGCTGGGCCTCGCGGGCGGCGTGAGCCTCGGCCCCGAGAACCCGATCATCGCGATCAACGCGGCGCTGTCGATGGCGCTGCTCGCCAAAGCTGCGAAGGTGCCGCAGCAGCTCATCGCCGCACTGGCCATCGCCGGGACGATCGGGGCGCTGTTCGGCACGCCGGTCGCAGCGGCGCTCGTGTTCACCGGCATGGTGGGCGCGATGAAGTCCGGCGGATCGCTCTGGGATCGGCTCTTCCTGCCCCTCGCAGCCGCCGGCGCGGGCGCCGCGACGATGGACCTGCTGGGCGGCGAGGCCATCGCCTTCCACCTCGAGCCCATGGGCGCACTGCAGCCGATCTACCTGCTCACCGGACTCGTGATCGCCGCGGCGGCCGCACTGCTCGGCATCGTCGGAGCATGGGTGTTCCCGTACGTGCATCGCGCGTTCCACGCCCTGCGGAACCCGTTGATCATCACGACGCTGGGCGGCGCGGTGCTCGGCCTGCTCGGCGTCCTCGGCGGTCCGATCACGCTGTTCAAGGGGCTCGAGCAGACCGGTGAGCTGCTCAAGAACCCCGACGACTACACGCCGGGCCAGCTGGCGGCCTTCGCGGGCATCAAGATGGTCGCGATGCTCATCGCGGCGAGCGCCGGGTTCCGCGGCGGCCGCATCTTCCCGGTCGTCTTCGTGGGTGCTGCGCTCGGCCTGTTCGGTTCGGCGGTGATCCCCGACCTGCCGATTTCGCTCGGCGTGGCGTGCGCCATCATGGGCGTCACGCTGGCCGCCACGCGCGACGGCTGGATCTCGATCTTCATCGGGGTCGCCCTCGTCGGCGACGTCGCGGTGATCGCCCCGCTCTGCCTGATCGTGCTGCCGGTCTGGCTCATGGTCACGAAAGCCCCCGAGCTCCTCATCAAGCCCAGGCCGGCCGGGGTCTCGGTGCGCAATCCCGACCGCCCGCACGCCTGACGACCCGCGAGCCCGACGACCGGACGCGACGGATGCCGCGGCAGCGTGCCGCGGCATCCGTCACCGTCCTACAGGCTGATCCCGTGGCCGAAGCGGAACAGCGGGTCCTTCGTGTCGAACGGCACGTCTTCGCGACTCGCCTCGACGGCGGCCATGCTCGACGGCAGGTCGAACGGCAGCTTGCCCTTCGCCTCGGCCGCGCCGGTGAGCACGTCGAGCACCGCGCGAGCGCTGGCGCCGTAGTTGCCGACGATCGCCGCGGCGTCGTCGACGAACGGCGTGAGGATCGCCGGGCGGTCGAGGTGCACGTCGATCACGGTCGGCACGGCCGCCGCGACCTCGCGCAGGTGCGCGACGGCCTCGTCGGTGAAGGCGAGCGAGCCCTGGTGGAAGAAGTTCTCGAACGTCGACGAGCGCACCTCGAACGGGGCGTGCGTGCGGATCACCGCGACATCCGCTTCGACCGGGGTCTCGACGACGGTGCCGTACTCGGCGGCCACCTCCTCGTCGATGCCCTCGACGTACAGGCGAAGTCCGCGCGCCAGGGGCAGCGTCGGCGCACCGGCATCCGTCGCCGTGTTCGTCAGCACCGTGATCGAGGCGCGCTGCGCGGCCTCACCGGCGGCGACGAACTCCTCGGAGCCGACGACGCGACCGGCGTGCTCGACGTCGACGTAGGGCTGGTCGAAGAGGCCGAGCACGAACTTCTCGCGCAGCAGGCGGCGGGCCGAGACATCCAGGCGCTCCTCGCTGATGTCGCCGGCCTCGACGAGCTCGACGAGCAGCTCGGGGATCGCCTCGCCGCCGAACTGGTCGACGCCCGCCTCGAGCACCTTGATCACGCGCTCGCGCGGCGTGAGGTGCTCGACGCCCCAGGCGCGTGCCGGGAACGGCTCGCCGAAGATCTCGGCATCGCTGATGAGACCCCAGTCGGTGCACACGATGCCCTCGAAGCCGTAGCGCTCGCGCAGCAGGCCCGTGACGACCGACTTGTTGAAGCCGAATCCGACCTCCTCGTACTCGGTGCCGACGGGCATGCCGTAGTAAGGCATGATCTGGCGGGTGCCGGCCGCGAAGGCGTCTTCGAACGGCTTCAGGTGCAGCTCGAACTCGCCGCCGGGGTAGACCTGTTCGCGGCCGTGCTCGAAGTGCGCGTCTTCGCCGTCCATCTGGGGGCCGCCGCCCGGGAAGTGCTTCGTCATGGTCGAGACGGAGCCCGGGCCGAACGACGCGCCCTGGAATCCGCGGATGTAGGCGGCGCCCAGCTTGCCCGTGAGCTCGGCGTCCTCGCCGAACGTCGCGACCTGACGGCCCCAGCGCGGCTCGGTGGCGAGGTCGATCTGCGGGTGCAGCGCGACGCGGATGCCGACGGCGGTGTACTCCTGGCGAGCGATGTCGCCGAAGCGCTCGACGAGCGCCTCGTCGCGGATCGCCGCGAGGCCGATGGTCTCGGGCCAGCTCGAGAACGGGCCGGAGAGCATGCCCGCGAGCGGGTTGTCGCTGAACGAGTGGCGCGGGTCGGTCGAGATCGTCACGGGGATGCCGAGGCGGGTCGACGCGGCGAGTTCCTGGAGCGTGTTGTGCCACTTCGCCATGAGCTCGGCCGACGGCGCTGAGCCGAGCACGTTGAAGTGCGTCATGCCCTTGCCGATGACCTGGTCCTCGTTCGACGGCAGCCCGAACATCGGGTTCGCCTCGGCGAGCTCGCCGTCCTGGCTCATCGCGATCATGGTCTGGAAGAAGAGCCCGGCCTTCTCCTCGAGCGTCATCTGGCCGAGCAGGTTCTCGACGCGCTCGTCGACGGACAGCGACGCGTCGCGGTAGGTCGGGTCGACGGGGCGATCTGCGGATGCCGCGGCATCCGTGGTCTCGATGGTGTCGGTCATGGTGTTACTTCACTCCCTTGATTCGGTAGACGAGGACGGCGCCCGCGAGGGCCACGAGTGCGCCGAAGAGGTAGAAGGTGCTGTAGCCGCCGAGCGACGTGGTGGCACCGAAGGCGATGATGGCCGGGGCGACGACGGGGGCGATCGACTGCGGCAGCGCGTTGGCCATGTTCAGCACGCCGAGGTCCTTCGCGGTGTCCTTCTGGTTCGGCAGCACCTGGGTGGCGAGGGCGGTGTCGACCGACATGAACGAGCCGGCGCCGAACCCGATGATCGCCTGCGCCACGAGCACCACGGGGATGCTGGGGGCGAACGCGAGCACGACGAGGCCGAGCACCATGACGCCGCCGGCGACGGCGACGAACGGACGGCGCTTGCCGATCTTGTCGGAGAGGATGCCGCCGATGGGGCCCGAGAGCGCCATGGCCGCCATCGACGCGAGGTTCGCCATGAGGATCGTGCCGATCGCGTCCTGCTCGCTGAGGCCGAACTGCTCGGTCAGGTAGAAGGGCAGGAACGTGGCGATGCCGGCGTAGCCGAACATGATGAGGAACTTGGTGAGCCAGGTCCAGCCGAAGTCGGGGTGCTTGCGCGGGTTGAAGACGAACGAGCCGAAGAACTCCTTGACGCCGTAGCGCTCGGCGGGCTTCTCGGCGAGCACGCGGTCCTTCAGCACGAAGACGAAGATCGTCACGAAGACGGCGGCGATGAGGCCGGGCACCACGAACCGGGTGAGGTCGTCGGCGAGGAAGTTCACGAGGAAGCTGCCGCCGAGGATGCCGAGCGGGGTCGTCAGCCCGATGATGCCCGAGACCTTGCCGCGCGAGTTGACGGGCACCTGGTCGGGCACGGTCGCGGTCGAGGCCGCCATGACGCCGTTCAGCGACGCCTGCACGATGCACCAGGCGAGCAGCACGATCCAGACGTCGGTCGCGACGCCGATGAGGGCGAAGGCGGCGAGGCCGACGAGCACGCCGCCGAGCATCCACGGGCGACGCATGCCGAAGCGCGAGACGGTGCGGTCGGAGAGGCGGCCGACGAGCGGGTTGCAGACGAGGGCGAAGAGCGCGCCGACGCCCATGATGAGGCCGAGCGCGTTGGTCGCCGCCTCGGGCGAGTCGGTGATGTGCTGCACCTTGAAGGCGAGCGAGACCAGCACGGGCGTGAGCAGGGCCATGTAGAGGCCGAAGTTCGAGAGCGCGAGCGTGGGGATGTAGCCCCGAGGGGTCTTGCCCGTCTGGCCGGCCGCGCCGGTGCTGTCGGCGGCTCCGGGCAGTTCGGGGCCGGGTGCGCCCGGGGTGATGAGCGACGACTCTGTCATGGGATTTCCTTCCGCGAAAACCGAGCCGTCTTTGGCTCTCGCACGAGGGTACATCAAATCCGACCGATTGGTAACTGAATTTCGAACGCCTGGTAACAGGCTGTGGGAGGATGGGCCGACGACGAATCGGGGGCTGGCATGACGAAGGCGATCTCAGCGGATGCCGCGGCGCCCTCGGCGCGTGCAGCGGCACCCGAGCGCGCGCCCGCGCCGACGAACCGCGCCGCGACCACCGCCCGCACGCGCGCGAACATCCTGGCCGCTGCATCGCGCCTCTTCATCGAACGCGGATTCGGCGCCGTCTCGGTGCGCGACATCGCGGCGGAAGCCGGGCTCTCGCACCCCGGCGTGGCCAAGCACTTCGCCTCGAAGGACGACCTGCTGCTCGCCGTGGTCGACGAACTCGCCCGACCGAACGAGGCGTGGTTCGCCGACCTCGAGCACGGCGTCGACACGTTCCCCGAGGTGGCGCGGCACAACGCGACGATCGAGGGCTACCTGCCGCTCTTCAGCACGCTCGCGGGCGAGGCCACGAGCGACGCGCACCCGGCTCACGAATACTTCCGCGAACGCCACTCGGGCATCCACGTCGATGCGGCGGCGATCTTCCGAGAGGCGATCGAGGCGGGCGAGCTGCCCGCGGCCACCGACGCGATCGACGAGTCGATCCGGCTGGCGGCCGCGTGGGACGGCCTGCAGCTCATCTCGCTCTACCTGCCCGGGCGGTTCGACCTGCCCCTCGTGCTGCAGGCGCACCTCGACCGGCTGCGTGGCGCGGCTCCCCCGCACGGGCTCGTGCCGTCATCGCCCGCCGGGCCGCCCTTCGACGCCGAACCCGTCGAGGGCGGGTACGCGCCGGGGCGAGCACGCCGACTGCAGATCGTCGCCGACGCGTCGACGCTCTTCGCGAACCGGGGATTCCACGCGACGAGCCTGCGCGAGATCGCCGAGCAGGTCGGCATCGGCAAGTCCACCCTGCTGCACCACTTCTCGAGCAAGGAGGAGCTGCTCGGCGCCGTCATCGCCCGACGCGACGCGACCATCGACATCCGCTCGGAGTTCGCGATCACCGGCGACCCGACCGAGATGCTCGACGGCCTCGTCGACTCCGCGCGGCTCGCGAGCCGGGTCGAGCCCGGCCTCATCGAGCTGTACGCCGTGCTCTCCGCCGAGGCGGCCGCGCGGTCGCATCCGGCGCACGACTACTTCGAGCGCCGCTTCGACTGGGCCATCGCGCGATTCACCGCGTTCTTCGAGGCCGCGGCGCCGGTGCTTCGCGCCGACCTCGATCCGGCGTTCGAGGCGCTCTGGCTCGTCGCGCTCTGGGACGGCCTGCAGCTGCAGTGGCTCTACGACCCCTCGGCCGTCGACATCGGCGACCAGCTCGCGGCGCATCTCGCGCAGCTCGCCCGCTGACGCGGCATCCGCTCGCGGCATCCGCTCATTCAGTCGACGGATGCCCCGGGCCGGGCGTCGAGCTCGCCGGCACCGGTCGGCGCCGCGAGCTGCCGCGCCAGCCAGTCGCGCGCTCCGACGAACAGGTGCTGGGCGAGCTCGGTCTGGCCGCCCCACACGTCGAACCCGTGCGGAGCGGCCGCGACCACGTCGGAGGATGCGACGACGCCCGACTCGGCGAGCGCCTGCGCATACGCGAGGTCCTCGTCGGCGAACAGCTCGATGTCCGTCCACGTGAGCCACGCAGGCGGCAGCCCCGACAGGTCCGTGCGACGAGCGGGTACCGCGTACTCGGGCACGTCGGCCGCGCCGGGCTCGACGCCGAGGTACGAACGCCACCCGACGAGGTTCGAGCGGTTGTTCCAGACCAGGTGGTTCCGCGCGTCGCGACTCCGATCGGCGGCCGTGCGGTCGTCGAGCATGGGACAGAACAGCCACTGCGCGGCCGGCACCTCGCCCTCGTCGTGCAGGCGCTGCACGAGCGCCGCAGCCAGTCCGCCTCCCGCGCTCGCCCCGCCGACCGCGATACGGGCGGGGTCGACGCCGAGCTCGCCGGCGTGCGTCTTCACCCAGAGGTACGCATCGCGCACGTCGTCGTTCGCCGCAGGGAAGGGATGCTTCGGCGCGAGCCGGTAGTCGACCGACACCACGACCGCGCCGACCGCACGGGCCGTCTCGCCGCAGAACCGGTCGTCGCCCGCGGCGGATCCCATGACGAGCCCGCCGCCGTGGATCCACAGCAGCGCCGATCCGTTCGGCTCTTCTGGCGTGAAGACGCGCACCCGCACACTGCCCTCGTGCACGACCCGGCGCTCGACGCCCTCGACGTGGGTGCCGGGCTGCAGCCGCGATGCGCGACCGATGATCGCGAGCATGATCGGGTTCTCGAGCTTGAGCACCGGCACCTTGCCGAGCGCCGCATGCAGGCTCGGATCGATCTCGTCGATCGTCATCGCGGCGGTCTGGTCGGGCACGGGCGTCTCCCTCGGGTCGGTGCCCGAAACTCTACGTCCTCGCGCGTGCCTCGCGGAACGGTCAGGACGCCCCGGATGTGGCCGTTTCCAGACGCTCCAGCACCTGGTCGATCGTGAACGACGCCGGCTTCTGGCGCGGCGGGAACTCGATGAGCGTGCTGAGCATCTTCGTCACGTACGCCTGGGCCGGGATGAACAGGAAGATGTGCTCGAGCACCCAGTCCCAGTAGGTGTTCGACGTGATGTCGGCCCGCTCGTAGGGGTCGGTGCGCAGGTTGAACAGCTTCGGGAACCGCAGGTGCACGTACGGCTCCTGCCAGACGGCGAGCGTTCCGACGGCGCGCTGCTCGAGGAACACGACCTTCCAGTTGTCGAACCGCATCGCGGTGAGGTCGCCGTCGTCGGAACTGTAGAAGAAGTGCCGACGCGGGCTCTGATCGACCTCGCCCGTGATGTAGTCGAGCTGGTCGTGGCCGTCGAGGTGCGCCTTGTATGGCGTGCCGTGCAACTCGCCGCCCTGCGCCAGCCGCTCGGCGATATCCGTGTCGCCCACTGCCGCGAGCAGGGTCACGAACCAGTCGTTGTGGCTCACGATGCCGTTCAGCACCGTGCCGGCGGGGATGTGCCCGGGCCAGCGCACCATCGCGGGCACGCGGTACGCGCCCTCCCAGTTCGAGTTCTTCTCGTTGCGGAACGGGGTCATGCCGGCATCCGGCCAGCTGTTCATGTGCGGCCCGTTGTCGGTCGAGTACATGACGATCGTGTTGTCGGCGAGGTCGAGCTCGTCGAGCAGGTCGAGCAGCGACCCCACGACGTCGTCGTGGTCGAGCATGGTGTCGTGGTACTCCGACTGCCATCGCCCGGCGCGGCCCTTGCTCTCGGGCTTGGTGTGGGTGCGGAAGTGCATGTGCGTGGAGTTGAACCACACGAAGAACGGCTGGTCGTCGTCGGCCTTGGCGCGGATGAAGTCGGCGGCCGCGTCGCGGAACTCCTCGTCGACCGTCTCCATGCGCTTCTTCGTGAGCGGCCCGGTGTCCTCGATGCGCTGCGTGCCGTCGTCGTTCGCCCAGGAGTGGATGACGCCGCGCGGGCGGAACTTCTCACTGAACCCCGGGAACTCCTCGTCGGTCGGGTAGTCGGGGTGCTCGGGCTCCTCCTCGGCGTTGAGGTGGTACAGGTTGCCGAAGAACTCGTCGAACCCGTGCGCGGTCGGCAGGAACTCGTCGCGGTCGCCGAGGTGGTTCTTGCCGAACTGGCCCGTCGCGTATCCGTGGTGCTTGAGGGCGTCGGCGATCGTCGGGTCCTCGGCGCGCAGGCCGAGGTCGGCACCGGGCATGCCGACCTTGGTGAGGCCCGTGCGGTAGGGATTCTGGCCGGTGATGAACGCCGCGCGTCCGGCGGTGCAGCTCTGCTCGCCGTAGTAGTCGGTGAACCGCACGCCCTCGTCGGCGATGCGGTCGATGTTCGGGGTGCGGTACCCCATGAGGCCGTCGGAGTAGGCGCTCAGGTTGGTGATGCCGATGTCATCGCCCCAGATGATCAGGATGTTCGGCTTGTCGGACATGCGTTCCCCCATCGATGTCGGGTTGGGCGACCGCTCCCCGATCCCCCGACGGCCAGTCAAGCACCGGCACCCCCGCCGCGGCTACGGTGGAAACGTGGCCGACGACATGGTGCTGATCACCGGGGGAACCTTCCGCATGGGCAGCGACGAGTTCTACCCCGACGAGCGACCCGTGCACGAACGGGTGGTCGAGGACTTCCGCATCGACCGGTATGCGGTCACGAACGAGGAGTACGCCCGGTTCGTCGACGAGACGGGCTACGTCACGGTCGCCGAACGCCCCATGGATCCGCGCGACTTCCCCGGTGCCGACCCCGCCGACCTCGTGCCCGGCGCCATGGTGTTCACGCCCACCGCCGGCCCGGTGGACCTCCGCAACTGGCGCAACTGGTGGCGCTGGCAGCCGGCGGCCTACTGGCGCGCCCCGTTCGGACCCGGGTCGGGCATCGACGACCGGCTGCGGCATCCGGTCGTGCACATCGCGTTCGAGGATGCCACGGCCTACGCGACCTGGGCGGGCAAGCGACTGCCCACCGAGGCCGAGCACGAGTACGCCGCCCGAGGCGGCGTCGACGGTGCGCGCTTCGCGTGGGGCGACGAGCCGTATCCCGATGGCGTACCGCAGGCGAACTCGTGGCTCGGGCGGTTTCCGTACGACAACCAGGGCGTCGGCGGCACGGCCCCGGTCGGCTCGTACCCGGCCAACGGCTACGGGCTCTTCGACATGATCGGCAACACCTGGGAGTGGACGAGCGACTACTACACGCCCCGGCACCTGCGCCTCTCGGACTCCCCCGTCGATGCGGGCAGGCGCGAGAACCTGCTCGCTGCGGCGAGCGCCCAGGAGGGCTTCGCCGGCACTCCGCGGCGCGTGCTCAAGGGCGGGTCGCACCTCTGCTCGCCCGACTACTGCCTGCGGTTCCGGCCTGCCGCGCGTTCGCCGCAGACCGAGGACACGGGCATGTCGCACATCGGGTTCCGCTGCGCGCGCGACGCGTGAGGCGGCCTTCCTCCAACGCACGGTGATACCCTCTCGGGGTATCGATCGAGCGGATGCCGCGGCATCCGTCATGCGAACGGAGGGGCCGAGCATGCCGCACGCGTTCGCCTCCCGCCTGCTCGGCGTCGTGGCGATCATCATCGGACTGCTCGGCATGCACGCGCTCGGCGCGGCGCCCGCCGATGCGGCACCGCACCATACGGCGTCATCCGCGATGCCCGCGCCCGCCGCATCCGGCCACCACCTCGCGTTGCCCGCCGACTTGGGCGCGCTCGGTGGGGGTGGAACGATCGCCGACCCGACCTGCGATGCCGACTGCATGAGCGGCATGGCCGGCATGCTCGGTTGCGCCGTGCTCGCGATCGGATGCGTCGCGCTGGTCGCGCTCTCGGTGCTCGCACTGCTCGGCCGCCGACGCGTCGCTCCCCTCACCGCACGCACCGCCTTGCGCACCGTGCACGAGTTCGTCGGCGGTCCGCCGCCGGCCCACCTGCGCCCCGACCTGGTCGCCCTCTCGATCAGTCGCACCTGAATCGAACGTGTCGCACCGTTCGATCCAGCTGTAACCAGATGAGAAGGAATCACCCATGAACACCACACGTACGCTCGTCGTGCTCGCGGCCGCCGCAGCGACGACCCTGGCCCTCGCCGGCTGCACCGCCGGCGACTCCGGCACCTCCATGGAGGGCATGGACCACGGGAACGACTCGACCGAGTCGTTCGATGCGGCCGCCGCCTTCGACGACGCCGACGTCATGTTCGCGCAGATGATGATCCCCCACCACGAGCAGGCCGTCGAGATGAGCGACACCGTGCTCGCCATCGACGGGGTCGGCGACCGGGTCATCGCGCTCGCGGAGCAGATCAAGGACGCCCAGCAGCCCGAGATCGATCAGCTCGAGGCCTGGCTCGACGAATGGGGCGCAGGCGCCGGCGACTCCGACGGCATGGCCGATATGGGCCACGGCGACGGCATGATGACCGCCGACGACCTCGCGTCGCTCGAAGCCGCGACCGGCGACGACGCGTCACGCCTGTTCCTCGAGCAGATGATCGTGCACCACGAGGGCGCGATCGACATGGCCGAAGCCGAGGTCGCCGACGGCGAGCACGCGGGCGCCGTCGAGATGGCCCGATCCATCGTCGAGACCCAGGCCGCCGAGATCGACGAGATGCGCGACATCCTCGCGACGCTCTGACGCTGCGCCTCACGGGGGCGTGAACGACGGATGCCGCGGGCCGAGGGTTCGGCCCGCGGCATCCGGTGGGGTCACAAGTCGAAACGAGCACCCTCAGGTCGTGAACTCCTGGCAGCGAGGAGCAGGAGCACGAACCCTCCGGGCGGGATGAGGGCGAGCAGCGCCCACCAGCCGGAGAGGTTCGAATCGTGCAGGCGCCGGACCGCGATCGTGAATCCGGGGATCACGGTGACGATGAGCCAGAGCAGCGCGAAGAGCAGGAAGACCGTCACCGCCGGTGAGCTGGGAGCCACTCCCTGCGACACGCTGAACAGGTGGACGTTCGCGAACAGCCAGGAGCCGAACGGCCCGACCACCAGGTTCGTCTCCGGCATCCGACCCGTGATCAACGTCGGGATGAGCAGCTGTGTCGTGCCGAGGAAGACGACGTTCACCAGCATCCACCACCAGTACTCGCTCCGGCTCGCGCGACCTCTGAGCCGAAACGTCCCGGCCATGAAGCGCCCCATGGCCTGCGGGAGCGACGCACCCGGCCACGGGGCGGTGTCGGATGCTTCGGCGATGGCGTTGTTCACGAGCCGACGCTAGCGAACGTCGAGAGACGTAGCCGTCAGGCGCGACGCGGCGCGAGGTCGAGCAGCGGGGCGACGCCCTCGGCGAACCAGTACGCCTCCTCGAGGTGCGGGTAGCCCGAGAGCACGAACTCCGTGAAGCCGACGGCGCGGTACTCGCGGATGAGCGCGGCGACCTCGTCGAAGCTGCCGACGAGCGCCGTGCCCGCACCGCCGCGCACGAGGCCGATGCCGGCCCAGAGCCCGGGGTGCACCTCGAGGTCCTCGCGACGCAGGCCGCCTCCGACGAGCTCGGCCTGTCGGCGCTGGCCGACCGAGGCGGAGGAGAGGAACGACTCGCGGGCCTTCGCGACGACCTCGGGATCGAGCCCGGCGACGAGTTCGTCGGCGAGACGCCAGGCCTCCTCGCTCGTGGGGCGCGCGATGACGTGCAGGCGGATGCCGTAGCGGAGCGTCCGTCCGCGGGCCGCGGCGGCCTCGCGTACGCGGGCGATCTTCTCGCCGGCCTGCGCCGGGGGCTCGCCCCAGGTCAGGTAGACGTCGCAGTGCTCGGCCGCGACGTCGATCGCGGCATCCGATGAACCGCCCAGGTAGATCTCGGGCTGCACGTCGAGCTTCGGGATCTGCGCGCCCTCGATGGTGTGGAACTCGCCGTCGAGGTCGACGCGTTCGCCGTTCCAGAGCTGCCGGATGATGCCGAGGTACTCGGCGGCGCGCGCGTAACGGGCGTCCTTGTCGATGCGGTCGCCGTATTTGCGCTGCTCGGCGTCGTCGCCGCCGACCACGACGTTCACGCGCAGGCGGTCGCCGCTGTAGCGCTGGAAGGTGGCCGCGACCTGCGCCTGGAGCGTCGGCGACATGAGTCCGGGACGGAACGCGACGAGGTAGTCGAGGTCGCGCGTGTGCTGCGCGAGCGAGCTCGCCGCGACCCAGCTCTCCTCGCTGCGTCCGCCGGTCGGAATGAGCACCGCGTGGTAGCCGAGCTGCTCGACCGAGCGGGCGATCTGCGACAGGTACGCGATGTCGGGCTCGCGCCTCGCGGGCGCCGCCGACTGGCCCGCGTAGGTCATCGCCGAGCCCTGGCTGAGGTCGGTTCGCGAGTCGCCCGTGAGCGGGATGAACCAGTCGAGGATGATGCCGCCGTCGGCTGGTTCTGCGATGGGGGTCTCGGTCACGTCGGGAGCCTAGTCAACGCCCGTGAGCAGCCCTTCGGATGTTGCCGCGCATGACGCGCCGCCCGCCGTCCGCGACCGGTCACGATCTGCCGCTTCACGGGTTCGGAAGGCGGCAGATCGTGACCGCTCGATTCCCGGGCGTGGCGCGCCGCGGCATCCGTCTGATCAGGGATTTCGCACCCAGATACCCCGCAACCGGGGGACGGAACACTTCGTCATGTTGCGCCGTCGATATTAGGTAAGGCTATGCTAACCCCGGCCATCCGGCCGACCGTGACCGACAGGGGGAGCCGACGCACATGCGTGATCTGCTGATGAGTTCGACCGTGACCGAGTACACCGATCTGCTGGGCCGTGCGACGGGCCTCGTGGCCGACCGCGTGGCCTCCGTCACCCAACCGTTCTCGGGCGCGAGCCGGGCCGAACTGCAGCACCTCGTCGACGCGGTCGACCTCGAATCGGCGGGCGTCGGCACGGCCGAGGCACTGCGCGAGGTCGACGAGCTGTTCCTCGAGCACGCGATCTGGTTCCACGACCCGGCGTACACCGCGCACCTGAACTGCCCGGTCGCCCTGCCGGCGGTCGCCGCCGAGGCGATCCTCGCCGCAGTCAACCCC
The DNA here is from genome assembly GCF_900113185.1 of Agromyces sp. CF514. Lineage (NCBI taxonomy): Bacteria > Bacillati > Actinomycetota > Actinomycetes > Micrococcales > Microbacteriaceae > Agromyces > Agromyces sp. CF514. The sequence goes on along the minus strand of NZ_FOZD01000001.1, from coordinate 280,349 downwards.
TCGGTCGACACCTACGACCAGTCCGCAGTCGGCACGCTCATGGAGCGGCGCCTGGTCACCTGGACAGCGCAGCGCATCGGCTTCGAGCACGGCGACGGCGTCTTCACCTCGGGCGGCACGCAGTCGAACCTGCACGCGCTGCTACTCGCCCGCGAGTGGACGCTCGGCCGCCACGAGCGCTCGCGCGCCGAGCTGCTGCCGCGCCTGAACATCCTCGCGACCGCGTCGAGCCACTTCAGCGTCGAGAAGTCTGCGCTCCTGCTCGGCCTCGGCGACGACGCCGTGGTGAGCGTTCCCGACGACGGCGAGGGGCGGATGGATGCCGCGGCGCTGGCCGCGTCCCTCGCGGCGATCCGGGCGGCCGGCCGCATCCCGATGGCCGTCGTCGCGACCGCAGGCACGACCGACCGCGGCGTCATCGACCCGGTCGCGGCGATCGCCGAGCACTGCGACGCGCACGAGGTCTGGCTGCACGTCGACGCGGCGTACGGCTGCGGACTGCTCGTCTCGAAGCAGCACCGCGGGCTCATCTCGGGTATCGAGCGCGCCCGCTCGGTCACCGTCGACTTCCACAAGAGCTTCTTCCAGCCGGTCTCGTCGAGCACGATCGTCGTGCGCGAGCCCGGCGACCTCGCCGCCGCAGCGTGGCACGCCGACTACCTGAACCCCCTCGAGAACGACGAGCCCAACCAGGTCGACAAGTCGCTGCAGACGACCCGGCGCTTCGACGCGCTGAAGCTCTGGATGACGCTGCGCGCGCTCGGCGCCGACCGCATCGGCGAGATGTTCGACGAGGTGATCGAGCTGGCGCGCGTCGTCGGCGACGGGATCGCTGCCGACCCCGAACTCGAGCTCGTCGGCCGCTCGCAGCTCAGCACCGTGCTGTTCCGCGTTCGCCCCGAGGGCGCCGACGAGGCCACGCAGGACGCCCTCGTCGCCCAGGTGCGCCGCGTGCTCTTCGAGTCGGGCCGAGCACTCGTCGCGAAGACCGTCATCGACGGGCGGCCGTGCCTGAAGCTCACGCTGCTGAACCCCGAGGCATCCGTCGCCGACATCCGTCACGTGCTCGACCTGGTGAAGGATGCCGCGGCGACCCTCGTCGACCTGCGCGACGTGGAGGTCGTGGCATGAGCGCGGACGAGACCCCGCGCGTGCACGACCTCGTCGGCATCGGCATCGGCCCGTTCAACCTCGGCCTCGCGTGCCTCGTCGAGCCGCTCGCGCTCGACGCCGTGTTCCTCGACCGGGCCGACGGGTTCGCGTGGCACCACGGCATGATGCTCGACGGCGCGACGATCCAGGTGCCGTTCATGGCCGACCTCGTGACCATGGCCGACCCGACCTCGCCGTTCTCGTTCGTGAACTGGCTCAAGCAGAGCGGGCGGCTCTATCCCTTCTACATCCGCGAGAGCTTCTACCCGTTGCGCGCCGAGTACGACGCGTACTGCCGGTGGGCGAGCGAGCAGCTGCCGTCGCTGCGGTGGCGTCGCGACGTCGTGTCGGTCGAGCACGACGAGGCGACCGAGGTCTACACGGTGCGCGCGCTCGACCTCGAGACGCGCGAGGTCGAGACGTACGCCGCACGGCACGTGGTGCTCGGCGTCGGCACTGCGCCGAGCGTTCCGGCCGCACTCCGCGACCTGCCCGGCCTGGTCGTGCACAGCTCCGAGTACCTGCCGAACCGCGAACGCCTGCAGGCGGGCGGCTCGATCACGGTCGTCGGCAGCGGGCAGTCCGCGGCCGAGATCTACCGCGACCTGCTCGGCGAGGCGCGCGGCACGGGCGCAGCCCCGGCTGCCGGTCGCACCGGCGACCCCGACGGGTTCGGTGCGCCCGCGGCATCCGGCTATCACCTCGACTGGATCACCCGATCGCCGCGCTTCTTCCCGATGGAGTACACGAAGCTCACGCTCGAGATGACGAGCCCCGAGTACACCGACCACTTCCACGGCCTGCCGCTCGCCATGCGCCAGCAGCTCGGGCGCGAGCAGCGCTCGCTGTACAAGGGCATCTCGGGCGACCTCATCGACGAGATCTACGACACGCTCTACGAGCTCAGCGCCTCGGGCCCCGTGCCCACGACGCTGCTCACCGACACCGAGCTGGTCGAGGCCGCGTGGGACGGCACCCGGTTCCGCCTGCGCCTGCGGCATGCCCAGCTCGGGGTCGAGCACGAGCGCGAGACCGACGCCCTGGTGCTCGCGACCGGCTACTCGGCACGGGTTCCGGCGTTCCTCGACCCCGTGCGCGACCGACTCGACTGGGACGCGCTCGGCCGGCTCGACGTCGCGCGCGACTACAGCATCGACGGCGGCCGCGGCCGCGTGTTCGTGCAGAACGGCGAGGAGCACACGCACGGCCTCACGGCCCCAGACCTCGGCTTCGGGGCCTGGCGCAACGCGCAGATCATCGCGAACATCTGCGGCCACGAGATCTACCCGCTCGAGCGCAGCATCGCGTTCCAGCAGTTCGGGGTGCCGACGGATGCCGCGTCAGGGGTGGGCGCCGGTGCGCCTGCTCGACCGGCGGAGGTCGTGCGATGACCGTCGTCACCGAGTTCGAGATCACGATCAGGCCGACGGATGCGTCCGGCGACGCCGCGACCGTGCAGCGCTGGCTCGCGCATCCGAAGTCCGCGTTCTGGGGCATGCAGGAGCTCGGCGTCGACGAGGTGGCCGACTACCTCGGCGAGGTCGCGACGCACCCGCACCAGGACTCGTGGGTCGGGTCCGTCGACGGCAGCCAGGCGTTCCTCGCCGAGACATACGATCCGGCGAGCGTGCTGCTCGTCGGCATCCACGACGCGCTTCCGGGCGACCTCGGCATGCACGTGCTCATCGCGCCCGCCGAGGGCCACGCCCGCCACGGACTGACGGATGCCGTGTTCGCGGCCGTCATGCGCTGGTGCTTCGACGAGCTCGGCGCCGAGCGCGTGGTCGTCGAGCCCGACGTGCGCAATGCGGCCATCGCCGTGAAGAACGCCAGGGCCGGATTCCGCGTGCTCGGCGAGGTCGACGTGCCCGAGGGCGCGCACGTGAAGCGCGCGAACCTCTCGGTGTGCATGCGCGCCGACTTCGCGGCATCCGCCCTCGGCTCCCTTCCCGACCACGACCGACTCGGATGACGCGCATGACCCACCAGAACGACACCACCCGCCCGGCGAATCCCGCCGCGCACCTCACCCCGGCCGCGATGGCGACCGCGCAGCGCCACCTCGTGGCCAAGGCGATCGCCGAGTTCACGCACGAGCGCCTGCTCGCGCCCGAGCCGGCCGAGTCGGCCGGCCCCGCGGACGACGTCGGCCCCGCGACATCCGCCCGCTCCTACCGACTCGCCCTCGACGGCGGCCGCGTGGAGTACCGCTTCGACGCCGACCGGTTCGAGCTCGAGCACTGGGTGCTCGACGAGCCGACCCTCGAGCGCCGCGTCGACGGCACGCCGACCCCGCTCGACGCGCAGGCGTTCGTGATCGAGCTGCAGCCGCTGCTCGGCATCCCCGACGCGCTGCTCGCGACCTATCTCGAGGAGATCGCGTCGACGCTCGCCAGCTCGGCGTTCAAGCTGACGCAGGGCGGGCCGACCGCGGCCGAGCTCGCGCGCGCCGACTTCCAGACGATCGAGTCGGCGATGACCGAGGGCCACCCCGGCTTCGTCGCGAACAACGGCCGCATCGGCTTCGGCGTCACAGAGTACTCGGCCTTCGCGCCCGAGGCCGGCGAGCCGTTCAAGCTCGTCTGGCTCGCCGCCCGTCGCGAGTTCACGCATTTCGCCCTCGGCGAGGGCCTCGAGGCGCAGTCGTTCCTGCGCGAGCAGCTCGGCCGCCCGCAGCTCGACGTCTTCGAGGCGCGCCTCGTCGACGCCGGACTCGACCCGGCCGACTACCTGCTGCTGCCCGTGCACCCGTGGCAGTGGGAGCACCGCGTCTCGATCACCTTCGCGCCCGACCTCGCGAAGCAGAACCTCGTGTTCCTCGGCGAGGGGTTCGACCGCTACCTCGCCCAGCAGTCGCTGCGCACGATGTTCAACGCCGACGACTGGAGCCGCGACTACGTCAAGACGGCCCTGTCGATCCAGAACATGGGGTTCCTGCGCGGCCTCTCCCCCGCGTACATGCGGGTCACGCCCGCGATCAACGACTGGGTGGCCGAGCTCGTGGGCGCCGATGAGACGCTCGGCGAGGCCGGGTTCCGCGTGCTGCGCGAGCACGCGTCGATCGGCTACACGGGCGACGCCTACCACCGCACCCGCACGGTCTCGCCGCACCGCAAGATGCTCGCCGCGCTCTGGCGCGAGTCGCCCGTGCCGCTGCTCGCGCCGAACCAGCGGCTCAGCACCATGGCGGCGCTGCTGCATCGGGATGCCTCGGGGGCCTCGGTCGCGAGCGCGCTCGTCGCGGCATCCGCCCTGCCCGCCGTCGAGTGGGTGCGGGCGTACCTGCGCGCCTACCTGCGGCCGCTCGTGCACTGCCTGCGCGCGTACGACCTCGCGTTCATGCCGCACGGCGAGAACCTGATCCTCATCCTCGAGGACGCGGTGCCCGTCGGCGTCTTCATGAAGGACATCGGCGAGGAGGTCGCGCTGCTGTCGGCTCCGCGGGCCGACGCCGCGGGCCGCACGCCCGCCATGCCGCCCGTGCCCGAAGACGTGCAGCGCATCATCGCCGAGGTCGACGACACCGAGAAGGCGCTGGCGATCTTCACCGACGTGTTCGACGGCGTGCTGCGGCACCTCGCCGGCATCCTGCACCGCGACGGCACGCTCGACGAGCAGACGTTCTGGGCGCTCGTGGCCGAGTGCGTCGACGAGCACGAGGTCTCGCACCCGCACCTCGAGTCGGGCATCGACCTGCGCGCCGAGACCTTCGCGCACTCGTGCCTGAACCGCCTCCAGCTGCGCAACACCCTGCAGATGGTCGACATCGCGAACCAGTCGGAGTCGCTCATCTACGCTGGTCGGATGGTGAATCCGATCGCGAGGTCGCGTCGGTTCGGGGCGGATGCCGCGGCATCCGTCACCTCCGACGCCGCAGTGTGAGCCGGCGGCCGTGATCAGCCGCGACGCCCTCGGCATCCCGTTCGTGCGCGGCGACGACGTGTTCGAACTCGCCGCCGCGCAGGGCGAGGCGACGGCGCACGACCGTGGATGGCAGATCGAGGTCGACCGGCGCCGCGCCGAGGGCACCCTCGCGGCGCTCATCGGCCCAGCCGGGCTCGACTGGGACGTCTTCGCGCGCCGCGCCCGGCTCGACGACACGGCCCGTCGGGCGTTCGCCGCGCTCGGCGACGAGGACCGGGCGTTCGTTCGGGCGTACGTCGACGGGGTGCGGCGGGGCATGCGCGAGGGCGCCGCGGGCACCGGCGCGCGTGCCGTCGAGTTCGCCGCACTCGACACGCACTTCGGTGACCGCGCCCCGCTCGACGACTGGCCCGAGCACGCACCGCTCGGGGTGCTGCACGTCGCGCACGCGCTGTTCTCGTCGTTCCCGAGCGTGCTCTGGGCCGAGCACGTCGCGCGCACGGTCGGCGACGATTGGGTCGACGTGTTGACGAGCGGCGACGACGCCGAGCCGGCGTCGGGGAGCAACGCGTGGGCGGTGCACGGGTCGCTGACCTCGTCGGGGTCGCCCGTGCTCGCCGGCGACCCGCATCGGCTGTTCGAGCTGCCGGGCGTCTACCAGCAGGTCGGCCTGGCGTGCGACGAGTTCGACGTCATCGGGCTCGCGTTCCCCGGCGTTCCGGGCATCGCCCACTTCGGACACACGGGCCACGCCGCGTGGGGCATCACGAACGCGATGGCGCACAGCGTCGACGTCTTCCGCGAGCGGCTGCGACGGGTCAGCGGCGGGCACGGCGAGCTCCCACGCGTCGAGGCCCTCGGCCCCGACGGCTGGCGCGCGACCTCCGTCGAGCACTCGCGCATCGAGGTGCGCGGCGGTAACCCGGTCGGGGTCGAGGCCATCGAGACCGAGCGCGGCACGGTCGTCACCGACCTCTCACCGTTGCCGAGCGGCGCATTCGGGGAGTCCGCCGACTTCGAGGCCTGGAGCGTTCGGATGCCCGCGCGCACCGGCCGCGACCTCGGGTTCGCCGCACTGCTGCCGCTGCTGCGCGCCCGCTCGGCGGCCGACGTCGTCGCGGCGTTCGGCCGATGGGTCGACCCGGTCAATCGCCTACTCACCGCGGATCGCCACGGCACGGTGCTCTCGGCGACCGTGGGCCGCGCGCCCGATCGCACGCACGCCGAGCGACGCCTGCCCCTCGACGGTCGGTCCACGCGCCCGGTCGAGGATCGTCGGATGCCGCGAGCGGTCGCCGTCGAGACCGTCGCCGTGAACGCGAACGAGCGCCCGACGCGCGCCGACGTGGATCTCGGCCACGCCTACGCCCCGCCGCATCGCGCACGCCGCATCCGCCACCTGCTCGAGACGCGGCGCCCTGCGAGCGTCGACGAGTTCATGCCGATCTGGGGCGACGCCCGGCTCGGCGGGCTCGACGAGTGGCTCGCGCTGCTGCCGGCCGACGCAGAGCTCGACGGGCTCGAGCTCGAGCCGCGGCGAGCGCGCGACGAACTCCTCGCCTGGGACGGCGTGATGGCCGCCGACTCCCCCGCTGCCGCGCGCTTGGCGGCCTTCCGCGAGGCGCTGGTCGAGCGCGTCGCAGCACTGCCCGAGTTCGAGCGCCTGCACGACCCGCATCCGTTCGGCGCGATCTTCGACCCGTGGATGGGCGCGCGCGGCCGCATCGCCACCGCACTTCCGGGGCTCCTGCACGCACCGGCGCTGGCCGACCGCCGCGACGCGCTCGTGCGCGACGCCCTGGCCGCTGCCGCCGCCCGCGAACCCGAGTCGTGGGGCGACGAGCACCGGCTGCTGCCCCTCCACGTCTTCCTCGACGTGCCCGGGGTCGCCGATCCCGGCCGCGACCTCGACGTCCCGCTGAGCGGCGACGGCGAGTCCGTGCGCTGCACGGGATCCACGCCGGGCGTCACCCGTCGCAGCTGGCGCGGATCCGTCGCCCGCTGGGCGTGGGACCTCGCCGATCGCGACAACAGCCGCTGGAGCGTGCCGTTCGGCGCCTCCGGCGACCCGGCCTCCGCCCACTTCGCCGACCAGCTCGCCGGCTGGGTCGCCGCCGACCCGCCACGAGTCGGCGGCCCGACACCTCCGCCCGCCCGTGACATCCGCCTGCCCGTGACATCCGCTCTCCGAAGAATCGAGCCACGCATGACCGAAAGCGCCACAGCCCTCAGCACTGACCGCCTCACGACCGGCCCCGCCGGCCGGCTCGTGCACACCGCGCACGACCCCGCGCTCGGCACGATCGAGGTCTTCGTGCTCGATCCCGATGCGCACCTCGACGTGATCCACACGTGGGTGACGCAGCCGCGCGCGAGGTTCTGGGGGCTCGGCGAGCTCTCGCGGCAGGAGCTGCGCGACCTCTACGCGTACGTCGACGAGCTCGACACGCACCACGCATTCCTCGTCTTCCGCGACGGAACCCCCGTCGTGCTGCTGCAGACCTACGAGCCCGAGCACGACCCCGTCGGCGAGTGCTACGCGGTCGAGCCGGGCGACGTGGGCCTGCACTTCTTCATCGGCGACCGCGGCGCGCCCGTCGACGCCTTTACGACCCGCATCGCCCGCGTGATCGGCGACTTCCTCTTCCTCTCCCCCGGAGCCGCGCGCCTCATCGTCGAACCCGACGTGCACAACGACGGCGCCGTGAACCGCATGACGCTCATGGGCTTCGTCGCCGGCCCGGTCATCGACCTGCCGAACAAGCAGGGGCAGCTCGCGTTCATGCCCCGCGAGCGCTGGGAGCGGATGCCGCGCTGACACGAACCCGGTCGCGCCTACCGCCGTCTGACCGCCGGCCCATCCAGACGAGCGCGCCCCGACTTCACTCGAATCGTTTCGATCACCCGTGCTGCCGTCATAGGCTGGACACCCGCGCCCATCCCGCGCCCGACCCCACCGCTCGACCCCGAAGGAGTCCGCCGTGCGCACCGTCCACGCCTACGCCGCCCCGTCCGCCACCGAGCCGCTCGTGCCCACGACGATCGAACGTCGCGACGTCGGCCCGAGCGACGTGCTCATCGCCATCCGCTACGCCGGCGTCTGCCACTCCGACATCCACACCGTTCGCGGCGACTGGGGTCGGATCGCGTACCCGCAGGTCGTCGGACACGAGATCGTCGGCGAGGTCGTCGAGGTCGGGGCGGATGTCACGAAGCACGCCGTCGGCGACCGCGTGGGTGTCGGCTGCATGGTCAACTCGTGCCGCGAGTGCGAGAACTGCAAGGCCGGCATGGAGAACTACTGCCTGAAGGGCAACACCCAGACCTACGCCGCGCGCGACCGTGACGGCTCGATCACGCAGGGCGGCTACTCGACCCACATCGTCGTCGACGAGGACTTCGTGCTGCGCGTGCCCGAGGCGATCCCCTACGACGCGGCGGCCCCGCTGCTCTGCGCGGGCATCACGACGTACTCGCCCCTCGCGCACTGGAACGCGGGCCCCGGAAAGCGCGTCGCCGTCGTCGGCCTCGGCGGGCTCGGCCACATGGCCGTCAAGATCGCCGCGGCCATGGGCGCCGAGGTGACCGTGCTCTCGCAGACGCTGTCCAAGCGCGAAGACGGCCTGCGCTTCGGGGCATCCGACTACTACGCGACCAGCGACGACGCGACCTGGGGCGAGCTCGCCAACCGCTTCGACCTCATCATCAACACGGTCAGCGCCCCCATCGACATGCGCAAGTACCTCTCGCTGCTCGCGCTCGACGGCACCTTCGTGAGCGTCGGCGCTCCGCCCGAGCCGCTGCCCGTGCACGTGTTCACGCTGTTCGGCAATCGCCGCTCGTTCGCCGGATCGAGCATCGGCAGCATCGGCGAGACCCAGGAGATGCTCGACTTCTGCGCCGAGCACGGCATCGCCCCCGAGATCGAGCTCATCTCGGCCGACCAGATCAACGACGCCTATGAGCGCGTGCTCTCGAGCGACGTGCGCTACCGCTTCGTGATCGACGCGGAGTCGCTCGCGGGGTAGTCCTCAGGCTTGCGGATGCCGCGGGCGGCCGTCTGCCCCGCGCGGCCTGCGGCATCCGAAACCGAACCGCTACATCCCGGTGACCCGCGCCACCCAGGTGCACGCTGCGAGGAGCAGGAGGAGCGAGCCGAGCACGAACTCGAGCAGCACGGCCGAGCCGGACCGCAGTCGGACGACGGTCAGACTCAGGATGAAGAGGGCGCCGAGCGTCGCCACCCACCTCGCCGCCCAGAAGTAGGCGATCGCGCGCTCGGAGTCGACCGCGCCGGGCATCGGCTGGAAGCCGATCGTGATCGCGCTCGTGAAGAGCAGGTCGACCGTTCCGAAAATGCCGAGGACGAACGCGACCACGGCGGCGAGTCGGCTCCACGAGATGTCCTTGGTTGCGGGAACGTACTCGGTACCGGTCGTCATCGAGCGTCTCCATTCGCCGAGGTCGACCCATCGTCGTGTCGTCGCCTTTCGACGAGAGTAGTGCCGCCGAGGTGATCGGATCAGGTCTACCCTGCCGTCATGCCTCTCGTCTGGGACTCCCATCTCACTCAGACCATCAAGCGCATGGTCTCCGAGGGTTGGGAGCTGATCGACCGAACCGACACGGAGGCGATACTGAAGGCCACCGACAAGGTGCACCACGACAACGACTGGCGGTTCTTCAGCGGCACGCTGATCCCGTGGTTCGGCTCATCGAAGCGGAGCGCCCAGAAACACGGTGAGTTCACGCTTCTCCGAGTCGGCGTGATGGGCCGGATCGTCAGCTGGCGAATCGTCGAGCCGGTCGACCTCCCGTCGAATGCGTGGCCCCCGCCGGGCTATCGTCCGTGACGAGTTGCGGATTCCAGCGCCGCCAGCAACTGGGCGTGGGTCTCTGCATCCGCCGCCGCCAGGAGGCCGTGCTCGCCGGTGTGCAATGCACCACCTGCCAGGTTGGTGACGACGGCACCGGCGGCTCGGCAGAGCGCGATGCCGGCAGCCCAGTGCACGCTGCCTCGGAGGTCGCCGCCGGTGACGTATGCCGCCTGCCGACCATCGGCCACCCACGACAGCGCAAGCGTCGTCGAGAAGCACCGGGGACTGAAACGCGAACGGAACTCCTCGTCGATCAGCAGCCGGGTACCGATCGCAGCGGGGTAGTCACTCTCGAGGTTGACGGTGACGAGGGTCGATGACGGAGAGGGTTCGATGTGGGTGTCGGGATCTGCGCCATCGACGCCCGGGTCCGGTCGCTGCCAGGCCCGCTCGCCGTCGGTCCAGGTCACCCGCCGCGCGATCGGGTCCGCGACGGCGGCCGCCGCAACCACACCGTCGATCTCCAACGCGACGTTCACTGCGAACAGGGGCACGCCCGCCGCGAAGTTGAGCGTGCCGCAGACGGGATCCACGAGCCAACGCCGCGCCGACGCCCCGCTCGCGCCGAACTCCTCGCCGAGGATCGCGTCGAGCGGCCGGTGCGCCGCGAGCACCGACCGGATCGCGCGTTCGGCTTCGAGGTCGGCATCCGTCGTGAAGTCGACACCGGCGTGCGCGAAGCGACGCGTTTCACCACCGAAGCGGGCGCGGGCCACCGCCGCTCCGGCCTGAGCCGCCCGCACGGCTACTTCGGCGTCGGAGGGACCGTCGTCAGTCAACACGACTCAAGTCAACCAACAACGACTGCGCGCCACACGATGGGGCTTCAGCCGAGGCCCGGAACGGCTCAGCCTGCGGTCGGCGTGAGCTGCAGCACCGGGATCCGGCGATCGGTCTTCTCGAGGTAGCCGCCGAACTGCGGCTCCTCGGCGACGATCGCGTCGTACGCCTCGCGCCACTCGTCGCCGGGGATCTCGGTCGCCGTCACGGGGACCTTCACGACCTCGCCGTCGACGAGGGCCTCGAGCTCGAACGTCGGGTTCGCGCGGAGGTTGTGGTACCAGGCGGGGTTCTCGGGCGAGCCGCCCTTCGACGCCACGACGCGCCAGCCCTGCTCATTGCGGAACCCCACGACGGGATTCAGGTGCGTCGCGCCGGACTTCGCTCCGATCGAGTGCAGGATGACGAGCTTCGGGCCCCAGTAGTTCTCGGTGCCCTTGCTGTCGCGGAACTTCTCGATGACGTCTTCATTCCAACCCATGCAGAAGGCCAACGCAGCGCCGGTGCAGAAATTCCGATCCACGCGAAAGTGCTCGCGGCACGGCGCTACTGCGCGCTGTCTGCTCGCCTCGCCTCGCGCGCGGCCCGCGCCCGTGCCTTGATCGCGACGATGACGTCGGTCTTCGCGTCGGCGTAGTCGTTCATGTCGTCCCACTGCCTGCTGATCAAGGACCGCTTGGTGCGCTCGTAGAGTGCGCGGTCGACGGCGTCGGAGCGGAGGTGGTCGCGGAAGAGGAGGTACTCCGGCACCGCGGGATCGTCCCGTTCGAAGAGGTGCACGTGCACGTCGCGCGCCGGGGTGCGCACGAGCCGGTGCCCCGGCTCGCGGACGCGCAGCTCGTATCCGGCCGCCAGCAGCGCGTCGAGGTAGTCCTCCTCGGCGGTGATGTCGTCGACCGTGACCAGGATGTCGACGATGGGCTTCGCCGCCAGGCCGGGCACGGACGTCGACCCGATGTGCTCGATCCCGACCGGCACGGGGGCGAGCGCGTCGAGGATGCGCCGCCGGTGCTCGAGGAAGGTGTCGGCCCACTGCTCGTCGGGTTCGCGGAGCCCGACGACGAGTCGCTCGGCGCCCCCGACGAGCTCGAGCGTCGAGACATCCGGCCGGCGCGGCTTGCGGTTCGCGTTCATTCGAGCAGCGCGTCGAGGATCTCGCCGAACGCCTCGCGCTGCTTCGGGTCGAGACGCCCGAAGAGGTGGGTCTGCACGGCCCGCTCGAGCTGCGGCCTCGCCGAGTCGAGGGCCGTCGCGCCCGCGGGATGCAGCGTGACCTCGACGCCGTTGCGGAGCTTCGTGCGGCTCACGTAGCCGCGCCCCTCCATGCGGGTCAGCAGGTGGGAGAGCCGCGTGCGGTCCCATCCGGCGGCGGCCGCGAGCGCGTTCTGGCGCATGACGCCGTCGGCCTGGTGCAGTTGCACGAGCACCGTCAGCTCGGCTTCGGGCACGTCGGAGGTGCTCACCACGTCGTCGACGATGGCGGCCCGCACGAGTTCGTTGGCGCGCTTCCAGCGCAGCCATTCGGCGACGAGTCGATCAGGATCTGTTGACACTTCAACACTCCAAGTATACTGTTGATTCTGCAACACTTGCAGATCACCAGTGCGCATGCAACTCACGAAGGGGCACATGATGTCGCTCAATGAAGCGGAGATGCGCCGGACCAGCACCGAACTGGTCGGCAACTTCGAACTCACCGGACTCTCGCTCGACCAGGTCGCCGCCGACCTCGGCTTCACACCGACGCGGGTGCACCACGCGATGCACCTCGACGGCCCCACGGATCCGGTCGACACCTGGCTGCTGCGCGACTACCTCGTGCAGGCCGTGCGCGATGCGGGGCGCGATCCGATCCCGTTCACGATCCTCACCGAGCGCTCGAAGCTCAAGGCGCGCATGTGGTTCAGGCTGCGCAAGGCGCCCCGGCACGACTTCGCCGCGGCCTGAATTGGGCGACCGGCAGACCTGACTGACGACCGACCAGGCTCACGCGGCGCAGCGCGTTGGGAGCGGCGCGCCGCGAGCAGCGCGTCGAACGGTCGCGTTCTGCCGCTATCCGGCCCGAATCGCGTCACTTCGTGACCTCTCGCGCGGGCTACGCGGCGCGTCGCGGCGGTCACGCTCCACCGTCAGGCGGCGGGCGACTCCGATCGAGCGGCCGACGCAGGCCCGCGCCGACCCACCAGGAACGGCAGCGCCGACAGCACGCAGCTCACCGCAGGCACGATCGTGAGCGCCAGGAACACCGTCTGCTGCATCGCGGGCGTCACGTCGACGCCGCGCTCGTAGCCGGCGATCACGACGAACACGCCGAATACGAGCACCGCGAGGGCGTTCATGATCTTCGACACGAACGTGAGCGACGCGAACGAGATGCCGTCGTTGCGCACGCCGAGGCGGCGCTCGGCGTCGTCGACCGAGTCGGCGATCATGCTCGCCTGCGTCACGAGGAACACGCCGAGCATGAGCCCGGTCAGGAAGATGAAGACGAGCAGCACGGCGAGGTTCGCGAACCCGACCACGAACATGAGCAGGTAGAGGGCCGCCGCGACGAACGAGCTCCACACCATGACGCGTCGCGGCGACATCCGCCGAAGCAGCAGCGGACTCGTGAAGGACGAGACGACCATGCCCACGATGATGGCCGCGCCGACGAGCGTGAACGCGCCCTCGTCGCCGTAGGCGATCACGACGAAGAGCGCGCCGCCGGCCTGCACGATGAAGCGGCCGAAGCCGAGCACCGAGGCGAGCAGCACGGTGAGCAGCGCCTTGTTCTTGAAGAGCGTCGAGAAGAGCTGACGAACGCTGAGCCCGTCGGATGCCGCGGCGGTCTCACGTTCGCGGGTGAAGAAGAACGCGAGCAGGAACACGCCCATGCCGAGGAACGACGTGACGAAGACGGCGAGCGTCCACCCGCTGCCCGTGGTCTCGGGGCCGAAGCTCAGCAGCTTCGCGAGCCACGGCATGCCGAGCGTCGAGAGGCCGAGCGCGATCGAGCCGAACGCGCGCACGCTGCCGATGACGCGGTTGCGCCGGTCGGGCTCGACGAACGCCGAGCCGATGAGGCCCCAGAACGGCACGTCGCACACGGTGTACGCGAGGCTCCAGAGGATGTACGTGACCCCGAAGAACGCGATCTTCGCGGGCTCCTCGACGTCGGGCACCGAGAACAGCAGCCCCGAGAGCACCGCGACCGGCGCCGCCGAGAACAGGATGTACGGCCGCAGCTTGCCCCACCGCGACCGGGTCATGTCGACGATGCTGCCCATGAGCGGGTCGAGCACGGCGTCGACGAACTTCGAGACGGTGATGATGACCGTGACGGCGGCGAGCCCCCCGGTGCTGACGCCCGCGTACTGCAGCAGGTACACGAGGATGAACGTCGACACCGTCGTGAGTACGAAGTTCTGCCCGAAGCCCGCGGTGACCATGGCCCTCGCCTGGATGCGGGGCGCGATCGTCGTGTGCGTGGCCTGGCTCACCGTCGAGCCTCCAATCGGATGGTCTTGATCTCGAACGGGGTGAACTCGAGCCGATCGAGGTCGACGTGCTCGGCGGTGCCGGCGGGTCGCTCGAGCAGGTCGGTCTCGATCGCGGTGACGGATGCCGCGGCATCCGCCTGCGCATCATGCACGAGCCCCGGAATCGCCACGTGCAGCGCGGTCGTCGTCGCACGCCCGAGGCTCTCGTAGAGGCGCAGCACCACGCCGTCGCCGTGCTCGGCACGCTTGACGGTCTCGATGATCACGCCCGGATCGTCGACGGATGCCGCGGGGCCGAAGGCCGCGGCATCCGTCACGTGCAGCGGGTTGTTGAGGCGGTACGCCTCACGCACGACCTTGGCGAGGTCGCCGGTGGCGAACGGCGTGAACGCGTAGGTGAACCGGTGGCGGCCGCGGTCGGCCGTCTTGTCGGGGAACGTCGGCGCGCGCAGCAGGTTGAGGCTGAGCAGCCCGTTCTTCGCCCGGTGGCCGTACTTCGAGTCGTTCAGCAGCGCGAACCCGCCGGTCGCGTCTTCGGTGGCGATCCACTTGTGCGCGCAGACCTCGAACTGCGCCCGCTCGACCGAGTCGCGCTCGGTGGTGACGCGCTCGAGGTGCCCGAACTGGATCTCGCAGCGCACGGTGTCGGCGTAGTGCGTCGGCCGGAACTCGGCGCGCAGCATGCGGTGCTTCTCGTGCCAGTCGACCTCGGTCTCGAAGCGCACGACGTCGCTGCCGGCCTCGAGCACGATGCGCTGGCGCACGGTGACCGCCTTCGACCGGTACTCCTGCGTGCGCGTGACCGTCGGCCCGTCGACGCGCGTGCCGACGAGGGCCATGCGCAGCACGCGCGTCGGCCGCTTCACGTAGTCGGGGTTGATGTCCCACGCGTTGAACGGCCACACGTACGGGTCGCGGTGCACGACCAGGCGGTTGAGCCCTGCGCCGGCGTGCTCCGCCCCCGCACGGTCGACGCACGAGACGATCACGCCGTCGGCGTCGAAGCGAAGCGTGACGACGCCGTTGCCGAGCGAGTCGTCGCTGAACGCGAGGTCGGATGCCGCGTCGGCCGGCCGCAGCTCGGCGGCGGCGTACGGTCCGACCTCCGCCCGGAACCACGCGTCGCCCACCTTCACGACCTCGTCGCGCGCGTGGCTCGTCAGGTTCAGGGCCGTGGATGCTCCGGCGGCCCGCGGCATCCGCTCGGTCAGGTCGGCCGCGTACGCGTCGAGCGACGCCTCGATGCGCTCGTAGGTGGCGATCGCCTCGCGGTTGACGCGTTCGATCGACGAACCCGGGATGATGTCGTGGAACTGGTTCAGCAGCACCTCGCGCCAGTGGTCGGCGAGCACGGGGCGGGAGTCGTCGCCCACCAGCACGGCGAGCGCCTCGACCTCGTGCAGCTTGCGCTCGACGAGTCGGTTGTGCCGCTTGATCTGCGCCTGCGTCGTGTAGGTGCCCTGATGCGTCTCGAGGTAGAGCTCGCCGACGTGGGTGTGGTCGATCTCGAGCTGCTCGAGCCGGCGGAAGAAGTCGCCCGCGGTCGACCTGCGCAGCTTCGGCAGCCCCCGCAGGCCCTGCCCGTCGGAGCCGTGCTCTCGGTCGACGAGCTCGTGGTGGATCTCGTTCGGCCCGCCGCCGCCGTCGCCCGATCCGTAGACGAGCAGGGCGGTCTCGAGCGCCCGCTCGGGGTAGCGCGCGAGCCCGGTCAGCAGGTTGTCGGCGCCGGCGCGACTGTTGTAGTCGCCCTCCGGCGGCATGTGCACGAGCACGGTCGAGCCGTCGATGCCCTGCCAGTGGAAGGTGCGGTGCGGGAAGTCGTTCGTCTTGTTCCACGCGAGCTTGATCGTCTGGAACCAGTCCATGCCGCTCTTGCGGAGGATCTGGGGCAGGTTGCCGTTGTACCCGAAGGTGTCGGGCAGCCAGCACAGCCGCAGCTGCTCGTCGGTGAGCCCGAACTGCTCCTGCAGGAACGCCCGGCCGACGAGCGCCTGGCGCACGAGCGACTCGCCGGAGGGCAGGTTCGTGTCGGGTTCGACCCAGAACGAGCCCTGCAGTTCCATGCGCCCGTCGGCGACGGCCCGCTTCATGCGGTCGAAGAGAGCCGGATGCTCCTGCTGGATCCAGTGCATCTGCTGCGGCTGGCTCGTGCCGTACACGTAGTCGGGTCGACGCTCGACGGCGTTCATGGCCCGAACGTAGGTTCGCGACGACTTGCGGTGCGTCTCGCGGAGCGGCCAGAGCCAGGCCATGTCGAGGTGCCCGTGCCCGACGGCGTCGTAGGTGAAGTCGCTCGTCGAGGGCGCAGCGAGCGCGGGGGCGAGTGCGGCCCGCGCGCCAGCGAGGTCGCCGCGACGGAACGACGCCCAGCCCGCATCGAGCGCGTCGCGCAGCTCGGCGGCGAGCGCAGCGTCATCGGTCGCGTCCTCGAGCACGAGCAGCGTCAGGTAGTCGTAGTAGAAGGAGTAGGCGAGCTCGTCGCGGGTCGCGAGATGCGCACCGTGATAGCGGCCGCGGCCGGCCTCGTAGAGGATGAATCCGTTGTAGGCGACGTCGGCGTAGAACTCGACGCGCCCGCTCGAGAGGTCGACGCCCTGCACGGGCCGGTATCTGCCACCGCTGTGCGGGTGGTCGCCCTGCTGGAAGACCGTGCTCACCGAATCGAGCAGGTCGCCCTCGGGCGAGAGCACGAGCCCCTCGCCGCGGATGCCGAGCAGCACCACCGGGTCGGCGGCCCCCGCACGCACGGCGGCGGGAACCTCGCCCGTGATCCGCAGCCAGGCGCAGTCGAACACGCCGCCCCACGACGACCCCGGTCGCATCGGCTCGAACGCGGTGCGGTCGAGATCGGCGAACGCGATCGGCTCCGGGGAGCGCACGACCTCGGCACGCAACGGCGCGACCCGCGTGTAGATACGACGACGGATGCCACGCAGTCGCCGGTACTCGCCGGGCCGCCGCGCTGCGAGGCCGAAGAGGAAATCGCCGAACCCCATGTGCCGCCTTCCGATCGGTGGATCACCTCTGGCCGCCCGCGACGGTGCGGTGCGATGGGGGTGTCGCCGCAGCAGTCTAGGCGTACGTTGGAGGCATGACGGACAGCAACAGCACCGAGGCCGAGTATCTCGTCGAGTACGTCGACGGACCGTTGGCCGGCACGACCGAGCGACGAGCCCTCATCGACGGCGAGGTCGAGGAGCGCATCGCGTCGATCGCCGCCGTCCGCGGGTTGGAGTCGATCTTCTGGTACACCGCGGGCGACGAGCGCGAGGCCGAAGACGGCAAGGTCGTGGAGTACCGCTTCGACGCCCCCGACAGTGATCCGGTGCAGTCCGAGAAGGACGACGAGTCGATCTAGGCGCCCCGTGACCGGCAAGCGCATCCTCTTCATCGGCGGCAGCGGCGTCATCAGTTCGGCGTGCGTGGCCCGAGCCGTTGCTGTGGGCCACGAGGTCACGGTGCTGAACCGCGGCACGTCGTCGCGGTACCGACCCCTGCCCGATGGGGTGCGGGTGCTGGCCGCCGACATCCGCGACCCCGAGTCGGTACGCGCCGCGCTCGGGTTCGACACCGCCTCGCCGCTCGAATTCGACGTGGTGTGCGAGTTCCTCGCGTTCACGCCCGAGCACATCCGCACCGACCTCGAGCTCTTCGAAGGGCGCGTCGGCCAGTACGTCTTCATCAGCAGCGCCTCGGCGTACCAGACCCCGCCGAGCCGGCTTCCGGTCACCGAGTCGACCCCGCTCGTGAATCCCGAGTGGCAGTACTCCCGCGACAAGATCGCCTGCGAAGACCTGCTCGTCGAGGCGGTGCGCCGACGCGGGTTCCCGGCGACGATCGTGCGCCCGTCGCACACGTACGACCGCACCCTGCTGCCGACGCTCGGCGGGTACACCGACATCGCGCGCATGCGGGCGGGCAAGCCCGTGGTCGTGCACGGCGACGGCACGAGCCTCTGGACGATCACGCACCACCGCGACTTCGCCGTCGCCTTCGTCGGGCTGCTCGGCAGCCCCCTGGCGGTGGGAGACGCATTCCACATCACGGGCGACCATGCGCCGACGTGGAACCAGATCTACGGATGGCTCGCCGAGGCCGCGGGCGTGCGCGACCCGGAGCTCGTGCACGTGGCGTCCGAGACCATCGCGGCGGTGAACCCCGAGTGGGGCCCTGGGCTGCTGGGCGACAAGGCGCACTCCATGGTCTTCGACAACGCCAAGGTGAAGGCGCTCGTGCCCGAGTTCGCCACCACGATCACGTTCGACCGGGGGGCGCGCGAGATCATGTCGTTCCTCGATGCGACGCCCGACCTGCAACGCGTCGACCCAGGGGCGGATGCAGCGTTCGAACGCATCCTCGCCCTGCCGCGTCGCTGACCGGGTCCGGCGCTCCGCTGCGCGGCGGGGTCGCCGAACCCCCTGAGAACCCGGGGCGGCGACGGGGTCTGTACCGTTGATCCTGTGACGCATGCATCCACGCCCCCTGACGCACCGCTCCCCCACGTCGTGATCGTCGGCGGCGGGTTCGCCGGCGTGAATGCCGCGAAGGCCCTCGCGAAGGCTCCCGTGCGCGTGACGCTCATCGACCGCCGGGTGTACAACACGTTCCAGCCGCTGCTCTACCAGGTGGCGACGGGCGGCCTGAACCCGGGCGACGTCACCCACTTCCTGCGGAGCCTCCGCATCCACCAGCCGAACCTCGACATCGTGCACGAGCACCTCATGGAGATCGACCCCGACGCCAAGTCGGTGCGCCTGCTCGACGGCAAGACGATCGACTACGACTACCTCGTGCTCGCGAACGGCGTGACCACCGCCTACTTCGGCACGCCCGGCGCGAAGGAGCACGCCTTCGCCGTGTACTCGCGGTCGCAGGCGATCCGCATCCGCGACACCCTCTTCACGCGCCTCGAGCTGGCGACCCAGCAGGAGGGGCGCACCGACGGCCTGCACGTGGTGGTCGTCGGCGGCGGCGCGACCGGGGTCGAGATGGCCGGCGCCCTCGCCGAGCTCCGCGACCAGGGGCTCCGCCCGGCGTACCCCGAGCTCGAGGGCGAGGCGTTCCGCATCACGATCGTGCAGCGCGGGCAGGAGCTGCTGAAGCCGTTCATCCCGAAGCTGCGCACCTACGCGGCCAACCAGCTCGTGCACCGCGACGTGGAGCTCTGCCTCGGCGCGGGCGTCGCCGAGGTGCAGGAGCGGGCCGTCGTGCTCACCGACGGCCGGTCGATCCCCTCCGACATGACCATCTGGGCCACGGGCGTCGCACCGCATGAAGAGGTGCAGTACTGGAGCCTCCCCCTCGACGAGCACGACCGCATCAGGGTCGGCGAGGACCTCCAGGTCGTCGGGCTCCCCGGCGTCTTCGCCGCCGGCGACATCGCGATCGCACCGCAGGACCTGCCCCAGCTCGCGCAGCCCGCGATCCAGGGCGGGCACCACATCGGCAAGCAGATCATCCGGATCCTCGCCGGGCAGCCCACCGAGCGCTTCGAGTACTACGACAAGGGCCAGCTCGCCATCATCGGACGCCGGTCGGCGGTCGGCGAGATCCCGGGTATGGCCAACCTGCCCGTGCTGCACTCGATGTCGTTCCTGCGCCACGTGCCCGGGTTCCGCAAGCTCATCGGGCTCACCGGCTACCCGGCCTGGGCCGCCTGGCTGTTCGTGCACATCAACAGCCTGCTCGGCTCCCGCAACCGGCTCAGCACCATGAGCGGGCTCTGGGCGCGCTACGCGTTCCGGCGATACCGCACGCCCGTGCCGATCGTCGGCGACGTGCCCGCGATCCGACCCTCGAAGGCCGAGCGCCTGCGGCTCACCCCCGAGCAGCTCAAGGCGACGGATGCCGCCCTCGCCTCCGATCACGCCGACGAGGTCATCAAGATCGAGTCGCCCACCGAGTCGAGCACGCCCGAGCCCGTCGCCGACTGAGCGCGCCTCAGAAGACGACCGTCCAGCCCTCGTTCCTCGCTTCGTCGGCGGTGTACGCGACACCGTCGACCTTCAGGCCGTGCTCGTCGAGCAGGGTGAGGATGCCGCCGCGGTTGCCGAGCTGCACGCCGGTCGGCATTCCGAACGAGATGGTCGCCCCGGGCGCCAGCGTGCCGCCCGGAACCGGTCCGCGATGCTTCTGCTGATCGGCGAGCTGCCAGCCCGCGAGCTCGATCGACGCGGGCGTCGTGTTGATCAGCGTGACCGTCTCCGCCTCGGGCGCCGGGCCGACCGGGTTCACGAGCGCGCCGACGATGCGCACACGGTGATCGCCTTCGCCGACGGGTGACGTGGCGGGCGACGTGGCGGGTGACGGCGCACCGGACCCGGTCGAGCCCGATCCCGCCGGGGCGCCCTGCGTCCCGCCGACGAGCGTGTGACCCGTCGCGTCATCCGTGTGCCAGGCCTGGCTCTGGAACGCGAGGAACACGGCGACCCAACGGCCGTCGTCGACGAAGTGAAACAGGATGCCGCCGTCCTGGAAGACGCCGTCGTCACCGGTGAACGTTCCGGAGTTCCCCTGGTTCATGTGGATGTCGTGCACGCCGTTGCCCGGCGAGAACCCGAAGATCTTGTCGGGCTTGCCCTGCTCGGGCCCCCACCGCTCACCGAACGCGTACACCTGCACGCTCGGCGTGGCGATCGCACGGTCGACGTAGTGGTCGAACACGTCGGCCAGATCGTTGTCGGGGCCGTCGGCGCTCGGCGGCAGGAGTCTCATGTCGGCGCGGTCGAAGAGGTTGCCTCGGATGAAGTCGAGGCTGACGCCGCCCGGCGTCGACGGCAGCGGGGTCCAGCCCGAGGCGTTCGGAAGCGCATCGAGCAGCGGATGCCGGAAGTCCTCGTCGGCGATGAACAGCAGCTCCGACGGCGCGAGCTTCGAGAGCACGTTGACGGCGATCCGGTAGTCCGTGCCGGCGTCGTCGACGAGATGGATCTGGTAGTGCGGGCTCGACCCGGATCGTTCCTCGCGCCGTTTCGCCACGGCGCGCCCCTTGAGCAACCCGTATGAGTTCAGTGACATCGTCCGACTCCTCTCGCGTGGTGCGCGTCGATCGACGTGTTCGATTCGGATGCTCCGCCGCGAGTCCGAAGGCGGCATCAGGGGCAGCACTGGTCGGCGCCGCGGCATCCGTCTCCGGTCAGAGCACGGGCCGCCCGAAGCGGCTCGACACCGCCGTGCCCGCGAGCACGCCGAGCGAGATCGCCACCATGGTCGCGAGCGTGGTGATGAGCGCGCTCGACCCGGTCGTGTCGCCCCCGAGCGCCGTCGCGACGCCGACGAGTCCGAGTGCGCCGGGCACGAGCAGCCAGAACGCGGGCATGAAGCTCACGAGCGGTGCCGGGCCGGAACGCTGTCGCGCGACGATGACGGTGACGGGAGTGACGACGAGGGCGCCGATGAGCGATGAGAGCACGCCGCCGAAGAAGACCGACCCGAGCACCTGTGCCCCGTACGCGACGTAGAGCACGACGAGGATCCATCCGAGCGACGACCACGGGCCGCACTTGTAGACGACGATGCCGACGCCGAAGAGCGCGACCGCGATCCAGGGCGCCAGCACGCCGAGCGTCGTCGCCGAGCCGCTGACCGCGACCGACGGGATGCCGACGAGCGCGCCCGCCGCGACGACGCCCACGGCGAGGAGCACGAGCTGCATCGCTCCGGCGGCGAGGCGCCCCGCACCCGACATCATCTGCCCGGTCGCGAGCTCGATCGCACCGACGGTGAGCAGGCCCCCCGGCAGCAGGATCACGAGAGGGGCGATGACCGCCGGCAACGCGCCGGAGTCGAGTCCGAGATGCATGCCGATCAGCACTGCGAGGGCGACCGTGAACGCGAGCGCCACGGTGAGCAGCGACTGGTATCGCGCGGGCAGCCGCTCACCGGCGAGCAGCGCAGCACCGACGCCGGCCCCGAGCACGGCGGCCGCGACGACCCCCGACCACGAAGCCCCGAGCAGCACCGCGAGCCCCGCGCTCAGCAGCAGGTACGCCGCTCCCCGCTGCAACGGCGAGTACGGCCGCGGCCGGTCGCGCATCCGCGCGACCCGTTCGCGCAGCTCGGCGGGATCGGCCTCGCCCGACCGTGCATCGTCGACGATGTGCTGCAGCTCGTCGATCTGGTCGAGCAGCAGCAGGCGTTCGCCGCTCGCGATGGCTCCCGTGCTGGTCGTGTCGACTCCTCGCGCCGACACGAGCAGCGCCGTCGGGAACACCACGATCTCGGCGCCGATCAGCTTGTTCGCGCGGGCGACGTCGAGCAGGGTCTCGTGCACGGTCGCGACCGAGTACCCGGCGTCGGTCATCGCGGAGCCGATGTCCTCCATCGCCGCGAGCGTCGCCGTGGCCGGCGGTGCCCACCGGGTCTCGTCGTCGGACGAGTCGCCGGGCTCGCCGCCCACGGGCGACTCCTCGCCCGCGTCGCCCGGAGTGGCGCTCGGCGTCCTGCGGACGAACAGCAGGATGCCGGCCGCGACCACCAGGACCACGGCCGCGATGATCCACGAGAGCACCGAGGTCGTCGGGTCCGCGACCGCCGGCGGAATGCCGGGCACGACGGTGGGCACGGGCGTCTCGGTCGGCGGCTGGGTCGGCGGAGCGCTCTCGGTCGGCTCGACCGTCTCGGTGGGCACGACGGGCTCGCCAGTCGGTTCGTCGGTCGGCTCGGGCGTCGGCGTCGGGGTCTCGGGTTCGGTCGTCGGAGTGGGGGTCGGCTCCGGCGTCGGCGTCGGGGTCGGCGCGTCGCTCTCGACCGGGTCCACCGGCAGCGGCTCGAACGGCCGCGGCTCGAACGGCCGGGGCTCGGCGGGCTGCGATACGGCGGACACCGTCAGCGCACGGGCGGCCGGGGCATCCGAGATCCCGATGACGGATGCCGCCGCGCCGCCGAGCATCCCGAGCGCACCGACGACCAGCGCGGTCGCCAGCCCGACGTGGAACCCGCCGCGGGAGACCCGGCGACGACGTGACGAGGCGGTCGCGGCGCGGAACTCCACGGTGCCCCCGATCCGTCGCGCCCCCGCACGACTCTGGTCCAGCGTATGGCTCGCGGCGCCGAGGCGCGAGGGCCCGTCGCGGCGTCGGAGCGACGACCTCGGCGGAGGCGGTCTCAGCGCCGGTGGCCGAGCGCTCTCGAGATGTCGCGCGCCGCGACACGCAGCTCGACGAGCGCCGGGTCGACCGCCGCCCGCCTGGGCAGCACGACCGAGAGCGCGGCGACCACCTCACCGGTCTCGTCCCGCACGGGAACCGCCACGCCCGTCGAGACCGCCTCGATCGAACCGGGCGCCACGGCGTGTCCGAGCGAGCGCACCTCGGCGAGCTTGCGCCGAAGGGCGGCCGGATCGGTGATCGTCTCGGCGGAGGTCCGCGCGAGCGGCCCGGCGAGGATCCGCTCGCGCACGTCGCGGTCGCCGAACGCGAGGAGCACGAGCCCCGACGACGAGGCGTGCAGCGGCAGTCGCCCGGCCACCCTGATGACGTTCGACCCGGCATCCGGGTCGGAGAGGCGTTCGAGCAGCAGGGCCTCGTCCTGTTCGAGCACGGCGAGCTGCGTGTGCTCGCCGATGCGGGCCTGCACGCGGCCCATCGACGGAAGCGCCGCCTCGCGCAGCCGGAGCGTGTGCGACGAGCGGGTCGCGAGCTCCCAGAGCCTGACGCCCATGCGAATGCGGCGGTCATCATCGCGCTCGAGCAGACCGGACTCCACCAGCTCGCCGACGAGCCGGTGCGCCGTCGACGGCGGCAGGCCGGCCCGCCGGCCGATCTGCGCGGCCGTCTGCACGCTGCGGCTCGGCGTGAAGGTCTCGAGCACGCGCACCACGCGATCGGTCATCGAGTCGCCGGATCCGGAGTTCGCCATGCCGCCATGGTCGCACGCATCGTGTGCTCCGACTCCCATTGAACGGGATTCGCGCGCCCGCGCCGACCGGTCCCGTGCAGGCTGGCCACGTTCCGCCCATCTCGCGTCGAAGGAGACCGACGACCCCATGATCGACACCGTCGCCCCCGCGCCAGAGGCGTTGCTCGCCGCACCCGATCAGGCGTCGCAGTCCGAGATCACCCGCGAGATCGCGCACGCCCACGCCGAGTACGCCCGACGGGAGGCGGCGGGCGAGGCGCTGCCGGCGACCATGCACGACTTCGCGCCGTACCGCTCCAGCATCCTGCGGCATCCGACGAAGAACCCGAAGCTCGTCGACCCCGAGTCGATCGAGCTCGTCTCACCCGCGTTCGGGCAGCGCGACGTCGCCGCGATCGAGTCCGACCTCACGATCCAGCACGCCGGCGAGCCATTGGGCGAGCGGATGGTCGTCGCGGGCCGCCTGCTCGACGCGTGGGGCCGCCCCGTGCGCCACCAGCTCGTCGAACTCTGGCAGGCGAACTCGGCCGGCAGGTACATCCACCAGCGCGACCGGCATCCGGCACCGCTCGACCCGAACTTCACGGGAGCCGGGCGCGCGGTCACGAACGAGCTCGGCGAGTACCGCTTCACGACGATCAAGCCGGGCCCGTACCCCTGGCGCAACCACGTGAACGCGTGGCGGCCCGCCCACATCCACTTCTCGGTATTCGGCAGCGCCTTCACGCAGCGGCTCGTGACGCAGATGTACTTCCCGGGCGACCCGCTCTTCCCGCTCGATCCGATCTCCAACTCGATCCCCCGGCAGCGCGACCGCGACGCGCTCGTCGGGGTGTACGACCACGACCTGACCTCGCCCGAGTGGGCGACCGGGTACCGGTTCGACATCGTCGTCGACGGTCCGGATGCCACGTGGTTCGAGCAAGAGGAAGGCCACTGAGATGGCGGCTCGCCTCCCTGCCTCGCTCGGCCCCCGCACGCGCCGCCCGACCCCGGGCCAGACCGTCGGCCCGTTCTTCGCCTACGGCGTCGAGTACCCCGGCATGAACCGGGTCGCCGCGCCGCACTCGCCCGGTGCGATCGTGCTCGAGGGCACGGTGCTCGACGGCGCGGGCGCCCCCGTTCCCGACGCGTTCGTCGAGATCTGGGGGGCGGATGCCGACGGCTCGATCCCTCGGGCTCGCGGCGCGTTCCGCCGCGACGACCGCACCTTCACCGGCTTCGGCCGGGCCTTCACCGACGACGAGGGGCACTGGGAGTTCTGGACCAGGAATCCCGGACCGGTCGACGGCGCCGCCCCGTTCTTCGCGGCCATCGTCTACGCGCGCGGCCTGCCAGACAAGCTCCACACGCGCATCTACCTGCCCGACGACGCAGCGGCGCTCGCGAACGACCCGCTGCTCGCGTCGCTCGACGACGACGAGGGGTCGAGCCTCGTCGCGACGCGGACCCCAGAAGGCTGGCTGCACCACGACATCCGCCTGCAGGGCGAGAAGGAGACGGTGTTCCTTGTCTACTGACTCGCCCCGCGACCCGACTTCGGTGTCGTTCGAGTCGGGCCTGCTTTCGCCCGTGAGCGTCGGGCACGACGCGGCGGTCTCCGATGCGGCGGTCCTCGATGCGCTCGTCGAGGTCGAGCTCGCACTCGTCAGGGCGTACGGATGCCTCGGGGTCGCCCCCGCCGCCGAGGTCGGCGTCGTCGTCGAGGCCGTCGAGGCCCACGCACTCGACCCCATCGCGATCGCGCGCGACGCGGTCGCGGGCGGCAACCCCGCGATCCCGCTCGCGGCCGCCCTCCGCGACATCGTGCCCCAGCCCGCTCGACGGTGGGTGCACCGGGGCGCGACCTCGCAGGACGTGCTCGACTCCGCGCTCGTGCTCGTCTCGTCGCGGGCCGTCGACGCCGTGCTCGCCGACCTCGACGCGGCCGGTGCGTCGCTCGCGCGGCTCGCATCCGGGCATCGCGACGAGGTCGCCGTCGCCCGCACCCTCACGCAGCACGCGGTGCCCACGACGATCGGCCTGCGGTTCGCGAACCGCCTGCGCGCCCTGCGGCGGGCGACCGAGCGGCTCACGGTCGTGCGTGCCGAGCTGCCCGCCCAGCTCGGCGGCGCCGCCGGCACGCTCGCCTCGTTCGTCGAGCTCGCCGGAGCGGAGGCCGCCGCAGACCTGCCCCGCGCGTTCGCCGCCGAGCTCGGCCTCGCGGCCCCCGAGGCGCCGTGGCACACGAGCCGCTGGCCGGTCACCGAGCTCGGCGATGCGCTCGTGCAGGCGATCGATGCGCTCGGCGCCCTCGCCGCCGACGTCACGACGCTCGGCCGCACCGAGATCGGCGAGCTCTCGGAGGGCATCGGCGGCGGATCCTCCGCGATGCCGCAGAAACGCAACCCGGCCCGATCGGTGCTGATCCGCTCGGCGGCGATCCGGGCACCCCAGCTCGGCGCGACCCTGCACGGGGCCGCGGCCCTCGCGGTCGACGAACGGCCCGACGGAGCCTGGCACGCCGAGTGGCCGACCCTGCGCGACCTGCTGCGACTGGCCCTCGGCGCAGCCGCGAACGGCCGGCTGCTCGCAGCGGGCCTGTCCGTCGACGCCGAGGCGGTGGCCCGCAACCTCGCGCTCACGCGCGGGGCGATCCTCGCCGAACGACTCGCGCTCGCGCTCGGCGCCGACGCGGCGACCGAACTGCTCGATGCGCTCGCCTCCGGGAGCGGAGGCCTCGCGGCCCTGCTCGACGCACGTGGGCTCGACCCCGCACTCGCGGATCCGAGTGCCTACACCGGGCTGGCCGCCCACCTGGTCGACGCGGCCCGCTCGGTCGACGACCCAGCGACGCCGGTGCCAGACCCCCACGACCCCCTCGAGCCCCTCGACCCGAACCGCTCGGAGCCCGCATGACCGTCCCACGCATCCACCTGACCCCGGCGACCGGCCCCGCCGGCGCGCCGCTCCTCGTGCTCGGGCCCTCGCTCGGCACGTCGACGATCCTCTGGGACGACGTCGTGCCCGCACTGGCCTGGACCCATCGCGTCGTCGCCTGGGACCTCCCGGGTCACGGCGCCTCGCCCGCGGCATCCGACGCCTTCACCATGGGCGAACTCGCCGATGCCGTTGCGAACGCGGTCGCCGACCTCGGCGAGCGGCGCGTCCGCTACGCGGGCGTCTCGATCGGCGGCGCGACCGGGCTCGAACTGATGCTGCGGCATCCGGAACTCGTCACCGAAGCGGCGATCGTGGCCTCGGGGGCCCAGCTCGGCACGCCCGACTCGTGGCACGAACGAAGCGCGCAGGTGCGGGAGCAGAGCACGTCGAGCCTCATCATCGCGTCGGCGCAGCGTTGGTTCGCACCCGACTCGATCGCGCGCCGGCCCGAGGCGACCGGCCGGTTGCTGCACGTGCTGCAACAGGCCGACGACGAGAGCTACGCGCTCGCGTGCGAGGCCCTCGCCGCCTACGACGTGCGTGATCGCCTCGACGCGATCGAGGCGCCGGTGCTCGCCGCCTGGGGCGAGCACGACCGGGTCGCGCCCGAGGCCAGGGCCCACGAGATCGCCGCCGGGGTGCGCCGGGGCCGCGCCTCGCGAATCGACGGCGCCGCGCACCTGCCTCCCGCCGAGCAGCCCGAAGCGGTCGCCGACCTGCTGCTGCGGTTCTTCGCCGAGGCCGGCGTGCGGGCCGACGAGATGGGGGCGACGGATGCCTCGGCCTGACGATTCCCGCACCCTCGATGACGCCCGCCGCCACGAGCAGGGCATGCACGTACGCCGTCAGGTGCTCGGCGACGCGCACGTCGATCGTGCGATCGCCACGACGACGCCGCTCACCGCCGGCTTCCAGGACTTCATCACGCGCACCGCCTGGGGCGACATCTGGTCGCGGCCCGGCCTGGACCGCCGCTCGCGATCGATCGCGGTGCTCTCCTCGCTCATCGCGCTCGGCCACGACGAGGAGCTCGCGATGCACCTGAAGGCCGCGGTGCGCAACGGGCTCTCGGTCGACGAGATCACCGAGGTGATCCTGCAGTCCGCGATCTACGCGGGCGTTCCGGCGGCCAACACGGCGTTCCGCGTCGCGCGCGAGGTCTTCGACGACGACTCCATCGCGCAAGACGCGAGCGCGCGAACGGAAGAGGAGCCCACGCCATGATCGACAAGACCGTCGCGGACGCGGCATCGGCCGTGGGCGACATCCCCGACGGCGCGACCGTCATGATCGGCGGCTTCGGCCGCGCGGGTCAGCCGGTCGAGCTCATCGACGCGCTCATCGCGCACGGAGCCGGCGACCTCACGATCGTGAACAACAACGCGGGCAACGGCGAGACCGGTCTCGCGGCCCTGCTCGCGGCCGGGCGCGTGCGCCGCGTCGTCTGCTCGTTCCCGCGCCAGCACGACTCGTGGGTCTTCGACCGCCTGTTCCGCGAGGGAGCGATCGAGCTCGAACTCGTGCCGCAGGGCAACCTCGCCGAGCGCATCCGGGCCGCGGGTGCCGGCATCGGGGCGTTCTTCTCGCCGACCGGAGTCGGCACCGAGCTCGCCGCGGGCCGCGAGGCGCGCACGATCGAGGGACGCGACTACGTGCTCGAGTACCCGATCCGGGCCGATTACGCCCTCGTCTCGGCGCTGCGGGCCGACCGCTGGGGCAACCTCGTCTACCGGCGCACCGCCCGGAACTTCGGGCCGATCATGGCGACCGCGGCCACGACGACCATCGCGCAGGTCGACGAGGTCGTCGGCCTCGGCGACCTCGATCCCGAGACGGTGGTCACGCCCGGCCTCTTCGTCGACCGCGTCGTCGCGGTCGGACCCCGCGCCTGGCTCGACGTCGAAGGCGGCTTCGCGGGGGGCGTCGACCTCGAGGGTCGCCCACTCCGAGCGGCGGCCGCACCCGACCAGGCCGCTGCGCCCACCACCCAGGAGCACGTCCGATGAGCACCCGCATCTCCCGCCGGCAGCTCGCGGCGGTCATCGCCGCCGACATCCCCGAGGGCTCGGTCGTGAACCTCGGCATCGGCGCTCCGACCCTCGTCGCCGACGCGTTGCCTGCGGGCCTCGAGATCGTCCTGCACACCGAGAACGGCATGCTCGGCATGGGGCCGGCGCCCGAGGCATCCGCCGTCGACCCCGATCTCATCAACGCGGGCAAGCAGGCCGTCACCGAGCTGCCGGGCGCCTCGTACTTCCACCACGCCGACTCGTTCGCGATGATGCGCGGCGGCCACCTCGACGTCTGCGTGCTCGGCGCGTTCCAGGTCTCGGAACGGGGCGACCTGGCGAACTGGTCGACCGGAGCACCCGACGCGATCCCCGCGATCGGCGGCGCGATGGACCTCGCGATCGGCGCGAAGTCGGTCTACGTGATGACCGACCTGCTCACGAAGACGGGCGAGTCCAAGCTCGTCGCCTCGTGCACCTATCCCCTCACTGGCGTCGGCTGCGTCACGCGCGTCTACACCGACCACGCGGTCTTCGACGTGGTCGGCGGCGGGTTCGCGATCCGCGAGGCCTTCGGCGAGAACACCCCGCAGTCGCTCTCCGAGCTCACGGGGCTCACGTTCGTCGACCTCCCGGCCATGGGTGCGACGGATGCCACGGAGAAGGACGATCCGAGCACGGGAGCGGATGCCGCGGCATCCGTCATCTCGGGAGTCGCACGATGACCGCGCTCCGCGACGTCGTGATCTGCTCGCCGCTGCGCACCCCCGTGGGACGCCTCGGCGGTTCGCTCGCCGGTGTCTCGGCCGTCGCGCTGGCGACGACGGTGCTCGAGGCGCTCGTCGCCCGCACGGGCCTCGACCCGAACGCCGTCGACGGGGTCATCGGCGCGCAGGGGTACCCGACGATGGAGGCCCCCGCCTTCGGGCGGGTCGCCGCCCTCGACGCGGGCCTGCCCGTCTCTGCGACCGGCTACCAGCTCGACCGCCGCTGCGGCTCGGGCCTGCAGGCCGTCATCAACGCAGCGATGGAGGTGCAGACCGGTGCCTCCGATCTCGTGATCGCCCTCGGCGCCGAGTCGATGTCGAACGCCCCGCTCTACACGGTCGAGGGCCGCCGCGGCATCGTGGGCGCAGGGCTCATGCTGCACGACGCCCTCTCGCGTGGTCGCGAGACCGTCGGCGGCCGGCGCTTTCCGACGCCCGAGGGCAACGTCGGCGCGGCCGAGACGCTGCGCCGCGAGTACGGCATCACGCGCGAGGCCCAGGACGCGTTCGCCCTGCGCTCGCACCGTCGGGCCGTGGCGGCCCAGTCCGCAGGCGCCTTCGACGCCGAACTCGTACCCGTCACCGTGCCGGGGCGTCGCGGCGACACGGTCGTCGACCGCGACGAGCACCCGCGTGCCGACACCTCGCTCGACTCGCTCGCCGCCCTGCGCCCGATCCTCGGACGATCGGATGCCGCGGCGACCGTGACCGCGGGCAACGCGTCGGGGCAGAACGACGCCGCGGCGGCGGCGATCGTGACCACGCCCGAGCGGGCCGCCGAACTCGGACTCGTGCCCATGCTGCGCCTGCGGTCGTGGGCGGTCGCCGGCACCGACCCCGAGCACTTCGGCGTCGCCCCGGTGCCCGCCGCGAACCGCGCCCTCGAGCGGGCCGGCCTCGGCTTCGCCGACCTCGACGTGCTCGAGCTCAACGAGGCGTTCGCCGTGCAGGTGCTCGCCTGCCTCGCCGACTGGGGCCTCGACGCCGAGGATCCCCGCCTCAACCCGCGCGGCTCGGGCATCTCGATCGGCCACCCGATCGCCGCCACCGGGCTCCGCATGCTCGCCACGCTCGCCCACGAGCTCCCGGCGCTCGACGGCACCCTCGCGCTCGAGACCATGTGCATCGGCGGGGGGCAGGCGCTGGCGGCCGTCTTCGAGCGGGTGTGAGTCTCACGCCGGTCGACGGGTTCGCCAGCCGGTCGGCGGGCTGTGAGCCGGTCGGCGCTACTCGGTGAGCCGCTGCCCGAGTGCGGCCTGCAGGCGCGAGATGGCGTAAAGGTCGGGCCAGGTCGAGCCGTTCAGGTAGCCGAGCAGCGCAGCGTGGCTCAGGCCGGCATCCCGCGCCGCGGCTCGGATGCTGCGATCGCCGATCGCCGCGCGAAGCCGGATCGCGAACCGCCTCGCGGCCTCGCCGGCGACATCCGCCGACGGTGCGTCAGGCCAGCCGGGCGCGAGTTCCGCGGGAGTCGGGCGCGAGGTGCGGGGCATGGCCCAACGCTAGCGGGCCGCTGGGCGCAGCCGTCCGACGCCGCACGACGGAGGGGCTCAGGGAGCGAACTCGGCATCGACCACCTCGCGCAGTCGACGGCGCAGGCGGGCGACGATGTCGATGCCCGCGGGGTCGAGGAGCCACTGCACCTGCAGCCCGTCGATGAGGGCGATGAGGTCGCGCGCCGCGCCGTCGAGCACGACACCCGGCCTCAGCAGCCCCCGCTCGGCGATCTCGCGGAGCGCGAGGTCGAAGTCCGCCTCGAGCAGGCGGTACCGATCGACGAAGTAGGCGTGCGCGGGATGCGCCGGGTCGGCGGCCTCGGCCGACAGCGTCGCGAAGAGCTGCACGAGCTCGCGCTGGCCGGCATTGTGGGCGACGAGCCGAATCAGGTGCTCGAAGTGCTCGACGCCGTCGCGCCGGGGGTCGACGTCGACGAAGAAGAGTTCGCCGTTCACCCGGTCGCGTTCCTCGAGCACCGCCGCGAGCAGCAGCTCCTTCGCCGGGAAGTGGTGCAGCAGTCCCGCCCGCGAGACTCCGCAGGCCGCGGCGATCTGAACCATGCTCGCGCCCCGGTAGCCGCCCGCGGCGAATGCGGCGAACGCGGCGGCGATGATCTCGGCTCGGCGGCGTTCGCCCTTCGGGGAGGCGCGCGAGGCGGCAGGGCTCGGTGCGTCGGAGACTCGGGTCATGGTCGTCTCGAGGATACCGACGAGGACGCCGCCCCCGACGAGAGCGCTGACGACCGCACCCGGTTGCGCCGGAAGACCACCCACGCCAAGGCTGCGGAGACCGCATCGCCGACGGGCAGGGCGACGAGGACGCCGATGGGTCCGAACGGCGCCAGCAGCAGCACGAGCGGCGCCTTGACTGCGACGAGCGTGCCGATCGAGATCGCGTACGACGGCGCAGGTCGCCCCAGGGCCTGGAAGGTCGCCGAGATGAGCGGTGCGACGCCCGAGAAGACGAACCCGATCGCGATGACGCGCAGCGCGGCGGCTGCCATCGAGACGCTCTCGGGATCGGAGAGGAAGAGCGAGGCGAGCGGCTCGGCCGCGATGGCGACGATCGCGGATGCCGCGGCTCCGACGCCGATCGTCGCGCGCAGCGCCAACGTGCGGGCCCGGTCCGCACGCGCATCGAGTCCTCGGCCCGCGTTGAACCCGACGATCGGCTGGACCGCCTGCGTGATGCCCATCTGCGGCATGGTGACGAAGGTCTGCACGCGGGTGCAGACCGCGTAGGCGGCGAGCACGACCGTGCCGGCGGCGGCGAGCAGCGCGTTGACGAGCACGGCCAGCACCGTCGCCCCGATGCCGAGCAGGAACGACGGCGCCCCGATCGAGAGCAGCGCGCCGACGGTCGTCCACCGCGGGCGCAGGTGCCGGAGCCCGATCCGGTAGGGCCGACGTCGCTGAACGAAGAAGAACCAGACCGCCATCGCCGCCGACACGGCCTGCCCGGTGACCGTGCCGAGCCCTGCTCCGACGACGCCGAGGTCGAACCCGAAGATCAGGATCGGGTCGAGCACGATCTGCACGACGACGGGCACGACCCAGAGCAGCGTCGAGAACAGCATCCGACCCTCTGCCCGCACGAGCGCCGAGAAGCCGGTCGCGAAGATCGCGCCGCCGATGATGACGGCGCCGTAGGCCTGCGCATCAGGCAGGGTCTCGTCGGTCGCCCCCATCAGGCGCAGCAGCGGTTCGAGGAACACGAGGCCGGTGGCCGTGACGACGACCGCGGTGACCCAGTACACGACGAACGCGTTGCCGGCCGCGCGCGCCGCGGCATCCGTGTCCCGCGCACCGAGGCCGCGTGAGACGAGCGACGCACCGCCCACGCCGACGGTCGTGGCGACCGCGCCGAGCAGCAGCAGCAGCGGGGCGACGAGGTTCACGGCAGCCAGGGCCGTCTCGCCGACTCCGCGGGCGACGAACCACGCGTTGGTCAACGCGTAGACGCCGTAGACGCCCACCGAGAGCGTGGTCTGCGTGCCCGCCCACAGCAGCAGCCGGCCGACCGGGCGCGTGGCCAGGTCTTCGGAGCGGTCCGGGGCGGTGACGTCGGTCAATGGAGCTCCCGGTCCGGATCAGCCGGACACGCGCACGCGGCCGAGCGCGGCCATGACGCCGTCGAGTTCGCGGCGGCCCCAGTCGTACACCTCGGTGTCGGTGTGACCCCGGTACTTCGTCTCGACGACCATGATCATGGCCAGGTAGAGCGAGTACAGGCGGCGGCGCGCGCGTTCGGGTTCGGTCAACGTCGTGATGCCGAATCCGACCATGAAGTCGGTCGGATCGCCGAACGAGGGCATGTCGATGCCCGTGAGCCCGGCCTCGATGAGCGGGTCGCCGTACACGGCACGTTCGTGGTCGAGCACCGCGACGATGCGTCCGTCGCGGATCATCGAGTTCTTGGCCCACAGGTCCAGCTCGACGAGCCGCGGTTCGGTCACCTCGTCGAGTGCATCGGCGTTCGCGACGAGCACGTCGCGGATGTCGGCGGAGCTCCAGCCGAGGTCGATGCCGACCCGTTCGCCGTCGGCGAGCGTGTCCTCGATCATCTTCGTGAACGCCTCGCGCCAGGTCGGCGACCCTTCGCCGAGCAGCGGACCGAAGTGCGGACCGACGATCGTGTTGATCTCGCGGTTGAGCTCGCCCAACTGCCGGTTGCCCGAGGCGACGACCTCGTCATCGAGCAGGCCTGCGCCGGCGGTGAAGCCGAAGTTGTCGGCGTCGACGAACTCCATGAAGAAGAGGTCGGCGTCGACCACCTCGTGCGTGAGGTCGACGTGGTCGATGCGGGGCACGGGCACGCTCGTGCGCTCGGCGACCAGGCGCATGGCCTCGATCTCGGCGCGCATCATGCCGATCTCGCGCGTGAGCACCGCGATCTCCGCGGGCGGTGCGATCTTGAGCACGACCTGCTCACCGTCGCGGAGCGTGATGCGGTAGGCGACGTTGAACCAGCCCTCGGTGATCTCGAACGCGAATCCGTCGTCGACGGGCACTCGTTCGGGGCCGTAGGCCCGTTCGATCAGGCGTCGCAGCACCTCGGGGGTCTGCCGGTTCTTCGTGATGCTCTCCATCGAGCCCTCTCATGATGTGTGTGTGACGGATGTCGGGTGCCGCCGCTCGAGCGGCAGGCGAGCGACCTGCGGTGCCGCTGCACGGCACTCTACACACAAAACAGACATACATGTCGGTTTTGTGGAGAGCGCTCTCAGACCTGCACGGGCTGGAGCGGCGCCCGCGTCCGGCGCTCGGCGAGCGCTCCCGCGAGCAGGAACGCGGCGACGCCGACGACGACCAGCACCGTGAGGCCCCACCGCAGGCCGGCCGCGCCGGTGATGGTGCCGATGAGCGGGCTCGTGACGAGGAACCCGATGCGCATGAGCCAACTCACGATGGTGACGCCGGCACCCTCGCTGACGCCCGGGAGCTTGGCGGCCGCCGTCAGTGCGCTCGGCACGAGCGTGGCCGAGCCGTATCCGGCGAGCGCGAGGCCCACGAACAGCGTGGCCGGGAACGCACTCGTGGTGACCACCAGCAGTCCGCCGGCGGCGATCAGGGCTCCGCCGACGCGTGCGACCGCGACGCGGCCGAAACGCTGGATGAACAGGTCGCCGGTGAAGCGGCCGATGCACTGGCTGCCGAGCACGACCGTGAACGCGATGCCGGCGACCTGCGGCGAGAGGCCGCCGACCTGCACGCCCGCCATCGCGGCCCAGTTGTTGGCGATGTCCTCGACCATCGTTCCGCAGATCGCGATCACCACGAGCGGCAGCGCCGCGAGGAACACCACGCGCCACCGCTGGCCACGACCCGACGCCTCGGCGTCTTCGGACGCCACCGGTTCGGGCGCCGATGCGAGCCGGCCGATCATGAGGCCGCCGGTGCCGACGAGCGCCACGCACGCGACGCCGACGAGGGCCAGGTAGAGCCGCATGTCGATGCCCGCGACGGCGGCCGCGGTCGAGAGGGCTCCGCTGACCACGCCTCCGAGGCTCCACAGCGCGTGCATCGACGAGAGGATCGAGCGACCCACCGCATCCTGCACGCGGATGCCGGCGACGTTCTGCGCGACATCCACGACCGCGTCGAAGAAGCCGGCGAAGAACACGGCCAGCGCGAACACCCAGCCGACGCTCGCCCATGCGGCTCCCGCGATCGCGACCGCGAGCAGCACGGTGCCGACGACCGCGACGCGCACCGGCCCGAACCTCGCGATCAGGGGCGCGGGCAGGGCCGACGAGACGATCGCGCCGACCGCGAAGGAGGCGACGATGAAGCCGAACTCCACGACGCCGAGGCCGAGGCGCTCGGCGAGCAGCGGATACCAGGGCAGCAGCCCCGCGAAGATCGCGCCGTTGCTCGCGAACATCACCCCCACTCCGGCCGACGCGCGTACTCCGGTCTTCATCTCGATCGACATGTCCGGAACGATAGGAGTCAGAATGATCACGTGCAACGATCAGAACGCCAGAAAGTGATCATCCGAGCGGTCGACTCCGGTCGGCGCACGATCGACGAACTCGCCGAGCTGACGGGCGTCTCCCCCATCAGCATCCGTCGCGACCTCGCCGAACTCGCCGAGCAGGGAGCCGTGCAGCGCATCCGCGGCGGTGCGGCGCCCGTGGTCAGTCGCGGCTCCGAGTATCCGTTCGGGCTCCGCACCTCGGAGGACACCGAGGTCAAGCGCACCCTCGCCCGTCACGCGGCCTCGCTCATCCAGCCCGGAGATGCCGTGCTCATCGACAACGGCACCACCGCCCTCGCGGTCGCGCGTGAGCTCGCCGGGCTCGGCATCACCGCGCTGGCGCTCTCGCTCCACGCCGCCGCCGCACTCGCCGCCAAGCCCGGCAACGAGGTCGTGGTGCCCGGCGGCACCGTCGGCCACGACGACCTCTCCTTCACGGATGCCGGCGCGGCCGACGCCGTCAGGGCCATGCGGTTCGACATCGCGATCATCGGCGCGTGCGCCGCCGACCCCGACACCGGGCTGACCGTCGCGACCTGGGGAGACGCGCAGGTCAAGAAGGCCGCCCTCGCATCTTCGCGGCACGTCGTCCTGGTCGCGACGGCCGACAAGTTCGGGCGCACCGCGGCCCACCGGTTCGGCACCCTCGACGACGTCGACACGATCATCACCACGAGCGACGCGCCGCCTGCGCTCGTCCACGACGCCAGGGCGGCGGGCATCGAGCTCGTGCTCCTCGATCCCGCCCAGGCGAG
Organism: Agromyces sp. CF514; assembly: GCF_900113185.1. Taxonomy (NCBI): domain Bacteria; kingdom Bacillati; phylum Actinomycetota; class Actinomycetes; order Micrococcales; family Microbacteriaceae; genus Agromyces; species Agromyces sp. CF514. Next base: position 243,910 of record NZ_FOZD01000001.1, on the reverse strand, counting down.
CTGAGGCCGGCGTCGTCGACGCGGGCCGCCGTCGACCGGGCGGTGCCCGGTGAGCGACGCTGCCGGTCACACCTTCTGCGCGCGCTCCACCGGCAGCCACAGCTCGCAGGTCGCGGTGCTGAAGTCCGCGGAACGCTCGAGCACGGCAACGATCGAGGGTCCGGGCCGAAGGCGCCACGGGTTCGACGGGAACCAGTCGGTCGCGGTCGCCGCCCAGGTCTCCTGCAGCGCGGCCGGGTACGGCCCCGACATCCGGAACACCGCCCACTCCCCCGCGGGCACCTCGATCGCGTCGAGGTCGTCGGCGACGGAGGTCTCGGCGCGCACGGCGACACCGTGCAGGTACGTGAGCTCGCTGCCCTCCTCGTAGTCGGGGTCGACGTCTGCGCTCACCTGCAGCAGCCCGGCGGGCTCGGTGTCGCCGAGCCCCTTCAGACGGGCGTGCTCCTCCATCGGGATGGACGCGATGTGCGCCTGGATGTGCGGGTTGGCGCCCTGGTGCACGAGCGGCACGCGAGCAGCGTGCCCCACGAGACGGAAGGCGGGTCGGTCGGAGATACGGGTGTCCATGGGCGAATTCCCTTCGACGGTCAGGCGGAACCTGAGCTGCGGTTGCGAACGAAGGGGGCCGCCGTCGCGACGGACGTCAGCGGGACTCACGCCGTGCACCGCGCGGAACGCCCGGTTGAACGCCTCCGTGGAGCCGTAGCCGTAGCGGACCGCGATGTCGAGCAGGCTCCCTTCGCCGAGCAGGTCGGCCGCAGCGACGGTCATGCGGCGGCGCCGCACGTACTCCGACAGCGGCATGCCGGCGAGCGACGAGAACATCCGGCGCACGTGGTACTCGGTGGTGCCGAGCCCGGCCGCGAAGGCCGCGACGTCGACGACCTCGGTCAGGTCGAGCTCGATGCGCTCGACGATGCGGTTCAGGGTCCCGATCACGTTCCCTCCTTCACCACGAGCCTCGTCGAGCGGATGCCTCCGCACCCGATGATCCCTGCCCGATGCGGTCGGCGTGCCGGCATTCAGGAGAACTCGGCCTTCCATCCGCCCCGCACGACCACAGTCCCCGTGATCTCCGGAAATGTCACGAGCACCCGCGAACGAGAAACGGCCCGGGTCCTCATCGAGGATCCGGGCCGTTCTGTTCGTCGTGCGCGAGGGGGGACTTGAACCCCCACACCCTTGCGAGTACTGGCACCTGAAGCCAGCGCGTCTGCCAATTCCGCCACTCGCGCATCTGTGAGTCGGTCGCACCGAAGTGTGACCAGCCACGAGAGCCTAACATCTTGCAAGACCAAAGGCCATTCGAGCCGACCCCGGCCCGAATCCGTCGCCGTCCGAGGCGCAGGCAACCCCACCGGAACCTCGACCGGGCGCACCCTGAACCCTCCGTGAATGCTCCGAACCGCGGCATCCGCCCTCGCGTTCGCGCACCCCGGCGCAATAGCATCGAACGGCTGGCCCCAGCGCCGCGACCGGCACGACGAAAGGACGGCCGTGACCTCGCCAGACACCCCCGAAACCCGCCCCGGCTCCCCCGCAGACCCCGATCCCGCAGAGCTCGACCTGACCGGCATCGAGGGTTGGCTCTTCGACCTCGACGGCGTGCTGACGCCGACCGCGATCGTGCACATGCATGCGTGGTCGCGCCTGTTCACCCCGTACCTCGAGGCGCACGGCGTCGCGCCCTACGTCGAGGGCGACTACTTCGCGTACATCGACGGCAAGCCGCGGTACGACGGCGTGCGGAGCCTCCTCGAGAGCCGAGGCATCCGCATTCCCGAGGGCGAGGTGACCGACTCCCCCGACGAAGACACGGTGCACGGGCTCGGCAACCGCAAGAACGGCGCCTTCAACGCCACGCTCGCCGACGAGGGCGTCGCCCCGTACCCGGCGAGCGTCGCGTTCCTCGACGCGGTCATCGCGAGCGGATGCCGCGTGGCCGTCGTCTCGAGCTCGAAGAACGCCCCCTCGGTGCTGGCCGCCGCGGGCATCGACGACCGTTTCACCGTCGTGGTCGACGGGCTCGTGGCAGCTCGCGAGGGCATCCGCGGAAAGCCCGCGCCCGACATGTTCGATCGGGCGGCCGAACTGCTCGGCCTGCCGACGACGGCGTGCGCCGTGGTCGAAGACGCCGAGTCGGGCATCAAGGCCGGCGCCGACGGCGACTTCGCGCTCGTGGTGGGCGTCGACCGCGGCGTGGGCCGCGCCGCCCTGCGCGAGCTCGGCGCCGACGTCATCGTCGACGAGCTCGACGAGCTGCTGCCCGCCGTCGCCCGCGCCGCCACCGCCGCCACCGCGCGCGCTGCAGCCGAGACATCCGCCTCCGAAGGCCCGCACCACGACACCGCAGAAGAAAGGGACGCCGAATGAGGTTCGCCGACACCGATCCCCTCGACCGCAACCGGTTCCCCATCGACGAGTGGGCGCTCGTCGAGACCGAGTTCGGACTCGACGACATGGGCACGACCGAGACGCTGTTCGCCGTCGGCAACGGCTACCTGGGCCTGCGCGGCAACATCGAGGAGGGCCGCGACGGGCACCTCCACGGCACGTTCGTGAACGGGTTCCACGAGACGTGGCCGATCCGCCACGCCGAAGAGGCGTTCGGGTTCGCTCGCGTCGGGCAGACGATCGTCAACGCGCCCGATGCGAAGGTGATCCGCCTCTACGTCGACGACGAGCCGCTCGTGGTCACGATCGCCGAACTGGTCGACTACGACCGTCGGCTCGACTTCCGCCAGGGTGCGCTCTCGCGATCGATCGACTGGCGCACGCCCTCGGGCAAGCACGTGCGCATCACGAGCCGACGCATGGTCTCGTTCACCGACCGCCACCTCGCGGTGCTCGACTACGAGGTCGAGATGCTCGACGCCGACGCCGCGGTCACGATCTCGAGCCAGATCCTCAACCGCCAGGACGGCCGCGACGAGTACCGCTCGGGCGTGCAGGAGACTCCGAGCGCGTTCGACCCTCGCAAGGCTGAGTCCTTCGCCGACCGCGTGCTGCAGCCGCGGGTGCAGCGCCACGAGGGCGGCCGGTACATGCTCGGCTACCAGTGCACGAACTCGGGCATGACCATCGCGGTCGGCGTCGAGCACTCGATCGCGACCGAGAACGCGTTCACCGAGTCCGGCAGCATCGGCGAGGACCTCGCCAAGCACATCTACCGGGTGCGCGCCGAGCAGGGCAAGCCGATCCGCGTCACGAAGTACATCAGCTACCACACGGCCCGCAAGGTGCCCGCGCGCGAGCTCGTCGACCGCTGCGACCGCACCCTCGACCGTGGCGCCGAGCTGGGCGTCGCCGAGCTGTTCGAGCACCAGCGCGCGTGGCTCGACGACTTCTGGGAGCGATCGGATGTCGCGATCGACGGTGAGCCCGAGCTCCAGCAGGCCGTGCGGTGGAACCTCTACCAGCTCGCGCAGGCGACCGCCCGCACCGACGGCGACGGCGTCGCGGCGAAGGGCGTGAGCGGCTCGGGCTACGGCGGACACTACTTCTGGGACACCGAGATCTACGTGATGCCGTTCCTCAGCTTCACGGCGCCGATCGTGGCGCGCAACGTGCTGCGGTTCCGTCAGCGCATGCTCGACAACGCGCGCGCCCGCGCCCTCGAGCTGAACCAGCGCGGCGCCCTGTTCCCGTGGCGCACGATCAACGGGCTCGAGTCGTCGGCCTACTACGCGGCCGGCACCGCGCAGTACCACATCGACGCCGACATCTCCTTCGCGCTGTGCCAGTACGTGGCCGCGACGGGCGACACCGACTTCATGGGCCGCGGCGCGATCGACATCCTCGTCGAGACCGCCCGCATGTGGGAGGACCTGGGCTTCTGGCGCTCCGGCGCGACGACCGACGACGTCTTCCACATCCACGGCGTGACGGGCCCAGACGAGTACACGACGGTCGTGAACGACAACCTCTACACGAACGTCATGGCGAGGGCGAACCTCGCCTCCGCGGCATCCGCCGTCGACTCCCTGCAGATGCGCGACCCGGTCGCGTACGCGAAGCTCGTCGCCCGCCTCGGCGTGACGCCCGGCGAGGTGGGCGAATGGCGCCGTGCGGCAGCGCACATGCACATCCCCTACGACGAGCAGCTCGGCGTGCACCCGCAGGACGCGGCGTTCCTCGAGAAGGAGCTGTGGGACCTCGAGAACACGCCAGACACGCGACGACCGCTGCTGCTGCACTACCACCCGCTGGTGATCTACCGCTTCCAGGTGCTGAAGCAGGCCGATGTCGTGCTCGCGCTCTTCCTGCAGGGCGACCGGTTCTCGGCCGAGCAGAAGCTCGCCGACTTCGAGTACTACGACCCGCTGACCACGGGCGACTCGACGCTGTCCGCGGTCGTGCAGTCGATCATCGCGGCCGAGGTCGGGTACCACGACCTCGCGCTCCGCTACTTCCGCTCGGCGCTCTACGTCGACCTGGCCGACCTGCACCACAACGCGGCCGACGGCGTGCACGTCGCGTCCACCGGCGGCGTGTGGGGCGCGCTCGTCAACGGGTTCGGCGGGTTCCGCGACCACGGCGGCGTCTTCACCTTCGACCCGCGCCTGCCCGACGGGTGGTCGCGCCTCGAGTTCCGTGTCACGCTGCGCGGCACGCGCCTGCGCGTCTCCCTCGAGTCCGACGCGATCTCGTTCCACGTCGAGGCCGGCGACTTCGCCGAGGTCTCGGTGCGCGGCCGCAAGGTGCTCGTCAAGGACGGTGCGGATGTCTCGGTGCCGCTCGACGGCCAGGGCCCGCGCCTCACCGGGGCGCCGCACATGCGCGACGTCACGGGATCCCGCCGTTCCGACGGCACCCTGCTGACGGCCTCCATCCCGACGCTCTCGCTCGACCTCGAGGCCGACGAAACCGCCATCCCGGTGGACTGAGGAATCCCGTTCCCAGTCGAGCGGGCTAGCATGTCACACAATCACGGAACCGGATCGGGAGACCTGTGGGCCTACTGGACAACTTCGAGAAAGGTCTCGAGCGCGCCGTCAACGGCGCCTTCGCGAAGACCTTTCGCTCGGGGCTGCAGCCCGTCGAGATCACCGCGGCGCTGAAGCGCGAGATCGACACCAAGGCGGCGGTCGTCTCGCGCGACCGCGTGCTCGTGCCGAACCAGTTCGTCGTGCGGATGTCTCCGGCAGACCACGCGCGCATGACCGCGCTGGGCCCGGCGCTCACCGACGAACTGGTCGACCTCGTGCAGAAGCACGCCGCGAGCCAGCACTTCCAGTTCGCCGGCGGCATCACCATCTCGCTCCAGTCCGACGAGGGCCTGTCCGAGGGTCTCGTGCAGGTCGACTCGCGCAACGTCAAGGGCCAGGTCGCCTGGACCCCCGTGCTCGACATCGGCGGCACGCGGCATCCGATCATCAAGGGCCGCACCGTCATCGGCCGGGGCAGCGAGGCCGACGTCACGATCGACGACTCGGGCGCCTCGCGCCGGCATGCCGAGGTGCAATGGGACGGCTCGCGTGCACGCGTGCGCGACCTCGGGTCGACGAACGGCACCCAGCTCAACGGCGCCCGCATCACCGAGGCGATCCTCGAGCCCGACTCCGTGATCACGATCGGGCGCTCGCGTATCGTGTTCCGGGTGCTCGCCCAAGCCGCAACCCCCGCACCCCGCGTCGACCCAGCGACCGAACGTCACGACGTCGGCGGGTTCTGGGGGCCGGCCGAATGAGCGAACTGACGCTGCTCGTCCTGCAACTCGGGTTCCTGCTGCTGCTGTGGGCGTTCATCTTCGCGATCGTCTACGCGCTGCGCAGCGACCTGTTCGGGCAGCGCGTGCGCAAGCTCCAGCCCGACGCCGCCGCGGCGACGCCCGCTCCTGCCGCGGCGTTCCCGGCCGCAGCGCCGGTCGCAGCCGCAGCAGTGCCCACTTCGCCGGTGTCGCGACCCGCTGCTCCGGCGCCCGCATCCGGTGACGGCCCCATGAAGCTCGTGATCACGAGCGGCCAGAAGGCCGGCACCGAGTTCCCGCTCGGCCGCGACGAGATCACGATCGGCCGCTCGAGCGATTCGGCCATCATCATCCGCGACGACTACACCTCGACGCACCACGCGCGCATGATGCTCTGGAACGGGCAGTGGATGCTGCAGGACCTCGACTCGACGAACGGCACCTTCCTCAACGGCGCCCGCGTGACCGTGCCCGTGCAGATCCCACTCGGAGCGACCATCAAGGTCGGGGCGACGACGTTCGAGCTGCGGCGGTAGCCCATGGTGTCGATCAAGGCGAGCGCCGCGGTCTCGCACGTCGGACGCATCCGCTCCAACAACCAGGACTCCGGGTACGCCGGCCGACGGCTGTTCCTCGTCGCCGACGGCATGGGCGGGCACGCCGGCGGTGACGTCGCGAGCGCGATCGTCACCCAGCGCGTCGCCGACGCCGACGCCGACTACCAGTCCGCTCCCGAGGCCGCCGCCGCGCTCGAGGGCGCCCTGATCTCGGCCAACCGGCGACTCGCCGAGACCGTCGCCGAGCACTCGGAGCTCACCGGCATGGGTACCACCGCAAGCGCCCTGTTGCTCCATGAAGACCGCGTGGTCATCGCGCACATCGGCGATTCGCGTATCTACCTGCTGCGCTCGGGCGAGCTCAGCCAGATCTCCACCGACCACACGTTCGTGCAGCGGCTCGTCGACGCCGGTCGGATCACCGCCGAAGAGGCCATGGTGCACCCGCGCCGTTCCGTGCTCATGCGCGTGCTCGGCGACGTCGAGGCCTCACCCGAGATCGACTCGATGGTGCTCGACACCAGGCCGGGCGACCGCTGGCTGATCTGCTCCGACGGGCTCTCCGGCGTCGTGTCGTTCGACGACCTGCACGAGCAGCTGTCAGCCGACGCAGGCGCGAAGCAGGTCGCCGACCGGCTCGTGAAGGCCTCGCTCGACGGCGGTGCGCCCGACAACGTGACGGTCGTGATCGTCGACATCGGCGATCCGCCCGCACCCGCGACGCCGCCGCTCATCGTGGGCTCCGCGGCCGCGCCGCTCGCCTTCGGGGCGCCGTCCGAGCCGGTTCGTGCCCGCCCGATCCGCCTCACGCCGTTCCGTCCGCACCCGGTGCAGGAGACCCACTTCGAGCCCGACTCCGAGGACTTCTTCGACGAGATCCTCGAAGAGGACGCCCGGCGCCGACGTCGACGCCGCTGGGTCTGGGGCTTCTGGATGTTCGCGCTGATCGCGGCCATCGTCGCGGTCGTCGTGCTCGGCTACCAGTGGACCCAGACCCGCTACTACGTCGGCGAGTCGAACGGTCGCGTGGCCATCTTCCAAGGCATCCAGCAAGACCTCGGACCCTTCTCGCTGCACGAGCTCTACCGCGAGACCGCGGTCGACGTCTCCGAACTGCGAACCTACGACCAGCAGCGCGTCGAGAAGACGATCACGGCCGGGTCGCTCGCCGATGCGATGAAGATCGTGTCGCGATTGGAGGAGTCCCTTGAGTGACGACGGCTTCGGCGGACGCGCGGGCGCCGGTACGGCCGCCACCGGTCAGGCCCCCACGAGCACGCCGCCGACCGGCATCCGTCGCATCCGGATGCCGCAGCGACTGCGCAACCTCGAACTGTGGCTGCTCCTCATGGCCTGCGTCATCAACGCCGGTGCGATCGTGCTCGTGCAACTGGGCGCGCTCGGTCGCATCGACACCCAGTTGGTGCTGCTCGGCGCCGGACTCTCGGTGCTGGTGTTCGGGCTGCACATCGCGATGCGGTTCGTCGCGCGCGACGCCGACCCCTTCCTGCTCCCGATCGCGACCCTGCTCAACGGGCTCGGCATCGCCATGATCTACCGCATCGACATCGCCGACGGCGAGACCGGGTGGCAGAGCGCAGCGGTCCGTCAGATCGCGTGGAGCGCGATCGCGATCATCTGCGCCATCGCGACGATGCTCCTGATCCGCAACCACCGGGTGCTCTTCCGCTACACCTACGTCGCCGGATTCGTCGCGATCATCCTGCTCATGCTGCCGCTCGTGCCCGGACTCGGACAATCGCGAGGCGGCGCACGGGTGTGGATCGGCATCGGCGACATCGCCACGTTCCAACCGGGTGAGATCGCGAAGATCGCCCTCGCGGTCTTCTTCGCCGGATACCTCGTGCGCAACCGCGACTCGCTCTCGATGGTCGGCAAGAAGTTCCTGGGCATGCGGTTCCCGCGCGCCCGCGACCTCGGCCCGCTGCTCATCGTGTGGGCGCTCTCGATGAGCGTCATCGTGTTCCAGCGCGACCTCGGAACCGCGCTGCTCTACTTCGGCCTGTTCCTCGTCATGCTCTACGTCGCGACGAGCCGGCTCTCGTGGGTCGTGCTCGGCCTCGGGCTGTTCATCGCGGGCGCCCTCATCGCGAGCCAAACCCTCGACTACGTCAACAACCGCTTCCAGAACTGGCTCGACCCGCTGAGCGACGCCCGGTACAACGCCGATCCGGGCGGCAGCTACCAGCTCGTGCAGGGCTTGTTCGGCTTGGCCAACGGCGGCCTCATCGGCACCGGATGGGGGCGCGGCAGCCCCGAGCTCACGCCGGTGCCGCAGAGCGACTACATCATCGCCAGCCTCGGCGAGGAGCTCGGCCTCGCGGGCCTGTTCGCGATCCTCGCGCTCTACGTGCTGCTCGTCGCGCGCGGGTTCCGCATCGGCTTCGCCGGCCAGGACGACTTCGGCAAGCTGCTCGGCGTCGGCCTCGCGTTCGTGATCGCCCTGCAGGTCTTCATCGTGGTCGGCGGCGTGACGCGCGTGATCCCGCTCACGGGCCTGACCACACCGTTCCTGGCCGCGGGCGGTTCGTCGCTCGTGGCCAACTGGATCATCATCGCGCTGCTCCTGCGGTTGTCCGATACGGTCCGCAACCATCCGAGGCTGGTGATCGACGGATGAATCGCGAACTCAAGCGCGTCAGCATCTTCGCCCTGCTGATGTTCGTCGCCCTGTTCGTCTCGACGACGGTGATCCAGTACTTCAGCGCCGATTCCCTGGCGGCCGATCCGCGCAACGCGCGCACGCTGTACGCCAGCTATTCGGTCGAACGCGGCCCGATCCTCGTCGGCGGCACGCCGGTCGCGTTCTCGCAGCCGTCCGACGACGACTACAAGTTCCTCCGCGTCTACCCGAACGGCCCGCTCTACGCGGGCATCACGGGGTACATCCCCGTGAACGGCGAGGCCACCGGACTCGAGAGCTCGCTGAACGACTACCTGAGCGGACAGTCGTCGTCGCAGTTCTTCGACAAGATCAACCGCCTGATCTCCGGCCAGGACCCGATGGGTGCCTCGGTGGATGTCGCGATCGACCCGGTCGCCCAGCAGGCCGCCTGGGACGCCCTCGGCGACTACTCCGGGGCCGTCGTCGTGACCGAGCCCGCGACCGGCCGCATCCTCGCGATGGTCACCAAGCCCACGTTCGACCCGAACTCGATGGTCGTGCACGACGGCGCAGAGGTCCAGGCGACGTACGAGGGACTCCTCGCCGACCCGAGCGAGCCGCTCATCAACCGGGCGACCGGCGGCGACATGAACCCTCCCGGCTCGGTGTTCAAGCTCGTCGTCACCGCCGCCGCGCTCGAGTCGGGCCGCTACACGCCCGAGAGCACGTTCCCGAACCCCGGCACGCTGACGCTTCCCGGAACCGACTCGGTCGTCATCAACTCCGGCGGCGGCACCTGCGGCAGCGGCGGCAGCACCGTCACCCTCGCGGACGCCCTGCGGTTCTCGTGCAACATCCCCTTCGCCGAGCTCGGCATGGAACTCGGCGACGACGCGATCCGCGAGCAGGCCGAGAAGTTCGGCTTCAACCACGAGTTCGAGATCCCCACCGCGACCGAGGCCAGCGTCTACCCCCGCGGTCTCGACGAGCCGCAGACCGCGCTCAGCGCGTTCGGACAGTACACGGTGCGGGCGACCCCGCTGCAGATGGCCGTGGTCTCCGCCGCGATCGCCAACGGCGGCATCGTCATGAACCCGAACCTCGTCGACCAGATCACGGCGCCCGACTTCACGCCGCTGCAGGAGTTCGAGACATCCGAATTCGGCCGGGCGATCAGTGAGGATACCGCCAAGACCATGACCGAGATGATGGTGAACGGCGTCGAATCCGGGGCCGCGAGTAATGCAAGAATAGACGGCGTCAGCGTGGCCGGTAAGACGGGTACAGCGGAGAACGGCGAGGACGACCCTTACACCTTGTGGTTCACCGGTTTTGCCCCCGCAGACAACCCTCAGTATGCGATCACGGTACTCGTGGAGGATGGCGGGGGACTTGGTCAGGAGGGGTACGGCAATCTCATCGCCGCACCCATCGCAAAGCAGGTACTAGAGGCGGTGCTGAACAAATGAGACCGAGCGCAGGGCTCACCTTCGGGGGGCGCTACGAACTGCAATCCCGCATCGCGATCGGCGGGATGGGCGAGGTGTGGCAGGCCACCGACCTCGTCATCGGCCGACAGGTCGCGATCAAGATCCTGAAGGACGAATACCTCGGCGACCCCGGGTTCCTCGAGCGCTTCCGCGCCGAGGCCCGTCACGCTGCGCTCGTGAACCACGAGGGCATCGCCAACGTCTTCGACTACGGCGAAGAAGAGGGCAGCGCGTACCTCGTCATGGAGCTCGTGCCCGGCGAGGCGCTCTCGACGATCCTCGAGCGGGAGCACGTGCTCTCGACCGACAAGGTGCTCGACATCGTCGCGCAGACCGCGAACGCGCTCCAGGCGGCCCACGCGGCCGGCCTCGTGCACCGCGACATCAAGCCCGGCAACCTGCTCATCACGCCCGACGGGCGCGTGAAGATCACCGACTTCGGCATCGCGCGGATCGCCGACCAGGTGCCGCTCACCGCCACCGGTCAGGTCATGGGCACGGTGCAGTACCTCTCGCCCGAGCAGGCATCGGGTCACCCGGCCTCGCCGACGACCGACATCTATTCGCTCGGCATCGTGGCGTACGAGGCCCTCGCGGGCCGTCGTCCCTTCACGGGCGAGTCCCAGGTCGCGATCGCCATGGCGCAGATCAACGAGACGCCGCCCGACCTGCCCGTCACCGTCTCCGAGCCCGTGCGCAACCTCGTGTACGCGTGCATCGCCAAGAACCCCGCAGAACGACCGCAGACGGCCTCCCACCTCGCCAGGGCCGCCTCCGCGCTGCGTCGGGGCGACGTGCAGGGCGCCGCAGTCGCAGTGCCCGCCGTGCTCGGTGCCGCAGGCGCCACGGCCGCCACGATGCTCATGCCGCAGCAGGGCGCCACCGCGGCGACGACCGTGCTCGCCACCGGCGAGGCCGCCCCGGGCGACGAGACCGCCGAAGAAGAGGCCGAAGAGAAGAAGCGGAGTCCCTGGACCTGGCCGCTCATCGTCCTCATCGCCGTGCTCGCGATCGTGCTCATCGGCACGATCATCGCGCTCTCGCTCAACAACGGCGGCGAGAAGACCCCCTCGACGTCGAAGCCTCCCACCTCGCGAAGCGCTCCGCCGAGCTCGGCCCCGCCGACGTCCGAGGCGCCGACGACCGCGCAGATCAACGCCGCCGATTTCGTGGGTCTCTCGGTCGACGACGCCCGAGCCAAGCTCGGCGAGCTCGGCATGGTCGCGAACGGTGTCGAGGGCAACCCCGCGGCCGATCCGTCGGGCACGGGCATCGTCTACGAGGTGAACCCGACCGGACCGGTGCCGATCGGTGCCGAGGTGACGGTGACGTACTACGCGGCTCCTGAGACCCCGGCAGCGCCGGGTGCCGCGCCGAACGTCTCCCCGTCGTCCGCTGCTCCCGGAGCATCGATCCAGGTCTCCTGGCCGAGCGCGCAGTGCCCGGCCGGCCAGACCCGCTCGGGCTACCAGGTGAACGTCGACGGGCCGGCTTCGGCGGCTCCGCCGCTCGGTGCCGACGCCACGAACGTGACGATCACGGTGAACGCCGATGCCGCCGACGGCGCGGTCATCAACATCAGCTACCTGTACTTCTGCGGTGCCCTGAGCTCGGCCGCCTCGCCTGCCGCCCAGGTCACCGTCGACGCACCCGCGGTGGAGCCCGACCCCGACGGCACCGGTACCGGCACCACCAACAACTGACGCCGATCCGCCCGCCTCTCCGCAAGGCGGGCGGATCGCATCGCATCGACCGCGACTGAACGAGAGAGGAACCGCGCGCACGTGACTGACGAAGGACAGATTCTCGCCGGGCGCTACCGCGTGGGCCAGCTCATCGGGCGAGGCGGCATGTCGGACGTGCACGAGGGCCAGGACACGCGTCTCGGTCGCCAGGTCGCGATCAAGCTGCTGAAGCCGCAGCTCGCCACCGACCCGGCGTTCCGCATGCGGTTCCGCCAAGAGGCGCAGTCGGCGGCCCGGATGGCGCACCCGACGATCGTCCGCGTGTTCGACGCCGGCGAGGAGACCGTCGCCGACGCGTCGGGTCACGAGGTGCAGCTCCCGTTCATCGTGATGGAGTTCGTCGAAGGCCGCCTGCTCAAGGACATCATCCACGACGGGCCGCTCGAACCCGCGGCAGCCGTTCGCGTCATCGACGGCGTGCTCACGGCGCTCGAATACTCCCACCGCGCCGGGGTCGTGCACCGCGACATCAAGCCCGGCAACATCATGATCACCACCACCGGCCAGGTGAAGGTCATGGACTTCGGCATCGCCCGCGCCGTTTCCGACTCGTCGACGACGGTCGCCCAGACGACGGCGATCCTCGGAACCGCCTCGTACTTCTCGCCCGAGCAGGCGAAGGGCGAGACCGTCGATGCGCGCACCGACCTCTATTCGACGGGCGTCGTGCTCTTCGAGATGCTCACGGGACGCCCCCCGTTCCGTGGCGATACCCCGGTCGCCGTGGCCTATCAGCACGTCAGCGAGCGCCCGGTGAAGCCGAGCGTCATCAACCCCAAGGTCTCGCCTGCACTCGACGCGGTGGTCATGCACGCGCTCGTGAAGACCAGGGAGGGTCGATACCAGACCGCGGCCGAGTTCCGGGCCGACATCGACACCGCGGCATCCGGACGGATCCCGGTGCACCAGCGGTCCGACGAGTCGACCATGCTCTTCGGAGCGCCGACCGGTTCGCTCTCGACATCGGAGTTGGCCCTTCGCCAGCTCACCGAAGACGAGACCATGAACCGCACCCAGCGTCGCCCTCCGGCGGTCTGGATCTGGTCGGGCATCATCGGCGTCATCGTGATCGTGATCGCGGTCATGTACTGGGCCTTCAACCTGCAACCGACGGTCGAGGTGCCCTCCAACGCGCGCGAGGTTCCCGCGTTCGTCGACACCACGTACGAAGACGCCGTCGAGCAGTTGCAGCAACTCGGTCTGCCCGCAACGCGCATCGACGAGACGAGTCCTGATGTCGAGGCCGGTCTGGTGATCCGGACCGATCCGCCGGCAGGTGAGATCGTCGACGCGAACCAGCCGATCACGGTCTACGTGTCGGCAGGCCGTGAATCGATCAAGGTCCCCGATGCGCGGAACGCCACGATCGACACGGCCAAGAAGATGGTGACCGATGCCGGCCTGGTCGCCGGCTCCGAGACACGCACCACCTCGCCGACCGTGGCCGTCGACGTCGTGCTCGGCACGGATCCCGAGGCCGGCACCTCGGTCGAGTCCGGGTCGACCGTGAACTTCACGATCTCGAACGGCATGGTCACGCTGCCAGACCTCACCGAGCAGGCGCTCGACGCCGCCTCGTCGTTGCTGTCGGCGGAGAACCTGCAGCTGACGCCCGTTCCGAAGCCCGATGCCGGCTGCAAGGCCCAGCCCGGGTCGCCGGTGACGCATCAGTCGTTGGCGCCCGGCGACGTTCCGCAGCACTCCTCGGTCGAGCTCACGTACTGCGCGGGCTGACGCGCTGAGCCGTCGGTGAGGCGGAGCCTCACAGACGGTCGCGCTGCCCGATCGCGAGCCCGTCGGTTCGCGAGCGCTCGACCGCAGGGTCAGTCGGCAGCGCGCAACAGGGGATTCAGGCCGGCAGCCCGCTCGGGCGCCTCGGGGAGGCCCGCGACTGCGAGCCAATTGCCGAGCATGCGGTAGCCGCCCTCGGTGAGCACGGACTCGGGATGGAACTGCACGCCGTAGATGGGCGCCTCGACATGGCGGAGGCCCATGATGACCCCGCCGTGCGTACGACTCGTGACCTCGAGCTCGTCGGGCAGGGTGCCGTCGACGACGGCGAGCGAGTGATAGCGCGTCGCGGTGAACGGCTGCGGTACCCCGACGTAGAAGTCGCTCCCGTCGTGCTCGACGCTCGAGGTCTTGCCGTGCATGAGTTCCTCGGCGTTCGTCACGACGCCGCCGAAGGCCTCTGCGATCGCCTGGTGGCCGAGGCAGACACCGAGCAGCGGCGTGCCGGACTCGAGTGCAGCGCGCACGAACGGGATCGAGACGCCGGCATCCGAAGGCTTTCCGGGCCCGGGCGAGAGCAGCACGGCGTCGTACTCCGCGATGCGGTCGGCGACCTCGGCCTCGGGGAACGCGTCGTTGCGAAGCACTTCGGTCTCGGCGCCGAGCTCCTGCAGGTAGCCGTTCAGCGTGTAGACGAAGCTGTCGTAGTTGTCGATGACGAGGATTCGGGTCATTGGTCCACCGTGACGTCGATCGGGTTGACGATTCCGTCGACCCAGGGGAACACCCACGTGAAGAGGGCGTAGACCGCTGCCGCGATGAGCAGCAGCAGCAGGATGATGCGCAGCCAGACCGGGCCGGGAAGGACCCGCCAGAGAGCTCCGTACATTCAGGACCCCCAGGTTGCGACGATGTCGGCGATCTCGGCCGGCGGGCCGGCTGACGCAGGTTGCCACGCGTCGAGCACGCCGTAGGCGACGAGCCGCTCGGCCGTCGAGTAGAGCGGATTGCACGTCGTCAGCGTGATCAGGCGATCGGTCGGCGCCACCGAGGGCTGGCGCGGCACGGCGGCCAGCACGTCGACCGTGTCGGGCGTGACGTACTCGAAGTCACGGAAGCGGTACGTGTACCAGCCGTCCTTCGTCTGGATGTAGATCGGGTCGCCGAGCTGGAACTGCTCGATCTCGTGCATGCCGCCGCCGTACGCGCTGCGGTGCGACGCGATCGCGAAGTTGCCGACCTGGCCCGGCATCTGCGTTCCGGGATAGTGGCCGACGCCCGTCTCGAAGCTGTTCAGCACGTCGAGCCCGTAGCCCTCGGCGATCTGGCGCACCGAGTCGTGGGTTCCGGGCGAGTCGAATCGTGGCACGTACATGACCGCGAACGCCTCGCCGTTCGGATAATCGGCCGGCCCGACCACGGGCTCGCCGTAGTCGGCGGGAGCCGGTGCGGGTGCATCGCCGCGCTCGGCGCGGGCCTGCTCGGCCCAGTCGGCGCTCTGGGCGGATGCCGCGGCCGACTGCTGCCCGGCCATGATCGCGTCGTTCCACCAGAGTTGCCAGCCGAGGAACAGCAGGATCAGCACGCCGGCCGTGAGCAGCAACTCGCCGATCACGCCGACCACGCTCACGCGGTGTCGCGGCTTCGCGCCGTCGGCCTGGGCGTTGCTCGGCCCTCGGTCGCGGCGTCGGCCTTCGGACGGCGACTCGGACATGGGGTCGATTCTATTCCGCCGGCGCAACGCTCGGCTGTGAGTCCCGCGCCGTCTCGGATAGAATCACCCGCATGGCACGTACGAAATCATCGAAGCCCGCACGAGCGGAGCAGGCGAGCGGCGAAGAAGCGCCGAACCCGGTCTGGTTCAAGCCCGTCATGTTCGGCTTCATGCTGCTCGGACTCGCTTGGATCATCGTCTTCTACGTGAGCCAGGGCAAGCTGCCCATCGCAGACCTCGGCTCGTGGAACATCCTCATCGGCTTCGGCATCGCGTTCGTCGGCTTCCTGATGACGACGCGCTGGCGCTGACCGGCACCACTGATCTCACTCGAACGGGCGGATGCGACATCCGCCCGTTTCGCATGCCCGCGCGCGCATGCTGCGGCTCACCCCGTCGCAATTACACGCGTGTAACTCTCTCCCCAGTTGTGGAGAGAGATGTGGACAACTAGAAGGCGCCGATCTTCCAGGTGGCCACGAGCCAGCCGATCGCGAGCAACGCCACCGTGAGCCCGATGAGCAGGCCGATCTGGATGCCGAGGCGGGCGCGCGAACGCGTCTCGAGGAGCACGAGACCCACGAGCGCGCCGCCGATGAGGCCGCCGAGATGCGCCTGCCATGAGATGTTCGCGCCTGGGATGAATCCGATCGCGAGGTTGACGGCCAGCAGGATGTAGAGCTGGGTCATGTTGCCGCCCAGCCGTCGCTGGATGACGACGAAGGCGCCCATGAGCCCGAAGATCGCGCCGGATGCGCCCAGCACCTGGGACCCCGGGTCGGCGAACACCACGACTCCGATGGATCCGGCGATGCCGCTGATCAGGTACAACGCGAGGAACCGACCGCGGCCGAGCATCGGCTCGAGGAGACGCCCGAAGATCCAGAGCGTGTACATGTTCAGCAGGATGTGGAAGAGCAACGACGTCGAGTGCAGGAACACCGAGGTCAGGGCGCGCCACGGCTCGGGGAACACCTCGGTCATGAAGACCGGGCTGAAGAACAGGGCGTTCGTCACCCCGAGTCCGGGGATCCACTGCAGGAGGTACACGAAGGCAGTGATGCCGATGAGGGAATACGTGACCACGGGCGCACCACGATCCGCTGCCGAACGCAGGCGGGTGGAGGCCGCGGGCTTGGTCCGAGGCGCCGAAGCGCGCTGCTCGCGCATGCACTCGGGGCAGATCACGCCGACGGGCGCAGCGGTCTGGCATTCGCCGCAGACCGTGCGCCCGCAACGCTGGCAGAGCACGAAGCTCTGACGGTCGGGATGCCGGTAGCAGAAGTTCGCGCGTTCTGCGCCGGCATCCGTCACCTGATCGTCAGACCTGCTCGACGGTGACGCTCTCGATCACCACGTCGTCGAGCGGTCGGTCACGGCCGTCGGTCGGCACGGATGCGAGCTTGTCGACGATCGCCTGGCTGGCGGCATCCGTCACCTTGCCGAAGATGCTGTGCTTGCCCTGCAGCCAGGTGGTCGGTCCGACGGTGATGAAGAACTGCGACCCGTTCGTGCCGCGGCCGCCCTGGATGCCGGCGTTCGCCATCGCGAGCACGTAGGGCTCGGTGAAGTCGAGCTCGGGGTTGATCTCGTCGTCGAACTGGTAGCCGGGACCGCCGATGCCCTGACCGAGCGGGTCGCCGCCCTGGATCATGAAGCCGGGGATGATGCGGTGGAAGACGACGCCGTCGTACAGCGGGTCGTTGGTCTTCTGACCGGTGGTCGGGTGGGTCCACTCGATCTCGCCGGTCGCGAGGCCGACGAAGTTCTTGACCGTCTTCGGCGCGTGGTGGCCGTAGAGGTCGACCTTGATGGGTCCGAGGTTGGTGTTGAGCGTCGCGACTGCGGTGTGAATCGGCATTTCTTTATTCTGTCACGCGTGGATTCGTCAAGGGGAATGCACGTTTGCGACTCTCACCTCGCTTCCAGCTGTTTCGGTGGCAAGATGGAGTGATTCGCTGCACATCGATGGAGGGTCAGATGAGCCTGTCACGCAAGCGCCAGAAGGAACTCAAGCGGCTGCGCGCCACTGCTGAAGATCTGTGGGGAGATCAGCAGCAGGTACTCGATCGCGCGAACGCCGTCGCACGCGAGGCGAGCCGTCAGCTGAGCGCACTCCACCACGAAGAGGTCGTTCCGCGCGTGCGCTCCGGCTACGAGAGCTACGTGCGCCCTGGACTGAGCCAGGCCCGCGAGTTCGCATCGACCGCCGGAGACGGGGTCGAACGTGCACTCGGCTCCGCACTCGGATCGGTGCTCTCGATCGGCGACATCGCCAACGACACGCGAGTGCGTCGCGCCGTCGAGCGCGTCTCTCCCAAGGCGGTCGCACCTGCGGCCACGAAGAGCGGCCCGGGCTTCGGCGCCGTGCTCGCGATCGGCGCGGGCATCGCGGTCGCGGCCGGCATCGCCTACGCCGTCTGGCAGACCTTCCGAGCCGACGACGAACTCTGGGTCGCCGATGACGAGCCCGGTCCTGCGCCGTCGTCGCCCGCCCTGTAACGCTTCAGAGAGGTGAAAGGCCCCGCCATCGGCGGGGCCTTTCGCATGCCCGGAACACGCACGGGTCTCGGTGCTGACACTGATCTTCGAAGAATCCTGCGATTCGCACTTGCGCTCACTGTGAATCTCCCGGTAGGTTCGTGTCTCGGCGACAGCGCCACCGATTGAGAGAGGAGTTGAGTCCTATGAACAAGCTCACGTACACGCAGCCTCACACCGGATTCCTCCTCGTGTCTCCGGCCTGCTGAACCGCCCCGACCTCACCTGCTCCGGTAGGTGATCGTCCCTCCGCCTGATCAGGCGTGATGCGTTCGAACCGCGCGACTCCGGTCGCGACCAGGTTCGACTTCACCCGCTGATCATGCGCGGCCCTCGCCGAAGTCGGCGGATCGGCCACCCTCCCCCGCCGCGCGACGTCTCGTGCCGCCCGGCCACTCCGTGCCGTCCAGTCGGATGCGTGCTTCTTGCTCGCGCCCACCGGAGGCACTCGAAGGATCTCTCCGCGCGGTATCCAGCCGAGCGGATCCTCGATGCACCACCACTCCAACGAAGGAAATCATCACCGTGAATACCACGTCACTCACCGCCGCTCGCCCCGTTCCGGGTCGCGCGTCCATCTACCAACCGCGTGCCCTCGGGCTGCAGGAACGCGCCGCGCGTCGTCTCGGTCTGGCCCTGCTCGATTGGAGCCGACGCCGCGAGGCGCTTCGCTCCCCCGAGACCGTGCTGCTGCGCCGTCGTGCGGAGCAGGAGGCACAGCACGCCATGGCGGAGCTGCAGCGTCAGCTCGGCACGCTCGGAAGCCCGCTGGTCTAATGGCCACCGCAACCCACTCCGAGATTCGTCACGGATCGGATCCGGTTCATACCGAACCGGTCCGATCCGTGGCACTACCTCTGTCGAGGCAGGAACGCCCCCGGTCGAAGCACGCTCCTGTGAAGCAGGAACGCCACGACGGCACCGCGCCGAGAGCGAAGCGACCCACGTCGCTGCGTTGTCGGGACGGTGCCTTGTCACGCGCCGACCGATTCACGATCAGCGACCGGGTTCAGCGCAGCTCGCGCGCCTGCGGCCACAGAGGCGACGGCACGCCGTCGGCCGGTTCTTCGGCGTTCAGCTGCAGGGCGACGTCGACGAGGCTGACCGTCTTCAGCGAGCCCAACGCCTCGAGCGGAAACCATCGAGCCTCGTCGCTCGAGCCGCCGACCTCGTTCCGCAGCACGCCGCCCGTGACATGGGCGCGGTAGACGACCCGCATGCCGTAGAGGGGTGCGGTGCCATGCAGGCGCTTGCCCGCTGGAACGATCATCGTGTCGATGCCGAGCAGTCGATCGACGGCCGCATCGAAGCCGGTCTCCTCGCGGACCTCGCGCACCACAGTGGTCGCGGGGTGCTCCTCGCCCTCGACGCCACCGCCTGGAAGGGTCCAGGCCGATCTGCCGTGCTCGTTCCAGTGCGAGAGCAGGATCTCCCCGTCGTGGATGATCACGGCGTACGCAGCGATGCGGATGTCCATCCGCACACTGTAGCCGGTGCATCGGTGACCGTCTGGTACGGCAACCAGACGCAGGCCGAAGGACGGTACACGAAAGCCGGATCAGATCGCAGATCTGACCCGGCTTGACTGTGGAGCCTAGGAGATTCGAACTCCTGACATCCTGCTTGCAAAGCAGGCGCTCTACCAACTGAGCTAAGGCCCCGGATCGGATGCCGCCGGCATCCGGGTTGTGGAGTTGTGGAGTGGGGATACGAGGACTTGAACCTCGGACCTCTTCGTTATCAGCGAAGCGCTCTAACCGCCTGAGCTATATCCCCGTTTTCGGCCTTGGATAGGCTACATGACGATTCGCGAAACTCCGAATCGAGGCTGTTCCCCCGAGGCCGATGCCGTCAGTTGTTGGTGAAACCGACGAGGATTCCGCCGGTGATCTTGACGCTCAGGTTGTAGAGCACGGCCAGGATCGCGCCGAGCGCGGTGGTCACGACGAGGTTCAACAGCGCCGCGACGATCGCGAAGCCCATGACATTGCCGAGCGAGAGTACGGCCGTCAGGTCGGTGCCGGCGCCCGCGACATCCTGAACCAGGGAGTTCAGGTTCTCGAAGATGCCCGTCGAGCTGAGCACCGTGTGCACGAGGAACGTCACCACGATGCTCACGACCGCCAGGGCCACCGCGATGAGGAACGACAGCTTGACGGCCGACCAGAAGTCGACGTAGACCAGGCGCAGGCGAACTTGCTTCGCCTGCGGTCGGCGATTCGATTTGCGTGCGAGCTTCTCGGCAACGCTACTCATAGACGATTACTCCTCTCCCGTGGACTCGTCCGCATCGGTTTCTGCGGCGTCCTCCACGAGATTCCGTTCGGAATTCTTCGCGATCGCGATGATCCGGTCGGTCTCCGCGAACTTCGCGAAGACGACGCCCATCGTGTCCCTGCCCTTGGCCGGAACCTCGGCGACGTCAGAGCGTACCACCTTGCCACTGGCAAGAACCACAAGGACCTCGTCGGTGCGCGAGACGATCAGGGCACCCGCGAGATCACCCCGATCGTCGTTGAGTTTGGCGACCTTGATGCCCAATCCGCTGCGCTGCTGCTTGCGGTACTCCTCGATACGGGTGCTCTTCGCGTACCCGCCCTCGGTCACCACGAACACGTAGGTGTCCGACGGGCTGAGCTTCTGCCCGGCGACGTCGGCCGCGGCATCCGCACCGCTTTCGAGGTCATCGCCGTTCGAATGCGCGACGACGGATGCCTCGAGCAGGCTGTCGTCGCCACGGAAGCTCATGCCCTTGACGCCCGACGTCGACCGGCCCATGGGCCGCAGGGCCTCGTCGGTCGCCTCGAATCGGAGCGACATGCCCTTGCGGGACACGAGCAGGATCTCGTCGTGCTCGTCGGCGAGCATCGCCGAGACGAGCTCGTCGCCCTCGCGCAGATTGATCGCGATGACACCGCGTGCGCGGTTCGTGTCGTATGCGGTGAGCTCGGTCTTCTTCACCAGGCCGTCGCGCGTGGCGAGCACGAGGTACTGCGCCACCTGGTAGTCGCGGATGTCGAGGATCTCGGCGACCTGCTCGTCGGGCTGCAGCTCGAGGAGGTTCGCCAGATGCTGGCCCTTCGCGTCGCGGCCGCCCTCCTGAATCTCGTACGCCTTCGCGCGGTACACACGACCCATGTTCGTGAAGAACAGCAGCCAGTGGTGGGTGGTCGTGACGAAGAAGTGCTCGACGACGTCATCGGCCCGCAGCTGCGCGCCCTTGACGCCCTTGCCGCCGCGGTGCTGCGAACGGTAGTTGTCGCTGCGGGTGCGCTTGACGTAGCCACCGCGCGTGACGGTGACGACCATCTCCTCTTCGGGGATGAGGTCCTCGACCGACATGTCGCCGTCGAAGCCGGGCATGATCTGCGTGCGCCGGTCGTCGCCGTACTTGTCGACGATCTCGGCGAGCTCCTCGGAGACGATCGCGCGCTGCCGCTCGGGCGACGCGATGATCGCGCGGAAGTCGGTGATCTGCGCCTCGAGCTCGGTCGCCTCGTCGATGATCTTCTGACGCTCGAGAGCGGCGAGCCGGCGGAGCTGCATCTCGAGGATCGCACGCGCCTGGAGTTCGTCGATGACGAGCAGGTCGATCAGGCCGTCGCGCGCCTCCTCGACCGTGGGCGACCGGCGGATGAGCGCGATGACCTCGTCGAGCGCGTCGAGCGCCTTGAGGTAGCCGCGCAGGATGTGCATGCGCTCCTCTGCCTTGCGCAGGCGGAACTGCGTGCGACGCACGATGACGTCGATCTGGTGGTCGACCCAGTGCGCGATGAAGCCGTCGATCGAGAGCGTGCGGGGCACGCCGTCGACGATTGCGAGCATGTTCGCGCCGAAGTTCTCCTGCAGCGGGGTGTGCTTGTACAGGTTGTTCAGCACGACCTTGGCGACCGCGTCGCGCTTGAGCACGAGCACGAGGCGCTGTCCGGTGCGACCGGAGGTCTCGTCGCGGATGTCGGCGATGCCGCCGAGCTTGCCGTCCTTCACCATGTCGGCGATCTTGATGGCGAGGTTGTCGGGGTTCACCTGGTACGGCAGTTCGGTGACGACGAGGCAGGTTCGACCCTGGAGCTCCTCGACCGAGACGACCGCCCGCATGGTGATCGAGCCGCGACCCGTGCGGTAGGCGTCGTTGATGCCCTTGACGCCCAGGATCTGCGCGCCGGTCGGGAAGTCGGGTCCCTTGATGCGCTGGATCAGCGCCTCCTGCAGCTCCTCGCGAGTGGCCTCGGGGTGCTCGAGGTACCACTGGGCTCCGGATGCCACTTCGCGAAGGTTGTGCGGCGGGATGTTCGTCGCCATGCCGACCGCGATGCCGACCGAGCCGTTGACGAGCAGGTTCGGGAATCGCGCGGGCAGGATCGACGGCTCCTGCGTGCGGCCGTCGTAGTTGTCCTGGAAGTCGACGGTCTCCTCGTCGATGTCGCGCACCATCTCGAGCGCGAGCGGAGCCATCTTCGTCTCGGTGTATCGAGGGGCGGCGGCGCCGTCGTTGCCGGGTGAACCGAAGTTGCCCTGGCCGAGTGCCAGCGGGTAGCGCAGGCTCCACGGCTGCACGAGGCGCACGAGCGCGTCGTAGATCGCGGTGTCGCCGTGCGGGTGGAACTGTCCCATGACGTCGCCGACGACGCGAGCGCACTTCGAGAACGCCTTGTCGGGGCGGTATCCGCCGTCGTACATGGCGTAGATCACGCGTCGGTGCACCGGCTTCAGGCCGTCGCGCACGTCGGGGAGCGCACGGCCCACGATCACGCTCATCGCGTAGTCGAGGTAGGAGCGCTGCATCTCGAGCTGCAGGTCGACCTGGTCGATCCGGCCGTGGATGCCGTGGCCGCCGGTGGTTGCGTCGGCGCTGCCGTCGCCGCCCGCGGCGGGCTCGATCACATCAGATGTCAAGGAAACGCACGTCCTTCGCGTTCTTCTGGATGAAGTTGCGGCGGCTCTCGACGTCTTCGCCCATCAGGGTCGAGAAGATCTCGTCGGCGGCGGCCGCGTCGTCCATCGTGACCTGCAGCAGCGTGCGGGTCTCGGGGTTCATCGTGGTCTCCCACAGCTCTTGGTGGTTCATCTCGCCGAGACCCTTGTAGCGCTGCACGCCGTTATCCTTCGGGATGCGCCACCCCTTCGCCTGGCCCTCGACGAGCAGCGCGTCGCGCTCGCGGTCGGAGTAGACGTACTCGTGCTCGGCGTTGGTCCACTTGAGGCGGTACAGCGGCGGCTGCGCGAGGTACACGTAGCCGAACTCGATGAGCGGCCGCATATAGCGGAAGAGCAGCGTGAGCAGCAGGGTCGTGATGTGCTGGCCGTCGACGTCGGCGTCGGCCATGAGCACGATCTTGTGGTACCTGGCCTTGTCGGTGTTGAAGTCCTCGCCGATGCCGGCACCGAACGCCGTGATCATGGCCTGCACCTCGGCGTTCGCGAGGGCGCGGTCGAGCCTGGCCTTCTCGACGTTGAGGATCTTGCCGCGGAGCGGGAGGATCGCCTGCGTCTCGGGGTTGCGGCCCTGCACGGCGGAGCCGCCGGCCGAGTCGCCCTCGACGATGAAGATCTCCGAGACCGACGGATCCTTCGAGGAGCAGTCCTTGAGCTTGCCCGGCATGCCGCCGGACTCGAGGAGCCCCTTGCGACGGGTCGCCTCACGCGCCTTGCGCGCAGCGAGTCGCGCCGTCGCAGCCTGGATCGCCTTGCGGATGATCTCGCGAGCCTGCGTGGGGTTTCGTTCGAACCAGTCGCCGAGCTGGTCGGCGGTGACCTTCTGCACGAACGACTTCGCCTCGGTGTTGCCGAGCTTGGTCTTCGTCTGGCCCTCGAACTGCGGTTCGCCGAGCTTGACCGAGATGACCGCGGTCAGACCCTCGCGCACATCGTCGCCGGAGAGGTTCTCGTCCTTCTCCTTGATGATGTTCTTCTCGCGCGCGTACCGGTTGACGAGCGTCGTGAGCGCAGCGCGGAAACCCTCTTCGTGCGTTCCGCCCTCGTGCGTGTTGATCGTGTTCGCGTAGGTGTGCACCGACTCGGAGTACGCGGTGGTCCACTGCATCGCCACTTCGAGCGAGATGCGCCGCTCGGTGTCTTCGGACTCGAACGAGATGATCTCCTCGTTCACGACGTCGGACTTCTTCGAGCGGTTGAGGTACTCGACGTAGTCGACGAGGCCGCGCTCGTAGAGGAAGGTGTCGGTGCGCGGTGCGGCGGCATCCGATTCGTGCTCGGCGGTGTCTTCGAGGGGAACCTCGTCGTGACCGGCGCGCTGGTCGGTCAGGGTGATGCGCAGGCCCTTGTTCAGGAACGCCATCTGCTGGAACCGGGTGCGGAGCGTCTCGTAGTCGAACTCGACCGTCTCGAAGATGCCGCCATCGGGCCAGAACGTGATCGTGGTGCCGGTCTCGCCGCTCTCGCCGACCTGTGCCAGCGGAGCCTGCGGCACGCCGCCATCGCGATAGGACTGCGCCCAGACCTGTCCCTGCTGGCGCACCTCGACCTCGAGGTGGGTCGACAGCGCGTTGACGACCGACGAGCCGACGCCGTGCAGACCGCCGGAGACGGCATAGGCGCCGCCGCCGAACTTGCCGCCGGCGTGCAGCACGGTGAGCACGACCTCGACGGTCGACTTGCCCTCGGTCTTGTGGATTCCGACGGGGATGCCGCGGCCATTGTCGACCACGCGGACCGCGCCGTCGGGCAGGATCGTGACGTCGATGTTGTCGGCGTACCCCGCGAGTGCCTCATCGACCGAGTTGTCGACGATCTCGTAGACGAGGTGGTGGAGCCCTCGTGGCCCGGTCGATCCGATGTACATTCCGGGGCGCTTGCGAACCGCTTCGAGGCCCTCGAGAACCTGGATCGCATCGGCTCCGTATTCAGGCGCGCTCTCGGCCTTCGTCGGTTCCGCTGTCATGGGTGAATCGGGCTCCAAACCGTCGTACTGGCGACTCTCGATCCTATCAAACCGAGTCGCTCCAACAGCCGGGAAGCGCCGTTCTCAGACGATCTCGCACCTTCGGCGACCGAATTTGCCGTCTCAGCCGTAGGTATCGCGTGGACCGCGCCCTGGAATCGATCTGGGGCCCCTTTTCCAGGTGGGGGCGTCGGGTCCTTGGAAGCGGATGCTCTCGACCCCCGCCTCGGGGTATCGGTCGAGGATGCGCGTGACGAGGTCGGCGCGAAGCAGACGCAGTTGCGTCGCCCATGCCGTCGACTCGCAGCGAACCTGCAGCACGCCGTGCTCGACGCCGATCGGCTCGGAGTGCTGGGCGATCTCCTCGCCGGCGAGCGTCGCCCATGATGCGAGCAGTTCGTGCTGCGAGAGCGGTGCGCTCCACCCGAGCTGCGAGGTCAGTCCGTCGATCGCGTCGCCGAGCGGCCGCGGGTCGCGACCGGGCGTGAACGGCTCGCCGCCCGAGCGCTCGCGCACACGGCGGCGTGCGCGAGCGCCGCCAGTGCGCGGTTGGCCGCCGAAGACCTCGCGGAAATGCTGGTACACGCGCAGCGACTCGGACTCGGCCGGCTGGTCAGGCATCGGTCCCACCCCCAGTAGCAGCGGCCGGAGCTTCGGGCTCGGGTTCGGGTTGGTGTTCGGGTTCGGGCTCGGGCTCGGGTTCGATCGTGCCGTGGTCGATGCGGATCACCCGAGCGACGAGATGCTCGGGCACGTCCTCGAGCACGGCGGCTGTGACGAGGACCTGCTCGTAGTCGCCGATGGCAGCGGCCAGGCGTTCGCGTCGGGCACGGTCGAGCTCGGCGAACACGTCGTCGAGCACGAGCACCGGGTCGCCCGTGGCCGAATCACGGCGCAGGAGCTCAGCGGATGCCAGTCGCAGCGCGAGCGCGAACGACCACGATTCACCGTGACTGGCGTAGCCCTTCGCCGGCAGGCCGTTGAGCATGAGCAGCACGTCGTCGCGGTGCGGACCGACGAGCGTGACGCCGCGCTCGAGTTCCTTCGCGCGGAGCGTGCGGAGCGCGTCGGTGAAGCGCTGCTCGGTCGCCGAGACGGTGACCGCGACCGCGTCACCCGATTGACCCGTGCCGGAGCCCGGGAGTTGCGCGGCGACATCCGAATCGGGCTCGCCCCCCGACGTCTGCCTCCCGACTTCGCCGGCTTCAGCGTCGGGATCGGCGCCGTCGATCGAGAGCAGGGACCGCAGCGCCGGCGCATGATCGGCGTCGACGATGGACATGTACGCGGCCGCGAGCGGACCGGTGAGCTCGTCGACCAGCGCTGCACGTCTGTCGATGATCTCGGAACCGAACTGCACGAGACGCTCGTCCCAGATGTCGAGCGTGGTGAGCTTGTCGGCCGCGAGCCCGCGCGCCCGCGCGCTCTTCAGCAGCGTGTTGCGCTGACGGAGCACGCGGTCGTAGTCGGCCATCACGCCCGCGAGTCGCGGGGTGCGCTGCACGAGCAGTTCGTCGAGCAGCCGACGGCGAACCGAAGGCTCGCCGCGCACGATGGCGAGGTCTTCTGGCGCGAAGAGCACGCTGTGCGCATATCGCGGCAGGTCGCGGGTCTTCGCCGGCGACCGGTTGACCTGAGCGCGGTTCGCGCCCTTGCGGTTCAACTGGAGTTCGAGCAGCAGCTCGCGTTCGGCGTGGGCGAGCAGTGCACGGACGATCGCCGCGTCGGCGCCGGCTCTGATGAGGGCCTGGTCGTTCGACACCCGGTGCGAGCTCAAGGTCGCCAGGTAGCCGATGGCCTCGACGAGGTTCGTCTTGCCCTGGCCGTTGCGGCCGACGAACACCGTGGTGCCGGGGCCGAGCTCGAGTTCGGCGCGCGCGTAGTTGCGGTAGTCGGTCAACGAGAGCCGCACGACGTGCACTTGGGCTCCCTTCGACTGATCTCGATCAACGCTACCGGCGCCCGCCGACACCTCGGGGGCCCCGCGTCGCATCCGACGGACGGCGGCCGAACGGGCATCGGGTCGATCGCGAGTGCGCCTGCCACCGGCATCCGTCATCGACATGGTTCGAATCCCGATGCCTCATGACGGTTGCCGGGCGGAAGCGACTCAGCGCAGCAGCAGGTTCGGCTGCAGCAGGTATCGGTAGGTGTCGGCGCCGGCCTGCTCGCGCGAGGTCTGGCTCGTGATGAGCACCGGACCGGGCTTGTTGGGATTCTCGGTCTTCGTGAACGAGATGCGCACGAACTCGGAGTTGACGGCACCGAGTCCGTCGAGCAGGAACTGCGGCTTCAGCGAGACGATGGTGTCGTCGCCCGTGAGGATCGCGTCGATGCTCTCTTGGGCCTGGGCCTGCTCGCTGCCGATCGCCTCGAGCGTGAGTCCGTCGGCCGTGAAGGTGAACCGCAGGGCGGCCTCGCGCTCGAGCACGAGGGCGACGCGCCGGGTCGCCTCGATGAGCTCGCCGGTGTTCATGACCGCGTAGTTGTCGACCGTCTCGGGGAAGAGCCGGCGCACGGGCGGGAAGTTGCCTTTGATGAGCAGGCTCGTCACGGTCTTCTTGTCGGCGCTGAACGCGATGAGCTCGCGGTCGTCGCGGCTCGTGATCGAAACCGAGATCGTGCCCGAATGGCCGAAGGTCTTGCCGACCTCCTGCAGGGTGCGGGCCGGCACCAGGGCGGTGACCGTCTCTTCGGAGGCGACGGTGCCGCCGTCCCAGTCGATCTCGCGCACGGCGACGCGGTAGCGGTCGGTCGCGACGAGTCCGAGGTTGTTCTCGCGCACCTCGAGCTGCACGCCGGTGATGACCGGGGTCACGTCGTCGCGCGATGCGGCGACCGCGACCTGCGCGACGGCGGCCGCGAACTCCTCTGCAGGGACGACGCCGGACTGCTCGCCGATCTCGGGGATCGAGGGGTACTCCTCGACCGGCATCGAGAGCAGCGTGAAGTTGGCCGAACCGCAACTCACCGTGATGCGCGATTCCTCGGTCGCGATGCGCACGGGGGCGTTCGGGAGGCGGCCCGCGATCTCCGCGAGCAGTCGGCCCGAGACGAGCACGGTGCCGGGCTCCTCGACGTCGGCCTGGATCTCGGTCTGCGACGACACCTCGTAGTCGAAGGACGAGAGGACGAGACCGTCGTCGTTCGCCTGGATGAGCACGCCGGACAGGATCGGGAGCGTGGTGCGCTGGGGCAGCAGCTTGACGGCGAACGATACGGCTTCGCTGAAGACGTCGCGATTGACCTGGAACTTCACGGTTCTCCCGTCGTGGAGGTGCTGGGTGGCTCCCATGCTATCCGCAGGGCGCGGGCGGACGCCGAGTGATTCCGCCGAGGGGTGCGCGGAGCGCCCGACGACCGCACATGTTGTGGAGCCCTTCGGGATTAACCAGTTCTCTTAACGGTGTTAACCGTTGTGGAAACTGTGGATGGTGTTCGGAGATGCCCGGAACCGTGCCGATCGGAGGCCATCGCATCTGTGCACGGTGTGTGGATTCAGGGGCCGAGCCGGTTCGTGATTTCTGCACGACGTCTGCAGTTCTCCACAGGCCTGTGCGAAAGGTTCACAGTGTTCAGGCGGTTGCTCGTTAACAATCCACAAGCTGTCCACAGGTGGGGAATCCGCGATCGGATGCCGCGGCCGGGCGCATTTCGGGCGTGTCCGGCCGTGTCGAGGAGCTCTCGAAGGGTCGACGGACACCGTCGGCGTGGGTGGTCGACGCCGTGCCGCGACATCCGATCAGCGGTATCGGCTCGTCTGCTTGATGCGCGCGGTCAGCTCCGTGACCTGGTTGTAGATCGACCGGCGCTCCTTCATGAGCTCGGAGATCTTCTTGTTCGCGTACATCACCGTGGTGTGGTCGCGGTTGCCGAACAGCTGCCCGATCTTCGGCAGCGACAGGCTCGTGAGCTCACGGCACAGGTACATCGCGATCTGCCGTGCCGTCGCAACGGCCTGCGAGCGGCTCGAGCCGTAGAGGTCGTCGACCGTGAGCTTGAAGTAGTCGGCGGTCGCGGTGATGATGTCGACCGGCGCCACCACGTTGTCCGCGTCGTCGGTGATGAGGTCCTTCAGCACCGTCTGCACCAGGGGCATGTCGACGGGCGTGCGGTTCAGGCTCGCGAACGCCGTCACGCGGATCAGGGTGCCTTCGAGCTCGCGGATGTTGCTCGACACCTTCGACGCCATGTACTCGAGGATCTCGTCGGGCACCTGCAGGCGTTCGGACTGCGCCTTCTTGCGGAGGATCGCGATGCGGGTCTCGAGGTCGGGCGCCTGCACGTCGGTGATGAGGCCCCACTCGAAGCGGCTTCGCATGCGGTCCTCGAAGCCGGTGAGGTGCTTGGGCGGCACGTCGCTCGTGATCACGACCTGCTTGTTGTGGTCGTGCAGCGTGTTGAAGGTGTGGAAGAACGCCTCCTGCGTCTCCGCCTTGCCCTGGAGGAACTGGATGTCGTCGATGAGCAGGATGTCGATGTTGCGGTAGCGCTGCTGGAACAGCGAACCGCGGTTGTTGGCGATCGAGTTGATGAAGTCGTTCGTGAACTCCTCGGAACTCACGTACCGAACCCGGATGCCGGGATACAGGCTCATCGCGTAGTGGCCGATGGCGTGCAGCAGGTGGGTCTTGCCGAGGCCGGAGTCGCCGTAGATGAAGAGCGGGTTGTATGCCTTCGCCGGCGCCTCGGCCACGGCGACCGCCGCGGCGTGCGCGAACCGGTTGGACTGGCCGATGACGAAGCTCTCGAAGGCGTACTTCGGGTTCAGCCGGGTGTCGCCCGGCCGGTCGGGGCTGGTGTTCTCGAACACGGACTGCGGTGAGGCCGGCAGGTCGACGCGGTCCTGGACCGCGGTCAGCGTCGCAGGCGAGAGCGGTTCTGGCTCAGGCGCACGGGTCTCCTCGAGTTCGGGATTCACGACGACGTAGAACGAGGTCACGGGGGCCGGATCGACGATCACGCTCATGGCCGACAGGAGCGACACGCGCATGCGCTGGTTCAGCATGGTCGCCGTGAAGTCGTTCGGCACCTCGAGGTAGAACGTGCCGCCGGCGATGCCCTTCGGCTCGACCAGGCTGAGGAAGCCCTGCAGCATCGGCGTGATCGCTGCGTCCTCGGAGAGTCGATCGAGCACGGATGCCCACGTGTCCCCGACGGGCTGTTCGGTCATCTTTCCCCGCAATCTCGGTGCTCTCGTCAATCCGCTCGTCGTCCCCCCGGACGACGGAGCGAGCGGCGCGAGGCGAAGTATTCACAGTGTTATCCACTGGCTGTGGGGAGATTCTGGGCGAAGCCCGTGATTCCGCGCCCGAGGCTGGGGATAACTGGTCTCAAACGGTAGCGAAAGTCGGGCCTGTGGACAAATGCCGGTCGAGGGATTCGGCGTTCCCGGCGTGTCTATCCACAGGCATTCCGAAGGATCGCGCGATACTCTTTCGTTTGCGCTACGCCGATTCGATTACCGCCCGGTTTGACCATGTGGCCTCGAGGCCGTAGTTTTAATCAGTTGACCCCAGCCCGCTTGGGCACCCAGTTTTCCCGTCACCGCCCGGTTCGGCTCACGCCGACCGTCCTGTGAGACGCGGAGATCCGAAAGTCGGAGAAGAAGAATGAGCAAGCGTACGTTCCAGCCGAACAACCGTCGTCGCGCCAAGAAGCACGGCTTCCGCCTTCGCATGCGCACCCGCGCCGGCCGTGCCATCCTCTCGGCACGTCGCGCCAAGGGTCGCACCGAACTCTCCGCATAAGTCGTTCGGTGCTCGCCAAGGGCAATCGCATCACGAGTGCCGATGACTATCGAGTCGTCGTGCGCCGTGGTGCGAAGGTGGCGACCCCGCATACGGTGAGTTACGTCCGATCGCGCGTCGCTGACAGCGACGCGCGATTCGGCTTCATCGTGTCGAAGAAGGTCGGCACCGCGGTGCGTCGCAATCGTGTGCGCCGCCGCCTCAAGGCGTTGAGCCGTGAAGCGCTGCTCGCCGGCGCGCGCGATGTCGACGTGGTGGTGCGCGCCCTTCCTGGAGCGGCCGAGGTGACTTGGCCCCAACTCCGGTCCGAGGTGCTCACCGCGCTGGCTCGTCGTCACGTGATCGAGATGTCTCGACTCGAGTCGTCGCTTCCCGTCACCGGATCGGGCATGCCAGGTGGCACGCCGACGGTGACGCCCACGCCCGCTTCGAAGGCGGTGCACGATGCGTGACGCCGTGCTCTTCATCGGACTCGTCCCCCGCAATCTCGGAGTCCTGCTCCTTCGCGGATACCGGGCCGCGATCTCGCCGCTCTACGGCGACGTGTGTCGGTACTACCCCTCGTGTTCCGCGTACGGACTCGGATCCGTCCAGCAACGCGGACTCCTCATCGGAAGCGCCCTCACTGCGTGGCGCATCCTGCGCTGCAACCCCTGGACCGCCGGCGGCATCGATGACGTCCGGCCGCCCGCGCATGATCGCTACCGAACGACGACGTTCGGCTGGGTCGTGCCGAAGGGCATGTTCCCCAAGGCCGAAGCGGATGCCGCGGCGGCACGCTTCGCGCACGAGCAGGCGCATCTCGCCGCTGCCGTAGATGCGTCAGGCATCGACTCCCCCACACTTCACCCGCTCGATGCTGAGCCGGTGCTCACGGTCTCCCCCGCACTGTCCCGAAAGGACTGACCCGCAGCAATGGATATCATCAGCCTGCTTCTGTGGCCCATCAAATGGGTCATCGAGCTGATCCTCGTCGCGTTCCACTCGCTGTGGACCTTCACCGGGCTCGACCCCGATGCCGGCCTCACCTGGATCCTGTCGATCGTCGGCCTCGTCATCGTGGTGCGTGCCGCGCTGATCCCGATCTTCGTGCGCCAGATCAAGAGCCAGCGCCGCATGCTCGAGGTCGCGCCGCAGCTGAAGAAGATCCAGGAGAAGTACAAGGGCAAGAAGGACCAGTTCTCTCGCGAGGCGATGTCTCGCGAGACCATGGACCTCTACAAGAAGACGGGCACCAACCCGCTCTCGTCCTGCCTCCCCCTGCTTCTGCAGATGCCGATCTTCTTCGGTCTCTTCTCGGTGCTCAACGACGCGCAGCACGACAAGGCCGGCGTGGGCGTGTTCACGCAGGAACTCGCGAACTCCTTCGCGAACTCCGAGTTCCTCGGTGCTCCCCTCAAGGGCACGTTCATCGGCGCGATGAACGGCGAGTACCCCTGGCAGGTCATGGTCATCGCGGCCACGATGATCGTCCTGATGACCGCTTCGCAGTTCATCACGCAGCTGCAGATCGTGTCGAAGAACATGTCGCCCGAGACCAAGGCGAGCCCGATGTTCCGTCAGCAGCGCATCATGCTCTACCTGCTCCCCCTCGTGTTCGCGTTCTCGGGTGTCGCGTTCCCCATCGGCGTCATGTTCTACTGGCTCGTCTCGAACTTCTGGACCATGGGCCAGCAGTTCCTCGTCATCCGCAACATGCCGACTCCGGGCAGCGAGGCTGCCAAGGCCCGCGAGGCCCGCCTCGCCAAGCGCGGCAAGCTCGTGGTCGAAGACCAGGAATCGACGACCATCGTCATCGAAGAGAAGAAGACGACGCAGCGTCAGCAGCCCGTGGGCAAGAACCGCGCGAAGAAGCAGGGTGGAAAGTGACCATGACCGACGTCCAACACGTGAATGACGAGCGCACCGTTCCGCAGCTCGAAGAAGAGGGCGACATCGCCGCGGACTACATCGAGGAACTCCTCGACATCTGCGATCTCGACGGCGACATCGACATCGATGCCCGCAACGGCCGCGCCTACATCTCGGTGAACGCCGGCGACGGTGCGAACCTGAACCTGCTCTCGAAGCCCGAGACCGTGACCGCGCTGCAGGAACTCACGCGTCTTGCGGTGCAGACGAAGACCGGAGCATTCTCCCGCCTCATCCTCGACATCGGCGGTTCGCGCGATGCACGTCGCGATGAGCTCGCACGCCTGGTCGATCGCGCGGTCGAGCGCATCGAGGCGGGCTCGGCGGAAGCATCACTCCCCCCGATGTCCTCGTACGAGCGCAAGCTCGTGCACGATCTCGTCGGCGAGCGTGGTTTCCACTCCGCCTCGCGGGGTGAAGGCGCTGATCGTCACACCGTGATCACGCGCACGGCCTGATCGTTTCACGTGAAACGATGACCTCAGATCAGACGACCCCGGAGCGGGGCGAAGATTCGACGATCGCGACGCTCGAGGTCGAGCCCGCCTCCGCGGCCGCAGTCTTCGGCGACCACCTCGAACTCGGCCGCCGATTCACCGACTCCCTCGCCCGCCACGGCGAGGAGTTGGGCCTCATCGGGCCGCTCGAACTCCCCCGTCTCTGGACGCGGCACATCGTGAATTCAGGACTGGTCGCTCCCCTGCTGCGGCCCGGACGAGTTGCGGATGTCGGTTCGGGTGCTGGCCTCCCCGGCATCGTGCTTGCGATCATCCGGCCCGATGTCTCGTTCACGCTGATCGAGCCCATGGAACGCCGGGTCGATTGGCTGTCACGTCAGGTCAGCGAACTCGGACTCGAGAACGTGGTCGTCGAGCGCGCTCGCGCTGAAGATTCAGGCTTCAAGCACCAGTTCGATCAGGTCACCGCCCGTGCGGTGAGTGCGCTGCGCACCCTGGTTCCCGTGACCGCTCCCCTGCTCAAGCCCGGCGGGGAGTTCGTGCTCCTCAAGGGCGCCGGAGTCGCAGGCGAGATCGGGGCCGCCGACAAGGTGTTCCGCAAGTATCGCGTCATCGACCCCGAGGTGTTGGAGCTCGGCGGCGATCACGGTACCGAGATCACCCGCGTCTTTCGCGCTCGGGTCACCAGCGGCTGAAGCCGACTCGACCGAGCCAGTCTCCCTTCGGGCGGCGCACCAGTTGGTGCGCCGCCCGAAGTCGTTTCACCCACCGTTCGGCGTATCAGTAGCGAGCGCCCGGACCCGCGCCTTGGGATCCGTGCTCTGAACGCCAGGTCGATGATCGGCACGGTGCATTGGTCGCGATTTTCAAGGCTTCGCCATTTCGAGTTCGGGAGGCATCGGCTGTCGGACGACCCCGCGCGTGGATCATGCCGGAGTTCTGAGAGAGATCCAATCGGCATGAACGCCTGCCTGGTCTGTGTGTGGCGGTGGTCCCGGGCTCCAAGTGATGAGTTGTTTGCGCTGCGCACCACCTCTGCGACGACCAATGGGTCGACCGAATTGCGCGCGCCGACCCGCAAATCGGAGGGACGGCCTGGATGTCTCGTCTGGTCGAGCCGAGCAACATGGTCGTGCGATCGAGCCGAGCACTTGCCGGTACGCGAGGTTCAGGCTGGTGCGATCATGGTTCTGGCTCGCACGGAGCCTTCATGCATGGGTCTTGGCCGACGCGACCATACTGCCTTCGTGTTGAGGGCAGCTCTCGACGCTCGACACTGGCACTGCTGCACCGACGGGCGCCCACGTGTGGAGTGGGTTCGCGTCGCTTGGAGCCGCGGGCAATCAGCGGCGATCCGGTGCCCGTCGCTCGGTGGGCTGCTTCGGCTTCGAGGCTGGTCTTCAGCAGGCCGTTCGACGGGTTCAGCCGTCGATTCCCCTCCGCGCCGTTGAGCGCCGTCTTGCTCGCCTCGCTTTGCTGGGCGTGGGCGTGGTCGTGGGCTTGGGTGTCCGCCGCGCGCTGGCCTGCTCTGCTCGGCGGGGCTTCGCCCACCCTGGCGTGCTCGTTCCAACCGATCGCCACTGCCGGATGTACTCAGGACGACAACCTGCTTGCATCGGACCGCATCCTCGTGCCGGTCTGCCTTCCTCTGGCAGTACGGCCAATCGCGGGTTCACCGTGAGGGTTCGACACCAACGAAAGAGACATTCGCCGCATCTGATGTTTCACGTGAAACGCAGTCGGGTGTTGCGTGAGGGATATTGGCGCGACACGGCGGCGATGCGGCTGCATGCACGTGCTCTGCCCTCCACTCACTGAACGCGCTCGATACGTTGACGTCGATGAGTTGTCGTGGTTGCCGCCGCCGCTCCAACTGCAGATGTGGGCAACACGTCCGGGGATCATCGCACACCACGTTCGTCGTCACAGCTCGACCCAAGGCGAACAAGGAGAGATGGAGTCCGTCCCCAGTCGCTTGAGGCTGGGTGGTGGCTTCGGTCTCGTTCCAGGGGCCGAGGCGAGCTGCGGCGAGTGGGGATCGACTCGAGCGCGGTGCAAGAGCGAGCTACGCCAAGCTGCTCGGTGGGACACTCGGCCGACTGGGCCGGAAGCGTGCGCGCGTCGGCGGTCCGCAACACGTGGTCGCTTGAACGGAGGGCCGCAGGCGACAAGGCGAGATGCGCTGTTCGTGCCATGACAGCTACGACTGGGAGCGCCGTCGTCCTCTGCGTGTGGACAGGTGGTCACCCTGGCCGACGGAATGCGTTTGTAGGTCTTGTAGGTCTTGTAGGTCTTGTAGGTCTCGTAGGTCTCGTAGGTCTCGTGGTCTCGTGGTCTCGTAGGTCTCGTAGGTCTCGTGGTCTCGTAGGTCTCGTGGTCTCGTGGTCTCGTAGGTCTCGTAGGTCTCGTAGGTCTCGTAGGTCTCGTAGGGCTGTAGGGCTGTAGGGCTGTAGGGCTGTAGGGCTGTAGGTCTGTAGGGCTGTAGGGCTGTAGGTCTCGTAGGTCTCGTAGGGCTGTAGGGCTGTAGGGCTGTAGGGCTGTAGGGCTGTAGGGCTGTAGGGCTTGTAGGGCCAGGCTGCGAGCACTCTGGCGCCTGCTAGGCGCGCACCTCGCTGGCGACCACGGTGTCCTTGACGCTCACTCCCCTGAACCGAGCGAGCATCCAATGAACCGATGGAGCCGTGCGCCAAGGGAGCCATGCATCGACCGGCGACGCACTGACGGACGATGCGCTGACGGGCGGAGGCGCCGGCGAGTCGAAACGTCCGGCGAGCCGGCGACCCGGCGAGCCAACGAACCGGCGAGCCGACAAACCGACGAGCCGACAAATCTGTTTGGACGACGATTCTGTATGGATAGGACAGCCAAGGTGCCGGTGTCGGTGCGCCCGGAGTTTGCGATGAGGCCGGCTCGTTTCACGTGAAACGGAAGGTTGTATCGACGCATCGCACTCGACCCGCACCACAGAGCCATCCGTTCGTCTCGGGGCCTTGAAGGTGCGAATCCGCCGCGATCCGTCGATCGACGTCGGTGCTGACAGTTAAGCTTGACTCTGTCTGGCGCCTCGGCAACGAGGGTCTGGCAGGGTGGGGCACCGGGTCGTGGGGAATGACGGATCAGGTTTGGAGAGTTCGGCATGGCGCAGGGCGGAGGACGCGGATGGTTCCATCGGCGTCGACCGCAGCCAGAGCCGGTCTCCCAGAATGAACCAATCACGCCTCGAACGAACTCGGATCAACCTGTGCCGCAACCCCTGGACTCATCCCCTCCATCGAGTCCGACCGACGTGACAGGGGCCGCCCCCTGGACGGTCACCTCACCGCCCGCCGCCGCACCTTCCACTCAAGCGACGCCCGTCTGGCAGCGACAGCCCGATGCGACCCCACCTTCGCGCGACAGCGTTGCGCCGAGTGTCGGCCCTGCGCTTGCAGTCCCGTCAGCGCACGACCGCGACTCGACAGCTCCGGCGGCACCCGCGGTTGGAACCGCAACGGGGCCCACTGACTCCGCTGCGGACGAGCCGACGGAACCCGCCTCGCAGCGACGACGTGAAGCCTCGTATGACTGGGATGCGGCCACGGCTGCCGCGTTCGCTGATTCCGATGTGCCGGTGCAGTCGGCGCCGGTCTCCGTTCCACATTCCACCAGCGAACCGGACCGCCTGCTCGAGGACATCATCCGCGAGATCGTTGGTGACGCCGCAGTCGAGACGGTCAGCTCGCTTCATTCCGCCCGCGCTGCGGCGGACTCAACTCCGGCGGTGGCCCGCAGCGCAGCGACAGTCGAGTACGTCGAGCTCAGCACGACACTCCCCCCCACTGCCCCGACCGCAGTCACAGTGGAGACCAACACCGAGCAGCGCGACGAGAGCGCACTGGTCGATGAGTCGCTCATCGAGTCCACTCCCAACGCCACCGAATCTGAGTCCTCTGTCGTCGGCGATCAGAGGCAGCCCGCGCCCTTCCCTGGTTCTGGGCCTGTCGAGACTACCCTTGTTGACGCCAGTTCCGTGGACGCCAGTTCCGTGGACACCAGCCCCGTGGACGAAGACGCCATCGTCCCTGAGGCACTCGATGTCACACCGAACGCTCTGGTCGTCGACGTTTCACGTGAAACGACTGACGAACTTCACGACCCTGAGGTCGACCCGCAGACTCTGGGCGGCGCACTCGTCGACCCTCACTCACCACTCGCGCCTGTGCCGGCAGTCCTGCTGCCGCAGTCACAGGGCACGCATGCACCGGGCGTTTCACGTGAAACGCCTTCCGAATACGGAGGAACTCCCCTGGCTGACCAGATTGCCGACGAGACTCGTCGGCGCATCGCTCTCGAAACCGCGGTGCTGCCGCTGCCGGCGAATACGCGTGTCTTCACGATCTCGAACCAGAAGGGCGGAGTCGGCAAGACGACCACGGCGGTGAACCTGGCTGCAGCACTCGCCCGGTCGGGAGCGCACGTGCTCGTGGTCGACCTCGACCCCCAAGGCAATGCCTCGACAGCCTTGGGCGTCGATCACCGTTCGGATCAGAAGAGCGTGTACGAAGTGCTGGTCGCCGATCTCGAACTCGCCGAGGTCGTTCGACCGTCGACCGAACACGAACGCCTCGATTGCGTGCCGGCCACCATCCATCTCGCCGGAGCCGAGATCGAACTCGTTTCACTCGTTGCCCGCGAGCAGCGCTTGCGTCGCGCGATCGACAAGCACCTCGCGCAGATGAGCCGTCCGTACGACTACGTCTTCATCGACTGTCCGCCGTCGCTCGGCCTGCTGACGATCAACGCCTTCGTCGCAGCCCGTGAGGTTCTGATCCCGATCCAGTGCGAGTACTACGCGCTCGAGGGTCTGTCGCAGTTGCTCAGCAACATCGAGCTGATCGAGAAGCACCTGAATCCTGAGCTGCGACTCTCGACCATCCTCTTGACGATGTACGACTCGAGGACGAATCTGGCGCAGCAGGTGGCGCAGGAAGTGCGCGACCACTTCCCCGAGCAGACACTCGAGACGATCATCCCCCGCTCAGTGCGTGTCTCCGAGGCGCCGAGCTACGGCCAGAGCGTCATCAGCTACGACTACTCATCATCTGGGTCACTGTCGTACCGTGAGGCCGCCGCGGAGATCGCCCAGCGAGCGGCGATCGCGGCACTCGAAGCGCAGAAGGAAGGAATCTGATGGCCACGAAGCGAACTGGTCTCGGGCGGGGCATCGGGGCGCTCATTCCCTCCAGCGACACTCAGGAAGGGGCCGCGCGACCGGTCGATGTCTTCTTCCCGGGTGCCGATGCAGCCCCCGTGGCATCTGTTGCCGTGATCGAGCAGGCTGTCGAATCCGAACTGCTCGCTGTTCCCGGGGCTCACCTCGCCCGACTGAACCCCGAAGACATCGTTCCCAACGCGGTGCAGCCGAGAAGTGTGTTCGATCCCGACGACCTCGCGGAGCTCGTGCACTCCGTGCGCGAGTTCGGCGTGCTCCAGCCGATCGTCGTGCGGCCCCACCCCGACCTGGCAGGCAAGTACGAGCTCGTCATGGGCGAGCGCCGACTTCGGGCCACCAAGGCAGCCGGCCTCGACTCGATCCCCGCGGTCGTCAAGGACACTGCGAACGAGGACATGCTTCGCGATGCCCTCCTCGAGAATCTGCACCGCTCGCAGCTCAATCCGCTCGAAGAGGCATCCGCGTATCAGCAACTCCTCGCGGACTTCGGCATCACCCAAGAGGAGCTCGCGACGCGCATCGGTCGGTCGCGTCCTCAGATCTCCAACACCCTCCGGCTCCTGAAGCTCCCCGAGCCGGTGCAACTTCGAGTCGCAGCAGGCGTCTTGAGCGCGGGTCACGCCCGGGCGATCCTGGCGACCGGCGGCGACACCACGACCATGCAGCGTTTCGCAGACAAGATCGTGAACGAGGAACTTTCCGTTCGAGCGGCCGAAGCCGCCGCGACGACGCAGGCTCCGACTGCGCCGCGCATCAAGCCGGCCGCCGGCAAGCGACAGGACTTTCTCGATGACTTGGCCACACGCATGGGCGATCGACTCAACACGCGTGTCAGGATCGCGCTCGGTGCGCGAAAAGGCCAGATCAGCATCGATTTCGCCACAGTGCAGGACCTCCGCCGGATTCTCACGGATCTGGGCGAGGAGCTCGATGGCGTGTGACTCGAGTTCGCGCTCAGGATCGTTCCTGACGAACTGAAATCAACGAGAAATGGCACCCGATCTGAACCGATCGGGTGCCATTCTCCTTAGCGCGGGAGTTCCGTGCGCGGCTCAGTCGACTCAGACGTTCGCGGTCCGCACGGCCCGAGCGGCAGCCACGTGAACGAGACCGGAGTACGTCGTCGCGGCATCGGTACCGGACGCCTCGATCGCGAGCGGAACGAGCGAGGTCTCCGTCAGCCCCGGCAGCACGTTCGCTTCGAGGAACCACGGCACACCCGCTGCGTCGACGATGAAGTCGACGCGTGAGATGTCGCGAAGGCCGAGCGTGAGATGGGCATGGATCGCGGCCGCGGCGACGGTCTCGATGGCAGCAGGGTCGAGGCGTGAAGGCGCGTAGAACGTGGTCTCCCCCGCGTTGTACCTCGCCTGGAAACTGTAGATCCCGTTGGTGGGCTGGATCTCGACGGGGGTGAGTGCGACTGGCCCATCGCCGGTGTCGACGACACCGACTGCGATCTCGGTGCCGACGATGCGACGCTCGATCACCACGATGTCGGCGTACGTGAAGGCATCGACCATGGCGCGGGGCAGGTCGTTCGGATCGGTGACGATGCTCACACCCTGTGCCGATCCGCCCATCGCGGGCTTCACGACCAGATCGCCGGGAAGGGCCTCGCGGACGACGCGAAGGACGCCCGACGCTCCGAGCTCTCGGAACGACTCGTGCGAGAGCACGATCGAAGCCGGTACCGAAGCGCCGGATGCTCCGATGAGCGAGCTCGCGATGGGCTTGGACCAGGCGCGCCGCGCCGCGGCGGCGTTCGATCCGACGGTCGGGATGCCGATGGCATCGAGGAGCCCGAGCAGGGATCCGTCTTCGCCGCTCGAGCCGTGCAGGGCGGGGAAGACCACGTCGGGGCGCTCGCTCGCGAGGAAGGGCAACAGGCCGGCATCCGGATCGCGAAGCACGACACGGTGGCCGGCAGCCGCGAGGGCGTCGGCGACCCGGCGACCCGACCGAAGAGAGACATCTCGCTCGTGGGAGATGCCACCTGCGAGGACGACGACGTACAGACCGCTGGAATCACTCATGATCTGGGCTTTTCTCCACTACTTGAGGTCGGTCGGAGGGGCCAGCTCGATGCCGGGCTGGGTGGGGAGCTGCAGTGGGCCGGTGCCGGCGAAGGTGTCGAGCAGATCGAGTTCGCCATTGACGACGGTCGCGAGCCGGCGGATGCCGACCCGGATCGCGTCGGGTGTCGGATAGCAGAACGAGAGGCGCATGGCGTGGCGCCCGCGCCCGTCGGCGAAGAAGGCCGTGCCGGGCGTGTACGCGACGAGTTCCTTCACCGCACGCGGAAGCATCTGCTTCGAGTCGAGCACATCGGGCATGGTGACCCAGACGTAGAACCCGCCCTTGGGGTTGGTCCAGCTCAACTGGGGCAGGTACTCCCCCAACGCCTCGATCATGGCGTCCTTGCGCTCACGATAGACGCCGCGGAAGGTGTCGATTTGCGCCCGCCAGTCGGTCGTCGAGAGGTATTCGGACACGACGAGCTGACTGAAGGAACTGGGTGAGAGGATCGCCGATTCTGCGGCGAGGATGAGCTTCTCGCGGATCGCGTGGGGCGCGAGCGCCCATCCGACCCGGAAGCCCGGTGCGAGCGTCTTCGAGAACGAGCCGAGATAGATGACGCCCTCGGGGTCGAGCGAGCGCAGGGCGTTGGGCGCCGGCTCGTCGAAGTGCAGCAGGCCGTAGGGGTTGTCCTCGAGGACGAGGATCTCGTTGGAACGACAGATCTCGAGGATCTCAGGTCGACGCTCGGCCGACAGCGTGACGCCGGCCGGGTTGTGGAAGTTCGGGATCGTGTAGAGGAACTTGATGCGACGACCCTGCCCTCGCAGGTGCGCGATCGTCTGGCGGAGCGCCTCGGGAATCAGGCCGTCCTCGTCCATGGCGACGTGGACGACGTTCGCCTGGTAGGACCGGAAGACGCCGAGCGCGCCGACGTAGCTCGGCGATTCGGCGAGGATCACGTCACCCGGATCGATGAAGAGCTTCGCGACGAGATCGAGCGCCTGCTGCGATCCCGTGGAGGTCACGACGTTGTCGACCGAACCGTGGATGCCCTCGAGCGCCATGACGTCGAGGATGTGCTCGCGCAGGGCGGGAACCCCCTGGCCCGAGCCGTATTGCAGTGCCGTCGGGCCGTCGGTGCGCATGACGCGTTCCATCGAGGACACGATGAGATCCTGCGGAAGCGCGGAGACGAACGGCATACCACCGGCGAGCGAGACGACCTCGGGCCGCGACGCGACGGCGAACAGGGCTCGGACCTCGGAGGCGGCCAGGCCGGCGGCTCGCTCGGCGTAGTTCGCGTACCACGGGTCGAGGTTGTTGCCGGTCCGCTGGGGGACGCCGTCAGAGGTCACGAGGGTTCATCCGTTCTGTTCAGGGATCGTTCCATGCTAATTGCCGCGAGCGGGCGAGCCCGCCCGATGTCGCTTCGCGAAGCAGGCCAGATGGGATGCCGTGGCATCCGTGGCGTACCGCGCCTTGGAGATGCGAAAGACCCGCCCGGCTTGTGCCGGGCGGGTCTCGAAGCGTTACGAGGCTGCCGACTACGCGATGTAGGCGGCGAGGTCGGCCTCGAGTGCGGGCTTCGGCTTCGCGCCGATGACGGTCTTGACGACCTCGCCCTTCTCGAAGACCTTGAACGCGGGGATCGCGGTGATCTGGTACTTCATCGCGAGCTGCGGGTTCTCGTCGACGTTGAGCTTGACGATGTCAAGCTTGTCGGCGTGCTCGGTCGCGATCTGGTCGAGGATCGGGCTGACCGCACGACACGGTCCGCACCACTCGGCCCAGAAGTCGACGAGGACGGCCTTGTCATTGTTCAGGACTTCCTGCTCGAAGGTCGCCTCGGTCACGGCACGTGCAGTCATGGATGTCTCCTTGGTTGAATCGGTTGGACGTCGCGGGTCAGTCGACCGCGGCGAATTCGTTCTCGAGCAGCGCTTCGGCGGCGACCGTGTTGCCCTGCGCCGCGAGGTAGTGCTCGGCGTCGAGCGCAGCGACCGTGCCGGAGCCGGCGGCCGTGATGGCCTGACGGTAGTGCGGGTCGATGACATCGCCGGCGGCGAACACGCCGGGCAGTGAGGTCTTCGACGTGCGCCCGTCGACCCAGATGGTGCCCTCGGGCGTGAGATCGAGCTTGCCGTGCACGAGGTGCGTGCGGGGGTCGTTGCCGATCGCGACGAACAGGCCGTCGAGCTCGAGCAGGCGCTCTTCGCCGGTGATCGTGTCGCGAAGGGTGACACCGGTGACGGCGGTCTCACCCTGGATCGCGGCGACCTCGGAGTTCCAGACGAACTCGATCTTCTCGTTGTCGGCCGCGCGCTGCTGCATGATCTTCGACGCCTTGAGCGAGTCGCGGCGGTGGATCACGTAGACCTTGTCGGCGAAGCGAGTGAGGAAGGTCGCCTCTTCCATGGCCGAGTCGCCGCCGCCGACGACCGCAATGGTCTTCTGGCGGAAGAAGAAGCCGTCGCACGTCGCGCACCACGAGAGGCCGTGGCCCGAGAGGATGTCTTCTTCGGGGAGGCCGAGCTTGCGGTAGGCCGAGCCGGTCGCGTAGATGAGCGCTGCGGCCTCGTGGGTCTCGCCGTTGCCGAGCGTGACGCGCTTGACGGGGCCGTCGATGTCGAGCGACACGACGTCGTCGTAGACGACCTCGGTGCCGAAGCGCTCCGCCTGCGCCTGGAGCTTGCCCATGAGGTCGGGGCCCATGATGCCCTCGGGGAAGCCGGGGAAGTTCTCGACCTCGGTCGTGTTCATCAGCTCGCCGCCGATCTCGACGGAGCTCGCGATGAGCAGGGGCTTGAGTTCTGCGCGGGCTGCGTAGATCGCCGCGGTGAAGCCCGCGGGACCCGAGCCGATGATGATGATGTCGCGCAAGGAAGCTCCTGTCGTCGTTCGGTGGTTCGTGGCTTCCGGATCGATCGAGTCGATCGGAGGCACCGACATGGTCAACACAGTCTAGGCGTCGCGTATTCCGGAGCCCGGGGCGCACGCGGTATGTGACGGATGCCTCGACGCGCGTCGGACGGCAGCACCACCCCGAGGCGGCGATCGCGAGTGCCTTCGGGGCGGGCGGCGGTGCTCAGCTGCGGCGCAGGCGGGCGATGACCGGCTCGGCGAAGCCGCGGAACTCGGGAGAGCGCAGCAACCACAGTCCGCCGAAGTAGAGGCCGGACATCACGACGCCGATGATGACCATCGAGACGAGGCTGCCGACGAAGCTCGAGACCGCATAGCCGCCTGAGGTCAGTCCCCCGAGCGCCACGAGCAGTGCGACTCCGGCGATCGCCGGGAGGATGAGCGCGAGCGCCGATCGCCCGAGCGCGATGGCGATCCGACGGCCGTCGAGGGTGCCGAGCCGTCGGCGGAGCAGCCACGCGGCGAGGATGAGCTGGGCCGTTCCTGCGAGGGTCGTGACGAGGGCGATGCCGAACGCCGTCCACTCGCTGGGCAGGGCGATGCACGAGAGCGCGCCGATCGTGAACAGGACGACCTGGAACAGGGTGAAGAAGAAGGGCGTCTTCGTGTCGTGGAGGGCATAGAACGTGCGCTGCAAGATGAAGAGGATGCTGAACCCGACCAGGCCCGCGACGTAGGCGATGATCACGTTGCCCATCGCCGCCGTGAGCGTGAACGAGTCCGTGAACAACGAGGCGAAGGGGTACGCGACGACCATGAGGCCGATCGCTGCGAGGGCGATGATGACCGTCACGCCGCGGATCGCACTCGACACGTCGGTTCGCACCTCGTCGAGCTTGTCGACGGCGGCGTGCTCGCTCATCCGCGTGAAGTACGCGGTCGCGATCGAGACCGTGATCACCGAATGCGGCAGCATGAAGATCAGCCAGGCGTTCTGCAGCACCGCGATCGACGCCTCGTCGCGCGAATCAGCGGAACCGCCCGAGACGTTGGTCTCGATGATTCCGGCGAACGTCGACAGCAGCAGCATGCCGAAGGTCCAGCCGGCGAGCTTGCCTGTGGCGCGAAGGCCGATGCCGCGCCAGCCGAAATCGGGCCGATAGTGGAGGCCGGCTCGTCGCCAGAACACGAAGAGGATCAGGGCTTGCGAGGCGACGCCGAGTGTTGCCGACCCTGCGAGCAGGGCGACCATTCCGGATGACCAGTCGCTCGCGCTTCGTGCACCGCTCGGATCAGCGCCGTAGATGGCGATCATCGCGACGAGACCGATCAGGGCCACGATGTTGTTGAGCACCGGAACCCAGGTGAACGGCCCGAACACCCGCCGCGCGTTGAGCACCTCTCCGAGCAGCGAGTAGAGGCCGTAGAAGAAGATCTGCGGAAGGCACCACCAGG
Source organism: Agromyces sp. CF514 (assembly GCF_900113185.1). Lineage (NCBI taxonomy): Bacteria > Bacillati > Actinomycetota > Actinomycetes > Micrococcales > Microbacteriaceae > Agromyces > Agromyces sp. CF514. Next base: position 199,243 of record NZ_FOZD01000001.1, on the reverse strand, counting down.
CGAAGGAGATCGCCAGGGCGAGCGTCGCGGGCGACAGGCGCGTGCCGCCGATCAGGAACGTGAGCACCGGTGCGAGCGCGAGCGCGAGCAGGGTCGCTGCGGCCAGGACCACCATGCCGAGCGTGATGAGCTTGTTGATGTACGCGGCGCCGCCGTCGTCGTGTCGACCGGCGCGAACGATCAGGGGCACGATGACGGCGCTGAGCACGCCACCGGCGACGACCACGTAGATCGTGTTCGGCAGCTGGTTGGCGATCGCGAACGCGTTCGCGCCAGCCCCGGCCGCACCGATCGTCGAGGCGAGCACGATCGCCTTCACGAAGCCGAGGACTCGCGAGACGATCGTTCCGGATGCGAGGAACAGGCTCGCGCGCCCGATGCGGTCTTCAGTCATCGCGGCGTTCGCTCGTTTCGGTGGGTTCGGAAGGGTCGACGGCCGCGGTACCCGCGGACGGTGCGGGTGCCCCGGCGTGCGTCTCGGCATCGGCCTCGGTCGCCGCCGCTTCGCCGCTCGGCTCCGCGGCGGGTTCGTCGCCGGGTTGGTGCGTGGGCTCGTCACTGGTTTCGTCGGCGGGGACGATCGGGTCGGCGTCGGTCGAGGCGCCTTTGGCCGTCGAGGCATCCGCTGCCCGTGCACGGCGACGGCGGCGGATGTTGCGCCAGAGGCCGATGCCGAAGACGAGCACGAGGACGCCTGCGAGGAACGTCGCGCCGAGCCCCTCCCAATCGGCGCGGACGTCGGCGGTGATCACGACCGTCGAGCCGACCGATACGCCGGTGACGGAGCGCAGGGACACGGCGAGGCGCACTTCTCCGTTGCCGACGCCGGCCGCGACGGGCACGCTCACGGTGTTGCGGGACTCGGGCTCGACGGTCACCTGCACGGGCTCGTCGACGACGAGGCGCCCGTTGGAGGGCTCGACGACGACCTCGACCGTGACCGGGAACACCGAGGCGTTCTGCACGGTGATCGGGATGCCGGTCTCGCTCGCGACGACGAGGACGGTGCTGCTCGGCACGACCGAGATCGAGTCGACGACGTCGTGCTGCGCGGCCAGCCAGTCGAAGGATGCGCTGCTCCACTCGGTGGACCGGTCGAGCCAGCCGACGTCGAGCAGGGCGAGCAGGTCTCGGCGAACCGGTCCGGTGAGGTCGGTCGGCTCGTCGAGCACCGTGGCGAACTCGTCTACCTCGGTCTCGACCGACACCATGTCCGAGGCCAGCGCACGGCGGGACTCGGCCTCGCTCGAGTCGACCAGGGTGCGGGGCGTCGGCGGGGCGCCGATGGCCTGCGCGAGCCCGGTGAGCGTCACGAACTGGTTCGTCGCGATCTCATCGACCAGGTCGCCGAGGCGGTCGGAGACCTGGCCGTCTTGGCGGCCGAACGTCGCGAGCAGCGGCGCACTCGCGGAGCTCGGGTCCGCGTCGAGCGCAGCGCGTGCCAGCACCTCGCCTGCGGCGTCGCGCAGCTCGAGGTCGGTCTCGGCCATGGACCCGGCCCGGATGGCCTCGGTGATCTCCGCGTCGGACACGATCGCGGTGCCGCCGTCGACCAGGGCGGAGGCGCGGGCCCCCGCGAGCGGGGCGACGTTCGAGGCGTCGAGCACCGTGGTCGTGAGTCCAGCGGCGTTGAAGAACGAGAGGTTGCCGGTGGAGACGGTGGTGTCGCCCGGCCACGCGATGTCGGTGCGCGTGTACGACCAGGAGAGCAGCTCTTCGGTGCTCGGAACGGTCGGGGCGCCGTCTGTCGGCGGCGCAGTCGGGGTCGCCGTCGGGTCGGTCGGCTCGGCCGCCGCGGCTTCGGCGTCGTCTTGCCCGGTGCCCTGCTCGGTCGTCGGGTCGGCGACGAACAGGTCGGGATCGAGCACGTCGGCGAACGAAGTCGGCAGCAGCGGTGCGGAGAGCCCGATCTGGGCCTGCAGCGCGAGGTCGGCGTCGGCGTAGGCCAGGGGGAACGTCTCGTTCGGAACGGCGGCGAGACGGCCGAGCCATTCGGTGGCGCTCGGCGGGGCGGAGGTGCCGAGCGCGCGGATCGAGGCGATGATCCGGGGGTCGATGCCGATCGCGATCTGGCGGCCGTCGAGCGCGTCGAGCTGTCGCGTGAGCAGCCCGGTGGCCGAGGTCCAGGCCTCGAGGTCTTCGCTGGCGATGAGGCCCGAGGACGACGCCGGCACGGTGATCGGCGCGACCATGGCGAGCGGCGTGCCGGTCGAGGGGACGGCCGTGTTCGCGAAGGACGCGGTGCCCGTCGAGGTGACCGTCTCGCCGCTGACCAGTTCGGCGCCGATGCCGATGACCGGCGAGCCCGCGATGTCGGCGAACGCCGAGGAGGGAACCGTAAACGCGACCTGGGTGGTGCCGCCGGCCGCGACGGGCCGCGATGCCGCCTCACCGAGGACGATGCTGCTCGACCCGAATCCGGAGCCGGTGCTCGGGGCGGCGAGCCACGCGTCGAGCTCGGCGTCGTCGTCGATCGACGACGACGCGCGCACGAGGCGGACCTCGCCAGCGGCGACGGAGCCCCCGCTGCGGTTCTCGAGTTCGACCATGATCGTGACCGGCGTCTCTGCGGTGCCGAGCGTGAAGGTCGAGGCCAGCGTCGGCGCGATGCTCAGCACCACGCCCTCGGCTCCGCCTTCGGGGTCGACCGAGCGCAGCATGGACGTGCTGCTCGAAGCGCCGGCGTCGGAGGCGGCCTCTGGATCTGTGGCGTTCTCGGTGCCGAACAGCACGTCTCGGAAATCGTGCACGGGCCCGTCGGCATCGGTGGCCGTGCTCAACGGCAGGAGCGCCAGGGTCGCGGCGGCGACGCAGGCGCCAGTGACGATGAGGGTGCGGCGCACGCCTGTCGCGCCGGTGGAACCGACTCGCCTGCGGGCGCGACGACGCGCAGCATTCGAGTCGGCCATGCAGGGATTCTACGGCGTGGCAGGCCCCCGATTGTGCGTGTTTGCACAGCTTCGCCGAGGAGCGGATGCAGCAGGCCGGCAGGCCCGCGGGCGGTGCGGTCGAGCGAGCGAGCCGCCCGCGGCATCCGTCCCGCTTAACATGGAGCACATGCAGAGTGTCGCGGCAGCCCTTGAACGTCTGGGCGAGCTCGCCTCGTCGCCGACGGTCTCGAAGCTCGCCTCGGCGTTCGAGCGGGCCGGGTTCGAGCTGGCCCTCGTCGGCGGCCCGGTTCGCGACGCGTTCCTCGGCCGGGCGGTCAACGACCTCGATTTCACGACCGACGCCACGCCGGACGAGATCCTCGCGGTCGTGAAGCCGATCGCCGAGGCGCACTGGGACATCGGTCGCGCCTTCGGCACGATCGGCGCGAAGATCGCGGGCGAGCAGGTCGAGATCACGACCTACCGCGCCGACGCCTACGACGGTGCGTCGCGCAAGCCCGAGGTGGTCTTCGGCGACAGCCTCGAGGGCGACCTCGTGCGCCGCGACTTCACGGTCAACTCGCTCGCACTGCGGCTTCCGAAGCTCGAGCTCGTCGACCCGACGGGCGGTGTCGAGGACCTGCTCGCGCAGACGCTGCGCACGCCTGCGGCGCCCGAGCGTTCGTTCGGCGACGACCCGCTGCGCATGCTGCGCGCCGCGCGCTTCTCGGCGCAGCTCGGGTTCGAGGTCGAGGAGGGCACGCGTGCAGCGCTCACGACCCTCGCTCCCGAGATCGACCGGATCTCGGCCGAACGCGTGCGCGACGAGCTCTCGAAGCTGCTGCTCACGTCGTCGCCCCGCGGCGGCATCCGCCTGCTCGTCGAATCGGGCCTCGCCGAGCGCGTGCTGCCCGAGGTGCCGGCCCTTCGCCTCGAGGTCGACGAGCACCACCACCACAAGGACGTCTACGAGCACTCGCTGACCGTGCTCGACCAGGCCATCGACTACGAGGTCTCGCGCGGCAACCTCGACTCCCCCGACCTCGTCGTGCGCCTCGCGGCGCTGCTCCACGACATCGGCAAGCCGAACACGCGCCGCCTCGAGTCGGGCGGTGCGGTGTCGTTCCACCACCACGACGTCGTCGGCGCGAAGCTCGCCCGCAAGCGACTGCGCGAGCTGCGCTTCGACAACGACACGATCGCCGCGGTCTCGCGCCTCATCGAGTTGCACCTGCGGTTCTTCGGCTATGCGGATGCCGCGTGGACCGACTCGGCCGTTCGACGCTACGTGCGCGACGCGGGCGACCAGCTCGAGCGCCTGCACATCCTCACCCGGGCGGATGTCACGACCCGCAACCGGCGCAAGGCGGACCGCCTCGGATTCGCCTACGACGACCTCGAGGAGCGCATCGCCGTGCTCGCCGAAGAGGAGGAGCTCGCAGCCGTGCGCCCCGAACTCGACGGTGCGGACATCATGCGCCTGCTCGCCATTCCGCCCGGACCGGTCGTCGGCGAGGCCTACCGGTACCTGCTCGAGGTGCGGCTCGACGAGGGCCCCATCGGAGCGGATGTCGCCGAGCAGCGCCTGCGCGCATGGTGGGCGGCCCGCGACGCCTGACCCGGCGCACCGAACGGGGTCCATGCACTCGAATGGCGTCGGCACGCAGCATCCGTTAGACTGTCAAGGTTGCCCGTGCGCCTCGAATGTGAGGCCTCCTCGGGCGGCGTATGCACAACCCTCCTGCTGCAGAGATCCTGCAGCCGTTTGAGTCCGAAGGAGGTGGGTTAGTCATGCACCAGTACGAGCTGATGGTTATCCTCGATCCCGAGATCGATGAGCGCACCGTTGCTCCCAGCCTCGACAAGTTCCTCAACGTCATCCGCAATGATGGCGGCACCGTCGACAAGGTCGACATCTGGGGAAAGCGTCGCCTGGCCTACGAGATCAACAAGAAGAACGAAGGCATCTACGCCGTCGTCGACTTCACCGCTGAGTCCAAGACCACCGATGAGCTCGACCGCCAGCTGAACCTCAGCGAGGCAGTCATGCGCACGAAGGTGCTTCGCGCCGAAGAGGGCATCGCCCAGGTCGCCGCTCACGCGAAGGCTCAGGAAGAGAAGGCCGCCAAGAAGGCTGCCGCTTCGGCCAAGAAGGACGCCTAGTCCCCATGGCAGGCGAGACCATCATCACCGTGGTGGGCAACCTCACGGCAGATCCCGAACTGCGTTACACGCAGGGCGGTCTGGCGGTTGCCAACTTCACCATCGCTTCCACTCCCCGTACGTTCGACCGTCAGGCGAACGAGTGGAAGGACGGCGAAGCGCTGTTCCTGCGCGCGAGCTGCTGGCGTGAATTCGCCGAGCACGTGGCGGGTTCACTCACCAAGGGTTCCCGGGTCATCGCTACCGGACGTCTCAAGCAGCGTTCCTACGAGACGAAGGAAGGCGAGAAGCGCACCACCATCGAGCTGGAGATCGACGAGATCGGTCCCTCGCTCCGGTACGCAACGGCTTCCATCACGCGTGCACAGTCCAACCGCGGTGCGGTCGGCGGCGGCGGCAACTCCTACGGGGGCGGCGGCGGTCAGTCCGACGACGCTTGGGCCCCCAGCGCTCCTGCAGCCCAGTCGGGCGGCGGCGACGTGTGGAACACGCCCGGAACGAACTACGGCGACGAGACGCCCTTCTAGGCCTCACGGCCGGTGAACGTGTGCCGCCAGCCGCGGCATCCGATCACACATCGTTTTTCAATCAGACAGGAAATCCAATGGCTGGAAAGAGCAGCGGCGATCGCCGCAAGCCGAGCCGCGGGAAGGGCGCGAAGAACGCCGCCCCGGCGAAGTCGATCAAGGTCGGCATCATCGACTACAAGGACGTTGCGACCCTTCGCAAGTTCATCTCGGAGCGTGGAAAGATCCGCGCCCGCCGCATCACCGGTGTCTCCGTGCAGGAGCAGCGCCTCATCGCCCGCGCCGTGAAGAACGCGCGCGAGATGGCCCTCCTGCCCTACTCGGGCTCCGGCCGCTAAGGAGCACGACAATGGCAAAGGTTATTCTCACGCACGAGGTCTCCGGCCTCGGTGCCGCCGGCGACGTGGTCGAGGTCAAGAACGGCTACGCACGCAACTACCTCGTTCCCCAGGGCTTCGCGACTCCGTGGACCCGCGGTGGCGAGAAGCAGGTCGACCAGATCAAGGCCGCCCGTGCGGCTCGCGCTCTGCACTCGCTCGAAGACGCGCAGGCCCTCAAGGCCAAGCTCGAGTCGGGCAAGGTCAAGCTGGCCGTCAAGGCCGGCGTCGGCGGTCGCCTCTTCGGTTCCGTCAAGACCTCGGATGTCGCAGCTGCAGTCGAGGCCGCAGGCCTCGGCTCGGTCGACAAGCGCAAGGTCACGATCACCACGCCGATCAAGTCGATCGGCGACCACGAGGCCGTCGTGCGCCTGCACGACGAGCTCTCGGCCACGATCACCCTCCAGGTGGTCGCCGCGAAGTAATTCGCGCACGCACGACGAACGGCGGTTCGGGCTTCGGCCCGGACCGCCGTTTCGCGTTCCTCGCGTGGTGCCTCGAAGCGGCGGATTCCCGCGTCGGCAGGTGCCCGAACGCAAGGAATCTTCAGTGTTGCCTGTGACTGTTGTGCACAGGTGGGGTGTGGGGAGACGTGGAGTTCTCAAGAACTTTTTCCACACAGGTGTGGAAAGCGTAAATTCCTGATCAGGTCTAAATTCAACCCGTGTAATTCACACTATTTCCACAGATATCCACAGGCTGATTGCACATGTTCCGCGGCGTTTCGCCCAGATTCTCCCCAGAGTTATCCACAGGCTGGGTTGTGCTGTGGAGATCACTTCCATATCGTGAAGCAGCGTCCTTCGATCACCTGGATTCTCGAGTGTCGGAACCCCATGTCAGTGGTTCCGCCGAGACTCGGTCGTGGGCGCGCACGCATGCGGCCCGAGGGCTGGAACCGGAGGTCATGGAGTTGTCGATCGCGCATATCGGGCTCGCCGAACCGGCCGACGACGGTGAAGCCCGCCGCGGCGAACGCGTTCCCCCGCACGACCTCCTCGCCGAGCAGAGCGCCCTCGGCGGCATGATGCTCTCGAAAGACGCCGTCGCCGACGTGATCGAGACGGTCCGCGGCGTCGACTTCTACGTGCCCAAGCACGAGGTCGTGTTCAACGCGATCCTCACGCTCTACTCCCACGGCGAGCCGACCGACGTCATCGCGGTCACCGACGAGCTCACCAAGACCGGCGAACTGCAGCGCGCGGGCGGCGTCGAGTACCTGCACACGCTCACGAGCCTCGTGCCGACGGCGGCCAACGCCGGCTTCTACTCGTCGATCGTGGCCGAGCGCGCGCTGCTCCGCCGCCTCGTCGAAGCCGGCACCCGCATCGTGCAGATGGGCTACCAGGGCGAGGGCGAGGTCGTCGACCTCGTCAACAACGCGCAGGCCGAGATCTACTCCGTCACCGGATCGGTCGAGACCGAAGACTACGTGCCCCTCTCCGACGCGGTGGCCGCGGCCTTCGACGAGATCGAGGCGGCTTCGCACACCGACGGCAAGTTCACCGGAGTGCCGACCGGATTCGCCGATCTCGACGACCTGACGAACGGGTTCCATCCCGGCCAGATGATCATCGTCGCCGCTCGCCCCGCCATGGGAAAGTCGACGCTCGCGCTCGACTTCGCCCGCGCGGCCGCGATCACCAACGACATGCCCGCCGTGTTCTTCAGCCTCGAGATGGGCAAGAGCGAGATCGCCATGCGCCTGCTCTCGGCCGAGGCATCCGTTCCCCTGCAGAACATGCGCAAGGGAACGGTCGACTCCCGCGACTGGACCACCATCGCGTCGACCCGCGGCCGCATCAACGACTCGCCCCTCTACATCGACGACTCCCCCAACATGACGCTCGTCGAGATCCGCGCGAAGTGCCGTCGTCTCAAGCAGCGCGTGGGCCTCAAGATGGTGGTCATCGACTACCTGCAGCTCATGACGAGCGGCAAGCGCGTCGAGAGCCGCCAGCAGGAGGTCTCGGAGTTCTCGCGTGCGCTGAAGCTGCTCGCGAAGGAGCTCCAGGTTCCCGTCATCGCCCTGTCGCAGCTGAACCGTGGCCCCGAGCAGCGCGCCGACAAGATGCCCGCGCTCAGCGACCTGCGCGAGTCGGGCTCGATCGAGCAGGACGCCGACATGGTGATCCTGCTGCACCGCGAGGCCGCCTACGAGCGCGACAGCCCCCGTGCCGGCGAGGCCGACCTGATCGTGGCCAAGCACCGCAACGGCCCGACCCGCACCATCACGGTCGCGTTCCACGGCCACTTCTCGCGGTTCGCCGACATGGTGCAGGCGTAGCACCGCGGCTCCCAGCCGTGACTTCAGGTCATCGCAGGGGGCGGAAGAACTCGCGCAGGTCGCCGACGAGCACCTCGGGCACCTCCATGGCGGCGAAGTGGCCGCCGACCTCGTGCTCCTTCCAGAACACGATCCGATCGTTGTCGCGCTCGGCGAACACGCGGATCGACCGGAAGTCGTTCTTGAAGATCGAGACGCCCGTCGGTGCGTGGTTGATCCGCGCGCCGACGCCCTCGCCGGCGTTGAACCGCGCGTCCTCCTTGTACTGGCGCGCCGACGAGCCCGCGGTGTTGGTGAACCAGTACAGCGAGACGTGGGTGAGGATCTGGTCGCGGCTGAGCTCCGTCGGCCGGTCGAACGTCGCCATCAACTCGTTCCAGGCGAGCTGACCGACCGGGGAGTCGGCGAGGGCGTGCGCGAGCGTCTGCGGCCTGGTCGACTGCAGCGACGCGAACGCCGAGATCTCGCCGAAGTCCTTCAGGATCTCGAGCGCCTCGAAGTCCTTCGGTCCGAGCTGCTCGAACTCGGCGGGGTCGCCGCTCGGAAAGGAGAACAGCTGCAGCACGTGGGTGCCGACGAGCCCCTCGGGGGCGAGGATTCCGAGCTCCCGACCGACGAACGATCCGCCGTCACCGCCGTGCGCGCCGTACCGCGCGTACCCGAGTCGCTGCATGAGCGTGTCCCACGCCTTCGCGACGCGGGCGGACCCCCAGCCGGCCTCGGTGACCGGGCCGCTGAAGGCGTAGCCCGGGAAGCTCGGCACCACCACGTGGAAGGCGTCCTCAGCGCGGCCGCCGTGCGCGACCGGGTCGACGAGCGGCCCGATCATGTCGGCGAACTCGGCGAACGACCCCGGCCAGCCGTGCGTGAGCACGATCGGGAAGGCGTTCGGCTCAGCCGAGCGCACGTGCAGGAAGTGGATCGGCTGCCCGTCGATGGTCGTCGTGAAGTGCGGGAACGCGGCGAGTCGCGCCTCGACGGCGCGCCAGTCGAACTCGTTTCGCCAGTACTCGGCCATCTCGCGCACCTTGGTGAGGCTCGCGCCGTACGCCGGGTCGCCGCCCGGAACCTCGGTCGTGTACCTCGTGCGGTCGAGACGCTCGTGCAGGTCGTGGAGATCCGCGGCGGGGATCGAGAACGTGAACGGGCTGACCTGGTCGTCGCTCGCCTCGGTGGTCGGGAAGCTGGTCTGGTTGATGCCGGCGTTCGGCTCGCTGTTCGTCATGCCCTCACGGTAGAAATGAATGCGGAAGAATGGCTTCCGCGAATCGAGGGACCCGTGAAACAGACCGCGACACGCGTGCTGCAGGTGCTCGCGCTGCTCCGGCAGCGGCCCGACTGGTCGGCGACCGAACTCGCCGGCCGACTGGATGTCTCGACCCGCACGATCCGCTCGGATATCGGGCGCCTGCGCGAACTCGGCTACGTCATCGACGCCACCAGCGGGCGAGCGGGCGGTTACCGCCTCGACCGCGCCACCGACCTGCCGCCGTTGATGCTCGACGACGACGAGGGCATCGCCGTCGCGATCGCGCTGCACCAGGTCACCTCGAACGCCGTCGCCGACATCGACGCGAGCGCGGCGCGGGCTCTCGCGAAGCTCGAGCACGTGCTGCCGCGTCAGTTGGCCGAGCAGGTGAACGCGATGGCCGCGGCGACCGCCCCGCAGGCCCGCGACCGCGGGCCGCGCGTCGAGTCCCCGACGCTCGCCACGATCGCCCAGGCGGTGCAGCGCACCGAGTGGCTGAGGTTCGAGTACACGCCGTTCCAGGGCGAGGCCTCGCTTCGACGGGTGGAGCCGTACCGGCTCGTCAGCTGGGGCCGCCGCTGGTACCTCGTGGGGTTCGACCTCGAGCGCGACGACTGGCGCAGCTTCCGCGTCGACCGCATGACCCTGCGTCAGCCGACCCGGCGACGGTTCGAGCCCCGCGGCCTGCCTGCCGACGACGTCGCCGGCTACGTGCTGCGCGGCGTCGCGTCAGCCGGGTGGCGGTTCAGGGCCCGCGTCCTCGTGCACGCGCCGGCCACCGTCGTCGCCGAGAAGATCGATCCCTCGGTCGGCCTCGTCGAGGCGATCGACGACGAGCGCTGCGTCCTGATCACCGGCGCCGACCATCCCATGACCGTCGCGGTGTACCTCGCCCTGCTCGACGAGGACTTCACCGTCGACGGCCCGGCCGAACTGACCGAGGCGATCCAGGCGCTCGCCCGGCGATACGCCGCAGCGAGCCCGGATCGACGCCTCTCCTCGTAGCCTGGGCCCCGGTGCGCAACCGCGCCGTCATCCGAAAGTCGGGTGCTGGCGGCGGGTGCCTCGCACTACGCTCGGCCACATGCTGACCCTCGCCATCGTCATCATCACCCTCGCGCTCGTGTTCTACACCGTCGGTGTCTGGGCCGAGCACATCCAGCGCACGCTCAAGTGGTGGCACGCGGGCTTCTTCGCCCTCGGCCTTGCCGCAGACACCACGGGAACGCTCCTGATGAGCGCGATCGCCGGTGAACGTCGAGCGGAGGGCGTCGCCGCAGGTCCGCTCGACACCCTGATGGCGGTGACGGGGCTGATCGCGATCGTGCTCATGGCGATCCACCTCGTCTGGGCGGTGATCGTGCTGGTGCGCAACCGGCCGAGCGAGAAGCAGGTGTTCCACCGCTTCAGCCTCGTCGTCTGGATCATCTGGCTCGTGCCGTACATCGCCGGGGCCGCGACCGCGATGATGTGACCGGTGCGGTCGAGCCGCGCCTCGGTTCGACCGCGCACGATGGCCGGGCCGGACGCTAGACCCGGCTGAACTCCATGACCCAGTTGCACTCCCAGGTCTCGCCGCCGTCGCGCGAGAACTCCTGCTGCCACCTTGCCGAATCGGGCGTGATGTCCGACCAGGTGAAGTGCGCCTTGATCGGCAGGCCCTCGTGGGTGTCATCGCCGTAGAAGTCGCCGCGCCCGTCGGTGAATCGACCGATGACGGGCGGAAAGAGCGTGCCCGTACTGCTGTTGGCCCAGTAGATCGACCACTCCCCGGTCTGCTGGTCCTGGAACCGGATGCTCGCGCCCGACCAGCCCTGCGTCGGGCAGTGCATCTCGTCGACATTGCCGACCCCGTCGAGCAGCGGCCGCGCCCACGAGGTCGCAGGGAACTCGTCCCACTCGTCGCTGCCGACGAACAGGTGGCGCAGGCGCCGGTTGGCGACCGTCCATTCGCCGTACAGGAAGTCGAAATCGCTCATGGAGCGAGCATCGGGCCTGCCACCGACATCGCAAACCCGTGGGAGCCGGGGCTGTCGAAATCGAATCGATTCGATAGACTGTGGGATGCGGTGCCCGAGCGGACCGCCCATCCCGACCGCACCCGTCCGCGAAAGCCACCACCGATGTCCACCGCCCTGACCACGGGACGCCCCTGGCGCGTCATCCTCCTCTTCTCGATCCCGCTGCTGATCGGCAACGTGGTGCAGCAGCTCTACCAGTTCGCCGATGCGATCGTGGTGGGGCGACACCTCGGCGTCGACTCGCTCGCCGCGGTCGGCGCGACGGGCAGCCTCCTCTTCCTGCTGCTCGGGTTCGCCTGGGGCGTGACCTCAGGCTTCGCGATCCCGACCGCGCAGGCGTTCGGCGCGCGCGACCACGCGGCCGTGCGGCGGTCCGTCGCGGCCGGGACGCTGCTCACCGGCATCCTGAGCCTGCTCCTCACGGTCGTCGCACCGCTCATCGCGCGGCCGGCGCTCGAGCTCATGCAGACTCCGCCCGAACTGCTCGACGAGGCGACGATCTACACGCAGGTCAGCTTTCTCGGTGCCTCGACGATGATGGCGTTCAACTACCTGTCGGCGATCATCAGGTCGATCGGCGACTCCCGTACACCGCTCGTCTTCCTCAGCATCGCGTGCGCCCTGAACGTCGGACTCGTGGTGCTCATGGTGGGCCCGCTCGACTGGGGCGTCGGCGGGGCCGCGCTCGCGACCGTCGTCGCCCAGGCCGTCTCGGTGCTCATGTGCCTCGAGTACGTGCGGCGCCGCGTGCCGGTGCTGCACCTGCGCAGGGCCGACTGGCTCATCACGCGCGCCGACCTGGCCGAACACCTGCGGCTCGGCCTGCCGATGGGCTTCCAGGCGTCGATCATCGCCATCGGCACGCTGGCCGTGCAGGTCGCCCTCAACGAACTCGGCTCCGACGCGGTCGCCGCCTACACGACCGCATCGCGCGTCGACGGCCTCGCGGTCGCGCTGCTGCAGTCGCTCGGCCTCGCCGTGTCGATGTACGCCGCCCAGAACCTCGGCGGCGGGCGGCCCGACCGCATCCGGCGTGGTGTCGTGCAGGCGACCTGGATGTCGATCGCGTTCGGGCTCGTGCTCGGCGCGCTGCTCGTGGCGTTCGGCACGCCGATCGTGCGGCTCTTCGTGGGCGACGGATCGGACGCGGTCGTGCACCAGGCGACGCTCATGCTCGTGATCAACGGACTGAGCTACACGGCGCTCGGCGTGCTCTTCGTGCTGCGAGGAGCCCTGCAGGGCCTCGGGCACACGCTCGTGCCCACGGTGACGGGCGTCGTCGAACTCGTCATGCGCGTGGCCGCCGCAGTCGTGCTCGGCAGCCTCATCGGGTTCGTCGGCGTCGTGCTGAGCAACCCGCTCGCGTGGGTCGGCGCGGTCCTGCTGCTCGTGCCGGCCTACGTGCGCGAGCACCGACGGCTCGCGAAGCTGCCCGTGCAGCCCGCGGTTCCGACCGAGACGACGGCGATCGCGATCATCGGCCCGACCGACGGCTCGATGGTCGTCGACGCGGTGGTCACGTCGTCGATCCCGATCGTCGAGCCGGCCGGCCAGAGCGAACGGCGTGCGAGACTGCCTCGGTGACCGACCTCGAGATGGCGCGCATCCCCGCGGGTGCGGTGACGTTGCACGACGCCCGTCGCAAGCTCCATCGCACGGTCGAGCTCGAGGCGTTCGAGATCGGCGTCTACGCGGTCACGCAGGAGCAGCTCGCGGAGATGCTCGGCATCACGGCCGGGCATCCGCGGCGCCCAGCGGTGGACGTCAGCTGGTTGCGCGCCGTGCGGTTCTGCAACGCGGCCTCCGAGTGGGAGGGCCTCGACCCGGCGTACTCGTTCGACGGTGAACAGGTGACCTGGCACGTCGACTCCGACGGATACCGTCTGCCGACCGAGTCCGAGTGGGAGCTCGCGTGCCGCGCGGGGTCGACCGCCCCGCACTACGGCCCGCTGCGCGAGATCGCGTGGACGAGCGCCGACGGGGTGGGTTCGGCGCAGAACGTCGGCGGCCGGCATCCGAATCTCTTCGGCCTGTTCGACACGCTCGGCAACGTCTGGGAGTGGTGCTGGGACCTGCTCGACCCGGCCAGGTACGACGACTACCGCGTCTTCCGCGGCGGTGGGTTCGCCGACGACGCGTGGAACGTGCGGGCGTCGGCTCGTCGCGGCGGCGCACCGCGCATGCACCACGACGACCTCGGCTTCCGCGTCGCCCGCGGCGGGTTCGACGGCGTCGATGCGGCCCAGGGCTGGTCGGCGGCCGCCGATGAGGAGCGGGCGGATGTCTCGGGGCCCGTGCCGTTCGGATGGACCCCGCTCGGTCGGTCCGAACGCTGACCGAAGCGCCGGGGCCGAACCACGAGGACGAGCGGATGCCGCGGCCGACCGCCCCGCGGCGGAACGCGCGCCACCGGCATCCGCTCAGATCTCGACGTCGAACCCGAGATCGTGGTCGCTCGCCGCGATGCCGCCCATGAGACCCCAGCTCTCGCGGGGGATGTCGTGCACGATCGTCGTGACGTGGTCGCGCGGGATGCCCAGCGGTTCGAGCCGGTCGACGACGGCGGCGTAGAGCGCGCGCTTGGCCTCGGCCGAGCGACCGGCGAAGCAGTCGATCGTGACCAGCGTGCGCAACTCGGGGCGGGCGAGCTCGGGCGAGCAGGCGAACCGGTGCGGTGCATGTGCGATCAGGCGCACGTCGCGGTCTTCGGGCGGGATGCGGAACGCCTCGACGAGCGCCGCATGCACGGCGTCCATGATCGCGACCTCCTCGTCGACGGTGTACGCGCGGCGCACCTCGATCAGGGCGGCTGGCATGGCGGACTCCGTTCGTCGGCGGTGGGGGTTGGGTCAGGGACCCGTGCCCAGACTAGGGGCCGGGCGCGACCCGACGGGGATCCCGGAAGGATGGGAACGAGGAGACGGGTACCGACGGGGCCTCCCGGCGCGCGGACGGCGAGCGTAGCGTCGAGTCCATGAGCATCATCCCCTCCCTCACGTTGAACAACGGCGTCGAGATGCCCTCGCTGGGCTTCGGCGTCTACCAGTCCGCACCCGCCGAGACCGAGGCCGCGGTCGCCGAGGCGCTGCGGGTGGGCTACCGGCACGTCGACACGGCGGCGGCCTACCAGAACGAGCGCGAGGTGGGCCACGCGATCGCAGCCTCGGGCATCGACCGCGACGACCTCTTCATCGAGACGAAGGTCTGGATCAGCGACTACGGCTACGACGAGACCCTGCACGCGTTCGACAAGTCGGCCGGCAAGCTCGGCCTCGACCAGATCGACCTGTTGATCCTGCACCAGCCGCTGCCGACGGCCTTCGACCGCACGCTCGAGGCGTACCGGGGGCTCGAGCGGCTGCATGCCGACGGCCGGGTGCGCGCGATCGGCGTGAGCAACTTCATGCCCGAGCACCTCGAGTCATTGCTCGCGGTCGCCGAGGTCGTCCCGACCGTCAACCAGATCGAGGTGCATCCGTTCTTCCAGCAGCGCGAGGTGCTCGCGCTCGATGCGGAGCACGGGATCCTGAACCAGGCGTGGTCGCCGATCGGCGGCATCACCTTCTATCGCGAGGGCCAGGGAGGCAGCACGCTCGACGACCCGACCATCGCCGAGATCGCGGCGGCGCACGGCAAGTCGCCTGCTCAGGTCATGCTGCGCTGGCACCTGCAGGAGGGCCGCTCGGCGATTCCGAAGTCGGTCAGCCCCGGCCGCATCGCCGAGAACTTCGACGTGTTCGACTTCGAGCTGACCGATGACGAGCTCGCGCGCATCGACGCCCTCGACGTCGGCGTGCGGCGCGGCCCCGAGCCGGTCGACATCACGCTCGAGCGGTTCGGCATGCCGGTTCCCGAGGCCTGATTCCGGCAGCGGCCGGCGGATGCCGGCGGATGCCGGCGGTGTCCGCCGTGCGCCGGCAGGCCGAACCCCCCGAACCCGTCGCTCTACCGCCGGCCGGTGCTCGACGGTACGTTGGGGACACCGTCAGGATCAGGGGGTTCCATGCGGGTTCGGGGTCGCACGTTCGCCATCGTCGCAGCGCTGGGGTTGGTCGGCGTGTTCGTGGTGCCGGCCGCGGCGTCGGCGATCGTCATCGCGCCGACCGCCGAACCGGTGCGCCCGCTGCTCGTCACGTACGTGGCGCGCCAGTGCGACGAGTACACCGACGTCATGGCGAACAAGGCCAGGAACAACATCCAGGAGTCCCTGCGCGACCTCGGGCCCGACACGACGTATCCGAGCAACGGCATCATCACGGTCGCCGACGAGGTCGCGGGCTCGCCGAACTGCCGACCGCTCGACGGCTGGCGCTTCACGATCGGCGAGTGGTACACGGGAAAGACCCCGGCCACCTTGAACCTCAGCACCGTCACCGACGCGTACGCGACCGACGTGGTCACGCAGGCGTCGACGCCAGAGCTGAACGCCGCCGGCCAGCCCAACGGCGGCACGATCGAGGGTGCGGTCACGGTCGAGCTCGATCCCGCGCAGGCGGAGGTCGTGCGCACGGGCGGCCGCCTCTGGGTGCAGGGCGGCACGCCGACCTCGCCGCTCAACGGGCAGCAGGAGCAGTACGGCTACGCTGCGCTGCGCTGTTCGCAGGATGCCTACAACGGCGACAACGTCGAGTACGTCACCTTCGCCTCGCAGCAGACGCACGTGTTCTGCTACTACTACGCGGTCACGCCCCCGCCCGAATCCGGCACCATCATCGTGCGCAAGCAGCTCGCCCCCGACAACATCGGCGGCACGACGTTCCGCTACGACGGAAACCTCTCGTACGGCGACACGAACGGCGACGGCGTCACCGACTTCACGCTCTCGCCGACGTCGACCACGGCGGCTTCGCAGACGTTCATCCGCGGCGCCGTCGGTCCCGACGACCCGGCATGGGAGTTCACCGAGGCGGATGTCGCGGGCTGGTCGCCCGCGAGCGACCCCGTATGCACGTCGTCGCAGTCGACGAGCGAATTGACGGTCGACGCCGAGACGGGCTCGGTCGCCGTCAGGCTCGGCGCCGGGGACACCGTGACGTGCACGTTCACGAACACGCGCGACCTCAGCGGGCCCGGAACCCTCCGCAAGATCACGCTGGGCGCCGGGGGCACGTTCCCGTTCTCGATCGACGGACCCGCTCCGACGGAGGATCGGACCGCCTCGGTCACGACGACCTTCGCGGGCGAGGAGGCCGTGGTGGTCGACAGCCTCGGCGCGGTGCCGGGCACCTACACGGTGACCGAGACGCTGCCGGGCCCGACGGCCGCCGGCAGTTGGGAGGCGCTGAGCGCCGAGTGCAACGACGAGCCGGTGCCGATCACCGCGAACGGTCTCGAGCGCACCGGCAGCGTGGACCTCTCGGTGGGTGAACCGTTCGACTGCGTCGTCGTCAACGAGTTCACGCCGGGCGGCTCGATCGAGATCCGCAAGACGACGACGCCGGTCGCCGGGTCCGCGTCGTTCGAGGTGACCGAGCTCCAGCCCGACAATGGCCCCGATGCGCCGGGCGAGCTGGTGTACACCGGCGAGGTCACGACCGAGACCCCTGAGACGGCGACCGACGTGGACTGGGTGGGCGACGCACCCGATGCGCTCATCGTGGATCCGGCGGCGACCTACGGCATCCAGGAGCTGTTGCCCGCGCCGAGCGCCCAAGGCTCCTGGATCACGACCGCGGTCGACTGCGGGCCGAACGACTTCACGGCCGATCTCGTGCGATCGAGCGCGACGGTCGTGCTGACGGCCGAGAACCCGGACGCGGTCTGCGACTTCACGAACGAGTTCCTCCCCGCGGGTTCGCTCGACATCGTGAAGCGCACATCGCCCGACCTCGCACTGCGCCCCGACGCCGCACTGTTCGAGGTGCAGTGCACGCCCGACTCGCTCTACGCGTTCGAGGTGCCCGCCGGCGAGGCTGAACGCGAGGTCGGACCGGCAGTGGTGCTCGGCAACGAGCAGTGCCGGGTGCTGGAGCAGAGCACGGGTGCCGCCGACGGGGTCGACGTGACCACGACCGCGTCGTACTCGGTCGACGGCGGGCCGCCGGTCGTGCTCGACCCCCCGTCGGCGAACTTCCCGGTCTCGCAGGGCACGTCTGTCGTGGTGACGATCGACAACGTGTTCGTGGCGCCGACGCCGACGCCGACGCCGACGCCGACTCCCACGCCGACGACCCCGGCGACGACCCCGGCGACGACCCCGGCGACCACGCCGCCGTCGGGTTCCGGCCTCGCATTTTCGGGCGTCGATGGCGTGGCGTTCCTCACGGCCGGCGCCGCGGCGCTGCTGGCCGGTGGCCTGGTGCTCGCTACGGTCGAGCGACGCCGGCGACGCGCCCGCGGCTGACGCCCGCAGCGATCACGCCCGCACGTGCTGTCAAGCGGCTGCCGCGGCATCCGCTTGTCCCGATCGCGCCCTCGATCTACACTGGCTGAGCGATATCGGAATAGCGTGTTCGTTTATAGAACACGCGGCGATCGCCACAACGACCCACGACGACGTGAGGAGAGCCCGTGCAGTTCCACCACCACGGCTACGTGTCCGGAGACCCGCGCATCGAGCCCGCCGCGGGCATCGGAATCGATCGCCCAGAGGCCCTGCCCGACGAGGTCGACGTGCTCATCGTCGGGTCGGGCCCGGCCGGCATGGTCGCCGCGGCGCAGCTCGCGCAGTTCCCGAACGTGTCGACCCGGCTCGTCGAACGCCGCGGCGGACGACTGGCGATCGGGCAGGCCGACGGCATCCAGGCGCGCAGCGTCGAGACTTTCCAGGCCTTCGGGTTCGCCGAGCGCATCATCGCCGAGGCCTATCGCATCACCGAGATGGCGTTCTGGAAGCCCGACCCCGAGAACCACGCGAACATCCACCGCGCGGCCGTCACCCCCGACGACCCCACCGGAATCAGCGAGTTCCCGCATCTCATCGTCAACCAGGCGCGCGTGCTCGACTACTTCGCCGAGTTCGCCCGCAACTCCCCCGGCCGCCTCGTGCCCGACTACGGGTGGGAGTTCGTCGGCCTCGAGGTCGCGCAACCCGGTCCGGCCGGTGAGCTGCCCGAGTATCCGGTCACCGTGACGCTCGAACGCGCGACCGGCGTGAGCGTCGGAGCCGGCGACGCCTCCCACGCGGTCGCCCTCGACGGCGAGCTCACCGGCGAGCGTCGCACGGTGCGCGCCAAGTACGTGGTCGGCGCCGACGGCGCGCGCAGCAAGGTGCGCGAGGCGATCGGCGCGCAGCACGTCGGCGCGCAGTCGTTCCACGCCTGGGGCGTCATGGACACGCTCGCGGTCACCGACTTCCCCGACATCCGCACGAAGTGCTCGATCCAGTCCGAGGCGGGCAACATCCTGCTCATCCCGCGCGAGGGCGGGCAGCTCTTCCGCATGTACGTCGACCTCGGCGAGGTGCCGGAAGACGATCACGGTGCTGTGCGCCAGACGACGCTCGAGCAGGTCATCGCGAAGGCGAACGACATCCTGCATCCGTATTCGCTCGACGTGCGCAACGTGCCATGGCACTCGGTCTACGAGGTGGGCCACCGCGTCACCGATCGCTTCGATGACGTACCGCTCGACGAGCAGGGCACCCGCACGCCGCGCGTGTTCATCACCGGCGACGCCTGCCACACGCACAGCGCCAAGGCCGGCCAGGGCATGAACGTCTCGATGCAGGACGGGTGGAACATCGGCTGGAAGCTCGGGCACGTGCTCGACGGCCGCGCCGACCCGGCGCTGCTCGAGACCTACCACGCCGAGCGGCACGTCGTCGCGAAGGAGCTCATCGACTTCGACCGCGAATGGTCGAAGCTCATGGCCACGAAGCCCGAAGACCTCGGCGACCCCGCCGAGCTCGAGGACTTCTACGTGCGCACGTTCGAGTTCCCGGCCGGGTTCATGACGCAGTACACGCCGTCGATGATCGTGGGCGATGACGGACACCAGCAGCTCGCGACCGGGTTCCCGGTCGGCAAGCGGTTCAAGTCCGCGCCAGTCTCGCGCGTGTGCGACGGCAATCCGGTGCACCTCGGGCACCACCACCGCGCCGACGGCCGGTGGCGCATCTACGCGTTCGCCGACGGCGCGATCTCGCGGGCGGATGACTCGGCGCTGGCGTCGTGGGCCGCCTGGCTCGCCGAGGCATCCGACTCTCCATTGGCCGTGCACGTGCCCGACGGCGGGAGCTTCGACGACCTGTTCGACGTGAAGGTCGTCTACCAGCAGCCGCACGGCGAGGTGGACCTCATGCAGACGCCGGCGGTGTTCCGGCCCGCGACCGGGCCGTTCGGCCTCACCGACTACGAGAAGGTCTACGGGGTCGACCCCGAGCACGACGTCTTCGAGGAGCGCGGCCTCTCACGCGACGGCGTGGTCGTGGTCGTGCGCCCCGACCACTACGTCGCGCAGGTGCTGCCGCTCTCGGCGACGGCCGAGCTCGCCGAGTTCTTCCGGGGAGCGCTGCTGTCGCGCTGACGCGGACGGCGATGGTCTACGGCCCCTCCGCCCGGATCAGTCGACCGCGCCGCCGAAGTAGACCTCCACCTCCCGCACGCGACCGTCCCTGACCGTCGTCGCCTCGGTGTTCCGCCACCTGCGACCGTTCACCAGGTACTCGTAGCGATGCAGGACGACCCCGTCCGCCTCCACGAGTTGCAGGGTTCGCGCCGGTTGATCGAAGTGTCCGGCCGTCGGGAAGCATCGCTCGAGCCAGGCGGCCTTGTCGAGATGATCGTCCTGGGGACTCGTGAACACGAAGTCATCGGCCATGAGGCTTTCTGCCCGTTCGCGGTTCTGCTCACGGAACGCGCGCATGAAGGCATCGACGGTCTCCACGCTGCTGAGCTCGCTCATGCCCGCAGGCTACTCAGTGATCGCCTCGCCGGCCAGGTGTCGGGCACACCGGAGCAGGACCTCGATCTCCCCGGATCCGGATGTCCGTGGCGTGCCGGATCATGGCGGCATGCCGATCGATGACGCTTCCGACGCACGACTTGTCGTGCTCTACGCGACCGACACGATGGCCGACTGGGAGTACGGCCATCTGGTCGCCGGACTGGGCATGACGAAGGGTGCCCACCGGCTCGTCGTCGCCGGCGAGACGACCGGCATCGTGCGCACGGCCGGCGGTCTCGCACTCCAGCCCGACGCGGCACTCGAAGACCTCGACGTCGACCGCATCGCGATGCTCGTGCTTCCCGGTGCGTCGACTTGGGCGAGCGGGCACGACGAGGTCCTGGCCCTCGCGACCCGGCTCGAGGCCGAGGGGGTCGCGGTGGCCGCGATCTGCGGCGGCACGCTCGGCCTCGCGCGCACCGGCATGCTCGATGATCGTCGCCATACGAGCAACGCCCCCGAGTACCCCGCCTTCGCGGCCGAGTACCGCGGCGCGAGCCGATACGAGCAGGCCCCGACCGTGGTCGACCGGCAGGTGATCACCGCCTCCGCGACGGCTCCGCTCGAGTTCGCGAAGACGGTGTTCGAGGTGCTCGGCTCGGTTCGCCGACCCGTGCTCGAAGCCTGGTACGCCCTCTACTCCACCGGAGACCCGAAGTACTACTACGCGCTCGTCGAACTCGGCTGATCCGGATCCCGTTGTCTGCCGCGCTCAGGCGCCGTACGCGCGTCGCACGCTCGCGGCGGCGGCCGTGAGACGCGCTGCGATCTCGGCCTCGGGGCGCGAGAACGACACGTGGATCACGGCGATCGCCGCGTGCGGCTGCCCGGGGAGCTCGAGCGGCACCGCGACCGACCGGAGTGAGGGCACGACCTCGTCGTGGCTCACGGCGTAGCCCCGCTCGCGGCTCTCGGCGATCTCGGCGCGCAGGGCGGGCGTCGCGGCATCCGCCCACTGGTGCTCGGGCAGCGACAGCAGGATCGCCTTGCCGGGGCCGCCGCGCGTGAGCGGATGCCGGTGGCCCGGGCGGTACGACACGACCGCCATGCTCTGGCGGGGCGCCGCGCTCACGAGCGTCGCGGCTTCGTCGGCGTCGACCTGCACCGCGAGCAGGCAGGTCATGCCGAGTTCGTTGGCGACCTCGCTGAGCTCGGGCAGGGCGACCTGCTGCAGGTCGCGAGCAACGCCCGAGGCGAGGGCGGCGAGCCCGGTGCCGAGCGTGATGCGGCCGGCGTTGTCGCGGGCGACGAGCCCGTGGTCCTCGAGCGTGCGCAGCAGCCGGTAGGCGACCGAGCGATGCACGCCGAGCTGGGCGGCGAGCTCGTCGATCGAGAGGTTGCGGTCGGCGTCGGCGAGCAGTTCGAGCAGGCGGATGCCGCGGCTCAGCGTCTGGGATCCCGCGCTGCCCGTGCCCTCGGCCGCCATGCCGTCCCCTTCGAATCGCGTTCGATATCCGAACATACCCGACGGAATGCGAGCTGTCGCCTCGCGAGAACGTGACCCGGCACGCGGCGGGCAGGTGAACACGCACAGACGTGCACGGCCGCACCCGTGCGCCCGCGGCATCCGCTCGATAGCGTTGAAGTCGGTGCTGCGCGCCGTCGCAGTGCGACGATCCGGGGGGAGATGCATGTACTACAGCAGCGGAAACTACGAGGCCTTCGCGCGCCCGCGCAAGCCCGAAGGGGTCGACGAGAAGACGGCCTGGTTCGTGGGCGCGGGGCTCGCGTCGATGTCGTCGGCCGTGTTCATGATCCGAGACGGCCAGTTGCCGGGCTCGAAGATCACGATCCTCGAGGAGCTCCACCTGCCGGGCGGTGCGCTCGACGGCATCAGGAAGCCGAAGAAGGGTTTCGTCATCCGCGGAGGGCGCGAGATGGAGGACCACATGGAATGCCTGTGGGACCTCTTCCGCACCATCCCCTCTCTCGAGATCGAGGGCGCGAGCGTGCTCGACGAGTTCTACTGGCTCAACAAGGACGACCCGAACTACTCGCTCTGCCGGGTGACCGAGAAGCAGGGGCAGGACGCCCACACCGACAAGCTGTTCACGCTGAGCGCCAAGGCGCAGAAGGACATCGTGGACATCATCCTCGCCACCCGCGAGCAGGTGGAGGGCAAGCGCATCACGGATGTCTTCGGGGCAGACTTCCTCGCGAGCAACTTCTGGCTGTACTGGCGCACGATGTTCGCGTTCGAGGAGTGGCACTCGGCGCTCGAGATGAAGCTCTACCTGCACCGCTTCATCCACCACATCGGCGGACTGCCCGACCTCTCGGCCCTCAAGTTCACCAAGTACAACCAGTACGAGTCGCTCGTGCTGCCCATGTACCGGTGGCTGCTCGACCAGGGCGTCACCTTCCGGTTCTCGACGACCGTGACCGACATCGACTTCGAGATCACGGCCGATCGCAAGCAGGCGACCCGCATCCATTGGGTCGACGAGCACGGCGACGGCGGAGTCGACCTCGGCGAGCACGATCTCGTGCTCGCCACGATCGGCTCGCTCACCGAGAACTCCGACGAGGGCGATCACCACACCCCGGCCGTGCTCAAGACCGGTCCGGCACCCGCTTGGGACCTGTGGCGCAGGATCGCCGAGAAGGATGCGGCGTTCGGGCACCCCGACGTCTTCGCCGGCAACTTCGCCGAGACCAAGTGGGAGTCCGCGACGATCACGACGCTCGACGAGCGCATCCCCGCGTACATCGAGAAGATCGCGCAGCGCGATCCCTTCAGCGGCAAGGTCGTCACCGGCGGCATCGTCACCGCGAAGGACTCGAGTTGGCTGCTCAGCTGGACGGTCAACCGTCAGCCGCACTTCAAGAACCAGTCGCCCGACGAGATCGTCGTGTGGTTCTACTCGCTGTTCTCCGACGTGCCGGGCGACTACGTGAAGAAGACGATGCAGGAGTGCACCGGCGAGGAAATCACGCAGGAGTGGTTGTTCCACTTGGGCGTTCCCGTGGGCGACATCCCCGAGCTCGCTGCGAATGCCGCCACCGCGGTGCCCGTCATGATGCCGTACATCGACTCGTTCTTCATGCCGCGGCGTGCGGGCGATCGTCCGGACGTCGTGCCCGAGGGTGCCGTGAACTTCGCGTTCATCGGCCAGTTCGCCGAGACGACGCGCGACACGATCTTCACGACCGAGTACTCCGTGCGCACGGGCATGGAGGCCGCGTACCGGTTGCTCGGTGTCGACCGAGGAGTGCCGGAGGTCTTCAACTCGACGTACGACATCCGGTGGCTGCTCAAGGCCACGAACCGTCTGGCCGACGGCGAGGCCGTGCACATCCCCGGACCGAACTTCGTCAAGGGTCGCGTGCTCGACAAGCTCGACAACACGCAGATGGGCGAACTGCTCACCGACTTCGGCCTGATCCCCGCGCACGGCGGCACCGCCCCGCGCACGAGGGCCGACGACGCCATCGAGTGACCTGAACGCCCGCGAGCGTCCCGGCATTTCTGCTGGGTGAAAGAATCGCGGATCCTTCACGGCCACGGCGAAGAAACATCGGCGTAGGGGTCGACAGCGACCCCTACGCTGATCCCCGAGCACGACCACCCGAACGGCTGCCACCGGCATCCGCGGAACGCATCGGAAGGTGCTGCCCGCGGCGCCGAACAGCGCCTATGGTGGTGCTCGCAGCACCGTCGCCGCACCGCACGTCAGTGCACCCGAGGCGTCGGCCGCCCAAGCCGCAGCGCCGCACCAGCGGGCGCCTCGACGTGAAGGAGCACCCATGTCCCGCATCGGGATCGTGACCGAGCACAGCCCCGAGTCTCGCGTCGCCGCGACGCCCGCGACCGTGAAGCAGCTCGTCGCCCTCGGCTACGAGGTGTCCGTCGAGGCCGGAGCGGGCGCGCGGTCGTCGTTCCCCGATGCCGCGTACGTCGAGGCGGGCGCCGAGATCACCTCGCGTGCGACGGCGCTCGGCAGCGAGATCGTGCTCCTCGTGAATGCGCCCACCGAGGCCGACATCGCGGCGCTCGTTCCCGGCTCGACGATCGTCGGACTGCTCGCGCCCGCGTTCAACCCGGCGCTGCTGCAGGCGCTCGCCGACCACGGCGTCACCGCGCTGGCGATGGACGCCGTGCCCCGCATCTCCCGTGCGCAGTCGATGGACGTGCTGAGCTCGATGTCGAACATCTCGGGCTACCGCGCGGTCGTCGAGGCCGCGCACGAGTTCGGCCGGTTCTTCACGGGCCAGGTGACGGCGGCGGGCAAGGTGCCGCCGGCGAAGGTGCTCGTCGCCGGTGCGGGCGTCGCCGGTCTCGCGGCGATCGGCGCAGCATCGAGCCTCGGGGCGATCGTGCGCGCGACCGACCCCAGGCCCGAGGTGGCCGACCAGGTGAAGTCGATCGGCGGCACGTACCTCAAGGTCGAGGTCGCCGAGCAGATGCAGTCGACCGACGGGTACGCGAAGGCCACGAGCGAGGACTACGACCGGCGCGCAGCGGAGATCTACTCCGAGCAGGCCGCCGACGTCGACATCATCATCACGACCGCGCTGATCCCGGGTCGACCGGCGCCGAAGCTCATCACGGCGGCGGATGTCGCGAGCATGCGCTCGGGCAGCGTCGTCGTCGACATGGCGGCGGGCCAGGGCGGCAACGTCGCCGGCTCGGTCGCGGGCGAGCGCGTCGTCACGCCGAACGGGGTCACGATCCTCGGCTACACGGATCTCGCCTCGCGCCTGCCCACGCAGGCCTCGCAGCTCTACGGCACGAACGTCGTGAACCTGCTCAAGCTCCTGACGCCGGGCAAGGACGGCGAGCTCGTGCTCGACTTCGACGACGTCGTGCAGCGCTCGGTGACGGTCACCCAGCCCGGATCGGTCACATGGCCGCCCCCGCCGGTGCAGGTGTCGGCGGCGCCGGCCGCGGCATCCGCTGCTCCGGTCGAAGCCGGCGCGAAGCCCGCGAAGCCGGCGCGCACACCGATGACACCGGTCAAGAAGGTTTCGCTCGTCGCGCTCGGCATCGCCGCGTTGTTCGCCGTCAACGCCGTGGCGCCGCCGCCGCTCCCCCAGCACTTCACGGTGCTCGTGCTCTCGGTGGTCGTCGGCTTCTACGTGATCGGCAAGGTCGCGCATGCCCTGCACACTCCGCTCATGAGCGTCACGAACGCCATCTCGGGCATCATCGTCGTCGGCGCCATGGTGCAGATCACGAGCCCCGAGCCCGTGGTGCAGGTGCTCGCCGCGGTGGCGGTGCTGCTCGCCTCGATCAACGTCTTCGGCGGTTTCGCCGTCACCCGACGCATGCTCGCGATGTTCGCGCGCGGACACGCCTCGGAGGCCGCGGCCCCCGGGGCCGCCGCCGCAGGCCGCAACGACTGACGCCCGAGAACCCGACCAGGAGCCCGAAAACGTGCCAGAGACCACCGCACTGCTCACCCCGGCGTCGATCGCCGGAGCCGCGTACATCGTCGCCGCGCTGCTGTTCATCCTCAGCCTCGCAGGCCTCAGCAGGCAGGAAACCGCCAAGGCCGGTGTCGGCTACGGCATCGCCGGCATGGCCATCGCGCTCATCGCCACCGTCGGCGTCGTCGTCGCGGATGCCTGGGGTTCGCCGCAGGCGACGCTCGGCCTCAGCCTCCTCGCGGGGGCCGTGCTCATCGGCGGGGCGATCGGCCTCTGGAGGGCCCGCGTCGTCGAGATGACCGGCATGCCCGAGCTCATCGCCCTGCTGCACAGCTTCGTCGGCCTCGCCGCGGTGCTCGTCGGCTGGAACGGGGCCCTCGAGGAAACCCCCATGACCGGTGCGCTGCTCGACATCCACCATGCCGAGGTCTTCATCGGCGTCTTCATCGGCGCCGTCACCTTCACCGGTTCGATCGTCGCGTTCCTCAAGCTCTCGGCGCGCATGAAGTCCGCACCGCTCATGCTGCCGGGCAAGAACGCGCTCAACCTCGGTGCCCTCGTCGCCTTCGTCGTGCTCACGGTCTGGTACGTCATCACCCCCGAGCTCTGGCTGCTCGTCGTCGTGACCGCCCTCGCCCTCGCCCTCGGCTGGCACCTCGTCGCCTCGATCGGCGGCGGTGACATGCCCGTCGTCATCTCGATGCTGAACAGCTACTCGGGCTGGGCCGCGGCCGCGGCGGGCTTCCTGCTGAACAACGACCTGCTCATCGTGACCGGCGCACTCGTCGGCTCGTCCGGTGCGTACCTCTCGTACATCATGTGCAAGGCCATGAACCGCTCGTTCATCTCGGTCATCGCGGGCGGGTTCGGCATCGCCGCGCCCACCTCCTCCGGCGAGGTGCAGGGCGAGACGCACGAGATCCAGGCATCGGATGCCGCCGCGCTGCTGCGCGACGCGACCAGCGTCATCATCACGCCCGGCTACGGCATGGCCGTCGCGCAGGCGCAGTACCCGGTCGCCGAGCTGACGGCGAAGCTGCGTGAGCGGGGCATCGGCGTGCGCTTCGGCATCCACCCCGTCGCCGGGCGCCTGCCGGGGCACATGAACGTGCTGCTCGCCGAGGCGAAGGTGCCCTACGACGTCGTCGAGGAGATGGACGAGATCAACGACGACTTCGCCGAGACCTCGGTCGTGCTCGTCATCGGCGCGAACGACACCGTGAACCCCGCAGCCTCGGAGGACCCGGGCAGCCCGATCGCCGGCATGCCCGTGCTGCGCGTCTGGGAGGCCTCGAACGTCATCGTGTTCAAGCGCTCGATGGCCGCCGGGTACGCCGGGGTCGCGAACCCCCTGTTCACGCGGGACAACGCCCAGATGCTCTTCGGCGACGCGAAGGACCGGGTCGAGGACATCCTGCGGGCGCTCTGACGCACGGCCGGCCGCGGCGCTGCCGCGCCGTCCGGCCGCTGCGCGGGCCGCGCCGTCCGGCCGCTGCCGGCTCACAGGTTCGCGCGCCCGCGACGCGTAGGATGGATCGGTACCCCCCTCCGAAGTGAAAGAGGTCGCCGTGGCCACCGCCCGCGATGCCGCCCCGGAGCGCGCCCAGTACTGGGTCGTCCCGGTCGTCCGCGGACTCCTCGCCCTCGTGCCGGCCGTGGTCATCACGTTCTCGCAGGACCACTCGGCCGCCTTCGGCCTGAAGGCGTTCGGCGTCTGGGCGGTCGTGTCCGGCCTCGTGGTCGGCGCGCTCGCGCTGCGCAAGCTCGAGGACCGCGGCATCCGCTCGCTCTTCGCGATCAATGCCGTCGTGACCGTCGTCGCCGGCCTGCTCGCGCTCACTGTGCCGGGCGGACTGCCGTTCCTGCTGTTCCTCGTGAGCGCGTGGGCCGCGGTCACGGGCTTCGTCGAGCTCTACGCGGGCCTGCGCGGCCGCGGTCGCACCGCCGCCGCGCGCGACTGGATCGTCGGCGGCGCATTCACGGCGATCCTCGCCATCGTCTTCCTGCTGCTGCCGCCCGACACGGTCACCGCCGTGGGCCTCATCGGCGGATACCTCGTGGTGCTCGGCGTCTACCTGCTCATCGGAGGCTTCTCGTTGAAGTGGGCCGAAGCGGCCGACGCCCAGACATCCGGATCGGAGCGTCTCTCGTGAGCAAGCCCCCTGGCGACTACCAGCCGAGCCGTCGCGAGGTGCTCCGCCCGGCGGAGTACGTCGGCGGCGCGGCCATCGCCGCGATCTTCGTCGGCGTCATCACGCTCGGCGTCACGCGCGACCTCGTGCTCGCGGCCATCGGCACTGGCGGCGTGTTCATCATCGTGCTCGTCGTGCTCGCGCTGCTGGCGATGACCATCAAGCCCGATGCCGCGGAGTCGGCCGAACTCGACGACGACGCCGCTGCACGGGCAGAGCGCGACGGCGACGCGCCCACGGGCGACGCGCCTGGCACGCCCGAGGCCCCCAGGGCTCACTGACCTCGACTTCGGCTGCCCGATTCATCAGCCGGCGGACACGTCGGCCGCGGAGCGAGCGTTCGGGAGGAGATCCGCGCCGCGGGAGGAGCCGATCCGCGATGCGGTCCTCCCCTCGCGGCAGTCTCCTCCCGAACGCGAGAGCAACGCTGCGCCGAGCGCGAGGTCAGATGCGGTCGACCAGGCTCGACGCGATGCCCGTGTAGGTGCCGGGCGTGAGCGCGAGCAGGCGCTGCTTCGCGTCGTCGCCGATCTCGAGGCCGTTCACGAACTCGACGAGGTCGGCCTGACCGATGCGCTTGCCGCGCGTGAGCTCCTTGAGCAGCGCGTACGGGTCGGCGATGCTCGAGCGGCCCGCGGCGACCTCGGCGCGGATGACGGTCTGGATCGCCTCGCCGAGCACCTCCCAGTTGCCGTCGAGGTCTGCCGCGAGCACGTCGAGGTCGAGGTCGATCTCGCCGAGACCGCGCTGGATGTTGTCGAGCGCGAGCATCGAGTGGCCGAAGCCGACGCCGATGTTGCGCTGCGCGCTCGAGTCGGTGAGGTCGCGCTGCATGCGGCTCGTGACGAGTGTCGCGGCGAGCGAGTCGAGCAGGGCGCTCGACAGCTCGAGGTTCGCCTCGGCGTTCTCGAAGCGGATCGGGTTGACCTTGTGCGGCATGGTCGACGAACCGGTCGCGCCCGCGACGGGCGTCTGGCGGAAGATGCCGAGCGAGATGTAGGTCCAGATGTCGGTCGCGAGGTTGTGCAGCACGCGGTTCGCGTGCGAGATGCGGCCGTAGAGCTCGGCCTGCCAGTCGTGCGACTCGATCTGGGTGGTCAGCGGGTTCCACGTGAGGCCGAGCGATTCGACGAAGTCGCGCGAGACCTCGGGCCACGAGACATCCGGAGCCGCGACGACATGCGCAGAGAACGTGCCCGTCGCGCCAGAGAACTTGCCCAGGTACTCGGTGGCCTCGACCTGCTTCGCGATGCGCTCGAGGCGGTAGACGAAGACCGCGAGCTCCTTGCCCATGGTCGAGGGCGTCGCCGGCTGCCCGTGCGTACGAGAGAGCATGGCGTCGTCGCGGTGCGCGACGGCGAGCTCGGCGATCGCCGCGATGACGGCACGGTACTTCGGCAGCCAGACCTGCTGCACCGCGTCGCGCACGGTCACCGCGTACGACAGGTTGTTGATGTCCTCGCTCGTGCACGCGAAGTGCGTGAGCTCGGCGAGGCGATCGAGGCCGAGGTCGCTGAGCCGACGGCGCACGTAGTACTCGACGGCCTTGACGTCGTGGCGCGTGGTGGCCTCGAGCGAGGCGAGCTCGTCGATGTCGGGCTGGCCGAACTCGGTCACGACACGGCGCAGGGCGGCCTGCTGGTCGGCGGAAAGGGGCGAGGTTCCGAAGAAGCCGCGGTCGGTCTGCGCGATGAGCCATTCGACCTCGACGTGCACGCGAGCGCGGTTCAGGCCGGCTTCGGAGAGGTGCTCGCCGAGGGTTCCGACGGCGGCGCGGTACCGTCCGTCGAGCGGGCTGAGCGGCTGGGGAGGCAGCGAAGTCATCGGATTCCTTGTCTGAGAGCGGGAGCGAGTTGGCGGAAGAGCGCCTGCGTCGCCTGCTCTATCATCCCAAGAACTCGATCGAAGGCCGCTGAGTCCGAGTAGTAGGGGTCCGGGACGTCCTGCAGCACGGCGAGTTCCGCGTCGAACTCGAGCAGCAGCCGAACCTTCTGCTGGTCGGCCGAGCCGTGCGCCCAGTTGCGCAGGATGCGCGCCTGGCCGCGGTCGAACGCGACGACGAGGTCGAGGTTCGGGAAGTCGGTCGGGTCGAACTGGCGGGCGCGATGGCGCGACCCGTCGTAGCCCGCGCGCTCGAGGGCCTCGATCGTGCGCCGGTCGGCCTGCTCGCCGACGTGCCAGTCTCCGGTCGCCGCCGATTCGATCTGGATGCGCGAGGAGACTCCCTCGCGTTCGGCGAGCGAGCGCAG
Source organism: Agromyces sp. CF514 (assembly GCF_900113185.1). Classification (NCBI taxonomy): domain Bacteria; kingdom Bacillati; phylum Actinomycetota; class Actinomycetes; order Micrococcales; family Microbacteriaceae; genus Agromyces; species Agromyces sp. CF514. The sequence continues at coordinate 169,052 of NZ_FOZD01000001.1, read as the reverse complement.
CACGGCCTCTGCCATCGGCGACCGGCAGATGTTGCCCGTGCAGACGAATGACACTCGGAACGGCTGCGCGGATCCCCCAGCGGCGTCCGCACGCGTCATGCCCTCAATCATGGCGGCGATGCGCGCCGGGCGCAGCAGAATCTTGGGGCGTACGCTGACCAGCGTCCGCGTACGGAGGAGGAGTGCGACGATGGCCGATGCGCCGGAGCCCGACCTGCACCCCGACGAGGCGCTCGTGGTCCGACTCGTCGCGGCGCAGCATCCCGACCTCGCGGGGCCGGTGCGCCGCGAGACCAACGGGTGGGACAACGTGATGTTCCGGCTCGGCGACGACCTCGCGGTGCGGATGCCGCGGCGCGAGCTCGCGGTTCCCCTCGTGCTGCACGAACAGCGGTGGCTCCCCGGGCTCGCCGCCGGGCTTCCGGTGCCGGTTCCCGCGCCGATCCGGGCGGGCGCGCCCGCCCCCGAGTTCGGGTACGACGCCCCCTGGAGCATCGTGCCGTGGCTTCCGGGATCCGCGGCCCTCGGGTTCTCGGAGCCCGCGAGGGATGCCGCGGCCGACGCCCTCGCGGAGTTCGTGTTCGCGCTCGGGGCGCCCGCGCCCGCCGACGCGCCTCGCAACGCGTTCCGCGGCGTGCCGCTGGCCGCGCGCGACGCCTCGGTGCGCGCGCGGCTCGCCGGCGGTCGTGTGGCCGACCCCGAGGGCGTGGGGCGTGCGTGGGATCGGGCGCTCTCGGCATCCGTCTGGCAGGGACCGCCGTGCTGGCTGCACGGCGACCTGCACCCCGGCAACCTGCTGCTGCACGACGACGGATCGCTCGCCGCGGTCGTCGACTTCGGCGACCTCACGTCCGGGGACCCTGCGACCGATCTCGCGACGGCCTGGCTGACGTTCGGCCGGCACGGGCGCGAGCGGTTCGAGCGGCGCGTCGAGGCCCTCATGGGGGCGGGAACCGGGCGAGGCGCCCGCATCGATGCCGCGAAGTGGGAGCGTGCGCAGGGCTGGGCCCTCGTGCTGGCCACGGCGATGGTCGACGCGACCGATGCGCGCAGTCCGCTCGGTCGCCTCGGCGCGCGCGTGCTGGCGGAGATCGTGAACGAGCACGTCTGACCGCCCCTCCACAGTCGTGGCCCACGAGGCCGGTTCGGATGACGGATGCCGCGGGCCGCAGCCCGAAGCGCGCCATCGCGAGACTGGCGCGATGACGACGAACGACGCCTACGACCGCGCGATGCTGGCGATCTGGAGCGGCACCGCGGCGACGCCCGAACAGGTCTCCGCCGTGCGGAGCCTCCGCGACGACGTTCGCGAGCTCGCCGAGGACCTCGCCGTCGGTGCTCGAACCGAGCTGCCCGAGGCGCCTGTCGAGTGGTGCTCGCCCGCGGGCACCGCGTATGCGGAGGTGCTCGTCGGGCTTCGCGAGACGCTCGGCTCGATCGCCGCCGAACTCGTGAGGGCCGAGGGCGGGTTGTCGTCGTGCGCACACGCCCTGCAGACGAGGGTCGACGACCTCGACGCGGCACTCGCCATGCGGCCGGCCTCGTGAGCGACACCCTGACGATCGGGGGCGCCGGGTCGACGTCGGTCGCCGTCGACACGCTCTTCGCCGATGCGAGCCGCCTCGCACGGGCCGAGGCGGTCGTGCAGCGCTGGATCGAGCGCCTCGACCGGATCCGCACGAGGTCGCTGCACCTCGCCGACGAAGCGTCGGCGAGCGGGTCGCTCCCCTGGCCCGAGGCGGAGGTGCGCTCGGCGGGCGAACGTCTCGTCGAGGTCGCCGCGCGGGTATCCGAGGCGCGGCGCGCGCTGGAGCAGAGCGCCGAACGGTACGGCTGGACCGAGCGGCTCGTCAGTGCGCTGTGGGACCTCGGCGGCGAGCTCGGGGCCCGCGCGCTCGGGTTCGTGGGGCCGCAGGCGCTCGCCGGCTCGCTGATCGCGATGCTGCCGCTCGTGCTGCCGGCCGCCGTGGTGTTCGGTCTGGCGCACGCGTTCGGTGCGGAGCCCGAGACCGCGATCACGGGCTCGACGCGACGGTGGCTCGAGCAGCATCGCGGCATCCTCGGCGATCCGGCGTTCGTGCGACTCGTGCGAACGTCCGCCGACCATGCCGACGACGTGCTGCTCGCCGCGATGCACGTGCCGGGTGCCGCAGGCGTCGGGCGCATGATCGGTGCGCCCGAGAGCGCGTCGCTGCTGCTCGGAGCGGCCGGCGTGCTGGGGCTGACGACCGGGCGGACCCTCGTCGACGGCCCGGTCGGTGTCGCACGCGTCAGCGGCGCACGCGTCGGCGTCGCCCCGTCGCATCAGTCGGCCGTCGCACCGCCGCCGACGCCGGGTGTCGCGATCCCGCCGAGCGGCTACGAAGACGTGGCGGAGCGCATCCCGCGCAGTGACGGAACCGCCCAGGTGGCCGTCGAGCGCTACTCCGTCGACGGCGAGAATCGCTGGATGGTCTACATCGGCGGCACGGTCGACTTCGGCATCGTGGCCGGCGCGCAGCCGTTCGACATGACCTCGAACGTGCACGGCATCGCCGACGACTCGCCGATCGACGGCATTCGCCCCGTCGGAGCCGATTCGGGCGCGGCCGAACGCGCCGTCCGCGAGGCCCTCGTTGCGGCCGGAGCCGAGCCCGACGACCCGATCCTCGCGGTCGGGCACTCGGGCGGCGGCGTGATCGCGGCCGGCCTCGCCGCGGACCCCGAGCTCAACGTGGTCGGCGGCATGAACCTGGGCGGGCCGGTGGCCTCGGCGCAGATCCCCGACGGGCGAGCGTTCATCTCGGTCGAGCACGAGGACGACCTCGTTCCCGCCACCGGCGGCTCAGGACACGCGTCGAGCGTGCAGGTCGTCTCGCGTCGGGCGGTGGAGCCCGGCTACGACGGCGCCGTCGTGCTGCCCGCCCACCAACTCGTCGAGTACGGCCGCACGATGGCCCTGATGGACGAATCCGACGATCCGCGGCTCACCGCGTTCCGCGCCCGCATCGTCGCGTTCACGGGCGGCACCGTCGGCGAACGCACCGAGTGGCGAGCCGAACGGGAGTAGCAGGTCGGCATCCGGGGAGAGCCCGATCAGGGGCCGGCGCCGCGGTCAGTCCCGGCTCGGCCGCACCACGAGGCCGATGAGCCAGCTGAAGAGGCCGAGCACGAGGGCCCCGAGCACGCCCCACCAGAAGCTCTCGACCACGAGGCCGAAGCCCATGAGGTCGCTGAGCCAGTCGACGATCAGCAGCAGCAGGCCGTTCACGATGAAGGAGATGAGTCCGAGGGTCAGGACGTACAGCGGGAAGGCGATCACCCGGATGAACGTGCCGATGATCGCGTTCACGAGGCCGAAGATCGCCGCGACGAGCAGGTACGTGAGCACCGTTCCGATCGTGGTGTCCTCGTACGGCACGACATTGACGCCGTCGACGAGCAGGGTCGTGAGCCAGAGGGCGAATGCGACGACGAGGACCTTGATGAGGAAGCGCATGAGGCCACTCTCGCAGACGCGACGCGGCATGGGCGAGAAGGTAGCGTGGAAACCGTGACCATTCCCGAGTCGACGGCGCCGGGCATCCGCCTCCGCCCTGAGATCGCCGCGCTTCCCCCGTACCGACAGGGGCGCCCTGCGCCCGCCGAGGGCTACAAGCTCTCCAGCAACGAGAATCCGTTCGATCCGCTCCCCGGCGTGGTCGAGGCGGTCGCGGCGACGGCGTCGCAGATCAACCGGTACCCCGACGCGACCGCGCTCGCCCTGCGCGAGCGGCTCGGCGAGCGATTCGGCGTCACGTCCGACGAGGTGCTCATCGGCGACGGCTCGGTCGCGCTGCTCGCGCAGTTCATCCTCGCGGCCGCCGCGCCGGGCGACGAGGTGCTCTACTCCTGGCGTTCGTTCGAGGCCTATCCGGGCCTCGTGACCGTCGCAGGCGCGAAGAGCGTGCAGATCCCGAACCGAGCCGACCACGGGCACGACCTCGACGCCATGGCGGCCGCGATCACCGACCGCACGCGCGTGGTCATCGTCTGCTCCCCCAACAACCCGACCGGGGTCGCGGTGACCGCGGCCGAGTTCGAGGCGTTCATGGCACGCGTGCCCGGCGACCTGCTCGTGCTGCTCGACGAGGCCTACATCGAGTTCGTGCGCGACAAGGCATCCGTCGACGGCCGCACGCTCATCGGCCGGTACCCGAACCTCGTCGTGCTGCGCACGTTCTCGAAGGCCTACGGCCTCGCCGGACTCCGAGTCGGCTACGCGATCGGCCCCGTGCCGATCCTCGATGCGGCGCGTTCGACGGCGATCCCGCTCGGGGTCACGGCAGCCGCCGGAGCCGCGGGCATCGCCTCGCTCGAGCCTGCGGCCGAGGCCGAACTGCTGGCCAGGGTCGACGAGCTGGTCGAGCGCCGGGGGCGTCTCCACGCCGGCCTGCTCGCGCAGGGCTGGGCCGTTCCGGACGCCCAGGGCAACTTCGTCTGGCTGCCGACGGGCGACGCCACGACCGCCGTGGCCGAGCGCCTGTTCGATGCAGGAGTCGTCGTGCGCGCCTTCCCGCCCGAGGGCATCCGCGTGTCGATCGGCGAGCACGAGTCTGTCGATATCCTCCTCGGGATTCTCGAAGAGCTTGTACCGCGTTCACAAGAAGGGCGCCCCGAGTAGCGGGTAGCGTGAAACTCGTGGTCGCCCAGGAACGAGAATTCACCGCGCCGACGGTGCAACTGCTGACCCCTGAGGGAGCGCTCCGGCCCTCCCCCGAGGCCGAGGCCTACCTTCCGCTGATCGAGGCGCTCGGCGACGCCGAGCTCGAGCAGTTCCACCGGGACATGGTCATCTCGCGTCGCCTCGACGTCACGGGCGCCAACCTGCAGCGCCAGGGCCAGCTCGCCCTCTGGGTGCCGAGCCACGGCCAAGAGGCGGCGCAGGTCGGTTCCGCGCGAGCCTCGCGTCCGCAGGACCACATCTTCCCGTCGTACCGCGAGCACATCGTGGGCATGATCCGCGGGCTCGACCCGGTGCGCATCCTCGGGCTGCTGCGTGGGGCGACCCTCGGCGGGTGGAACCCCGCCGAGAACGGCAACTTCCACCTCTACACGCTCGTCCTGGCCTCGCAGACGCTGCACGCGACGGGCTACGCCATGGGCATCAAGTTCGACGGCGCGTCGGGCACGGGCGACCCCGAGACGGATGCCGCGGTGCTGGTGTACTACGGCGACGGCTCGACCTCGCAGGGCGACGCCAGCGAGGCGCTCGTGTTCGCCGCGAGCTACCAGGCGCCCGAGGTCTTCTTCGTGCAGAACAACCAGTGGGCGATCTCGGTGCCGGTCTCCCGGCAGTCGCGCACCCCGCTCTCGCTCCGCGGCGCGGGCTTCGGCATGCCGAGCCTGCGCATCGACGGAAACGACGTGCTCGTGAGCTACGCGGCCACCCGCGTCGCGCTCGAAGAGGCCCGCGCGGGCCAGGGGCCGAGCTTCATCGAGGCGCTCACGTACCGCATGGGCGCGCACACCACGGCCGACGACCCCACCAAGTACCGCACCGACGACGAGGTCGCCTACTGGGCCGAACGCGACCCGATCATCCGCTACCGCGCGTGGCTCGAGTCCCGCGGCGCCTCGGCGGCGTTCTTCGACTCCGTCGACGAAGAGGCGGCGGATGTCGCGAGCGACGTCCGCAAGCGGGCCCTCGAGCTCACGGCGCCGACGCGCGAGACGATCTTCGAGCACGTGTACAGCGAGGCGCACCCGCTCATGGTCGAGCAGGCGGCCTGGCTCCAGGCCTACGAGACCGGATTCGAAGGAGGCGCGGCATGAGCACCGACATCGAGGAGCAGCTGCAGGCCGGAGCGATCGAGCCGGCCACGGCGACCGAGTCGAACGTGCCCGCGCCCGCGGGCGACGACGCCGGGGCATCCGCAGTCCGGGCCGAACCGGGCGTGAAGGGCGTGCAGACCCTGTCGATGGCCAAGGCCATCACCGCCGGCCTCCGCGAGGCGCTGCGCGCCGACGAAAAGGTGCTGCTCATGGGCGAGGACATCGGTCCGCTCGGCGGCGTGTTCCGCGTCACCGAGGGACTGCAGGCCGAGTTCGGCGACCACCGCGTGCTCGACACCCCGCTCGCCGAGTCGGGCATCGTCGGCACGGCCATCGGCCTCGCGATGCGCGGCTACCGGCCCGTGCTCGAGATCCAGTTCGACGGGTTCATCTTCCCGGCGTTCGACCAGATCACGACGCAGCTGTCGCGCATGAACCTGAGGCACGACGGCCGCATGCCGATGCCGATCGTGATCCGCGTGCCGTACGGCGGGCACATCGGCTCGATCGAGCACCACCAGGAGAGTCCCGAGGCGTACTTCGCGCACACGCCCGGACTGCGCGTCGTCAGCCCGTCGAGCCCGCACGATGCGTACTGGATGATCCAGGAGGCCATCGCCTCGAACGACCCGGTGCTGTTCTTCGAGCCCAAGAGCCGGTACTGGCCGAAGGGCCCGGTCGACCTCGATCGCTCAGGTGTCGCGCTGCACGCGAGCCGCGTCATCCGCTCGGGCACCGATGTCACGGTCGTCGGGCACGGCGCGATGATCTCGACCCTGCTGCAGGCCGCCGACATCGCCGCGGGCGAAGGCACGAGCCTCGAGGTCGTCGACCTGCGCTCGCTCTCCCCCATCGACTACGGGCCGCTGCTCGAGTCGGTGAACCGCACCGGCCGGCTCGTCGTCGCGCAAGAGGCGTACGGCTCGGTCAGCGTCGGCTCCGAGATCGCGGCGACCGTCGCAGAGCGCGCCTTCTATTCGCTCGAGGCGCCCGTGCTGCGGGTGTCGAGCTTCGACACGCCGTTCCCGCCGGCCGCACTCGAGACCGAGTACTTGCCGAGCCCCGACCGGGTGCTCGAAGCCGTCGACCGCGCGCTCGCGTACTGACGACGACACACGAATTCAATATGACCTTGACGGCATAGATCGACTGCGAGGGTGGACATATGACTGAGATCCGGTTCCCGTTGCCCGACGTCGGTGAAGGACTCACCGAGGCCGAGATCGTCCAGTGGCGCGTCGCGCCCGGGGATTCGATCGTGCTCGACCAGGTCTTCGTCGAGATCGAGACCGCGAAGTCCCTGGTCGAGCTGCCGAGCGCATTCGAGGGCGTCGTGACCGAGCTGCTCGTCGCCGAAGGCGCGACGGTCGACGTCGGCACGCCCATCCTCGTGGTGCAGACGGCGGATGCCGCGGGCGCGCCCGCCGCGCCGGCACCCGCGCCTGCGGAGTCCGCCGTCGCGGCGGCTCCCGGTGCACCGGCCGCACCGCCGGCTGCCGCCGGCGCTCCCGCTGCTGCTCCTGGTGCGCCCGCTCCGGCGTCCACGGTCGCCTCGCACGCGCCCACCCCGTCCGAGGGCGGCGGTGCCGTACTGGTCGGCCACGGGTCGTCGGGCCCCGCCGGCACGCGCCGACGCCAGCGGCATCCGTCGCCGGGTGGCGCGCACGAGCACCTTGCCCCTACTCCGCCCGCTCCCCCGGCACCGGCGCCGGCACCTGCCGACGGCGCGGCGTCCGCGCCCGCGCGCCCCGACTCCGGCGTGCCCGTGATCGCGAAGCCGCCGATCCGCAAGCTCGCCAAGGACCTCGGCGTCGACCTCTCGCGCGTCGCGCCGACCGGGCCGATCGGCGACATCACCCGCGACGACGTGATCCGCGAGGCGAGCCAGGCGAGCGTGTTCCGCAACATCCAGACGCCCGAGGTGCCGTCGGATCGCGAGACGCGTATCCCGGTCAAGGGCGTGCGCAAGGCGATCGCGAGCGCCATGGTGCAGAGTGCATACTCCGCACCGCATGTGTCGGTGTTCGTCGATGTCGACGCCTCGCGCACCATGGAGTACCTGAAGCGGCTGAAGGCCTCGCCCGACTACGCCGGCATCCGGATCTCGCCGCTGCTGATCATGGCCAAGGCCATGCTCTGGGCCGTGCGCCGCAACCCGACCGTGAACGCGCAGTGGACCGACGACGAGATCATCGTGAAGCACTACGTGAACCTCGGCATCGCCGCGGCGACCCCGCGCGGACTGATCGTGCCGAACGTGAAGAACGCGCAGGACATGTCGATGGTCGAGCTGGCGACCGCGCTCGAGAAGCTGACGCTCACCGCCCGCGAGGGCAAGACGCAGCCGGCCGAGATGCAGGGCGGCACGATCACGATCACGAACATCGGCGTCTTCGGCATGGACACCGGCACCCCGATCCTGAACCCAGGCGAGGTCGGCATCGTCGCCCTCGGCACGATCAAGCAGAAGCCGTGGGTCGTCGACGGCGAGGTGCGCCCGCGCTTCGTCACGACGATCGGCGGATCGTTCGACCACCGGGTCGTCGACGGCGACGTGGTGTCGCGGTTCGTCGCAGACGTGGCGTCGATCATCGAGGAGCCGGCGCTGCTGCTCGAGTAGTCGAGGCGCCCCGGGCGTTCCGCGGGTCCGGTGCTAAGCGAGCCTGGTGCTCCGCGGGGCTGGAGACGATTCGCTCGTCTCTGCGGCGGCCTAGAAGCGGATCGCGTAGGTGATCGAGTCGTCGGTGCGCGCGTGCTCGGCCATGCCGGCCTGCTCGAGCACCCGACGGGCGGGCAGGTTCGAGATCTCGGCATCGGCACGCACGGTGCGCGCCCCGTTGGCGCGGGCCAGTGCGAGCGCCTCGCGCACGACCTGCGCCGCGAGGCCGCGGCCTCGCGCCGCCGGAACGAGGGCGAAGGCGAACTCGATGATCCCGTCGTCGGACAGCGGCCCGAACAGGTTCACCCCGCCCACGGCGGCGCCTGCGACGTCGCCGTCGGCCAGGTGCACGAGGTAGGGGCCGAACGGCGCCGGGTCGCCGGATGCCCGGACGGCATCGACGAACTCGCGCAGGAGCTCGGGCTCTTCGGTGAACGAATAGCCGCCCTCCCAGCCGTCGCGCGGGTCGACCTCGCCGGAGAGGAGCCGTTCGGCGTCTTCGACGGTGAACGGATGCAACGTGAGTGCGGGGGTCGTCGTATCCACGTGCTTCATGCTCGCACGGGCGACCGACAACCGCGAGCGCCGCACGCGCACATTTCACGAACGCGCAACGTTCGTGATGGTTTTGACAATCATTATCAATAAGCGTAGGTTCGAACGCATGACGCACTCCCGCCATCGTTCCTCGCGCACACTTCCCGTCCTCGCCGCCTTCGCGACGGTCGGCGCCGGAACGCTGCTGCTGGCCGGGTGCGCGACCCCGGCGACCTCCGCCGCATCCGGCGGTACCGCGGGGTTGCGGATCGTGGCGACCACGACACAGGTCGGCGACTTCGTGCACGAGCTCGTCGGCGAGCAGGCCGACGTGACCCAGCTCCTCTCCCCCGGGCAGAGTGCGCACAGCTTCGATCCGTCGGCAGCGCAGTTGCTCGCCCTCGCCGACGCGGACGCGGTCGTCATGAACGGCGCGGGCCTCGAATCGTGGCTCGACGACGCATTGCAGGCGGCGGGCTTCGACGGCGTGCTCATCGACTCGAGCACGGGCATCGAGCTCTTCGCGACCGACGACCACGACCACGATCACGACGCCGACGACACGGACCACGACGACACGGCGTCCGAAGCCGCGGACGACGACCACGACCACGACCACGGCGCCGGTAACCCCCATATCTGGACCGACCCCGAGCTCGCGGAGCACATGGTCGAGAACATCGCCGACGGCCTCGCCGGACTCGCGGGTGTCGACACCGCATCGCTCGGCGCCGCGGAGTCGGCGTACCTGGCCCAGCTCGACGACCTCGACGACTGGATCGAGGAGAGCGTCGGCCAGGTGCCGGAGGGGCAGCGCCTGCTCGTCACGAACCACGACGCCTTCACCTACTACGTCGACGCCTACGACATCGACTTCGTCGGCAGCGTCATCCCGAGCTTCGACGACAATGCCGAGCCGAGCGCGGCCGAGATCGACGACCTCGTCGCCGCGATCACCGCGACGGGAACGAAGGCGGTCTTCTCAGAGGCGTCGTTGTCGCCGAAGGCGGCCGAGGCGATCGCCCGCGAGGCGGGAGTGACCGTCTACTCGGGCCCCGATGCGCTCTACGGCGACTCGCTCGGCGCCGAGGGCACCGAGGGGGCGACGTACGTCGGCTCGCAGATCCACAACACCCGGCTGATCGTCGAGTCGTGGGGCGTGGAGCCTTCCGCGCTCCCGGCGACGCTGCAAGGATGACCCCATGAGTTCGAGCGCGGTGCTGACCTTCGAAGACGCCGCGTTCACCCATCCGGGCGGCGACGGCGTGAGCGAACTCGACTTCTCGATCGCCGCGGGCGAGGCCGTCGCCCTCATAGGCCCGAACGGCGCAGGCAAGTCGACCCTGCTGCGCGGCGTGCTCGGGCTCGTGCCCCTGACGCACGGCAGCATGGCGCTGGGCCCTCGAGTGGATGCTTCCGGCCCGGGATCCACGGGCCGCGACGACGTGGTGGGCCGCGGTGGCGCAGCGACGCATGCCGAGCGCGGCATGGTCGGGTTCCTCCCCCAGACCATGGAGTTCGACGTGGACTTCCCGATCAGCCTCGAGCAGGTCGTGATGCAGGGCCGCTACCGCCAGCTCGGGCTGCTGCGCTGGCCGGGGCGAGCCGATCGAGCAGCCGTGCGCCGAGCGCTCGAGACGGTCGGGCTCGCAGACTCCGCGTCCAAGCGGTTCGGCTCCCTCTCGGGCGGCCAACGGCAGCGCGGCCTGCTCGCACGGGCGTTGGCCGCCGATCCGAGCCTGCTGCTGCTCGACGAGCCGTTCAACGGCCTCGACCAGCCGAACCGCGACGCACTCGTCGAGACCCTCCGTCGACTGAAGGCCGACGGGGTGGCCGTGCTCGTCTCGACGCACGACCTCGAGCTGGCCCAGCAGGTGTGCGACCTCGTGGTGCTCGTGAACAAGCGCCAGACGGCCTTCGGACCGGTCTCCGACGCGCTCACGCTGACGAACGTGCAGCGCTGCTTCGAGGGCGTCGAGGTCGAGATCGACGAGCACACGCTCGTCGTGCCCGATCACGAGGGCCACTGATGCCCGTGCGGGCATATACGCGCCGCGGAGTGCGGGAGAGCGGCGCATGAGCCTCGCTGACGCGCTCTTCGGCGCCTTCGCCCTGCCGTTTATGGGCCGGGCGCTCGTGGTGATGCTCGTGCTCTCGGTCGTCGCAGGGGTCGTGGGCGTGCTGGTGAACCTGCGGGGCCTCGAGTTCGTGACCGACGGGCTCACGCACGCCGTCTTCCCCGGCCTGGCCGTCGGGCTCGCCGTCGGCGGCGCGAACGGTGTGCTGCCCGGAGCGGCGGTTGCCGCGCTCATCGGCGCCGTGCTGCTGACCTGGTTGATGCGCTCGGGCGTCGCCTCCGACGCCGGCATCGCGGTCGTGCTGACGGCGGCGTTCAGCGTCGGCGTGATCGTGGTCTCGAAGAGCGACGACTACGCCGGGGCGCTCGAGGAGCTGCTCTTCGGCCGCGTGCTCACGATCCCGCCCGACGACGTCGTGCCGCTCGTCGTCGTCTCCGTGCTTGCGCTGGCGCTCGTGGTGCTCACCGCGAAGCAGCAGGTGTTCCGGGCGTTCGACCCCGCCGGCAGCCGCGCGGCCGGCGATTCCGCGTTCGGGCTCGACCTGGCGCTCAACGTCGCGGTCGCGCTCGTCGTCGTGGCGGGTGCGAGCACAGTCGGCTCCCTGCTCGTGCTCGCGCTGCTCGTCGTTCCCGGCGCGGTCGCGCGCCTCGTGACGGGTCGGCTCTGGCTGCTCTTCCCCGTGGCCGGCGTGTTCGCCGCGATCGCATCGTGGCTCGGCCTCTCCGCCGGCTTCGCCGCGAGCGTCGGCGCCGGGGTCGACCTTCCGGCCGGCAGCACCATCGTCGCCGTGTTCGTGCTCGCCTACGGAGTGGTGCTCCTCGTGCGCCTGGCGCTCGACGCGGGCGCACGGCGCCGCATCGCAGGAGCTGGGTCGGCCTCGTCCGCGCCGATACCTGCCAAGCAGGTTACATCGGGTTCGTCCGATGTCGAGCCGGGGGAGCGGGTCGCATGAGCTACTTCGAGCGCGCGATGCTGGCGGCGATCGTCATCGGCGCCGTCGGCGGATTCGTCGGATGCCTCGTGGTGCTGCGCAAGCGCACCTTCTTCGCGCAGGCGCTCACGCACGGCACCTACCCGGGCGCCGTCGCGGCGGCCGCGCTCGGCCTGAGCGTGCCGCTCGGGGCCGCCGCGGCATCCGTGGTGCTCGTGCTCGTCATGACGGGCATCGCGCGCGTGCGCAACCAGGGCGCGCAGGTGGCCGCGGGCATCGTGCTCACCGGCGGGTTCGCGGCCGGTGCGATCCTCGCGGCCGTCGTGCCGAGCCTTCCCGTGCAGCCCGAGTCGCTGCTCGTCGGGTCGATCCTCACGGTGACCGACGCCGACGTTTTGCTCGCGGCATCCGTCGGCATCGTGGCGCTCGTGCTCGTCGTGCTCTTCGGTCGGAGCATCGTGTTCTCGACCTTCGATCCCGCCGGATTCCGGGCGGCCGGGTACCGCGAATGGCCGATCGAACTGCTCGTGCTCGGGCTCACGGCCGCGACCGTCGTGAGCGCGTTGCCAGCGGTCGGGGCGATCCTCGCGATCGCCCTCATCGCGGCACCCGCCGCAGCCGCCCGCATCGTGACGTCGACCTATCGCGGCATGCTCGTGGCCGCACCCGTGATCGGCGCGGCGTCCGGCGTGCTCGGCGTGCTCGCCTCGCGCGCCTTCGCGATCGCCGCGGGCCCGGCGATCGTGCTCACGGCCACGGCGTTCCTGGTCGTCGCGCTGGGCGGCTCCAAGCTGCGCGCGCTACCGTGGAGACCGTCCGCGATACCCGTGGAGACCGCAGAGGACGCCCGCACCGCATGAAGCGCAACACCTGGCAACGCGAAGCCGTTCGCGAAGCCCTCGACGGCACCGAGGGATTCATCAGCGCGCAGGCGCTGCACTCCTCGCTGCACGCGAGCGGCTCGCCCATCGGCCTCGCGACCGTCTACCGGGCGCTCGGCGACCTCGCCAGCTCGGGCGAGGCCGATTCGCTGCAGTCGCCCGAGGGCGAGGCGCTCTATCGCGCGTGCAGCACGACCGGTCACCACCACCACCTCATCTGCCGCAACTGCGGGCGCACGGTCGAGATCGCGGCCGACGAGGTCGAGGCCTGGGCCCAGCGCACCGCCGCCGAGCACGGGTTCACGCAGGCGGCCCACGTCGTCGACATCTTCGGCCTCTGCGCCGACTGCACGGTGCTGTTCGCGGCCGAGAACCGCTGAGCCCGGCACGCTCCACGGTGCCGATGCCGATGCCGGCTCCGGTGCCACCGCCGTCGCCCGATCGAGGGGTGTCGGGCGCTGCACGAGCGGCGTATCGTTCGCCGGGTAGACGGTGACCGGCCCGGGGGAGCAGGCGCCTGCTCGGGCGGCCGGCTCCCTCGTGCGATCACGGGCCGGAGCCGACCGACCGCTCGAAGGAGAGACCATGGCGACACCCGACGAAGCGCTCCTGCCCACATTCAGCCGCATCGGCGAGTCGACCACGGCGCGCTACACCGAGATCCCCGAGGGATCGATGCTGCCAGAGACCGCCTACCGCATCGTGAGCGACGAGATGATGCTCGACGGCAACGCCAGGCTCAACCTCGCGACCTTCGTCGGCACGTGGATGGACGAGCATGCCGACCGCCTCTACGCCGAGGCGTTCGACAAGAACATGATCGACAAGGACGAGTACCCCGCGACCGCCGCGATCGAGGAGTACTGCTGGAGGATCCTGGCGGACCTCTGGCATGCGCCCGACCGTCGCGACGTGATCGGCACCTCGACGATCGGGTCGTCCGAGGCGTGCATGCTGGGCGGGCTCGCATTGAAGCGACGCTGGCAGCATGCGCGGCGCGCCGCCGGAAAGTCGACCGAGAAGCCCAACCTCATCATGAGCTCGGCGGTGCAGGTGTGCTGGGAGAAGTTCTGCAACTACTTCGACGTCGAGATGCGCCTCATCCCGACGACCGACGCGCATCCGCTCATGGACGGAACCGGCCTCGAGGACGTCGTCGACGAGAACACCATCGGCGTGATCGTGCTCATGGGCGTGACGTACACGGGCGCTTACGAGCCGGTCACGACGGTCGCCGCGAAGCTCGACGAGATCCAGGCGAAGACCGGCCTCGACATCCCGATGCACATCGACGGCGCGTCAGGAGCCATGGTCGCGCCCTTCCTGCAGCCCGAGCTCGAGTGGGACTTCCGGGTCGAGCGCGTGCAGTCGATCAACACGTCAGGCCACAAGTACGGGCTCGTCTACCCGGGCGTCGGCTGGGTCGTCTGGCGCAACGCCGCGGCACTGCCGGACGACCTCGTGTTCCGCGTCAGCTACCTGGGCGGTGAGATGCCGACGTTCGCACTCAACTTCTCACGGCCGGGCGCCCAGGTGCTGCTGCAGTACTACCGGTTCCTCAGGCTCGGCCGCGAAGGGTATCGGCAGATCCAGCAGACGACGCAGGATGTCGCACGCTACCTGTCGGGCGCGATCGGCCGCATGGACGCCTACGAGCTGCTGACCGACGGCAGCGACATCCCCGTCTTCGCCTGGCGGCTGAAGGCCGGGCACACCGACAAGTGGACGCTGTACCACCTGTCGGAGCGGTTGCGGATCCGCGGATGGCTCGTGCCGGCGTATCCGCTGTCGGGCGAGCAGTCCGGTCAGACCGTGATGCGCATCGTGAGCCGCAACGGGCTCAGCCACGACCTCGCCGAGGATCTCCTGCGCGACATCCGCATCGAGACGGAGTTCCTCGACTCGCTCGAGGCGCCGATGCCGCACCCCGGGCTCGGCCCGACCTTCCACCACTGATCGCCGACGAAGGGTCGCAGACGTGGGGGAGACCACCCGGCCGCGCGTCACGACGGTGCGTCGACTGCGCCGCGAAGCGTGGGGCTTCGCGGTGGGGTCGGCCTGCTTCTTCGCGGGCGCGCTGCCCTGGTACGCCGACCGGCTGGGCGCGGTGGGCACCAACGCCACGTTCCTCACCGGATCGATCTTCTTCACGCTGGCGGCGTTCATCCAACTGAGCCTCAGCGGCCGGGTCGCACCGCACGCGAAGATGAATCAGGCCGACCGGGCCGACTGGTGGGCGGCCGCCGTGCAGTTCGCGGGAACGCTGCTCTTCAACATCTCGACGGGCGCGGCGTTCGCGGCCGCCATCGCCCGCCCCGACGCCGTCGGCGCAGGATGGCGTCCTGACGCGTGGGGGTCCCTCGCCTTCCTCGTGTCGAGCACGCTCGCCGTCATCGCCACGAAGGATCGCGGCCGGCTGTGGGACACGGATGCGCGCACGTGGCACGGAACCTGGCTGAACGCGGCGGGGTCGATCGCGTTCGCCGCCTCCGCGATCGGCGCCTACGTGGTGCCCGACTCCGGAGACCTCGTGAGCCAACTCTGGGCCAATCTCGGCACGGCGATCGGCGCGCTCTGCTTCTTCACGGCCGCGCTGCTCTCGCGGCGGACGATCTCGAAGGAGTGAGGAACAGAGAACCCCAGATCAGCGAGAATTCCTCGAACATGATTTGGTGACCCTCCTTCGAGGGCCATACGGTTGAAGACGGCCCTGACGGGCCGACCCACCCAGTCCGCGCCCTCTCGTGAGACCGCCTCGGCGGCCTCGACGACAGAGGTCGTATGGTTCCGCGCGTGGTGCGTCGCCCCGATGGCGACGCGCGCTGGAGCCGGGATTCGCACGACCTCCGTCGCTGCTTGAGTCCCGGATCCCGGATCGCCGCAACCCGGCCGTGACGCGTGCGCCTCCGCCTGCCTCCCTGCACCGGGCGGCGGTCTCCGCACGTGCCATTGGAGCACCTTCGATGCCCGAACATCACAGCACCGCCGCGGTCTCCGACCGCGTCACCGAACCGCACCGCACCACCGAACCGCACCGCAACACCGAACAGCCCCGCACCGCGGATCCGCACCGCATTCCCGAACCACGGCTCGTCAACGCACTCGAAGTGCGGGGACTCACCAAGTTCTTCGGCCGCCGCCCGGCCGAAGCCCTCGAACGCCTGCACGACGGGGCCACCCGTGCCGAGCTCGCCGCGCTCGGCACGGCCGCGGTCGTCGACGTGGAGTTCGACGTCCGGCAGGGCGAGATCTTCGTCGTCATGGGCCTCTCGGGCTCGGGCAAGTCGACGCTGATCCGCATGCTCAACGGGCTCGTCGAGCCGACCGGGGGCACCGTCACGGTGATGGGGGAGACCCTCACCGGCGTCGCACCGCGCCGCCTCCGAGGCATCCGTCGTCGCCATGTCGCCATGGTGTTCCAGCACTTCGCCCTGCTGCCGCACCTGACCGTGCTCGACAACACGGCCTACGGGCTCGAGATCCAGGGCGTCTCCGCATCCGAGCGTCGAGCGCGGGCCGAGCGGGTGCTCGAGCGCGTCGGGCTCGCCGCGTGGGCCGACAAGTTCCCGTCGGAGCTCTCGGGCGGCATGCAGCAGCGCGTGGGTCTCGCCCGCGCCCTCGCGGCCGATGCCGACATCCTCCTCATGGACGAGGCGTTCAGCGCGCTCGACCCGCTCATCCGCCGCGAGATGCAGGAGCAGCTCATCGAACTCCAGCAGGAGCTCGGCAAGACCATCGTCTTCATCACGCACGACCTCAACGAGGCGATGTTCCTCGGCGACCGGATCGCCGTCATGCGCGACGGCCGCGTCGTGCAGATCGGCACGGCAGAGGAGATCCTCACCGACCCGGCAGACGACTACGTCGCCCAGTTCGTGCAGGACGTCGACCGCGCCCGCGTGCTGACCGCGGGCAACGTGATGGAGACGCCGCGGTCGATCGCCTCGGCCTCGGCCGGGCCCCGCGCGGCGTTGCGGGCGATGCGCGACCTGCAGACGTCGATGGTGTTCGTCGTGGCATCCGGTCGTCGACTGCTCGGCGTCGCGCACGACCGCGACGTGCTGCGCCTCGTGCGGCGGGGCGAACGCTCGCTCGACGGTGCGATCTCGACCGACTTCGCTGCCGTCGGCCCGGACGTGCACCTCTCAGAGCTCTTCGAGAGCTCGGTCGAGCAGGATCTGCCGCTCGCCGTCGTGGACGACGAGCGACGACTGCTCGGCGTCGTGCCGCGCGTGACGCTGCTCGCCGCCCTCGGGAACGTGCCCACCGACACCGCCGAGCTGCAGGCGCTCCAGACCCCGTCGACCGTGTCGGCCGAGGTGATGACGGCGACGCTCCGCGAGACCGCAGCCGCGGCCCCGCCGGACATCCCGTTGCCGGCCGATGAACTCGCGATGCTCAAGGGGGCCGGCGCATGAACGACTTCCGGCTGCCGCTCGGCGACCTCGCCGAGGGATTCATCGACGTGCTCACCGAGACGCTCGGATGGTTCTTCGCCATCGTCCGGGCCGTCTTCCTCGCGTTCTACGACGCCGTCGAGTTCGTGCTCGTCACGCCGCCCTTCTGGGTCGTCGTGCTCGCGCTCGCCGCACTGGCCTGGGTGCTCAAGGGCTGGAAGCTCTCGCTCGGTACGGCCGTCGGACTGCTCGTCATCGTCGGCGTCGACCAGTGGGACCACGCCATGGAGTCGCTCGCGCTCGTGCTCGTCGCGAGCACCATCGCGATCGCGCTGGCCGTTCCGGTCGGCATCTGGACGGCGCGCTCCGACCTCGCGTCGAGGATCGTGCGCCCGGTGCTCGACTTCATGCAGACCATGCCGGCGTTCGTCTACCTGATCCCGGCCCTGATCCTGTTCCGCGTGGGCGTCGTGCCCGGCATCGTCGCGACCATCGTGTTCGCGATGGCGCCCGGCGTGCGCCTGACCGAGCTCGGCATCCGAGGGGTCGACCGGGAGGTCGTCGAGGCGGGGCACGCGTTCGGCGCCTCGTCCGGCCGCATCCTGCGCCAGATCCAGCTGCCCCTCGCGATGCCGAGCATCATGGCCGGCGTCAACCAGGTCATCATGCTCTCGCTCTCGATGGTCGTCATCGCGGGCATGGTCGGCGCGGGCGGTCTCGGCGGCGACGTCGTCGCCTCGCTCAACCGCATCGACGTGGCCCTCGGCTTCGAGGCCGGCCTGTCGGTCGTGATCCTCGCGATCATCCTCGATCGCATCACGGGTGCGCTCGGCGGCGGTCGTCGCCGTCGCCGAGGCGGCACGACCTCGCGAGCGACGGATGTCGCGACGCAGGCGGATGCCGACCGCGAACCCGTGCCCGCGGCATCCGTCACCGCCTGACGCCTCGCGAAGCACCGCCGCACGCGCGCACCTGCGCGCCCCGGCGCATCGGACCCGAACCCCCAACACCCGCAACCCACAGCCTGCGGGATGAAAGGAAGCACCATGAAGCTGTCCACCCTCACCGGAGCCCTCGCCCTGAGCGCCGCCTCGGCCCTCGTGCTCGCCGGCTGCTCGGCAGGCGGAGCCGAGGCCGAGACCCTCGCGAACGGCGACCGCAAGGACGTCACGATCGCCGTCTTCAACGGATGGGACGAGGGCGTCGCCGCGAGCGAGCTCTGGAAGGCGATCCTGACGGAACAGGGCTACGACGTGACCCTCGAGTACGCCGACCCGGCGCCCGTCTACAGCGGGCTCGCGAGCGACGACTACGACGTGACCCTCGACACCTGGCTGCCGACGACGCACGCCGACTACGTCGAGGAGTACGGAGACGACATCGTCGACCTGGGTGCCTGGAACCGCGACGCGAAGCTCACGATCGCGGTGAACGCCGACGCGCCGATCGACTCCCTCGACGAGCTGGCCGACAACGCCGACGTGTTCGACGACCGCCTCGTGGGCATCGAGCCGGGCTCGGGGCTGAACCGGGTCACGACCGAGCAGGTCATCCCGGCCTACGGCCTCGACGACCTCGAATACCTCACGAGCTCGACGCCCGCGATGCTCTCGGAGCTGACCGCGGCCACGAAGGCCGGCGAGAACATCGCCGTCACCCTCTGGAGCCCGCACTGGGCGTACGACGCGTTCCCGCTGAAGGACCTCGAGGACCCCGAGGGCGCGCTCGGCGGTTCGGAGGGCATCCACTCGTTCGGCTCGGCGTCGTTCGAGGAGACCCATCCGACGCTCGCGGGCTGGCTGAAGGCGTTCTCGATGGACTCGCAGCTGCTCTACTCGCTCGAGAACGCGATGTTCAACGAGAACGACTCCGACGACTACGCCCCGGTCGTCGAGCAGTGGATCGCCGACAACGGCGAGTACGTCGACTCGCTCACCGAGTAGGCGCGACGGCCTTCTGAAGGGGCGACGGATGCCGCGGCATCCGTCGCCCCTTTCACGTCGCGTCGTCGCGGAGCAGCGCCAGAACCCGTTCGGCCGTGCCCCACGAGAGCGTGACCCCGGCGCCGCCGTGTCCGTATGCGGCGATCACCGGGAGCTCGTGCCCGGTCACGCGCTCGAGCCGGATCGTCGGGCGCGCGGGCCGAAGCCCGACCGCGCGGCCCAGCACCGGCTGGCCGGCGATCGCCGGCACCAGCGCCGCCGCGCGTTCGAGGATCGCCCGCTCGGTGTCGACGTCGATCGCGCGATCCCATGAGCCGTCGATCGAGGTTCCGCCGACCACTATGTCGTCGCGACGGGGGAACACGTACGTGAGGCGATCGGGTTCGTCGGTGTCGGTGACCCAGTCCGTGAGTCCGGGGTTCGCGAGGCGGACGACCTGCCCCCGCACGGGCACGACGTCGGGGTCCCCGCCGAGCAGCTCCCCACCGCGGATGCCGCCGGCGATAACCACGGTGTCGGCGCGACCCGCGAGCTCGGCCAGGTGCTGCACGGATCGACGCTCGAACACGACCCCCAGCGCGCTCGCCCGCGCGCGCAGCCACGGCAGGTAGGCCGGGATCACGATGAACGGCAGGGTGGCCCGGACGCCCGAGCTCGCGCCAGGAGGCAGCAGGCGAGGGTCGGCCTCGACGGCGTCCGGCACGAACGCGGTCCAGGACCTGTCGGGGGTCGCCGACCGCTCCACGACGGTGCCTGCGCGCATCTCGACGCCCGAGTCGGAGACCTCCGACAGTGCGGCGAACCTCGCGAACGAGCTGCGGAGCAGCTCGACGACGGCCGGCGATCGCTCGGCGCGGTAGGGGAACCACAGGGCAGCGGAGACCGCGGACACCGTGTCCATCGTGTCGACGTCTGCGACGACGGTGACCTCGTGCCCGTCGCGCGCGAGTTCGACAGCGGTCGAGAGGCCGATCACCCCGGCGCCGATGACCGTCACGCGCTGCGCATCCGAGCGTGGTCCCACGTCGCCTCATTCCCTCGATCCGATGACGTCTCACGTCAGGGATACCACCGCGCGGAGGATCACGGGCCGCCGTGCGCGCGTGGCCGGCCCGCGGCATCCGCTCGATTCGGCCGTGATCGGCCTCTCTGGTAGGCTGTTCCTTTGGCTGGGCACATCCACTGCCCAGACCGCGACCATCCCCCTTCGAACACCGCGAGAAATCGCGGGTTTCGGCGTGGGAAGTCAGCAGACAAGAGACCTTGGGAGGGGCATCCGCCCCTCGGTATTGGAGGAAAGACCAATGGCAGCAGTGTGCCAGGTGACTGGAGCCGTTCCCGGCTTCGGTCACAACATCTCGCACTCGCACCGCCGGACGAAGCGCCGCTTCGACCCGAACGTGCAGAAGAAGACCTACTTCGTTCCGTCGCTCCGTCGTAGCGTCACCCTGAACGTGTCCGCCAAGGGCATCAAGGTGATCGACGCCCGCGGCATCGAGGCAGTCGTCAAGGACATCCAGGCTCGTGGGGTGAAGCTCTAATGGCGAAGCAGCAGGACATCCGTCCCATCATCAAGCTCCGTTCGACGGCCGGCACCGGGTTCACCTACGTGACCCGCAAGAACCGTCGCAACAACCCCGACCGTCTCGTGCTCAAGAAGTACGACCCGGTGATCCGCAAGCACGTCGATTTCCGAGAGGAGCGCTAAACATGGCGAAGAAGAGCAAGATCGCGCGCAACGAGCAGCGCAAGGTGATCGTCGACCGCTACGCGGCGAAGCGCCTCGAGCTGAAGAAGGCCCTCGTCGACCCGAACGGCACCGACGAGTCCCGCGAGGCCGCACGCGTCGGCCTGCAGAAGCTGCCCCGCAACGCATCGCCCATCCGCGTGCGTTCGCGTGACGCCATCGACGGCCGCCCCCGCGGTGTCCTCACGAAGTTCGGCGTCTCGCGCGTCCGCTTCCGTGACATGGCGCACCGTGGCGAGCTGCCCGGCATCACGAAGTCCAGCTGGTAATCACGAGCTGAACCGCTTCCGAGAGGGGCGTCCCGGTCTTCCGGGGCGCCCCTCTCGTCGTCTCCGGGCATCGATGACGGATGTCGCGGGCGGGCGCTGCGCGTGCCGGCCGGCGTCGATCGACGCGCCCTCGCGGTCGTCACAGTGCGACACGCCGGGGCTTCCCTGCCCGAAAAGGCCGGAAATCCGCGAGTTTCCGGGGTTCTCTGCTACATTCGAGGCGGCCCGAACGGCCACGGGGGCGGTTGAACGATCGTTCCCGAATATTCATAAAACTGCTGTACAGAACAGCGAACGTCCGAGGAGGACATTCAATGGCTGACAAGTCGCTCAACAAGACCGAGCTCGTCGCGAAGGTCGCTGCGTCGACCGGGCAGAGCCAGGCAACCGTCGACGCCGTTCTCGGCGGTCTCTTCGAGGCCCTCGCCGAGTCCGTGGGCTCGGGCACCAAGGTCTCCATCCCGGGCTGGCTCGCCGTCGAGCGCACCCACCGCGCTGCCCGCACGGGCCGCAACCCGCAGACCGGCGCCGAGATCCAGATCCCGGCCGGCTACTCGGTCAAGGTCTCGGCCGGCTCCAAGCTGAAGGCCGCCGCGAAGTAGTCTTCGCGACCCTCGGGGGGCGTCCGGCTGCGGCCGGGCGCCCTTCGTCGTCTGCGGCCGCGGCCGCGTGCCGTTGCCCTCCGCAGGCGTGCCGCGGCCGACTGCCGCGTAACCGTCTGTGGCCGGGCGGGCGCCGCGCGCCGCGTAGGCTTGTCCGGTGCCCCGCTCAGTCCGTGTGTTCGGCCCTGCCGTCCTCATCGCCGTCGCGCTCGCGGCGACGGTCGCGGCACTCGCCTACGGCGGGGGAGCGGCGCCGCAGCTGATCCAGGATCCGGGCCCGTTCTCCCGGTGGGGCCTGCCGATCGCGAAGCTGTTCGTGAACCTGGGTGCGGCCGGCATGCTGGGCTCCCTCGTGCTCGCCGTGTGGGCGCTGAGCCCGAAGCGACGCGAGTTCGACGTCGCGCTCGACACGGCCGCGGCATCCGCCGCCGTGTTCACCGTGGCCAGTGCGCTGACGGGCCTGCTCACCTTCCTCGTGGTGACGGGCGTGCCGCTGAGCCTCAGCGACACCTTCGGCGCGCAACTCGGGCAGTTCCTCACGACGATCCCGCTCGGCCAGTCCTGGCTCACGACGACGCTCATCGGTGCCGCGGTGACCGTGCTCTGCTTCGCGGTGCGCAACCACACCGCCCTCGTCTTCGTCGCGGTGCTCGCGGTCGTCGCGCTCGTGCCCATGGCGCAGCAGGGCCACTCGGCCGGAACGGCCGGACACAGCGCGGCGATCACGTCGCTCGGGCTGCACCTCGTGTTCGCGGCCGTCTGGCTCGGCGGGCTGCTCACCATCGTGCTGCTGCGCCGCGAACTCGACGGCGCCCGACTGCCGGTCGTGCTCGCGCGCTACTCGACGGTCGCTCTGATCTGCTTCATCGTCGTGGCCGTCTCCGGATACGCCAACGCCGCGCTCCGCATCGGCACCTGGGAGCAGCTGACGACGCCGTACGGCGTGCTCGTGCTCGTGAAGCTGCTCGCGCTGCTCGCGCTCGGCGGGTTCGGGGCGATCCAGCGCCGGTACCTGATCGGGCGGATGTCGCGCGCAGCCCAAGAGGGCAAGGCCGGCCGACCGGCATCCCGCATCTCCGAGTTCTGGGTGCTCGTCGTCGCCGAGCTCGCCTTCATGGGAATCGCCTCTGGCGTGGCGGCCGCACTGGC
This sequence comes from Agromyces sp. CF514, assembly GCF_900113185.1. Lineage (NCBI taxonomy): Bacteria > Bacillati > Actinomycetota > Actinomycetes > Micrococcales > Microbacteriaceae > Agromyces > Agromyces sp. CF514. Next base: position 146,066 of record NZ_FOZD01000001.1, on the reverse strand, counting down.
GCGCACCGCGACGCCCGTCGTCGAGGAGCCCGGAGTCATCGCACGGACCCCCGCCGAGATCCTCACGGGCGAGCCGCTGCCGCCCTGGCCCGACCTGTACCGCTACTTCACCGAGTGGAACCTCGACCTGCTGTGGATCCTCGCCTGCGGGTTCGGCATCTTCTTCTACCTCGCGGGCGTCTGGCGCCTGCGTCGCCGTGGCGACAAGTGGCCCGTGTACCGGTCGGTGCTCTGGGTCTTGGGCATGCTGCTGCTCGCGTACATCACGAACGGCGGCGTGAACGCCTACGAGCAGTATCTGTTCTCGGCCCACATGGCCGCGCACATGGTGCTGACCATGGCCGTTCCGGTGCTGCTCGTGCCGGGGGCGCCGGTCACGCTCGCGGCACGCGCGATCAAGGCCCGCAAGGACGGGTCGCGCGGCGGCCGCGAGTGGATCCTGCTCGCCGTGCACTCGAAGTTCGCGGGCATCATCGCGAACCCGATCGTCGCGGCCGTGCTGTTCGCCGGGTCGCTCTGGGTCTTCTACTACTCGCCGCTGTTCAGGTGGACCATGGTCGACCACATCGGCCACGAGTGGATGATCGTGCACTTCCTCATCACGGGGTACCTGTTCGTGCAGTCGCTCATCGGCATCGATCCGGTGCCCTACCGCCTGCCGTATGCGTTCCGACTCGTGCTGCTGCTCGGCACGATGGCGCTGCACGCGTTCTTCGGCCTCGCGATCATGTCGAGCGCGGGCCTGCTGCTCGCCGACTGGTACGGCGCGATGGGCTGGGGAACCGACGCGCTCGTCGACCAGCAGATGGGCGGCGGCCTGGCCTGGTCGATCGGCGAGATCCCGACCGTGGCGCTCGCGATCACGGTCGCGGTGCAGTGGTCGCGCAGCGACCAGAAGGAGTCCAAGCGGCGCGATCGGCACGCCGACCGTACGGGCGACGCAGAGCTCGAGGCCTACAACGCACGTCTCGCCGCGATCGCCGAGCACGACCGGCTGGGCTGAGCTCAGGCGATTCGGCCGGCGTCAGTCGGTCTGCTGCAGCTGGATCGCGATGCTGCCGTCGGGCCGGATCGACGCGCTCAGGGCGACCTTGAAGGGGCGGTCCTCCTCGAGTTGGCTGATCTCGCCGTCGAAGAGCGACTGCACCTCCACCGAGATGTGCGCGGTGCCGGCCGTGGGGGGCATCTCGAACGCGGACTCGCCGGCGGTGAGCACCACCTCGGGATACTCCACGATCGACCACGCCGGTTCGCCGAGCACGCGGTCGTCGATCTCGATGCCGAACGGGCAGCCGGCCGGCTGCAGCACGGCCTGGGTCGCGCAGTCGTCGAGGTAGGCATCGACCTGGGTCTGCACGCGCGCGTTGAAGTCGGCGGTCGGCTGCGCGTCGACGGTCACGGCGACGCTCGCACCGGGCTCGGCCGTGATCGGAACGGGTGCCGCGACGACGAGCGTGTCGGAGGCGCCGAACTCGTATGCGGCGGGCGCGATCGCGAGGTAGGGCGCGGCCTGGGAGAAGGCGCTCAGCTCGTCGCCGGTCTTCGACGCCCGGGTGTCGAGCGTGAGGTCGCCGACCGTGAAGATCGGGTAGTGCGCGGCGGTCACGTCGACCACGGCGATCGGGCTCTCGACGAACGCCCAGCGGTTGAGCACGCCGTAGAGCGGGTCGATCGCGCGCACGTCGAACGAGGTCTGCAGGATCGCCGTATCGAGCCGGTAACTGGCTGTGACGGTGTGCGTGCCGTCGTCGTTCACGACGTCGTCGACGACGCGCACGTCTTCGGGCCCGGCCTCGATCACGTCGGACCTCAGCATCGCCGTGGAGATGTCGGCCGGCAGCCCCTTCGCCTCGAGCTCCTCGGCGTCGAGTGCGACGCCCGGGGTCGTGATCGCGGTCGCGAGGTCGTCGTCGGCGACCGCGGCGAGGTAGCGCTCGACGAAGTTCGCGGCGCCGTACGTGGTCTGGTTGAGGCCGCCGAGCGCGGCGAGGAAGGCGCCGACGAGCAGCATGGCGAGTCCGGCCCACGCGACGATCGATAGCGGTGAGAGCCGGCCGCTTCGCACCCCCGAGCCAGTCACCCCGTCAGTCTAGGCGGCGACGGATGCCGCAGGCCCGAGCGCCGGGCCGGCAGGCGCTCGAGCGGGCGGTCGCGGCCGCGACGCGGCATCCGCCCCTCCACATGGGGAACCGGTCTGCACGGGGTCTGCACATCTCGCCCGGCCGACGCCGCCGAACCCGCGTCGCCCGGTTACAGTGGGATCGCGCCAGGCAGGCGCGCCTCAGAGCAGCCCTCGTCGAGCGGCGTCCGATCAGCCGGAGAACCCTTGGCCCCCACCCTCACGCGCGAGCAGACCGCGGTCTTCGAGGCGATCGAGGGCACGCGCGACCACGTGTTCGTCACGGGTCGGGCGGGCACCGGCAAGTCCACGCTGCTCAACCACCTGAACTGGAACACGCAGAAGCAGATCGTGATCTGCGCGCCCACGGGCGTCGCCGCGCTGAACGTCGGCGGGCAGACGATCCACTCGCTCTTCCGCCTGCCGATCGGGGTCATCGCCGACCACGAGATCGAGCAGAACGACGCCGTGCGCAAGATCCTGAACGCCATGGACACCCTCGTCATCGACGAGATCTCGATGGTGAACGCCGACCTGATGGACGCCATGGATCGCGCGCTCCGGCAGGCGAGGCAGCGCAGGCACGAGCCGTTCGGCGGCGTGCAGGTCGTGCTGTTCGGCGACCCGTACCAGCTCGCGCCCGTGCCCGGCGACGGCGACGAGCGGGCCTACTTCGCCGACACCTACGACTCGATGTGGTTCTTCGACGCCAAGGTCTGGCGCGAGACCGACCTGCGCATCTTCGAGCTCGGCGAGGTGCACCGCCAGCACGATGCCGAGTTCAAGCACATGCTGAACGCCGTGCGCCACGGCATGGTCACTGCCGAGATCGCGGGCGTGCTCAACGGCATCGGGGCGCGCCGCCCCCTGCCCGAGCACGGTGCGATCACCCTCGCGACCACGAACGGCACGGTCAACCGCATCAATGCGACGCAACTGCATCGGCTTCCCGGCACGTCGAAGGCGAACGAGGCCGAGGTCGCCGGCGACTTCGGGGGCCGGGCGTACCCCGCCGACGAGCGCCTCGAGCTCAAGGTCGGGGCGCAGGTCATGTTCCTGCGCAACGACACGGCGATCGGGCCCGACGGCCAGCGCTGGGTCAACGGCACCATCGGCACCGTCACCCGACTCGACCGCGAGCTGCGCGTCGAGGTCGACGGCGAGGAGCACGAGGTCGAGCCCGCGACGTGGGAGAAGTACAAGTACTCCTGGGACCCGGGCCGCAAGAAGCTCGAGCGGCAGATCGTGGCGGAGTTCACGCAGTTCCCGCTGCGGCTGGCCTGGGCGGTCACGATCCACAAGTCTCAGGGCGCGAGCTACGACACGGCCATCGTCGATCTCGGACAGCGCGTGTTCAGCCCCGGGCAGACCTATGTCGCGCTCAGCCGGCTCACCTCGCTCGACGGCCTCTACCTCTCCAGACCGCTCCGACCGAGCGACATCATCGTCGACTCCGCGGTCGAGCGCTTCATGTCCGGAGCCCACCGCGAGATCGGTCCGGCGTCCTGATCGCTTGCACAGGAACGCCGGGTTAGACTCTCGTCGAGACACAGCGAGGGGGGCTCGTGGCTGCTCGGCGGGGAAGTCGGCGGCGGAGATGGGGTATCGCCGCCGGAGTGCTCGTCGTGCTCTCGATCGGGCTGCAGGGCTGCTCGTTCGGGCCAGCGAATCCGGCCGCGCAGTTCGACCCGGTCGACGCCGAACTCGCCTCCGCGAGCACCGACGCCCTGCAGGGCGTGCTCGAGCAGGCGATCGCGCTGAGCGGCTCGAGCGGTGGCATCGCCGGCGTCTGGGCTCCGTGGTCGGGGGAGTGGACCGCGGCATCCGGCACCGTGTCGTTCGACGAGAAAGCCGTTCCGACGGCGGTCGACACGCCGTTCCGCATGGGCACGCTCACGTCGGAGGTGACGTGCTCGATCATGCTGAAGCTCGTCGACGACGGTCGGCTCGACCTCGCTGACGAGATCGCCGACGACGTCGACTGGATCCCCTCGCTCGGCGGCATCACCTACGAGCAGCTGTGCCGGCATTCGTCGGGCGTCGCTGACTACTACCCGGGCCTCGAGCGCGTGATCGCAGCGAACCCGCAGCGGCCGTGGTCTGACAACGAACTCGTCGCGACGGGGATGGGCCTCGCCCGCACGGGTCCTCCGGGCAGCGCGGTGACCGAGTCGCGCACGGGAGTGCTGCTCGCGGCGATGGGCATGCAGCGGCACACGGGGCAGTCCTGGGCGTCGCTGGCCGACCAGTACGTCTTCGCCCCGCTCGGCATGGAGGACACGGGCATCCCGGCGGCCGACGCCGGCGGGCACGGCCTGCTCGGCGCCTACTCCGCGGCGATCAAGGGCGACGGCAAGCCGGACTGCGCGACGCGGCTCGACCAGTCCGACCAGTCGAGTTCGATCGGCGCCGAGGCGGCAGGCGCCACCACCACGCTGCACGACCTGCAGGTCTTCAGCGAGGCGTTCGCCACGGGCTCGCTGTGGTCCGAGAGCACGACGGCCGACCAGTGGACGACCCAGGCGTTGAGCGGTTCCGTGCCGACGTGGTACCAGGGCGGCATCGGCGGCTCGACGTTCGGGCCCTTGCGCGGCGACGTCAGCGAGTCTCCCGGCACGCTGACCGCGGCCCTCACCGACCCGTCGTCGGGGCTCACGGTCGTGCTGGTGCTCAACAACTCGAGCGCGGGCGACGCGTTCGCCAGAGAAGCCGCGTTCGCGCTCGCCTCGATCGGATCGAAGGCCGACGCCGTCGACGGCCGCGAGGCGCCGTTGGTCGAGTTGCCGTGGTCGCTCGAGCAGGCCACCGCGAACATGGGCAAGCTCGCGACCTGCGCGACGCCGGCCGCCTGACGCACGCCGCTCGTCACCGACACCGGCTCCCGGGCTTCGTTCGCACCTCGTGCGGAATACCCCCGGGTGGTGTACCGTTGTGTTCGAACGAATACCCCATGGGGGTACCAGTCCCGAACTTCAGGAGGATCACATGAGCGCGACCGACGCATCCGGCACCATCTCGACCTTCGGCGTCGCCGGCATGACCTGCGCGCACTGCGTCGGCTCGGTCACCGGCGAGCTCGGGCGCATCGACGGCGTCTCGTCGGTCCAGGTCGAGCTCGTCACCGGCGGCGTGTCGCGGGTGACCGTGCAGAGCACCGCCGAGCTCGACGCCGCCGACGTCGCATCCGCCATCGACGAGGCCGGCTACGAGGTGGCCGACCTGGCATCATGACCGCACAGCAGGTCGACCTCATCGTCGGCGGCATGACCTGCGCGTCGTGCGCGGCGCGCGTCGAGAAGAAGCTCAACCGCATGCCCGGCGTCGAGGCCACGGTCAACTACGCGACCGAGAAGGCGAACGTGCGCCTGCCCGCGGGCGTCAGCGTCGCCGATGCGATCGCCACGGTGGAGGCCACCGGCTACACGGCCACGCTGCCCGCGCCGAAGGTCGAGGCCCCGGTCGGGGCCGTGGGTTCCGGCGGCCACGGTGCGCCCGACCGAGCGCACGATGACGGCGACGTGGCATCTCTGCGCCGACGGCTGATCGTCTCGACCGTGCTCGCGGTGCCGGTCGTGCTCCTGTCGATGATCCCGGCGCTGCAGTTCACCAACTGGCAGTGGCTGGCGTTCGCACTCGCCGCACCGGTCGCGCTGTGGGGCGCCTGGCCGTTCCACCGTGCGGCGTGGATCAACCTGCGTCACGGAGCGGCGACCATGGACACGCTCATCAGCGTGGGCGTGCTGGCGGCCTTCGCCTGGTCGACGTACGCGCTGTTCTTCGGCCACGCGGGCATGCCCGGCATGACCATGACCTTCGAGCTGTTCACCGCTCCCGGAGCAGGTGCCGACGAGATCTACCTCGAGGTCGCCGCCGCGGTCACGGTGTTCGTGCTCGCAGGCCGATACGCCGAGGCGCGCGCCAAGCGCAGCTCGACCGCGGCCATCTCGGCCCTGCTCGAGATGGGTGCCAGCGAGGTGTCCGTGCTGCGCGACGGCGTCGAGGTGCGGATGCCGGCGGCCGACCTGTCGGTGGACGACCGGTTCGTGGTGCGCCCCGGCGAGAAGATCGCCACCGACGGCGTCGTGGTCGACGGTGCCTCGGCGGTCGACGCGAGCATGCTGACCGGCGAGTCCGTGCCGGTCGAGGTCGCGACGGGCGACGCAGTCGTCGGCGCGACGATCAACGTCGACGGCCGCCTGGTCGTGCGTGCGACGCGCGTCGGCGCCGACACCGAGCTCGCCACCATGGCGAGGCTGGTCGAGCAGGCGCAGACCGGCAAGGCCGACGTGCAGCGGCTCGCCGACCGCGTCTCAGCGGTGTTCGTGCCGATCGTGATCGGGCTCGCGCTCGCCGCCCTCGCGGGCTGGCTGCTCGCCGGTGCAGGAGCCGAGGTCGCGTTCACGGCCGCCGTGGCGACGCTCATCGTCGCGTGTCCGTGCGCGCTCGGCCTCGCGACGCCCATGGCGCTGCTGGTCGGCACCGCGCGCGGCGCGCAGCTCGGCATCCTCATCAAGGGCCCACAGATCCTCGAGTCGACCAAGCGCGTCGACACGATCCTGCTCGACAAGACCGGCACGGTCACGAGCGGGCGGATGTCGCTCGCCGGCGTCGTGCCGGCGCCCGGCGAGAGCGGGGCCGAAGTGCTGCGCTTCGCGGGCGCAGCCGAGTCCGGATCGGAGCACCCGATCGCGGCGGCCGTGTCGACCGCGGCGCGGGCTGCAGGCGAACTCCCGCCCGTCGAGTCGTTCACCTCGACCCAGGGCCTGGGCGTGCAGGCGATCGTCGACGGACGCCTCGTGCTCGTCGGTCGCTCCGCGTGGCTCGCCGAGCAGTGGGCCATCGAGCTGCCGACCGCGCTGGGCGCTCGGCAGGCCGACCTCGAGGCGGCGGGCGGCACGGTCGTCGCCGTCGCGTGGGACGGCGCGGCCCGAGGCATCCTGAGCGTCACCGACACGGTGAAGCAGAACAGCGCCGCCGCAGTCGCGCAGTTGAGGGAACTCGGCCTGCGGCCGATGCTGCTCACGGGCGACAACGAGCGTGCGGCGCGCGCCGTCGCGGCAGAGGTCGGCATCGACGAGGTGCGGGCCGGCGTGCTGCCCGCCGGCAAGGCCGAGGTCGTGCGCGCGCTGCAGGCCGAGGGCCGGGTCGTCGCGATGGTCGGCGACGGCGTGAACGACGCCGTCGCGCTGGCGACCGCCGACCTCGGCATCGCGATGGGCACCGGTACCGACGCCGCGATCGAGGCGAGCGACCTGACGCTCGTGCGCAGCGACCTCGTCGCCGTCGTCGACGCGATCCGCCTGTCACGGCGCACGCTCGCCACGATCAAGGGCAACCTGTTCTGGGCCTTCGCCTACAACGTCGCGGCGATCCCGGTGGCGATGCTCGGCATGCTGAACCCGCTCGTCGCAGGCGCCGCCATGGCGTTCTCATCGGTGTTCGTCGTCGGCAACAGCCTGCTGCTCAGGCGGTTCCGCGGGGTGCGCTGAGTCGCCCGCCGAATCGCGCCGATGCCGCGCGACGGACGCCGCTGTCGAGTCCGACTCGGCGGCAGCGTCCGTCGTCGCGTCGCGAGCGAGGATGATGGACCCATGCCTGCCGTCCACCGCCCCGGTCTCCGGGTGAACGCCGGACTCACGATCCCCGAGTCCGAGCTGTCGTGGCGGTTCTCCCGGTCGTCGGGGCCGGGCGGGCAGGGCGTGAACACCGCCGACTCCCGGGCGGAACTCGTCTGGGATGTCGCGGGCTCGACGGCGCTCACGGCGATCCAGCGAGAGCGGCTCCTCGAAGGGCTGGGCAGCCGCCTCGTCGACGGAGTGCTGACGATCGCGGCATCCGAGCACCGCGCGCAGCTGCGCAATCGGGACTCCGCGCGCGATCGACTCGCCGCGCTCGTGGCCGACCTGCTCAGGCCGCCGCCGGCGTCGCGACGGGCGACCAAGCCGAGTCGCGGGTCGAAGGAGCGGCGACTGCAGGCGAAGAAGCGACGCACCGACGTCAAGCGACTGCGTCGGCCGCCGGGCGACTGACGACGAGATCTCGCGGTGCGGGACTCCGTCGCACCGGACTTCCCGGCGCTCGGCTCGGCAGCGCTGGACTGAGCGCTCGACGTCGTCTTGCTTCGGGCGTCAGTCGCGGCGCCAGGCCTCGCCGAGCGTCGAGCGTCGGGCGATGAGGCTCGGCGCGAGGGCGACGGTGCGCGGGTGCACGGTGCCGGGCTCGACGATCTGGTTGATGAGCATCTGCGCCGCGACGCGCCCCATCTCCTCGCCGGGCTGGGCGATCGTGCTGACGGGGGTCGCGCTCTCGGAGACGAAGTGGTTGTTGTCGTATCCGGTGATGGCGAGGTCGGCGGGCACGTCGAAGCCGGGCTCCTGATCGAGGACCTGGAGGCAGCCGATCGCGAGCAGGTCGGATGCGGCGACGATGCCGTCGAACCGGCCGGCGCCTGCGTCGATGATGTCGCGGGCGGCGTGGCGTCCGTGCGAGATGTCGACGCCGCGCGTCTCGATGGTCTCGAGCGTGACGCCGTCGCTCTCGTCGACCGCTCGGCGGGCCCCCTCGTAGCGCCCGGCGACGGCGCTCAGCAGGAACGGCCCGCCGACGAACGCGAGGCGGGTGCGGCCGAGGTCGATGAGGTGGCGCGCCGCGAGGTAGCCGCCATGGCGCTCGTCGACGACGACGCCCGAGTGCAGGGCGTCGAAGGGTTCGGCGTTGACGTACACGAGCGGCGTGCTGCGCACGGTCGGCATGCGCGGGGCGACCCAGGGCGTCGGGGCGAGCAGGATGCCCGCGACCCGTGACTCCTCGAACAGCTCGAGGTTGCGCTGCTCGCGGGCGGGGTCGACGTCGGTGTTCGCGATGAGCAGGTTCATGCCGTGCTGTCGGAGCAGGGACTCCGCGCCGCGGGCGATGTCGACGAAGAACGAGTTGTCGAGGTCGGCGAGCACGAGCCCGACGGTCGTGCTGCTGCCCGCGGCGAGCGAGCGGGCGGCGTCGTTGCGCACGAACCCGAGTTCGGCGATCGACGCGAGCACGCGCCGTCGGGTGGATTCCGACACCTTGTCGGGGTTGTTGAGCGTGTTCGAGACGGTGCCGATCGCCACGCCGGCGTGGCGCGCGACATCCGCCATGCTGGGCTGGGCCCTGGCGGCTCGACGTCGTTCAGCGGGGATGGTGCACCTCCGTGTGCGTGGCTGCGGCGACCTCGGGCCGCCGCCTCTTCGATATGCTCCCACGCTAGCCGTCGGTGGCGGCCGAATGGAATGAAGCGTTTCAAGAATGTGATCGAACTTGCGTGACAATTCCTGAATCGATGGCTATCTTATCGGTGAAGCGCTTCAATCAGCGCCACATTCAAGGAGGAATCGTGACCACAGCATTCATGCGGCGGCGACTGCTGCCCCTCGGTGCACTGCTGGGCGCCGGTGCACTCGCGCTCACCGCGTGCGGCCCCGCGGACGGCGGCAGCAGTGCCGGAGGCGACGACAAGACGTTCACCTACCTCGGCCAGACCGAGAACACCACGATCGTGAAGACCCTCGAGACGCTCGGCGGCGACCAGTGCGCGGCCGAGGAGAAGGCCGCACCGCTGACCACCGACAATGTCGCCGGCACGCAGTGGGACCAGAAGCTCCAGCTGCTCGCCGGCCAGGGCGCCCTCTCGGACATGTCGATGGCTGCCGGCACGCCGTCGCTCATGCAGCAGTTCATCGACGCCGGCCAGGTGCAGGATCTCTCGAAGGCCCTCGACGACCTCGGCGTCGCCGACAAGATCCTCCCGGCCGCCGAGTCCACGATCAAGGCGCTCTACGGCGGCGACGCGCTCTACGCGCTGCCGACCGAGCTGAACATCGAGGGATTCTGGTACAACAAGCAGCTCCTCTCCGACAACGGCATCGACGCGCCCAAGACGTGGGACGACCTCGTCGACGCGGCCGCGACGCTGAAGACGGCCGGCGTGCAGCCGTTCGCGGCGGCAGGCAAGGACGGCTGGCCCGTCACGCGCCTCGTCGGCGACTACATCGTGCGCGACCTCGGACCCGATGCGCTGAAGAAGGTCGCCGACGGCGACGCGAAGCTCACCGACCCCGAGTACGTCGCCGCCGCCGACGCGGTCGCCGAGCTCGGCAAGGCCGGGTACTTCGGCGACGCGGTCGGCTCGGTCGACTACAACGCCGCGATGAACCAGTTCCTCACCGGCGGAGCCGCGTTCTTCTACATGGGCAGCTGGGCGCTCGCGAACTTCAACGACCCCGAGCAGAACCAGATCGGCGCGGACAACATCGGCTTCGCACAGTTCCCGGATGTCGAGGGCGGCGCGGGAAGCATCGACCAGGTGCCCGCGAACGTCGGCATCCCGGTGATGCTGTCGTCGGCCGGCTACACCGACACCACCGGCGCCTGGCTCAAGTGCATCGCCGAGAACTACGGCGACACCGTGCTCGCCGACAGCGGCGTCGTCTCGGGCTTCGCGCTCGAGAACCCGCCCGCCGACCTGCCCGAGACCACGCAGACCGTGCAGGACGTCATCGCGAATGCGCCCTCGAGCGTGCTCTGGTTCGAGGCGCTCTTCACGTCGAAGGGCACGACCGTCAGCCAGACCAACGGAGGCGGTCTCGGCAACGGCACCCTCACCGGCGCGGAGTTCATGGACCTCGTGCAGTCGGCGAACGACCAGGGCTGACGCCCGCTCCACCCCGCATGGCCGGGCCGCGGCATCCGTCGCGGCCCGGCGATGCCGCACCAGACCCGCCGCCTCGGCGGCCGAACCAGATTGTCATCCCATGGACAAAGCACTCGGCGACAAGCGCACCATCCTGATCCTGCTCGGGCCGGCGCTGCTCGTCTACAGCATCATCATGCTCGTGCCCATCGTGTGGTCGCTCGGCTACACGGTGATGGACGGCAACCCGATCGTCGGGTTCCAGTTCACCGGCTTCGACAACTTCGCGACCTTCTTCAGCGACCCCGCGGCCTGGGAGGCGATCGGCTTCACGCTGAAGTACGCCCTCGTGCTCACCGTGCTGCAGGTCGCCGTCGGCTACGGCCTCGCGCTGCTCTACGTGTTCTGGCTCCGCAAGGCGTCGAGCCTGATCCGCACGATCGTGTTCTTCCCGGTCGTGCTGCCGACGGTCGCCGTGGCGCTGCTGTTCCAGCGGCTCTTCGAGGCGGCGCCGACCACGGGCCCCGTGAACGCCCTGCTGAACTCGTTCGGCATCGCATCCGTCGACTGGTTCGGCACGCCCGACGCCTCGTTCTGGATCGTGATCCTGATGGACCTGTGGCGGTCGATGGGCTTCTACGCCGTGCTGCTCTACGCGGGCCTCGTCGACATCCCCGACGAGCTGCTCGAGTCGGCCCGTCTCGACGGCGCGCACGGCTGGAAGCTCGTGCGCAGCATCGTGCTGCCGCTCTCGCTGCCGGTGCTGCTCTCGTCGCTCATCTTCAGCATCAACGGCACGCTCAAGGTCTTCGACACCGTCGTCGCCCTGACCAACGGCGGCCCGGGCAATGCGACCACGCCGCTGACGCTCTACATGTTCCAGACCTCGTTCACCTACGGCGACTACGGCTACGGGTCGACGATCGCGCTCATGCTGACGATCCTCTGCCTGCTGTTCACCGTCTTCATCTTCCGGTCCACGCGCCGGGACCTCACGAAGGGCTGACCCGTGTCCGCCACCATCGACTCCCGCCCCGACGCCCTGCACACCGTCGCGATCTCGTCGCCAAGGGCGCCGCGAAGCAGGCGAGGCGCCCGCGACTTCTTCGCCCGCCTGCCGTTGCGCGCGATCATCGCCGTGCTGCTGGTCATCGAGATCTACCCGATGCTCTGGATGCTCCTCGGGTCGTTCAAGACCCAGTCCGAGTTCCTCAACGAGCCGTTCTGGGCACTGCCGTCGTCGTGGTCGTTCGACAACTACGTCGAGGTCTTCACGACCGGCAACTTCGGCCAGTACATCGTCAACAGCGTGCTCGCGGTGTTCCCGTCGCTGTTCTTCATCCTGCTGTTCGGCGTCGCGGCCGGCTTCGCGCTCGAGGTCCTGGTCTGGAAGGGCCGAGGGCCGGTGCTGCTGCTCTTCCTCGCGGGCATCATGGTGCCGGCTCAGATGATCCTGCTGCCGCTGTTCACGATCTACTTCCGCACCGGCCTCACGGGCAGCCTCTGGCCGCTGATCCTGACGTACACGGCGATCGGGCTGCCGCTCACCGTGTTCATGATGGCGACCTTCTTCAGGACGGTCCCCAGGGAGATCTTCGAGGCGGCCACCCTCGACGGCGCGAGCATGCTCCGGGCGTTCTGGAGCGTCGGCCTGCCGCTCGTGCGCAACGCGATCTTCACGGTCGGCCTCGTGCAGTTCTTCTTCCTCTGGAACGACCTGCTGATCGCGCTGACCTTCACGACGAACAGCAACCTGCGCACCATCCAGGTGGGGCTGCTGAACTTCACCGGCCAGTACGGCGCCGTGCAGTACGGCCCGACCTTCGCGGCGATCGCCGTGAGCGTGTTCGGCACGCTGCTGCTCTACCTGTTCTTGAACCAGCAGGTCATGAAGGGCCTCACGGCGGGATCGGTGAAGGGATGACGCGGCAGCACATGCAGGTTCAGGATGCCGGTGGGCAGCGCTCCGTCGTCGACGAACCCGAGATCCGCGAACTGTGGCTCGAGAACCGTCGCGGCCTCGACGGCCTGGGCATCGGCGAGGCGCGCCCGCGCCTGTCGTGGATCGCCACGGCGCCCGCCGCGGCGTGGGAGCTCGAATTGCGGCGCGACGACGGCCGGGTCGAGCACTCGGTCACGAGCACGGGCGGGACCCGTCTCGTCGACTGGCCGTTCGAGGAGCTCCGGTCGCGCGCCGGCGGCGACCTTCGGGTGCGTGCGGCAGACGCGGATGCCGCGTGGAGCCGGACGCTGCGGGTCGAGGCCGGGTTGCTCGACCGAAGCGACTGGGTCGTGCCGTTCGTGTCGCCGTCGCCTGCGGAGCCGGCGGGATCCTCGGGCGAGCTGCGCCCCGGATACCTCCTCCGCGCGACGTGGGATGCGGCCGACCTCGGCCTCGCGCCCGGCAGCATCCGTCGAGCCCGCGTGTACTCGACCGCCCACGGCGTGTACGAGCTCGAGCTGAACGGCACCCCGGTGGCCGACGACCTGCTCTCGCCGGGCTGGACGAGCTACTCGCATCGCCTGCGCACGCAGACCTACGACGTGACCGACGCGCTCGTCGAGGGCCGCAACGCGATCGGCGCCTGGCTGGCCGACGGCTGGTACCGCGGCCGCATCGGCTTCGACGGCGGCCTGTGGAACGTCTACGGAACGGATGTCGCCCTGCTCCTGCAGCTCGAGCTCGTGCTCGACGACGGCCGGCTCGTGCGCGTACCCCTCGAGCACGCCTGGTCGTGGCATCCGTCGCCCATCACCGAGGTCGGGCTCTACGAGGGCGAGCGCTACGACGCCCGCCTGCTGCCCGCCGGCTGGAGCCTGCCCGAGTTCGACGACGCCGACTGGTCGGCGCCCGTGCTGCTGCCGCTCGACGGGTTCGAGGCGCGGCTGGAACCGCCGACCGGTCCACCCGTGCGGGTCATCGAGACGCTGCGGCCGCAGACGATCGAGCGCCTCGACGGGGGTCGGATCCGGCTGGACTTCGGCCAGAACGTCTCGGGCAAGCTGCGCATCCGGCTGCAGGGCCCCGCAGGGCACACGGTGCGGCTGCACCACGCCGAGGTGCTCGAGAACGGCGCCCTCGGCATCCGCCCCCTCCGTGCGGCGGTGTCGATCGACGCGTACACGTGCGCGGGCGACGGCGTCGAGGCCTGGTCGCCGCGGTTCACGATCCACGGATTCCGCTACGCCGAGCTCGAGGACTGGCCGGGCGACCTCGAGACGGTCGACGTCGAAGCCCTCGTCGTGCACACCGACATGGTGCGCACCGGATGGTTCGAGAGCTCGAACCCGTCGTTGGACCGCCTGCACGAGAACGTCGTGTGGAGCATGCGCGACAACTTCGTCGACCTGCCGACCGACTGCCCGCAGCGCGACGAGCGCCTCGGCTGGACCGGCGACATCCAGGTCTTCGCGCCGACCGCGCTGCGCCTCTACGCCGCGCACGGCACGCTCTCGGGCTGGCTGCGCGACGTCGCCGCCGAGCAGGCCGAGCAGGGGCACGTGCCGAACTTCGTGCCGTGGATCGAGTGCGGGTTCCCGAACTTCCCGACCGCTGCATGGGGGGATGCCGCGGTCATCGTGCCGTGGGAGCTCTACCGGCACGACGGCGACACGCGCGTGCTCGTCGACCAGTACGACAGCATGCGGGCGTGGGTCGATCTCGTCGACCGGCTCACGGGAGGTACCGGGCTCTGGAACACCGGGTTCCAGCTGGGCGACTGGCTCGACCCCGCCGCCCCGCCGGACAACCCAGGGCAGTCGCACACCGACAAGCACCTGGTCGCCACGGCGTACCACGTGCGCACCGCGCGGATCATGGCCGAGACGGCGGACCTGCTCGGTCGTCGCGCCGACGAGGCCCGCTACCGCGGCGTCGCCGAGCGCGCGCTCGCCGCGTTCCGCGCCGAGTACCTCTCGCCGGCCGGGCGCATCGTGAGCGACACCCCCACGTCGATCGCGCTCGCGATCATGTTCGACCTGTTCGCGACCGACGAGCAGGAGCAGCGCGCGGGCGAACGGCTCGTCGAGCTCGTCGCGGCCAACGACTTCCGTATCAGCACGGGCTTCGTCGGCACGCCGATCATCTGCGATGCGCTCGCCAAGGCGGGCGCGATGGATGCCGCCTACCACCTGCTGCTCCAGGACCAGCTGCCGTCGTGGCTCTACCAGGTCGGCATGGGCGCGACCACGATCTGGGAGCGGTGGGACAGCATGCTGCCCGACGGCACCGTGAACCCGGGCGACATGACCTCGTTCAACCACTACGCGCTCGGCGCGGTCGCAGGCTTCATGCACCGCGTCATCGCCGGCCTCGACACGGCGTCGCCCGGCGGCGCACAACTGCGCATCGCGCCCCAGCCCGGCGGCGGGCTGCGCTCCGCCTCGGCGAGCCATCTGGGCCCGCTCGGCCTCGCGAGCTCGTCGTGGCGCCGCGAGGGCGAGCTGTTCACGCTCGACGTGGTGATCCCGGTCGGCGCGACCGCGAGGGTGCACCTGCCCGACGGCAGCGAGGTGCGCGGCCTCGGCGCCGGGGCGCACACGTTCACGTGCCCGGTGCGGGACGCGGCATCCGACCCGCCGAGGCCGAAGCTGCGCTGGCGCGGCGGGCCCCACGAGGACGACGCCGTGCCCGCGGCATCCGTCACCGCGTCGCCTGTCGAGACCGGGGCGAGCCCATCATGACGAACGACCCCACACGCGAAAGGACGCACGTGCAGCACTCGATCCGACCCGGGCAACCGTGGCTCGACACCGACGGCAACCGGATCCACACCCACGGCGGCTCGATCATCGCCGTCGGCGACACCTTCTACTGGTACGGCGAGAACAAGGAGAAGACGGCCCCCGGCAACGGCATCTGGCACTGGGGCGTGCGCGCCTACTCGTCGAAGGACCTCTACAACTGGCAGGATCTCGGCACGATCCTGCCGCCGGTGCTCGACGACGAGAGCCACCCGCTGCACCCGGCGCAGCTGGCCGACCGGCCGCACATCATCCACAACGCCGCGACCGGCAAGTTCGTCTGCTGGGTCAAGGTCATGCACCGCAACGGCGAGCAGCGCTCGAGCGTGTTCACCGCCGACGAGATCACCGGCCCGTACGAGCTCGTCACGCGCAGCATCAAGCCGCTCGGCATGAACGCGGGCGACTTCGACCTCGTCGTCGAGCCGTCGGACGGCAAGGCGTACTACATCTTCGAGCGCGTGCACAGCGAGCTCATCGTCGCCGACCTGAACGACGAGTACACGGATGTCTCGGGCTACTATTCGACGCACTTCCCGCGGTTGCAGCCGCCGTTCGTGCGCGAGGCGCCAGCGTACTTCCGCCGCCACGGCCGGCACTACCTCGCGACGTCGGGCACGACGGGGTACTTCCCGAACCCCTCGGAGTTCGCGGTCGCCGGCTCGTACCACGGTCCGTGGACCGAACTCGGCGATGCGCACCCCGACGACGAGTCGCGCACGTCGTACCGCTCGCAGATCTCGTCGATCTTCAAGCACCCGCATCGGCGCGACCTCTACATCGCGATCGCCGACCGCTGGATCGTGTCGCCGCCCGCCGACCTGCCCGACATCCCCGCGCTGTTCGAGCGCGTGTTCGACGTCGACCACGAGGGGCCGCGCGAGTGGGGGGCCATCGACCTCGGCGAGCCCGACACGTCACTCGCCGACTACGTGTGGCTGCCGATCCGGTTCGACGGCGACCGCCCCTACATCTCGTGGCGCGACGAGTGGACGATCGAGGAGTTCGAGGCGGTGGAGCCGCAGGGCTGAGCGGGCGCGCGGGGTGGTGATCAGCGCCGCCCCGCGGCATCCGTCGTCCGTGGTCGCCGCCCGAAGGCGCGGATCAGCGCTCGAGCACCGCGCGGGTGCTGGCCTCGGGCGACAGGTCGAGTCGCCGCAGGAACTGCGCGTTGACGGCGACGACGATCGTCGAGAGCGACATGAGGATCGCCCCGACGGCCATGGGCAGCACGAACCCGATGGGCGCGAGCACGCCCGCGGCGAGCGGCACCGAGATGAGGTTGTAGCCCGCGGCCCACCACAGGTTCTGCTTCATCTTGCGGTAGCTCGCGCGCGAGAGCTCGATCACCGAGAGCACCGAGCGCGGGTCGTCGCTCGCGAGGATGACCCCGGCCGAGGCGATCGCGACATCCGTTCCGGCGCCGATCGCGATGCCGACGTCGGCCTGCGCGAGGGCCGGGGCGTCGTTCACGCCGTCGCCGACCATCGCGACCCTGTGCCCCTCGCCCTGGAGTTCTGCGACCTTGGCGGCCTTGTCTTCGGGGCGCACGCCGGCGAAGACGCGGTCGATGCCGAGGTCCGCGGCGACCGACTGGGCGACCGCCTCGGCGTCGCCCGTGATCATGACGACCTGCACGCCGAGGCGGTGCAACGCGTCGACCGCCTCGCGCGACTCGGGTCGCACCTCGTCGGCCAGGGCGAGCGCGCCGACGACCTCGCCGTCGGCGAGCACGTGCAGGATGATCGCGCCCTGCTCGCGCCATGCGGATGCCGCGTCGAGCTCGGGCTGCGCATGACGGGCGAGCATCGCGGGCCCGCCGACGGCGACCGTCACGCCGTCGACGTCGGCCGTGACACCCTCGGCCGCGGACGCCTGGAACCCGGTCGCGCGCGGCACCCGGAGCTCCCGCGCGACGGCCGCCTGCACGATCGCCCTGGCGAGCGGGTGCTCGCTGTCCTGCTCGGCGGCAGCCGCGAGGGCGAGCACGTCGGCCTCGGTGCGCGGCGCGACCGGCGCGACGTGCGTGACGACCGGCTCGCCCCTGGTGAGCGTGCCCGTCTTGTCGAACAGCACCGCCGAGACCGTGCGCATGCTCTCGAGCGCGAGCCGGTCCTTCACGAGCACGCCGCCCTTCGCCGCGCGTTCGGTCGCGATCGCCACGACGAGGGGGATCGCGAGTCCGAGGGCGTGCGGGCAGGCGATGACGAGCACGGTGATGGTGCGCACGACCGCGTCGTCGGGCTGCCCCACGAGCGTCCATGCGATCGCCGTCAGCACGGCGGCGCCGAGCGCGAACCAGAACAGCCAGCCCGCGGCCGTGTCGGCCAGGCGCTGCGCACGCGAGGTCGAGTTCTGCGCCTCGGCGACGAGGCGGCGGATGCCGGCCAGCGCGGTGTCGTCGCCCACTGCCGAGATGCGCACGCGGATCGCGGTGTCGGTGGCGACCGTTCCCGCGACCACGTGGTCGCCCGGGCCTCGGCTGACGGCCCGGGACTCGCCCGTGATCATCGACTCGTCGACGTCGGCCGTGCCCTCGGTGACGACGCCGTCGGCGGGAACCCGGCCGCCGGGCCGCACGATCACGAGGTCGCCGACGACGAGGTTGCCCGGCGCGACCGTGACCACGGCGTCGCCTTCGAGGCGCTCGGCCTCGTCGGGCAGCAGCGCCGCGAGCGACTCGAGCGCCGACGAGGTCTGCGCGAGCGAGCGCATCTCGATCCAGTGCCCGAGCAGCATGATCACGATGAGCAGCGCGAGCTCCCACCAGAAGTCGAGCTCGTGGTGCAGCAGGCCGAGGCTCGCCCCCCACGACGCGAGGAACGCGACCGTGATGGCGAGCGCGATGAGCAGCATCATGCCCGGCTTGCGCGCCCGAAGCTCGGAGACGGCTCCGGTGAGGAACGGGCGGCCGCCCCAGACGTACATGACGGTGCCGAGCACGGGCGAGATCCACGTGACGAAGGCGGCATCCGGCAGCTCGTAGCCGAGCAGCATCGCGAACATACCGCTGAAGGCGATGACCGGCACCGAGATGACGAGCATGATCCAGAACAGTCGGCGGAACTGGCCGACGTGGTCGCCGTGGCCCGCGTGGCCGGCATGGGCGTCGTGCCCTGCGTGCATGTCGTGGCCGGCAGGGGCGTCGTGGCCGGCGTGCATGTCGTGCCCAGCCTGAGGGTCGTGGCTCGCCGGGGCGGTCGTCGCCGCTCCTGCGCCGCCGTGCTCGTGGTGGTGGTGCTCGTGATCGTGACGCGCGTGCTCGTCCATGCGGACAGGCTATACCCCTAGGGGGTATCAACGCAACCGATCGGGAGGACACGCGGGCTCGGCCAGTTGTTTTGAGTTATTCAAAACACCGGGTAGGGTCGAAGACATGGAGACCACGCTCGACTCGGCATTGCGCAGTGCCGGGCTGAAGGCGACCGCAGGCCGGGTCGCCGTCCTCGAGGCGCTGGACTCCATGGCGCACTCCGACGCCGAGCAGGTGCTGCGGGCGATATCCCGCGACCTGCCCAAGACGTCGATCCAGTCGGTGCACAACATCCTCGCCGACCTGACCGCGGCGGGCCTGATCCGCCGCATCGAGCCGGCGGGCTCCGCTGCGCTCTACGAGCGGCGCATCGACGACAACCACCACCACGTCGTCTGCTCCCGCTGCGGGGCCGTCGCCGACGTGGACTGCGTCGTCGGCCATGCGCCGTGCCTGACGCCCTCGACCACGTCCGGATTCGCGATCCAGACGGCCGAGGTCACCTTCTGGGGCGTGTGCCCCGACTGCCAGGCGACGCCCGTCGAGTGAGCGCACCGCATCGCACCGCCCACCACGGGCGGTCCGTTCGTCGCGCCCGAGAACGGATGCCGCGGCATCCGCTCTGCGCGATCCCTACCGAACAGTTCTCCCCACCGAACGAAGGAGCACCATGCACGAGCACTACACGACCACCCAGACCGGCACCCCGGTGGGCAGCGACGCGCACTCGCTGACGGCCGGGGCCGACGGCGCCACGGCGCTGCACGACCGCTATCTCGTCGAGAAGCTCGCCCAGTTCAACCGCGAGCGCATCCCCGAGCGCATCGTGCACGCCAAGGGCGGCGGCGCGTTCGGCGAGCTCGTCGTGACCGAGGACGTCTCGGCGTACACCCGCGCGGCGGTGTTCCAGCCCGGCGCGACGAGCGAGACGCTGCTGCGCTTCTCGTCGGTCGCCGGCGAGATGGGCTCGCCCGACACCTGGCGCGACGTGCGCGGCTTCGCGCTGAAGTTCTACACGACCGAGGGCAACCTCGACATCGTCGGCAACAACACCCCGGTGTTCTTCATCCGCGATGCGATCAAGTTCCCCGACTTCATCCACTCGCAGAAGCGGCTGCCGGGCTCGGGCCTGCGCGACGCCGACATGCAGTGGGACTTCTGGACCCTCTCGCCCGAGTCGGCGCACCAGGTCACCTACCTCATGGGCGACCGCGGCCTGCCCAAGTCGTGGCGCCACGTCAACGGCTACGGCTCGCACACCTACCAGTGGATCAACGCCGAGGGCGAGCGCTTCTGGGTGAAGTACCACTTCGTCGCACGCCAGGGCGTCGAGAACATCGACGGCATCGAGGCGGAGGCGATCGCGGGTGCCGACGCCGACTTCTACCGCCGCGACCTCCACGAGGCGATCGAGCGCGGCGACTTCCCGACGTGGGACGTCAAGGTGCAGGTCATGCCCTACGCCGAGGCTGCCGGGTACCGCTTCAACCCGTTCGACCTCACCAAGGTGTGGCCGCACGCGGACTACCCGCTGATCCCGGTCGGGCACTTCACGCTGAACCGCAACCCGCAGAACCACTTCGCCGAGATCGAGCAGGCCGCGTTCTCGCCCGCGAACCAGGTTCCCGGCACCGACATCAGCCCCGACAAGATGCTGATGGCGCGCGTGTTCAGCTACCCCGACGCGCAGCGCTACCGCGTCGGCACCAACTACAACCAGATCCCCGTGAACGCGCCGCACGCCGCGCCGGTGCACAACTACTCGCAGGACGGCGCGCAGCGTCACGGCTTCAACGCGCCCACCGCCCCGGTGTACGCGCCGAACAGCTTCGGCGGCCCCGTCGCCGACCCCGCTCGCGCGGGCGAGGGTTCGTGGGAGTCCGACGGCGAGCTCGTGCGCGCCGCCGCGACCCTGCACGCTGAAGACGACGACTTCGGCCAGGCCGGCGCGCTCTACCGCGAGGTCTTCGACGACGCGGCGCGCGAGCGGTTCCTCGACACCATCACGGGTGCCGTCGGCGGCGTGCAGCGCGACGACATCCGCGAGCGGGCCATCGGCTACTGGACGAACGTCGACGCGAACCTCGGCGCGGCCCTGCGTGCACGCCTGACGGCGGGTGCCGAGGCACCCGAAGCCGCGGTCGAGCCGGTCGGCACGCCGAGCTAGCCGACCGATCACTGCAGGGTGCGGATGTCGCGCATCCGCACCCTGCGATCGATCGCCTTCCCGGCCGGGCGACGAGGTCGTGACCCTCCCACCGCCACCGCCGCCGTAAACTGCGACGGTGGCGAGCAGACTGAGCGATGTGGCGCGGAAGGCGGGCACGAGCCCCGCGACCGTGAGCCGCGTGTTGAACGATCGGCCCGGCGTGTCCGAGGCGAAGCGGCAGGCCGTGCTCACCGCGCTCGACGTGCTCGGATACGAGCGCCCCTCGAGCCTCCGGGGCGACCGGCCCCGGTTCGTGGGGCTGGTGATGCCCGAGCTGCAGAATCCGATCTTCCCGGCGCTCGCCGAGCTCATCGGCGGCACGCTGACGCAGAACGGGTTCAGTCCGCTGCTGAACACGCAGAACACGGGCGGCATGACCGACTCGGACTTCGTCGAGCTGCTGCTCGAGCAGCAGGTCAGCGGCGTCATCTACCTCGCCGGCGTGAATCCCGACGGTGCGGCGGCGCGCCCGCACTTCATCCGCCTCCAGGAGTCCGGCCTTCCGACGGTCGTGATCAACGGCACGGTCGACGCGCTCCCGTTCCCCACGGTCTCCACCGACGACGTCGCGGCGGCCGAGCAGGCCGTCACGCACCTGCACCAGCTGGGCCACCGACGCATCGGCCTGCTCATGGGCGGACGCGGGCACCTGCCGTCGCAGCGCAAGGTGTTCGGTGCGCAGCGCAAGCTCGCCGAACTCGGGTGCGAGGTCGACGACGCGCTCGTCGTGCAGGGCATGTACTCGATCGAGGCGGGGCAGGCCGGTGCGGCGAAGCTGCTCGGCGAGGGCGCGACGGCGATCGTCTGCGCGTCGGACATGCTCGCGCTCGGGGCGATCTGGGCGGCGCGGCGCGCCGGACTCCGGGTGCCCGACGACGTCTCGGTCGTGGGGTACGACGACTCGCAGCTCATGAGCTTCATCGATCCCCCGTTGACGACCGTGCGGCAGCCGATCGATGCGATGGGCCGTGCGGCCTTCGACCTGCTCATGGCGCAGATCGAGGGCTCCGACGAGCCGGTCGGCGAATTGCTGTTCGAGCCGGAGTTCGTGCTGCGCAGCTCGACGGGGCCCGTGCGCGCCTGATCCCGCGGGCCGTTCCGCCGCGACATCCGTGATCCGACCGTGTGCCGGGCGTCTCTTCGGCGTGCCGTTCTTCGCGCCGTTCCGCGCGCCGCGAACTGGAACAAGCCAACCTCTCATCTGGAATCTTGTGCAGATTGAGTGAAATTCCTTTCCAAACGTCGGGAACGTCGCTATCTTGAGATCACTCAGTCCCGCTGACCCCCGGCGGGTGACGAACTCGAAGAGGAGTGGATGATGCGAAGGAGCATCACGATCATCGGCGCGGTCGGCGTCGTGCTGGCGCTCGCCGGCTGTGCTGCCGGCTCTGGCGACACCGCGAGCACGCCCGACGCCGACCAGACCCTGACCCTGTGGGTCGACCCCAACCGTGCAGTGGAGATGAAGCCGCTCGTCGCCGACTTCAAGGAGAAGACCGGCGTCACGGTCGAGCTCGTCGAGAAGGCGGTCGACAAGATCGGGCCCGACTTCGTCGCCCAGGTGCCGACCGGCGAGGGCCCCGACCTGATCATCTCGGCGCACGACGGCCTCGGCGAGTGGATCAAGAACGGCGTCGTCGCCCCGATCGAGCTCGGCGACGTCGTCGACGACTTCGTGCCGGTCGCCGCCGCCGCCATGGCCTACGACGGCCAGTACTACGGCGTGCCGCTCGCGATCGAGAACGTCGCGCTCGTGCGCAACAACGCACTCCTCAAGGAGACCAAGGCGACGACCTTCGACGAGCTGATCGCCGAGGGCCGCACGGCCGGCACCGAGTTCCCGGTGCTCATCCAGCAGGGCGAGTCGTCGGATCCGTACCACATGTACCCCCTCCAGACCTCGTTCGGAGCCCCGGTCTTCGAGCAGAACGCCGACGGCTCGTACACGAGCGAGCTCGCGATGGGCGGCGACGAGGGGCACGCCTTCGCGAACTACCTCGCGAAGCTCGGCCAGGAGGGCGTGCTCGACATCGCCGTCGACGGCGCGATCGCCGGTCAGGCCTTCGGCGACGGCAAGTCGCCCTACATCATCACCGGGCCCTGGGGCATCCCGGGCATGCAGGAGGCGGGCATCGACTTCACGGTGCTCCCCGTGCCGAGCGCGGGCGGCGAGCCGGCCCAGCCGTTCGTCGGCGTGTCCGGCATCTTCATCTCGTCGAAGTCGAAGAACCCGGTGCTCGCGAACGAGTTCGTCGTGAACTACATGGCGACCGAGGAGGCGCAGGATCTGCTCTACGACTCGAGCAAGCGCAGCCCCGCCCTCATCGCCTCCGCCGACAAGGTCACCGACCCGGTGATCGCCGGATTCAACGCAGCGGGCGCCGAGGGCGCGCCGATGCCCGCGATCCCCGAGATGAGCGCCGTGTGGGGCTTCTGGGGCACCGCCGAGGCGCAGATCATCGACGGCCAGGTCGACCCGATCACCGGCTGGGACACGATGATCGCCAACATCCAGGACGCCAGCGACAAGGGCTGATCGCGTGGTGCCGCCTCCGTGCCGTCACGCGCACGGGGGCGGCGTCACCGCCGGAGCCGGATCCCGCGCCGATCGCGCACCGCCGCCGGACGCCATCCCGACATCACCCCGCTCGCATCGCACCGAGGATCGCATGACCATCTCACCCCCCTCCGCGCCCAGGGCCGAGACGCCGGCGCCCGACGAGCCGGGCGCTCGCACGCCCGCGCCGCGTCGTCGTCTCGACTTCGGCGGGCGCAGGCCCTCGCTCAGCTTCTGGGTCAAGCTCGTGCTGGTCGGCATCGCGAACGCGCTCGGGCTGTACGGCATCCTCTCGGCGTGGGCCGTCGGCCAGTGGGCGATCCTGATCTTCCTCGTCGTGACGCTGGTGCTCGTCGACTGGGCCTACACATCGCGTCGGGCGGTCGCGGCGAAGTACCTCGTGCCGGGCCTGATCTTCCTGTTCGCCTACCAGATCTTTGCGATGGCCTACACGGGCTACGTCGCGTTCACCAACTACGGCGACGGACACAATTCGACCAAGCAGGATGCCATCGAGCAGATCTCGATGCAGAACGAGATCCGGCTCGACGGGTCGCCGACGTTCCCGCTCACGGTGCTCTCGCAGGGCGACGAGCTGGGCTTCGCGGTCGTCGACGACGGCGTGGTCGAGGCCGGATCCGCCGATCAGCCGCTGGCTCCGGTCGACGGGGCGACGGTCGAAGACGGTCGCGTCACGGCGGTGCCCGGGTGGGACGCGCTCACGTTCCTCGACGTCGCGAACCGGCAGGCCGACGTCGTCGCCCTCCGGGTGCCGATGTCCGAGGATCCGGCTGACGGCTCGGTGCGCACGCAGGACGGCTCGACGGGTTTCGTCGCCGTGCCCGTGCTGCAGTACGACGCCGAGACCGACACGTTCGTGAACACCGACGACGGCACGGTCTACCACCCCAGCGAGACCGGCAACTTCGTGTCGGACGACGGCGCCGAACTCACTCCGGGCTGGCGCGTGGGCGTCGGCTTCGCGAACTTCACGTCGATGGTCACCGACCCGCGCATGGTCGGCCCGTTCGCCGAGATCTTCACCTGGACGTTCGTGTTCGCGCTGGTGTCGGTCGTGCTGACCTTCGGCCTCGGCATCTTCCTCGCGGTCGCGTTCAACGACCCGAGGCTGCGGGGACGCAAGGTGATCCGATCGCTGCTGATCCTCCCGTACGCGTTCCCGGGCTTCCTCTCGGCGCTGGTCTGGGCCGGCATGCTGAACGACCGGTTCGGTTACATCAACGTGGTGCTCTTCGGGGGTGCCGACATCCCATGGCTGACCGATGCGCTCCTGGCGAAGGTCTCGGTGATCCTGGTCAACCTGTGGCTCGGGTTCCCCTACATGTTCCTCATCTGCACGGGAGCGCTCCAGGCGATCGACGCCGACACGCTCGACGCCGCGCGCATCGACGGCGCCGGCCGGTTCCAGATCTTCCGATACCTCACGCTGCCGTTCGTGATGGTCTCGGTCGCTCCGCTGCTGATCTCGTCGTTCGCGTTCAACTTCAACAACTTCGCCCTGATCTACATGCTCACGGGCGGCGGGCCGAACTTCGTGGGCACTCCGTACGTCGTCGGGCACACCGACATCCTGATCTCGATGGTCTACTCGGTGGCCTTCGAGAGCGGCAGCAAGCAGTACGGCGTCGCGAGTGCGCTGTCGCTGCTGATCTTCATCCTGGTCGGCCTGATCTCGTGGCTCGGCTTCCGTCGCACGCGTCGCCTCGAGGAGATCTGACATGGCCTTCACGACACCGGATGTCGCAGCCGCCGCAGCTTCGGACACCACCGAGGCGCGCTCCTCCGCCCGCCCGACGTCGATCGGCCCCGGCGGGAGCCGCCTGCGCGGCGCACGGTGGTGGTCGGAGATCGGATGGCGGTACCTCGTCGCGGCAGCGATGATCGTCGTCTGCGTCTTCCCGCTGCTGTACGCGCTGTCGGCCGCGCTCAACCCGGCCGGCACACTCACGGGGTCGTACGAACTGTTCCGCGTGGTGTCGCCCGAGAACTTCGCCGCCCTGTGGGACACGCCGTTCTGGCTGTGGATGAAGAACTCGATCGTCGTCGCCTCGCTCACCGCGGTGGGCACGGTGCTGATGGGCGCGGCTGCGGCGTATGCGTTCTCGCGCTTCCGCTTCGCGGGGCGACGGGCGGGGCTCACGACGCTGCTGCTCCTGCAGATGTTCCCGCAGATGCTGGCGTTCGTCGCGATCTTCCTGGTGCTGCTCGCGGTCGGCGACGTCTTCCCGGCGCTCGGACTGAACTCGCATCTCGGTCTCGTCTGCGTCTACCTCGGCGGCGCCCTCGGCGTGAACACCTTCCTGATGTACGGCTTCTTCAACACGGTGCCCTGTGAGCTCGATGAGGCGGCGAAGATCGACGGGGCGAGCCACGCCCAGATCTTCTGGCGCATCATCATGCGACTGGTGACGCCGATCCTCACGGTCGTCGGGCTGCTCTCGTTCATCGGCACCTACAGCGACTTCATCATCGCCAGGGTCGTGCTGCAGAGATCGGAGCAGTTCACGCTCGCGATCGGGCTCTACAACTGGGGATCCGACGAACGCAACGCCCCGTGGGGGCTGTTCGCCGCGGGTGCGGTGCTCGCCGCCATCCCGGTGGTGCTGCTGTTCCTCGCGCTGCAGCGCTACATCGTCTCCGGGCTCACCGCCGGCTCGACGAAGGGCTGAGTCCGGCCCGCTCCGAACGACCTCCTCCAGACCCCGACCCGCTCCGTCGCCGACGCATCGCCGCTCGGCATCCGAACCACGGACGCTCGCTTCGGCGACCGCGAAAACTTCCCGAGAAAGGCCCCGTCTTGACCATCACCACCGCAACCGCGCTGCGAACCGCCAGACCCGAGTCCGTCATCGAGTCCGAGCACGCCCGATTCACCGTGCTCACCGAACGGCTCATCCGCATCGAGTGGAGCGACACGGGCGACTTCGTCGACCTTCCGACGGCCGTGGTCGTGAACCGCGACTTCCCGCCCGCCGACTTCACCGTGACCCGCACCGACGACGGGGGCCTCGGCATCCGCACGCGGTACCTCGAACTGCAGTACGACGGTCGCGAGTTCTCGTCGTCGGGGCTGTCGATCTCGCTGCACGCGGCTCCCGACATCCACTACTCCACGTGGCGGTACGGCGAGCAGATCCCCCGGATGTACGAGACGAGGGGCAACCTCGGCGGCACGGCGCGCACCCTCGACGAGGTCGACGGCGACTGCCCGTTGGAGCCCGGCATCCTCTCGACCTACGGGTTCGAGGCGCTCGACGACTCGGGCTCGGTGCTGATCGGCGACGACGGATGGCCGCGCGCACGCCCGGCGAACGGCTGCGACCTCTACGTGTTCGCCCACGGCCGCGACTACCAGGGTGCGCTCGACGACTACTTCCGCCTCACCGGGGCGCCGGCACTCGTGCCCCGTTATGCGCTCGGCAACTGGTGGAGCCGGTACTGGCCGTACTCCTCGGGCGAGTTCCTCGAGCTCATGGACGGCTTCGCCGCGCAACGCCAGCCGTTCTCGGTGGCCGTGCTCGACATGGACTGGCACCTCGTCGACGTCGATCCCGCGATCGGCACCGGATGGACGGGGTACACCTGGAACCCCGAGCTGTTCCCCGACCCGGCCGCGTTCCTCGCCGAACTGCACCGCCGTGGGCTCGCGGTCACCTTGAACGTGCACCCGGCCGACGGAATCCGCCGCCACGAGGCGAGCTATCCGGCCGTGGCGCGGGCCATCGGCGTCGACCCCGAATCGGGCGACGGCATCGTGTTCGACATCGGCTCGCGCGAGTTCGTCGAGGCGTACCTCACCGAGGTGCATCATCCGATCGAGGAGCAGGGCGTCGACTTCTGGTGGCTCGACTGGCAGTCGGGCGGCATCTCGCGCATCGACGGGCTCGACCCGCTGTGGATGCTCAACCACGTGCACGTCACCGACCTGCAGGACTCCGGCAAGCGCGCCGTGACCCTGTCGCGGTACGCCGGACCCGGGAGCCACCGCTACCCGGTCGGGTTCTCGGGCGACACGCACGCGACCTGGGCGTCGCTCGACTTCCAGCCCTACTTCACGAGCACCGCCGCCAACATCGGCTACTTCTGGTGGAGCCACGACATCGGCGGCCACATGCGGGGCCGCACCGACCCCGAGCTGACGCTGCGGTGGATGCAGTTCGGCGTGCTGTCGCCCGTGAACCGCCTGCACTCCTCGGCGAGCCCGTTCGGATCGAAGGAACCGAACCTGCTCGGTACCGAGCTCGCCGGCATCGCCGCCCGGTACCTCCGCCTGCGCCACGCGCTCGTGCCCTACCTCTACACGGCGGCGCACCGCGCGCACGCCGACGGCGTTCCCGTCGTCCGGCCGATGTACCACGCGCATCCGTACACCGACGAGGCCTACCTGCACCGGAACGTCTACCTGCTCGGCCCAGACCTGCTCGTCGCACCGATCACCACGCCCGTCGACGGCGAGGCGCAGGTCGCGGCCACCGCCGTGTGGCTGCCCGACGGGGAATGGACCGACCTGTTCAGCGGGCGACGCTACCGCGGCGGGCGCACGACGACCGTGCACCGCGCCCTCGACGCGTACCCGGTGCTGGTGCGAGCGGGTGCCGTGCTGCCGCTCGCCATGGACGCGATGGCCCCGGTCGACGAGAACCCGGCACGTCTCGCGCTGCGGGTGTTCGAGGGAACGTCGTCCTCCACGATCGTCGAGGACGACGGAACCGCGCGCCCCGAGCCGTGGACCACCGAGGCCACGCAGACGTCGACCCGTCGCGAGGACGGGCGCAGCGACATCCGGCTCGTGCTGACGAGCGGAGCAGGCCTGCCCGCGCGCACGCTCGAGACCCTCGCGTTCGACCTCGCCGGCATCGCGTCGATCGAGGGCGCCGTGCTGCTCGTCGACGGCGTCGAGCGGCCGATCGCCCAGGTGCAGGATCCGACGGATGACGCGGCCGACCTCGCGGACGCGCTGCGACTCGAGGCGCACGACGTCGACCTGCACGCGGCCGTCGAGCTGCGGATCACCGGCGCCCGGCGTCGGGTGCGATCGGCGAGGCACGATGCGTTCGTCCTCCTGCAGCGCGCCCGGATCGATCTCGACCTGAAGGATCGCGCACTGGCGACCATCGAGCGGGCGCAGGGCATCGCGCTCGCCGACGAGCTGGCGGGCATCGGCCTGCCGCCGGTGCTGCTCGGCGCGCTCCTCGAGGTCTTCGCCACGGCCGAGGCCGCCTGACCGTCGGGCGGCCGCGAACCCGCCCGGCACGACCCCGCACCACCCACTCACCGGCACCACGAACGCACCATCGATCGAAGGAGATCCTGATGTCGCACCGAACCCGAATCGCCGTGATCGGGGTGACCGTCGGCGGCGTGCTCGCCGCGGGCCTCGCCCTCGCACCGCCGGCGGTCGCCGCCGACCTGCCGCACGAGTACGAGGCCGAGACGGCCGTGCTCTCGGGCGGGGCGGGCATCAACGCCAACCACCTCGGCTACTCGGGAACCGGGTTCGTCGACGGGTTCGTGCTGGACAATCGGGGCGCGGCGACGGTGACGTTCAGCGTCGATGTACCCGCCACGGGCGAGTACGGGCTCAACCTCCGGTACGCCAACGGCCTCGGCACGGACATGACGCTCTCGCAGGTCATCGGCGACGAGGACCGGCAGATCGTGTTGCCGTCGGCCGCGGGCGCCTCGTGGAGCCGGTGGTTCGTGCACCAGGAGACCGTCGAGCTCGAGGCGGGCGTGCAGGACGTGACGTTCCGCTTCGACGACGATGACACCGGCAACGTGAACCTCGACGCGATCTCGCTCACGACGGTCGGCGATCTCTCGACCCCCGGCGGCGGGGCGACGGATCCGGGCGAGATCCCCGGATCCGGGCCCGACACCCGCTGGGACGGCGTCGCGAACGCGCTCGCCGCGGTGCCGGCGCCGAAGCGTGCGCAGGCGTACGGAGCCGGGGACGCCTTCTTCGCGAACGGTGCGACGACCGTCGAGCGCGACGGACGGACGGGCATCGACCTGAGAGCGCCCCGTGCGCGCATGGCGGTCTCGACGTTCGCCACGACGGACCGTGCGCAGAAGGTGTCGATCCGCTACGTCAACGAGGGCGCCGAATCCGTTCAGGTCGTCGTCGGAGTCGACGGGCTGCCGGTCGGCACCGTCGCCCTCCCGCCCGCGCAGGCCTGGCGCGAGGTCGCCGTCGCGCTGCCGCTGCGCACCGGCCTCGGCACGGTCGAGCTGCGGCGCACCGCCGCAGAACACGACGGTCTCGTCGTCGTCGACGCGATCCGGGTCGAGCAGGCGAGCCCGGCGACGGAGCGCGGTGCCACGACCGGCACGGTCGTCTACGAGGCCGAGCACGGTCGCACCACTGGGGAGATCCTCGCCCCGAGCCGCGCGTTCCACGACCTCTCGGCCGAGGCATCCGGTCGACAGGCGGTCACCCTGACCGAGGCGAAGGACTCGGTCGAGTGGGTGCTGACCGAACCCGCCGATGCGCTCGTGCTGCGCGCCTCGATCCCCGACAGCGCCGACGGCACCGGGCAGTCGGGCACGCTCGCGCTGTACGCGGGCAAGCGGAAGATCGCCGACGTGCCCGTCTCGAGCACCTACTCGTGGGTGTACGGCGGCTACCCGTACGGCAACGACCCGTCGCAGGGCGGCGCCCAGCGGTTCTTCGACGACTCGCGGGCGACGTTCGCGAAGCTGCCGGCGGGCACCGTGCTGCGGCTGCAGAAGGACGCGACATCCGGAGCCCTTCCCTACACGGTCGACCTCGTCGAGACCGAGGTGCGCGCGAAGCCCCTCGCGGCTCCGGCCGGCTCGCTCGACGTGACCGCGTTCGGTGCGACGCCCGACGACGGCACCGACGACACCGCGGCGATCCAGGCAGCAGTGGAGGCCGCGAGCGAGGCGGACGCGAGCGTCTGGGTGCCTCGCGGGCGCTTCACCGTCACCGAGGCGGTCCGGCTCGTGGATGTCTCGATCCGAGGCGCCGGACCGTGGTACTCGGTCCTCGCGGGCCGCGACGGCAAGGGCGGCCTCTACGCGATGGGCACGGGCGTCACGATCGCCGACCTCATGATCGACGGCGACGTGCGATACCGCGACGACCGGCTCTTCGACACCGGCATCGAGGGCAACTTCGGCCAGGGATCGCTCATCCAGGACGTCTGGATCGCGCACACCAAGACCGGGTTCTGGGCCACCGCGGGCACCGACGGGCTGTACGCCGTCGGGCTGCGCGTCAGCGACACCTTCGCAGACGGCGTGCACCTCGACGGCGGCGTGGTCGACACCCGCGTCGAGCACGCGAGCGTTCGCAACACGGGCGACGACGGCATGGCGATGTGGTCGTCGGGCGGTGCGGTCGTGCGCGGCACGTTCGCGCACAGCACCGTGCAGAGCCCGCTGCTGGGCAACGGCGCGGCCGTCTACGGCGGCGACTCGAACCGCATCGTCGACTCGGTCATCGCCGACACGCTCACCGCGCCCGCAGGCATCGCCATCAGCACGCGCTTCAACCCGGTGCCGTTCTCGGGCACGACGATCGTGTCGGGCAACGACATCTTCCGCAGCGGCGGCTGGGAGCCGAACTGGAACACCTCGTTCGGCGGCATCTGGGTGTTCGCCGACACGAGCCACATCACGACGCCCGTGGTCATCGATCGCACGCGCATCATCGACTCGACCTACGAGGGCCTGCTCGTCAGCGGCAGCCACTGGGTCAACGACCTGCGCGTCAGCGACGTCACGATCGAGGGCACGGGGTCGTACGCCGTCGCGGCGCGAGTCGGAGGCGACCACCGCTTCCGCGACGTGCGCGTCTCGGGAGTCACCGAGCCCGCCGACGGCCGCAACCACCTCTGGGGCACGTTCATCGACGAGGGCGGCAACACGGGCCTGCTCGCCGCCGTGACCGCGTCGTGCGCGGTGACCCAGCGCACGACCCCCGTGGTGCTCGGCGGGTACGCCTCGACCGTCACGCTGAAGAACACGGGCACAGCGGACCTCGCGGTCGGCTCGCTCGCCTGGCGGGTCGGGAGCGGCGAGGCCGTGCTGCTCGCCCCCGGAGGGGCCCTTTCGCAGAACGGCTCCCGCGTCGAGGTCGACCTGGGTGACGCCACGCTGAAGCCCGGCAAGAGCCGCACGGTCGTGGTCGCCGGCACGGCGAACGCGAAGTCCGTCGTGAAGCCCGACGCCTTCACGCTCGACGGGATGCGCTGCGCGACGCCGTAGTCGCCCTCGCGTGCAAGCCGCCCGCCCGGGGAACGGGCGGGCGGCTTCGTGCGCTCAGCCCCCGTGTCGGCTCGCGGGCCTAGGCGGATCGCAGGATCGACGTCATCTTCTTGCCGCGAGCGACCTCGTCGACGAGCTTGTCCATGTACCGGATGCGCTGCATGAGGGGGTCTTCGATCTCCTCGACGCGCATGCCGCAGATGACGCCCGTGATGAGCGCCGTGTTCGGGTTCATGGCCGGGGCCTCGGCGAAGAAGGTGCGCAGGTCGGTGCGGTCGGCGATGACGCGATCGAGTCCGCCCTTGTCGTAGCCGGTGAGCCAGGTGAGCACCTCGTCGACCTCGTCGCTGCTGTGGCCCTTGCGCTCGACCTTCTGCACGTAGAGCGGGTAGAGGCTCGCGAACGTCAT
The DNA here is from genome assembly GCF_900113185.1 of Agromyces sp. CF514. NCBI lineage: Bacteria > Bacillati > Actinomycetota > Actinomycetes > Micrococcales > Microbacteriaceae > Agromyces > Agromyces sp. CF514. The sequence goes on along the minus strand of NZ_FOZD01000001.1, from coordinate 113,858 downwards.
GCCGAAGATGCGGTGTTCCTTGTGCTGGGCGCTCTCGACCATGGGTGCAGGCTAACCCACGCTCAGTTCGCGCGCGGCGTCGTGCAGGCAGCCGACGAACGCGGCGCAGACGGCACCGTTCGCCGGACGGGCCGATCGTGCCGCGAGCAGCCGCGTCGTCGGGGATCCGGCGAGCGGCACCACGGCGATCGACGGTGGAACCAGCTGCCTCACCGACTCGGGCAGGATGCTGGCACCCACCCCTGCGGCGACGAACCCGAGGGCCGTCTCCTGGTGCACGACCTCCTCGACCACGTTCGCGGCGCCGCCGGCGTGCGCCAGCACCTCGGAGACCCGGTCGACGTAGCCGCGCATCAACGACCTCGGATACGAGATCAACGGCACCTCGAGGATCTGCTCGGCGGTCACCTCCCCGAGCCCCGCGAGCGGGTGGTCGATCGGGAGGCAGGCGACGAGCCGCTCCTCGAACACGACCTCGGTGGCCAGGGCCGTGGCCGAGGCATCCGTCGACTCCGCATCGGGCACCTCGTCGCGCACGATGCCCACGTCGAGCGAGCCGTCGCGCAGTCGGTCGAGCTGCTCGCCCGAGGTGAGCGGAACCAGTGAGAGCGAGACCTCGGCCCGGCGCGCCCGGAACAGCTGGACGACACCGGGCAGCACCGTGTAGTTCGCGGAGCTGACGAATCCGGCGGTGAGCTCGCCAGCCAGGCCGTCGGCGAAGTCGCGCATCTCGGTGCGGACCGACTCGACCTCGTCGAGGATCCGTCGCGCCCTCGCCTGCAGGTGGCGGCCGGCCGCCGTGAGCGTCACGCGCCGGGTGCTGCGTTCGAACAGCGGCACCCCGACCTCCTGCTCGAGGCGCGCGACCTGCACGCTCAGCGGGGGTTGCGACATGTGCAGCCGGCGTGCGGCGCGCCCGAAGTGGAGCTCGTCGGCGACGGCCACGAAGTAGCGCAGTTGACGCAGTTCCATGGCGGCACGGTACGTGTCTCGTATTACCGTGCCGTTACAGGCGGATTGCGAGCGAATCGCTCTCAATCCGCGTCGAAAAGGGTATTTGACCGGGGGTTGTCCGGGTGGGTTTCCTGATCACATGCTTCCCGAGTTGAAGGACCGACGAATGAACGCCGACATCGCATCGAGCACCCGCATCGACATGCTCTACCTCAGCGAACCCGAGGTGATCGCGGCCGGGGTGAAGGACATGGCCCGGTGCATGGACGTGATGGAGGAGGTGCTCGTGCTCGTCGCCAAGGGCGACTACCGGATGGCCGGCAACTCGGCGAACTCGCACGGCGCCCAGATCAGCTTCCCGCAGAGCTCGCCGTTCCCGGCGATGCCGCTCGACGCGGCCGACCGCCGGTTCATGGCGATGGCCGCCTACCTCGGCGGACGCTTCGACACGGCCGGCGTCAAGTGGTACGGCTCCAACATCGACAACCGCGAGCAGGGCCTGCCGCGTTCCATCCACCTCATCGTGCTGAACGACAAGCAGACGGGTGCGCCGTTCGCGATCATGTCGGGCAACCTCGAGAGCGCGTACCGCACCGCCGCGGTCCCGGGTGCCGCCGCGAAGCGGCTCGCTCCCGTGAACGCGAAGTCGCTCGGCATCATCGGCCCGGGCGCCATGAACAAGAGCGCGCTGCACGCCATGACCACCGCGCGACCGACCCTCGATACGATCCGCATCAACGGGCGCCGCCGCTCGACCTCCGAGGCGTTCGCGACCTACGTCAAGACCCACTACCCCCAGTTCACGACCATCGAGATCGCCGACTCGGTCGAGGCGGCCGTGCGCGACTCCGACATCGTGTCCGAGGCCGTGACCGGTCTCGTCGGATCGGAGAACTACCCGTACATCGACGGCGACTGGATCAAGCCCGGTGCGTTCCTGAGCCTGCCCGCGAACCTCCGCATGGACAAGGAGTACACGCTCTCCGGCAAGGCGCGGCTCATCGCCGACGCGAAGAAGATCTACGAGGCCTGGGCCGAGGAGTACCCGGCACCGTCGCACGAGACCGCCTTCGGCATGATCGGCCTGTACTGGCAGGACCTCATCGATGCGGGCGAGCTCGACGAGTCGAAGGTCGTCAACATCGGCGACGTCTTCGACGGCAGCGCCGTCGGGCGGGAGTTCGACGATCAGCCCGTGCTCTTCAGCGTCGGCGGCATGGGCGTCGAGGATGTCGCGTGGGCGAAGACCGTCTACGAGAACGCGGTCGAACTGGGCATCGGCACCAAGCTGAACCTCTGGAACACGCCGGACTTGGCCTGAGCCATGCCGCACGACATCCGCGAACCCATGGACGACCTCGCGAACCCGAATCCGAACCGGAACCCCCGACCCGAGTCGGCGACCTATGCGGTCATCGGCGCCGGCCTGACCGGAGCCTCCGCGGCCTGGCGGCTGGCCCAGTCCGGCGCCGAGGTGATCGTGCTCGAGCGCGACGTGCCGGCGTCGGCGCAGGGCAGCTCGCATGGTTCGGCCCGCATCTTCCGCTACGCCTACCCGGATCCCTTCTATGCGGGCCTGGTCGTGCAGGCCAAGCTCGGTTGGGACGAGCTCGAAGCAGCGAGCGGCCGGCGGCTGATCACGCCGAGCGGTTCGCTCGACTTCGGCGCGGTCCGAGACCCGCTCGGCCTTGCGCAGGTGCTGGCGGAGACGGGCGTCGACCACGAGATGCTCGGCAGGGCCGAGGCGCAGGCCAGGTGGCCCCAGCTGCACTTCGACACCGAGGTGCTGTGGCATCCGGGGGCCGGGGTGATCGACGCCGAGCGCTCGGTGGAGACGATGCTCGAGCTCGCGCAGGCGGCGGGAGCCGAGGTTCGCCTCGGCTGGGAGGCCGCGACCGTGCGTCGCGCCGCGACGGGATACCTCGTCACCTCGGCGACCGGCCAGACCGTGCATGCGGAGCAGGTGATCGTCGCCGCGGGCGGCTGGCTGCCGGCCCTGCTCGACGGGCTCGACCTGCCGGCCGGCTTCCTCGACGCCCTGCCGCAGTTCGAGGTGCGGCAGGAGAACGCCTTCCACTTCCCCTACCGCGATGCGCGGCACCAGGGCGAGACGCCTCCCGGAGCGACGACCTCGTGGCCGACGTTCATCTACAAGGGCGAGGACATCCAGGCGTACAGCCTGCCCGGCGGGCGCGATGCCGATTTCCGCGGGCAGAAGATCGCGGAGTACAACGCGGGTCGGGTGATCCCCTCCGCTCGCGCCCAGGACGGCGTGATCGACGCATCCAACCGGGCACGCGTCATCGGGTTCGTCGAGCGGTTCACGCCGGGCATGGCGCCCGAACCCTACGCGGAGGCCACGTGCCTGTTCACGAACGTGCCCCGCGACGACATGATCATCGACCGCGCCGAGGGCATCACCGTCGTCTCGCCCTGCTCCGGTCAGGGTGCGAAGTTCGCGCCGCTGCTCGGCGAGCTCGTGCTCGACCTCGTGGCCGGATCGGGGCGGGCCGCCGAGCGGTTCCGTGCGGCCGGGCAGCGATTCGCGGCGGCGGCATGAGCGGCCAGGCCGGTATGTCCGTACTGTCCGGCAGGGCCGGAACGGTCGCCCCGAGCGGCGCGGGCACGCACGGCGACGCGAACGCACTGCTGGCCGAGATCGAGGGGATCGGCCTCGCTCCCGATGGCGGCGGTTACACGCGCCCGGTGTTCTCGCCGGCCGAGCTCCGGCTGCGGAGCTGGTTCACCGCACACGCCGAGGCCCGGGGCCTTGCGGTCGAGACCGACCGGAACGGCATCATCTGGGCGTGGTGGGATGTCGCGGGCGGGCCGACCGCGACCGCGACCGCTCGACGCGACGCGATCGTGACGGGCTCGCACCTCGACTCGGTGCCCGGCGGCGGCAACTTCGACGGTCCGTTGGGCGTTGTGAGCGCCCTCGCGGCCGTCGACCTGCTGCGGGATCGCGGCGTCCGTCCGGTGCGGCCGCTCGCCGTCGCGGTCTTCCCCGAGGAGGAGGGGTCGAGGTTCGGCATCGCGTGCCTCGGTTCCCGGCTCCTCGCGGGTGCGGTGGCGCCGGAGCGGGTGCACGCGCTGGTCGACGACTCGGGATCGACGTTCGACGAGGTCGCCGCGGGCGCGGGCTTCGACGCCTCCGGCATCGGCCCGGACCCGGATCGCCTGGGCGACATCTCGGCGTTCGTCGAACTCCACGTCGAGCAGGGCCGCGGGCTCGTCGACCTCGATCAGCCCGTCGCGCTCGCCGGCGCGATCATCGCGCACGGCCGCTGGCACCTGCGGATCGAGGGGCGCGGCGACCATGCCGGCGCCACGCGAATGGCCGACCGGAGCGACCCCGTGATCGTGGCATCCGAGGCGATCCGCAGCGTTCGGCAGCGCGCGCTCGCCGTCGACGATGCCCGCGGCACCGTCGGGCGCATCAAGGTCGTGCCGGGCGGCACCAACGTCATCGCCTCGGCCGTCGACCTCTGGATCGACGTCCGCCATCGCGACGTTGAGCGGGTGCGTCGGATCGTGGAGCAGGTCGTCGCCGACACCCGCCGGGCGGCCGAGGCCGAGGACTGCACGCTCGCGGTGGCCGAGCAGTCGTTCTCGCCGACCGTGTCCTTCGACCCGGAGCTGCGCGATCGCATGCAGGCCGTGCTGCCCGGGGCCCCCGTGCTCGACACGGGTGCGGGCCACGATGCGGGCGTGCTCGCAGCGAGCATCCCCACGGGCATGCTGTTCGTCCGCAACCCGAGCGGTGCCTCGCACACCCCGGCCGAGTCGGCCGAGCCCGCCGACGTGGCCGCGGGAGTCGAAGCTCTTGCCCGGGTCCTCGAGCACCTGGTCACCCGATAGGCCGGCCATGACCCCCGAAGCTCGTGCCGAACCCGGGGTCGTTCGCCCAACGGATGTCGCGGCGGAGCCATGGCGGAACGGCAGGGGCGTCACGCGCGTGCTGGTGGCGCGACCGACGTGGCGCATCAGCGTCGCCGAGATCGACGGGCGCGCGGCCTTCTCGGAGTTCGCCGGATTCGACCGGGTGCTGATCCCGCTCGACCGCGGCGGGCTGCACCTCGAGATCGAGGGAGTCGGGCAGCGAGTCGCGCAGCACTCGAGCATCGCCTTCCGCGGAGAGGATCGCGTCACCGCTGACTCGGGCGACCGCCAGGCGAAGGTCGTGAACGTCATGGTGCATCGATCGTGCATCGGCGCCGACTGGACCGTCTCGATCGAGTCCGGCTCGGCGCTCGCCGGTGTCGAAGCACGTGATCGACCCGAAGCGGATGCCGCGGCGGCCGTCGCGCTCACCGGCACCGTCTCGGCACCCGATGCCCGACCGCTGCCACCGGGCAGCGTGGTGCTCGCGCCGGGGACGGCGCGCATCGGCGCCACCCCGCACGACGTGTGGGCCGTGCTGCGCCTGCGCCCGGCCGCGGCATCGGACGCATGACGCCCGACCCGCGACATCCGGCCCACCGCACTCACCAGAACCAACGGTCTCACCAGTACCGCCGACCGCATTCGACCCACTGATCCACCGCGACACCAGACCCACCGACACACCCGACCCTCGAAAGGAACCCCACTGATGGATAGCGGAAACCTCGCCTGGTACCTCGTCGCCGGCGCGATCGTCCTGTTCATGACCCCCGGCATCGCCTTCTTCTACGGCGGCATGGTCAAGGCGAAATCGGTCGTCAGCATGATGATGATGAGCTTCGGCGCGATGGGCCTCGTCGGCGTGCTCTGGGTGCTGTACGGCTACAACATGGGCCTCATGTCGCCGGGGGAGGGCAACCTGATTCCCGGCCTGCTCGGCAACCCCTTCGCCGACATCGGCCTCAGCGCGATGGCTTCGGCCGACGACAACGGCACCCTGCTGGCCGTCTTCTACGGCGCGACCTTCGCGATCGCGACCACCGCGCTGGTCTCGGGGGCGATCGCCGACCGTGCCCGCTTCGGCCCGTGGATGCTGTTCGCCGGCATCTGGGTCACGCTCGTGTACTTCCCGGTGCAGGGCTGGGTGTGGGGCTTCGACGCCGACGGCACGCCGACCGGCTGGATCTACGCGCTCGGCGACACGCTCGGCTTCTCGACCACGACGATCGACTACGCGGGCGGCACCGCCGTGCACATCAACGCGGCAGCGGCAGCACTCGCCCTGGCCCTCGTGCTCGGCAAGCGCATCGGCTTCGCGAAGGGCGCGCACCAGCCGCACAACGTGCCGCTGACCCTGATCGGCGTCGCGATCCTGATCGTCGGCTGGTTCGGCTTCAACGGCGGCGCCGCGGCCACGATGGGCTTCGACGGCCTCGGCCGGATCATCCTGAACACCTTCGTCGCGGCGGCTGCCGGCATCCTTGGCTGGGTGCTCGTGGAGCGCGCCAAGGACGGCAAGGCGACCTCGATCGGCGCCGGCTCCGGCGCGATCGCCGGCCTGGTCGCGATCACGCCAGCCTGCTACTCGCTCACGCCCGGCTGGTCGATCCTGCTCGGCGTGATCGCCGGCGCCGCCTGCGCGTTCGCGATCGAACTCAAGTACAAGCTCGGGTTCGACGACTCGCTCGACGTCGTCGCGCTGCACGGCATCGGCGGACTGATCGGATGCTGGTTCCTCGGGTTCTTCGCGACCGACACCGGCCTCATCTTCAGCGGCAACCTCGAACAGCTCACCGTTCAGGTGATCGCCTCGACCGCCGTCGCGGTCTACTCCTTCGGCATCACCTGGCTGATCGGCACCGGAATCGAGAAGACGATCGGCTTCCGCGTGCAGAACGCCGACGAGCTCGCGGGCGTCGACGCGGCCCAGCACGGCGAGGACGGCTACGTGCTCGCGTAGCCGATCGGAGCAGCCGGGAAACCACGAGGCCCCGTGCGACGCAGTTCACGCTGTGTCGGACGGGGCCTCGGTGTGGAGCCGATGACGGGAATCGAACCCGCGCTATCTGCTTGGGAAGCAGAAGTTCTGCCATTGAACTACATCGGCGTGCGGCATCCGTCGGCCGTGTGACGGGCCCGCGGTGCAACGAGAGTCATCCTAGCAAGCGCGTTGCTACGCTGGCACACGTGCTTCTCTCGGATCGTGACATCAGGGCCGAACTCGAACTGGGGCGCGTGCGCCTCGAGCCGTCCGATCCGGCGATGCTCCAGCCGAGCAGCGTCGACGTGCGGCTCGACCGGTACTTCAGGCTGTTCGACAACCACAAGTACCCGTTCATCGATCCGGCCGAAGATCAGCCCGAGCTGACGCACCTCATCGAGGTCAAGCCCGACGAGGCGTTCATCCTGCACCCCGGCGAGTTCGTGCTCGCGTCGACGTACGAGGCCGTGACGCTGCCCGACGACGTGGCGGCGCGACTCGAGGGCAAGAGCTCGCTCGGTCGTCTCGGCCTGCTCACCCACTCGACGGCCGGCTTCATCGACCCGGGCTTCACCGGGCACGTCACGCTCGAGCTCAGCAACGTCGCGACGCTGCCGATCAAGCTCTGGCCGGGCATGAAGATCGGGCAGATGTGCTTCTTCCGCCTCTCGTCGCCGAGCGAGAAGCCCTACGGCTCGGCCGAGTACAGCTCGCGCTACCAGGGCCAGCGCGGCCCGACGGCATCGCGGTCGTTCCACAACTTCCACCGCACGGATGTCGGCGCGACCGACGCGGGGTCGCTCGGCGGCTGAGCGCATTCGTCGCCGAGACGCCGACCCGCGATACGCGCGCCGAAACGCGGCGGGCGATGCCCTCGGGAGTACCGTGAGCCTCACGCCGGCGGTTCGCGCTCGGCCTGTTCGAGGGGGTACCGACATGGCTGGTGAACGACCGGGCGGCGTGACACTCGTCGCCGTGCTCGCGTGGATCTCGGGCGCGTTGCAGGTGGTGTCGGGGCTCTTCCAGATCTTGCCGGGAGGCGGCAACTTCGGCGCGGGCGTCTGGGCGATCATTCTCGGCATCATCACCGTCGTCGTGAGTCTCGGCCTGTTCCGCGGCTCGAACGCGGCCCGCGTCATCGTCACGATCATCTTCGTGATCGACATCGCCACCGCGGTCTGGCTCATGACCCTCGGCGCGTTCTGGAGCGGCCTCTTCTCGGCGCTGTTCCCGCTGATCGGTCTCATCCTGCTCTGGAGCAAGCGGGCCAACGCGTTCTTCTCCTGATCGATCTCCTGATCGATCCTTCCCGCTCGGTCGACGAGGCTCCCCGGTGACATCCGCTCGGTGAATGCCCGTCCGCCGACTGGCGGGTGGACTCGGGTGAACCGGCTACGATCGTCGGTTCCGGATGCCGCGTGCCCGCGCGGATCATCGGAGCAGACGTCACGACGAGGTGACGCACGATCGAGGAGTCACCGATGACCGACACGACTGCGACGCGGACCCGACCGCCCTTCGACCCCGAGCTGGAGGCCGTGCTCGGCATCCTCGGAGAGCAGCTGCCATCGAGCATCACGCCCGAGATGATCCCGCTGATGCGACAGGCGCCGATCGTCGCTCCCGTCGACGACCTGTTCGCAGAGCACGGCATCTCCCGCCGCGACGTGACGATCCCGGGCCACCTGGGCGACGAGATCGTCGTGAGCGTGCTGCAGCGCGTCGGGCGAACCGGCACTGGCCCCGGCATCTTCCACACGCACGGCGGCGGCATGATCATCGGCGACCGGTTCGTGGGCATCGCGGGTGTCATCCCGTGGATCCTGGAGCACGATGCCGTCTGCGTCACGGTCGAGTATCGGCTCGCGCCGGAGTTCCCCGACCCGTATCCCGTCGAGGACTGCTACGCGGGCCTGCTCTGGACGGCCGAGCACGCCGAGGAGCTCGGCGTCGACCTGGCTCGCCTGCTCATCGCCGGCGCGAGCGCTGGCGGCGGGCTCGCCGCGGGCGTCTCGTTGCTCGCCCGCGACCGCTCGGGCCCCGAGCTCATCGGGCAGGTGCTCATCTACCCGATGCTCGACGACCGCGATCTCACCGTGTCGACGCAGCAGATCGATGGCGAGGGCGTGTGGGACCGCACGAGCAACCTCACCGGGTGGACGGCACTGCTCGGCGAACGTCGCGGAACCGACGACGTGTCGATCTACGCATCGCCGTCGCGCGCGACCGACCTGTCCGGCCTGCCGCCCGCCTTCATCGACTGCGGCAGCGCCGAGGTGTTCCGCGACGAGGACGTCGCGTACGCGTCGCAGATCTGGGCCGACGGCGGCGAGGCGGAGCTCCACGTGTGGCCCGGCGGGTTCCACGGCTTCGACATGATGGCGCCGCATGCCGTGATCTCGAAGGCGATGGTCGCCGCACGCGATGCCTGGGTCGCCCGAGTGCTCGCGGCCTGACGCCGCTCGACTTCCGTGGTCGCGGGCGAGCCGGCATGCCTGCCCCGTCGTCCGCGACCGCGGAGACATCGTGCGCCCGCTCGATTAGGGTTGGGCGCACACGCGCGATGGAGCCCGCACCATGCAAGAACTCGTCGGCCGTCTGACGGCGCTCGATCCCGAGGCGAGCGAGACGCTCAAGGTCGTCTCGTACTTCGACACGCTCGTCGCGGGCGGGGTGGGCATCGAGTCGCTGCTGCGCGGGGCTGCCGTGCTCTCCGGTGCCGTCGCGGGATTCGCCCCTTCGGGCGCGGGGCGCGGCAGGCGCATCGCCCCTGACGGCGTCGAGGTCGAGGGCGATCGTGTCGCGTCGGCGGATGCCGCGGCATCCGCCTGGCCGTCGCGCGCGACGAGCGACGGCTCGCTCGTCTGGCTCGAGCGCGCCGGCGCAGCGCACGCGAACGACGCCATGGTGCTCGAACGGCTCGCGCTCGCCGTGGCCATCACGACGGCGCGTAGGGCGAACACGCCGGATGCCGCAGTCGAGGTCGTCGTGACGGCGGGCGCCGCGGCAGCCGATCGGGCGATCGCCGCTTCGCGGCTGCGCCTGGACTGCGCACCCGATGTGCGGGTGGTGGCCGTTCGCGCCGACGAGCCGGCGCCGATCGAGGGTCCGACCGCGGTGGTCGCGACCGCTCGCGGGCTCGTGCGCGTCGTGCTCGTCGAGGGCCCGCCGGTGCTGCCGCCGGGCGTGCGCACCGGGGTCGGCGTGGGCGGCGCGGCCGAACGGCTGCCCCAGTCGTTCGGCTCGGCGCTCATCGCGCTGCGATTGGGCACCGAGGCCGAGCCGCTTGTCGACGCCGCGCAGCTCGGCGCGCTGCTGTTCGTCGCCGAGGCCGCGGATCGCCATGAGCAGCCGCATCCCGATGCCGCGGCGTTGGCCGCACTCGACCCGCGGACGCTGGCAGTGCTCGACGCGCTCGCCGACGCGGGCAGCGTGCGGCAGGCGGCATCCGCCCTCGGCATGCACCACTCGAGCGTGCAGGCCCGGCTCGACGCGCTCACCGAGATGCTCGGGTACGACCCGCGCACACCGGCCGGCCGCACCCGCTTCGCGCTCGCCCGTGCGCTGGCGGCGCTGCAGCGCCCGGGTCTCGGCTGACGTCGCCGGTCTCGGCTGAATGCGGCCGTCGGGTCAGAAGAAGAGCAGCACCGCAGCGAGGATCATCGCCGCCGCAGTCGCGCCGTGGACGCCGAAGGCGGCCGAGCGGTTGCCGCGGTGGCGCAGGATGTTCGCCATGTCGCCGATCGGCACGATGGATTCGACGAGCAGGATCACTGCTGCGGCCGTCGGACCGAATCCGACGAGCATCGCGATGACCACGAGCCCCGATGCGATGTCGCGCGGGCCCTTGATGTGCTGCCACGGGGTCACCTCGGGCGTGATCGCCGTGGTGAACCCGAATCCGGCCGAGGCCGTGGCCGGTGCGAGGAGGTACCAGAGGCCGATGGCGATGATGCCGAGTGCGAGCACCAGGGCGAGTGCTGCGCCGATCCAGGTGAGCGGCGTGAAGGTGCTGAGGTCCATGAGAATCCTTTCAATGCAAGATTTCTAGCAACGCTAGCAATCCTTTCACCCGAGCGCTAGTCTGTGTTTCGTGGCAACCAGTGAGCGCATGGCGCGTCGGCGCGATCAGCGGCAGGGCGCGATCCTCGCGGCCGCGCGCGAGATCGCCGAGGCCGAGGGCTGGAGCGCCGTGACCTCCCGACGGCTCGCGAATGCGATCGACTACACCCAGCCGGTCATCTACTCGCACTTCGCGTCGATGGAGGCCGTGATCGACGCGGTCGCGCTCGAGGGCTTCGCCGAGCTCGCCCCCGAGCTCGCACGGGCGAGGGTCGCGGCATCCGTCGACCGCGACGCGCTCGCGCACGTCGGTCGGGCCTACCTGCGCTACGCCGAGCAGCACCCCGCCATGTACGACGCGATGTTCGTGCGCGGCACCGGCCTGGCGTTCGCCGACGCGCAGACCCCCGAGAACATGGTGGCAGCCTTCACCGAGATCCGCGAGGCGGTGAGCCCGTTCACCGACGACCCCGACACGCTCGCCGAGGTCTACTGGGCGAGCCTGCACGGGCTGTCCCTGCTCCAGCGCTCGCATCGTGTGCCCGGCGACGGCGAGCAACGGCTGGCCGTGCTCCTGGGCATGATCGCCGGCTGAGCGACGGCCGCGGCATCCGACCCGCACTCGATCGCGCCTATCGTGGTCACGCGCGACCACGCGCCCGAGGAGGATCCGGATCATGCTCAACGTCAGGGTCACCGCCCCGCACGCGCTCGCCGAGAGCCTGCGGGCCCAACTGACCGCCGAGCCGACGGTCAGCAATGTCGCGCTCGTGCCGGGGGTCGCCCTCGACGGCGAGGGCGACGTGCTCTTCTTCGAGCTCGCGCGCGAGAACGCGAACAACATCATGCGCACGCTGCGGCATGCGGGGGTCCCCGAGGTCGGATCGATCGTCGTGAGCGATGCGCTCGCAGTGGTGTCGGATGCAGCGACCGCCGCCGAGCGCGCGGCGCCCGGGCATCCGGCCGACGGGGTGCTGTGGGCGCAGCTCGCCGACACCTCCCGCGAGGACTCGCGCCCATCGTGGAGCTTCTTCGCGTTCCTGCTGCTCGCGACGCTCATCGCGGGCATCGGACGCCTGCTCGACCAGCCGATCCTGATCATCGGGGCGATGGTCGTCGGCCCCGAGTTCGCCCCGATCGCGGCCATCTGCTACGCCATCGTGCGTCGCAAGCGCGGTATCGCCGGCATGGCGTCGCTGACCCTGTTCGGCGGCTTCGCCTTGTGCGCGCTCATCGCGTGGGCCATCTGGGCGGTCGTCTACGCCCTGGGCCTGTTCACCTTCGAGCAGGCCACGACCGGACCGCTCACCGACTTCATCGTCGCGCCCGACGCGTGGTCGTTCGTGATCGCCCTGCTCGCGGGCATCGCGGGCGTGCTGTCGCTCACGACGTCGAAGTCGTCGGCGCTCGTGGGCGTGTTCATCTCGATCACCACGGTGCCCGCGGTGGGCACCATCGGCCTCACGCTCGCGGTCGATGCCTGGGACGAGTCGTGGGCCGCGCTCGTGCAGCTCGCGCTCAACCTGGCCGGCCTGCTCATCGCCGGGGTGGCGACGCTCTTCGTGCAGCTGCACGTCGGGCGCGCGGTCGGCCGGCGGCTCGCCGCGCGACGCAAGCCCGTCGCGGCCGGCTGAGCACCCGGCGCTCCGGCACGTCGGCACGTCGGCACCTCGGCACTTCGGCACCGTCGGGCCCGGGTAGGCTCCGGGGCATGGGTGCGCGCGTCGTGGTGGTCGGCTCGATCAACGTCGATTCGGTGGTGCGCGTCGTCGAGCATCCGGCGCCGGGCGAGACCGTGCTCGGCCTCGGCGTCGAGCTGCTGCCCGGCGGCAAGGGCGCGAACCTCGCCGCAGGCGCAGCGGCCTCGGGCGCCGACGTGCTGCTGATCGGGCGCGTCGGCGACGACGATCTCGGCCGGCGCTACGTCGAGCGTCTCGCCGAGCACGGAGTCGACACCTCGGCCGTCTCCGCCGACGCGAAGCAGCCCACGGGGCAGGCGTTCATCACGGTGGCCGAGTCGGGCGAGAACAGCATCGTCGTCATCGCGGGCGCGAACGGCGACCTGGCTCCGGATGCCGCGGCCCGCGCGATCCCAGATGATGCGGCCGTCGTGGTCACCCAGCTCGAACTCGGGCCCGAGGTCGCGGAGGCGGTGCTGCGCAGGGGGCGCACGCTCGGCGCGACGACGGTGCTCAATGCGTCGCCCGTCTCGCCCGCGGCATCCGCCCTGCTCGAACTCGCCGACGTCGTGATCGTGAACGAGCACGAGTGGGCCGCGCTGGGTTCGCCCGCGGATGCGTGCGTGACCCTCGGCGCAGCCGGTGCACGATGGGGCGACGCGGATGCCGCGCCCGACCCGGTCGAGGTCGTCGACACGACCGGCGCCGGGGATGCGTTCGCGGGCGCGCTCGTCGCGCAGTTCGCCGCCGGAGCGAGTCGAGCGGATGCGCTGCGTGCCGCCGTGGCGGCCGGAGCCCGCGCGACGACGTACGCGGGCGCGCAGCCGTGGGGCTTCGCCGCCGCGACCGGGTAGCGCCGCGGGCGACTCCCCACGGGAGGAGATCTGACGCTCGGGAGGATGATTCCGGCCGGATCCGCCCTCCCGAGCGAGCAGAGTCCTCCCGTGGTCACAGCAGGGATGCGCGGGTCAGACCGCCGGCGTCAGCGCGGCATCCGAAGCCGTGACGAAGTCGACCACGGCGTCGAGCGTCACGTCGGCGCGCAGGATGCGATTGTGGCCGAGCCCGTCGGTCGGCACGAGGCGCGTGCTCGCGGGGTTCGCCGCGGCGATCTTCGGCGCCTCGGCGAAGGGAACGCGTCGGTCGCCGCGGTCGTGCACGAGGAGCAGCGGCGTGCCGTCCGGAAGCGGGTGCGCGAGTGCCGAGTAGCGGTCGAAGGGGTCCTCGTCGTCGGCGAAGAGCCTGCGTGCGAACGCGCTCGCCAGGGCGGCGCGCGTCGGGGCGCCGAGCCCGACCATCTCGCCGAATCCGTCGATGAACACGTCGGGGGATCCGGCTCCGGCGATGGCCGCAACCCGGCGCGCGTCGATGCCCTCGCCCGGCGCGAGGAGGGTCGCCATGCCGCCGAACGAGTGCCCGACGAGTGCATGGAACCGTCCGTGCCGCTGCTGGAGCGCGGCGAGGATGTCGAGGTGGTCGACGAGGTAGGTGCCGCGTCCGGGCGAGTCGCCGTTGGCGGGCGCGTCGAACGCGACGACGCGGAAGCCCTCGCTGCGCAGCTCGCGAACGAGTGACGCGAAGACGCTCGCGCGCGACTGCCAGCCGTGGGCGAGCACGACGGTGTCGGGCCCGCCGCCCCACTCGTAGGTGACGACGTCGACCCCCGAGCGACGGATGCCCGGGATGCGCACGCTGCCGCGTCGGGCCTCGTCGTGCGTCGCGAGGTCGGCGGACGCCACTCGGGCCCGGCGGCCGACGTGCATGAAGAGCGGCAGCGCGAGCCGCGCCCCGAGCTCGGGCGAGATCGAGGAGGCGAGACGGATGCCGCCGGCCACCGCGCGGAGGGCCGGCGGTGTCGCGGGCGGTGCCGTCGCGGGTGCGAGCGGCGCGCGCGTAGCGCTTCGAGCGCCCCGGGCGACCCGCACCGGCTCGGCCAGGACGGGGATCGACGAGGTGTCGGATGCCGGTGCGCTCACGGGGTGCCTCCAGAAACTCTACGAACGTTCGTACGTAGAGTGTACGAACGTTCGTGCGTAAACTGCAACCATGGCGATCACCGAGCAGCGCGCGACCGACGAGCGACGGGCCGCCGACGGCCGACGCGCCCGCGGCGACGCCTCGCGCCGCATCGTGCTCGAGGCCGCCGCCGACCTCGCCTCGCTCGAAGGCCTCGACGGCCTCTCGATCGGGCGGCTCGCCTCGGCGGCATCCGTCAGCAAGAGCGGCATCGCCACGCTCTTCGGCTCCAAGGAGCAGTTGCAGCTCGCCACGATCGCCGCCGCTGCCGAGCGGTTCACCGCGACCGTGATCGTGCCCGCACGCGTGCAGCCGCGAGGCATCCGTCGCCTGACCGCGCTGCTCGACCGGGTGGTCGCGTACTCGCAGGACCGCGTGTTTCCGGGCGGATGCTTCTTCTCGGCGTCGGCGGCGGACTTCCACGCCAAGGCCGGGCCGGTGCGCGACGCGCTCGCCGACCAGCTCGAGAACTGGATGGGCTATATCTCGGCCTCGGCCCGATACGCCGTCGAACAGGGCGAGCTGCCGGGGCTCGACGACCCCGACCAGCTCGCGTTCGAGCTGCAGGGCACCTTCGAGTGGATGAACCTCATGGCCGTCATCCGCGAGTCCGACGTGCACTACGCGCGAGCCCGCCGCGCCTACCGCGACCGCCTCGTCTCGCTCGGGGGCGATCCCGCGATCGCCGAG
Organism: Agromyces sp. CF514; assembly: GCF_900113185.1. Lineage (NCBI taxonomy): Bacteria > Bacillati > Actinomycetota > Actinomycetes > Micrococcales > Microbacteriaceae > Agromyces > Agromyces sp. CF514. The sequence goes on along the minus strand of NZ_FOZD01000001.1, from coordinate 98,591 downwards.
CTCGTGCTCGAGCCCGGCGCCGCGGTGCGCTGAGTCGCGCGCTCAGTCCGCCGTCGCCTCGGCCTTCGCCTCCGTCGGCGTCAGGCCCTGTCCCTCGAGCCAGGCGAGCACATCGGCCGCCACATCCTTCCACCCGTCGTCGAGGGTCAGCGAATGACCGCGGCCCTCGTACTCGTGGTACTCGGTGATCGAGGCCGCGTTGTCGGCGTAGAGCTTCGCGACCTGCTTCGTCACGACCTTCGGCACGACATGGTCTTCGGTGCCCGAGGTGAGCAGCAGCGGTCCGCGCACGGCGTGGTGCGTGTCGACCGCGGCCGGCGAGTCCTTGGTGAACGCCGCGGCCGCGTCCTCGAAGAGCGGGCGCCCCGGGCCGGGAATGACGAACGCCTCGAAGATCGCGTTGCACTCCGCCTCGGAGATCGCGTTGCCGAAGCTGTAGTGGAACTCCTTCGCGGTGAGCGTCACGGTGCGCTTCTTGTTCGCCGGGTTCTTCAGCACCGGGAAGCCCGACTTCAGCTGCGAGAACGGCAGTGCCGTGACGCCCTTGATCGGTGCGGGGTCGATCGCGACCGCGCCGCGCACGAGATCGTGCGCGAGCAGCTCCTGCGCGATGAGCCCGCCGAACGAGTGCCCGACCACGATCGGCTTGGCGTCGAGCGCCCCGATGAGCCCGGCGTAGTGCTCGAAGATCTGCGCGATGCCGACCCCGTCGAGCTCGCTCGGGTCGTCGCGGGTCTCGGCGACGGTCTCGTGGTCGCCGGGCCAGCCGGGCGCGATCGAGGTGTAGCCGTGCTCGGCGAAGAGGTCCTGCCACGGTCGCCACGACGACGAGTGGATCCAGAGGCCGTGGATGAAGACGACGTCGGGGGCGGTGTTCGACATGTGATGCTCCTTGCGTAGTGGATGTGTGCTTCAGAGGGTCTTGATCAGGCCGCCGTCGATGAGGAAGTCGGAGCCCGTCACGTTGCCGGCCCGATCGCTCGCGAGCAGCAGCACCAGGTCGGCGACCTCCGACGGCTGCGTGAAGCGCCCGGTCGAGAACCCGCCCTGGCCGGCGATCACGGTGTCGCGCGCCGTGGCGAAGTCGACGCCGAGCTGCTTCGCGGCCGTGGCGGCGACGCCCTGGTCGCCGAGCCACAGGTCGGTCGCGACCGGCCCCGGGCTGATGCTGTTGAAGCGCAGGTTCGCCGGGCCGTACTCCTTCGACAGCGACTTCGACAGGTTCCAGACGGCGGCCTTCGCGGCCGAGTAGTCGATCACGCCCGGATCGGGCAGGAACGCGTTGACCGAGCCGATCGTCACGACGTTGCCCCCGCCTCGGGCGATCAGTTCGGGGATCGCGGCGCGCGACATCCGGAGCATCGAGAAGAAGCAGACCTCGAAGGTGCGGCGCCAGGCGTCGTCGTCGATCGCGAGGAATCCGTCGCCGCGCAGGCTCACCGCGCCGACGTTGTTGACCAGGATGTCGAGGCCGCCGCGTTCGCGTGCGACCGCGACGAGGCGGCCGGGCGCATCGGGGTCGGTGAGGTCGACCGAGACGAAGGTGACGTCGTCGCCGAGCGCTTCGAGATCTGGCGTGAGCGAACGCGATGCGGCGATCACGTGCACGCCCTCAGCGACGAGCGCGGTGGTCACCGCGAGCCCGATGCCCTTGCCCGCGCCGGTCACGATCGCGGTCTTGCCGTTCAGTCCGAGGTCCATGGCTCGAGGCTAGGGATGCGTCAGGCCGAGGGCGTGGCCCCGGGCTTCCTAGGTGCGACACGGTCAGGTTCGGAAGGCTGCTCGGCGGGCTGCTCGGCGGGCTGCTCGGCGGGCTGTTCGGCGGAGCGCTCGGCGGGCTGTGCTGCGAGGAGCGACAGCATCTGCAGCTTCTCGGCCGAGGGGCTGCCGGGCACCGGGATGTACATGCCGAGCACCTGGCCGCCGGAGCCCGGCAGGTCGAACGTCTGGTACCGCAGTTCGATCAGGCCGACCGAGACATGATCGAAGGTCGACCGATGCCCCGCGGGCGAGCGCGTCTCGTGGTGGTTCCACAACACCTCGAACTCGGGATCCATGTCGCGCAGCTGGGCGAGCAGCATCGTGATCTCGGGGCCGTCGTCGTGCGGATCGATCGAGGCGCGCAGGTAGGCGACCGCCCGGCTCGCGGTCGACCGCCAGTAGGCATCCCGCGGAACGCGCGGATGGAACATCAGCTTCACGAGGTTGTTGCCGACCCGGAAGCCCGGGCTGAGCTCCTCGGCGAGCCGATTGACGAACAGGATGTCGAGGCGGCTGTTGACGATGTGCGCCGGCATCGACGGCATCGACCCGATGAGGCCGATCAGGCTCGCGCTCACCCGGTCGGAGGGCACTGCGGCGCGGGCGACCGCGGGGCGGGCGAGCCGATGGAGGTGGAGCACGGCGTCGTCGTCGAGCGCGAGGCCGCGCACGAGGCCCTCGAGCACCGTCGACGACGGATGCTGCTCGCGGCCCTGTTCGAGCTTCAGGTAGTAATCGGTGCTGATGCCCGCGACGAGGGCGACCTCTTCGCGACGGAGGCCTACGACCCGTCGCGAGGAGCCGTCACGGGGCAGCCCGATGTCCTCCGGCTCCACCAGAGCACGGCGCGCACGGAGGAACTGCGCCAGAGGGCTCACCCGCTCCATGCGAACAGGATACGAGAGCGCTCCCACGGCGCGCGTGTCCGTCTCGCTCCCACGATGGGGATTCGCCGCGTTCACCGTGCCGGCGGATCGAGGTGGGCGGCGAGCTCGTACAGGCGGCGCTCCGAGAGGCTGCCCGGCGCGACATGGCCCAGGATCAACGTCTGGTCGGCGTCGGGAACGCGAAGCAGTTCGTAGGTGATCTCGATCCGCCCGACGTCGGGATGGTCCATCGTCACCTCGAGCGCGTACTCGGCAGGCACCGTCGCGTCGTTCCACGCCCGTGCGAAGTCGGCGCTGCGACCTGCGAGATCGGCGCGCAGCCCCTCGGCCCGCGACCGTGCGTCGCCCGCTGCCGAGACCGACTCCTTGAGGAGCCCGGCCATGCGCGCCGAGACATCCTGCCACTGCGGCAACGTGCGGTGGGCGCTGAGATTGTCGAAGGTGGCCTCGGCCAGGTTCACGCCGGCCGTGAGGCTGGGCGAGACCGCCTGCGCGAGGGCGTTCGATGCGATCACGTCCCAGCGCCCGTCGACCACGATCGCCGGCGTGGTCGGAAGCGCCGCGACGAGTTCTGCGAGCAGCGGGGCGATCCCATCCATACGGGGGAGCCTAACCAGCGGGCCCGCGGTGCGAAGAGGCCCTGTCGCACCCAGTCAGCCGCTCACTCGCCGAGCGCGCGCAGCACCTCGGCGGCGGGCGTGCCCGGCTCGGCGTAGTGCGCGACGAGGGTCAACCGCGCGTCGCCCGGAACGGCGAGGCTCTGCCAGTTGAGCGTGAGCAGCCCGCCGATCGCCGCGACCCAGGTCGTGCCGACCCCGCTCGACTGCACCGTGACGTCGTGGCGATCCCACAGCCGCGCGAAGTCCGGCTCGGTCACGACCAGGCGGCCGACGAGCTCGTGCAGCCGGGGGTCGTCGGGGTCGCTCCGCTCGCGGAGCGCGGAGATCCCGAGCAGGACGTGCTCGTCCCAGTTCGGCAGGTTCGCGCGGGCCGGCGCCGAGAAGAGGGTGTCGAACATGTTCGAGCCGACCGACCCGAACGTGAAGACACGACTCGCGCGCTCGTTCACGGCCAACACGTCCTGGCACGAGTTGATGACGTAGGCGGCCGTGTCCTCGAAGCCGTCGAGGAAGACGAACACGTCGTCGTCGAGCGAGCCCGGAAGCGGGGCGAACGACCGCAGCGGCGGCGGGTCGGCGATGCGGTGCAGGTAGTCGGTCGCCGCGTCGTCGAGGTTCAGCGCGCGAGCGAGCGCGGCCAGCACTTGGTCGGACGGGTGCGTGTCGCGCCCCTGCTCCAGACGCAGGTAGTACTCGGGGCTGATGCCGGCGAGCCGTGCCACCTCTTCGCGGCGCAGGCCGTCGACGCGCCGCCCGGAATCGGAGGGGAGGCCGACCTCCTCGGGCCGCACGGCGTGCCTGCGCGCGCGGAGGTAGTTGCCGAGTTCGTTGATCGCCACGGGCCGAGGCTACGACGGATGCGCGGTCGAGCGCATCCGCACTGCACGATCAGGGCCCGGGCGCCTCCGCCACGAGTGCGAGCGTGGTGTCGCCGCAGGGCAGCACGAGCTCGCCGCCGGTGAGCACGACCGAGTGCCCCGGGTGCTCCTCGTGCAGGGGGGCGAGCGCATCGGCCAGTCCGTCGAGCCGGAGCAGCGCGCCGGTCGCCCGGCGCGAGTCCGTCGAGACGAGGATGCGTCCGGAGGCGTTCACGAGCGTGCAGGCGCCGCCCCACTCGCGCAGCACGGGCAGCAGCTCGCGTTCGAGGCGCGCGACGTACGCGTCGGTGCCGACCACGCCGACCATCTCGCCGTCGGCCGTGACTGGGGTCGTGATGGTGACGGTGTAGTCGTCGGTGCAGAGGTAGTCGACGTAGGGGCCCGTCAGGTGGCGGCGACCCGTTCGCGCGGGAACGCGCCACCACTCGAGCGTCGTGTAGTCGCGGAACTGCTCGGAGTCGGGGTCGCTGACGGCCTCGAGCCGACGCAGCGCCGGGACCCCGCTCGTGCCGAACGAGTTCGCACTGCTCAGCCACCAGGCGAGGTGCCACTGGGCGTCGGGCAGGAAGCCGGGTGCGGCGACGAATCCGGCGCCGGTGATGAGGGCGTGCTCGCGTTCGAGCTCGGCCCCGACGAGCGCCTCGACCACGGCGTCGAGCGTGGTCGCCCGGGCCGTCGGCGAGCCCGTCAGCGCGCCCGCGAACGGGCCCGAGAGCTCGGCTTCGAGCACGCGGCGCCATCCGTCGACCATGGCGAGGAGTGGCTCGATCGTCGAAGCGACGCGCCGGGCGATGTGCTCGGCCGCGAGATCGAGGGTGGTGCTCACGCGGGGATTCCTTCCGCTGATTCCGTTCCGGTGCCGGGTTCCGCTGCGGTGGCGGAGGTCGCATCGGAGGCGGATGCCGGCCCGCCGGCCGGGTGCGCAGCCTGGTCGATTCTGGACTTCTCGTCGACCAGCCACTGCACGGCCTGGGCGATGTGCTCGGTCGTGACGCGTCGTGCACGTTCGGGTTGCACGTCGCGGATGGCCTGGATCAGATCGAGCCGCACGATGCGGCTGCGGTCACGAGCATCTTCCTCCCGCAGGCACATCCAGAGCAAGGGTCCGGCCTCTGCCTGCAGTCGCAGCTCCTCGTGCACGAGGCGCGGCGACTGGCTCACGGCGGCGATCTCGAGCTGGAATCGGCCGACCGCGCGGCGGGCTCCGCCCGCGGTCGTGAGGTCGGCCCTGGCGTCGATGTCGGCGAGATTCGCGAGGTCGTCCTCGCTCGCGCGGTCGGCTGCGACCTCGGCTGCCATGCCGGCGATCGCGGAGTAGTGCAGCGACAGGTCGCGGATCTCGACTCGGCTGAGCGAGCGCAGCCGCCGTTCGACCATGCGGGCCGACGTGTCGGGGTCGAAGGTGACGAAGCTGCCGCCGTCGCGCCCACGCCTCGTGTGCACGAGGCCGTTGTCGCGCAGGGCGACGAGCGCCTCACGGGCGGTGACGACCGCGACGCCGAGGCTCTTCGCGAGGTCGGATTCGCTGGGCAGGCGCTCGCCGTCGCGCAGCACGCCGGCGACGATCGCATCGGTGATGCGCTGTTCGACGAGTTCGGCGCGTCCGGCGCCGTCGAGTGGCGCGAAGACCACTGCGCGGGTGGCGTCGGTTCGGCCGGCTGCGTGCGGCATCCGCCCTCCCGGGTCCGGCTCGGAAACTGTGACACGACCGTAACACGCAGGTCTGGATTAAGACATCTGGATCCATATGATTTTGAACACGCCTCGCGAAGGAGCAACGCATGACCGACAGCCAGCCGGCGATCAGGCTGACCGGACTCACCAAGGAGTTCGGCGCCGTGACCGCCGTCGACCACGTCGACCTCGAGATCGCGGCCGGGGAGTTCTTCTCGATGCTCGGCCCCTCGGGCTCGGGCAAGACCACCGTGCTGCGACTCATCGCCGGATTCGAGCAGCCCACGGGCGGCACCATCGATCTCTTCGGCGAAGACGTGACCAAGCGCGCCCCGTTCGACCGCGACGTGAACACCGTGTTCCAGGACTACGCGCTGTTCCCGCACATGAGCGTGCTCGACAACGTCGCCTACGGCCTGCGCGTGCGCGGCATCGGCAAGAAGGAGCGCAACGAGCGCGCCCGCCGGGCCCTCGCCAGCGTGCGCCTCGAGCAGATGGCCGAGCGCAAGCCGTCGCAGCTCTCGGGCGGCCAGCGCCAGCGCGTCGCACTCGCCAGGGCGACCGTCGTCGAGCCGAAGGTGCTGCTGCTCGACGAGCCGCTCGGCGCCCTCGACCTCAAGCTCCGCGAGCAGATGCAGGTCGAGCTCAAGCAGATCCAGCGCGACCTCGGCATCACCTTCATCTTCGTCACGCACGATCAAGAGGAGGCGCTCACGCTCTCCGACCGCGTCGCCGTGTTCAACGACGGCCGCATCGAGCAGCTCGGCACACCCGCCGAGCTCTACGAGCGACCCGGCTCGCGCTTCGTCGCCGGATTCGTCGGCACCTCGAACCTCTTCGACGACACCCGCTCGCAGGCACTCCTCGGCCGCGGCGGCGAGCACTCCGTGCGCCCCGAGAAGCTCGTCGTGAGCGCCGAGCCCGAGGCGGGCGCCGGTGTGCGCTCGGCCTCCGGCACCGTGGTCGAGGTCATCTACCTCGGCAGCGGCATCCGCACCGTCGTCGACCTCGACGCCGGCCTCCGCGTGACCGTGCTCGCGCAGAACGACCGCCGCGCCCTCGCCGCCGGCGACCGCGGCGACCGCGTGCACGTGAGCTGGCACGACGCAGACGTCATCGCGCTGGCACCCACGGCTTCATCGAGCGAGGCGGATGCCGCGGCATCCGTCGCCTGACCGAAACCGCAGCTCCGCACCACCCCTGCAGTCCCACACAGAAGGAGAGAACCATGAAGCGCATTCCGCACACGGCCCGCCGTGGCGCGGTCGTCGGCCTCGCGATCGCCTCGGTCGCGTTGCTCACGGCCTGCGGCACCTCGAGCGGCTCCGGCGACTCCGGCGGCGACGCCGCGACCGAACTCGGCGAGAACGAGGGCCAGATCTCGATCCTCGCGTGGCCCGGCTACGTCGAAGACGGCACCAACGATCCGACCGTCGACTGGGTGACGCCGTTCGTCGACGCGACCGGCTGCAAGGTCACCACCAAGACCTTCGGCACCTCCGACGAGGCCCTGAACCTCATGAAGACCGGCGACTACGACGTGGTCTCCGCGTCGGGCGATGCGACCCTCCGCCTCATCGCGGGCGGCGACGTGGCACCCGTGAACACCGACCTGATCCCGAACTACGCCGGCATCTACGACTTCCTCAAGGACCAGCCGTGGAACTCGGTCGACGGCGTCGCGTACGGCGTGCCGCACGGCTACGGCGCCAACCTGCTCATGTACAACACGGAGCAGTTCCCGACCGCGCCCACCTCATGGGACGTCGTGTTCGACAAGGCCTCCGAGAACGCGGGCAAGGTCACGGCGTACGACTCGCCCATCTACATCGCGGATGCCGCGGTCTACCTGATGGCGCACGAGCCCGACCTCGGCATCGAGAACCCGTACTCCCTCGATGAGGACCAGCTCGCCGCGGCGGTCGACCTGCTGAAGACGCAGCGCGAGAGCATCGGCGAGTACTGGAGCGACTACCTCAAGGAGATCCAGGCCTTCACGACCGGCGACAGCGTCGTCGGCACGAGCTGGCAGGTCATCCAGAACGTGCTCGAGGGCGAGAGCGCACCCACCGCGGTCGTGCTGCCCGACGAGGGCACGACCGGATGGTCGGACACCTGGATGATCGCGTCCGAGGCGAAGAACCCGAACTGCGCGTACGCGTGGCTCGACTACATCGCCAGCCCCGAGGCGAACGCCACCGCGACCGCCTACTTCGGCGAGGCCCCGTCGTCGGATGCCGCGTGCGACTTCCGCGACGACTGCGAGGCGTACCACGCCGGCGATGCCGACTACGCGTCGCAGATCTGGTACTGGACCACGCCCATCGAGAAGTGCCTCGACGGTCGTACGGATGTCACGTGCACCGACTACGCCGCATGGACCTCCGCGTGGCAGGAGATCAAGGGCTGATGACCTCGGCCTCAGTGGAGTCCCGCCCGCGTCGCTCTGCGGCGCGGGCGGGCTCCGCCTTCCTCTCGACCCATCCGCGCACGCGGCTGGCGCTGCTGCTCGCAGCTCCCCTGTTCTGGCTCGTCGTGGTCTACATCGTCGCGCTCGCGCTGCTGCTCGTCACGGCCTTCTGGTCGGTCGACAGCTTCACGGGCGAGATCACGACCGAGTTCACGCTCGACAACATCATCGAGGTCGTCACCGGCACGCTGTACCAGACGGTGACCCTGCGCACGGTGGGCGTCGCGCTCGCCGTGACCGTGATCGACGTGCTGCTCGCGCTGCCGATCGCCTTCTTCATGGCCAAGGTCGCGTCGCCGCGCATGCAGCGCGTGCTCGTGATCCTCGTGCTGACGCCGCTCTGGGCGTCGTACCTCGTGAAGGCGTACGCCTGGCGATCGGTGCTCTCGCAGGACGGCATCCTCGAGTGGCTGCTCGCGCCGTTCGGCGGGCACACGCCCGGCTACGGGCTTCCGGCGACGATCATCACGCTGTCGTACCTGTGGCTGCCGTACGTGATCCTGCCGATCTACGCCGGCCTCGAGCGGGTGCCCGATTCGTTGCTCGAGGCATCCGGTGACCTCGGTGGCAAGTCGTGGTCGACGATCCGGCTCGTGGTCTTCCCGCTCATCCTGCCCGCGATCATCGCCGGCACGATCTTCAGCTTCTCGCTCTCGCTCGGCGACTACATCACGGTGAACATCGTGGGCGGCGCGAACCAGATGCTCGGCAACCTCGTCTACACGAACGTGGGCGCCGCGAACAACCTCCCGCTCGCGTCGGCGATCGCGCTCATCCCGATCGTGATCATCTTCGGCTACCTGTTCCTCGTGCGCCGCACCGGCGCCCTCGACAACCTCTAAGGCAGACGGATGCGCCTCTCCCGCCCCGCCCGCGTCACGCTCGGCGTCATCACTGCGATCATCCTCGTGGTGGTCTACGTGCCGCTGTTCGTGGTGCTCGTGAACTCGTTCTCGACGTCGACCTCGCTCACCTGGCCGCCGCCCGGATTCACGTTCGAGTGGTGGCAGAAGGCGTTCCAGAGCGCCGGCGCGCTCGAGGCGGTGCTCACGAGCGTGCAGGTCGCGATCGTCGCGACGATCATCGCCCTCGTGCTCGGCACGCTCATCTCGATCGCCCTCCAGCGCTTCGAGTTCTTCGGGCGCGACGCGATCAGCCTGCTCGTGATCCTGCCGATCGCTCTGCCCGGCATCATCACGGGTATCGCGCTGAACAACTTCTTCCGCACGATCATGGGCGTGCCGCTCTCGATCTGGACCGTCGTCATCGCGCACGCCACGTTCTGCATCGTGACGGTGTTCAACAACGTCATCGCGCGCCTGCGCCGGCAGGGCACGAACCTCGAAGAGGCGTCGGCCGACCTCGGTGCGGGGGTCTGGACGACGTTCCGGCTCGTGACGTTCCCGCAGCTGCGCTCGGCGCTGCTCGCGGGCGGCCTGCTCGCGTTCGCGCTGTCGTTCGACGAGATCATCGTGACGACCTTCACCGCAGGCTCGGGGGTCACGACGCTGCCCATCTTCATCCTGAACAACATGTTCCGGCCGAACCAGGCGCCCATCGTCTCGGTGATCGCCGTCGTGCTGGTGCTCGTGTCGATCATCCCGATCTACATCGCCCAGAAGCTCTCGGGTCCGGCCGACCAGAAGCGGTAGTCGAGCGAGCGGATGCCGCGGGCCGGCGTCCCGGTCGGGCGACCGTCGCCCGTGTCTGAGCACACGAACCGCTCAGCGGTTCACCCAGTGCAGGGCGGCGAACTGCCGCCCGAGGGCGCGGGCCCGCTCCGACTCGGGGTAGTCGTCGAGCAGGTCGACGGGGTCCGGCCTCAGCAGGTCGTGCAGCCGCGCGAGCACCGCACGCCATGCCCGGCCGATCGACTCGCGGCGGCTTCGGGCCCGGGAACCGGCCTGCTCGAACGGGAGGCGTGCGATCAGGTCCGCGCAGGCGGGCGCGATGCGGATCGGCTCGGCGGAGGCGAGTTCGCAGGTCATGTCGGTGGTCCTTCTGTTGGGGTGGCGGGTTGCCCGGGATGTCGCTATCCGGCCGTCGTCGCGGGCGCGGGGGCCTCGACGAGGAGCCCGATGCCGACGCCCGCGAGCAGCGTCGCCGTCGCGCGCCGCTGCCAGGTCAGCCATCGCGGTCGTCGGCGCAGGAAGGCGGCGATCGCCCCGGCGGCGAGGATGATGAGGCTGTTCACGGCCATGCTGACCGCGATCTGCACGCCGCCGAGGATGAACCCCTGGGCGACGACCTGGCCGTGGGCGGGCACGATGAACTGGGGGATGAGCGCGACGTACATGATCGCGGCCTTGGGGTTCAGCAGGTTGGTGGCGAGCCCCATCGAGAAGAGGCGGGCGTTCGTGTCGCGGGCGAGGTCCCGCACCTCGAACAGTCCGATGCCGCCGGGTGAGACGGCCCGGATGGCGAGATACAGCAGGTACAGGGCGCCGGCGACCTTGAGCGCGGTGTAGAGCCACGGCACCACGACGAACACCGCGGCGAGGCCGAGGTTGGCCATCGTGAGGTACACGACGAACCCGACCGCGGTGCCGCCGAGTGACACGAAACCTGCTGAGGTGCCCTGCGAGATGCTGCGCGAGGCCAGGTAGAGCATGTTCGGCCCCGGGGTGAGCACCATCGCGAGGGCGACGAGCGCGATCCCGAGCACGGCTCCTGATCCGACGGGCACGGCCGCCTCCTTCGTCTGAGGGAATCCGGATGCCGCGGCTCGGCGTCCGTTCCAGTGTGCGACGATGTTGAGACACTCGGGCAGAATTCGGCAAAGTGTCACACGACACTTCCGGGCGAAGGGAGCGGGCATGCGCGTCTCATCGGGCTGGTCGCCGCGGCTCGCCGCCGGAACGGCGACGACGTCGGAGCGACTCGTCTCGGCGCTCGCCGAGGACATCCTCGACGGGGTCGTCGCCGAGGGCGAGCGCCTGCCGCCGCACCGTGCGCTCGCCGAACAGCTCGGCGTCGCGCTCGGCACGGTGACGAAGGCCTACGCCGAGCTCGGGCTGCGCGGGCTCGTGCGCGGAACCCACGGACGCGGCACGTTCGTGAGCTACCGCGCCGAGGAGTCGACCGGCAGCATCGACCTCGCGATGAACATGCCGCCGCGCATGCTCTCCGACGCGGTCATCGCCGATGCGCTCGCCGCGAGCGCGCGTCGGGTCGACGCCGAGGTGCTCTCGGCGTGCGGTCCGCCCGGCGGCCGGCTCGAGTACCGCCGGTCGGCCGCTGCCTGGATCGCGGCGAGCGGACTCGACCTCGCGCCCGAAGACCTCGTGCTCGCCCACGGCGCCCAGCAGGGCATCGCGGCCGTGCTCATGGCGCTCAGCAGCGGGGCCCCGGGAGGTCGCCCGGTGCCCGTGTTCACCGAGGAGGTCACGTTCCACGGTGCACTGAGCTACGCGCGGCTCGCCGGTCACCGGCTGCGCGGCGTCCCGGTCGATCGGCAGGGCATGCGGCCCGACCTGCTCGACCGCAGGCTGCACGAGCACGCACGCGCCGGCGGGCCCCGTCCGGTGGTCTACGTCACGCCGACCCTCCAGAACCCGACCGCCGCGACGATGTGCGCCTCGCGTCGGCGCGAACTCGTGCGCGTCGCGCGCCTGCACGACGTGTTCATCATCGAGGACGACGTCTATGCGCTCTCCGAAGAGCGCAGCGCGCCGGCGCTGGTCTCGCTCGCGCCCGAGCGCACATTCCACGTGAGCAGCGCATCGAAGGCCCTCAGCCCCGCGATCCGGGTCGGCATGATCAAGCCGCCGTGCGCATTCCGGCCCCGTATCGCCGAGGCGGTGCGAGCCCTGGGCCTGCCGGTCTCGCCGCTCATCTGCGTGCTGCTCGACGAGCTCGTGAGCGCTGGCATCGCCACCACGGTGCGCGCCTCGATCCGCGACGAGGGAGCCAGGCGCATCGCGCTCGCGCGAGACGTGCTCGGCCCCGCCCTGTTCGTCGCGCCTGCGTCCGGCTACCACGTCTACCTTCCGATGGCGCCGGAGCGCGCCCGCTCGGTCGCACGTTCGGCCGACGCCGCCGGCGTGCTCGTGACCGACCCCGACTCGATGCTGGCCGATCCGCAGCAGCCGGTCGGCGGCGTGCGGCTCAGCCTCGGAGCGCCGACCATGGCCGATCTCGCACGCGGGCTCTCGGCGATGCGCGACGTGCTGGGAACCGCCTCGGCAGGAGCGACGACCGATGACCCGGGGAGGCGGCTGTCGCCGACGCCGACGCCGATGCCGATGCCGACGCCGTGGCCGGGATCGGATCGTCGGTCGGCCGGGTAGGGTCGGCGGGTGCAGACCTACACGGCCGCCGACGGCACAGAACTCGCCTACTCGAACATCGGCACGACAGCGTCCGACCTCCCGCCCGCGCTCGTCGTCCCGGGCGGGCCGTGCCGTGGCGTCGACTACCTCGAGGACCTCGCCGGCGCGGGCGCCGATCGGCCGCTCGTCGTGCTGCATCCCCGCGGAACGCCGACCACGGGCGGGCGTTCCAACGGCTGGTGGGCCGATGCCGACGACCTGGTCGCGCTCGCCGATCACCTCGGACTCGAGCGGTTCGACGTCGTCGGGCACTCCGCCGGAACGAGGCTCGTGCTCGCGGCATCCGCTCGCTTCCCCGATCGGCTGCAGCGACTCGCGCTGGTCACTCCGGCCGCGGCGTGGCTCACGGATGCCGCGTGGGACGGCGATGCGATCGGCGGGCGCCGCGGCGATCCAGCGGTGTTCGCGGCGCTCGAGTCGCTCACCGGTGCGCAGCCGGTCGACCAGCGGCAGTGGCATGCCGCCCGAGCCGTCGAGGGGCCGGCCGGGTACGCGCACTGGACCGCCCGCGAACGCGCGCACAGCACGGTGGGTGATTGGGAGCTCGCCGCCGTCGAGGCATGGTTCACGGGCGTCCCGGATGACGCGGCCGCACGGATCCTCACGGCGCCGCGCGTGCCGACGCTCGTCATCGCCGGCGACGCCGACATCCTCTCGGGGGTTGCGCCGGTCGAGGCGTACGCCGCAGCACTCGACGCCGACCTGCGCGTGCTCGCCGACTGCGGCCATTACCCGTGGGTCGAGCAGCCCGATGCGTTCCGCGAGGCGCTCGGGGCGTGGCTCGTCGGCTGATCGGCCTGCGCGGCTGCCGGACGGCGAGCCTCTGCGCTCCTATCCTGACGGAGTGGACCTGAGTCAGCTCGCCGAGTCGACGATCACCTGGCAACAGGTGCTCTTCGCCGTCATCGCGCTCATCGCCGGTTGGGTCGGCGCGTACTTCGCGGGCAGGGGGATGTCGGCCGTCCTCGGTCGGGTGCCGAACCTTCCCGAGGGCGTTCGGACGTTCGCCACCCGGTTCACGCGTTCGTTGCTGATCCTCCTCGGGGTCGGCGTCGCGCTCGCGTTCCTCGGTGCCAACGTGCAGCCGCTGATCGCGTTCCTGGTGGCCGTCGGCGTCATCGTCGTGCTGGTGCTCCGCGGCGTCGCCGACAACTTCGCCGCGAGCGTGCTGATCCAGACCCGAAGGCCCGTCGTCGCGGGCGAGGAGATCATGGTCGAGGGCCCCGACGGGGAGCCGATCATCGGCACCGTCGTCGACTTGAACTCGCGGGCCGTCATCCTGATCACCGTCGACGGGCGGACGGTCCACGTGCCGAACGCCAAGCTGCTGGCCGACGCGCTGGTCAACCACACGCGCAGCGGCTCGCGTCGCAGCGAGGTGCAGCTGCGCGTCGAGCTCGGCGGTCGCGCCGATGCCGTCGACGACGTGCTCGGGCGCGCGAGGGACGCCGCCGCCTCGGTCGAGGGGATCGACCGCCAGCGTGTGCAGACCGTCGTGCAGTCGATCTCGCCGGGCCGGGTCATCGCCCGCCTCCAGTACTGGCACGATCCTGCGGTCGGGGTGCGGGCGACCTCGGACGTCGTCCGCGCGGTGTCCGCGGCGTTCGTCGCCGAAGGGCTGCCCGCGACGGTCACGAGCACGCCGGGCCTGCCGCTGCTGGTGCCGCCCGACGGGTTCTGAGGAACCCGTCGGGCGACCTGCAGGGTCAGTGGCCCTGCGGGGTCAGTGCCCCTGCGGGGCCAGGGCCGCGATCACGGGGTGGTCTTTCGCGATGACGCCGACCTTGGCGGCGCCGCCGGGTGAGCCGAGGTCGTCGAAGAACTCGACGTTCGCCTTGTAGTAGTCGGCCCACTCGTCGGGCAGGTCGTCTTCGTAGTAGATGGCCTCGACCGGGCAGACCGGTTCGCAGGCGCCGCAGTCGACGCATTCGTCGGGGTGGATGTAGAGCGAACGCTCACCCTCGTAGATGCAGTCGACCGGGCACTCGTCGATGCAGGCGCGGTCCTTGACGTCGACGCACGGCAGCGCGATGACGTAAGTCACGAGACGACCAGCGACCCGTCGCGCGAGATGTCGACCTGCTCGTCGCGGGGGACGACCTTGACGCGCTCGCGCACGATCTCGCCGTAGTGCTCGGGCGCCTCGAACGCCTCGCCGAGCGAGCGCTCGTGGGCGTCGAGCGTGAGCCAGCCGTTCCACGTCGTGTAGGCCACCTCGCGCGAGTCGAGCAGCGCGAAGATCTCCTCGCCGTCGGCCGCGTCGACGAGGGCCGCCGGGAGCGAGCCCGCCGTGGCATCCGCGATCAGGTTCGTGATGGTCTCGAGCGCGTCGCCCTTGGTGTGGCCGATGAGGCCGACGGGGCCGCGCTTGATCCAGCCGGTCGCGTAGACGCCGGGCAGGTGCGCGCCCGAGGCATCCGTCACGCGGCCGCCCTCGTTGGGGATCACGGCCTTGCGGTCGTCGAACGGCACGCCGTCGATGGGCGAGCTCGCGTAGCCGACGGCGCGGTAGATCGCCTGCACGGGGATATCGGTGAACTCGCCGGTTCCCTCGACCGAGCCGTCGCCGACCGGGCGGGTGAGCTCGAAGCGCACGGCCTCGACGGCGTCGGAGCCGAGCACCTCGACGGGGGCGTGCAGGAAGTGCAGGTGCAGGCGTCGCGAGGCGGTGTACTCGTGGCCCTCGGGCTTGCGCCACCCGTTGAGCGTGCGGGTCATGACCTTGACCTGGTTGTTCGACGCGAACAGCTGCTCGGCGTGCGGGTCGTTCTCGGCGCGCACGAAGTCGGCGTCGTAGACGATGACGTCGACGTCGGGCACCTCGCCGAGCTCGCGCAGCTCGATGGGCGTGAACTTCACGTGGCCGGGGCCGCGGCGGCCGAAGACGTGCACGTCGGTGACGGGCGAGGCCTCGAGGCCCTCGACGACGTTCGCCGGGACATCGGTCGACAGCAGGTCCTTCGGGTGCTTCGCGAGCACGCGGGCGACGTCGAGCGCGACGTTGCCGTTGCCGATGACGGCGATCGACTGCGCCTCGAGGGGCCAGGTGCGGGGCACGTCGGGGTGGCCGTCGTACCAGGCGACGAAGTCGGCGGCGCCGTACGAGCCGGGCAGGTCGATGCCGGGGATGTCGAGCGGGGCATCGCGCAGCGCGCCGGTGGCGAAGATGACCGCGTCGTAGCGCTCCTGCAGCTCGTCGACGGTGATGTCGCGGCCGACCTCGACGTTGCCGATGAGGCGGATCGTGCCCGCATCGAGCATCTCGTGCAGCGAGTTGACGATGCCCTTGATGCGCGGGTGGTCGGGCGCCACGCCGTAGCGGATCAGGCCGTAGGGCGCCGGAAGCGACTCGTACAGGTCGATCGCGACCTCGCCGCCGGCCTCGGTGACCTGGCGGTTCAGGATGTTGCCTGCGTAGATGCCGGCGGGGCCGGCTCCGACGATCGCGACGCGGAGGGAGAGGGTCATGTCTGCGTGGTCTTCCGTTCTGCGGAGGCGGGGGCCTCGGGGGTGGTGGTCGCGGCAGGCGTGCCGACCGCGGACGTGATGGCTTCCGGTGCGTAGGGGCTCAGGGTCACCACGTCGCCGACGACGACGACCGCGGGCGAGCGGATGCCGCGGCGGGCCGCCTGCAGTGCGATCGTGTCGAGCGTACCCACTGTGACACGCTGACCTGAGCCGTAGCCGTCTTCGATGATCGCGACGGGGCATGCGCCGCCGCGATCGCCGCGGGAGAGCGTGATCGCGGAGTTCGCGAGGGTGCCGACACCCATGAGCAGCACCACGGTGTGGTCGCGTCCGCCGCCGAGCGACTGGATCTGGTCGTGGCCGGTGACGACGGTGAACGTCGTGGCGAGGCCGCGGTGGGTGAGCGGGATGCCCGCGATCGCGGGAACCGAGATGGCGCTCGTGATGCCGGGCACGACCTCGACCGGGATGCCGGCCTCCTGGCAGTGGTGGAGCTCTTCGCCGCCGCGTCCGAAGACGAACGGGTCGCCGCCCTTGAGGCGCACGACGCGCTTGCCGTCGCGCGCGAGCGACACGAGCAGCGCGTTGATCGCGTCCTGGGGCACGGCGTGGTGGCCGGGCAGCTTGCCGACGTCGACGACCTCGGCAGCGAGGTGCACGCCCTCGGACGCGAGCCCGTCGAGCACCGCGCGGGCGCCGAGCCGGTCGGCGACGATGACGTCGGCCGCCTCGAGGGCGCGGAGGCCGCGGATGGTCAGCAGTCCGGCGTCGCCGGGGCCGGCGCCGACGAGCGTGACGTGGCCGGCGGTCATCGTGAGACCGCCTGCAGCAGGCCGCGGCGGCGCAGCATCCGTCGCTCGAGCGGGGCGAAGAAGACGAGCTCGATGAGGATGCCGATCGCGAGGATCACGAGGATCGTCGCGAGCACCCCGGCGAGGTCGGCGAGCTCACGGCTCTGGTTGAGCATCGAGCCCAGGCCGAAGCCGATGGTGCCGCCGGTCGCGATGATCTCGGCCGCCATGAGCGAGCGCCACGAGAACGCCCAACCCTGCTTGAGCCCGGCAACGTAGCCGGGGAGCGCGGCCGGCAGCACGACGAGCGTCGCGAGACGCCACGGCCCGGCGCCGAGCACGGTGCCGACCTGTCGGAGCTGCGGCGGCACCTGGTCGACGCCCGCGATCAGGCCGTTCACGATCGACGGCACCGCGCCCATCAGGATCACGAAGTAGACGGTCGCGTCGCTGAGGCCGAACCAGAGGATCGCGGCGGGCACCCACGCGACCGACGGGAGCACCTGCAGGCCGGAGATGATGGGGCCGGCGGCGCGGCGCAGCGGCTTCACCTCGGCGAGCAGCAGACCGAGCGGCGTGCCCACGACGATCGCGATGACGAAGCCCAGGATGCCCCGCTCGAGGCTCGTGGCGACGGCGAGCTGCAGGCGGCCGGACTCCCACGCCTGCCCGATCGCCGCGACCACGTCGAGCGGGGCCGGCACGATGTCGGGCCGCGGCTGGGCGATGACGACGTAGAGCTGCCAGATCACGATGAGCACGACGACGAAGAGGATGGGCGGCAGCACGCTGCGGGTGAAGACGCGCCATGCACTGGGAGCGCGGTCGTCGTCGGTCTGGAGCCGGTCGAGCCCGGCCGTGAGCGTCTGGAGGTCTTCGGGCTCCCGCGCGGGTGCCGGAGGGCGTTCGACGAGTTCGGGGAACGGCATCGACCCGTGAGGCAGGTCGGCGAACTGCGTCGGAGTGGAGACGGAGTCATGCGGCATTTCGGCGGATCTCCTTTCGCAGCTCGGCGGTGATCTCGAGCGAGAGCGCCGCCACCTCGGGCGATTCGATGCGACGGCCCTCGGACGCGTCGATGCGCCATTCGCCAGCGACGCGCCCGGGTCGGCTCGACAGGAGCACGACCCGCTCGCCCAGCCGGGCCGCCTCGCGCACGTTGTGCGTGACGAAGACGATGGTGCGCCCGGTCTGACGCCAGACGCGCTCGAGCTCCTCGTGCAGCAGGTCGCGGGTGATCGCGTCGAGTGCGGCGAACGGTTCGTCCATGAGGAGCACGGGTCGGTCCTGGGCGAGGGCCCTGGCGAGGGCGACGCGCTGGCGCATGCCGCCGGAGAGTTCGTGGGGGCGCTTCGCCGCGGCATCCGCGAGGTTGACCGTCGCGAGCAGCTCGAGGGCCTGTGCGCGGCGTTCCGTTCGTGCGACGCCCCTGAGCCGCAGCGCGAGCTCGACGTTCTGCACCGCGGTGAGCCACGGCATGAGGGCCGACTCCTGGAACATGACCGCGGCGCCGCCCGGCGGCGTCGTGATCGACCCCGCCGTCGGCCGGTCGAGCCCGGCGATCAGGTTCAGCAGCGTGGACTTGCCACAGCCCGAGGCGCCGAGCAGGCAGACGAACTCACCCGCGGCGACGTCGAGGTTCACGTCGTCGAGCACGACCGGACCCGCGCCGAAGCGCTTGCCGAGGTGTTCGATGCGAATGGCCGTCTGCCCGCTCATGCGCCTACTCCTCGCCGAGGCCGCCGGCCGAGACCGGCTCCTCGCCGGCCTCGTCGCGCAGCTCGTTCAGGATGCGGAGGTCGAACAGGCCGTCGATCGAGCCGTCCTTCTGCGTGCCGGCCTCGAGGCCGTTCGCGACGAGGGTCTCGAACGTCTCGGCGTGCGGGTCGTCCGAGAACGAGACGTGCTCGAGCGCGCGATCGATGACCTCGTCGGCGAGGGGCTTGCCGGTCTCGGCCTCGATGCCCGCGTTGATCACGCCGGCGGCCTCGTCGGGGTGCTCCGAGAGCCAGGCGAGGGATGCCTCGTGGCCCTGCAGCAGCGCCTTCACCGTCTCGGGGTGCTCGGCCAGGAACTCCGCGCGCACGAGCAGCACGGTCGTGGGGAACGCGCCGTCGTCCCAGAGGTCCGCCTCGTCGACGAGCACGTGCGCGCCGGCGTCGATGATGAGGCGGGAGACCCAGGGCTCGGGCAGCCAGGCGCCGTCGATCGCGCCCTGCTGGAAGAGCGTCAGGGTCTGCGAGTTCTCGGTCGGCGTGATGTTCACGTCGCCGCCGCCCGTCGTGTCGGTCTCGTACCCCTCGTCGGCCAGCCAGGAGCGCAGGGCGACGTCCTGCGTGTTGCCCAGCTGCGGCGTGGCGAGGGTCGTGCCCGCGAGGTCGTCGGCCGAGTCGATGCCGTCGCGCACGACGAGCGCCGCGCCGCCGGTCGCCGCGCCTGCGACGATGTGCGCGGACTGCCCGCCCGACTGGATGAACGTGTTGATCGACGGGTTCGGCCCGATGTAGGTCGCGTCGATCGCGCCGGCCGAGAGTGCCTCGATGGCGGCGGGCCCGGCGTTGAAGACCTGCGTGGTCAGCTTCGTGTCGCCGAGCGCGTCGGCGAACAGTCCCTCCTGCAGGCCCACGATGGCGGGTGCGTGGGTGACGTTCGCGAAGTAGCCGAGCCGGAGCTCCGTCGCGGGCGTGGTCGAGGCGGATGCCGCGGCATCCTCACCCGCAGCCGCGGTCGGGGCGCAGCCGCTCAGCAGGAGCACGGCGCTCGCGGCGATCGCAGCCGCGGACATCATGCCCGCGACCAGGCCGAGGCGGGGACGGACGCGTGATGGTGCGGTCATGCTGCTACTCCTTCGGTGTGGATGGTGCGGGGGTTCGCCGGGTTCGCCGGACGTCTGCGGAAAGTCGCGGGTCAGGCCTGCCCGCTCGCGACGATCGAGGTGATCACGATGGCCGCCGCGATCGCGAGGCCGCCCAACAGCCCGACGATGGCGCGACCGCGCCTCGCGGCGGTCATGCGGCGGCCTCGGAACGGCCCGGCTGCTCGCCGGGGGAGGACACGATGCCGGCCGCGAGCGTGTAGCCCGACTGCGGGTCGATCACGAGGAACGCGCCCGCACGACGATGCGTCGCGTACTCCTCGACCGCGAGGTCCGCGGCGAGCCGCACGCGCACCTGGCCGATGTCGTTGATCTCGAGGGCGCCGGCCGGTTCGAGGGCGAGCGTGTCGAGGTCTCGGCGCCCGACGATGTCGGCGACGAGGGCCTGCACGGTGCTCGTGCCCGACTTCACGAGCACGCGGGCTCCCGGTCGGAGGGGCGCGGCACCGAGCCAGAACACCTGCGCGTCGAGCTCGCGGCGCGGCGTCGGCAGGGCACCCTCGGCAACGATCACGGCACCGCGCGCGGCGTCGAGCTGGTCGGCGAGGCGCAGCGACACCGAACGCGGGGCGGATGCCGCGTCGACCGTCGTGGACCCCGCATCGATGCCCGTGACGGTCGTCGTCGCGCCGCCGGGGAACACCTGCACCCGGTCTCCGACCCGCACGGTGCCCGACGCGATGCGCCCGGCGAACGCCCGGTAGTCGCGGAACGCTTCGGCGTCGTCGACGTCGTGCGCGAGCGCGCCCTGGGGGCGGATCACGAGTTGCACGGGCATGCGCAGCGCCTCGAACTCGGTCTCGAGCTCGTCGAGCGAGGGCAGCGTCTCGAGCAGCTCGAGCAGGCTCGGACCGTCGTACCAGGGCGTGTTCGCCGAGCGGTCGACGATGTTGTCGCCCGCGAGGGCCGAGACGGGGATCACGTGCGTGTCGGCGAGGCCGAGTTCGCGCGCGAGCGCGGCGACATCCGATGCGACACCGTCGTACGCGGCCTCGGAGTAGTCGAGCAGGTCGATCTTGTTCACGGCGATGATCACGTGCGGCACGCGCAGCAGCGCGACGACCGCGAGGTGGCGGCGGGTCTGCTCGAGCACGCCGTTGCGCGCGTCGACGAGCACCACGACGGCGTCGGCCGTGGTCGCGCCGGTGACCATGTTGCGCGTGTACTGCACGTGCCCGGGGCAGTCGGCGAGGATGAACGACCGGCGACCGGTCGAGAAGTAGCGGTAGGCGACGTCGATCGTGATGCCCTGCTCGCGCTCGGCGCGCAGTCCGTCGGTGAGCAGTGCGAAGTCGATCGCCCCCGGCTCGCCGCCGAAGCCGCGCTCGGCACTCGTGCGGGCCACGGACTCGAGCTGGTCGGCGAGGATCGCCTTCGAGTCGTGCAGCAGGCGGCCCACGAGGGTGGACTTGCCGTCGTCGACCGATCCGGCCGTCGCGAAGCGGAACAGTGCGCCCATCAGAAGTACCCGTCCTTCTTGCGGTCTTCCATCGCGGCCTCGGAGATGCGGTCGTCGGCTCGCGTGGCCCCGCGTTCGGTCAGCGTCGAGAGCGCGATCTCGCGCACCACGTCGGCGACGGATGCCGCGTCGGACTCGACCGCGCCCGTGCAGCTCATGTCGCCCACCGTGCGGTAGCGCACGATGCGGTGCTCGACCGTCTCGTCGGCCCGCGCGGGCGAGACGTCGGAGACCGCGCGCCACATGCCGTCGCGGAGGTACACCTCGCGCTCGTGCGCGTAGTAGAGCGGCGGCAGCTCGATGCCCTCGCGCTCGATGTAGCGCCACACGTCGAGCTCGGTCCAGTTCGAGATCGGGAACGCGCGCACGTGCTGGCCGACGGTGTGGCGGCCGTTGTAGAGGTCCCAGAGCTCGGGGCGCTGGTTGCGGGGGTCCCACTGGCCGAACTCGTCGCGCAGGCTCAGGATGCGCTCCTTGGCGCGCGCCTTGTCTTCGTCGCGACGTGCGCCGCCGAAGACCGCGTCGTGCCGGCCCGCGGCGATGCCGTCGAGCAGCGGCTGCGTCTGCAGCGGGTTGCGGGTGCCGTCGGCGCGCTCCTGCAGGCGTCCGTCGTCGAGGTAGTCCTGCACGGAGGCCACCTCGAGGCGCAGCCCGAGCCGCTCGACCGTGCGGTCGCGGAACTCGATGACCTCGGGGAAGTTGTGACCCGTGTCGACGTGCAGCACCGGGAACGGCACCTTGGCCGGCCAGAACGCCTTCGCGGCCAGGTGCAGCACGAGCACGGAGTCCTTGCCGCCCGAGAACAGCAGCACGGGCCGCTCGAACTCGGCGACGACCTCGCGGATGATGTGGATCGCCTCGGCCTCGAGGGCGTCGAGCGTGTCGATGCCCGCGTCGACCTGGAGGGTGTCGATGGTGCTCATACGTGCAACCCGCATTCCGTCTTGTCGAGGCCGGACCAGCGGCCGGACCTCGGGTCTTCGCCGGGGGCGACCTGCTTCGTGCACGGCTCGCAGCCGATCGACGGGTAGCCCTCGCTCAGGAGGTCGTTCACGGGCACGGCGAAGGCGGTCGAGTAGTCGATCAGGTCGTCGAAGCTCCACGCCGCGAGCGGGTTGACCTTCACGAGCCCGTTGCGCTCGTCGAACGTCACCAGCGGGGTGTTCGTGCGCGTGGGCGCCTCGTCGCGGCGCACGCCCGTGAACCACAGCTCGTAGCCGCCGAGTGCGTCGTGCAGCGGGGCGACCTTGCGCATCGCGCAGCACTCGGCCGCGTCGCGGGCGAACAGGTCGGCGCCGAACTGCGCGTTCTGCTCGGCGACGGTGAGCTCGGGCAGCACGTCGACCACGCGCACGTCGAGCGCGTCGGCCACGCGGTCGCGCGTCTCGTACGTCTTCGCGAAGTGGTAGCCGGTGTCGAGGAAGAGCACGTCGACGCCCGGCAGCGACTGCGCGACCACGTGCGGGAGCACGGCGTCGGCCATCGAGCAGGCGACCGCCGCGGCATCCGCATCGAAGTTGCGTGCGACCCAGGCGATGACCTCGTAGGCGGATGCCTCGTCGTCGGCCAGGCTGCGGAGCTCGGCGTCGCCCGCCTCGGCGAGGGCCCGCAGCTCGTCGTGGCTGCGGAGAGCCGCGGCGCGAGGGGCGAGGGACACGCTCATCGGAGCACCTCCTCGTCGGCGCGGTGCGCCCATTCGGCGAACGTCTCGTCGTTGACCGAGTCGCGGTCGTCGAGGAACCGCTTGACGACGCGTTCGACGTACTCGGCGATGCCGTCGGCCTCGACCTTGAGGCCGCGCACGGTGCGGCCGAGCCCAGCCTCTTCACGGTCGGCCGTGGCGAGTCCGCCGCCGAGGTGCACCTGGTAGCCGGGCACCTGCTCGCCCGCGTCGTTCATGACCAGCTGACCCTTGAGGCCGATGTCGGCGGTCTGGATGCGCGCGCACGAGTTCGGGCAGCCGTTGACGTGCAGGCTGATCGGGTGCGGCAGGTCGAAGCCCTCGAGCGTGCGCTCGAGGTCGAGCACGGCCGCCGTCGCGAACGCCTTGGTCTCGACGATCGCGAGCTTGCAGAACTCGATGCCCGTGCACGCGATGGTGCCGCGGCGGATCAGGCTGGGGCGCGCCGAGAGACCGAGCTCGTCGAGGCCCGTGATGAGCGATTCGACCCGATCCTCGGGGATGTCGAGGATGACGAGCTTCTGGTGCGGAGTCGTGCGCAGTCGCGTCGACCCGTGCGCCTCGACGAGGTCGGCGAGCTTCGCGAGCGTCGGGCCCGAGACGCGGCCGACGATCGGGGTGGCGCCCACGTAGAAGCGGCCGTCCTTCTGGCGGTGCACGCCCACGTGGTCGCCGTGCGCGAGCGGCTTGGGCGCGGCCGGCCCGTCGGGCAGCGGCGACTCGAGGTACTCGGTCTCGAGCACCTCGCGGAACCGCTCGGTGCCCCAGTCGGCGAGCAGGAACTTCAGGCGGGCCTTGTTGCGCAGGCGGCGGTACCCGTAGTCGCGGAAGATCTGCGCGACGCCGTGCCACGCCTCGGCCACGCGGTCGGGCGAGACCCAGACGCCGAGGCGCTCGGCGAGGCGGGGCGAGGTCGACAGGCCGCCGCCGACCCAGAGGTCGTAGCCGACGCCGAGCTCGGGGTGCTCGACCGCGACGAACGCCACGTCGTTGATCTCGTGCACGACGTCCTGGCTGGGGTGGCCCGTGACGGCCGACTTGAACTTGCGCGGCAGGTTCGCGAGCGTCTCGTCGCCGATGAAGCGGCTCGTGATCGCGTCGATCTGCGGCGTCGGGTCGATGAGCTCGTCGGCGGCGATGCCGGCGACCGGCGAGCCGAGCACCACGCGCGGCACGTCGCCGCACGCCTCGGTCGTACCGAGTCCGACGGCTTCGAGGCGCCGCCAGATCTCGGGCACGTCCTCGACGCGGATCCAGTGCAGCTGCACGTTCTGGCGGTCGGTGAGGTCGGCGGTGTCGCGGCCGAAGTCGATCGAGATCTGCCCGATGACGCGCAACTGCTCGGTGGTGAGCTGGCCGCCGTCGATGCGCACGCGCAGCATGAAGTACTCGTCTTCGAGCTCGTGCGGCTCGAGGGTCGCCGTACGGCCGCCGTCGATGCCGGGCTTGCGCTGCGTGTAGAGCCCCCACACGCGGAAGCGACCGTGCAGGTCGGTCGGGTCGATCGAGGCGAACCCGCCCTTGGAGTAGATCTCCTCGATGCGACCGCGCACGGCGAGGCCGTTGTCGACCTGCTTCCACTCCTCGTTGCCGTTGAGCGGGGCCGTGCCGTCGACCTTCCACTGACCGTTCGGGCGGTTGGCGCCGGGGCGCGCAGGGCGGCCTTCCGGGCGCGCAGGGCGCTCGGGGCGGGCCGGGCGCGCCGTCTCGCTCAGCGTCACGAGGGCCTCCTGGGGGTCGATTCGACGACGGATGTCTCGTCGATGAGCCGACGCTAAAGGAGGGGTGGGCGTGCGGCACGTTCGTGACGTCGGGGCCTGTCACGGTGCGTCACGGGCGGTCGCACGACGCCGCATTGCGTCATGTGCTTGCCCTGCACGGGCGGGATCGCTTAGTGGAGGCGTTCGAGTCTCACGGGCGGCTCAGCGCGCGCGAGCGGATGCCTCGTCGTAGCGTTCGAGCACGATCTCGACGAGCTCGGCGGGGGCCGGGGCGTCCGGCAGCAGCAGCGGCTCGGCGACGACGTCGGCGCCAGCGTCGCGCGCGAGGTCGTCGAAGTACCCGGGAGCGAGCAGGTAGTTCGCGACGACGACACGGGGGGCTGCGGCATCCGTCGCCCGATTCGTGCGCCGCACGCCGGGCAGGCCGGGGATGTCGGAGACGCCCGGGATGCCGAACAGCGCGCCGGGTGCACCCGGTGCGTCGATCGCTCGCGCCACGGCGGCGTCGGCGCGCGCTGCGGCCACCGCGGCCGGCAGCGACGGCTCGGCGGCCGAGAGGAACCCGACCGAGACCGCGCGACCGGATGCCTCCGCGAGCCGCGCGGTCATGTCGAGGCAGTCGTCGACGGCGCGCCGGTCGCTCGAGCCGGCCACCGCGAGCACGACGGCGTCGTCGTCGCGGACGCCGGCCTCGGCGAGGCGTCGGATCAGCACCGCAACGAGTCGGTCGTCGGGGCCGAGTGCGCCCGCGAGCACCACGGGCCTGCCCGTCTCGGCTTCGACGGCCTCGGTGAGGTCGACGTGCACGTGGTATCCGGCCGAGAGCAGGAGCGGGACGACGACCGCGGGCTCGCCCGAGTCGAGCGAGGCGAGGGTCGCCGGAACGTCGGGCTGTTCGACGTCGACGTGGCCCAGCCGGAGCGACGGCGTCCGGGCGCCGTCGGTGCCCGCGTCGACGCGCGCGGCGCGGCGCCCGAGCGCTTCGCCGACCGCGTCGCGCAGTCCGCGGACCGCGGCCTGCCCCTCGGCCGAGCTCGTTCCGTGCGAGATGGCGACCAGGGCAGGCAGGCGTTCGGGCATGCGCCCATGCTCGCAGATCCCGTGCGCGTCGCGGAGTCTTGCGACGCGCGGCAACCACGTGGACGTCAGGCGGCGCCCACGTGAGTCGCGCGGCGCTCACGCGAAAAGTCGCGCGGCGCCCACGTGAAAGGGAGGAGATCCGCGCGAAGGGAGGGCGTCCTCTGCGAGAACGTCCTCCCTTCGCGCGAATCTCCTCCCCTCGAGGCCGGGCATCCGACCGGGAAGGCGGGGAGGGCGGGTGTCAGGTCAGCGACAGCTCCGCGGGAACAGGCAGGGGTTCCTCGCCCACCGCGCGGACGGCGGCGGGGTCGTGGCGCAGGCAGGCCACCGAGCGGCGCGGGTCGTCGCCCGCCACGTTCGGGAACACGAGCTCGGGGTTCACCTTCGAGCAGGCGTCGAACGCGAACGCGCAGCGGTCGGCGAACGGGCATCCGCCGCCGAGGCGCGCGAGGTCGGGCGGGGAGCCCGGGATTCCGACGAGCTCGCGCCGCGGCCCGCGCAGGGGCGGGAACGAGTGCAGCAGGGCCGACGAGTACGGGTGGCGGGGCTTGTTGTACACGTCGAGCGCCGGGGCGTCCTCGACGATCTCGCCGGCGTACATGATCGCGATGCGGTCGGCGATCTCGATGAGCAGCGACACGTCGTGCGTGATGAAGATGACCGAGAACCCCAGCCGGTCGCGGAGCTCGGCGATCTGCTCGACGATCTGGCGCTGCATGACGACGTCGAGCGCCGTGGTGGGCTCGTCCATGATGAGCACCTGCGGGTCGAGCGCGAGCGCCATGGCGATCATGACGCGCTGACGCATGCCGCCGGAGAGCTGGTGCGGGTACGAACGCAGGCGGTCGGGCGAGATGCCGACGAGGTCGAGCAGTTCGGCGGCCCGTTCGAGCGCTTCTTTCTGCGTGGTCTTCGGCTCGTGGGCGCGGATCGCGTCGGCGATCTGCCGACCGATGCGGTACACGGGGTTCAACGAGTTCATCGCGCCCTGGAACACGATCGCGAGATCCTGCCAGCGCGACGCGCGCAGCTGGGTGTCGTTCAGGCGCAGCAGGTCGGTCTTGACGCCCGAACGGTCGGTGAAGAGCACCTCGCCGCCCGTGATGAGGCCGGGCGGGGGCAGCAGGCGCGTCGCGGCGTAGGCGAGCGTCGACTTGCCGCAGCCCGATTCGCCGGCGAGGCCGAGCACCTCGCCGCGGCCGAGCGTGAGCGAGACCTGGCGCAGCACGTGCACGGGGTCGTCGTCGTAGCCGTAGTCGACCGAGAGGTTCTTGATCTCGAGCACGGGGTCGCTCGCGGGTGCGAGGCGTTGGGGGTGTCCGGGGGCTGCGAGGGTCATGCTCGGTCCTCCTTTGCTTCGCGCACCACGGGGGTGAACCCGATGCGGGGTCGGATGCCGCGCTTGCGCAGCGACTTGGCGTTCAGGCCCGTCGAACGCAGGCGGGGGTTGACGAACTCGTCGATGCCGAAGTTGATGAGGGTCAGCGACATGCCGAGCAGCGCGATGCAGAGGCCCGCCGGGACGAACCACCACCACGCGCCGCGCTGGAGCGCGAGCTGCGACTGCGCCTGGTAGAGCACCGTGCCCCAGTTCCACTCGCCGGTGTTGCCGATGCCGATGAACGACAGCGTGATGAGCGAGAGCACCGCGAACGCGACCGTGCCGACGAAGCCCGACGCGATGATCGCCGTGAGGTTCGGCAGGATCTCGGCCGTGATGATGCGCCACGTGCGCTCGCCGTTGGCGCGGGCCGCCTCGACGAAGTCGCGCTTGCGCAACGACAGCGTCTGGGCGCGCAGCACGCGCGCACCCCACGCCCAGCCCGTGATCGCGATCACGACCGCGACGGTCACGCCGCCGACCGTCGGCAGCTGCCCCGCGATGATGATGATGAGCGGAAGCTGCGGGATCACGAGGAACACGTTCGCGAGCACCGAGAGGGTCTCGTCGCCGAGCCCGCCGATGTAGCCGGCCGTGACGCCGACGATGACGCCGATCGCCGTCGCGAGGATGCCGGCGACGAAGCCCACGACGATCACGCCGCGCGTGCCGACGAGGATCTGCGAGAAGACGTCCTGGCCGAGGTGGGTCGTGCCGAACCAGTGCTCCCACGACGGCGGCTGGAGGATGTCCTCGCTGCGCGCGCTCGGGTCGTACGGCGCGATCCACGGCCCGATGATGGCGATGAGGAGGAAGAACCCGAGGATCACCATGCCGGCGACGGCCTTCGAGTTCCGCAGGAAGAGGAACTTGCGCGGCTTGCCGCGTCGCGGACCCCGAGTCGCCGCGACCACGCCCGTCATGGGCGCCTGCGACGGCTTCTCGAGCTCCTGGCCCTCTTCGACGATGCTGGTGTCGATCGTCATCTCAACCCTCCTGTCGGGTGCGCGGGTCGAGCACCCCGTAGATGAAGTCGGCCACGATGTTGGCGAAGAGCACCGCGACCGTGATCACGAGGAAGATGCCCTGCATGAGCGGGTAGTCCTTCGCGGCGACGGCCGTGAAGAGGTAGTAGCCGATGCCCTGATAGGAGAAGACGATCTCCATGACGAGCGTGCCGCCGACGATGAAGCCGAGCGAGAGCGCGAAGCTCGACACCTGCGGCAGGATCGCGTTGCGCGCCGAGTAGCCGAACAGGGCGGTGCGCTCCGAGACGCCCTTCGCCTGGGCCACGGTCACGTAGTCCTCGGACGAGACCGTGACCATCATGTTGCGCATGCCGAGGATCCAGCCGGAGATCGACGAGATCACGATCGTCAGCGCGGGAAGGGTGCCGTAGTAGATCACCGAGGAGATGAACTCCCACGAGAACGTCGGCACGAGCGAGCGGTCGTAGCTGCCGCTCGCGGGGAACCAGCCGAGCGTCACCGAGAAGATCGAGATGGCGATCAACGCGAGCCAGAAGTAGGGCACGGCCGAGAAGAACGTCGAGATCGGCAGGAGCGAGTCGGCCCAGGTGCCCCGACGCCAGCCGATGCCCGAACCGATGAGGGTGCCGAGCGTGAAGCTGATGATCGTCGCGATGCCGACCAGGCCGATGGTCCAGGGGATCGCGCCGGCGATGACGTCGGCGACCGGGGCGGAGTACGCGAACGAGGTGCCGAGCTCGCCGTGCAGCAGCAGGTTCCAGTACTGCACGTACTGGTCCCAGAGCGACATCTCCTTGTCGAGGCCGAACAGCGTGCGCAGCGCCTCGGCGGCGTCGGGGCTGATGCGGCCCTGGTTCTTCGCGATGAGCGCGCTCACGGGGTCGCCCGGCATGATGCGCGGGATGAAGAAGTTGATCGTGACCGCGGCCCAGAAGGTGATCAGGTAGAAGCCGAGTCGGCGGAGGAAGAACCTCATGCGAGCGCCTCCGTGATGTCGCTGAGCGTCGGGCGGTCGGAACGGTCGGAGTAGCCCCAGCACGCGGCTTCGCGGGCCTCGCCCGACGGACCGGTGCCGACGGGCAGGAGCGGCGGCGCCTCGGTGCGGCACAGTTCGGTCGCGAACGGGCAGCGCGGGTTGAAGCGGCATCCGTTCGGGGGCTTCACGAGGCTGGGGGCCTCGCCGCGTGCACCGTGCGCGCGGGCCTCGAGGTCGTCGGGGTCGGGCGCCGAACGCACGAGCAGCTGGGTGTACGGGTGCTTCGGGTCCTGCGTGACCGACTCGGAGTCGCCCGACTCGACGATGCGGCCCGCGTACATGACCATCGTGCGGTCGGCGAAGTACCGGGCCGAGGCGATGTCGTGGGTGATGTAGAGGATCGCGATGTGCAGGCGGTCGCGCAGGTCCTGCAGGAGGTTCAGGATGCCGAGGCGGATCGACACGTCGAGCATCGAGATCGGCTCGTCGGCCAGCAGCACCTCGGGGTCGGCGGCGAGGGCGCGCGCGATGGCGACGCGCTGACGCTGGCCGCCCGAGAGCTCGTGGGGGAACTTGTCGATGTACCGTTCGGCGGGCTTCAGCTGCACGCGCTCGAGCAGCTCGACGAGCGCCTCCTCGAGAGCGGCGCCGCGCAGGCGTCCGCGGTGGATGCGGATGCTGCGGGTGAGCATGTAGCGCACGGTGTGCACGGGGTTCAGCGACCCGAAGGGGTCCTGGAAGATCATCTGCACGCGGCCGACGTAGCGTCGGAAGGCGCGGCGGCCCTTGGCCGCGGCGTCGTCGCCGTGCAGGAGGATGCGACCGCCCGTGGTGGGCATCAGCTGGGCGAGCAGGCGGGCGATGGTGGACTTGCCCGAGCCGGACTCGCCGACGAGGGCGAGCACGCGGCCGCGCCGGAGTTCGAAGTTCACGCCGTCGACGGCGTGCACGACGTCGCGCGAGTTGAGGCCGCGGAGCTTGAAGTGCTTCTGCAGGTCGACGGCCTGGAGGACGACGTCGCCGTCCGCGGGTTCTGCTGAGGGGGAGGAGGGGGACATTCGGGGTCACCTCGGGGTCGGAGCTCAACGTTGAGTGGGTGGTGCGGCGGATGCACGAGGCATCCGCCGCACCTCATCGTCACATGTTGCGGGAGGTTCCCGATGTGCCGGTTGTTCCGGGCGGTAGCGGCCCGGTCGGGGTCACTCGCTCGGGGTGAGCTTGGACAGGATGAGCGCCGCCTGCGGGCCCGTCGGCTGCGGGTTCGCGTAGGGGTCCTCAGAGGTGGGGAATCCGGTGTAGTTCTGCGTGGAGTACTGAGCCACGGCCGGACGCGACCAGATCACGATGCCCGGGACGTCCTCGACGTAGTGCTGCTGCACGACGTCGAGTGCGGCCTGGCGCTCGCCTTCGTCGGTCGTCGACTTGAAGGTCGCGAGGGCCTTCGTGACGTCGTCGTTCTTGTAGCGGCCGAAGTTCCAGTTCGCGGTCTCGCCGAGCGGCACGTACGAGGCGCCGTCCATGATGTTCGAGTACAGGTTCCAGGGGGTCGAACCGCCGTCGGTCCAGTGCAGCGAGGCCTGGAAGTTGCCGAACGGGATGGTGTCGTTGAACCAGGTGTCCTGCACGATCGCGTCGACCGTGGCCTCGGCGCCGAGCGCCTTCGCACCCTCGGCGATGATGCCGAGCGCGTCGAGATAGTCGGTCCAGCCGCTGGGGTTGGTCAGCTTGAACGAGACCGCCTCGCCGTCGGGGTCGACCAGCTTGTCGCCGTCGTAGGTGTAGCCGGCATCCGTCAGCACCTTCTTGGCGCCGTCGACGTCGACCGTGAGCTCCTCGCCCTGGTACTCCTCCGAGATGAAGGCGTCGCCCGAGGGCTGGGGCAGGCCGGTGACGCTCGTGATCTCGGGCCACACGCCGTAGCCCGCGGTCTTCGTGATGTCGGCGTGGTCGACGACCATGTTCAGCGCCTTGCGGAACGCGAGGTTGTTGAACGGCTTCGTCTCGTTGTTCAGGTAGAGCACGTCGACGCCGAAGCCGCCGCCGGCGACCTGGTTGAAGTGGTCGGGGTCCTTGGCGATGTAGGTCGACTCGTAGTCGGGGATGAAGGTCCAGCCCCACTGCGCCTCACCGGTGGTGAGGGCCGTGGTCAGGCCCGCGTTGTCGTTGTAGGCGTCGTAGCGGAGCTCGCCGACCTTCGACTTGCCGCCCCAGTAGGTCTCGTTGGGGACGAGCGTGACGGCCTGGGGGCTGAACGACTTCAGCGTGAACGGACCGGTGCCGATCATGTCGTCGTCGCTGAACGTGACGGCGTCCTCGCCGTCCCAGATGTGCTTGGGCACGATGAGGAGCTTGTAGAGCTTCACCTGGTTGACGTACTGGCCCGTGGTGAAGTTCACCGTGACCTTGTTGCCGTCGACCGTGATGTCGCCGTACTGGTCGGGGAAGTCGATGTTCAGCTCGGGGTTGTCCTTGCGGAGCTGGATCGAGAACGCGATGTCGTCGGCGGTGAAGTCCTCGCCGTCGGACCACTTCACGCCGTCGCGGGCGGTGATGATCGCCTGCGTGGAGTCGGCGTTCCACTCGACCGAGTCGGCCAGCCACGGCGTGGGCGCCGCGGTGGGGTCGATCTCGTTGACCTGCATGAGCGACTCGTAGACCGCGAACGCGTAGCCGAGCGACAGCGATGCCGATCCGGTGGCCAGCGGGTTCTGGTTCGGCTGCTGCGGGCCGTTCGGCATGCCGACGGTGAGCACCTTCGCGCTGCCACCGCCTTCGCTGCCGCCCGTGTCCGCGCTGCACCCCGTGAAAGCCAAGCCTGCGGCAACCAGTACGGCGCCAGCGGCGAGGATGCTCTTTCGCATTTCCATGCCTCCTTGCATTGTGTGTGGGTTGGTGCGTTGTTGGTGCTGCTCAGCCTGCGACCGTCTGCACGGCCTCGAGGCGGAGATCTCGGGAGGACCGGCCCGCCTGCACACGGTACGTGGCTTCGGGGAGGGTCCAGGTTGCGGCATCCGTCGCCCAGGTCTCGAACGACCGGCGG
The DNA here is from genome assembly GCF_900113185.1 of Agromyces sp. CF514. Taxonomy (NCBI): domain Bacteria; kingdom Bacillati; phylum Actinomycetota; class Actinomycetes; order Micrococcales; family Microbacteriaceae; genus Agromyces; species Agromyces sp. CF514. Next base: position 66,509 of record NZ_FOZD01000001.1, on the reverse strand, counting down.
GCGATGGGGATGTCGAGGGTCGCGGTGCCGCCTGCGGCGACGTCGACGACGGCGAATCCGGCGAGCCAGCGCACCGGTCGGGCTGCGTCGCTCGCAGTCGCGTCGGGTGCGATGTCGACCGAGAGGTAGACCTGCACGACCTCGCGGCCGTCGCGGGCGCTCGTGTTCTCGACCGTGACGCGCGCGGTCACGAAGGCGTCGTGCTCGGCGAAGTCGGTTCCGGATGCCGCGTCGACGAGTTCGAGCCCTCGGTAGGCCCACTCGGCGTACCCGAGCCCGTAGCCGAACTCGCGTGCGGGCGTGCGCTCGAGGCGGTCCCAGCCGCGGTGGCCCACGTCGAGGCGCTCGGCGTAGTCGATGACGCCGTCGACGGGGATGCCGTGCGGAACGGGCACGTCGGCCTCGCTCGCGGGCAGGGTCCAGGGCAGGCGGCCGCTCGGCTCGATCGCGCCCGTGAGCACGGCGGCGAGCGACTTGCCGGCCTCCTGGCCGGGCAGCCACCACCAGAGCACGGCCGCGACCTCGTCGAGCCAGGGCAGCAGCACGGGGGCGCCGGCGTTCACGACGACGACGGTCGCCGGGTTCGCCTCTGCCACGCGACGCACGAGCTCGTTCTGGCGCCCGGGCAGCTGCAGGTCGGGGCGGTCCCAGCCCTCGGACTCGGTCTCGGAGTTGGTGCCGACGACGACGACCGCGAGGTCGGCCTGCCTGGCGGCGGCGACGGCCTGCTCGATCTCCTCTTCGACGCTCGGGCTGGGCTCGAGGTGACGGAAGTGCAGGCGCACGAAGCGGCCGTACGATTCGCCGTCGATGACCTGCGCGTCGACCTCGATGCGGACGTCGCGCGATTCGTCGGCGTCGATCGCGGTCTCGACGTGCTCGGGGTTGGCGTAGCTGGAGTCGAGGATCACCTCGGCGCCGACGACGTGCTGCGAGGCGCTGCGCTCGACGCCGTCGACGAGCACGCGGTGCGCGCCGACCGGGCCGAGGTCGATGAGGTGGCGGCCGGGGCGGGTGAGGCGCAGGTCGGTCGTGAGGCGCACGGACGCCACGTCGTCGTCGTCGATCGGGAACCAGAGCGCCTCGGCGTCGGGGAGCAGGTGCGACCCGATGACCTCGCCGGTCTCGTCGAGGTGCTCGACGAGCACGCCGGGCTCGCCCGTGGGCGTGGTGAGCAGCTCGGCCGGCGCGAGCGGTGCGCGCAGGGTCGTGGCGCCGCCGCGCAGGAGGTCGACGGCGGCGTCGGGGAATGCGGTGCGCAGTGCGTCGATCGGCATGCTCACGTGCGGAGGCGTGACGAAGGCGCTGCCGCCGCCCTGCGTGAAGGGCTGCACGGCGTTGTGGCCGATGAGGGCGATGCGGCCGCGCAGCGCGGGGTCGACGGGGAGGAGGCCGCCGTGGTTGCGCAGCACCACGGTCGAGCGCGCGGCCGCATCGGTCAGGAGGGCGACGACGTCGTCGCCGGCCGGGTCGTCCGTGGCCCCCGTGCCGTCGAACGGCAGGGTCTCGCCGACGATGCCGCTGAGTGCGCCGACGCGGTCGGCGAGGCGGATGATGCGGGCGACCTTGTCGTCGATCGCGGACTCGGGCACGAGCCCGGACTCGACGGCGGAGAGCAGGCCGTCGGCCCATGGGCCGCCGGGGCCGGGCATCACGAGGTCGAGGCCGGCGATCGCGGGCTCGACCGCGGTCTTCGTCGCGAGCCAGTCGCTGATGACGACGCCGTCGAACTGCCATTCGCCCTTCAGGATGCCGCTGAGCAGGGGCTCGTGCGCGGTGGAGGTGGCCTCGACGCCGTCGCGGGTCAGGCCGTTGTAGGCGGCCATGATGGTCCAGACGCCGGCGTCGACGACCGCCTCGAACGGTGCGAGGTAGACCTCGCGAAGCGTGCGCTCGTCGATGCGCGAGAGGTAGGAGGTGCGGTCGGTCTCGGTCTCGTTGCCGATGAAGTGCTTGACGCACGCGGCGATGCCGCCGGCCTGGATCGCGTCGATGAACGCGACGGCGAGGCGGGCCGTGAGCAGCGGGTCCTCGGAGAGGCACTCGAAGTGGCGGCCGCCGACGGGGCTGCGCTGGAGGTTCACGACCGGGGCGAGGATCACGTCGACGCCCTTGCGACGGGCTTCGGCCGCCATGAGCGAGCCGAGGCGGGCCTGGAGGTCGACGTCCCACGTGGCGGCCGTGGCCGAGGGGGCGGGCAGTTGCGCCGAGGCGAGGCCGTCTTCGCCGGTGCCGCGAACGCCGATGGGCCCGTCGGAGACGGTCATGGTGCGCATGCCGATCTCGGGGATCGAGCGGAGGGTCCACGTCGCCGCGCCGGTGAGCAGCGCCACCTTCTCGTCGAGGGGGAGCGATGCGGCGAGGTGCGCCGGGTCGATCGCCGGTGCGCCTGCGGCGGCGGCCGAGGTCGCCCCCTTGGGGTCGAGTGCACCGGGTGCGGTCGTCGTAGCGGTCACGCCTGAACTCCATCCATGCTCGTCGTTGAGTGACGAGGGATATCGTGACACACTTACTGACCAGTAAGTAAGTGAATAGTGTCACGGTTCGGTAACGGCGGACGGTGGCACCCCGAAGACCCGAGAATCGAGTGCTGCACTCGACATGCGGCCCCTCAGGCGGCATCCTGCACAGGAGCGGATGCCGCGAGCCGGCGCTGCACGAGGAAGGAAACACCCGTGGTGGAGACAACGCGAGCCGGGGCCCCGAAGCCCGCGGCCGAGCGCGTGCAGCGCCCCCAGGCGCGCACGACCGAGCGTCGCGAGGCGGTGCTGAAGGCCGCCATGAACGTGTTCGGTGCACGCGGCTACAACAAGGGCGCCCTCGTCGAAGTCGCCGAGCAGGCCGGCATGACGCATGCGGGCGTGCTGCACCACTTCGGGTCGAAGGAGGGCCTGCTCGTCGCGATGCTCAAGTACCGCGACGGCGAGGAGGTCGCCGGCATCCCCGAACGTGCGCAGGTCGAGGGCCCGGCGTTCCTGCAGCACCTCGTCGACACCGTCGAGGAGAACACGCACCGACGAGGCGTCGTGCAGGCCTACTCGGTGCTCGCCGGCGAATCGGTGACCGACGGGCATCCGGCGCACGACTACTTCCAGGGCCGCACCGAGGGGCTGCGCACGAAGATCGCCGGCGTGCTCGGCGAGGTGTCCGGCAACACCGACGCGCAGGAGCTGCGCGACTCGGCGTCGTCGCTCATCGCGATCATGGACGGCCTGCAGGTGCAGTGGCTGCTCGACCCTGACGCGATCGACATGCCCCGGGTCGTCGGCCGCACGGTCGACGAGATCGTCGAGCGGCTGCGCTCCGAGGCCGCCGCACCGGTCGAGTAGGCGTCAGCCCGCCCGAACCGCCTCGGCGATCGCCGCGCCCAGCTCGACGGTCGTCGCGGTGCCGCCGAGGTCGGGGGTGAAGGGGGCGGATGCCGCGCCACGGGCGAGCACGTCCTCGATCGACGCGAGCACGGCCGCGCCGGCATCGGCGTGGCCCAGGTGCTCGAGCATCATCGCGCCGCACCAGATCTGGCCGATCGGGTTCGCGATGCCGCGGCCGGCGATGTCGGGAGCCGAGCCGTGCACCGGCTCGAACAGGCTCGGGAACGCCCCTTCGGGGTTGATGTTCGCGCTCGGCGCGATGCCGATGGTACCCGTGCACGCCGGACCCAGGTCGGAGAGGATGTCGCCGAAGAGGTTGCTCGCCACGACCACGTCGAACCAGTCGGGATGCAGCACGAAGTTCGCCGTCAGGATGTCGATGTGGAACTGGTCGCGCCGCACGTCGGGGTGCTCGGCGCCGACGGCGGCGACCCGCTCGTCCCAGTAGGGCATCGAGATCGAGATGCCGTTGCTCTTCGTCGCGGACGTGAGGTGCTTGGCCGGTCTGCGTTCGGCGAGCTCGAACGCGTACTTCAGCACGCGGTCGACGCCGGTGCGCGTCATGACCGTCTCCTGCACGACGAACTCGCGCTCGGTGCCCTCGAACATGCGTCCGCCGATCGACGAGTACTCGCCCTCGGTGTTCTCGCGCACGACGTAGAAGTCGATGTCGCCGGGCTCGCGGCCCGAGAGCGGGCTCACGACTCCCGGCATCAGCCGGCACGGCCGCAGGTTGACGTACTGGTCGAACGCGCGCCGGAACTGGAGGAGGCTCCCCCACAGGCTCACGTGGTCGGGCACGACCTCGGGCCAGCCGACCGCGCCGAAGTAGATCGCGTCGAACCCCGAGAGCGTGTCGAACCAGTCGTCTGGCAGCATCTTGCCGTGCCGCAACCAGTAGTCGGCGCTCGCGAAGTCGAAGTGCGTGAACTCGAGGCGGAGGTCGAAGCGCGCCGCCGCGGCCTCGAGCACCCGGATGCCCTCTGGCATCACCTCGGTGCCGATGCCGTCGCCGGCGATGACCGCGATGCGGTGGGTGGTGGTCATGCGGGGTTCCTCACTGTGGCGAAGGGGCGGCGGGAGAGTCCGGCGCGTCAGACGACGGCGCGCTCCTCGGGGTAGTGGCAGGCGACGCGTTGGCCGCCGCCCAGATCGGTGAGCTCGGGCACCTCGGTCGCGCAGCGGTCGGTGGCCTTCCAGCAGCGCGTGCGGAAGCGGCATCCGCTCGGCGGATCGACGGGGCTCGGCACGTCGCCCGTGAGCACGATGCGCTGCCGTGCGCGCTCGACGCGGGGGTCGGGCACGGGGATCGCCGAGAGCAGGGCCTGGGTGTACGGATGCTTCGGGTGCTCGTAGAGCAGGTCGACCGGTGCCTCCTCGATGAGGCGGCCGAGGTACATGACGCCCACCCGGTCGCTCAGGTGCCTCACGACGGAGAGGTCGTGCGCGATGAAGAGGTACGTGAGGCCGAGGTCGCGCTGCAGGTCGTCGAGGAGGTTCAGCACGCCGGCCTGCACGCTGACGTCGAGCGCGCTGACTGGCTCGTCGAGCACGATCACCTCGGGCTCGACCGCGAGCGCGCGGGCGATGCCGATGCGCTGCCGCTGGCCGCCCGAGAACTCGTGCGGGAACCGGTCGGCGTGCTCGGGGTTGAGGCCGACCTGGTCGAGCAGTTCGGCGACGCGCCGCTGCTCGTCACGGCGGTGCAGGCCGTGGATCGCGAGCGGCTCGGACAGGGTCGCTCGCACGGACTTGCGCGGGTTGAGCGAGGCGTACGGGTCCTGGAAGACGAACTGCACCCGCCGGCGCAGCGCGCGCAGCCGTGACCCGCCCACCTTCGAGATGTCGTCGTCGCCCAGCCGGATCAGCCCGGAGTCCGAGGACTGCAGCCGGGCGACGCTGCGGCCGAGCGAGGACTTGCCGCAGCCGGACTCGCCGACGAGCCCGAACGTCTCGCCGCCCCCGATCGAGAAGCTCACGTCGGAGACGGCCTGCACGACCTCGCGGGCGCCGCCGAGGAAGCCGCCACCGACGCGGTACTCCTTGACGAGGTTCTCGACGCTCAAGCCCGTGCTCATCGTGCCTCCTCCTGCCATTCGCCGACGCGGACGCAACTGGCCGTGTGCCCCGTGCCGACCGCGACCGGCTCGGGCACGGCCACGTCGCAGCGGCCGGCGACGGCGTGGGCGCAGCGCGGTGCGAACCGGCATCCCTTCGGCCAGGCCGTCGAAGCCGGCGGCTGGCCGGGGATCTGGTAGAGCCGTTCGTCGCGCGACCGCCGATCCATGCGCGGCATGGAGGCGAGCAGTCCGGCCGTGTACGGGTGCGCGGTCTCGTAGAAGAGCGGCTCGACGTCGGCGGACTCGACGACGCCACCCGCGTACATGACGATGACGCGATCCGCGACGCCCGCGACGACGCCGAGGTCATGGGTGATGAGCAGAATCGTCGTGCCCGTGCGCCGCTGCACCTCGCGCAGCACGTCGAGCACCTGCGCCTGCACGGTGACGTCGAGCGCGGTCGTCGGCTCGTCGGCGATGAGCAGGTCGGGCTCGTTCGCGATGCTCATCGCGATCATGACGCGCTGGCGCATGCCGCCCGAGAACTCGTGCGGGTAGCGGGCGATGCGCTTCTCGGGAGCCGGGATGCCGACGAGGTCGAGCAGCTCGATCGCGCGAGCGCGGCGCTGCGCGGCGGTCGTGTCGGGGCGGTGCACGCGCACGGCCTCGATGAGCTGGTCGCCGACGGTCATCACCGGGTTGAGCGCGGTGAGGGCGTCCTGGAACACGATCGCGACGTCCTTGCCGCGGATCTCCCGGAGCTGCTCGTCGGTGAGCCCGACCAGCTCGCGCCCGCGCAGGCGGATCGACCCCGTCACGATCGCGTTCTTCGGCAGGATGCCCATGATCGCCATCGCCGTCATCGACTTGCCCGATCCGGACTCGCCCACGATGCCGGTGGTCTCGCCCTCGTGCAGCACGAACGAGACGCCCTCCACGGCGCGCGCGGTGCCGGCATCCGACGGGAAGCTGATCGAGAGGTCCTCGACCTCGAGCAGGATGTCGCTGGTCACAGGTTCTTCCCCTGGGGGTCGAGGGCGTCGCGGAGGCCGTCGCCGATGAAGTTGACGCAGAGCACCGTGATGAGGATGAACAGGCCGGGGAAGTAGAGGAGGTAGACCTGCGAGGTGCCGACGTAGCCGGCCGCCTGGCTGAGCATCGAGCCCCAGCTCGTCTGCGGGGACTGCACGCCGAAGCCCAGGAAGCTCAGCGTGGACTCCGCGATGATCGCCGAGGCGACCGCGAGGCTCATGCCCACGGCGATGACGCCCGCGAGGTTCGGGAGCAGGTGCGACAGGATGATGCGCGCATTGGACGCGCCGATGCCCCGTGCCGCCTCGATGAAGTCCTTCTCGCGGAGCGAGAGCACCTGGGCGCGCACGACGCGGGCGATGTAGGTCCAGCCGAGCGCCGTGAGCGCGAACACGATCGTCACGGGCGAGGGGCCGAGGCCCTGCAGGATCACCGCGAGCAGGGCGATCGCCGGCACGATGAGGAAGAGGTCGGTGATGCGCATGATCAGCTCGCCGACCCATCCGCCCGCGAAGCCGGCGATCGCGCCGAGGGCCGTGCCGACCACGGTCGAGAAGAACGCGACGGCCAGGCCGATGGCGAGCGAGATCTGCCCGGCGTAGAGGATCTCGCTGAGGTAGTCGCGCCCCAGCTCGTCGGTGCCGAGCCAGTGCTCCGCCGACGGCGAGGTCGGGCCGAGCAGCAGGTCCTGCTGCCCCTGCGGGAACGGGGCGATCCACGCGGCGCCGAAGCAGACGACGAGCAGCACGCCCAGCACGATCAGGCTCGCGAGGGCGAGCCGGTGGTGCGCGAAGCGATCGACGAGCTGCCTCGTCGAGCCCTTCTGCACCGGCTGCTCCGCGAGGATCTCCTCGGGGCCGGCCAGTCCTGCACCGCTCATCGGAGCCTCACTCTCGGGTCGAGCAACGCGTAGCCGATGTCGGCCGCGAGGTTGCAGAGCACGACGGCGATCGCGACGACGATCATCCACGGCAACAGCACGAAGACGTCGCCCGCGACGAGCGACTGCAGGAACAGGCGCCCCATGCCGGGGATCGCGAAGATCTGCTCGGTGACGACGAGGCCGCCGATGAGGATGGCCGCGTCGAGCGCGACGACCGTGACGAAGGGGGCGAGCGAGTTGCGCACCGCATGCCGCCAGATGACCTGGCGCCGGGGCACGCCTTTCGCCCTCGCGGTGCGCACGTAGTCGCTCGACAGTGCGTCGAGCACGGCGGCTCGCCCGAATCGGCTCCACGACGCGACCAGCGCGATCATGAGCGCGGCGACCGGCAGCACGAGGTGGCGGATGTAGTCGACCACGCCCGAGTCGCCCGGCGAGTGCAGGCCGATGAAGTAGAGCGGGGGTTCCTCGAGTCCGAACGTCTGCTTGGGCCAGACGGCGAACGTCTGGATGAGGATGAGCCCGAACCAGAAGGCCGGCATCGCGATGCCGATGTACGACGCCGCCGTGAGCACATGGTCGCCGGGGGAGTACTGCCGCACCGCGGAGTAGACGCTGATCGACCCGGCGACGACGATCGCGATCAGGAGGCCCCAGAACGCGAGTTGCAGCGTCGGCCAGAGGGCCTCGCCGATGAGCGGCAGCACCGGGGTGCCGGTGCGCGAGCTCACGCCCCAGTCGCCGGTGACGAAGGACTTCAGCCAGAGGAGGTACTGCTCGAAGATCGAGCGGTCGAGGCCGAGCCGCTCGACCTCGCGCGCGAGTGCGGTCGGGTCCTGCGCGAGCCGGAGCTTCGCGAGCGGGTCGAACGTCGACCGCACGGCCCAGAAGAGGATGAACGATGCCACGAGGATCACCGGAAGCGAGACGAGCACTCGCCGTGTGATGAAGGTGATCACGATCTCTCCTGGGCCGGTCGGTCGGGTGGTTCTGGTCGGGCGTTCGGGCGGTGCGTCCGGGCGGTGCGTTCAGGGGCGTCCGTCAGGCGATCAGCCTGCGAGGCCCCACGCCGCGAGGTTCCAGAACGGTCCCTGCACGGGGTTGATCTCGAGCGGGCCGCCGACCTTCTCGCTCCAGAGGAGCACGTTCGGCACGGTGTCCAGCGGCAGCGAGGGCACGTTCTCGGCGATGATCGCGTCGGCCTCCTTCGAGGCGGCGATGCGGGCGTCGGTGTCGAGCTCGCTGTCGACCTGCGCGAGCAGCGGGTCGAGCTCGGGGATCGAGGTGCGGTAGAAGTTGATGCCGGAGTAGCCGTTGGCCTCGCTCGGGATGTTCACCGACGAGAACGTCGAGCTCAGCGTGGGGTCGGCGAACGTGTCGACGAGCGCCCAGAGCCCGGCCTGGAAGTCGCCCTCGGGAGCCAGGGTGCCGAACAGGTCCGCCGGGGTGACGGCGCTGATCTTCATCTCGAAGCCGGCGTCGGCGAGCTGCGACTGCAGCACCTGGGTGGTGAGGTCGCGGCGCTTGTTGCCCGCGAGCGTCAGCATCGTGAAGGTCGCGGTCTTGCCGTCCTTCGCCCAGACGCCGTCGCCGTCCTTCTTCCAGCCGTCGCCCTCCATCAGCGACTCGACCTGGTCGAGGTCGGTCGTGTAGGTCGAGAAGTCGTCGGCCGCGAAGGCCCCGACGATGGGGCTGTTGAAGCTCTGCTGCGGCTCCTCGACGCCGAGGCTGCCGAACAGGCGCGACACGATCGCCTTGCGGTCGATCGAGTAGGCGAGGGCCTGGCGCACGGCCACCGAGTCGAACGGGAACGCCTCGTTGTTCAGCCACACGGCCTCGAGGTTGCCGCTCTTCGCGTCGATCTGGGAGTTGATGCCCGGCAGGCCCGCGTCGATCTGGTTGATCGCGTCGAGCTGGGGCGACGGGTAGAGCGCGTCGACCTGGCCGCTCTTGAGGGCTTGGAAGGCGGCCGTCGTGTCGGGCAGGAACATGAAGGTCACCTTGTCGAGGTGCGGCTTCTCGCCCCAGTAGTTCTCGTTCGGCACGAGCGTCGCGGAGGTGCCGCGATCCCATGACTCGATCTTCCACGGGCCGCCGCTGAAGTCGTAGCCGTCGGCCATCTCGGCAGCGCGGTCCTTGCCCTCGAGCAGGTGCGACGGCAGCACGCCGTAGACGCTGAACAGCGTGCGCCACCCCGCGTACGTGGAGCCGAGGGTGACGACCGCGGTGGAGGGGTCGGTCGCGTCGACGTCGAGGATCTTGTCGTAGCCCGTCTTGTCGAAGATGTCGTCGCCGTCGCGGATCTGCAGTGCCGTGTAGGCGAAGTCGGCAGACGTGATCGGCTCGCCGTCGGACCAGACCGCGTCGGGGTTGATCGAGTACGTGATGACCTGGGTGTCGCCGACCATCTCGGCGACGGGCTCGGCGGTGACGAGGTCGGAGGCCACGGGGGCCCACTCGCCGTCGACCTTGCGGGTGTCGAACACGGCCGGGATCGTGGGGATCTGCATGATGTAGGTGCCCCAGATCGAGCCGGCGCACGTGGCGATCCAGTCGACGCAGTCGGGCTCCTGCTCTGCGCCGATCACGATCTCGCCTCCGTCCTGCACGGCGACGTCGGGCGCGGGCGCGGACTCGGCGCTGCCTCCGGTGCAGGCGGCGAGCGAAGCCACGAGCGTGAGCGAGAGCAGCGACGCGAGGGCGATCGTCTTCGCGCGACGGGGAGTGGTGGCGGGCTGTGATTTCGACATTGACGGGACTCCGTGATCGTGGGGGACGTACGGTGCAACCTGCTGAGTGGTTTGACTATAGGCCCGCTCCGAGGGTTTAGCAAGCGTTATAGTCAATGCGATTGATTATCGGTTCTCCGACGCGATGGTCAGTGGGCGACGGATGCCTCGGACGGGCCCGCTGCGGCATCCTCCGACCATCGCCGCCCCGCGATCGCGCGCAGGGCGAGGTCGGTCATCCTGCGCTGGTCGTGCTCGAGCATGGCGAGCCCGGTCGGCTCGTGGCCGCCCGTGAAGATGTCGAGCACGACGTCGCCGCCGCGTGCGCCGAGGCGATCGACGTAGCTCTGCACGCCGATGATCGGGGTCCGCGTGTCGACCGACCCCTGGTTGATCCACACCGAGGCCGTGACGTCGTCGAGGTAGCTGACGGCCGAGAAGTGCTCGACCATCTCGGGCGGCACCCAGCTGCTCCACACGCTGCGCACCGCGGGGTTCATCGCCGCGATCGCGGCGGACCAGTCGGCCACGGCGACGTGCGCGAGGCCGCCGCGGAAGCGGTCGGGCAGCCGGCCGACGCTGAGCAGGGTGAGGTGCCCGCCGTAGGAGGCGCCGGTGATGAAGGTGGTCGCCGGGTCGCCGAGGCCCTGACTGCGCAGGAACGCGATCGCGGCGTCGACGTCCTCGATCTCGCGATCGCCGCCGACGCCCCAGAAGCCCTCGCGGAAGTCCCGGCCGAACGTGACCGAGCCCCGGTAGTTCAGGGTGGCGTAGGCGAACCCCGCCTCGATCCAGGCCTGCGCCGACGGGTTGTACGCGTCGACCATGACGAGGTTGGGGCCGCCGTGCACCTCGAGCACGGTGCCGATCGGTTCGCGATCGGTCGGCCTGCCGAGCCACAGCTGCACGCGGGTGCCGTCTGCGCTCTCGATCATGGTGGAGGTGAACGGCACGCCCTCCGGCACCGGTGCCGGTGCGATCAGCACCTCGGATGCCCCGTCGCGATCGATGCCGATGACGTGCCGCGGCTCGTGCCACCGCGAGCGCACCGCGCGGATCGTGCCGTCGGGCGCGAAGTACGACGCCCACTGGAACGGATGCAGGTCGGCGACGTCGGGGTCGGCGAAGCTCGCGCCGTCCATGACGACGCGCGCCGCGCCGGTCGACTCGTCGATCTCGAGCAGGCGGTGCAGCCCGTCCTCGACGTGGAGCGCGAGGATGCGGCCGGACTCGGCGTGCCAGTCGAGCGGGATCACCTCGCCGCGCAGCTCGGGCAGTTCGAAGTCGACGCGTTCGTTCGTCGTCGGGTCCCAGATCACGGGCCGCGCGAAGCCGGTGCGCTCGGTGTTGGCGAGCAGACGCGGGTCGCCGGCGATGCCGGCGAAGCGAACGCCGCGCACCGGCCCCGCGGGCAGGTCGTCGAGCACGCCGACGGTCGAGCCGTCGCGCGAGTCGACCACGGTGACGCGGGCTCGGCGGATGCCGGGATTGTGGTCGGTCGTGTCGACGGACACGAGCGCGGAGTCGGCGGAGACCTGCCCGTACCAGGCCTCGACGGGCGACGAGTAGACGACCTGCGGTTCGCCCCATGGCGCCGCGGGGATCCGCAGCACGTGGAACCCCTGCTCGTCGACGACCGTGGCGACGATGGAACGCCCGTCGTGGCTCGGCTCGATGCCGCGCAGCACGTACGGCTCGCGCCCGGGCGTGAGCGCCACCGTCTCGGACCCGTCGACGGCGATCGCGACGAGGGCGCCGACCTCCGACCCCCCGTCGTCGTCGAGGTCGACGACCCAGCGGCCGTCGTTCGTGAGCACCGCGCCGACGCCGACCGGGAAGGGCAGCAGTTCGCCGGGCGCCTCGCCTGCGCGCCAGAGCCTGGCGCGCGAGCCCTCGGGCTGGTCCTCGATGAGGAGAGCCAGGTCGCTCGTGCCGACCACCGGGCGGGCGGTGAGGAGCACGGGCGTCGCGAAGCGCGCCGTCAGGTGGTCGGGCCGGCTGTCCGGGTGGCGTACGTTCGTCACGACTGCTCCTCGCTTCACTGGTCAGGCGTGTTGACTATAACACTGACTAGTGATCGGATGGGGGCCCGGGAGCTGATCATCGTCATTGACTACGAGGCTGCTCCCTTAGGGTACGGTGGGTGCAATCCGGCCGCATCGCGCGTCGATGGCGACCGGTTCGAGGGGAGAGGCGCGATGGCGACCACGAAGACCGTGAAGCAGAGCCGGCCGCGGCGTGCGAGGGACTCGCTGAGCAGGGAGATCATCGTGGCGGCTGCCGAGGCCGTGGTGCAACGGGACGGCCTCGACCGCCTCACGTTCCAGGCCATCGGCGAGGAGCTCGACGCCCACCCCACGTCGATCTACCGCCACTTCCGCGACAAGGACGAACTGCTCCTCGAGCTCATCGACACGTTGCGCGCCAGATCGTACGCGGGCGCGATGATCGCGACCGACGACTGGATGGCGGACCTGCGTGCGCAGGCCCACCTGATCCACGACCACTACATGCGCTATCCCGAGTTCGCGCTGCAGATGGCCCTTCGCCGCCCGACCGACTTCAAGTCGATGGAGTTCTCGATCGGCGCGCTGCGTCGCGGCGGGTACGGGCCCGAGGAATCCGCGCTCTACGCCAGGGCGCTCGGCCAGCTGATCCGATCGGCGACCTCGATCCAGGCCGCGCTCGAGGCGCTGCCCGACGAGGTCCGCGACGCCGACGAGCTGACCTGGCAGATGGACTACCGCCGGCTCGACCTCGCCGAGTACCCGAACATCGCGTGGGTGGGCGAGAACCTGCCCGGCATCCGCGACCCCCGCGCGTGGGAGACCGCGCTCGAACTGCTGCTCGAGAGCATCGAGCGCCGCGCGCCGCGCAACGCCGCCGAAGGGGCCTGACGCGCGGCGAGCGTGCTCAGGCCGGTCCGGTGCCGGCCGACCCGCCGATGCCGTCGATGATGCCCGTGATGAGGGCGATCCGCTCCTCGATCGAGGCCAGTGAGACCCACTCGTCGATCGCATGGGCGCCGCCGCCGCGCGGGCCGAGGCCGTCGAGCGTCGCCGCCCCGATGGCCGCCGTGAAGTTGCCGTCCGAGGCGCCGCCGACCGAGACCGCCTCGACGGGCCCGTGCCCGAGGCGTTCGGCGACCGCGCGGGCGAGCGCGAGGAGGTCGCGCGACGTGGCATCCTCCATCGGCGGTCGGTTGATGCCCCCGCTCACGTCCACGCGCACGTCGGGGGTGTGCGTCGGCAGCGACGAGAACGCCGCGTGCACGCGCTCGAGTTCGCCCATGGTCCACGCGCGCACGTCGATCTGCATCTCGGCCCGGTCGGGGATCGCGTTCGTCACGGTTCCGGCGTGCGCGACCGTGGGGCTGACGGTGGTGCCCAACCGGTCGTCGGCGAGCCTCGGCAGGGCGAGCACCTGGTGGGCGAGCTCGGCCAGCGCGCTGCGCCCGAGTTCGGGCTCGAGCCCGGCATGGGCGGCCCGACCGTGCACCTCGAGGCGGTAGATGCTGCCGCCGCGCCTGGCGATCTTCACGGCGCCGTCGAGGCTGGGCTCGAGCACGAGCACCGCTCCGGCGCGCGCGGCCTCGCGTTCGAGCAGTGCGCGTGAGGTCAGCGATCCGATCTCCTCGTCACTGGTGAGGAGCACGGCGACGTCGCCCGTGTCGACGACGCTGCGGAGCGCCTCGGCCATGATGACGACGCCCGCCTTCATGTCGAAGGTGCCGGGGCCGGTGATGCGATCGCCGTCGATCGTGAACGGCCGCTCGCGGATGGTCCCGAGGGGCCAGACGGTGTCGAGGTGCCCGAGCAGCAGCACGCGGGGTGCGTCGCCGCCGCGCCAGAGCAGGTGCGTCACGCCGTCGACCACCACGGGTTCGCCGTCGCCGAGCAGGGGGTCGAGCCACGACCGCACGAGGCGGTGCGCCTCGGCCATGCCGTCGCGATCGCCCGTCGGCGTCTCGGTCGACACGAGCGCGTCGAGCCGGCTGATCACGCGGTCGCGGTCGAACGTCGTGGTCACCATTGCACGGTCCCGTCGTCGAGGAAGGCGGAGAGTGCGGTGGCCGTCTCGGCGGGCGCCTCCTCCGCGAGGTAGTGGTCGGCGTCGATCGGGGCTCCGGATGCCGCGTCGGCGAAGTCGCGCCAGACCTCGACGACGTCGAACGAGCGCCCGACGTAGCTGTGCGCGCCCCAGAGCGCGAGGAGCGGTGCGGCGACCCGCACGCCGGCGTCGCGATCGTCGCGATCGTGCTCGAGGTCGACGGTCGCAGCGGCGCGGTAGTCGGCGCAGCTCGCCCGGACGGTGTCCTCGTCGAAGCATCGGAGGTATTCGGCGAATGCCTCGGCCGAGATCGCGCCCTCGCGCACGGCGCGGCCGCGGAACCGGCTTTCGAGCCACTCGCGCGGGGCTGCGGAGATGAGTCGCTCCGGCAGTCCGTCGTCGCGTGCGAGGAAGAACCAGTGGAAGTAGCTCGTCGCCATGTCGCGGTCGACGTGCTCGAACATGTGCAGCGTGGGCACGATGTCGAGCACCGCGAGCGCGGCCACGGCCTCGGGGTGGTCGAGGGCGAGCCGGTGGCCGACCCGACCGCCGCGGTCGTGGCCGACGACCGCGAACCGGTCGTGCCCGAGCGCGCGCATGAGCCCGACCTGGTCGGCGGCCATCTCGCGCTTGGAGTAGCGGTCACCGGCCGGCTTCGTCGAGTCGCCGTAGCCGCGCAGGTCGGCGGCGACGACGGTGTGGCGCGTCGCGAGCTCGGCCGCGACCTCGCGCCACATCGCCCTCGTCTCGGGGTACCCGTGCAGGAGCAGCACGGGGGTGCCGGTTCCGGAGACGTCGGCGGCGATCCGCACATCGCCGACGTCGACGGTGATCGGTGACCCCGGATCGGTGGTTCGCACGGCGCCGCCTCTCTAGCAACATCGCAAGTCAATTGTGTTGACTATAGCAATGACTTGCGTCGCGCGACAGGCCGGGGGCCGGTGGGATGCCGGCCCGGGGAGTCCGAGTTCCTAGGCGGCGGGCGCCTTCGTCGCCTTCACCGGGATGAGCAGCGCGAGCCCCAGCGCGATCACGAGCACGATGCCGAGGATGCCGAAGTAGGGCGCCCCGCCGATCGTGACGAAGAGGGCGAATGCGGTCGGAGCCAGGAAGCTCACCGCGCGACCGGTCGTCGCGTAGAGGCCGAACACCTCGCCCTCGCGCCCGGCCGGGATGAGACGCGCGAGGAACGTGCGGCTCGCCGACTGCGCCGGGCCGACGAAGAGGCAGAGCGCGAGGCCCGCCGTCCAGAACACGATCTGGCCCCCGTCGTGCAGCACGAAGATGAGCAGGCCGCTGATCACGAGACCGATGAGCGCCGTCATGATGACCGGTTTCGCGCCCAACCGGTCGTCGAGTGCGCCGACGGCGATCGTCGAGATGCCCGCGACGACGTTGGCGGCGATCGCGAAGATGATGACCTCGCCGGCCGAGAACCCGAAGACCGAGGCTGCGAGCACGCCGCCGAAGGTGAAGACGCCCGCGAGGCCGTCGCGGAACACCGCGCTGGCGAGCAGGAACCAGACCGTGTTGCGCTGCTCCTTCCAGAGCCGCTGCACGTCGCGGCCGAGGCGCGCATACGAGGCGAAGAACCCCACCTTGCCGCGGTCGACGGCAGCGGGATTGCGGTACTCGGGCACCGCGAGCAGCACGGGCAGCGCGAACAGGCCGAACCAGATCGCTGAGACGAGCATGGTCACGCGCACGTCGAGGCCGTTGTCGCCGGTCACTCCGAACAGCCCGACCTCGGGCTGGATGAAGCCGAAGTACACGATGAGCAGCAGCACGATGCCGCCGACGTAGCCCATGCCCCAGCCGAAGCCCGAGACCTTGCCGATCGAGCGCGGCGTCGAGACCTGCACCAGCATGGCGTTGTAGTTGACGCCCGCGAACTCGAAGAACACGTTGCCCGCCGCGACGAGGAAGAGGCCCAGCATGAGGTACTCGGGCGCGGGCAGCACGAAGAACATCGCGAGGGTGATGGCCACGACGATGTAGGTGTTCACGGCGAGCCAGAGCTTGCGTCGCCCGCTCGTGTCGGATCGCTGGCCGGTGATGGGCGCCAGCAGGGCGATCAGCAGCCCGGCGATCGCCAGCGCCCATCCGAGCTGCGCCTCGACGGTGCCGCTCGGCCCGAACGACTCGCTCGTCAGGTACACGGTGAACACGAAGGTCGTCACGACCGCGTTGAACGCGGCCGATCCCCAGTCCCACAGGCCCCACGCGAGGATGCGTCCCTTCCGCGCACCGGCATCCGTCACGGCCTCGACCTGCTCGGTCGTCACGCCGATGGTGGCCGCCGCCCCGTCGGCTGGAGTGAGGTGCGTCGGCGGGAAGTTGCGCGGTGCGTCTGCGGGGGGCTCGGGGGGAGTGGTCATGCGAGCAGTCTCATTCGGTCGGGTGAACGGCCGGTGACGGATGCCGCAGGGCGGCGCCCGTCGACCGGTGCCGCCGGCTGGGCAGGCGTCTGATCGTCGGCGATCTGCACGAACACTACCCGCGCGCCGTCCGGTGCGTCGATGCCGAAGGTCTGGCGCACCGGCGCGTCGGATGCGAGACTCGATGAATGTTCGCCAACGACGGAGGCCCGCTCGCCCGAGGCGCTCGGCGCCGCCGCCGCCGGGTCTCGGCGGTCGCCGCGGTCGCCTTGGCGCTGCTCGCCGCATCGGCGACCGCACTCGTCGCGTCGCCCGCGGCATCCGCCGATCCCGAGATGACCTACGTGGCCGTTCCCTCCGGGCGGTACCCGATCGACGTCGACGCCACGCCCGACGGCGCCCACGTGTTCGTCATCTCGCGCGGCGACGGCGGCGTCGCCGACCTGCGGGTCTACGACACGACGAGCTTCGCGCAGGTCGGTGCCGTGACCTTCGGACCCGGCGCCGACTTCAACCCGACCTCGGTGCAGGTCTCGCCCGACGGCTCGCAGGTGTGGGTCGCGTTCTACAACCCGGGCCAGATCCTCGTCTACCCGGCCGCGGATCTCGAGGCGGGCGGCACCCCGACGCCTACCGTGATCACCGCCGGCGGCGGCTTCGTCGACCTCGAGGCCGACACGTCGGGCACGTACATCTACGCCGCGACCCTCTTCAATCCGCAGTACCAGTTCTCGACCGCCGATCCGACGGCCGCTCCTCGCACCATCTCCGTGCCGAACGGCTCCCGCGGCGTCTCGGTGCGCACCGACGACACCCAGGCGTACTTCACGTCGTTCGCGGCCGCGCCGGCCGGCGGCGTGCAGGCGGTCGACGTCGCCGGCGACGGCTCGCTCTCGCTCGGCACGCTCACCCCGACGGGCGACCTGCCGTGGGACACCGCGTACGTCGAGAACGTCGACCGGGTGCTGAGCTCGAACTCCGGCACGCCCACGTCGATCTCCGCGTTCACTCCGGGCTCCGCCGACCCCGTCGTGACGGATCCGGTCGACTGCGGTCCACGACTGCTCGACTCGACTCCGAATGGCGACCGGGTGTACGTCGCCTGCCTCACCGGCGGCATCGTCGCGATCGACTACGAGAGCGGCACGCCGGTCGGCGCTCGGGTCGACATCGGCGCGAACGTCGAATCGGTCGACGCGTACAGCGCGACCGGCACCGACGCCGATCGGCTCTACGCGACGAGCGGCGGCACCGACGAGCTGCTCGTCTTCACGAAGCCCGCGATCACGGGCAGCGGAGACCTCACCGTCGACGAAGGCACCGCTGCGACGTTCACGGCCATCGCCGCCGACTTCTGGCAGCAGATCCGGTGGCAGTCGAGCGTCGATGGCGGCACCACCTGGGTCGACATCGCCGGCGAGACCGGCGAGTCGCTCACGGTCGACGGAACCCTCGAGAACTCCGGCCTGCTCGTGCGCCTCGTCGCCACCAGCGCGCTCTTCGACCCCGTGCTCGGCGATCCGATGCTGTTGACGGTCACGCCGACGCCGACGCCGACGCCCACCCCGACGTCGGCCCCCTCGGGGGGCACGACGCCCTGCCCGCCGGGAGCCACGGACTGCCTGCCCGCGACGGGTGTCGACCCGGTGCCCGGAGCGGTGATCGGCTCGGCGTTCCTGATGGCAGCCGCCCTGCTGCTCATCGCCGCTCGCACCCGCAGGAGTCGCGCCGTCCGCAGCTGAACGCCGTACGGGCCCAGGCCGTCGTATCGGGCGCGCGGAGGTCTTGACGCGGGCTCGATCCTGAGAGCATTCTGAACCCATACTCGCATCGCGATGCGTGGGACCGTCCTGGGGCGACGGTCGCGGGAGCGCAGATGCGCCCATCCGGGGGTGGTTGCGTTGAAGCATCTGGTCTGGTCAGGTCTCGGGGCGCAGGTTCGCTCCTCGCTCGCGGGGCGGTGGGTGCGATGAGCGCGGATGCCGTCGCGACCAAGGCGCCGCGCACCGCCTACATCTCGTGGGTCGCGCTCGCGCTCATGACGACGGCCTCGGTCGCGAGCCTGCGGCCCGCGCCGACGATGGCGGTCTACGGACTCGCGTGCGTGTTCCTCTACCTCGTGCCGGCGCTCATCTTCCTGCTGCCGACCTCGCTCGTCTCGGCCGAGCTGGCGTCGGGGTGGAAGGGCGGCGTCTACAACTGGGTGGCCACCGGCATCTCGAAGCCGATGGGGTTCCTGGCCGTCTGGTGCCAGTTCGCGATGACGATCTTCTACTATCCGACGCTGCTCGGGTTCGTGGCGTCGACGCTCGCCTACGTGATCAACCCGGCGCTCGCCAGCAACGGCGTCTGGACGGCGCTCGTGATCGTGGTCTGCTACTGGTCGGGCGTGTTCATCTCGTCCCGCGGCACCAAGGGCGTCGCCGGCCTCGCGAGCGCGGGGCTCATCATCGGCACGCTGATCCCCGGCGCGCTGCTGATCGTGCTGGGCGCGGCGTTCCTCGGGCAGGGCAACCCGTCGGCCGCCCCCATGACGGCAGAGAACCTGCTGCCGCAGTGGGCGGGGCTCGCGAGCCTCGTGCTCATCGTGAACAACTTCCTCTCGTACAGCGGCATGGAGATGAACGCGGTGCACGTGTCGTCGCTGCGCAGGCCCGCCAAGGAGTTCCCGAGGGCGATCTTCCTGGCGTCGGGTCTCGTGCTGCTGATCTTCATCCTCCCGGCGCTCGCCATCAGCTGGATCGTGCCGGCCGACCAACTCTCGCTCACGGCCGGTGTCATGCAGGCGTTCGACGCGGTGCTCGCGGTCTTCGACTCGCAGTGGCTGACGCCGATCATCGGCATCGCGCTCGTGTCGGCGTCGCTGGCAGGCATGCTGACCTGGCTCGCGGGGCCGTCGAAGGGCCTGCTGCTCATCTCGCGGCAGGAGGGCTACCTGCCGCCGTTCCTGCAGAAGCTCAACAAGCACGGCGTGCAGCAGAACCTCCTGGTGACCCAGGGGGTCATCACGACCGTCATCGCCCTCGGCTACGCGCTCATTCCGAACGTGTCGAGCGCGTACTGGATCTTCTCGGTGATCACGACGCAGGTGTACCTCATCATGTACCTGCTCATGTTCGTCGCCGCGGTGCGCCTGCGACGGAACCACCCCGACCATCCACGTGGGTTCCGGGCTCCCATGCTCGTGCTCCTGTGCGGTGTCGGGTTCGCCGCGTCGCTCGCAGCCCTGCTCGTCGGATTCGTTCCTCCGTCGCAGTTCGGCGGCGGCGACCCGTGGGTGTACTTCCTGATCGTCGGCGGCGGCGCCCTGGGTCTCGGCCTGCTCGTGCCGTTCCTCTTCTACCGGTTCCGCAAGCCGTCGTGGAAGGCGGCCGATTCGGGCGACGGATCCGGTGACGCCGGTGACGCCGATGGCGCAGACGGGGCCGACGGCTCCGCCGATTCCGAGGAGGCGACGAGATGAGCACCGAACTCGAGCAGTCGGAGCCGCGGCACCGCTCGACGCTCTACGTGGTCGTCGTCATCGTGCTCGTGCTGCTGGGCGTGTGGGCGGTGATCGCCTTCGGCCAGGCGCGCGAGACCAAGCAGGCCGACGAGAAGGCGGCCGAGCTCTCCCAGGTGCTCGAGGACGCCGGCGCGTCGCCGCCTGCGACCGCGGTCATCGCCCGGGTGCTCGGCGATGACGGCGGCGCGGTGTGCGCTGCGCCGAACGAGGCGCTGAGCCGAGCGACGCTGTACGGCATGCTGACGACGAACCCCGGCGCGCCGGGTGAGCGACCGGTGATCGTCGACAACGACGTGCTGAAGGGCCAGTTGGCGATCATCCAGGTGTACTGCCCGGACGAGCTCGAGGACTTCCAGCAGTTCGTCGACGACCTGCAGACGACCGATTCGGCGAACGGATGAGCGACGACCTCCGGTCGCGCGTCCACGACCTGATGGACGGGGTCCGCCCCGAGCTGGCCGAACTCGTGGCGATCCGATCCGTCGCCGACCCGCGCCAGTTCCCGCCCGAGGAGTGCGCGAGGGCGGCCGAGTGGGTGCGCGGCCGGTTCGCCGAGCTCGGGTTCGCCGACGCCAGGCTCGAGCTCACGCCCGACGGCAGCCACGCGGTCGTCGGGTCGAGGGCGACGACGGTTCCGGATGCCCCGACGGTGCTGCTCTACTCGCACTACGACGTGCAGCCGCCGCTCGACGAGTCCGCCTGGAGCACGCCGCCGTTCGAGCTCACCGAGGTCGATGGCCGCTGGCACGGGCGGGGCGCAGCGGACTGCAAGGGCAACATCGTGACGCACCTGCTCGCCCTGCGGGCGCTCGGCGACGACATCCCGGTGAACCTGAAGGTCGTCGTCGAGGGATCCGAGGAGCAGGGAACGGGCGGACTCGAGGCGTATGCGGCCGCGAACCCCGACGTGCTGCGGGCCGACGTGATCCTGGTGTGCGACACCGGCAATGCGGCGGTCGGGCGCCCGGCGGCGACCGTGAGCCTGAGGGGCATGGCGAACGTCGTGGTCACGGTCGAGGCGCTCGCGTCCGAGGTGCACTCCGGCATGTTCGGCGGCGCCGCCCCCGACGCGCTCGCGGCCCTCATCGAGATGCTCGCGGGCCTGCGTGACAGCGAGGGCAACACGACGATCGAAGGCCTCGACGCCACCCGTGCCTGGCACGGCGAGCCGTATCCCCCCGAGCAGTTCCGCACGGATGCGGGCGTGCTCGAGGGCGTCGCGCTGCTCGGCGACGGCACGGTCTCGGACATGCTGTGGGCCAGGCCCGCGCTGACCGTGCTCGGCATCGACTGCCCGCCCGTGACCGGTTCGACCGCCGCGATCGTGCCGAAGGCCGCCGCACGGCTCAACCTGCGCGTGCCGCCCGGAACCGATGCGCAGGTCGCGCACGACGCCCTCGCGGCGCAGCTTCGTGCCGACGCGCCCTGGGGCGTGCACGTCGACGTGGCGACCGAGGCCGTGGGGGAGCCGTTCGAGGCGTCGGTCGACGGACCCGGGTTCCGTGCGCTCGGCGAAGCGATGCACGAGGCGTACGGCGTGCCCATGACGACGCTCGGCCAGGGAGGGTCGATCCCGCTGTGCAACGTCTTCGCCGACACCTATCCGGACGCCGAGATCGTGCTGCTCGGGGTCGAGGAGCCGCTCGCGCTCATCCATGCGCCGAACGAGAGCGTCGACCCCTCGGAGATCGAGCATCTCGCCTTGAGCCTCGCGCTGTTCCTGCGCGGCTACGGCGCGGCGTAGGGCTGACGGCGGCGGGCGCCGATCAGCTCGCCTCGGCCAGGTCGACGGCGTGCAGCGGAACGCTCACGAAGGTGAGGCGGTCGGCCCCCACGACCACGACCGAGGGAACGCCCGTGCCGGGATCGGCGGGCCCGGTGTAGGTGCCGGGCACGGGATCATCGGTGAGCGTATAGCCGGCCTCGGCGAGTGCCGCGGGCCATTCGGATGCCGGAACGTCGAGGCCCGCGAGCTGCACGACCGTGAACGCGACGTCGGACGACGGGCGTCCCCACTTGCACGCGAGACCCCCGGCAGCGATGAGGTCGTCGGCGATCGCGTAGAACGTCGACTGCCCGACGTCGACCTGGTCGAGCCCGTCGGCGGCCAGCTGCGCGTTCGCGTCGGCCGAGAGCACGGACTCGCACGTCGCCGCGGCTGCCTCGGTGCCGGTGCCGGTCGCCGGCTCCGCGACGGAATCCGACGGCGACGCGGAGACCGCAGGCGGTTCGGACGTCGCGGGGCCGGCCGGTGCGGGCGCGCCGGCGCTGCAGCCGGTGAGCAGCGCGGCGCCGAGCGCGAGCAATCCGAGGGTCGAAGCGGCCGCGGCCGCAGGCCGGAGGCCGTCGCGTGAGAGTCTCATGCGCCGCAGTGTATTGGCCGCCACCGGCACTCGACCAGAGGGCTGACCCTGACTCCGACCGGTCGTGCGACCCGGGGTTCGCGACATCCGCCTGCGGCTTCCGCGACCCGCACCCCTCACCAGATCACCGCGACCAGCTCGCCGAACAACTGCTCGGCGTCGCACTCGAGGCGCTGCCTGGTGAACCAGTCGCAGACGTTCACGCAGTCGCGGTGCAGCAGGTCGAGCCCCTGCGGGTTCGAGACGAGGTCGACCACCTGGGGCAGGTCGATCGCGACGACGCGGCCGTGGTGCACGAGCAGGTTGTACGGCGAGAGGTCGCCGTGGGCGAGCCCGTTCGAGGCGAGCACGTGCATGAACTCGACGACCTGGTGGAACAGGTCGCGGAGCTCGTCGGGCGCGGCCCGGACCTGGGCGAGGCGGGGCGCGGCGACGCGGCCGTCGCCGATGAACTCCATGAGCACCTCGGTCTCGCCGACCTGCACGGGGTACGGCACGGCCGCGCCGAGCTCGGTGAGGCGGCACAGCGCCTCGAACTCGGCGTTCGCCCACTGCACGCGGGCGACGGCGCGACCGAACGAGGTGCCCTTAGCCACGGCGCGCACGTCGCGCGTGCGCCTGAGGCCGCGGCCCTCGGTATAGATGCTCGAACGATGGAAGTCGGAGTGCTCGCTCGAGCGGTAGCGCTTCGCCGCGAGCACGACGGAGTTGCCCGGCACGTCGGCCGCGGCATCCGGGATCGCCCGCTCGATGAGGAACACGTCGCCCTCCTTGCCGGTCTTCACGACGCCGAGTTCGGTGTCGATCGCCGCAGCCGAGGTGACGAGCCAGTCGGGTCGCGGCATGGGGCCGCGCTCGCTGGGGGTGGTCGCCGGCCAGGTGGACCAGCGTTGGCCCTCGCCGGGCTCAGCGGTCTGGAAGGCGAGGGTGGACGGTGAGGATGCCGCGATCGAAGGTGCGGCGGTGTCGTCGAGAGACGAGAGGAAGGTCACGGTGATGCTCCGAATGAGATGGAGGCCACCGGGTGCGCCCGGCCGAACGACTGGTTCGACTACAGGCTGGAGGCCTCGCGGGAAAGGGGGTCTGCGAAACGCGCGACGAAGGCGTCGGTCATGACTCGCTCCTTTCACTCGGCGAGGCGGATGCCGCGGACAGCGGCTCGCGAAACGATACGCGCTGCGGCGCCGACTGTCCAGCACCCGGCACGCGGACGAACATGAGCGATCCTCTTCCACTCCGGGCGGCCGGTGTGGTTGCATGCGGATATGAGTGGGGGACCGGGCGCGGCGGCGCCGTTCAACTTCCGCCTCGCGTTGCTCCTGGCGATGGCGATGTTCGTGCTCGTCGTCGACACGTCGCTGATGAACGTGTCGATCTCCGCGGTCGTCCACGACCTCGACACCACGGTGAGCGGGGTGCAGGGGGCGATCGCGCTCGAGGCGCTCGTGTCGGCGGCATTCATCCTCATCGGCGGCAAGACCGGCGATCTCATCGGTCGCAAGCTGGCGTACGTCCTCGGCCTGCTCGCGTACGCGACCGGCGCGATCGCGATGGTCTTCGCGCAGGACCTCACGGCGATCATCGTCTTCTGGGCGATCATCGGCGGCATCGGCGCCTCGCTGCTGCTGCCGGCGATGCAGTCGCTCATCCACGGCAACTTCGAGGGCGCGCACCAGAAGCGCGTGTACGCGCTCGTCGGGGCGTCCGCGGCGATCGCTGCGGCCGTCGGGCCGCTGCTCGGCGGGTTCATCACCACCTTTCTCTCGTGGCGGGTCGGGTTCGCGCTCGAGGCGGTGATCATCGCCGTCGTGCTCATCGGCATCGGGCTCGTGAAGGACGTGCCGTACCACGGTGAGCGGTCGATCGACCTCGTCGGCGCGGTGCTGTCGATCGTCGGCATGGGCGGCGTCGTGACCGGCATCCTCGTCTGGCAGGAGGGCGGCGGCTACGTCGGCCTGCTGATCGGCATCGGCCTGCTCGGGCTCGGTTCGCTCGTGTTCTGGCTGCGCAGTCGCAAGCGGCGCGGCAAGCCGACGCTGCTCGACCCGACGCTGTTCGATTCGAAGCCGTTCCGCACCGGGGCGAGCGGCCAGCTGCTGCAGCAGATCGCGCTCGGCGGCACCATGATCGTGCTGCCGATCTACCTGCAGATGGTCTTCGAGTACAACGCCCTGCAGGCCGGCCTCTCGATCGCGCCGTTGTCGCTCAGCATGTTCGTCGTGGCGCTGCTCGCCGGCCGCGGGCTCAAGCAGCGACCGGCGAACATCATCCTCTGGGGGTTCGTGCTGGTCGTGGTCGGCGTCGCCGTGATCGTGCCGATCGTGCCGATCGCCGACAGCGGCTGGTATCTCGCCGTGCCGCTCATCATCGCCGGCTGCGGTCTCGGCCTGCTCGTCTCGCAGTTGAACAACTACACGCTCTCGCCGATCTCCGACGAGCGGGTGAGCGAGGCGGCCGGCGTGAACTCGGCGGCGGGCTCGTTCGGCCTGTCGTTCGGCCTCGCGTTCGCGGGCGCGATCATGCTCGCGACGCTCGCGTTCACCTTCACCGCGAGCGCCTCGGCGAGCACCGTGCTGAGCACTGACCAGCAGGAGCAGGTCGCCACGGTGCTCGAGGAGGACGCCGAGATCATGACCAACACGGGCCTCGAGCAGCTCCTCGCCGACGAGACGCCCGCGGTGCAGGAGGAGGTCCTGCGCATCAACACGGACTCCCGGTTCATCGCCCTGCAGGTCGCGCTGCTCGTGCCGATCCTCGCGGGAGTGCTCGGCATCCTGAACGGGTTCCGGATGCGGCGGCTCCCCGATCCCGCGCCGAACTCGTCGGCCGAGGGGTCGATGCTCGGCTGAACGGCTCGACCGAGTGGCCCGGCTGCCCGGCTCGACTGCCCGGCTCGACCGGGCGGCTCGACCGGGCGGATCAGGTGAGCACGAAGTACGCGAGCGCCGCGAGGCCGACCGTCACGATCACGACGCGGTACGCGGTCTGCGGGATCCGGCGCCCGTAGCGCGCGCCGAGCGAGCCGCCGACGAACGATCCGATCGCGATGGCCGCCGCGGCCGGCCAGGCGACGTCGGTCGTCACGACGAACACGATCGCGGCGGCGAGGTTCGCGACGCCCGCCATGGCGTTCTTGTAGGCGTTCGCCCTCGCGAGCGATCCCGCCATCGTGATCGAGAGGAGCGCGAGCAGCAGCACGCCCTGCGCGGCTCCGAAGTAGCCGCCGTAGATCGCCGTGAGCCCGGCGACGGCCGCGGTCGCGCCCGGGTGGTCGCGGTGTCCGGCCTCTCCGTGCAGGCGGGTGGTCCAACGCTTGATCCACGGCCCGGACACGACGAGCAGCAGCGCGAGTGCGATCAGCGCGGGCACGATCGCGTCGAAGGCCTCGCTCGGCAGGCGCAGCAGCAGCAGCGCGCCCGTGACGCCCCCCGCGGCCGAGAAGCACAGGAGGGAGCCCAGCCTCCGCCATTCGCCGGCGAACTCGTGCCGGTTCGCGTGCGTCGCCGCGAGCGACGCGGGCAGCACGCCGACGTTGTTCGTGACGTTCGCCAGCACGGGCGGGTACCCGAACGCGATCAGCAGCGGGAACGTCACGAGCGAGCCCGATCCTACGACCGCGTTGATCGAGCCGGCCACCGCGCCGCCGGCCACGAGCAGCAGGAACTCCAGTGGGTTCATCGCGTGCTGGGCTCGGTCGTCGGCATCCGTCGATTCAATCAGGCGCGGGAGGTGCCGGATGCCGCGGGCGACTCGGAACGCGACATGAACGCCCTCGGCCGGCCGGCCGGCCGAGCTGGCTCAGCCGAGGTCGATCGGGCGGAACACCGCGTCGTCGAGCGTGCCGGCCGGGGCGGCGAGCCGTTCGTAGCGGCTGCGCGTGGCGAGCGCCGAGGCATCCGGGTTGCGGAAGAGGTGCGTGGCGACCACGCGGTACTCGGCGAGCCGCCCCTGCGGCACGCGGCTCTCGCGCAGCGAGGCGCCGGTGACGAGCGAGGCCGCCATGGCGGTCCAGTAGACGCCGATGCCGCGGAAGGATCGCGGAGGCCGCTGGGGCTCGGCATCGGTGAGCAGGATGTCGTTGGTGCTGCTCGCGCACGCGATCGCGAGGCGCCGGCCGAGTTCGGAGTACTCGGCGAAGCCGTCGGCGAGAGCCTCGTACTGCAGCCATCCGGCAGCCCGCACGACGCTGCGCAACTCGCGTCCCGAGCCCGTCACGGCGCCGAACGGCACGTCGAGGGCGGCGGTGATGATCTGGTCGAGCGACCTCGAGTCGCCGTCGTACTGGATGAACCGCCCGATGTAGCCGCGCTCGCCGCCACCGTCGCCCGGGACGGGCACGCGCGCCTCCTCGACCTGCCGGCGGATGAGGTCGAGGTTGTCGTCCGCCTGCTCGAGCAGTGCCGCCGAGAGCGCGAAGAGCCGGTCGACCTCGCGCGGCAGCTGCCTGGCGGACTTGTACCTGAAGTCGTGCTCGAGCTCCGACCAGGTGTCCGAGAGCGCGGTTCGCAGCTGCACCTCGAGCTGCGTGGCGTCGGCCGGGTCGTCGGCGCCGTCGGGATCCTGGCCGGGCCCCGGCATCCGTCCGACGAACTGCACCGAGCGGTACCCGAACGCGTCGAGGGGCAGGAGTGCCGACTTGTCGACCCACGAGTCGTCGTCGACGATGAGCGCCTCGCGCACGACCTGCTCCATGCCGGGGAGGTCGCCCTCGAAGTTGGCCACCACGCGGACGCCGAGGATGTCGAGCACCTCGCGGTCGGGAGCGCGTCGAACCTTGCGCTCGAACGAGTCGCGGGACTTCACGCGGGCCGACACGTGGAAGTACTTGTATCCCGCCGCCTCGAGCCGACGCGCGAAGTCGGCCTCGATCTGGCCGCGCAGCCGACGGTAGCGCCGCAGCTCCCGGTCGTACCTGGCGAGTTCTGCGGCGACGAGGTCTTCGTCGTGCTCGCGTGCGTCCACACCCGGCAGGCTAGTGCGTGGCGGCGGGTGCGTGCGCGAGCAAGGCGGGCGGCCGCTTGGAATACTGAGCGCGCGCTGTGAGTTGAGTCAAGTGCACTCAAGTTTCGCCGACTCGACTTGACACGTCGAAACGGCCCTGAAAAGCTTGAGTCATCGGGACTCAAGTTCCGAAGCAAGAACTTCGATCGCGGGCCGGAACGGCCGAATCGACAGCCAGCGGGTGCCTGCGGCATCCGCACGCGAACCCCTGGCAGAAAGAGGAGACACACATGTCACGTGCAGTAGGAATCGACCTCGGAACCACCAACTCGGTCGTGTCCGTGCTCGAGGGTGGCGAGCCCACCGTCATCGCGAACGCCGAGGGCTTCCGCACCACCCCGTCGGTGGTGGCCTTCACCAAGGACGGCGAGGTGCTCGTCGGCGAGACCGCGAAGCGCCAGGCCGTCACCAACGTCGACCGCACCATCGCATCGGTCAAGCGCCACGTCGGCACCGACTGGAAGACCGACGAGATCGACGGCAAGAAGTACACGCCGCAGGAGATCTCGGCGCGCATCCTCCAGAAGCTCAAGCGCGACGCCGAGCAGTACCTCGGCGACACCGTCACCGACGCCGTCATCACGGTTCCGGCGTACTTCAACGACGCCGAGCGCCAGGCCACCAAGGAGGCCGGCGAGATCGCGGGCCTCAACGTGCTCCGCATCATCAACGAGCCCACCGCGGCCGCCCTGGCCTACGGCCTCGACAAGGGCAAGGAGGACGAGCTCATCCTCGTCTTCGACCTCGGCGGCGGCACGTTCGACGTCTCGCTGCTCGAAGTGGGCAAGGACGACGACTTCTCGACCATCCAGGTCCGCGCGACGGCCGGCGACAACCGCCTCGGCGGCGACGACTGGGACCAGCGCATCGTCGAGTGGCTCATCAAGCGCTTCAAGGAGTCGACCGGTGTCGACGTCTCGAACGACAAGATCGCCAAGCAGCGCCTCAAGGAGGCCGCCGAGCAGGCCAAGAAGGAGCTCAGCTCCTCGATGAGCACGAGCATCCAGCTCCCCTACCTCTCGCTCACCGAGAACGGCCCGGCCAACCTCGACGAGACCCTCACGCGCGCGCAGTTCGAGAACATGACCTCCGACCTGCTCGACCGCACGAAGAAGCCCTTCGAAGACGTCATCCGCGAGGCCGGCATCAAGCTCGCCGACATCGCGCACGTCGTGCTCGTCGGCGGCTCGACCCGCATGCCCGCGGTCGCCGAGCTCGTCAAGAAGGAGACCGGCAAGGACGCCAACAAGGGCGTCAACCCCGATGAGGTCGTCGCCGTCGGCGCCGCGCTCCAGGCGGGCGTGCTGAAGGGCGAGCGCAAGGACGTCCTGCTCATCGACGTCACCCCCCTGAGCCTCGGCATCGAGACCAAGGGCGGCATCATGACCAAGCTCATCGAGCGCAACACGGCCATCCCGACCAAGCGCAGCGAGACCTTCACGACCGCCGACGACAACCAGCCGTCGGTCGCGATCCAGGTCTTCCAGGGCGAGCGCGAGTTCACTCGCGACAACAAGCCGCTCGGCACCTTCGAGCTGACCGGCATCGCCCCGGCCCCCCGCGGCATCCCGCAGGTCGAGGTCACCTTCGACATCGACGCGAACGGCATCGTGCACGTGTCCGCCAAGGACAAGGGCACCGGCAAGGAGCAGTCGATGACGATCTCGGGCGGCTCGAGCCTCCCGAAGGACGACATCGAGCGCATGGTGCGCGAGGCCGAGGAGCACGCCGCAGAAGACAAGAAGCGTCGCGAGTTCGCCGAGACCCGCAACTCCGCCGAGCAGCTCGCCTACTCGACCGAGAAGCTCATCAAGGAGAACGACGACAAGCTCCCCGCCGACGTCAAGTCCGAGGTGCAGGGCGACGTCGACGCGCTGAAGTCGGCCCTCGCGGGCGACGACGACGAGGCCGTGAAGTCGGCCTTCGACAAGCTGTCGCAGTCGCAGGGCAAGCTCGGCGAGGCGATCTACGCGCAGTCGCAGGCACAGGATGCCTCGGCGGCCGGTGACGCTGCCGCCGACGGTGAGCCGCAGGCGGACTCGTCCGACGAAGACGTGGTCGACGCCGAGGTCATCGACGACGAAGACGAGAAGAAGTAGGGCGCGAGCATGGCTGACGAGAACGAGAACCCCCAGGTTCCCGAGCCCGACGCCGCCGACGGGGCGACGGATGCCGCGGCATCCGTCTCCCCCGAGGAGCTCGCCGACGCGGTCGAGGCCGACGAGCGCGAGCTCACGGTCGAGGACATCCTGAACGCGGCGAACGCCGAGGTCGAGGACCCCACCGACGAGCACCTCGCCGACCTCAAGCGGGTCACGGCCGAGTACGCCAACTACCGTCGGCGCACCGAGGCCAACCGCGAGCTCGAGAAGGAGCGCGCGATCGGTGCGGCCGTCTCGGTGCTGCTGCCCGTGCTCGACGACCTCGACCGTGCCGAGAAGCACGGAGACCTCGAGGGCGAGTCGGCGTTCGCGACGATCGCGGCGAAGCTGCGCACGTCGGTCGAGCGTCTCGGGCTCTCGAAGTTCGGCGAGCCCGGCGAGGCGTTCGACCCGCAGAAGCACGAGGCGATCTTCCAGCAGCCCTCGCCCGACGTCGAGATCGACACGGTCGCCGACGTCGTCGAGACGGGCTACACGCTGGGCGGCACGCAGCTTCGCGCTGCGAAGGTCGTCGTGAAGACGCCCGCGTAACCATTCGATCCGGGAGCCGGTCGGGGAGCGCACAGCTCCCCGACCGGCGTACCCTTTCCACCAGACTTCGAGAGACGAGGTGTCGATGGCCAGTCAGGACTGGTTCGACAAGGACTTCTACAAGGTGCTCGGCGTCTCGAAAGACGTGAGCGACGCCGAGCTCAAGAAGACGTACCGCAAGCTCGCCCGCCAGTACCACCCCGATTCGAACGCGGGTGATGCGAAGGCCGAGGCGAAGTTCAAGGAGATCAGCGAGGCGCACTCGGTGCTCTCCGACCCCGAGCAGCGCAAGGAGTACGACGCCGTGCGTGCCATGGGCACCGGCGCACGATTCACCGCGCCCGGCGCGGGCGGCGGCAACGGCGGCTTCGACGACGTCTTCGGCGGCATGTTCGGCGGCGGCGCGGGCGGTCGTGGCGGTCGCCAGCAGTACACCTACCAGCAGGGCGGCGACTACGACGATCTTCTCGGCGGGCTGTTCGGCGGCGGCCGGTTCGGCCAGTCGACCGGCGGGTTCCGCGGGGCGGGCGGCCCGACGAAGGGCCGCGACGTCACCGCGAGCACCACGCTCGACTTCATCACCGCGACCAAGGGCGACCAGCTCACGCTCCAGACCGGCGAGGGCCGCAACATCACCGTGCGCATCCCGGCGGGCGTGGCCGACGGCCAGAAGATCCGCGTGGCGGGCAAGGGGCAGCCCTCGCCCGACGGCGGAGCGCCCGGCGACCTCGTGCTCTCCGTCACGGTGCGCAAGCACCCGGTGTTCGAGCGCGACGGCCTGAACCTGCGGGTCACCGTGCCCGTGACGTTCACCGAGGCCGCGCTCGGGGCCACCATCCAGGTGCCGACGCTCGGCGGCGACCCCGTGAAGCTCCGGGTCGCGCCCGGAACGCCCAGCGGGCGCGTGCTGCGCGTCAAGGGCCGCGGCGTCGAGACCAAGAAGGCCACGGGCGACCTGCTCGCGGTCGTGCAGGTCGTCGTCCCATCACACCTGTCGAAGGCGGCCGAGCAGAAGCTCGAGGAGTTCGCGGCCGAACTGCCCGACGAGAACCCGCGCGACGACCTCATCGCACGGGCGCGCGGCTGAGCCGGCCATGAGCATCGACGAGTCCAGCCCGATCTTCGTCATCTCGGTGGCGGCGGAGCTGGCCGGCATGCATCCGCAGACCCTGCGCCAGTACGACCGCATGGGCCTGGTCTCGCCGACGCGGACCTCGGGCGGCTCACGGCGTTACTCGATGCGCGACGTCGTGCGCCTGCGCGAGATCGCCCAGCTCTCGAGCGAGGGCGTGAGCCTCGAGGGCATCCGCCGCGTGCTCGGCCTCGAAGACGAGGTGACCACGCTCCGGGCACGGGTGCGCGAACTCGAGGCGACGCTCGCCGACGAGATGCTGAACCGCCCGGGCCGCCGCGTCTTCGCGGCCGGCACGCAGGGCGAGGTCGTCACGCTTCGGGCTGGCACGCGCGTGCGCCGCGAGACCGCGATGGTCGTCTGGCGCCCGCTCGACCGCGAGTGAGGTGCCGGTCGGCTCAGCGCCCCCAGGCCTCTGCCGGGGCCTCGACGACCTCGTAGGGGCGCGAGCTCCAGTGCGTGCCGTAGCCGTAGTGGCTCGACGCCCACGGCGACGCCCAGATCGCCTGCGCCGTGGCATCCGCCGAATCGCCGCGCTGCAGCGCAGCGTCGACCTCGGGGTAGCGCCCCGACTTGATGTTCTCCGCCGCGTAGTACGCGGCCTCGACGAGGTCGACGTAGCTGCCGAGGCCTGATCCGCCGCCCGACCCCTGACCGTTGTTCAGCGGGTTGTTGCGGTTCCACCAGTTGTCGGCGCCGTTCTCTTGACGGGTCCAGCGCATCATGAACGTGATGTTCTCTTCGGTGACGGGCCAATCGCCGTCGATGAGCACGAGCTTGGCCCAGTCGACGTTGGTGCCGCCGGCGACGAGCGTCTGCGCGCCGGTCGCCGCGGTGTACGACTCGTGCGAGACCTGCTGCGCCTCGACGCCGTCGGCGACCTCGATGGTCTGCGCGTCTTCGACGGAGTCGGTGCCGCCGGCGAGCGCGGTCGGGATCGGCGCCGCCGGCACGAGCGAAAGGGTCGCGACGATGCCCAGCACGGCGAGCGTCGAGAACGCCGCGAGCGGTCGGATGCCGCGTGGTCGCCGCCCCGGGGTTCGCCTGACGCGCGACTCGGCTGCCTGCCGTGCCGCCCTGCGCTCCCCAGTCGTCTGTGCGTTCCCCATGCGGGCCCGAGAGTAGCAAACGTGTCTGCGTTCCGCACTCAGGGAGGAAGCGCCGCGTAGCCTTGGCGGGTGAGCCTGGACTTCGAACTGCTGCGCCGCGCGCCCGACGTCGAGGGTCACGGGCTCGAGGCGTCCGATGCCGCCGACCGGCTGATCCTCGACGAGGCGGCCGAGGCGATCGCCGCGGCGGGGTCGGGCGAGGTGGTCGTGCTCGACGACGCCTACGGGGCACTCGCCCTCGGGGCCGCGGCCCTCGGCGCGACGGGCGTGCGCGTGCACCAGGACCTCGCGACCGGTGAGCGCGCGCTGACGCGCAACGCCGTGCGGCTCGGCTTCACGGGCGAGCGGGTGCCGCTGTCGCTCCCGCTCTCGCCCGAACTCGTGCGGGGCGCCCGCGTGGTGCTCATGCGGCTGCCGCGCTCGCTCGATCGGCTCGACGAGCTCGCGGGTCTCGTGGCCGGGCACGCGGCATCCGACGTCCGCATCGTCGCCGGCGGTCGCCTGAAGCACATGTCGCTCGCGATGAACGACGTGCTCGCGGCGTGGTTCGACCGCGTCGACGTCTCGCACGCCAGGCAGAAGTCGCGGGTGCTGACCGCGAGCGCGCCCCGCGCGCAGCGTCGGCCGCCCGCGCCGGCCTGGCCGCGCGTGCAGCGCGAGGAGTCGCTCGGCCTCGAGGTCGCGGCCCACGGCGGCGTGTTCGCGGGCAGTTCGGTCGACATCGGCACGCGCCTGCTCCTCGGCACGCTCGAAGGCGCGGTCCCGGATGCCGCGACGGCCGTCGACCTCGCGTGCGGCACGGGCGTGATCGCCGCGTGGCTCGCGCGGGCCCGGCCGGATCTCCGGGTGACGGCGACCGACCGCTCGGCGTCGGCCGCGGCATCCGCCCGTGCGACCGCGGCGGCGAACGGCGTGGCCGACCGCGTGCACGTGACGCAGGCCGACGGCCTCGAGCTGCTGCCCGCGGCGAGCGAGCGGCTCGTGGTGCTGAACCCGCCGTTCCACTCGGATGCCGCGCTGCACACGGGCATCGCCGAGCACCTGTTCGCCGACGCCGCACGCGTGCTCGCGCCGGGCGGCGAGCTGTGGTGCGTCTGGAACTCGCACCTGCGCTACCGACCCGCCCTCGAGCGCATCGTGGGTCCGACGCGCCAGGTCGCGCGCGACCCGAAGTTCACGGTCACGGCCTCGCGTCGCGCCCGCTGACGGGACCGCCGGGTCGGCCGACCGACGCCCACTCGCGTCATCCGCCCGCTCGTGTCAGTCTTGATACGTGACCTCCACGCTCGAAGAACTCGACCGCGACACCATCACGCGTGTCGCGGCCGACGTGCCGTGGCAGACCGTCGTGTGGGACGACCCGGTCAACCTCATGACGTACGTGAGCTACGTGTTCCGCAGCTACTTCGGGTTCGCGCGAGACGAGGCCGAGCGCCTCATGCTCTGCGTGCACAACGAGGGTCGCGCGGTCGTCGCGACGGGCAACCGCGAGGCGATGGAGCGGCACGTGCAGGCCATGCACGGCTACGGCCTGCAGGCCACGGTGGCGAGGGCCGAGCCGTGATCGTCGCGGGGCGCAGCGACGGCGAGGGGGTGCGTCTCGTACTCGAGACCGAGGAGGCGATGCTGCTCTCCGAGCTCGCCGACCAGGTCGACTCGGTGCTGCTGCTCGGCGAGGTCGACGACCCGGCGCTCGGGCGGCTGCTGCCGAGCGCGTATCCCGACGACCACGCCGCCGCGCACGAGTTCGAGCGGTACACCCGCGACAGTCTCGTCGACGGCAAGCGCCAGGCCGCGCAGCGCGTGCGCGACGCGACCGCCGCGCACGAGGGCGAGGGCGTCGTGCAGATCGAGCTTGACGAGTCGGAGGCGTGGGGCTGGCTCACGTTCCTCACCGACCTGCGCCTGATCCTGGCCGAGCGCGTCGGCGTGGTCGAGGAGGGCGAGTCCGAGTCCGACGAGACCCGCGACGACTACCTGCGGGCCGCCTACGAGTGGGCCGGGTTCGTGCAGGGGTCGATGCTCGAGGTGCTCGACCCCATCTCGTCCTGACGCCGTCGCGCGATCGCGCGACACGCGCGTACGAGCGGATGCCGCGGCATCCGCTCCGCCTGTGGACTCGTCGCGTCGTGCGGTGCCATGCTGATCTCGTCTCGCCGTGTCGCCGACTCGAGGCGCGCGGGGGCGCAAGGGGTGGGGAGCGCACGTGTCGGGAGCAGCGTCGACGAAGGAACGGACCGAGCACAGGTCGATCAGGCGGGTGCTGAAGTACCCGGGCGCAGACGTCGCCACGGTGGAGTCGGCGGCGCTCCTGGTCGGCAGCGCCTTCTTCGTGCTCGGCGGGCTCGTCGCCCTGATCCTCTTCTGGGGCCAGGACCTGCCGATCTCCGGCCAGGGGTCGCTCGGCGAGTACGCGGCCATCGGCGGCGCCGTCGCCGCGCTGCTCGCCTTCATCGCCGGACGCTACGTGGCCGATCGCACGCCGAACCCCGCGCTGCAGCGCGAGATCGGCAAGGGCCTCTCGAACCCCGACGCGCGGCTGCACTGGTTCGACGTCGCCTCGCTGTCGATCGCGCACGGCGTCATCGCGCTGCTCGGCTGGACCGCGCTGGCGACCGTGCTCGAACTCTGCTTCCGCGACGCGGTCGTCTTCTCGGTGCCGGCCGCAGCCCTCGGCGGGGTCACGCTCGCGCTCTCGGCGTACGTGAGCTTCCTCTCGTCGGTGCGCATGACGCCGATGCTGCTCTCGCTCGTGCTCGCGGTGTTCCTCGTCGTCGGCGTGCTCGCGAGCATGCTCTCGGCCAGCGACGATCACTGGTGGAAGGAGAACCTCTCGGCGCTCGGCATGACCGATGACGTCTCGGCCCTGGCGTTCAACGTCACGCTCATCATCGCGGGGGCGATCGTCACGATCGTGGCGCGGTACGCGACCGGGTCGCTGCCCACGACGGATCCGGCCGAGCGGAAGGGCCGCGACACCGTGCGCCTGCTGCTGATCCTCGTCGGCATCTTCCTCGCGTGCGTGGGCATCTTCAAGGTCGACGAGTTCTTCTGGGTGCACAACTCCGTGGCCACGGGCATGGCCATCTGCTTCGCGATCATCGTGATCCGGCTGCCGTGGCTCGTGCACTCGGTGCCGCGCGTGTTCGTGCTGCTGGGCTACGCCTACCTGCTCGTGATCGCCGTGGTCGCCGTGTTCTTCGCGATCGGCTACTACAACCTCACGGCGGTCGAGCTCGTCGCGGCGTGCCTGATCTTCAGCTGGATCATCGTGTTCCTCCGCACGGCCGGTGCGTCGGGCGCGGCCGAAGCGGATGCCGCAGAGCAGGCCGATCAGGCCGCGGCCGCCGCCGAGTAGCGGCCCACCGGACTAGCGGCCGCCCCGCCGAGCAGCGGCCCACCGGCCGGGTAGCGGCCTCGAAGGCCGCGCAGCGCACACGAAGAGAGGGCCGGATGCATGCATCCGGCCCTCTCGTGTCAGCGCGCGGCGATCAGGCCTTCGACAGCGCCTGCGCCTTGAGGTGCGCGAACTCCTCGGCGCTGATCGCACCGGAGTCGAGCAGGCCCTTGGCCTTGGCGATCTCGTCGGACGGGCTCGACGAGCCTGCCGTCTGACGGATGTAGTCGTCGGTCGCCGCCTGCACCTGGCGCGCCTCCTTCTGCGAGCGCTCGGCCATGCCCTGACCGCGGGCGATCAGGTAGATCAGCGCCGTGAGGAACGGCACGAAGATCAGGAAGATGATCCAGATGGCCTTCCACCAACCGTTGAGCTTCTGGTCGCGGAACAGGTCGCCGATGATCGAGAAGAGGATCATCAGGTAGGCGACGAAGACGAAGATCCACAGGAACCACCAGATGATGTCCCAGAAGTTTGACCAGAAGTCCATGTACGTAATCCGTTCTCGAGTATCGCGCCCCCCAGATTCGAGCGCCTGAGCCGAATGTAGCGCCGTTGCGCCGATCGAGTCCAGCGAACGCGCGGGCGTCGGGAGGGTCGGCCCGGAGTCCGTCGGTATGGTGACTCGTGGGAGGCCACCATGGCGGACACCGCATCCGAGCACGCCGCAGACCCCGTGCCGGTCGACCGGCCGAGCGCCGGTCAGGGATTCACGCTCGGCCACCGAAGGGTGATCGCGCTCGCCGCAGCGGTCGTCGCACTCGGCGGTGTGTGGCTCGCGCGCGACGTGCTGGGCCCCCTCGCGGTCGCGGCCGTCGTCGTCACGATCGCGCATCCGGTGCGCTTCCCGCTCGAACGCCGCGGCTGGCCGAAATGGCTGGCCACGAGCGCGGTCGTCGCGGTGGCGTGGGCGATCCTCGCGGCGCTCGCACTGCTGCTCATCGTGGCGTCCGCGCAGTTCGTGTCGATGCTGCCCGACTACCTCGACGAGCTCGAGCAGACGGTCGCCGCGGCGGTCTCCTGGGTCGAGAGCACCGGCGTGACGACGGACGCCACGGCGAGCCTCTCGTCGATGCTCGACCCCGCACAGCTCATCGGGTTCGCGGGCGGCCTCGCGAACGCGTTGCTGGGCCTCGCGACCGCGTTCTTCTTCGTGCTCGCGTACGTGATCTTCATGTCGGCGGATGCTGCGCGCTTCGCGCGTGCCCGCCCGGTGTTCGGCACCGCAGCGGGCGACGTGATCGGCGGCCGGTACTTCTCGGGCGTGCGCCGGTACTACGTCGTCAATGCGACGTTCGGACTCGTCGTCGCCGTCATCGACGGCCTCATCCTGTGGTGGCTCGGCATCCCGGTGCCGCTCGTCTGGGCGATCCTCGCGTTCGTGACGAACTTCATCCCGAACATCGGGTTCGTGATCGGCCTGATCCCCCCGGCGGTGCTCGCACTCGTGGTCGGCGGATGGCCGCTCGCGCTCGTCGTCGTGCTGGCCTACTGCGTCGTCAACGTGACGCTGCAGGTGCTCGTGCAGCCGAAGTTCGTGAGCGACGCGGTGTCGCTGAGCCTCACGCTCTCGTTCGTCTCGGTCGTGTTCTGGACCCTCGTGATCGGGCCGATCGGGGCCATCCTCTCGATCCCGCTCACGCTGCTCGTGCGCGCCCTCTTCCTCGAGCCCGATGAACGGGCGACGACGCTCAGGCGACTCTCGGGAGATTCCTTCGAGGAGCCGGTGACAGCGGGAGGCGCGCGGGGATAGTCTCGCATCACAACACCACGGAGGGGGATCCAATGGCGGAGTTCGAGTACGGTCCGGTCGACCTGTATCTCGTCGGGTTCACGGGCGAAAGCCCTGATCAGGGCACGATGGACGCGCTCAGCGAGCTGGTCGGGAGCGGCGAGATCCGAATCCTCGACTTCCTGCTCGTCTCGCGCAGTCACGACGACGAGATCACGGTCGTCGAGTTCGAGGATCTGGGCGGCGAGCTCGAGATCGACATCGAGGTGCTCGAAGCCGGGCTCGTGGGCGATGAAGACGTCGAGGAGCTCTCCGCGCTCATCCCCGCCGGCACGTCTGCGGCGCTGGTGGCGATGGAGCTCGTGTGGGCCAAGCGGCTGGCCTCGAAGTTCGCCGCATCGGGTGCCGAGGTCATCCAGGCCGAGCGCATCCCCGCACCCGTCGTGAACGCGGTGCTGGCCGAGGCAGAAGGAGCAGAAGCATGATCAGGCGAATGGGCCGTCCCGGCCTCATCGGCATGGCCGCCCGCACGGCCGTCGTGGCGGGCACCGCGACCGCGGTCAGCGGCAGCGTGCAGCGCCACCAGCAGGAGAAGTACCAGCAGCAGGCGCAGGCCGACGCGTACGAGCAGCAGCAACAGCAGGCGCAGATGGATGCTGCGGCCCAGCAGGCCGCGCAGCAGGCGTTCGCGCAGCAGCAGTACGCGCAGCAGCAGGCTGCCGCGGCCGCACCGCCCGCCGCGGCACCGGCCGTCGACATCGTCGCCGAGCTGCAGAAGCTCGGCGCGCTGAAGGAGCAGGGCATCCTGAGCGACGCGGAGTTCGCGGCGGCGAAGGCCAAGCTGCTCGGCTGAGTCCGCGAACCGCGCGACACGCACCCGCGAAGCGCCGGCGACCTCGGGTCGCCGGCGCTTCGTCGTGCGCGGGATGAACAGGCGGGGCAACCCCTGTCGCGACATCCGCTCCCGTGCCTAAGGTGGGGCATGGCCATCTCGCTCAGGGGGATCTCGACGGTGGTTCCGGCCACCGTGCTCGTGCAGGACGCCGTGCGGGACGTGTTCGCCGCCCAGCCGGGGCTGAACCGGCTCGCGCAGCGCATCGTGACGACGTCGTTCAACGTCTCGGGCATCGAGCGTCGGCACTCCGTGCTCGAGGAGCTCACGCTCGAGCCGCGCGACGAGGCGCCGGTGTTCTTCGACCAGAAGACCGGCGAGCTGCTGCTTCCGGGCACCAAGGCGCGCAACGAGATCTACGCGCGCGAGGCGACCCGGCTCTACGTCGAGGCCGGTCGGGCCGCGATCGAGGCGACGCCAGGCGTCGAGGCATCCGATGTCACGCATGTCATCACGGTGTCGTGCACGGGCTTCTACGCGCCGGGCCCCGACTTCATGGTCGCCCGCGACCTCGGCCTGAACGCGGGCGTCGAGCGCTACCACCTCGGATTCATGGGGTGCTACGCCTCGATCCCCGCCCTCCGTCTCGCCCGGCAGCTCTGCGAGGCGGATGCCGCGGCGGTCGTGCTCGTGATCAGCGTCGAGCTCTGCACGCTGCACCTGCGCTCGTCGAACGACCCCGACACCATCGTCGCGTCGTCGCTCTTCTCCGACGGCGCGGGCTCGGGCATCGTCAGCACCCGCGACCCCGAGCCGGGCGAGCGCGCCTTCGAGCTCGACCGGTTCGCCACGCGCATCACGCCCGTCGGCGAGGGCGACATGGCGTGGAAGATCGGCGACCACGGCTTCGAGATGGTGCTCTCCAACGCCGTGC
Source organism: Agromyces sp. CF514 (assembly GCF_900113185.1). Classification (NCBI taxonomy): domain Bacteria; kingdom Bacillati; phylum Actinomycetota; class Actinomycetes; order Micrococcales; family Microbacteriaceae; genus Agromyces; species Agromyces sp. CF514. The sequence continues at coordinate 27,308 of NZ_FOZD01000001.1, read as the reverse complement.
CGGCGATCATCGACGCGCACATCACCGGGGCGCTCGAACCGCTGTTCGCACCCGACGCGGCGCTCGCCGAGGCGCTCGCGAACGACACGTCGAGCGAGGCGATCGAGCACTGGGCGATCCACCCCGGCGGGCGCAGCATCCTCGACAAGGTGGAGGCGCGGCTCGCGCTCACCGAGGAGCAGCTCGTGCCGGCCCGCGAGACGCTGCGCGACTACGGCAACATGTCGAGCGCGACCGTGCTCTTCGTGCTCGCGAACATCCTCGAGTCGGATGCCGCCGCCGGCGACCGGGTCGCGGCCATGGCCTTCGGCCCCGGTCTCACGGTCGAGTCGGCGCTCCTGACGGTCCGCGGGTGATCGTGTGAGCCGATCGCGGTCCGTCGGGCTCTCGCAGCGCGACGATCGCGTGACCGAGCTCATGGACGCGGCCGACGCCGACCCGGCGATGCTCGCCAAGACGTATGAGCGGTTCCGACTGGTGAACGCCGTGGTCTCGGGCGAGCGGGCGGTGTACCGCCGATGGCTGCGTCCGCGCCTGTCGCCGGTGCACCGCACGCGCGTGCTCGACATCGGGTCCGGCAGCGCCGACCTGCCGCGTCGGCTGCTGCGCTGGGCGACGCGCGACGGGCTTCGGCTCGAGATCACCGCGATCGATCCCGACATGCGCGCGATGGAGTGGGCGAGCGCCCGCCCGCCGACCCCCGGGCTCGAGCTGCGCCGTGCCATGAGCGGCGACCTCGTCGCGGCCGGCGAACGGTTCGAGGTCGTGCTCTCGAACCACGTGTTGCACCACCTCGACGGCCACGAGCTGGGCGCGCTGCTGCGCGACACCGAGGCGCTGCTCGCTCCGGGCGGCCTCGCGGTGCACGGCGACATCGAACGCTCGCGGCTCGGTTATGCGGGGTTCTGGCTCGGAACGCTGCCGTTCGCCGGGAACCTGCTCGCCGGCTCCTACATCCGACCCGACGGGCTCACGTCGATCCGGCGCAGCCACACCGCGGCCGAGCTCGCACGCGTGCTGCCCGACGGGTGGGCGGTGCGACGCGCGATCCCCTCACGCCTCGAGGTCGTCAGGCGAGCGGATGCCTGAGCCGGCCGTCATGCACGAGGTCGCCGTCGTCGGCGGCGGGCCGGTCGGGCTGCTGCTGGCCTGCCTCCTCGCCAGGCGCGGCTGCGACGTCGTGGTGCTCGAGCGACGCACGCAGCGGTCGGGCGGGTCCCGGGCCATCGGGATCCACCCTCCCGGCCTGCGGGCGCTCGCGCGGGTCGGGCTCGACGACGAGGTGCGCGCGGCCGCGGTCGAGATCCGCGACGGGCGGGTCCTGTGCGAGGGCCGGGTGCTCGGCGCCATGTCGTTCTCGCGTGCGGGCTCGGTGTGGTCGCTGCCGCAGCTCGAGACCGAGGCGATGCTGCAGCGCCGGCTCGAGGAGCTCGCGCCCGGCGCGCTCCGCGCCGGGGTCGCGGTTCGGGCCCTGCGCGACCGGGGCACGCACGTCGAGGTCGACGTCGAGGCTCAGCAGGACAGCGGCTCGGTGCCGCACGACGCGACGGTGCTCGCCCGCTACGTGGTCGGGGCCGACGGCGTGCGCAGCGGCATCCGGAACCTGGTCGGCATCGGGTGGACGGCCAGGCCGGGCCGGGCCCACTACGTGATGGGCGACACGCGCGACGACACGGGCGAACCGGCGACGGCGCTGCTGAACTTCGAGCCGGCCGGGGTCGTGGAATCGTTCCCGATGCCGGGCGGGAGGCGGCGATGGGTGGCCTGGGTGCGCAGACCGCCGCAGGGGCTGGGGGCCGAGCAGCTCGCCACGATCGTGGAATCGCGCGTCGGCGGCGCCCGATTCGACGCGCAGGACGGGGTGGCGAGCGGGCCGAGCTGGTTCGAGGCGCGCCAGCACCTCGCCGAGCGGTTGCACGAGGGGCGCGTCGTGCTCGTCGGCGACGCCGCGCACGAGATCAGCCCCATCGGCGGGCAGGGCATGAACCTCGGTTGGCTCGATGCGATCGCCCTCGACCGGCAGCTCGCCCACGCGCTCGACACGGGCGCACCGTACGACGCCTTCGAGCGCTACGACCGCTCGCGCCGCGCGTCGGCGGCGCGGGCGATCCGGCAGGCGGCGTTCAACATGCGCATGGGCGCGCCCGCCGCGGGCGCGAGGCTGCGCGTGCGCAACGCGGCCGTGCGGGCGCTCGCAGTCCCGCCGATGCGGGCCGTGCTCGCCAGGGCGTTCACGATGCGCTGGCTGTGACGGTCAGAGCACGATGCGGGTGAGCGCGAACACCGGGATCGTCCGCTCGGTCTTCGTCTGGTACTTCGCGTAGTCGGGCCACGCCGCGACCGCACGGGCCCACCAGATCTCGCGTTCATCGCCCTCGAGCTCGCGCGCGGTGTAGTCGTGCTTCTCGGCGCCGTCCTGCAGTTCGACGTGCGGGTGCGCGAGCAGGTTCCAGTACCAGACGGGATGCTTCGCAGCGCCGCCGAGCGAGGCCACCACGGCGTACTCGCCCTCGTGCTCGACCCGCATGAGCGCCGTCTTGCGCAGGAGGCCGCTCTTCGCGCCGACCGTCGTGAGCACGATCACGGGCTTGCCGCGCAGCGTGTTCGCGTCGGCGCCGTCGCTGGCCTCGTAGGCCTCGGCCTGCTTGCGGGCCCAACCCGAGGTGCTCGGCGCGTATTCGCCTTCGAGTGGCATGGATGCTCCTTCGGTCGTGCCGCGGCGGCGGCGAGTGGTCAGCGTACCGTGCGACGGGTTCGCGAGGTCGAGATGAGCGCGGCCGCCCCCGCGAGCAGCAGTGCTCCCGCTGCGGCGAGCCAGCCAGCGGCGTCCGTACCGGTGGAGGCCATGCCGCCGGCCGTCGTGCCTCCTCCGGCGGGAGGCGCGGGCGATTCCGAGGGCGGCGGCGTCGACCCGGGTCCGCCCGAGAACGTGTTCGTGATCGTGCACGTCACCGAGACGTCCGCCGCGACGAGCGTGATCGTGTCGGGTGCGGCGAACTCGCCGCCCGTGCAACGCCAGGCCGAGGCGGTGTACGACGCGGCGAGGTCGACGGTCGAGGCCTCGGCGAGCCGGAACGTGCCGTCCTGCACCGGGGCGTCCGTGATGGCCGCGTCGCCCGTCGCGCCCGAGCCCGTGCGCGTCGGGTCGTCGACCTCGGTCCAGCTGAGCGTCCAGTCGGCGGTCATCAGTGCACCGCCGACGACCTCCTTGACGAGCGTCAGGCGGGGCGGGTCGAAGACGTTCGTGATCGTGCACGCCACGTCGTCGCCTGCGGCGAGGGTCAGGGTCGCGCCGACGAGGTCCGCGGGCTCGAAGCCCGCGCCGGTGCACGACCAGGCGCTCGCGCCGTAGTCGGGCGACGGCGGCGGCGATGCGGGGTTCGGAGCCTCGGAGAGCGCGTAGTCTCCGGTCGTCACGACCTGCGACACGATGTCGGGGCCGCCGCCGGGGCCCGTCACGACCGTGCCGTTCGCGGTCCCGGAGCCGGTCGCGGTGAGCACCCAGTCGCCGGGGGTCCCTCCGGGACCGTCGGGCCCGTCGTCGACGGCCTTGACGAGCGTGAGGGTCGGCGGGGTGTACGCGTTCACGAGCGTGCAGGTGACGTCGGCGGCGAGCGGCAGGGTCAGCTCCGCAGCACCCTCGCCGGTCTGCACGAGCCAGGAGGAGTCGTAGTTCTCGCCCGAGCAGACCCAGAAGTCCGGCACGTAGTCGGGGCTGCCGGTCGCGGTACTCGATTCCGTGAGCTCGTAGACACCGGCGTCGACCGTCTCGGGGCCGACGGCGCCGTTGCCGGTGATCGTCGTGGGGCCGGTCGCGATGAGGGTCCAGTCCGACGGGTCGGCGCTGCCGCCGGCCACCGACTTCTCGAGCGTGAGCGTCGGCGGGATCGGCGTGTTCGTGGCCGTGCACACGGCCTCGTCGCCGTAGTCGAGCGTGGCCGTCTCGGTCGATTCGTCGAAGTCCGCGCCGGTGCACGACCACGTCACGTCGTAGCCCGCCGGACCGTCCTCGCTGAAGACGTACTCGCCGTTCGGGGTCAGGCGGTCGGTCACGTCCTCGCTTCCCGAGACACCGGCGAACGCGGCGTTGCCGGGGCCGCGGGTCTTGAGCGTGAAGTCGTCGACGGTCGCTGTGCCGCCCGCACCGTCGACGAGGTCCTTCACGAGGGTGATCGACGGCATGATGCCGACGTTCGTCACCTCGCAGCGGATGGAGCGCCCGCCGGGGATCGTCACGGAGTCGGCGTCGTCCATGGAGACGCCGAGGCACGTCCACCCGAGTGACGTGAAGCCGTCGGGCCCCGCCTCGGAGAGGTCCCACGTGGAGTCGGCCGGAACCGGGGCGTCCGTGATCTCGGCGTCTCCGCTCGCGCCCGTGATGCTCGTGCCGCCCGAGGTGCCGGTGAGCTGCCACGAGGTCGCGGGCGGCGGCGTCCCGACGGGCGCGACGACCCGCTTGACGAGCGTGAGCTCCGACTGCGTCCACGTGTTCGTGATCGTGCAGGTGACGGAGGACTCGGCATCCGTGAAGGTGACCGTCTCTCCGGTCGAGTCGGCGTACGGCTCGCCGGTCGCGTCGTCGACGCACACCCACGCGCTCGCCGTGTAGAGGCCGGCTTCGGGTGCGGTGCTGGACTCGCTCAGGTCGTAGGTGCCGCTCCCGACGGTGGCGAAGCGCACGTCGGCGCTGCCAGCCGGCCCCGAGACGGTCTCGCTCGCGCTCGCGGCCGTGAGCGTCCAATCCCCAGCCCCGAGGGTTCCGCCGCCGCGGTTGACGACCTCCTTCGCGAGGGTGAGCTTCGAGGCGACGGCGACGTTCAGGATCGTGCACGTCACGTCGTCGCCCGGGGCGAGCGTCACGCTCGTGACGAATCCGTCGGCGTTCGAGCACTGCCATCCGTCAGTGCGGTAGCCGGTCGTCGGGCCCGACTCGGCGAGGTCGAAGCTCCCGGCGGCGACGACCGCGTCGGTGACCTCGGCCGAGCCGGCCGGACCGCTCAGTTGCTCGTCGGCGCCCGTCGCGACGAGTTGCCAGTCCTCGGGGGGCTGGTCTCCGTCGACCGTCTTCACGAGCGTGAGCCACGCGCCGTCGAAGGTGTTCACGATCGTGCACTCGAGGTCGGACGTGTCGGTGATCGTGACGGCTCCACCGGGCGCCGGCACCGCCTGCCCGGTCGTCTCGTCGACGCACGACCACGCACCCGCCGAGTAGCCGCTCGGACCCGTCTCGTCGAGCACGTAGTCGCCCGCGTCCACGCTCGCGTGCGACACCGCGGTCGATCCTGTCGCGCCCGAGATCGTCGAAGGGCCCGTGGCGCTCAGCGTCCAGTCGGTCGCCGGGTCGAGGGGGCGCCCCGCCGGCCCGTCGACCTCCTTGACGAGCGTCAGCTGCGGCAGGGACCCGGTGTTCGTGATCGTGCAGCGGATGCTCCGCCCGAGGTCGACCTGGAGCGAGCCGTTGCCGTCGACGGGCACGCCCTCGCCGGTCGTCTCGTCGACGCACGACCACGGTCCGGCCGTGTAGCCGGTCGGGCCGCCCGATTCCGAGAGCGTGTACCGCCCGATCCGCACGTCGCCCGTGACGCCGGTCGGCCCCGAGATGCTGCTCGGGCCCTGCGCGGTGAGCGTCCAGAGCGCCGGATCTGCACCGCCGCCGTCGACGATCTTCTCGAGCGTGAGGTTCGGCTTGATCGCCACGTTCTCGACGGTGCAGGTGAGCGACGCGCCCTCGGCGAGCGTGATGGTGCGTGTGGGCTCGGTGGTGACCTGTCCGCCGCACTCCCACTGCTCGAAGCGGTAGCCGGGCGGGCTGGCGGCGGTCTCGATCTCGGAGATGACGTACGAGCCCGCCGGCACGACGACGCTCTGCACGCCGTTGAGCCCCTGCCCGCGGATCACCTCCCCGGTGTCGACGTTCACGGCCTGCACGTCCCAGGCGCCGCGATCGCCGAAGCTCGCACCCGTATCGAGGTTCTCGACCCGCTTGAACAGCGAGAGGGTCGCCGTCCCGGCGGCGTGCGCGGTCTGCGGCACGGCCACGGCGCCGGCGGCCACGAGGGCGACCAGGCCGAGGCTGGCGAGCACCTGCCCCAGTCGATGCCTGGTGCGTGCCGTCGCCCGTCGTCGCTGCATGAAGATCCCCCCGAATCGACTTCCCCAGTCGACTCCACGCTAACCGGTGGGGGGTCCGATCGTCACGAAGGGGCGGGCGGAGCGCTTCGGCGCCGGCTCAGGCCCGCGCGATCTCGAGCGAGAACTCGACGTACCCGTCGGGCTCGACCGAGACGAACCCGAGGTTCGGCGCCTCGACGCCGTAGTCGGCGAACGTGATCGGAATGCTGCCGGCGACCTGCCCGGTCTCGCCGTTCAGCACGGCCTCGAGTTCGACGGTCACCGTCCGGGTGACGCCGGCGAGCGTGAGCTCTCCGGTCGCCTGGATCGTCTGCACGGCGCCCACGGTCGGCGTGCCGTCGCTCACGACCGCGTCGGTGAGCACGAACGTCGCCGTCGGGTTCGCGGCGACGTCCATCGCGTTCTGCCGGAAGTAGTCGTCGCGGTTCGAGCTGTCGGTCGCGATCGAGGCGACGTCGACCGTGATCTCGGCCGAGTCGAGGGTCGTGCCGTCGACGGCGAGCGTGCCGGTGACCTGCTCGGTGCGGCCGACGACCGTGACATCCGTGCCGTTCAGCACCTCGTCGACGCGGTAGCCCGCGAACGAGCCGTCGGCGACGGTCCACGAGCCGGTGAGGTCGGATGCCCCGGTGTCGCCCGGGTCGGCGCTCGGATTCGGCGTCACGGTGACGGTCGGCGCCTCGGCGGCCGGGCCGACGATGAGGTCGCGGTAGACGATCGGGCCCGCGATGGCGGCGGTCGCGCCGAGCAGGAGCACTCCCGTGACGATCGAGGCGGTGATGATCTTCGTGCGCTTCTGCATGGCGGGCCCCCGGGGGTTCGTCGTGTGGCATGGTCGTCGTGCTCGGATCTCGAGCATGACGGAACTTCGTATGAGAACGCATTGAATTCGCCATGAGAGTGCGGAACGGGTTCCACCGGGGAGGCCCATGCGGTAGGGCGCCCGGGCGTTCGAGGCTTCCGCGATGACGACGGATGTCGCAGACTGGCGCCATGAGCGATGAAGCCGGCTCGGCGGCGGCCGGGCCCGACCCGCACGTGCTCGGCCCCGGGCTGTTGCCCACGCCGTTCACGGCAGACGAGATCCGAGCGGCGAGCGGCGCCGGCAAGACCATCGGGCTGGTCGTGGAGCTTCCTTCAGGCGAGCGCTTCGAGCGGGTCAACCGCTTCGTCGACTGCGACGCCGAGGGGGCGACGCTCGAGCAATGGCGGCTCGACGCGGCCGGCGACGTCGACGGCGACGTGGCGAGCGGACGCGTGACGTGGCGCGACCTGCAGGAGCATGCGGCGTTCCCCGCCGAGCACACGACGAGGTCCGGCGTGACGCTCGAGCTGGTGCTCGGCGGCGAGGCCGTCGCACTCGACTGCCTGCGCTACGAGGTGCGGCACGGCGTCGGCGACGACGTGCAGGTCACCCGGTTCTGGTTCGCACTCGCCTACCCGGGCATGCCCGTGCGGTACGAGGTCCCGACGCCCACGGGCCTCGCACGCACGACGGTCACCGCGATCGACGTCACACCGCCCGCGGTCGGCTAGCGGCGCGTCGGGGTCGACCGCCTCACCGCTCGAGGGCGCGGAGGGCGAGCCACGCCGCCGTGCGGTCGTCGGGACTGCCCATCGAGAGGCCCGTCGACGCCTCGATGCGGTGGATGCGGTTCGCGAGGGTCTGGCGGTGCACGCCGAGCGTCTCGGCGGCGACCCCCCACGAGCCGTGTTCGGCGAGGTAGACGCGCAGGGTGCGGGTGAGCTCGCCGTGTTCGCCCGACGCCTCGCGCAACGGGTCGAGCACCTCGGCGAGACGCGCGCCGTCGCCGGCGTCGAGCCGATCGAGCACGAGGGCGACGGTGGGCAGGGCGCGATAGTGCGCGACCGTGCGGCCGTCCGTGACGGCGAGGTCGAGCGCCTGGCGCGCCTCGGCTGCGGTGCGTGCGAGGGCGTCGGATGCCGCGGGCGAGCCGATTCCCAGTCGCAGGGGCACGCGCGCGTCGGCCGCGACATCCTCGACCCGTCGGACCAGGTCGTCGATGCGGTCGTCGCGGAGGAATCCGAGCAGGCGGCCGGGCTCCTCGACGACGAGGTGCACGCTGCCGAACTCGTCGAGCCACCGCGTGACGAGGCGTTCGAGGTCGACCGATTTCGAGCGCGCCGTGATCGCGAACCCGGTCAGGGAGCCCTCGTGCACGCCCCACCGCCGCAGGAGTGCGGCAGCTGACGGGCCGCCGTCGAGGAGCGTGCCCATCATCAGCTCACGCCCGAGCCGTTCGGTCGTCGTTCGGTCGTGCGTGCGGAGCATGAGGTCGAGCAGCGCGGCCGCCTGCGAGGCGAGGTCGCGGCCCCGGCTCATCGACGCCTCGCGCGACGAGATCACGAGGTAGGCGCTGAGATCCTCGCCCGAGCCGACCCGGTGCACCTGGAGGCCCGGATGCCGCACGCGCACGGGTCTGCTGAAGGCCACCGCGACGGCGTCCTGCACGTGCAGCCCGCCGGCGCCCGCGGTCGAGATCACCTGGCCGTGCGGATCGAGCAGCACCGCCCAGCCGTCGATGCGCCTGGCGAGTTCGGCGACCACCGCGCCGACGCCGCCGCGCCGTGCGACCTGGGTGAGCACCTTCGTGCCGGTCGTCACGAGCCGGTCCTCTGCGGCCTGGTCGGTCGCGAGCAGGGCGACCAGCAGGGGATGCAGCACGGCGTCTCCTGCGTCGGTGCCGACGATCGCCGTGACCCCGGCGAGATCGACGGCGCGCCTGAGGGCGCGGGTCGCTCCATGGCTCACGAGCACGGTGCCGCGCAGCGCCTCGGCACGTGGCCCGCCGGCCGCGAGGGCGGCTGCGAGCGGCTCGGCGGCGGCCACCACGAGGGTCGCGAACGACGGGTGGCCGATGACGCTGAACTCCTCGAGCCGGATCGCCGAGTCGACCGGCGTCGCGGCGTCGAGGCCCGCGCCGACGAGCTCGCCGCCGAGCACGCGGGCGATGGAGAGCACGTCACGGGCCATGCGATCGAGTGTACGGAATGTCGCGGCATCCGATTCTGATTCGACATTCTTCACAGTGACGCGTTGGGTCGAGTCTGCCTAGCATCTTGCGTACCCCAGCACCAGATCCAAGGGAGCATCAATGAAAGCCATCGTCTTCCGCGCACCGGAGACGCCGATCGAGGTCGCCGACGTCGAACTCGCCGCGCCCAAGGCCGGCGAAGTGCGCGTCAAGATCGCGGCGGCGGGCGTCTGCCACTCCGACCTGCACGTGAAGCGAGGGGAATGGGACGCCCCGGCTCCGCTCGTCATGGGTCATGAGGGGTCCGGCGTGGTCGTCGAGCTCGGCGAGGGCGTCACGTCGCTCGCCGTCGGCGACCACGTGGTGCTCTCGTGGGTGCCGCCGTGCGGCGAATGCCGCTACTGCCGCTCGGGCCACGAGGCGCGCTGCCAGAAGGTCGCGACCGTCGTCGCACCGAAGGGCGTGCTCTTCGACGGGACCTCCCGCCTCTCGCAGGACGAGGAGCCGCTGCACCACTACCTCGGCGTCTCGTCGTTCGCCGAAGAGGTCGTCGTGCCCGCGTCCGGCGCGGTCAAGGTGCGCGACGACGCCCCCCTCGACATCGTCGCGGTCGTCGGCTGCGCGGTCGCCACGGGCGTCGGAGCGGTGCTGAACACCGCGGCCGTCGAGCCCGGCTCCACGGTCGTCGTGATCGGCTGCGGCGGCGTGGGCCTCAACGTCGTCCAGGGCGCCCGCCTCGCCGGTGCCGAGCGCATCGTGGCGATCGACGTGCGCGCCGACAAGACCGCGCTCGCCGTGCAGTTCGGCGCCACCGACCAGATCGACGCGTCGCAGGTCGACGCGGTCGAGGCGCTCTTCGACCTCATCCCCGACGGCGTCGACTACGCCTTCGACGCGATCGGGCGCACCTCGACGACCGAGCAGGCGATCCGCATGCTCGGCCTCGGCGGCGCGGCGGTCATCGTCGGCCTGCCCCCGACCGGCGCCAAGGCGTCGTTCGAGCCGCTCGTGCTCGCCGAGGCCGACCAGCGCATCCTCGGCTCGAACTACGGCTCGGTGCGCCCCTCCATCGACATCCCCGCGCTCGTCGACCGCTACATGGACGGCCAGCTCAAGCTCGACCCGCTGATCTCGTCGCGCCGACCGCTCGCCGAGGCGGCCGAGGCGTTCGACGACCTCGAATCCGGCGAAGCGCTCCGCACGCTCCTCATCCCCTGACCGCGCCCCACCCGACTCACTGGAGAGTTCGCATGACCACCCCCACCACGCAGGCGCCGGCCCCTCGGGCCGACGCCCCCACCGACGCCGGCCTCCGCCGCGGCGTCATGAGCGGGCCCGAGCTCGCCGCCCAGGCCATCGCCAACATCGCCCCGAGCGCGGTCATCGCCTTCACCGCGGCGGGCATCTACATCGGGGCCGGCAACGGCACCATGCTCTCGTTCGTGCTCGCGACGATCGTGATCCTCGCGGTCGGCTATTGCGTCGCCGTCTTCGCCAAGCGGCACGCCTCGGCCGGCTCGCTCTACACCTACGTCGCGAAGGGCCTCGGCCCGTTCGGCGCATACCTCGCCGGCGTCGCCCTGCTCGTGGGCTGCTGGGGCATCGCCGCCGGATCCCTCGGCGGCGCCGTGTCGTACATGAACCAGTTCCTCGTGCTCATCGGCATCCCCGCCGAGGGGCTCGGCTGGTCGATGGCGCTCGCGATCGTGCTCGGCGGCTTGGCGACGCTCTTCACGATCCGGGGCATCCGCCTCTCGGCCCGTGTCTCGCTCGTGCTCGAGCTCGTCTCGGTGACGATCATCCTGATCCTGCTCGTGCTGGCGCTCGTCTGGGCCGGCCCGAACGCGTGGGACCCGGCGCAGTTCTCGCTCGAGGGCGTGCCGTTCCAGGGCGTCGCCGCCGGCATGGTGCTCGGCATCCTCGGCTTCGTCGGCTTCTCGTCGGCCGACGCGCTGGGCCGCGAGGCGAAGAACCCGTACACCGCCATCCCCCGCGCGATCATGTGGAGCGCCGTGACCGTCGGCATCCTCTACGTCTTCGCCGCCTACACCCAGATCGCGATCCTCGGCGAAGACCTGGCGACGGCCGCGAGCCCGCTCGAGGCGATCGCCACGCAGATCGGCATGCCGACGTGGTTCGCCCCGATCCTCACGTTCGGCGTCGGCGCCTCGTTCTTCGCCGTCGTCGTCGCGCCGCTCAACGTGGTCGGCCGCATCATCTACGTCATGGGCAAGGAGGGCGTCGTCGCCGAGCGCTTCGGCCGCACCCACGATCGCCACCTGACCCCGCACCGCGTGCTGCTCGTCGCCGGCCCGGCCGCGATCGTGCTCGACCTCGTGCTGCTCGTCATGGGAGCCGACCCGATGGAGATCGTCGTCTGGGTCGACACCTACGGCACCTACGGCTACATGGTCGCCTACGCGCTCGTCGCGATCGCCTGCGTCGTCTACACGCGACGCGAGGGCATGCGCAACGGCCTCGTCTGGGTGTGCGCAGTGATCGCCGTCGTCTCGATGGCCTACGTGTTCTTCGCGAACGTCTGGCCCGTGCCCGCCTGGCCGCTGAACGTCATCCCGTACCTGTTCCTGGCCACGATGATCGCCGCGCTGGCCTGGTACCTGCACCTCGCCAAGCGTCGCCCCGAGGTGCTCGCGAACATCGGCAACACCGAGACCGACGCGCTCGAGGGCGTCGGCTAGATCGCCGGGTGCTCGGCCGTCGAGCGCCTGGCCCAAGACCCCGCGCCTCCTCGCCGTGACCCGGCGGGGAGGCGCGGACCATTTCCGGCCGCAGCCCGCGCTAGGGTCGCGGACGCTCGAACTGCCGGCCGTGCACCTCGGTGGGCGTGATGCGCACCCACCGGTCCTTCGTCTCGGGGGCCCAAGGCTCCACCCCGAGCCGTTCGGCCTCGGCGACCTCGGACTGGCGGTCGAACTCGACGGCGTCTCCCTTCACGACGACGCTGAACGCCTCGTGGTCGTCGGCGCCGTCGACCTCGAATGCGACGTGGTGGTGGATCGTGAGCTCGAGCAGTTTCGTGCCCGGAGAGGTGCGGAAGACGATCGTGCGATCGTGCGCGACGACGTGGTTCACCGGGAAGATGTCGACATCGCCGCCCGCGGCCGCGGCGATGCGGCCGTACGGGGCTTCGATGATGCGCTGCCAGCACTCCGCCTCCGTCAGGTGACGGGTCGGAGGGCGTTCGTCGAGTTCCTCGTCCATGCTTCGAGTCTGCTCCTGTCGTTGCCGAATCGCGAGAGGGGCGTGCCGAAGTCGGACCTCATCGTCAGCTGCGCGCCGGTTCCCATCCGAGGCTCGGCGCCACGTGCTTCGCGAAGGCGGTGATCAGCCGGAGGTTGAACTCCACGCCGAGCTGGCTCGGGATCGTGAGCATGAGCGTGTCGGCCTCGCGGATCGCGGCATCCTTCTGCAGCTGTTCGACGAGCTTGTCCGGCGTGCCCGCGTAGGTCTTGCCGAACGTCGAGCGGATGCCGTCGATCATGCCGACGCCGTCGCCGTCCTGGCGGCCGCCGAAGTAGAGCTCGTCCTCAGCCGTGGTGATCGGGAAGATCGACCGACTCACCGAGGTCCGCGGCTCGCCCGGGTGCCCGGCCTCGCGCCAGGCGTCGCGGAATGCCCGGATCTGCTGCGCCTGCAGCTCGTCGAACGGGATCCCGCGGTCCTCCGTGAGCAGCGTCGACGACATGAGGTTGACGCCGACGCGGCCGGCCCATTCGGCCGAGTCGCGGTTGCCGGCGCCCCACCAGATGCGAGACCGCAGGCCGGGCGAGTAGGGCTCGACGCGCTGCAGCCCGTGCCCGCCGCCGAACGGCGAGGCGGCGTCGCGCTCTGCGAGGCCCTGCCCCTCGATCGCCTGCAGGAACCGGGCGAAGTGCTCGCGTGCGAGGTCGGCTCCACGCGGGTCCTGCGAACCCGTGTATCCGAACGCCTCGTAGCCGCGCACGACGGACTCGGGTGATCCGCGGCTCACGCCGAGCGCGAGGCGCCCGCCAGAGATGAGGTCGACGGCCGCAGCCTCCTCGGCGAGGTGCAGCGGGTTCTCGTACCGCATGTCGATGACGCCCGTGCCGACCTCGATGCCCGTCGTGCGCGCCGCGATGGCGGCGAGCAGCGGCATGGGCGAAGCCTGCTGGCGTGCGAAGTGGTGCACGCGGAAGTACGCGCCGTTGACGCCGAGCTCGTCCATGCCCTGCGCGAGGTCGATGGCCTGCAGCAGGGAGTCGCCGGCCGACAGTTCCCGCCCGCCGCCGAGGTGTCCGTAGTGGCCGAACGAGAGCGTTCCGAAGCGTTGCATGCCTGAGGCAACGCCGATCGCTCCGAGTGCATTCCATCGCATGGATGTCGCCGACCCGCGGGACCGCATCCGGCTCGAGGGTCGGCGGCTGCGTCAGTGCACGAACCGCGGTGCAGCGGCATCGGGGATTCCCCTCGGTGCGAATCGCCGCGCACCGAAGACGGTGGCGACGGACAGCGCTGAAGCGACTGCGAACGCGATCGCGAAACCCGAGGAATCGCTCGAAGATGCGAGGCTCACCGCGGCGAGCGAGGCGAACGACGCCACCCCGACTGCGCCTCCGAGTTCGTGCGCGACGTTCATGACTCCCGATGCGAACCCGACGTGCGCCTGTTCGACCGCGGGGAGTGCCGTCGTGGTCGCCGCGACGAACGCCGCTCCGAGCCCGGTCGCCGCGACGGCGATTGCGGTGATCAGCACGGCAGGCACGGTGCTGCCGATTGCAGCTGCACCGAAGCCAGAGGTCGTCGTGCCGAATGCGATCATCGCGACCGTCCGGGGTCCGACGCGCCCGGTCAGCCGGCCCGCCGAGTGCGCGCCGAGCACCGTGCCGAGTGCCACGGGCAGGAACGCGAAGCCCGTCGCAAGGGCGGACCATCCGTGCGATGCCTGCAGCGCGAACGAGAGCAGGAAGGAGCTGCCGATGAGCAGGCCGCTCGCGACGAGCATGCTCGAGGCGCCGAACCGCATCGCAGGGATCCTGAAGATGCCGAGGTCCATCGGGCGGCGCGTGCTGCGCGCACCCGCGGCGACCGCCAACGGCACCAGGGTGAACACGAGCACCCCGACCGGAACGTTGACGAGGAAGATCCATCGCCACCCCGGGCCGGCGGTGAGCAGTCCGCCGAGGAGCACGCCGATCGCGCCCCCGGCGCCTCCGACGGCGGCCCAGGCCGCGAGCGCGCGGTGTCGCGCGGGGCCGGAGAAGCGCCCGACCAGGGCCGCGAGTGCTGCCGGCGAGAGCATCGCCGCGCCGATCCCCTGTGCAGCGCGGGCCGCGATGAGCGTCTCAGGGGTCGCCGAGAGCCCCGCGGCGAGCGAGGCGAACGTGAAGACGGCGAGTCCGAGGAGCACGAGGCGACGAGCTCCGAATCGGTCGGCGAGTGAGCCGCCGACGAGCAGGAGCGCGGCGTACGGCACGGCATAGGCCGCGATCGGCCACGCCGCCGAAGTCGGGTCGAGGCCGAGATCCCGGCTGAGATCCGGGATCGCGATGTTCACGATCGTCACGTCGAGCACGAGCATGAACTGGGCGAGGCAGAGCAGCACGAGGGCGAGGAGGCCCCGGCGTTCGCAGGACGGCGGAGTGGGGATCGCGCCGGGAGCGTGGTGCACGTGTTCCGGGGTCGGCATCTGATGTGACATCCGTCATTCTCCTAAACTGAACATGACTGTACGAGTTAATAGCGCAATTAATCTATACACTGTTGTTCGGAATAGCGAAAGGGGCCGTCGTGCCGGATGACACCAGGGAGCGCGCCACCAGGGCTGACGCCCGACGCAACCGCGATGCGATCCTCGAGTCGGCCAGTCGGCTGCTGGTGGCCGACCCGCGCGCCAACATGGCGCAGGTCGCCGCAGCTGCCGGGGTCGGGCGTGTGACGCTCTACGCGCATTTCGCCTCGCGCGCCGAACTCGTCGGCGCGACGTTCGAGCGCGCGCTCGCACTCGCTGAGGCTGAGCTCGCCCGCCTCGACCTCGAAGTCGATGCGTGGACCGCGCTCGAGCGGCTCGTCGACTCGTCCTGGCGGATCGTCGACGCCTCACGGGGGGTCCTCGCCGCCGCCGAACTCGAGTTGGGCCCCGAGGCCGTGCGTGCGATGCACGACCAGCCGATGCGGCGGGTTCGAGCCTTGCTGGCTCGCGGACGCCAGGCCGAGGTGATGCGTGCCGACCAACCGCTCGATTGGCAGGTCGCGTGCTTCCTCTCGATCCTCCATGCCGCCGCAGCCGAGGTCGATGCGGGCCGCCTCGACGAGGCGGCGGCAGGCGGCCTCATCCGGTCGACGATCCGTTCGCTCCTGCGGGTGGGCTGAGCGCGGCCTCGCGTCGACCGACCGGGCGTCACGCCGCGTCGGAACATGCGGGTCCGGGTCTGACGGCCCGGACCCGCGCGTTCATGCCGCGTGGCGAACGAAGCCTCCGACGAGGTCCTCGGACCCTTGCACGTCGACCCCCTGGGCGGCGTTGACCCGGAGCAGGCCCTCGATCCCGGGTCCGGGCTCCCCGAAGACCTCGATGCGACGCGTCTCGGCGAGTCGAAGTCCGGCGCCGATGTGCTCGTGGGCGATGGGCAGGTGCGCATCGGCCGACTCCGCGTCGGCGAGCACGTGCACGAGCGCGACCTCACGGCGGGCCGCGTCGAAGGCTGCGCTGAACGCGAGCATCCGGGGCTCGCGCTCGGCGATGAAGGCGGAATACCGCGCGACGGACTCGCGCGCCGCGCCCCAGTGCTCGGCCGGCACGCCGAGGGTGGTGATGAAGATGAACGGTGTCGACATGATCACTCCTGCTTCTCCAGAATCCGTACATGTTTGTACGGGATATGGATATCACAAACCGAACACGTCTGTATAGCTTCGCTCTCGGGCCTTGCCTTCTCGACTTGTCTCGCTAATGTTGGTAGCACCAACGTTGGTCATTCCAACGTTCAATCCCTCGACGAGATGAGCGAGATCATGAGCACTGCCGCTGCCATAGCCGCCTCGAACACCGATGCAGGTGTCGACCTGATCACCGATCGGGATCGCGTGCACCTCGCCGAGCTCGTCGCCCGCCTGGGCGCGGCGCTCGACGAGCATCGCTTCGACGTGCTCCGAGAGCTCTTCACAGACGATGCGACGGCGACCACCCCGGGCGGCACCGCCGAGGGCCGCGACGCGGTGATCGCCCAGGCGACCCGCAACCACGTCGGCTTCGAACGCCTGCACCACGTGATGACGAATGTGATCGTCGACGAGGGCTCGTCGCCGACGCCCCGCGTTCGTACCGCCGAGGTCCGCGCCAACCTGATCGCCCACTTCGCCCACGCCGATGGAGTGCCGGTGCAGGTGATCGGCGCGGTCTACCGGTTCGGCGTCCGCGAGACGCCTGCAGGATGGCGCATCGCCGGACTGCGGGTCACGCCGACCTGGCGGACCGGCGGCGCGGGCCCGACGCCGGCGCCCGTCGTGGAACCGGCGTCCGGCTCCGCCGCTGCCGCGCCCCTGGCCGCACCCGCGCCCGCACCGGCGCCCGCTGCCGCATGAGCGCGCCATCCGATGAGCGCGACTCGGGCATGGCGCACGTGCAGCCGGCGCCGCCGAGCCGCCTGGTTGGCCTGCCCAGCTGGCTCCTGAGCCGGGCGGCGGCGGTCGGCGCAGGTGCGGTCGGGGCTGCGCTCGGCGCGCACGGCATGCGCAGGCATCACTTCTCCGTGCTGCACGCCCTGGCCGAGGGCGGCTCGGTGAGCCAGGCGGAGCTCGGCCGCAGGCTCGGCCTCGACCGCAGCGACCTGCACGCCGTGCTCGGTGAACTCGAGGCATCCGACCTCATCGCGCGTTCCCCCGACGAGCGGGACCGTCGGCGCAACAGCGTCGAGATCACGAAAGCGGGCCGGGCTCGTCTCGTCGATCTCGACGTCGCGGTCGACGGGGCGCAGGGCGTGCTGCTCGCGCGGCTCGATGCCGACGAGCAGGTCGAGCTGCGTCGCCTGCTCGTCCTGCTGCTGGGCGACTCGATACCTTCGCCTGCAGGGTGATAGCGCTCGCCGCGGCATCCGTCTACCGTGAACCGGGGGGCGATTGCGTGCGAATGCCGGAATATCGACCCACTTCGCAAAGTTGAGTTAAGTACACTCAAGTTTGAGACGAAGGGAGTTCTGAGTGGCGAACATGCAGGGCGCGCCGAGCTCGCAGGAAGAGCAGAAGTCGGCGCTCGAACAGTACGGCGTCAACCTCACCGAGATCGCGAAGGCGGGCAAGCTCGACCCGGTCATCGGTCGTGACGCCGAGATCCGTCGCGTCAGCCAGGTGCTCACGCGCCGCACCAAGAACAACCCCGTGCTCATCGGCGAGCCCGGCGTCGGCAAGACCGCCGTGGTCGAGGGCCTCGCCCAACGCATCGTCGCGGGCGACGTGGCCGAGTCGCTGAAGGGCAAGCAGCTCATCTCGCTCGACATCTCGGCGCTCGTCGCGGGCGCGATGTACCGCGGCCAGTTCGAGGAGCGGCTGAAGGCCGTCTTGAAGGAGATCGACGAGTCCGACGGCGAGGTCATCACCTTCGTCGACGAGCTGCACCTGCTCATGGGAGCCGGTGGCGGCGAGGGCTCCGTCGCGGCATCGAACATGCTGAAGCCCATGCTCGCGCGCGGCGAGCTGCGCCTCATCGGCGCCACGACGCTCGACGAGTACCGCGAGTACATCGAGAAGGATGCCGCGCTCGAACGCCGCTTCCAGCAGGTCTACGTCGGCGAGCCGTCCGTCGAGGACACGGTCGCGATCCTCCGCGGGCTCAAGGGCCGCTACGAGGCCCACCACGGCGTGACGATCACGGATGCCGCACTCGTCGCCGCGGCATCCCTCAGCAATCGCTACATCACGTCGCGCCAGCTGCCCGACAAGGCGATCGACCTCATCGACGAGGCCATGTCGCGCCTCAAGATGGAGATCGACTCGAGCCCGATCGAGATCGACCAGCTCAAGCGCGAGGTCGACCGCATGAAGATCGAGGAGCTCGCCCTCAAGAAGGAGAAGGACGACGCGTCGAAGGAGCGGCTCGCGAAGCTGCGCGAGACGCTCGTCGGCAAGGAGCGCGAGCTCGCCGACCTCGAGGCGCGATGGACGCGCGAGCGGATGTCGCTGAACCGCGTCGGCGACCTGAAGAAGCAGCTCGACGAGGCCGTGACGGCCCGCGACCGCGCCATGCGCGAGGCCGATTACGCCACGGCGTCGCGGCTGGAATACGAGACGATCGCCCGCCTCCAGCGCGACCTCGTCGAGGCCGAGCGCGCCGAGTCGACGCAGGCCGACGAGCCGCGCATGGTCAACGAGCAGGTCACCGACGAGGACATCGCGGCCGTGATCGCGGCCTGGACCGGCATCCCGGTCGGGCGCCTGCTCCAGGGCGAGACCGAGAAGCTGCTCCACCTCGAGGCCGAGCTGGGCAAGCGCCTCATCGGCCAGAAGCGCGCGGTCGCGGCCGTCGCCGATGCCGTGCGCCGCACTCGGGCTGGCATCAGTGACCCGAACCGCCCGACCGGCTCGTTCCTCTTCCTCGGCCCGACGGGCGTCGGCAAGACCGAGCTGGCCCGGGCGCTCGCAGAGTTCCTCTTCGACGACGAGCACGCCATGGTGCGCATCGACATGTCGGAGTACGGCGAGAAGTTCTCGGTCTCGCGGCTCGTCGGTGCTCCCCCGGGCTACGTCGGCTACGACCAGGGCGGCCAGCTCACCGAGGCCGTGCGCCGCCGCCCGTACTCGGTCGTGCTGTTCGACGAGGTCGAGAAGGCCCACCCCGAGGTCTTCGACGTGCTGCTCCAGGTGCTCGACGACGGTCGGCTGACCGACGGCCAGGGCCGCACGGTCGACTTCCGCAACGTCATCATGATCCTCACGTCGAACCTCGGCTCGCAGTACCTCGTCGACCCGACGCTCTCGTGGGAGCAGAAGGAGGACGCGGTCATGCAGGCCGTGCGGCAGTCGTTCAAGCCCGAGTTCGTGAACCGGCTCGACGACCTCGTCGTGTTCTCGGCGCTGACCCAAGAGGAACTCGCCGAGATCGTGAACCTCTACGTCGACCGCCTGTCGGCGAGGCTGCACGAGCGCCGGCTCGAGCTCGCGGTCACGCCTGACGCGCGGGCCTGGCTCGCCGAGCGCGGCTACGACCCGCTCTACGGCGCCAGGCCGCTGCGCCGCCTCATGCAGCGCGAGATCGACGACCGCCTGGCGCGGGCGCTCCTCTCCGGAGACATCCGCGACGGCGACGCGGTCGTGGTCGCGCTCGACCCGTCGGGCGAGACGCTGAGGGTGGAGCGCGCCGAGCGGGAGCACTAGGAGCGACGCGGTTCCGGCCGCCCGGATCCTTGCGTCCGGGCGGCCGCCGAAAAAGTTCCGCGAACGTGTCGATCCGGCATCCGCTCGTTCGACGCATGAGTGAGGCGGCCCTTCGGCGCTTCCCGAACCGGCCGTCCGGCCACACGAAACGAGGAGAACACCGTGAAGTACATGCTGATCATGCGCTCGAACGATGCGGCCGTCGAGGCCTACGAGCAGCTCGACTTCAACGAGGTCATCGCCGCCATGGGCGCCTACAACGAGTCGCTCATCAAGGCCGGCGTCCTGCTCGGCGGCGAGGGGCTGACCGACGCGAAGGAGGGCTTCGTCGTCGACTTCGACACGACGCCTCCGGTCGTCACCGACGGCCCCTACGGCGAGACGAAGGAGCTGTTCAACGGCTTCTGGATCATCCAGGCGTCGAGTGCCGAAGAGGCCGCCGAGTGGGCCAAGCGGTGCCCCCTCGGACCTGGCGCGAAGCTCGAGGTGCGGCGCGTGAACGAGCTCGAGGACTTCCCCCAGGACAACGAGTGGATCCAGAAGGAGGCCGGCTGGCGCGCAGACTCCGATGCCGTCATCAGGGCATCGGCAGCGGCCGCAGCCGAGCGTCGCGCCGACTGAGCGGCGACCGGTCGTCAACATGGGAGCAACGGATGCCGCGGGCGCGGCCGGGTCGGCCGGTGAGGCCGCCCCGGCGGCCGCCGTCGAGGCGGACCGCACGGCCGACGAGCGCGCCCGCCGCGCCGTCGCCGCCGTCTGGCGCATCGAGTCCGCGCGCATCGTCGCGACCCTGGCCCGGTTCGTCGGCGACGTCGGGCAGGCCGAGGACCTCGCGCAGGAGGCGCTCGTCGAGGCGCTCAGACAGTGGCCGGCCGAGGGCGTCCCCGCCAATCCGGGTGCGTGGCTGACGACGGTCGCCAAGCGTCGTGCGATCGACGGATGGCGCCGCCGCGAACGGCTCGACGAGCGCTACGCCGCCATGGCGCGCGACCTCGAGGAGCGCGGCGGCGCGGCATCCGAGGTCTTCTGGGACCCCGACACGATCGACGACGACGTGCTGCGGCTCATCTTCGTGTCGTGCCACCCCGTGCTCTCGCGCGAGGCGCAGATCGCGCTCACCCTGCGCATCGTGGGCGGCCTCACGACCGAGGAGATCGCACGCGCGTTCCTCGTGCCGACCGCGACCGTGCAGCAGCGCATCGTGCGGGCCAAGAAGACCCTCGCGGCCGCGAACGTGCCGTTCGAGGTGCCCGAGCCGAACGAGTATCCGGCCCGCCTCGCTTCGGTGCTGCAGGTGCTCTACCTCGTGTTCAACGAGGGGCACGTCCCGGCGTCCGGGGCGGAATGGATGCGGGCGGATGTCTCGAACGAGGCCCTGCGTCTCGCCCGGGTGGTCGCGGGCCTCATGCCGCGAGAACCCGAGGCGTGGTCGCTGGTGGCGCTCATGGAGTTCACCGCGGCGCGCTTCCCCGCGCGCACGGCGCCCGACGGGTCGGCGATCCCGCTCGACCAGCAGGAACGCGTGCGCTGGGATCGCGCCCAGATCGTCCGCGGCCGAGCGGCGTTGGCGAAGGCCGACGGCATCGGCCGTGGTCGGGCCGCCTACGGACTGCAGGCGGCGATCGCCGAGTGCCATGCGGTCGCCCCGACCTTCGACGACACCGACTGGGCGCACATCGTCGTGCTCTACGAGGCGCTGGGCCGCATCGCCCCCTCGCCCGTGGTCGACCTGAACCGGGCGGTGGCCGTCGCGATGGCCACCGGCCCCGGGTCGGCACTGCTGCTGGTCGACGAACTCGTCGCCGGCGGACGGCTGGCCGGCTACGCCGGGCTCCCGGCGGTGCGCGGCGAACTGCTCGCCCGACTCGGCCGTACCGACGAGGCGAGGTCCGAGCTCGAGGCCGCGGCCCGCCTCACCGGCAACGAGCGGGAGCGCGACAGCCTGCGCGCGAAGGCCGCGAGGCTGTAGCGACGCATCCGCGCGGCGCCACGCCACGCCGGGCGCTTTCCGCCTGTTCGGGGAGTCCTGCGACCGATACGGTGGAGTCACACGTCGGCTTTCGGGGGGATGCGATGACTGAGAATTTCGAGACAGGTGGCGCGGTGCTCAACCGCACGCAGGTGAACGTGGTGCGGTTGACGGGGCTCGCCGGCATCATCGGCGGCATCCTGCTCATCGTCGTCGCGATCGTGGCGTGGGCGTCGGTGTCGAACCAGTTGGCCGCCGAGAAGATCGTGATCCCCGACGACGCTCCGATCCTCGCGGGGCAGACCGTCAACGGCCCGATCGACGCGTTCGTCCAGGCCGGGGTCATCGCCATGCACGCCGAGGAGATCGGCGGGGGCAAGACCTACGCCGAGCTCGACCAGGACGACCCGGTGCGCACGACGGTCATGAACGCCTCGTTCCTGAGGGCGTCGCTGTTCACGTCGGTCGTCGCGTTCGGCGTTGCGCTGTTCGCCGGTGCGGTCGGCGCGATGTTCGTGCTGTTCGGGTGGTCGCTGCGCACGATCGTGCCGCCATTGCCCAAGACCGCCGGGTAGCTCGCCCCGTCATTCCGGCGGCCGGGCTTCAGCCGGAGGTGCGCCGGTCTGCCGAGGGGCCGACCGTCAGTCGACCACCGGCTGCGGCTCGACGACGCCGTTCACGGCGGGCGTGATGCGGCGCTCGAGCGCGAGGGCCATGACGCCGATGCCGAGGCAGCAGACGACCATGATGCCGATGAACACGCCGTGCAGGCCGTGGTCGAGCAGGAATCCCGCGGCGATCGGCCCGGCGATCGCGCCGCCCTGGAACGCGGCGGAGTTGACGGCGTTGTAGCGACCGCGGTTGTGGTCGGAAGCGAGGTCGTTGTACACGGCCGGAACCGTCGGCTGCAGCAGTGTCTCGCCGAACGCGAAGACGGCCATGAAGGCGATGACGCCGATCGTGGCGGCGAAGGTGCCGGGCACGAGTCCGGTCGCGCCGAGCAGCAGCCAGGAGACGGCCCAGACGAGCGCCATGACCCACATGACGCGCGTGCGCCGCCTGCCGGAGATCCGCTTCAGCACCGCGAACTGCAGCAGCACGATCACGAGCGTGTTCGCGGCGAACGCGAAGCCGATCGTGCTGGTCGGCACCTCGGCGACCTGCCGGGCGAACGCGGGGAAGCCGGCCTCCATCTGCCCGTATCCGACGAACATCGCGACGAAGGTGAGCAGGGTCACCCAGATCACGGCCGGCCGGCGGATGATCTGCAGGTACCCGCCCCCTTCTGCGGCCTCGCCGTCGGCGGGCGCGTCGGCCTGCGTGCGCACGTGCCGCAGCGGCCCGAGCAGCAGGGCCATGGGAATGAGCGCGCTGGCCGCGTCGACGAGGAAGATCGTGACGAACGTCTCGGGCGCCTCGACGTTCACGTAGAACCCGCCGATGATGCCGCCGACGCCGATGCCGAGGTTCACGAGCGCGAAGTTGATGCCGAAGTACTGCTGCCTCAGGTCGCCCGTGACGACGCTCGCGATGAGCGCATTGAACCCGGGCCACGAGACGCCGAAGTTCACGCCGATGAGCACGAGCCCGACCGCGGCCACGGCGGGGTGGGTCGCGAACGCGAGCAGCACGTTGCCGAGGAGCATGGCGATCAGGCCGACGATCAGGATGCGACGGGCGCCGTACCGGTCGATGAGGCTGCCGCCCGGCCCGGTCACGATGAGCCCGACGACGGCGATGAGGCCCATGAGCGTGCCCGAGAGCGCGAGGTCGAACCCCCGCACCTCGTGCAGGTAGATGATCGTGAACGGCAGCGTGAGTCCGCGCCCGAGCGTCTGGATCGCGACGGTCGACAGGAGCCACCGCCCCTCGGTGGGCAGGGCTCGCCAGAAGCCGCGGATTCCGTTCACCCGTGCATCCTGTCGCATCCCACGGACATCCGCGTCGCCTCGCACGTTCATCGCGGTCCCAGCCCCTTGCGTTCACCGGCGGCGGGTATGCTCCCCGCATGCTCGTGGGGGGTGGCATCCGCACCGACGACCTCGTCGTCGACACCGACCGCGGAGCCGTTCGCGGCGTCCGCCGGCGCGGCCTGCGCATGTGGCGCGGCATCCCGTATGCGGCCTCGACCGAGGGCGAGGGCCGCTTCCGCGCTCCGGCCCCGCGCGCCGGCTGGGGCGACGTGCTCGACGCCGCCGAGTTCGGGCCGGTCGCGCCGCAGAACCGACGGGGCCAGTTCATCGGCGCCCACCCGCGGCTGCCCCGAAGCGAGGACTGCCTGCGCGTGAACGTGACGGCACCGGATGCCGCGGGCGGCCCGCTGCGGCCCGTCATGGTGTTCGTGCACGGCGGCGCGTACAGCGTCGGATCCTCCGACGAGTATCCGCGGCAGGGCGAGGGACTCGTGCGCCGGCACGGCGTCGTCTACGTGAGCCTGAACTACCGGCTCGGAGCGCTCGGGTGGCTGGACTTCCGGGCCTACGCCGGCCCGCGGCATCCGTTCGAGGCCAATGTCGGGCTCCGCGACCAGGTCGCCGCGCTCGAATGGGTGCGCCGCAACATCGCGGCCTTCGGCGGCGACCCCGACCGGGTCACCCTGTTCGGGGAGTCGTCGGGCGCGAACTCGGTCACGACCCTCATGGCGGTGCCCGCGGCCGAGGGCCTCTTCTCGCGGGCGATCGCGCAGAGCTCGCCCGCGAACGCGGTCTACCTGCCCGAGGTCGCCGCGCGGTGGGCCGCCGAGTACGTCGGCACGCTCAGCCGCCTGGTCGACGACGACGACCTCGAGAGCGAGTCGGGCGAGGACGCGGCCGCGATGCTCCTGGCGGCGAGCCCCCGCGTGCTCGCCGACGCGACGACCAGGCTGGCGCAGCGCACGCCCGACGAGAGCCCCGGCACGATCAGCCTCGCGCCCGTGATCGACGGCGAGTTCCTGCCGGAGCGTCCGCTCGACGCGTTCCGCGACGGCACGGCGCACCGCATACCGCTGCTGATCGGCACGAACGACCGCGAGGGGTCGCTGTTCGCCGGGCGCATCGACATCCTCCCGACCACGAAGCCGCGCATCCGCGCGATCTTCGCGAACACGCGCAAGAAGTCGCGCAAGGCCATCAAGCGCCAGTACCCCGGCCTGCCCGAACGTCGCCCGGCGGCCGACTTCGCCGGGGACTTCACGTTCTGGTTCCCGACCGTGAAGGTCGCCGAGCGGCACTCGCGGTACGAGCCGGTCTGGTTCTACCGCTTCGACGCAGCCCCTCGGATGCCCCGCCTCTTGGGCCTCGACGCGACGCACGGCCTCGAGCTGTTCGCCCTGTTCGAGAAGTTCGACACGCTCACCGGTGCCGGGCTCACCCTGCTCGGCGGGCGACGCCTCTACCGCGGGGTCGGACGACGGATGCAGGCGCACTGGGTGTCGTTCGCGGCCTCCGGCGCGCCCTGCGAGGGCTGGCCCCGCTACGACGAGCGGATGCGGCGCACCCTCGTCTTCGACGCGGTCGACCGGGTCGCGGTCGACCCGCGCCGCGAGAAGCGGATCGCCTGGCAGGAGTTCGTCCCGCACGTCTGATCCGCAGCGCCCAGCCGCTCGCCGGTCGAGCAGGCGCCCTGCGCCGTATCGAGGCCCGCGCCCCTGCTCCCCTCCGCCCTACTCCGCGGCGGTCTCCGCGCGTAGGCTCGAACCATGCTCGCCACCGTGATCCACGCCGCCCGCGACATCCGCGTCGAGACCGTTCCCGACCCCGTGCTCTCGACCGGCGGCGACGCCGTCGTGCGCGTCGTGGCGGCCTGCGTCTGCGGGTCCGACCTCTGGCCGTATCGCGGCGTGACCCCGACGCACGAGCCCCACCGCATCGGGCACGAGTTCGTGGGCGTCGTCGAGGCTGTGGGTGACGACGTGACGCTCATCGACGTCGGGGACTTCGTGATCGCACCCTTCTACGTGTGCGACAACATCTGCGCGAACTGCCGCAACGGCGTCAGCACCTCGTGCCTGAACGGCGGATGGTGGGGCGGCGGCGACCGGCTCGGCGGCTTCGCCGACGGCGGGCAGGGCGAGCGCGTGCGCGTTCCCCTCGCCGACGGCACGCTCGTGCCGGTCCGCGAAGAGGTCACCGCCGATCTCGTGCCCGGACTCCTGACCCTGAGCGACGTCATGGGCACCGGCCATCACGCGGCCGTCTCGGCGGGCGTCGGGCCCGGCGACTCGGTCGCGGTCGTGGGCGACGGTGCCGTCGGCCTCTGCGCGATCATCGCCGCGAAGCGCCTCGGCGCCACGACGATCATCGCGATGTCGCGGCACGCCGACCGGCAGGCGCTCGCGCGCACGTTCGGAGCGACCCACATCGTCGAGGAGCGCGGCGACGAGGGCGTGGCCGCGGTGCAGGCGCTCACCGGCGGCATCGGCGCCGATCGCGTGCTCGAGTGCGTGGGCACCAAGGAGTCGATGGACCAGGCGATCCGTTCGACCCGACCGGGCGGCATGGTCGGCTACGTCGGCGCGCCGAACGGCGGGCCCGAGCTGCCCGTTCGCCCGCTCTTCAATCGCAACGTCGGCGTCAACGGGGGCGTCGCACCCGTGCGCGGCTACATCGAGGAACTGCTGCCCGACGTGCTCTCGGGCGCGATCGAGCCCGGACTCGTCTTCGACCTGAAGCTGTCGCTCGCCGACGCGGCCGAGGCGTACGCCGCGATGGACGAGCGCCGCGCGGTCAAGGTGATGCTGCAGCCCTGACCCGCGACCGGTCAGGCGCCTCCGCGGTGCCGTCCCGAGACCAGCGGATGCCGCTGCTACAGCGCCCCGGCGTACGCGCCGGAGTACTCCATGGTCGCCTGCACCAATTGCGCCGTCATGACGATCACCCAGATCATGGTGCCGATGAACGTCGCGACGGTCGTCCAGATCGCGACGTGCATGGGTGCGGTGCCGCGCCCGGCCTGTCGCTTGACCACCACTGACCGGCCGATCACGTAGACGAGGCTCGACAGGAACGTCCAGGCCCAGTGGAACTGCCGGCCGAAGCCCCGACGTCGCAGCTCGGCGCGGTCGAGGGCGGCGAACCAGACCCCGAGCCCGTAGGCGGTCCAGCCGAGGACGAGTGCGCTGAGGTACCAGGGGTCGAGGTACATGCGGAACTGCGCCATCGGGTCGGTGATCGAATCGACCATGTAGCCGGTCATGTCGAAGCCGAACAGGGGGATCACGCCGAGCAGCGGGAGCGCGATCATCAGCCAGATCCACGGCGTCGAGGTCGGGGTCCCCGCCGGCACCTGCGTGTGGACGAGATGCTCGCCGTAGGGTCGCAGCACGGGCGCGCCCGATGCGCCGGCCGCGCCGGCCGTGGTGTGCTCGGTCCAACGGAGGCCGTCCCACCAGCGGAGCGTCGGCGCTCCGCTCGGATCGGGGTACCAGCCGGCGGGTGATGCGGCGGGTGCGGAGTGGGCGAGTTCGTTCGTCATCGGGCTCCTCGTCGGGTTCGCTGAATGCTAACGGCGGCGGGTGACCAGAGGCGAGCGGATGTCGCGTCCAGCGCACCGGGTGCCCCGGCATGCGTGCGACACGCCCGGGGTGTGTGTTGGATTTGTGTGGTCGGGGTGGGGGTGCGTATGTTTATCCATGTCGCCGCGGCGGTCGGGTCTTCGGGCCGGATGGTCGGGTGCGGTTCTAGCCAAATAACCTCGAAGGCGCAGGAATGCGACTCGGTGATTTCAAGTCTAGGATTGAACCTTTCTCCTCTTGGTGTTCTCAGCTGGTTTCCGGTTTGGGTGTGCTGGGTGGTGGTATGGTTGGCAGGTTGCCCTGAATTGCAGGTCCACGGGTTGTGGGTGTCTGGTTTTGTGGCGTCTGGTTCTTGAGAACTCAACAGCGT